>NZ_LR656193.1 GCF_902168435.1 Bacillus marasmi
CAGGTTGCCCACGTGTTACTCACCCGTCCGCCGCTGACTATCGGGAGCAAGCTCCCTCAAGTCCGCTCGACTTGCATGTATTAGGCACGCCGCCAGCGTTCGTCCTGAGCCAGGATCAAACTCTCCATGAAAGTTGATTTAGCTCATAAAGTTACGTTGGCTCGTGTTCGACTATATAATAGAAGAAACACGATAAAAATTTTATTGTTGACGTTTGTTTGTTTAGTTTTCAAAGAGCAATCATCGCTTGAAAGCGACTTTTAAAATATTACATTATAATCGATAGATTGTCAACGCCTACGAAACAACTTATTTTAACTAGTTTCATAATTTCAAAAGCGACGTTTATTATCATATCATAGCTCCATAAAATTAATCAATATTTATTTTTCCGATTGATAAATTGTTACGCAATCATGATGCAACTTTCAAATAATAACATCATAACCGATAACCTGCAATATCTATTTTAAAACATCCTTCAGCAAGGCGTCATATATTCCAATACCCTACTGAGATTTCAAATAGTACCATTCTAGCAACTACATATCAATAGGGAGTTTTCTCCAATAAGCATCAATCCTTATCAAAATAAAAATTTACAAGGTCCTGTTTAATAGAATAAAACAAAAAAGAGTTAATTAACTATTTTAATAGTTATCAACTCTTTTTGAAATGTAAATATAATCAATGATGGCGACCAGGTATCTTTCCTCTACGCATTCGTGCTGAACCTCTAATCTTTACCTGGCGATAATTTGGCATGATGTGAAATTGTTCAGTTTTTGTTTTTAATTCTTTAAATTTAGGAATCGGATGTTGTTCAAAATGCTCTAGGCTCATTCTATTCATAGTCATTGCCTCCATTTCAAAATAACTCCTTCCAAATTATATTTTACAGCAGAAATTGTTATATTGGAAACATTAAACATTTTTATTGAAATTAAATTGAAAAATCCTGTGGAATGAAAACCTTTAACTGTTTTGGTTTTACGAATACTTGATCTTTTAATTTTAAATTTAAGGAACGGTAGCGTTCCTTGGAAATTTCGGCTTCCAGAAATTCATCCCGGTCGTCTCTTCTAAGCTCCACCCTTACGACCGGACCAATAACGTGAAGATGGACAACGGTAGTCTTAATTGAATCACTCGAAATTTGCTCCCGATCAAGATGGATGTCGTGAGGCCGTACATATCCAACCGCTTCGGTACTTTCATCATCACAAAAATCTGGGGCATCGATAGTAAAACTACCATCGCTTAATTTCCCGTTTTGAAGTCGGCCTGGGAAAATGTTTACATTCCCGAGAAAATCGTAGACAAATGGGTTTATTGGATGTTCGTATACTTCTTCTGGTGTACCTATTTGCTCAATTCGACCTTCATTCATGACCACAATACGATCAGCAACATCAAGTGCTTCCTCTTGATCATGAGTAACGAAAATGCTAGTAATATGAAAATCATCATGGAGCCGACGAAGCCAACGTCTTAAATCCTTACGAACCTTTGCATCGAGAGCACCGAAAGGTTCATCAAGCAAAAGAACCTTTGGCTCAACTGCAAGTGCCCGCGCTAAAGCAACACGCTGCCGTTGACCTCCAGATAGCTGACTTGGAAAACGGTCGGAAAACGCTTCTAATTTTACTAACTTTAAGAGTTCTTCGACCTTTTCCTTAATTTCCTGTTTCGTTGGTCGCGCTTTTCTAGGCCGTACCTTCAGTCCATACGCTACATTATCAAAAACGCTCATATGACGAAACAAAGCGTAATGCTGAAACACAAAACCAACCTTCCGTTCTTTTATAATTATTGAGGTAATATCTTGATGATCGAAATAAATACTGCCTCTATCTGCACTTTCTAAGCCAGCAATAATTCTTAGCAGTGAGGTTTTTCCAGAACCAGATGGGCCTAACAGTGCTACCAATTCACCAGTTTCAATGTTTAAATTTATATCATTTAAGGCTTGATAGGAGCCAAATGTTTTAGAAATTTGATTAATGCGTATACTCACAGAATCCACGTCCTTCCTTGTGTTTAGCTTTTCAATTGTTGCTTCGCCTTCCATTCTATATAACTTTTTATCACTAAGGTCACGATTGCAAGGATGGACATTAATGAAGCAACCGCAAAGGCCGCAGAAAATTGATATTCGTTGTATAAAATTTCGATATGTAATGGCATCGTATTGGTCATTCCACGGATATGACCGGATACGACTGACACCGCACCAAACTCCCCAACGGTTCGAGAATTACATAATATCATTCCATACAACAAACCCCACTTCATATTCGGAAGTGTTACATAGAAAAATGTTTTCCAGCCACTGGCACCAAGCGTTATTGAAGCTTCTTCTTCTGCTGAGCCTAATGTCTGCATGAGCGGTATCAGTTCCCTCGCCACAAATGGAAATGTAACAAACACTGACGCTAACACAATGCCAGGAATCGCAAAGATAATTTTTATGTCATGTTCCATCAGCCAAGGCCCGAAAATACCATGCGAACTGAATAATAAAATAAACACGAGTCCAGCAATAACCGGTGAAACAGCAAATGGTAAATCAATAATGGTAATTAATATACTTTTCCCTTTAAATTGAAACTTTGTAATAGCCCACGCTGCCGCAACGCCAAAAATTGTATTTAAAGGTACTGCAATCAAAATGACTATGAGAGTTAATTTAATTGCTGACAATGCATCTGGTTGGGTAATAGAGGCGAAATATACTTCAAAACCTTTTTCAATCGCTTTTACAAAAATTGCAATTAATGGTAGTAATAAAAACAGACTTAAAAACCCAATTGCGACAAAGATTAAGAGCCATCGTACTATTCTAGGTTCAGTTGTCGAATTATTACTTGGCAACTGTGTGGCTGCGTGTTGTACGGAAACATGACCTGCCATATTCTCGCCTCCTTATTCGTTTGCAAAACGTTTATTCATCCACCATTGAAAAATATTAATTGTCAATAATAAAACAAATGAAAATAACAGCATGACGGCTGCAATTGCAGTCGCCCCAGGATAATCATATTGCTCCAATTTTGTCATAATTAATAATGGTGTAATTTCCGTTTTCATAGGCATATTTCCAGAAATGAAGACTACTGACCCATATTCCCCAATCGCTCGTGCGAATGCTAACGCAAAGCCAGTTAGAGCAGCAGGAATCAATTCTGGAAAAATAATTTTGGTAAAGGTCTTAAAGCGATTAGCACCTAAGCTTGAGCTAGCTTCCTCTACTTCCCGTTCAAAATTTTGCAAAACAGGTTGAACCATTCTAACTACGAATGGTAGGCCGATAAAGGTTAGTGCTACTGTTACGCCCAATGATGTATAGGCCACTTTAAAGTGTAAAAATTGTCCTATCCATCCATTTGGAGTATAAAGGGTCGTTAATGCAATCCCCGCTACAGCAGTTGGAAGCGCGAACGGAAGATCGACTAATCCATCAACTATCTTTTTTCCTGGGAATGAATATCGAACTAGCACCCAAGCAATTAATACACCAAAAACCACATTGATTAATGCTGCTGAAAAAGATGCACCAAAGCTCAGTTTATAGGAAGCAACTACTCTAGGGTCAGAAATGGTTGTCAATATTTTTGACCAGTCCATTGTAAAGGTATTAAAAAATATCATTGATAATGGCAATAAAACGAGAATACTCGTGTACATAATCGTATATCCAAGCGAAAGTCCGAATCCTGGCAAAATACTATAGGCTTTCAATTTATTTGATTTCATATTTACCCCCCTACAATCAAGTATCAAAACAATATAAAGAGGAAGCCACTCTGTTTAGCCGAGTGGTCCCAAAAGGTATGGTCCATTTTATTACTACTGTAATTAAGGTTGATAAATTTGATCGAAGGTTCCACCATCTTGAAAATGCTTTTCTTGAGCCTTTTTCCAACCACCAAAGGAATCATCGATGTTAACTAACTTAATTTTCGGGAACTGCTCACTGTATTTCTTTAATACATCTTCGTTACGTGGGCGGTAATAGTTTTTCGCTGCAATTTCCTGTCCTTTTTCAGTGTATAAGTACTCAAGATATGCTTGCGCTACTTCACGAGTTCCTTTTTTATCTACAACCTTGTCAACGATTGCAACCGGCGGTTCAGCTAAAATACTTAATGAGGGATTCACAATTTCAAATTTGTCTTTGCCTAATTCATTTATCGTTAAATAGGCTTCATTTTCCCAAGCGATTAAAACATCGCCAATACCTCTTTCAACAAATGTTGTAGTTGAGCCGCGAGCACCTGAATCTAATACTTCAACGTTTTTATAAAGCTTGTTGATGAATTCTTTAACTTTCACCTCATCACCTTTGAACTTCTTATCTGCATATGCCCAAGCAGCTAAATAATTCCACCTTGCCCCACCAGATGTTTTAGGATTTGGTGTAATGACAGACACTCCTTCTTTGGTTAGGTCATCCCAATCTTTAATGTTCTTTGGATTCCCTTTTTTCACCAAAAAGACAATTGTGGAAGTGTAAGGAGTTGAATTGTTCTTAAATTGCTTTTGCCAATCCTTGTCAAGTAATTGATTAAAATTGACAATTTCATCAATGTCGTAGGCTAACGCAAGTGTGACAACGTCTGCTTCAAGACCATCGATGACTGCTCTGGCTTGTTTTCCAGAACCACCATGAGATTGTTGAATGGTTACTTTTTGACCTGATTCTTTTTCCCAATGCTTTGCAAACTCTTGGTTAAACTCCTGGTAGAGTTCACGTGTTGGGTCATAGGATACGTTTAACAACTCAACAGGTTCCTTTTTCGTTGTTTTTTCGTTGGTATTGGTTTTTGTTTCTTCCCTGCTTGTTTCCTTAGAAGTGTTGCAGCCTGTTAATGCAACTATTGCTGCAATTAATAACAGCACCAACTTCCATGTAATGCCCTTTTTCATAATACCCTCTCCCTTTTTTACTTTTTAAAATACAAAAAGGCTGCTACCTATCGATGTCAAAGAATCATGGTCTTTGTTACATCAAAAGATAACAGCCTTCAGTTGTCTGATCAGCTATCATTCACTTATGTAGTTTGTCAAAATCTAATAGGAGCCAAAATAATCTTGCTGATTTCAAATGGCTTCGTGTGATGTTGTCTCTATCTTAACTTCATTTATCCTATAAGTCAACTCGGTTTTATAAAAATTAAAAAATTTCTGTATTCTTTATCAATTCTTGCTTCGTTTGAATAGTTTAAAAAGGTGTTAGAAAAAATCTTAAAATGATTTGGCATACTTTTATTCATTTTAGATTTGCAAGATTTTTACCAATAATCAGCACTATTACCAGCAAATATCTATAAGATTTTGAATCACTCGTCGGAATTTGTAAAATAATATTTATGTTTCTATTGCTATTTGCGAAACTTGCTGATAATATAAGTGAGTGTGAATTGGAAAGCTAATATTCATTTATCTTGAGTCTTTCCAAGCAGATAATTTTGACCACTTCTCATACGGGGAGTTAAGGCAACGGTTCGCCGGGTCAAATGCCGATTGGCAACTTTAGTTGCCTTATTGATTGAGTTAAAAGCTCAAATTTTATAAGTTGGTTACTTTACAACCAGTGCATATTTTGCACACAACTTGTGAAACGGTCAATAAGAGTGGTAAAAGTAATTATTTGCTATATAGACTCTGATCCTGAAAAAGATATATTGAATATTAAAGGGCTTTCTGACGCAAAAAGTTCTCGGACTTTTATCGTTAGCATATCCAGATGACTTTATGGCCTGGGTATAACTAGCTTTTAATATTGACCTTTATATCTAAGCAAGTGTTGTGCGCGAATGATGATGCGTATTTCACTTGCTTTTTTGCCGTTTATAAGTTTTATCAACAATCACCTTTTCCGACAAACATCTTTACTAACTCGTAGTAGGGATGTTATGGAAATCCTTAGCTTTGAAAAATCTATTTGACGAGGAGATTAGAAAATGGGAAAAGCACTTATTATTGGAGCCGGCGGAGTAGCTGCTGTTGCCATCCACAAATGTGTTCAAAACAGCGAGGTTTTCGAAGAGATTTGTATCGCAAGTCGTACAAAATCAAAATGTGATGAATTAAAAGCGAAGTTAGATGGTGGAAAAACAAAAATTACAACTGCACAGGTTGATGCGGATAATGTTGATGAGCTAATCGCTTTAATTAACGAAGTGAAGCCTGACATCGTCATGAACCTTGCATTACCATACCAAGATTTAACAATCATGGATGCTTGTCTAGCAACAAAGACTCATTATATGGATACAGCTAATTATGAGCCTGAAGATACAGCAAAATTTGAATACAGCTGGCAATGGGCTTACCAAGAGCGCTTTAAAGAGGCTGGCATTACTGCCCTTTTAGGTAGCGGTTTTGACCCTGGAGTAACTGGAGTATTCTCAGCATATGCCCTTAAGCATTACTTTGATGAAATCGAATCAATTGATATTCTTGATTGTAACGGCGGCGACCATGGCTACCCATTTGCGACTAACTTCAACCCTGAAATCAATATCCGTGAAGTATCTGCAAACGGAAGATATTGGGAAAATGGCGAGTGGATTGAAACAAAGCCGATGGAAATTAAGCGAGTTTATAACTTCGATGAAGTTGGCGAAAAGGATATGTACCTGCTTTATCACGAAGAGCTTGAATCACTTGCAAAGAACATTCCTGGTCTTAAGCGCATCCGTTTCTTCATGACATTTGGTCAAAGCTACCTTACTCACTTAAAATGTCTTGAAAATGTTGGAATGACTTCAATCGAGCCGATTGAATTCGAAGGAAAGCAAATCATACCACTTCAATTCTTAAAAGCGGTTTTACCAGATCCAGCTTCACTTGGACCTCGTACAGTCGGTAAAACGAATATCGGTTGTATTTTTAAAGGAAAAAAAGACGGCGTAGAAAAAACTTATTATGTATACAATGTTTGTGACCACCAAGAATGCTATAGAGAAGTAGGATCACAAGCAATTTCTTATACTACAGGTGTACCAGCAATGATTGGGGCTATGATGATCTTGAATGGTACTTGGAATAAGCCAGGCGTTTACAATATTGAAGAATTTGATCCAGATCCATTTATGGAAGCATTAAACAAGTGGGGACTACCATGGAAAGAAAACTTTAACCCAGTACTTGTTGATAATGAACCTATTAAAGAAAAAGAGCCGGAGACTGTTTAAACAATGCGTTTTGAAGAATTACCTACTCCTTGTTATGTAGTTGATGAAGGTCTACTGGAAAAAAATCTGAAAATCCTGAACGGAGTCATGGAACGGACTGGATGTAAGATTGTTTTAGCACAAAAAGCATTTTCAATGTACTCACTGTATCCTCTCATTGGAGAGTATTTAAGCGGAACAACTGCAAGCGGGCTTTATGAAGCCCGCCTCGGTTACGAGGAAATGGGAAAAGAAAATCATGTTTTCTCCCCTGCCTACCGCGAGGATGAAATCGATGAAATCATCGAAATTTGTGATCACATTATCTTTAACTCTTTTTCACAGATTGAAAAATTTAAAGATAAAGCACTAAACGCTGGAAGAAGTATTGGTTTACGAATTAACCCAGAATGCTCTACGCAAATCGGTCATGATATATATAATCCTTGTGCACCTGGCTCTCGCTTTGGTGTAACTTTGAAGAATTTCCGTCCTGACTTACTTGAAGGAATTGATGGGCTGCATTTCCATACCCTTTGTCAGCAAAACTCTGATGACTTAGAAACTACTCTTAATGCTGTAGAAGAAAAGTTTGGTCCATATTTATCACAAATGAAATGGATAAACTTTGGCGGCGGTCATCATATTACGAGAGAAGATTATGATATTCCAAGATTGGAAGCTTGCATTAAAAGAATGCAAGATAAATATGGCCTAGAAGTATATCTTGAGCCAGGTGAAGCTGTAGCATTAAACGCAGGTTACCTTGTTACAACTGTTCTTGATACGCTTGAAAACAGCATGAACATTGCCATCTTAGATACTTCAGCATCATGCCATATGCCTGACGTACTAGAGATGCCTTACCGTCCTCCTTTATTGGGTTCAGGTGAAGTAGGCGAAAAGCCACATACATATCGTCTTGGTGGACAGACTTGTCTAGCTGGCGATGTCATCGGTGATTATTCATTTGATCAACCATTAAAAGGTGGCGACCGCCTAGTATTTGGTGACATGGCAATTTACACAATGGTGAAGAATACTACGTTTAACGGCATGGCATTACCTGCGATTGCGGTTCAAGATAAAAATGGTGATTGCAAAGTCGTTCGAAAATTTAGCTATCAAGATTTTAAAATGAGATTATAAAACAATTAATAATAAAGAAGTAGGCGCATGAATCATTCATGCGCCTACTTCTTTTTGTTTACATAAGATTTGTAACGAATTGTCACTCAATCTTTCTCATGAGTTGCCCCATATCATAATATTCTTAAATAAACATGATAAAGAATTTCTTATAAGGAAGGGGCTATTCATTTGAATAAGTCTGGCATCATTACCTTATTCATCATATTTAGTTTACTTATTATTGCAATCATTAGCTCAGTATTTGTTTTTACTCGCTAAAAAACCAGACATTTGTCTGGTTTTTGGTTTATCTATTGAATTGCTTCACTTTAACTGGCTTTATTTCTCTGCTTACTTTTATTATTTCTCCAATAATACTAATGGCAATTTCCTGTGCAGTTTCTGAACCAATATGCAAACCAATCGGCGAACGGACACTTTCTAGTTGTTCTTGTGTAATTCCTTCACTTTTTAATTTTTCAAAAATATTAATAACCTTGCGCTTACTTGCAACCATGCCGACATAAGCACAGGGGAATTGGAGTGCTGTTTTTAAGGCAACATCATCACAATCCTTCGTAAAAATCGTAACATAGGATCTTTCGCTTAGGTTTGCTTCAAGCATCGCCTTTCCAATGTCCTCATTAACGTAAATGTTCCTCGCATTAGGAAAACGTTCCTTTGTGCAATATCCTGGGCGATCATCAACGACACAATAAGGATATTCGAGGAAATCAGCAAGCTTCGCCATCGCAAGCCCAAGATGTCCTGCTCCAACAAGAACAAGCTCAGGCCTTGGAGTATAGACTTCAATAAAAACCTTTAAGGTTCCACCACAATTCATATGAATTCCGTCTTTTGCGTGTTTATTCAATTTATATTCAACGATCTTCGATTGTCCTTTTTGAAGAGCGATGACACTTTCTTGAATGATGTAGTGTTCAGCCAAGCCTCCTCCGACCGTTCCTTCAATTGAACCATCGTGATAGACAATCATTTTGCCGACATGCCTCGGTGTTGATCCCTTTGATTCAATGATCATCGCTAAGGCAAAGGTTTCATTTTGCACGTTCAGTTTTGCTACTTTCTCCATTATTAGCATTCTTGACTCCCCCTCCTTTTCTGATAAGGTTGGTCCCGATAAAAGTGCCTAACCATACGGACAGTTTGGATGGTTTTCCTTCAAGTTTTGTCCGTATAAAGCAGTCATACGGACAGTTCGGATGGTTTTCCTTCAAGTTTTGTCCGTATGAGACCCATACTGACTGTGCAGAAGAATTTTCACTTGGTCATGGTTCCAATCGAGTTTAGAAAATATTTCAGCAGATTTAACGCGACAGTTTTTCGATAAGAGGCTGTAGAGCGTTGGTCGTCGATAGGTTTGATTATTTTATCAAAATCAGCCAAAGTTGCTGCAATGTCTGTATGTGTTAAAGGCGTTGTTTTTCCAAGCAACTTCCTTTCAATGCTTGTTGAGCGAACCATGGTCGGTCCAACCGCCCCAAATGCGAATCGAATATCTTCAATTCGATTATTAATAATTCGAGTTAAGCCCGCAAATGACACTTTGGCAATGGCGTCAGCGTTACGGTTACCCACTTTTTCAAATACAATAAAGGCATCATTTAATAAAACATCAGGCAGAATAATCTCTGCTACTATCTCATTATGAAATCGCTGGATTCGTCGCGGAGCTTGGATGAAGTCATGAATCCCCACCACTCTTTCACCATTTACAGAACGGAGCAGGAGCTTTGCATTGTATACATATAATAATGGGAGCGTGTCGCCAGCCGGGGATGCATTACATATGTTTCCACCCAATGTCCCTCTATTTCTAATCGCAGGTGCCGCAATGGTTTTGATTGCTTTTTTTAGTGGTTCTGGAGTTAATCGATGCTCTAGTAGTTCGCTATAAGTAGTGCAAGCGCCAATGTGGAGATTGTTATGTTTTGGATATATTTGCTTTAGCTCTGGAAGATGATCAATAAACATAATGGGTTTGTTTATTTGTGGTGGAACACCTCTTCGGCTTTTATGAAGAACCATTACATCCGTCCCTCCAGCAATGATGGCACAGTCCACCTTGTTCATTTGATTCAGCGTTTTTTCTAAACAATTGAAACGGTATGTTACTACTTTTTCTGCCAAACTCCATCACCTTTTTTCGCTGCTAGTTTAATTGCGTCAACGATCATATTGTAGCCTGTACACCGGCATAGGTTTCCAGAAATACCTTCACGAATTTCCGCCTCGGATGGCTGTGGATTATTTGATAACAATGCGGCGCTTGCCATAATCATTCCTGGGATGCAAAAGCCGCACTGCACACCCCCTGCAATAGAATAGCTTTCATCTAATATCTTAAACCGCTCGGTTTCAATTAGATTTTCGATTGTTTGAACCTCCGCTCCCGCAATGGAACCAATTGGAATTAAGCAACTGTTTTGGAGTTGGTTATTAACGAAAACACTGCAGGCTCCGCACTCTCCTTCTCCACAACCTTCCTTTGTCCCAATTAAATTAAACTCTTCTCTTAACACATCTAGCAATCTCATCGTTGCTGGCGCTTTAGTTTCTACGACTCTTCCATTTAGTGTAAATTTTATCAACTCTTTTCACCTTCTCTCATTGAAAGACTTTCAATAATGGCTTCAGGTGTAATTGGTATTTGGTTGAATGATGTTTGCAAGGCATCCTCGATTGCGGCTTGTACTGCAGGTGCACCGCCAATTAGCGTCAATTCACCTGCCCCCTTCGCTCCATATGGTCCATCTGCATATGGATTATCAAAGACCTTACTTTCAATCGGTACCACATCCATTGATGTTGGCGGTCCGTAATCTGAAATGCTTTTTTGAAGAATTCGGCCCTCTTTTGAAGTCATTTTTTCCAGATAACCATAAGCCAACCCTTGGGCCAGACCTCCGTCGATTTGTCCTTTTAAGATTCGTTCATCGATTACTTTTCCGACTTCATAATTCCCGTACACTTTTTCCAATTTTACATTCCCAGTTAAGCTATCCACTTCTACTTCAACGAAGTTTACCCCCCAGGAGTAGGCTGGATAGGCGTCCCCCGTAAAGGTTTTCTCATTCCATGGAATCATTTCACGGTGGACATAATGCTCAATAACCTCTTGCTCAACCCCTGTTTGCCATTGAGCTTTAAGCTTTTTTGCTGCTCGTTCAAGCAGTTTACCAACAATCATCGTCGTCCTCGAGGCAACAGTCGGTCCTGAGTCAGGCACCTCTTTTGTATCAGGGTCTGGGTATAGCACATCCTCGTATGGAAGGTCTATCTCTTTTGCAACAATTTTAGTTAATGTTGTTAGAATACCTTGTCCCATATCTGAATTTGAGATTTTTAGAAATACTTTATCATCTTCCGATTTAAATAACTTCACCGTTGCTTTTATATGGTCCCTTTCACCGCTGCCCGTAAATCCGCATCCATGAAGAAATAACGAAGTGCCAATACCTTTTTTATAGCGGCTACTTTGATGATTGTATTGTTGAAATTGTCGCTTCTTCTTTTTATATTCGCTTGTATTGAGTAAGTCCATAATCATTTCCTCAACTAAGATTGGGTCTCTAAATTCACCTTTCGTGATGGTCGGGTCACCTTGTTTGACGAGGTATTTTCGTTTATATTCCAAAGGATCAATTCGGGCCATTTTACTAAGATGACCGATATGGCTTTCAATTCCTGCAAAGCTTTGTGGAGCACCAAATCCTCTAAAGGCACCGTTTGGAACTGTATTTGTTTTTAACACAAAGCCCTTCGCATGAAAATGAGGAATCTTATACACGCCTGCGCTGTTTATTAAAGCACGCTGGAGCACGACAGAGCTTAAGCCAAGATTGGCCCCACCATCAAGAAAAATATCGATACACATGCTTAAAATATTGCCATTTTTATCCAATGCCGTTCGATACTTGAGTTTAGCAGGGTGTCTTTTTGTTGTTACCAACATGTCTTCTGATCGATCAAATATGAGCATAACGGACTTTTTGACTGCTTTGGCTGCGACAGCAACATGACAAGCCATCATCGAAGGATAATCTTCTTTTCCGCCAAAACCACCACCAGTTGGGCTTTGAACAACTCTGACCTCATCATCACCGCAGTCCAACGCGCTAAGCAATGCATTTTTTATATAATAGAGACATTGCATGGACCCTTGAACAGTAATCTCATCGTCCTGATAAACGGCGAGCATTCCTTGAGGCTCTAAATATACATGTTCCTGATAACCTGTCTCAAATTCTTCCTCAACAATTTTGTACGCTTCCTGTTCAATGGATGCAATAACAGCTACGCTTTCACCGAATTCATAGTTCGCCATGGTGACACCGGACTTTGATTTTTGACTTATCGCTTCATCCAATGTGTGAATGGCTGGATGCTCTTCAAATTCAACCTTTATTTCTTTTAACAAACTGTATATAACTTCCAAATCCTTGCCAACGAGCATGAGAATCGGTTCACCAATATAATTGACCCATTCGTTTGCAAAAATAGGTTGGTCAGGCTCGATGATTTTGACATAATTCGGCCCTGGTATATGCTCTGCTCCAACTGCTTCATAACCTTTAGGTAGGCTTGGCAACTGTATCGAAATGATTTTTCCATAGGCAATCGGGGACCGATACAAAACCCCATAAACCATATTTTCCACTTTTATGTCACTAATATAGGGCAGTTGCCCTGATACTTTTCCTTTATGATCCTTTTTGGGTACCGAGACGCTAATGTCTTTTGGATTCATAGCACCAACATCCTTCGACTCTTTTTTTTAAAAATAGAGAAATAGAATCCTCTTCCTACGATTTTATAAAAGGGATTGTTATTTTATGATTACTATTTAGTAAAAAAGCTTAATTCGAATTATAGAATTGAATTAAGCCTTCTCTCAATATGTGTTCAAAAAGTGTTGTTGATAATACTTTTTGGCGTATTGAAAGTCCAAAGGTGTATCAATATCCATTATTACTCCTAGATCATCAACATTAATGTAGTTTTTTTCATAGTAACTTAACACTTGACGTAAGTTACTTTCAGGGTTTGTATCAAGAATTCTTTGCTTTACCTCACCAGATAATAAAATGGGGTGACCACCTTTATAGTTAAAGCTGGGAATGACTACATGACCAGGTTTTTCGGATAAAAGATGAACCGTCTCTTTTTTTACGAGAGGGCAATCACCTGGCGTAATAAAAAAATATGGAGCCATTACTTCTTTGCAGCCTGTTTGAATTGAACTAAACATCCCTTGACTAAAATCAGCATTCATCACAACGTCAATTTGAAATGAGTACTTGTCTTTCCAATTCATTCTCTCAATTTCTTTAGCAATATTATCCGCTTGAAACCCCGCTACAACGATAACCCTGGTACAAATACCGTCAAATTTTGATAACGTGTGTTCTAATACGGTCTTATGCTCAATAGGTTGAGTCATCTTAAAGGAATTTGCTCGACTTGAATAACCCGCGGCTAGGATGATGGCTTCCATTTAATTACCTCCCTCTATAAATGTTGATGTACCAACGGTTTGAGCCATTGGTAGTGCATCAAAAAAATATTATTCGACAAATATTACTACAGTATTTTCATATTATGTGAATCTATTCCAATACATGGGTACGC
>NZ_LR656194.1 GCF_902168435.1 Bacillus marasmi
CAGGGTAAAGGGTAAATTTGAAAAAATTACAACTTTATTAACCCACCTCAGATAATTGTGTACAATGCTTCACAATCCCACTTAAATATAATACGTTCTTTAAAGATGTTCCTCCATTAAATGGCCCGATTGTTTAATAAAGCAAAATTATACACATTTAACTAAATTGAAGGTTTTTCAGTACATTTACAAAACTTTAACCCTAAATAAGCTAAATCATTACAGTTGTTCTTCGTTATCGCCCCATAGGTAGATGATCTCTTTGAAAATTTGCTCTCTAATTTGCGGTTTTATCATTGCTTCGGTTGCTAAATCAACCTTAATGCCTAATTTATCCTCTAAATAATATTTGATTGACAAGAATTCTAAACCGAGTGCTTTCTCAGATTCAATAAAAACATCTACATCGCTTGATGCTTTTTGTTCATTACGAGCATATGAACCAAATATGCCAAGTTTTATAATTCCGTATCTCTCTTGTAAAAAATTTTTTGATGCCGTTATTTGTTTTTCTAATGCTTGTTTTGATATACCTCCCACCAACAAACTCACTCCTCTTCTACCCACTTTTTCAATTCCGAATCTTCTTTTACGATTTGTTCAATTAAATTATTTAGCTCCTTGTCTTTTATGTTCGCTTTTAACCGTTCTTGTATCTCTTTTACTTCTTATTTAAACTCTTTACTACACACTTTCAGCGCTCCTCTATAATTAAGTTAATTTACATACATAATTGAATTCACAACTGATTGTTTCACTTTTCAAGAATTTTTCAAAGATAACCCCCGTCCAAAGTTCAATAAATATATTTAATATCATAATTAAAAATTTTTAAATTGTCTTAAAAGGAATTTTTAACATTCCCTTTGGAAATAATGTTCTTTCAGTAACACAAATATACTTTGAAAGTGAGGCTGTTGAATGAAAGGACATTTTTACAGAAGAGGCTGTAAGTGCAAAAAGAAAAAATGCACTTGCGGTTCAAAATGGGCTTTCACCGTTGATATTGGATTAGATCCAGTGACCGGCAGAAGAAAGCAAAAGGTTAAAAGCGGCTTTAATACTAAACAGGAAGCTGAAGAAGCTGCCGCCGCTCTCATTCACGAATTAAACCAAGGTACCTATTTAGAGGAAACAGAAAAAACGTTTAGTGACTTTACAATGGAGTGGCTTCCTATCTACAGTGATTCAAAAGACGTAAAGCCCGGAACGATTCGAGTACGACTTCATGAAATCGGAAAGTTATTGCCCTACTTTGCCAAACTTAAGTTAAAAGACATTACAAGAAAGATGTATCAAGATGCTCTAAATGATCTTAAAGACCGAGGTTACTCAGATAGTACAAGAGATGGGATTAATCGTACAGGAAGAATGATTTTCCGAAAGGCACTAGAACTAGAGCTACTTAAAAAGGACCCGACTGAATTCGCTTATGTGAAAAAAGATAAAAAAACGATTGAACAGTTGGAAGAAGAGGAAGTACCTAAGTACCTTGAAAAAGAAGAGCTTGCTTTACTTTTAGAAACAGCTAAAGCCAATGACCGCGAACATGATTACTTAGTTTTTTTGATATTAGCCTATACAGGCATTAGGGTTGGAGAATTAGTGGCCCTTAAGTGGAAGGATATCGACTTTAGAAACTACACAATTAGCATTACCAAAACATATTACAATCCCAAAAATAATGCCTTGGAATATCAGCTAGTTACACCGAAGACGAGAAAATCTCGACGAAAAATTATTGTGGACGAAGAAGTGATTGATGCTTTAAAGGAGCATCAAAAGGTGCAAGATGAAGTCATCAAGCGGTTAGGTGCTGCTTACCATAACAAAGACTTTATCTTTGCTAAAATGGAACGGCATTATGGTTATCCTATTGTCGTTAAAAACGTACGAGATCGAATGAAACGACTACTTGCTATTGCTGGCCTAAATGAAGATTTAACACCGCATAGTCTAAGACACACTCATACGTCGCTTCTTGCTGAGGCTGGTGTCTCACTTGAACAAATCATGGACCGTCTTGGCCATTCCGATGATCAAATCACGAAAAATGTGTATCTCCACGTTACCCAAGAAATGAAAAAAGAAGCCTCTCAAAAGTTCGCTGAACTCATGAGAAGCCTCCGTTAATTTCCTCTATGTTAGCAAAATGTTAGCAAACCACTCTCATCTTACTTAAAAACCCAGTCATACCAATGGTTTGAGGGGGCTATTACATCATGCCGCCCATTCCACCCATGCCGCCCATATCAGGCATCATTGGTGCTGCTGGTTCTGGCTTGTCAGCCACTACTGCTTCAGTAGTTAGGAACATAGCTGCTACAGATGCTGCGTTTTGAAGTGCAGAACGAGTTACTTTAGTTGGGTCAACGATACCAGCTTGGATCATGTTTACCCATTCGCCAGTTGCAGCGTTGAAGCCTGTTCCAACTTCTTCATGCTTTAAGCGCTCAACGATTACGGAGCCTTCAAGACCTGCGTTGTGAGCGATTGTGCGTAATGGCTCTTCCATTGCGCGAAGAACGATGTTTACACCAGTTGCTTCGTCGCCTTGAGCTTCGATTGCAGCAACTTTATTGTATACGTTAAGAAGGGCAACACCACCACCAGATACGATACCTTCTTCTACTGCTGCGCGAGTAGAGTTAAGGGCATCCTCGATGCGAAGTTTGCGCTCTTTTAATTCAGTTTCAGTAGCAGCACCAACTTTAACCACTGCCACACCACCTGCTAATTTAGCAAGGCGTTCTTGTAATTTTTCACGGTCAAATTCAGAAGTAGTTTCTTCGAATTGTACGCGGATTTGGTTAACACGAGCTTGGATCGCTGCAGTTTCGCCAGCACCTTCAACGATTGTAGTGTTTTCTTTTGTAACTACAACTTTAGAAGCGCGACCAAGTGATGCGATTGTTGCAGATTTAAGGTCACGGCCTAGTTCTTCTGTGATTACTTCTGCACCAGTTAGGATAGCGATATCTTCAAGCATTGCTTTACGACGGTCACCAAAGCCAGGAGCTTTAACAGCAACTGCGTTGAATGTACCGCGAAGTTTGTTCAATACTAATGTAGATAATGCTTCACCTTCAACATCTTCAGCGATTAGTAATAATGGCTTACCTTGTTGAACAACTTGCTCAAGCACTGGAAGGATTTCTTGGATGTTAGAAATCTTCTTATCAGTGATTAAGATATATGGATTTTCTAACACAGCTTCCATTTTCTCAGTGTTCGTTACCATGTAAGCTGAAGCGTAGCCACGGTCAAATTGCATACCTTCTACTACGTCTAGTTCAGTAGTGAAACCTTTAGATTCTTCGATTGTGATAACACCATCGTTACCAACGCGCTCCATAGCTTCTGCGATTAATTGACCAACTTCTTCGTCAGCCGCAGAAATAGAAGCAACTTGCGCGATAGATTCTTTGCCTTCGATTGGCTTAGAAATTGCTTGTAATTCAGTTACAGCAGTAACAACCGCTTTTTCGATACCTTTGCGGATACCCATTGGGTTTGCACCAGCTGTTACGTTTTTAAGACCTTCACGAATCATAGCTTGTGCAAGAACTGTTGCAGTAGTAGTACCGTCACCAGCAACATCATTCGTTTTGCTAGCTACTTCAGCAACAAGCTTAGCACCCATGTTTTCGAATGCATCTTCTAATTCGATTTCTTTTGCAATCGTTACACCATCATTTGTGATAAGTGGTGAACCGAATTTTTTCTCAAGAACCACGTTACGTCCTTTTGGTCCAAGTGTTACTTTAACTGCATCTGCTAGAGTATCAACACCGCGTAGCATCGCGCGACGAGCTTCTTCACTAAATTTAATGTCTTTTGCCATCGTAAAAATTACCTCCTCTTAATATATAAATGAAGTTCTATTTATTAATCTGTCGTAACGATTATTGGCCAACTACAGCAAGAATATCGTTTTCACGTAAAATTAAGTATTCTGTACCTTGGTATTTTACTTCTGTACCAGAGTATTTTGAGAAGATAATGCGATCGCCTACAGCAACTTCTACTGCCACACGCTCGCCGCTATCAAGTACACGACCTGAACCAACCGCTACTACTTTTCCTTCTTGCGGTTTTTCTTTTGCAGTGTCCGGTAGTACGATCCCGCTTGCAGTTTTTTCTTCTGTTTCAACAAGCTCAATAACAATACGATCACCAATTGGCTTTAACAAGTAAAACAACCTCCTCAATTGATTTGCAATTATTTAATTATCAGCACTCTCTCTACTTGAGTGCTAACACAATTATTATAATAAATAATTACTCTTGCTTTTGCAAGAGTGACGCATAAAAATTTTCCTTTTTTACATAAATACTAAGCAAATTCCACAAACCAAAACGAATTACAGGATAAGTTAATTTTAACGTTTTACAAAAACTCAACCTTAAAGAGTATGCTACATATTTCCAATTTTATTCTTATACAATTAAAAATAATGAAGATAATAGTCTTTATTTGAATCATAGAGCACTTTATGAGTAAAATTAGAGGTATTGCACCAGTATTTTTAAAGGAGAACACAAATTTGAAAAAGGAATATGGATTTGTCTTAATTGCCTATATCACCATGCAGCTTTCTAGCTTCATTGGGATTCCATTAGTAACTTTTATCGGCACTAGTCTTGGTAAGTCAACCGCAGAAATGAGAAGCTTATCCGTGCCTATTTGGCTTGTCGCCAGCTTTTCCATTACATTGTTGTTTGTTTTATGGATTTTACGAAAGGAATATAACCAAACCGAAACTCGCGATAAAGCAAAAATGGGTCTCGGAGCATCTATATTTTGGGCCATTTCTGGGATCTTTATCGCACTTTTTGCACAAGGCTTAGCAGGAAATATCGAGGCGATGATGGGGATTAAAACCGGCTCTGATAACACGAAACAAATCATTCATATTATTGAAGCTTTCCCAATTATGGTTTTTGTCAGTTCGGTAATTGGTCCGATTTTAGAGGAAATTGTGTTTCGTAAAATTATCTTTGGAGCACTACATCAACGTTTAAATTTTTTTCTTTCTGCACTAATTAGCTCAGTTATTTTTTCTTTAGCGCACATGGAGATAGAGCATACACTGCTTTATTCTGCGATGGGCTTTACCTTCGCCTTTCTATATGTAAAAACAGGCCGAATCATCGTCCCTATTTTTGCCCATGTTGCCATGAATACGTTCGTCGTCCTTATCCAATCAGTATTTAAAGAAGATATCGACCGATTCATTGAACAATCAGAAAAAATACAGAGCTTTATCGGAGGTATCCTATGAGAAGGTCACCATTAATTTCTGGGTTCATCCATATCATTCTTGCTTGTCTATTCACATATTTTGCGATCGAAAACGTAAATGAATATGGCTGGGACTTTTTCAGCTACATTCTTATCTTGCTCGCCACCTTTGATTTCGGCACTGGCATAAGATTAGTCGGTCTGCATTTTAGAATAAAAAAAATCATAGAACAAAAAAAATGAGCCATTTTACAGGCTCATTTTTTTGTTATTCTTCTACTTCAACCTTTGGATAATGTTTTAAGAAATAAACTAGTGATTGTAATTCAACTGCCAAGTCAATATGGTGAACACGAATATTTGAAGGAACATTTAATCTTGCTGGTGTAAAATTCAATATCCCTTTGATGTTAACATTTGCAATCCGATCAGTAATCGTCTGTGCTACCGGTGCTGGAATAGTTAAAATTGCTACATGGATATCTTCTTCAACAATCCGTTTCTCCAGTTCATCCATGTGATAAACAGGAACATCGCCAATTTTCGTTCCAACCTTGGCTGGATCCACATCAAAAGCTAACTCAATTTTCGTATTATTATTTTTTAAGAAATTGTAGTTTAGGAATGCTGTACCCAGATTTCCTACACCTATCAAGGCAACCTTGGTAAGTTCATCCTGATCCAATGTTTTTCGGAAAAAGGTAAGCAAATAATTTACATTGTAACCATAACCTTTTTTCCCCAAAGCCCCAAAATAAGAAAAATCACGACGAATCGTTGCAGAGTCGACTTTCACTGCTTCACTAAGCTCTGCAGAAGATACCCGTTGTTTTCCTGATGAATGTAAATTCTTTAAGAAGCGATAATACAAAGGTAGTCTTTTTGCAGTGGCTTGTGGAATTTTAGTTGAATAATCACTCGACATAACCTAACCCTCTCCCATCGATTATTTCACTTTATTTTCTCTATGGTAATCGCCACTTTTGCCACCCGTTTTTTCAAGTAAATATGTTTTTCCAATTATCATGCCTTTGTCGACTGCTTTACACATATCATAAACGGTTAATGCACAAACAGAAGCAGCTGTTAACGCTTCCATTTCAACGCCGGTATTTCCTTTTGTTTTAACCTTTGCTGAAATATGCAAGGTGTAATCGTCACTTGTATTTGCTTCTTTTTCCCAGGCAAATGAGACATCCACTCCATTTAAAGGAATCGGATGGCACATTGGTATAATTTCCCATGTTTTTTTACAGGCCATCACAGCAGCCACCTGAGCAACAGCCAAAACGTCACCCTTTTTCATTTCATTATTGGTAATTCGCTGATATATCTCATTGCTGACTGTAATGCTGGAGCAGGCTTCCGCTGTTCGAACCGTTTCTGGCTTATGACTAACGTCTACCATCTTTGCCCTGCCCTCTTCATTAAAATGAGTAAATTCGCTCATATAATTTAACACCTCTCTAAGAGAATCATACACTATTTTTTCCAAGATGTGTGAAACCTCATGTATTTTTCTTCACAATCTCACAATTATTGCTGTGCTGTCTAGAATACGTTACACTAGCCTTATGTATTAGAGGTGAAGAAAATGATTTTATTACAGGTGAACCAATTAAATAAATATTATGGTGCTGACCTTATTTTATCCAATATAAAATTAGAAGTTCAAACGAATGACCGAATTGCTCTAGTTGGTCGGAACGGGGCTGGAAAATCCACTTTATTAAAAATTATTGCCGGACAAATGTCCCATGATTCTGGCGAGCTGATGAAACCAAAAGATGTGACGATTGGATACTTAGCTCAAAATACAGGACTGGAATCAAATCTTTCTATTTGGGACGAAATGCTCTCAGTCTTTGAGGCATTGCAAAATATGGAAAAGAAACTACGCCATTATGAAATGCAAATGTCTGACCCAGAGGTTTTTAATAATCCAGCCACTTACGAAAGAATATTAAAGGAATACGATGTGCTTCAGGTCCAATTTAAGGATATGGGCGGCTATCAATATGAAGCAGATATCCGTTCCGTTTTGCATGGGTTAAACTTTCATACATTTGATCATGCCACGAAAATCTCCAGTTTAAGTGGTGGCCAAAAGACGCGTTTAGCACTTGGTAAACTATTATTAACAAAACCAGATATTCTTATTTTGGACGAACCAACCAACCATCTCGATATTGATACACTGTCCTGGTTGGAAGGTTATCTCCAAGGATATGAAGGTGCCATACTAATCGTATCTCATGACCGCTATTTCTTGGACAAGGTTGTTAATCAGGTTTATGAAATATCACGTATGCAAATTAATAAATTTACAGGAAATTATAGCGCCTATCTTCAGCAGAAGGCTGAGAACTATGAACGAGAAATGAAACAATTTGAAAAGCAGCAGGATGAAATCGCCAAGCTCCAAGACTTTGTTGCGAGAAATCTAGCTCGTGCCTCAACGACAAAACGAGCGCAAAGCCGTCGCAAGCAGCTGGAGCGGATGGAGGTCATGGACCGACCGCTTGGTGATGAAAAATCTGCATCATTCTCTTTTGATATTGAAAAACAAAGTGGAAATGAAGTTTTAAAGCTTGAAAATATTGCAATTGGTTATGGTACAGAGAAAGTGAGCGAAAGTATTTCTCTTCGAATTACCCGCGGAGAAAGCATTGCTTTAGTTGGACCAAATGGAATTGGCAAATCAACCTTACTGAAAACGATTGTCCAAAAGCTGGAGCCGTTAGAAGGGCATTTTCAATTTGGGTCCAACGTCACCATTGGATATTACGACCAGGAACAGGCTGAATTAACCTCCAATAAGCGCGTCCTCAATGAATTATGGGATGAATATCCTTTAAAAAGTGAGAAAGAGGTACGGACCGTACTAGGGAATTTCTTATTTTCCGGTGATGATGTTTTAAAAATTGTTTCCACTTTGAGCGGTGGCGAAAAGGCAAGACTGGCACTGGCAAAATTAATGATGCAAAAAGCCAATTTCCTCATTCTCGATGAGCCAACGAACCATCTCGATCTTGATAGTAAAGAAGTACTAGAAAATGCATTAATCGATTACCCTGGAACGATTTTATTCGTCTCCCATGATCGTTATTTTATCAATCGAATCGTTACTAAAGTCGTCGAATTAAGTAAACATGGTGCGGTTCAATTCCTTGGCGATTATGATTACTTTGTGGAAAAAAAGCTTGAGCAAGCTGAATTAAAAGCACTTGAAGCTGCTGCCGACATGGGAAATAACGAGACTGTCAAAAGTACTCCAGCTAAAAGCAATTATCAGCAAGATAAAGAAGCCAAAAAATTAGAACGCCAACGGAAACGACGCCTCGAAGAAATTGAAGCAAGAATCGAAGTACTGGAAGCGTTGATTTCCAGTAATGAGGAGCTGCTTTGTGACCCAGAGGTATATCAAAATCATGAGAAGGTTAGTGAAATAAACTCACAATCTGAGGCTGCAAAGGCAGAGCTTGAAGAATTAATGGATGAGTGGGCTGAACTGGCTGAATAAAGAATTCTTCATGAGTTGATTTATCTGTTGCTTTTGTTGAGTTTTGAACTTATGAAGTGCTCATGAGTTCATTTCTCTCTTTTTTTTGTTGAGTTTTGAACTTATGAAGTGCTCATGAGTTCACTTCTCCCTTTTTTTTGTTGAGTTTTGAACTTATGAAGTGCTCATGAGTTCATTTCTCCCTTGCTTTTATTGAGTTTTGAACTTATGAAGTGCTCATGAGTTCATTTCTCTCTTTTATTTGTTGAGTTTTGAACTTATGAAACGCTTATGAGTTCATTTCTCCCTTGCTTTTTTTGAGTTTTGAACTTATGAAACGCTCATGAGTTCATTTCTCTCTTTTTTTGTTGAGTTTTGAACTTATGAAACGCTTATGAGTTCATTTCTCCCTTGCTTTTGTTGAGTTTTGAACTTATGAAACGCTCATGAGTTCATTTCTCTCTTTTTTTTGTTGAGTTTTGAACTTATGAAGTGCTTATGAGTTCATTTCTCCCTTGCTTTTATTGAGTTTTGAACTTATGAAACGCTTATGAGTACTTTATTAATTTTCATATATTGATTTCGAATTATAAAGTAAGCAAGCATTAGTAACATCATTTCTGATTTTACTAATGCTTTGTTTATTTCGCTACCTTCCGACAAATTTCATCAAGACTCCACCAAAGTTATCCAAAACTTACTAACATTTTTATTCACATTGAAATAGCTATTTTCGCAACATCCACAGGGGTTTTCCACATTATCCACATTTTTTGTCCGACTTATCCACATTATTAACACCTTGGGGATATTTATCCACAAAAATACTCCCCTGTTTCGAACAGGAGAGTAAAAGTGATTTATTATACTGTGGATAGCTTTTGTCGAATAAGCTTTTCATTAAATTTATCCTTCAATATCTAAGCCGGGATTCGCGTTTAATGCAAGATCCGATCGTTTTCCTTTTTCAAACATGACACTTCCCACTGCTGCAATCATGGCCGCATTATCTGTACATAGTGATAATGGTGGGATAACAAGCTCAATTTCAGGCAGGTCAGCAAAGCTTTCCGTTAATGCCTTTCTTAAACCCTTATTTGCTGCAACTCCTCCAGCAAGCAACACTTGCTTCACATCATATTGCTTTGCAGCTTTTAATGCCTTTGTAACTAATACTTCAACAACACTTTCTTGAAAGCTAGCCGCCAAGTCTTCCGGAGCAATCACTTCCCCACGTTGTTCAGCATTATGAACAGTATTTATTACCGCAGATTTAAGACCACTGAAACTAAAATCATAGGAATCCTCTTCAAGCCACGCTCTTGGTAGTTTAATCGTTGGCGATCCTTCATGTGCTAATCGATCAATATGTGGGCCACCTGGATATGGCATACTTAATACTCTTGCCACTTTATCATACGCTTCTCCAGCAGCATCATCTCTTGTTTCACCAATCACCTGAAAATCGCCATGCCCCTTCATATAGACCAACTCAGTGTGCCCCCCGGAAACCACTAAAGCAAGAAGCGGAAATTTCATTTCAGTTACAAGGCGATTAGCATAAATGTGACCCGCAATATGATGGACTCCTACCAAAGGAATACCGTTAGCAAACGCTAATGCCTTTGCAGCATTTACACCAATCAATAATGCCCCTACTAAACCCGGTCCTTCTGTAACAGCAATTGCATCTATATCTTGAAACGATATTTCAGCTTGTCTCATCGCTTCCTCTAATACAATCGTAACCTGCTCTACATGATGTCGAGAGGCGATTTCTGGGACAACGCCCCCAAATCTTTTATGACTTTCAATTTGCGAAGCAACAACATTTGCAATGATGTCACGACCGTTCTTCACAATCGCAACAGCTGTCTCATCACAACTAGTCTCTATTCCAATAATTAATTGATCTTTTTTCATAAATTCACCCACATTACTAGCGCGTCTTCTTGGTTATCTGTATAGTAGCCCTTGCGGATTGCCCCATCCATAAAACCTAGCTTGCGATACAATCCTTGCGCAACATAATTAGTTACGCGTACTTCTAAGGTCATTTTTTCTGCGCCTAGTTGTTTTGTTACGTCAATGACCTTTCTTAATAAAGCTTCACCAAGCTTTTTCCCTCTGTACTCTGGTAAAATCGCAATGTTAGTCACATGCGCCTCATCAACAATAACCCACACACCACAATAGCCAACGACACGATTGTCCTCTTCTATCACAATGTAAACAGCAAACTTGTTGTTAATTAGTTCATTAACAAAAGCCTCCTGACTCCATGGCGCAGAAAAGCTTTCATGCTCTATTGTTAATACGTCCTCTATATCCTTTATTTCCATATAACGAAAGGTTAATGATCCGTTCATTTTTCTCATCCCTTGTAAACTATTGCTTTCCTTTATTCGCCTCAAGCCATTTTGCTTCTGCTTCAGCAAGTCTTATGTAGTTCGGCACGAACGAATGAATATCTTCACCTGGTAAATCTTTTCCTAACAATGCCAATTCCGCAGGCCTTGGGTTTTGTTCAGTTACCTCTGCAAATAAAGCTTGTTCCCCGAGAATGTCCTCTATCGTTTGTCGATGAATTGGTAGGTCATTCCCAACAAATAAGATTTTTTCTGCTCGGTTCTTCAGTTCCGCTGCCCAGTCTTTTGATAAGACTAATTGGTCGTTTACGATTGACGTCAGTTGACCATTTTCATACTGATACAGCCCTGTGTAAACTTGGCCACGTCTTGCATCAAAAATAGGTGCGACCATCCCATTAAAATAACGCGCCGTTGGGGCAGCAAGAATCGCTAAGCTTGAAACACCGACTAATGGGATGTTTAAAGACCAAGCTAGAGTTTTAGCAATCGTCACGCCAATTCTTACGCCAGTATATGAGCCCGGCCCTTTTGCCACAACAATTTTTGTTAAGTCTGCTGGTGTTATTTCGCAATCCTTCATTAATTTTTCTATCGCTGGCATCACCCGAACAGAATGATTAATTTTTACATTGGTAACATACTCACCTAATACTTTTTCTTCATCAATGATTGAGATTCCCAAAACATAATTAGAAGTATCAATTGCTAATACCTTCATTAAAAGATCTCCTTACATAATTGCTCGTAACGCGTCCCTTGAGGCTCTAGAACAATTTTCCGTGATTGCTCTTCCTCATGGTAAAGATAGATTGTTAATAACTCTTCAGGTAACTGCTCTTTTATTAAGTGCGCCCACTCTACAACTGTTACACCATTTCCTTCAAAATATTCATCAAAGCCAAGGTCTTCAAAGGAATCTTCCACTCGATATACATCCATGTGGTATAACGGTAATCGACCTTGATATTCTTTAATGATAGTAAAAGTAGGGCTGTTTACTGTTCGACTAACCCCTAATCCTACTGCAAGGCCTTTAGTAAATGTTGTTTTACCCGCACCTAAATCTCCTTCAAGCGCGATTACATCCCCTGGCTGCAGCTTTTCTGCAAGTCGTTTTGCAAATTCTAATGTATGTTGGGGCTCTTTTGAAATGAATTGATATCCACCCATATTATTTATCACCTTATTTTTGAGTCTGTTGTAAGCATCATTTTCTTGGTTAAGAAGTTTATTAATTTTCCAAAGCTTATTATTACAAAAAAACCTTAGGATTTGCCCTAAGGAAAATTATTCTATATGTAGTGTACATGATTTTATTGTTTCAAGCAAAAACATATTGAGTACTTATTTTCGGTGAAAGCGTGCAAAGTAAGTGCTCGATACGCCTTATTGATTGCTTATTTTGGTGGTGCCTTGGAAATTAAGTACTCAATAGCCCTTATTGATTGCTTATTTTGGTGGTGCCTTGGAAAATACGTATTCAATAACCCTTATTGATTGTTTATTTTGGGTGGTGCTTTGGAAAATAAGTACTCAATTTTGCCCTTATTGATTGTTTATTTTGGGTGGTGCTTTGGAAAATAAGTACTCAATTTTGCCCTTATTGATTGCTTATTTTTGGTGGTGCCTTGGAAAATACGTAATCAATAGCCCTTATTGATTGCTTATTTTCGGTGGCACCTTGGAAAATACGTACTCAATACCTCTTATTGATTGCTTATTTTGGGTGGTGCCTTGGAAATTAAGTACTCAATAACCCTTATTGATTCCTTATTTTGGGTGGCGCCTTGGAAAATACGTAATCAATAACCCTTATTGATTGCTTATTTTGGGTGGTGCCTTGGAAAATACGTAATCAATAGCCCTTATTGATTGCTTATTTTGGTGGTGCTCTGAAAAATACGTACCCAATAGCACTTATTGATTGCTTATTTTGGGTGGTGCCTTGGAAAATACGTAATCAATAGCCCTTATTGATTGCTTATTTTCGGTGGCACCTTGGAAAATACGTACTCAATACCTCTTATTGATTGCTTATTTTGGGTGGTGCCTTGGAAATTAAGTACTCAATAACCCTTATTGATTCCTTATTTTGGGTGGTGCCTTGGAAAATACGTACTCAATAGCCCTTATTGATTGCTTATTTTGGGTGGTGCCTTGGAAATTAAGTACTCAATAACCCTTATTGATTGCTTATTTTTGGTGGTGCCTTAGAAATTAAGTACTCAATAGCCCTTATTGATTGCTTATTTTGGTGGTGCCTTGGAAAATACGTACTCAATAGCCCTAATTGATTGTTTATTTTGGATGTTGCCGTAAAAAAAACGTACTCAATACCTCTCATTTAGTACTTATTTTCGGCATCATCCTATAAAATAAGCACTTAATAGCACTTTAACATTCATTATGCGTAAATTGGACCTAACTAGCACTCCAAACCATGCTCCGAAAAATAGGCAAAAAAAAAGACGAAATATAATTTCGCTTTTTAATGGATTATTGCGGGGGCAGGATTTGAACCTGCGACCTTCGGGTTATGAGCCCGACGAGCTACCGGGCTGCTCCACCCCGCGTCGATAAAAAATAATATTGTTTGTATATGTGTTAACATAACAGCCCGGCAACGTCCTACTCTCACAGGGGGAGAGCCCCCAACTACCATCGGCGCTGAGAAGCTTAACTTCCGTGTTCGGTATGGGAACGGGTGTGACCTTCTCGCTATCGCCACCAGACTATTTTGTTAGAGAACTT
>NZ_LR656173.1 GCF_902168435.1 Bacillus marasmi
TCAAGATGAGATTTCCCATAGCGTAAGCTAGTAAGATCCCTGAAAGATGATCAGGTTGATAGGTCAGAGGTGGAAGCGTGGCGACATGTGGAGCTGACTGATACTAATCGATCGAGGACTTAACCAAAACGAAAAGCGGAAGCGTCTCGTTCAGAAATGAACGGGCTGGAGACTCCGACGAAAGAAGCGTTCTTTGCTTCTGAAGGAGGAGTTGAAGCACGCGAATTTCTAGACGCTGTAGCTGGACAAAACGAAAAGCGAAGGCGACTGTTCAGCTTTGAAGGCATTGGAGAGCCGGCACTGCAAAACCTGGTTTTGGATTTGTAGGGACGGATTGAAATGACCGAAAAGCTAGGAGCTGTAGCTGGACAAATTTAGGTGATTATCATAAATTCATTTCTTCTTCATTATCTAGTTTTGAGAGAACGAAGTTCTCTAACAAAATAGTCTGGTGGCGATAGCGAGAAGGTCACACCCGTTCCCATACCGAACACGGAAGTTAAGCTTCTCAGCGCCGATGGTAGTTGGGGGATCTCCCCCTGTGAGAGTAGGACGCTGCCGGGCTGTTACATAATGGAGGATTAGCTCAGCTGGGAGAGCATCTGCCTTACAAGCAGAGGGTCGGCGGTTCGAGCCCGTCATCCTCCACCATGCCGGTTTAGCTCAATTGGTAGAGCAACTGACTTGTAATCAGTAGGTTGGGGGTTCAAGTCCTCTAGCCGGCACCATTTTTTAAGTCAATAACTCATTTATTGTAACCTATTACTTTTAATCAGAGGCTCAAAGGTTCGAGTTATTCAAGGCTTACTATTCTAGAAGTGAGAACTCAGAAGAATGAAGTTAGAATATATGTTTTGCTTCAAAGCACAACTAAGATTCTGACATCCCACATCTGACCTCTGACATCTAACACTTGCGGGTGTGGCGGAATTGGCAGACGCACTAGACTTAGGATCTAGCGCCGCAAGGCGTGGGGGTTCGACTCCCTTCACCCGCACTATCAACTAGCCGGGGTGGCGGAACTGGCAGACGCACAGGACTTAAAATCCTGCGGTAGGTGACTACCGTACCGGTTCGATTCCGGTCCTCGGCACCATCTTTAATAAATGCGCCCGTAGCTCAATTGGATAGAGCGTCTGACTACGGATCAGAAGGTTATGGGTTCGACTCCTTTCGGGCGCGCCATTTCTATAAGTGAGAAATCAGAAGTAAGAAGTCAGATTGAAAGAAAAGCTTCGATGCAATTCTAAGATTCTGACATCTAACGCCTGACCTCTGACAACTATATCGGGAAGTAGCTCAGCTTGGTAGAGCACTTGGTTTGGGACCAAGGGGTCGCAGGTTCGAATCCTGTCTTCCCGACCATTATTACTTCATTATGGGGCCTTAGCTCAGCTGGGAGAGCGCCTGCTTTGCACGCAGGAGGTCAGCGGTTCGATCCCGCTAGGCTCCACCAATTTAAAGTTTAATATCATTATGGCGGTGTAGCTCAGCTGGCTAGAGCGTACGGTTCATACCCGTAAGGTCGGGGGTTCGATCCCCTCCGCCGCTACTAAAATAATAATAAATATTTATTGAAAAATAGTATTTATTTTTATATTAATTCATTTAATACGGAGGAATACCCAAGTCCGGCTGAAGGGATCGGTCTTGAAAACCGACAGGCGGGTTAAACCGCGCGGGGGGTCGAATCCCTCTTCCTCCGCCATTTTCCATCTGCGGGTGTAGTTTAGTGGTAAAACCACAGCCTTCCAAGCTGTTGTTGTGGGTTCGATTCCCATCACCCGCTCCATTTTATGGGCCTATAGCTCAGCTGGTTAGAGCGCACGCCTGATAAGCGTGAGGTCGATGGTTCGAGTCCATTTAGGCCCATTATTTAAAAACAGTCGTTTTGGCTGTTTTTTTTGTTATGGAAAGAAAAATAATGTTTTTAACCGGGGATCAAAGGATAATTATTAAATGTTTGGTTTTGAAAAGCTTGCTTTAATTGATTGTAAATTCAAAATTGTCATGGCAATGTCAGTCTTTCCAAAATTTTTATGCAGGAATCTTCTGCTCGATATAGAAAGAGGTTTAATAAGATTAGTATTTTAATAAAAGGTATGGTTGGTTTAGGGGTTTGAAGGGGGCTACTAAGATGGAATTAAGAAGAAGAAGGAAAATAGATTTCAAGAGGGTAATCGGGGCTTTTTTATTTATAACTTTAATTCTATCAATTATTTACATAATTTTTCGGATGAGTATGGCTCCTTCCGAAACTTCAGATCTAGTTACGACTAAGGTGAAAAGCGATTATGCGCTCATGCTATTGCAATGTGTCCTGGGAATTTTTGTGATGATGATCCCTTCAATTGTTGAAAAGAAAAAATCAATTGATATACCTGATCCTATTGAAATCATCTACTTCATATTTTTATATTGTGCAATTTATTTAGGAGAGGTTCATAATTTTTATTATTTGATACCATATTGGGATAGTATTTTACATGCGTTTAGTGGTGCGGTGCTGGGGGTTTTTTAGGGATTATTTTAGTCCGATTTTTGAATGAGGAGGAACTAGTAAGTATTCAATTAAACCCATTTTTCATTTCATTCTTTGCGTTTTGTTTCGCGGTTGCAGCGGGTACAATTTGGGAGATTTATGAATTCTTCGCAGATGGTGTATTTTCGTTAAATATGCAAAAATTTATCTTAGTGGACGGTACACAATTAATAGGTAGGGAAGCTTTATATGATACGATGATGGATCTTATTTTGGATACGGTAAGTGCATTATTTATTTCCATTATTGCTTATCCAATTCTAAAAAGACAACATGAACGTCGTAAAACAGGTGTTTCTATTCATAATCGGAGGATGTGAATTCACTTGGAAATGTATCAATCGGAAGAAAAGGTGGTCGAACTTGCACAGAACACGATAAAATCAGAAGTGTTTCGTATTGATTATCCACTTTCATCGAAACTTAAAGAGATACTAGTGGGTGATGTATTCAGTGATTTTATGAAATATGCCTATCAACGATATTATCATGAGTATCACACAATCTTGAAGGAATTCAGTGTTAGCCACGAAGTGCAAGAAGATAAACGAAAAGTTTTGGAGGAAAATGTATTTTGGTGGCGACTATTTTATGATATCAGCCTTCAGTTAGATAGAAATGTTGTAGAGGAATATATATCAGATCATTATGCAAGGCTGTCGAGAATGCCATTAGCTATCTCTTGGCTACGGGCTTGCGCAACGGTAGTACCAAAATTTTATCTTATCGGCTATATTTATGATGATAGGATAATCATTGTTACGGACATTCTCACCCTTGAAACTCAGAATGTATTCATCTATGATCCACTAGCAAGCCCTCCAAAAACAGATGAAATAGTCGCAGGTACATTATTGCCATTGGGAGGCGGGCTGTCTTTTCCGGTTATTGATTTTTATCACTTTGAAAATGATGCAAGACTAGAAATATTAAGACATATTCATTACTACCACGATATTTTTTCAGAAGGTTCCACACTGCATGAAGCATTCATCCACGTGTTCTCCTCAATGCTGCAAATTGAAAACATGATCCATCAAGATAATCTTCATAGTATCAATATACAATCTCGCATTCAATGATACTTACATAATATGGTTGATTATTTGTCTGTTTTATCAACTAAAGTCATCAAGATTGTTGTGCATGTGCTCCTGTTTTAAGAACGCAGGATTTTTATTGTTTTTTTTTCGAAAAATTAACCAAACTATCAAACTTAAACCTATGAGTAAGCCTTCAAGGGATAGAATATACCAAGGATAAGGTCCAAGTACATCCATTAAGCTTGGGCCTTTTGGCTTTTTACTAAGAAAAAGGTAGTTACCATTTACTTGTTTATTAATGATTAAAATGATTGGTAATAATACGTTTAAAAAGATAAATAGTTTTAGGACTGACCAAATTGTTGGTGAATAACCTTTTACCCAAGTAAAATAAAGTGCAACCCAAATTGTCATTAAGTGGGTATAGAAAAAGTGAAAGAAGCGAAAATGTGGGAAATCGTAATTAACGATTGGTGTGAAAATAGCTTGTGAAGCACCTAGGAGCGCTGTAAATATTAGGATTTCATATACTATTCGTTTTCCTGTCAAAAGGAGAAGGACTGTTAACATTAAGCTGATGCTACACAATTCTAAAGGAAGTGCATGGCTGATATTCCAACTTCCATTTATATACATCCAATAATGATAGATTGATTCAATTAATATTAATGAAACGGCAATGAATATTTCACCAATCCGAAACTCCTTACGAAAATTGTTCCGGAAAACATATAGCAAGAATCCACCTAGAAATAACAATGCAATAATAACGAAATGACTTATAGAAAACAATTCAAATTCAAACTCTTTAAAGCTTCTACCAAACAATTCCATTATTTACCACCCCTAATTATCATAACATTATTAATAGGCTAAACCAATCCTAGTAAACCAGCTTTTTTAATGGAAATCATAGCCAAAAAGCGCAAATTATTATTCTAATATATGTAAATACGTATATAATAGAGATTGAAATGGAATGTTTTACTATTCCAACTAAGGGGGATGTATGATGATTTATCCTGTAAAGTTAACATCTTCAAGTGCACTTACTCAGGACGGATTACCATTAATTAATCGAAATGATATTGAAAAGCAAATGAGGATGATAGAATTAACAACTGAAGATTTAAAGCTAATACATAAGCTTCAGCCCTATGTTATAGAAAAGGCTGAGAAAACTGTTGATGACTTTTATAAAAATCTTGAAGTTCAACCAAGCTTACTTGAGATTATAAACAAACATAGTAGTATTATGAGATTAAAAAAAACGTTAAAACTACATCTTATTGAGATGTTTAATGGTGAAATTGATGAAATATTCCTAGCTAAAAGAATAAAAATCGCAAAAATGCATGTGATGATTGGATTAGAAACAAAGTGGTATATTTGTTCATTTCAAAATATGTTTTCCTCTTTGCTAACCTTAATAGATCAGCATTTTCATGATAAACATGAGGCTATGTCTGTCATTAAAGCGGTCTCAAAACTTATCAATTTGGAGCAGCAATTGGTGTTGGAGGCTTATGACGCAGAAACAAATCGTATCAAAATGGAATCCGAAGAGCAAAAAAAATCGGTTCGTGATCATGTTGCGAATGCAGCACAAAATTTAGCCTCTATTTCAGAGCAAACGAATGTGAATTTCCATCAATTGATTAAGCAATCAAATGAAATGGTTGTTCTTGCCAACACAGGAACAGATTTAGCTCTTTTAGCACAGGAACGGGCTGAAAAGGGAAAGGAACAATTAAAAAATCAAACGACAAATATGACCAATATTTACCAATCTGTAGATGATATTTCACATGATGTTGGGGTACTGCTGGATATTTCTAAACAAATGGAGGAAATAGTAAGTATTGTTAAGGGGATTGCGGATCAGACAAACTTATTATCCTTAAATGCGGCAATTGAAGCAGCGAGAGCTGGGGACGCAGGACTAGGTTTTGCTGTTGTAGCAGGGGAGGTAAGAAAACTATCGGAGAAAACTAAAAACTCCGTGAAGGATGTATCAAATCTTATAAAAAACACAAATAAGCAAGTTCAGGATTTAACCAGTTCCTTAGAGCAAATTAGGCTTGAGGTTCAAAGAGGTACTGACAACATGCATGAAACTGAAAAGCATTTTGAGCAAATATTACATACGATGGGTGAAACGATGACACAACATCATAATATTAAAGATGAGCTAGAGTGTTTGGGAAATGTTGTCAACGAGATGGGTGAGGCTTTTGATCAGGTGGCAACTTCAGCAGAACAGCTTACCACAATTACTCAAGATCTTGTTTAAGGATATTTAATTTTCCTTTTAAAATAAACTGTGGGATTATATGAGTAATTAACTTTTGAAAAAGTCAAAAAAGTTATTGACACATTTATCCAACTTCATTATGATTATTAACAAGAAAATATTCTGACCGATCGGACATCCGAAGGTCCTTAACTTTACGCGTAAAGTAAAGTTAGGGACCTTTTTTATTTTCTTAATTCCTAGTTATCCAATACATTTAATTGCATTGGGTTGCGCATATGACCACCAGATGACTGGAGTTGTTGGAAGGCAAGTCACACTAATTTATTAATGTTATCGCAACAGGAGGAAAGTTTAATGGCAAGTAAAACTGCAAAACTGACTATTGTTACCATTTCGATATTATTCTTAGTTTTATTAAGTGCGTGCAGTAGTGAAAAGCAATCTACAGAAAAAACACAGACTGAAAAGGCAGCAAATACTATTCGGATTGGCTATCAAAAATTCGGCACACTTAATTTTTTAAAAGCACAAGGGACACTAGAAAAAGAATTAAAGTCATTAGGGGTTAAAGTAGAATGGACTGAGTTCCCTGGTGGCCCCCAACTCCTTGAAGCTTTAAATGTGGGCAGTCTTGATTTCGGTCATACAGGTGAAGCGCCTCCTATATTTGCACAGGCTGCAGGAGCACCTTTAGTGTACTTTGCGAACGAACCAGAAAATCCAAAGGGTGAGGCACTTGTTGTCCCCAAGGATTCACCAATTAAGAGCATAAAAGATTTAAAAGGGAAAAAAATCGCTTTAAATAAAGGTTCAAACGTTCACTACTTACTTGTAAAAGCATTAGAGAAAAATGGTTTAAAGTATGAAGATGTTGAAACAGCATTTTTACCTCCTTCAGATGCTAGAGCTGCATTTGAAAAAGGTGTTGTGGACGCTTGGGTAATCTGGGACCCTTTTTTAGCTGAGGCTGAACGGAAAATAGGTGCAAGGATCCTTTTTGACGGCACAGATCTAGTTAAGAATCGCGAGTTTTTCCTAGCAACAGTGTCTTTTGCGAATGAAAATCAAGAAGTACTTGAGGTTTTATATGAGGAAATTGCTAAAGCAGAACAATGGGTTGAAGGCAATAAAAAGGAAGCAGCAGAATTTTTAGCACCACAAATTGGGATGGAAAAAGAAACATTAGATGTTGTTCTAAGCCGGAGATCATATGGAATTCAAAACATTACCGAAAGAGAAATTTTGGACCAACAGCTAATTGCAAATAAATTTTTCGAGTTAAAGTTGATTCCTAAGAAAATAGATACCTCTGAAGCGAAAATACAATCAAAAGAATAAAGGTGGGAAGTGCGATGAAATGGAAACAGTTGCTGCCATGGATTCTCCCCGTAATGTTAATTAGTGTTTGGCAATTATGTTCATCATTAGGAGTGTTATCTGCAAGGATATTACCAAATCCAGTTGATATTGTATCTGCAGCAGTGGAGTTGACGATAAGTGGACAGTTATATACAGACGTTTGGACTAGTACGAAACGGGCCATTTTTGGATTTATCATTGGTGGGGGAATTGGCTTTATTTTAGGCTTGGTTAATGGAATTTCAAAAATCTCAGAGAGCATTCTGGACTCTTCAATTCAAATGATACGTAATATTCCGCATCTAGCCTTAATCCCGATTGTCATTCTCTGGTTCGGAATTGGTGAAGAGGCGAAGCTGTTTCTTGTCGCACTCGGGACATTCTTTCCGATTTATTTAAATACGTACCATGGAATACGGTCAATAGATCGTTCACTTATTGAAATGGCGTATATATATGATCTAAAGGGTTTTTCCTTGTTTTGGCATATTATATTTCCAGCGGCATTACCTTCAATCTTAGTAGGAGCACGTTTTGCGCTTGGAATTACATGGGTTACACTCATCGTCGCTGAAACAATTGCAGCGGATTCCGGGATAGGTTATATGGCCATGAATGCAAGGGAGTTTATGCAGCTTGATGTTGTTGTTCTAAGTATCATTTTGTATGCAGTGCTAGGTAAGCTGTCTGATGTAGCAGCAAAGATGGCTGAAAATAGATTTTTAAAATGGCATCCAAGTCATCAGAAATGATCGGAGGTTAGTAGGATGGCTAAACAAGAAACAATTCTTGAGCTTACAAACGTCGCGAAACAGTTTGATGGAAAAGAAGTATTAAAAGGAATTAATTTAAAAGTAAACCAGGGTGATTTTATTGCTATTGTAGGAAAAAGTGGTTGCGGAAAAAGCACCTTATTAAGGCTGATGGCTGGCTTAGATTTAGTCAGCTCAGGCAACTTAGTTATAAATGGGAAGGATTTGAAAGGAATAAATCCATTAGCAAAAATCATGTTCCAGGATGGACGGCTACTGCCGTGGAAAAAGGTATTTGACAATGTGGCGCTCGGATTAAAAAGTGATGAGCAGAAAGCTCTAATACCAAAATTGCTAGAACAGGTCGGGTTGTCAGATAAAACTAATGCCTGGCCAGCACAGTTGTCAGGTGGACAAAAGCAAAGAGTGGCACTGGCCAGAGCGCTAATACATCAACCGGAATTATTGCTATTAGACGAACCACTTGGGGCACTTGATGCGTTAACTAGGTTAGAAATGCATGATTTAATTGTAAACCTATGGAGAGATCAACAATTAACAGCATTATTAGTGACACATGATGTAGAGGAGGCTGTGGCGCTAGCAACTCGGGTAATTTTAATAGAAGAAGGCAAGATTGAGTTGGATTTACCAATTCGATTACCGTATCCTCGTCGTCGTGAAAACCCACAGTTCACAAAGCTAGTCAGTCAAATTTTGAATAAAATAATGGGGAAATCTTGGTCACAGGCTTATGAATTAGAAGCTAGTATTCAATAAAACAAAGTAGTTCTTTGTGTAACAATTATATGAATATGGGATAAATATAAATTGAAGGGAAAGATAGCAATGGAGATTTTTTGGTTTATTCCTACACATGGAGATGGAAGATATTTAGGAACTAGTAAGGGAGCAAGACCTGTCAATTATTCATACTGCAAACAAATCGCGCAGGCAGTCGATGAACTAGGTTATAGTGGAGTGTTAATCCCAACTGGAAAGTCGTGCGAGGATTCATGGATTGTGGCTTCTACATTATTATCAGTAACCGAAAAGCTCAAATTCCTTGTTGCAGTACGTCCAGGTTTGATGGCACCAAGCTTCGCCGCTAGAATGGCTGCAACATTAGATCGATTTTCAAATGGCAGATTGCTCATTAATGTTGTTGCTGGTGGAGATCCAGTTGAATTAGCAGGGGATGGTCAATTTCTAGATCATGATGCTCGTTATGATCAAACAGATGAATTTCTAACGATTTGGAAGCAGCTTTTTGAAGGTGGTGAGGTTGACTTTCATGGAGAGCATTTAAGTGTTGAAGGAGGTCAACTGCTATATCCGTCTGTTCAAGAGCCACATCCTCCATTATATTTTGGCGGCTCATCAAAATCAGCATTAGACGTAGTTGCCGAGCATATTGATGTGTATTTAACCTGGGGTGAACCACCTGCACAGGTTGCTGAGAAAATTAATAAAATTAAGAAGCTTGCTAAAGAGAAAGGACGGACTGTTCGGTTTGGTTTACGTGTTCATGTCATTGTTCGTGAAACTGAGGAAGAGGCTTGGCAGGCAGCAGATGAATTAATTCAATTTGTTGATGAGGAGTCTATCGAGGCTGCCCAAAAAATCTTTGCTAGGATGGATTCTGAAAGTCAAAAATTAATGACGAAACTGAACAATGGAGATCGTTCCAATCTAGAAGTAAGCCCAAATCTATGGGCTGGAGTTGGCCTAGTTCGCGGCGGAGCTGGTACTGCATTAGTGGGAAACCCAGATCAAGTGGCAGCTAGAATGAAGGAATATGCAGATATTGGAATAGAAACTTTTGTTCTATCAGGGTATCCACATTTAGAGGAAGCTTACCGAACAGCTGAATTACTATTTCCAAAACTTCCACTAAACCGTGAAACAAAGTCAACAGAACGAGCTTTTGTAAGCCCATTTGGAGAACTAATCGCAAATCAACATGCACCAAAATAAATAATTTCAAAAAGGAGGGCAATCTGAAGAGATTGTCCTCCTTTTCTTATGAACATGTATAAGTGCTTATTCCTTAATATTTATTGTCTTTAGCCTATCTAACACATACTCCCTTTTTAGGTTATAGGATTGCCAGCTAAAGTCATCATTGCTAAACTGCTCTTTTCTTTCAAGAAGTATTTGTTTTACTTCGGGGATATTACTGTTTTTCTCATGAAGCTCAATCAATCCCAATATTCCGGAATAGGATAAGCTGTTTAAGTAAATATGATCAATTTTCCCCGTTTGGTCGTAACGATTTAAGTTTTTTTCAACAACAAATTTTTCCACATCAATCAAGTTCATGCCCGTGTAATAAAGCAGAGAACTAATAAAGTAAAAGTGAAATAGAGATAGCTTTTCAATCCAGATTTTAAACAATGTATACAAATAAATTAATACTAGAAAAATCATAAACGAATGAGCTAATACTCTTATCAAAGTAAACCCATAGGCTTCCTCGTACAGATTTAGACGTATAAAAGCGGAAACAAGCATAACACCACTAGAAAGGATCAGCGTTGTTAATAAGACCTGGATGAATCTCTTAATGAATAATGAAGCTGGTTTCACGAATTGAAGGATTAACACAGTAATAGATAAATTGATTAATGTTGCAAAAAGCAGTTCGAAAAAGCCCTTTCGAGCATATTCAGCATAAGTTAAATCTCCTTGTAAGGAGCCACTGAAAAAATATTTAAATTGAACAATCGTAAACAATATATACACAATATTGATTAATATCAATACTGTGATACTAATAACTGCGTCAATGTTTAGCGTTGTTTTTTTGTCGTTGATGATAGCACTAATTTGCTTCTGGAAAATTACCTGAAGTAATCCAAAAAACACAAAAGTATAAATGAGCACAATGACAAATCTCATAAAATCTTCCATATTAATGATTTCGAACAGTTTTGGGATGTCCCCCATCATTCGTTCAAATTGTGAATCAGCGGACATGAGTAAACTGATGATGACAAATAAGACTGGCGCAGAGATAATCAAACCGATGGCGATTTTTTTCCATAAAACATATTTATCCTCGTTTACACTCTGTTTTATTATTTTCGATAAAGTCGAGGCGAATCGTAGATTATATTTTATCGATTGAACGAGTCTTGAAAAAATGTATAGGAGAAAGGTCGCCTTGTTCCATTTAATAGTTTTTTGGCTCGTCATAAGGATAAGCTGAAAAATGACCAAGGAAGGAATCACTAATACATTCAAAACATTAAAAAATTGATTATCATGAATAAAAAAACTAATGCCTAGAATCCATATGCATATCAGCAACAGGTATCCAAAGCGTTGGTGTGAAAAAGGGAATCCACGAAATCGCCAGAAGAACACTCCATAAAATACAGCCGTAAAGACAATATAGGAAATACCTACTTCACCACGAAAAAAGCTTTCCTCAGCTGTGACTCCTAGCAACAAACATAAAATAAAAAATATCCAATCAGTTTTTGTTAACTTAAGCTCCATAATTATTCACCCCATAATAGAAATTCTATGTATATAGTTACTCTAGGTATATGATTAAAAAAAGTCGCTTATACCGAAGCTTTTTTTCCCCATAGATAAGCAAACCACGTTAATGGATAAAGGATCATGGTTAAAACGATGCATAAAATAATAAAGCTTTTAGATAGTAATGGTTCAAACCAGGAATGAGGAATAATCTTCAAAAGTGTTAGGATCATGAGACAGAGATTTGGGATTAAAGCAGCAAAGAAAGTCTTGTTTAATAGTTTTCTCCCACCATGGCCAAAGCCTTTACCAATTTCATAGCCTAATAACGCCCAAAAAAACATATATACAATAGCGATAATTACAGGAACTGCCGTCAATCTGCTCCAAACAACCGAAAGCCAATTCCATTCATATAAATTATGGGCAATGGTCAATAAACTCCCCCCACCAAAGAATAAAATATTCATGGCGACAAATAACCATTTCATGCTACTTGGGGTAACTGTGAGTTCATCACGCCATGCTTTTGCAATTTCCTCAGGAGTACCGAGACGTGAGGTAATCACTTCCATTATCTCTACCTCGGTACTTTTGTTATTAGTTTCAAGAAGGATTTCGTCGATATGTGTCTCGTATTCAAGTAATATTGATTCACAATCCTGATGATTTGTTAGTTCCTTACGAAGCTTGGCTATAAATTCATTCTTTGACTGCACCATGATTCGGTCTCCCTATCACCTTGTTCATAACTTTAACAAATTCCTGCCATTCTTTGGTTTTTTCATTAAGAAGTTCTTTTCCAGCTGCAGTGATTCGATAATACTTTCGCGCGGGACCTTTTTCCTGTTCTTGCCAATAACATTCTATATATTCCTGTTTTTCAAGCTTATGAAGGGCAGGATATAATGTTCCTTCCTTGACACTTAAACCATTTTCGCTACGATGTTCTAGTTCCTTTACTAATTCATAGCCGTACATATCCCGCTCGTTTAATAATTGCAATAGGATAAGGGACGTACTTCCTTTCACTAATTCTCGATTAAACAATGATTTCACCTACCTAGAAATTTTAGGTACATAGAAATTCTACTGCTGGAAAATATGGATGTCAAGTAACTAAACGCTCAGAAGCAGTAGTTGTCTTATTGAGTTTACAATTTGTTCAAATAATTTACCAAAGAAGAATTGACATTGATAATCATTATCAATTAAAATATAAACATCAAATGAAAACGATTATCAATTGAGAAATTCATAAGTTCAAATTAACGGCTTGTTGGATGCAACTAGCTGGAGCAAACATAAATAAAACTATATATCTTGGAGGGTACTAGGAATGAGATCATTATTAATCGTAGGAGCAGATAACTTGGGTGGTATTCCAGAAAAATTAACAACGGTTGGCTTTAATGAAGTTTTACATATTGATGGAAGAAAGGTACAAATGGTTAAAAAGGAGCTTCCTGAAAAGGTTAGTTGTATTTTAGTTTTAACTGATTTCGTCAATCATAATTTAACCTCAGTAATTAAGAAACGTGCTAAAAGTCAGTCAATTCCTGTTTACTATGCAAAGCGTTCATGGTGTTCAATTTATAACGCTATTAAAGGGGTAGTGTAACGTGCTGTACCCTCTAATGATAATAATGAGGCTGGGACATAAGTATTTCAGCTAAACAAAAAACCGAACTATCATGCGAAATTCTAACTTAGAATTTCCTAATAGTTCGATTTTTTAATTCCCTTTTACTATAGAGCTACCCTGAAATAAATGTGGATTGGATCACACATTAAGTGCAGTTTTTTTGCTTGAAGGTTTCTTAACCCGAATGTTGATTTCCTTGTGTTTGAAAATAAGCGGAAGAATTACGCTTATTTTGGAAAAGACCCATATTTCCATTATAATAACGGGAGTTTTTCCAATCAGTTGATTTTGTCTTTTGGGTAGTAGTTAAGCGGAAATTCTACTCTTATTTCAGCTCATTTAGACCCACTTACATACAATAAGGGGAAATTCTACTCTTATTTAGATTCTCATACCTACATGAAAATCAACACTGAACTTTAATATATTCCTCCATAAAAATCATTCGGTTTTAATAGCGAACGATTTAGTTCTGTCCTAGGTTCCTTTTTTGTTCGAGGAATCAAGGTAATTATTTTCTTATACCGTAGCAATTACTGGCTTCCTTAATGTTTTTGTCTGTAAAAATGTCTCCATTTTACTTGTACTGAGTGGTTTGCTAAACAAGTAGCCTTGTAACTCGTCACAACCTAGAATCATTAGCATCTCACGTTCGCAGTTTGTTTCTATTCCTTCTGCAACAATATTTAACTGTAAGCCATGAGCTAACTCAATTAAAGACATGACAAGCAATTTCTTTTTTTCATCCTGGTCAATATCTTTTATGAATTGTCTGTCAATTTTAATTTCGTCTATCGGTAATTTGAGTAAATGAATAAATGCAGAATACCCTTTACCGAAATCATCAATAGAGATCATGACCCCAAGACTTTTTATTTGTCTAATGATGTTTGCAACATAATCTGTATTTTTAATAAAAACGCTCTCAGTAATTTCGAGCTTTAAATATTTTGCTTCTAGGCCTGATAAAAATAATGCTTTTTTTATGATGGTTATTAAATGATCATTTTGAAAGTTTTTGGCTGAAATATTAACTGAAACAGGAACAAAAATATGGTATTGATCCTGCCAATGTTTTATTTGCTTACAAGCTTCCAATAACGACCATTCATCAATTTTTGAGATTAGTCCAATTTCCTCGGCTAATGGTATGAATGTCGAAGGTGGAACATTACCTAAATTCGCATCCTCCCAACGCAATAATGCTTCGAGACTAGTTATCATCTTCCCTTTGAATTTCGGCTGAAAATACAATTTTAGTCCTCGTGATGCAATCACAGCTCGTAAAGAGTTTTCAAGGTATAAACGTTCATGAAACTTATCTTTCATTGATTCGTGGAAATATTGCGCACTATGACTACCGTTTTCTTTACAGACGTACATGGCAATATCAGCACATTTAACCAATGTATCCAGGTCACAACCATCTTCAGGAAATACACTTACACCGACACTAGCTGAAATATAAAGTACGTGTCCGTTAATTTGGAACGGTAAAGAAAATTCCGTTTTGATTTTCGTTAATGTTAAATCGATATCTTTTCGGTTGCAAACTTTATCTACGACAACAAATTCATCACCGCTTAGACGAAACACCATTCTGTCTTCTTCTATTAAATTACATAATCGCGCAGCTGTTAGTTGCAGCAAAGTATCGCCTGCATCATGACCTAGTGTATCATTAACCTGTTTAAACTGATTCAAATCGATAAAAATGATTGCCAGCCTTTCACAATCTTTTAACGTGCCAGAAATATGATCTTTAACATAATTCTGAAAGTGAAGTCGGTTTGGTAGGTTGGTTAATACATCATAAAAAGCTAATTGGTGTAGCTTTTGCTCCGAAGTTTTTAATTTTTTCGTTTGTATGGTCAGGATTCGATTCATTTCAATACTTTCATGAAATAGTTCATTAAGCTTTTGAGTCATTGCTTTTAGATTTGTTGTTAACAGTCGTATTTCAGAAATAATACTTTGCGGCCATTCAATTTTTTCTAATTTGAACAATTTTTTAGGCAGACCTGTTGTGACTGTTGTTAATTGTTCGATGTTTTTTAAAAATATATGACTTATCACTTGAACAAAAATAATTGTAAATAAAGAAAAAAGAATGGAAACTTTTAGATTAATTAAGAAGTCTTGAAAAATTAAATTCTGATATTGTGCTATTGGGAATTGAATATAAATGTTTAAGGGTAATGTATCATTGGAATCAATGTATACTAAATGACCACTACGCCATTTCAATAGTGGGAAATCATTATTCTGCTCCCTTGGCAGTACCTCATAAAAGGTAGGCGTGATTTTCTTTACTTCTGACATATTGTTCCAATTATAGTATTTCTCGTTATTAGGAGTCATATTGGTACTATGAGTTAGAATTTTATTATGATTATCGGTAAGAACAATAGAAAAATCATCCGATTGGTAATGTTTAATAATCTTGTTTAGCCAAGTAGTTTGGAGTTCATCAGTGATAGAGTCAGTTTTTTTCAAAAGGTATAATTCGTTTCGAATTTGAGTTGAAATGAGTTCTGCTTTTTGATTAGTAGTAATGATAATTTCCTCATGCGTTTCCCATGTCTTGAAAAATGTACTCAAGAAGAGTGGTACAAGAATAAACACGATTGACATGTGAATTAAAAACTGATGGACGGAAACGTTATTTTTATTAATTTTTTTAAATTTGATTATTTTATAAAAGGGAAAATAAGCTAACAGCATGTCAGCAATTAACACATTAAATAAACTATTAAGAATGTCCTTACACATTTGAAAATAAAGCGCATCTCCAGCAAGATAGGTTTTATTTAGCGCAAATAATGTTACTAGTCCAATCGTTAACCAAAAGAATGAATCAATAATGATCATTTTTCCTTTTTTCTTGTAATGGAAATATGCACCAACAAAGATCATTTCTCCAATTAAAATGATGTTGTAGGATATATAAATTGATTCGAGAGGGATAAATAAAAAAGTTAACATTGTCGTAAGTAATGCGGATGGTAATCCATATAGACGTAGTATTAGAAAAATAAAAATACTAGTAAAATTAAAAGATAATCCATAGACAATATTTAGATTTAAGGATGAAATCAAAAGGGTAAGTGTAACTAATATTATAAAAAGTATGATGTCTTTGTTAATAAAAGGGATGACGTTTTTCTTTAAGGACATACATATCTCCCTATCTAAATTAAGTTAAACGACTTAAAAATATATCAAAATATCATTATGTAGTTTTCTGTATGGTACTATCTTATCAAAACCGATAGAATTTGCGGAAAACGTAGATAACCTTTCACAAAGCAGACAAATATTTCTGTTAAATATTTTGTAATATTTTTAACCTAAAAATGAATTGTTTATCATAGAGTGGTATAGTAATAGATAATGAAAGGAGGAGCATATGAATAAAAAAAATCTGATTTCACTAGGCGTTGCAGGTGTAATAGTTGTCATTCTATTAGCCTTTTCTGTTACCACTGTTGAATCCGGTCATCGAGGTGTCCTCTTACAGTTAGGAGAAGTAAAGTCAAAAGTACTTGATGAAGGACTCCATTTTAAACTTCCATTTATTCAATCTGTACAAGTTATTGAGGTGCGTGTTCAAAAAGAAGAAAGTTCACAAACCGCTGCGTCAAAAGACCTCCAAACTGTAACAGCAACAGTTGCTGTTAACTATTCAGTTGATCCAAATGCTGTGAACAAACTCTATCAAGAGTTAGGGATGGATTATAAAGGAAGAATTATCGATCCCGCAATTGCAGAGGCTTTAAAAGCTGTAACCGCACAATATACTGCAGAAGAACTTATTTCCAAAAGACCGGAAGTTTCTGCAAAAGTGAAAGATATGCTAGAGGAAAAGCTAACGAAATATTTCATGAAATTAGAAGAAATAAATATTAAAGAATTCGCTTTTAGTGAGGAATTTAATAAAGCTATCGAACAAAAACAAACTGCGGAACAAAATGCACTGAAAGCATCTCGTGATTTAGAAAGAATTAAAATTGAGGCGGAGCAGCAGATTACACAAGCACAAGCCGAAGCTGAAAGTTTAAGGCTAAAGAAAGCAGAAGTAACTCCAGAACTTATTCAATTAAAACAAATTGAAGTGCAAGAAAAAGCATTACAGAAATGGGATGGAAAACTACCTAGTGTTACAGGTGGAGCTACACCATTCATTGATATCAACGGATTAACTGGAAATCAATAATAATGAACCATACAAAAATGCCAGATCAAAAGATTCTGGCATTTTTTCATATATGAATCTACTGATGAAAAAAACTGAAATAGTGAATGCTTATCATTATTCACTACTTCATCTGCATTTTTAAATAATCCTCTGATGTTTCCAAGGTCTATAATCTCGCTTGGAGTTAATCCTAATAAATGATTTGATTCGTCCATTTCATCCACCTTTCTGCAGGAATATTTTTTGCGTTAAAGGAGACTATCGAAAAAAACTACACAATCATTGTTATTCCAATGTTTAAAACGTATTAATTCATAAAATCAATCATTCTGCATTTCATTTAACGGATATTTCAATCTCATTTATTATTATTTTTAGAATAATTTCTTCGTACAAAGAATAATAGTGCCAAAAAAATTTACAAAAAAGGCGATGAAATCTTGAACGATTCCATCGCCTTAATAAATATGTTAGGAAAGGACTAAGAGGGGAATTTATTCCGTTTTTTACCAACTGCACCTAAGTAGAGAACAAACTCATCTTCACCGTCTAATTCTAGGACTTCATCAATTAATTTTTGATCATAAATCCCAATCGCACAGGCTCCAGCACCAATTGATTCACTCGTTAAATAAAGATTTTGGCATACATGGCCGACGTCTATTAAGATTTTTTTATGTGCAGTCGTATCATATTTCCATTCAGAGCGATACGGAATGGTGCTCCAGGCAAAGAGAACCGCTGCTTTCTTGGCGAAATTAGGTACAAAGGGTTGTTCTAACGTGATTGCATCAATTTTTTGTTCAATATTTTCGAGTTCATTCATAAATAGCAGCTTGTGTTCAATAGGAAGATAACGATAAATTCCTGATTGTAATCCCTCAACACGCATGATGAATAAATAGGTTTCAAATGTATGGGTAGCTCCACTGCAGGGCACTGTTCTAAGGGTAAGACCAGCTTTATTTGTTCCGGTGATTCCTTGCGTTGCCCATAGTAAATAGGATAATTCGTCTATACTTAAACATTCCTCGGAATAAAACCTTGTACTTCTTCTTTCTTCAATACAGTTGAATATATTTTCTTGCGTGATTACTTGGCTGCATGGTTTTGGTAGAGTAACAATTTTGGAATCCAAATAATATTCCTTAACAATTGGAGGTTTTAGAAGGCCAATTTGTTTGTCGGTTTTCATTTTCTTAAATTCATGAAAGTTTGATTTTAAGAAACTTCGCTGCTGTTCATATTTTTTCATCTTGCTAACACCTCGATGGTAATTGTTTTTTCTTTTTATCATATCCAATTTTAAATAAATTTCTGTGATGTAGTTGTCAGGATGTATCTTCTTTATTCTAATTTCATAAATCATGAGTAATATTTAATAAGATAAGGAGGGGATAAAATGAAGTCAATAGGAATCTTAGGCGTTGGTCAGGCAGGTGGAAATATTGCGGAAATCGCATCAGCCTTAGGTTTTCAAAGCGCCCTTATCAATACGAATAAGCGTGATGGTGCAGTCAATACAAAGGTAGATAAGAAGTTTTTTGTACCAGGTTATAATGGGGCTGGGCAGGATCGTGCTTTAGCATTAAGAGCAGTTCACGACCATCATCAGGAAATGATTGAATTTGTAAAGAGGTCATTTAAAAATATTAAGTCGTTATTCGTTGCCTTTTCTACAGATGGCGGGACCGGCTCGGGGATGAGTCCAATTTTGATTGATATACTAGCAGATCAGATCCCCGGCATAAAAATTGGTGCAATTGCGGTAATTCCAGAACGTAATGTATTAGCTGGAAACCGTATTAATACAGCAGAGTGTATTGAGGAGCTATCGAGAATAGAAAATTTAGCCTCTGTGTTTTTGGTTGACAATGATCAAGTAAGAAAAATGAACCCACAATCCAGTAAACAGGAAATTTATATGGCTGCAAATCAGCAAGTAATGGAAGCTATTAATCATATCATTAAAGTAACACAAAAAAGTTCCTATTTCGGTAACTTTGATGAAACGGATCTCTTGAATATTCTCGACACGAGAGGTGTCACGATTATTGCATCGACTCCGATTACAGGTGAGAAGACAACTGCAGAGGTTACCAATAGTGTCCAGAAATCATGGGCACATTCAATCTTTTGTCCCGTTGAAGCGATGGGAGTGATTCGTGCAGGACTGATATATGATGGACCTGAGCGCATTTCTAAGTTAATAAATGCACCGGCCATCTTTGAAAAAATCGGTGAACCCGTCCAGTTATTTGAAGGAACATATCTTTCAGATGGCGATCCAACAATCACCACAATCTTAGCAGGTTTGTCCTTCCCAACTCGTCGTCTCCTATCATTAGAAGAATCGTTAGAGAAAAATCGAGAGCGTTTACAATCATTGGTGAATAAAGAATACAGTCAGAAATATAAATCACGGGTGTCCTGGGCTTCAAACTTAAAAACAAGAAGACCTGATAAACCAGCAGGACCGCTAACTGAAAAATTATCAAAATATCAAAAATAAAAGACCGCTTTAGTATTATGTATTAATCGGCTGACTCCAATCGAGTCAGCCTTCTTTTGTGTACAAAATGGTAATAATTATATTAAAAGCAGAGCATATAGGGAATTGTCATTGTTATATCACAAAAATAAATATGGTTTAATTTATAATAGCGATTGGGGTAATTTTTTTTCGAATAGTTTGTGAAATGCCATGCAAACTTAGAGGAGGATTATAATGAACTATCGTTATTTATTTGAAAAAGGAAAAATTGGTCAAGTAACCTTAAGAAACAGACTTATTATGCCAGCAATGGGTACAGGCTTGGCGGGCCCAGATGGTGAAATGACCGATCATGTTATTGCGTATTATGAAGAAAGAGCCAAAGGCGGAACGGGGTTAATTATTACCGAGTATACTTCTGTTGATTATAAATTAGGCCGCGCAAATTTTAATCAGCTTCGTATTGATGAAGATCGTTTCTTACCTGGATTTTATCGCTTAGCGAACGCGGTTCATAAATACGGTGCTAAAATTTTTGTGCAATTACAGCATCCTGGCCGTGAAACAACTTCTTATACATTGAATGGTCAGCAAATTGTTGCTCCAAGTCCAGTTGCCTGTGCTGCAATCGGTGAGGTACCTCGTGAATTAACGACTGAAGAGGTAAAAGGAATTGTAAACCAGTTTGTGATGGGAGCGCTTCGCTGTAAAATGGCTGGCGTTGATGGAGTCGAGCTTCATGGTGCTCACGGCTATTTAATTAATCAATTTATGAGTCCTGGTACTAATCTGCGTACCGATGAGTACGGTGGCAGTTTTAAAAATAGAATGAGGTTTTCTAAGGAAATAGTCGAAGGGATTAAGGCTAAATGTGGCCAAGACTTCCCGGTTTCGATTCGAATAAGTGTAGATGAGTATGAAAAAGAAGGCGGACTTACAATCGAACTAAGTCAGAAAGTAGCCCGTTATCTAGAAGAAGTTGGTTATGATGCGATTCACGCAAGCTGTGGAAACTATAATTCTATGGATAAAATGGTAGAATCAATGATGTTTGAGCAAGGCTGGCGCGTTCCGCTTGCCGAAGCGGTAAAGCAAGTGGTAAGTATCCCAGTAGTGGCGGTAGGGACTATTCGTGAACCAGAATTTGCTGAAGGAATTTTAGCAGCAGGGAAAGCTGATTTCATTGCGATGGGCCGTGGACATATTGCTGACCCCGAATGGGCGAAGAAAGCCTTAGAGGGGCGCGAATCAGAAATTAGAAAATGTATTAACTGTCTCAACTGTACTAGAAATCCAGGTCATATTAAGTGCTCGTTAAATATTAGAGCTGGCCGAGAGTTAGAGTTTAAAGAGATTCACAAAATTGAAGAAAAACGTCATGTCGCAATTGTTGGCGGTGGACCAGGTGGAATGGAAACTGCCCGTGTTCTTCGCTTAAAAGGCTATGATGTAACAATTTTTGAAAAGGATTCAAAACTAGGCGGACAATTGAACCTCGTAAAACATCCTACAGCAAAAGAAAAAATGAATTGGATGATTGATTACCATTGTAATGAAATGAAGCGCTTGAACGTAGATGTTCGCTTTAATACTGAAGCATCTTTTGAAGCGATAAATGACCTAAAACCATATGCGGTATTTATTGCAACGGGTGCAAAGCCAATCATTCCGAACATCATCGGTCATAACCTTCCAAATGTTTGTGATTACGAAGATGTATTGTTAGAAAGAAAAGAATTTGTGAACAAAAAAATGGTTGTCATGGGTAGCGGTATGGTTTGCTACAGTATAACAGGACAGCTTGCTAAACAAGGAAACGATGTGACTTTAATTGAAGTACCTACTGAAACAGGAAGTAAGGTTACTCCACATACAAGAGCGATGCTTTTAAATCGATTGAAGAATGAAAACGTAAATATCATTGAAGGTAAAGAAGTTGTTGAGATTCATCCTCAGTCTGTCATCGTAAGTGATGAAAATGGCCAACATTCAGAAATCAATCTTGATTATTTCGTTTTTTCTATGGGAACAGAATCCTATAATCCATTAGAAGAATTATATAAACAGCATTTTGAAAATGTTTTTGTCATTGGTGATGCGATTAATCCAGGCTCCATTACAAATGCGATTAAAGACGGTTTTGAACATGCTTATGTCTTGGAATCTATTGTGACGAATAAGGTGGATAAAGAGGTTCAGAAAGTATTAGTTTAACAGTTAGATGATGAATAAAAAGTGGCATGTTTCACCTATATTTTGTAATATGATAAAAATATAGGTAAGGACATCTAAGGCTCTTTGTTGCATTCACTTGCATTCAAAGAGCCTTTTTTAGTATATCGAAAAGTGAGGAAAAATAATATTGACAACATTCTTGTGTAAGGGGGTGAAAGATATGGACAAGGATGCTTAAGTGAGCCGATTTTCGCATGGATTTGTTGCTGCACATGCCGTAAATGCCATTTCCTTTATCACCTTGTACATTACAGCATTACCAATGTATACCGAGTTTTTTGATTGGCTCTACCCTGTGTTCGGCGGTCCGGAAATAGCTCGTTTGTTGCACCGAGTGTTTGCAGTTGCTTTTATGACTCCAACTTTAATATGGTTGATTTTTGACCCTAAAGGTTTTTTTCGATGGCTTAAAGAAATGGTGACTTGGAAAAAAAGGGATTTCGAATTTTTGAAGAAGACAGGAAAAGAATTAATTGGATTGAAATACAGGCATATACCACAAACATTTTTCAATGCAGGAGAAAAAATCAATTCGATGATTCAGATTGTCTGTGCGATAATTATTATTGGTTCTGGAATCGTTATGTGGAATCCACAGAACTATCCGAAGGAAGTTGTACAATGGGGCTATTTTCTCCATAATGTTGGCTATGGTATTGCAGCAGCAATTGTTGTGGGTCATATTTATTTGGGAGTCGTGAACAAAAATATGAGACCAAGTATTACCGGAATCATAACAGGAATTGTACCAGCCTGGTGGGCGAAAAATCATCATACAGAGTGGTACAATGAGGAAGTTAAGAAAGGTAATTTTCCGGGATAACGATTTTAGGTTTTTATAGAAAAAACAAGAATGACTGTTTTTATGACAGTCATTCTTCTGTGTTACAATATAAAAGCATTGTGTATAATTAATATTATTATGATTTTAATATTTGTTACTAACGGGCGAATATTTTATTGAAAGGAAGTTACAATTTGGCCGATACTCATAGCTTTTCAAAAGCAGAAGAAATATCAAATGCAATTACTCATGGATTAGGGGCACTTTTAAGCGTGGCAGCACTTGTTATTTTAATTGTTTTTGCCTCACTTTATGGAAACGCTTGGCATGTTGTAAGTTTTACTTTGTTTGGCGTTACAATGGTCCTATTATATACCTCATCAACACTTGTTCATTCGCTTCGACCAGGCAGGGCAAAGGATTTTTTTGAAATCATGGATCATTCGGCAATTTATTTCTTCATTGCCGGAACATATACGCCGTTTATGTTTATTGCTGTAAAAGGCTGGCTCGGTTGGACTTTGTTTGGTATTGTGTGGGGGTTAGCTGTTGGTGGTACTATCTTTAAATCTTTCTTTGTTAAAAAATATTTGTTTACCTCAACAGGTCTCTACGTCCTTATGGGCTGGTTAATCGTGTTTGCCTGGAATGAATTAGTAACTAACCTTCATCCATCCGCATTTTGGTTATTGGTAAGTGGTGGATTGTGTTATACAATTGGGGCAGTTTTTTATATGTGGAAGCTTTTTACTCACCATCACGCTGTTTGGCATATATTTGTTTTAGCAGGTACAGCTTGTCACTTTTTTGCGGTATTGAATCTACTTTAATCTGTAATGTCTCTGTCATTTAAATTATGATGAACATTTTGTCAAGGACTATCAATCCTTGGCAATTTTTTTTGAAATAACAACTGGAGTTTTCGGAGCAATGTGTTATACTAAAGTAGAAATAAGACATACTTTATAAAATATTAACTCAAATGTGTTACTCTATTAAAACGAAAATAGGACGGTTTTTGTGGAATGTTGTAAAAACACTAGTTTAATAAGGAGTGAGATGGGTGAGTACTCAAACAATCGTAAAGCAAGGAACAATTATTTGCCAAGAGTGCGGTAAGGAAATTGCGGCTGTTGGAAATGTTAATGGTGTAAAAACTTGGTATGGAGTTTGTACTGATTGCAACTCAGAAAAAAAGAAGTAAGTCTAATAATAAGTTCAATTAACATGGCCCTTCATTAAGGGTCTTTTCTATTTTTATAGATAATTGAGCCTCCTATTGCTAAATAATAGCAATAGGAGGCTCTTTTTGTTTAAGTATTTTACTTGATTATGACATTAGGTTCTTTCAAAATGAATGTATTGAATATTAACTCTGCTAAAGGTGGGACGATACTTGGAAAAACATATCTATTTAGACTACAACGCTAGTACACCGATTGCTCACGAAGTGATTGATGTTATGACACCACTATTGTCAGATTATTTCGGTAACCCATCTGCAATCCATTGGGCTGGTACACCGCTAAAAAAATTGCTGAATCAAGCCAGAGAACAGGTGGCTGACTTGTTATCCTGTAACCCGCATGAAATTATTTTTACGAGCGGTGGAAGTGAGTCGAATAATTTCGCATTAAAAGGAATCTATTTTAAGCAACAAAATAAAGGAAAGCACATCATTACCTCCAAAATAGAACATCCTGCCATTCTTAATCCCTGTAAATTTCTTGAAGGTATTGGAGCTAACATAACATATGTTGATGTAGATCAATATGGGAGAGTTTCACCGGAGGAAATTGAAAAAGCCATTACAAAAGAGACCATTTTGATATCTATTATGCATTCAAATAATGAGGTCGGTACACTTCAACCAATAAAAGAGATTGGGAAAATCGCCAAGCGCTATGGTATTCCATTTCACACTGATGCTTCACAATCAGTTGGAAAGGTTCCGGTTAATGTTGAAGACCTTGGTGTCGACTTATTAACGGTTGCTGGACACAAACTCTATGCACCAAAAGGTATTGGTGCCTTATATATTCGCGATGGGCTTGAGATTGAACCGTTGATTCATGGTGCTGGACATGAATTCGCAAAAAGGGCTGGAACGGAAAGTACGATATTGGCCGTGGGTTTAGGCAAGGCGTGTGAACTAGCTCAAAGAAACCTGGCAAACAGTCAAATAAATGAATTATCGGATTATTTTTGGCTGGAATTAAAGAATATCCTAGGTGATCAAGTGGTATTAAATGGACATCCGAAATTAAAGCTGCCCAATACATTAAATGTTAGTTTTGTTCATAAATCAGGTCAAGCGATACTTGATTCCATGCCTGAAATTGCAGCATCAACTGGATCAGCCTGTCATTCAGGACATATTGATTTATCGTTAGTTTTGAAGGAAATGAAAGTGCCAGAGCATATTGGAATGGGAACCATTCGTTTTAGTCTAGGAATATATTCAACAAGAGCTGAAATTGATTATGTACTAAATAAACTCCAAGCTATACTTTGATATATTGTTAATAACAATTACCAATTATATCCTATTCCAAAAATTTCACTTTAAGTAATAGTTAAAACGAAGTATTATTAGAGAGGAAGTTTATTAGTATAAGAAGTTAGAGGTAAATATATGGTGTTACAGATTGAAAATATCTTAATACAAATGCTTGTAGTGTTATTCCCGATCATATTGTATCAAGCGTTAATTAATAATCGAAAACCTAAGAGGAAATTGAAATTTTATGGAATCACTGTTTTTTCAGCCACGATGCTGTTATGTCTTATGTTTGCGTTTGAAATCGACGATGGAATAATATTAGATTTACGGATGGTACCGTGGTTTTTAGCGTTTATTTATGGCGGGAATACGGTCGGGTTTGTTGTTACAATTTTTTATGTAATCATTCGCTTTATCGTTGGTGGACATGGCATGTATGCGGCATATATAGTGCTATTGTTAGGTACTATGCTTTTATGGAGATTCCCTCGATATTATTTTAGTTGGGACCGAAAACATAAGATAACCTTTTCTGTCTTTTTCATCAGTATATTATCGTTCCTATTGCCTATTATTGGCACTTTCCTATTTAACATGGAGATGACTAAAAGCTATTTAACAATTAATACCGGTTTTGTATTAGTTAATGCGATTACTGTATGGCTAGCCGTTCATTTAATTGAGTCATATCTTGAAAAAGAACAATTAATAAAGGAAGTTCAAAAGAATGAGAAGCTTCAAGTTGTCGGTCAGGTAGCTGCAAGTGTAGCGCATGAAATTAGAAATCCGATGACAAGTGTTCGTGGGTTTATTCAAATGCTTACTAAATCCAAAACAATTAGTCAAGAAGAGAAAGCTTTTATGCAAATATGTTTAGATGAGCTAGATCGGGCAAATGAAATTATTTCCGATTATTTAAGTCTTGGGAAAAATAACGATCTTGAACAGCCGAGACTTATAGATGTTTCACATTTAGCAACAAAGTCTGTAAATACATTAATCTCGTATGCCAACATAAATAATGTTCAAATTAACTTTCAATCAAGTCATTCTGCATTTGTAATGGGAAATCCAAGTCGACTTCAACAATTGTTAATTAATATCATTAAAAATTCAATTGAAGCGGCTCGTCCAGACGGAAAAGTCAGTATTACCGTTAAATCAAAAAATCAAGAAGTTGAAATTATCGTCATAGATGATGGTGTAGGAATGAGTGCAGCTCAGATTGAAAATATTGGACTGCCGTATTATTCGACAAAGGAAAAAGGAACAGGACTAGGCTTAATGGTTACACTTCAGATTATTAAGGAAATGAACGGGCGTTGGAATGTAAAGAGCGAGTTGAATAAAGGTACATGTTTTAAAATTAATTTACCAACAGTTTCAGTAAATGAGGATACTGATGAATGTTAACCACACTACATATTACAGTGTGGTTTTTTATATTAACATCTTCATGAAGAATTCAGATTTTGATTGGTTACATTTAACATCCTTATAATATAATTATTTAAAATAAATACTGAGGTGGATATTTGTGAACGAACAGTGGAACCAGCATAATAATGACAATATCGAGTTACTGCGCTCACAAATAGAAAGATTAAAGCAAAAAAATCTTGAATTAGAAAAGCAAATTCGCATTAAGGAATCTTTGTATCTTAGTGTATTAGATGCTTTACCTATCAATATATTTCTAGAAGACCCAGAAGGACGCACCATTTTTGCCAATCGAAATGCCTGTGAAATACATGGTTTAAAGACGGATGATTTAATTGGAAAAACAGTTTTTGATTTTTTTCCGCAGCATATAGCTGAAATCAACCGCGCTTATGATATGGAAGTTTGGAAACAAAGGAAATTAATCACTAAAGAAGTACCAGCTGGTTTTAAAGGTGAAACACACCATATGTTCACTGGTAAAACAATCCTTCACATAAATGAATCAAATCAGGACTTTTTGCTTGGATTTGGTTTAGATATTACTGATCGTGTTAGAGTTGAAGACAAATTAAAGGAAAGTGAAGAAAAATTCCGAAACGTGATTGAGCAAGCGGCTGACAGTATCTTCTTAATTGGAACGAATGGAATGCTGATTGATCTCAATCCTATTGCATGTGAGGTTCTAGGTTATTCTAAAAATGAATTGCTTCAAATGAATATTGACTCACTTTTTAAAAGCTTAGCTATGGAATTAAATAGTTTAGTATTGAATGATGAAAACCATTCAATTGCAAATTTGGAAGATTATTTGATTAGCAAAGGACAAGTATATGTCCCAGTCGATATAAACATCCGTCTTATCAAAATTGGTGATAAGAAAGTGTACGTAGCATTATGCCGGGATATTCGCGAGAAAAAGCGTGCAGAAGCGCAAATTGAGCATATGGCCTTTCACGATGCTTTAACAGATTTGCCTAATCGATGGTATATTCAATCCTATATCAATCACTATATTTCAAATCAAAATAATACTAAGGAACGTCTTGGTTTTATATTACTTGACCTTGATTATTTTAAAGTAATTAATGACAGTTTAGGTCATGACGCAGGTGACATGTTATTAATGGAAGTTGCCCACCGTCTACAAATGACGATAAATAACACGAAAAATATCCTTGCCCGCTTTGGTGGAGATGAGTTTATTATTCTTCTTCCACATATTACTAATGAACAAGAAGTACTCTCACTTAGTGATAACATAAATAGTCAGCTTTCCAAGCCATTTATCATTTTGGGAGATAAATTTAATATTTCAGCTAGTATTGGGATAAGTCTATATCCAACAGATGGTGAGGATTTAAATAGTTTAATAAAAAATGCTGATTTAGCGATGTACCATTCGAAAGAAAAAGGACGAGGCTGCTTTAGTTTGTATAATCCAATTATGAAAATGAAAGCCATTGAAAGAATGGACTTAGATATCCAACTAAGAGAGGCTTTAAAATCCACCGATTTTTTCCTGCATTATCAACCTAAACTTAACCTCAAAACAGGCCAAGTTAATGGGATGGAAGCATTGATTAGATGGAAAAACCAACATAATCGTATTCTTTATCCTGATTCATTTATCCAAATTGCAGAAGAAACCGGCTTAATTAATCAACTAGGTGAATGGGTTTTACGTGAAGCATGCTTTCAGTGTAAAGAATGGCACGATAGAGGGTACAATGATTTAACGATCAGTGTAAATATATCTCCAAAGCAGTTTCAGCAAAATAATCTAGAAGAGTTGATAATTTCAGTATTAGATGAAACAGGTTTGCCACCTTGGTCCTTAGAATTGGAATTAACCGAAGGAATAGTTATGAAGGATCCAGAAGCAGCTGTACATGTCCTAACAAAATTAAAAGACTTAGGAATTAAAATATCGATTGATGATTTTGGGACAGGCTTCTCTTCTTTGAGTTATTTAAAATTATTCCCAATCGATACACTTAAAATAGATAAGTCGTTCATAATGAATCTGGGTGAGGATATGCCGTCTTCCAAGATTGTTTTGGCCATTATTTCATTAGCACATAGTTTGAATTTAGATGTGGTAGCAGAGGGAGTTGAAAATCTTGAGCAATTCGACTTTCTGATGGAAAGTGACTGTGATGTTGCCCAAGGCTATTTTATTAGTAAACCTCAACTACCAGAGGACATCATTAACAATATGGATGATTTTCAATTAATAAAAAAATAATTCGATTTGCCTATTTGTCATTATTTTTGGCAAATAGGTTTTTTTTTATTATTTTAGGACAAAATAACCACTATGGCAAAATATGCTAATGAGTTTATGTATGAGGAGGTAATGAAGGATGCCAAATGTTGAAGTATCCTGTGCCATTTCAAACTGTACATTTTATGGTAAAGGAAATGTTTGCACAGCAGATAAGATCATGGTTGAATTAGATCAGCATGCTAACTATGACACAGAGTTTTCTTCTGAATTGGGAGAAAAGAACCATATTGATAAAGCTAATTCATCTACACAGACCTGTTGTAAAACTTTTAAGCCGAAAAAATAAAAATGAATTTATGAAGAAGCATTGATGAGCAAGAAGATTTATTCATCAATGCTTTTTCTTTGTTAATTTTCTGACAATGAGACGCTATTATCACTAGATTTCGAGATATACTAAAACCAACAACATATATTATGACAAAGGGCTTGTACTGAGATATCGTTTTTTATACACTCACAAAATTAATAAAGGGGGTATGGACTGTGAAAAAGTCAATAGTTGTATTCTTGGTCATTCTTCTTACAGGAATGCTAGTTGGATGTAATCTTGGTCAAGATAAGGAGCAATCAAAAGATGGGGAGAATAACCAAAGTTCAACCAATACAAGCAACAATAAACCAAAAACAAATAGCAGCGAACAAAATCACGATAAGGATGAAACAAAAAACAGTTTGCCAAAAATTGAAGACTACTATCCATTGAAAAAAAATACAAGCTATATTTATGAAGGGATAGGTAACGAATTTGCTTCCTATCAAACATATAACGATTATGTAGAAGGAAAAAAACTTCAACAACGAGTTAATAATGGTGGGACAGAGTTGGCTAATGTCATTGAGATAAGGAACGGTCAGGTAGTAAAGCTTTATTCTAGAGGAGAAGCTTATTATCGAGAAAATCTGTTAAAAGAAAATGGTAATGGTAGTCCTGAAATTCTCTTGAAAGAGCCTTTAAGAAAAGGTACCCAATGGATATTAGCCGATTCAAGAGTCCGGACTATCACCGAATTAGAAGCGTCTATCACCACCCCAACTGGAACCTATAAGGCTATCGAGGTTACAACGGAAGGTGACCACGGAAAAACACTGGATTACTATGCAAAAAATGTTGGATTAGTAAAATCAATATTTACTAGTGACGGAGCGGAGATTATATCATCTTTGGCAAAAATTGAAGAAAATGTCCCGCACGTTCAAGAAATCCAGTTTTATTATCCAAATATAGATGACAGTAAGCTTTATTATAAAAATAGAGAGGTTCATTTTTATACAAACGATATTACACGCAAGGTTCTTGCAGAGGAATACAAAAAATTGGAAAATGACAAAGTTGGAATTGTTTTTTCAAAAAATACAGCCATTAATAGCTTGTATTTAAATAAAGATTCACACGTGTATATTGATTTAAATAAAGAATTCATTAATGAAATGAGTGCAGGTGCAGCCTTTGAGACAATGATTTTACAATCAATAGTCAATACGTTTGGGGTTTATTATCAAAGTGATAGAGTATACCTAACAATAAATAATGCTCCATATGAATCAGGTCACATTACGAAACAAAAGGGAGAATACTTCTTAGTCGATGTAGAGGGAGCTGTGAAATTACGATAATATTTTATAGTATTAACAATAAAAACGAGTCATCCAAGTCTAAGTTGGATGACTCGTTTTTGTTAATCTTTACTTAGAACCATAAACCACGGTTATTATCTCGTCTATCGCGACGGTCACGATCTCTATCTCGATCGCGATCTCTGTCTCGATCTCTATTATCCTCTTCAAGTTCAATGTTTTCGGCGTTGATAATTACGTTTTCGGCGTTGATAATTACTTCATCGACATCAAATTCAATTCTTGATCTGTTTCTGTTGTTTCTTGACATAATTCATCCCCCCTTTCAATTGTTTACTTCAGCATATGCTTGTCTCAAACGGATGTTTGGGCAATGGGGTAATTAACAATAAAAAGGCTACAACCAAACGAGATAAACAATAATAATAAATAAATGATATAATTATTCTAGAACAAGATTGGGATAAAAGAGGGGAAAATGATGCTAACGGTCAATAAAAAAAGTGATGAACTAAATCGATCAAAATATTATATTAACCGAGAACTAAGCTGGCTTTCATTTAACAAACGTGTATTAGAAGAAGCAATTGATACACGCAATCCCTTATTAGAAAGATGTAAGTTCATTGCGGTGTTCAGTTCAAATCTTGATGAGTTTTTTATGGTCCGAGTCGCAGGTCTAAAAGACCAAGTGAAGGCAGGATATAATAAACCTGAAAAGAAAGCGGGTTTGACACCTAAACAACAATTAGAAAAAATTTCGATTAAAACTCATAATCTTGTCATTAAGCAATATGAAACACTTAATCAAGTATTAGTTCCAATGCTTAAAGAACAAGAAATATCTCTTCTTCAAATAAATCAATTAACTGACTCTCAATTAATCGAAATCGAGGACTACTTTGATAAACAAATTTTCCCTGTGTTAACACCTATGGCAATTGATGCTTATCATCCATTCCCGATTGTTTTAAATAACAGCTTAAATATAGCGGTTGTTATTGAAGACGATAATAATGAGGGAAAACAACCGTTGAAAATCGCAATCGTTCAGGTCCCAAAGGTATTAAATCGCTTTGTGCAGCTACATTCTGCCGATAATGAGCAGCTAATACTATTAGAAGACATCATATGTCATTTTATTGATAAATTATTCGTTGGATATCAGGTACATTCCTTGACGGTATTTCGTATTACACGTAATGCTGATTTAACTATCCAAGAGGAAGGTGCAAGCGATCTTCTGAAAGAGATTGAAAAGGAACTTAAAAAACGCAAATGGGGTGCAGCAGTCAGATTAGAAATCCAAAAGCAAAGATTTGATCGTAAGGTTCTTAAATATCTTTCTGAAGAATTAGAGCTCAAGGAACAGGATGTTTATGAAATAGATGGTCCACTTGATTTAACGATGTTTTTTCAACTATATAAAAAGCTGGAATTCTCACATTCTCAGTTGATGTTTAACCGGCTTATCCCGCAGTCACCACAGAGTTTACTTGACCAGCTCTTTGAAGCAATTTCGACTCGGGATATATTATTACATCATCCCTACGAATCTTTTGAGCCTGTTGTCGAGTTTGTCTCAAAGGCAGCCACTGACCCCAACGTATTGGCAATCAAACAAACACTTTACCGAGTTAGTGGGGATTCGCCCATTATTCATGCATTAAAGCGAGCTGCTGAGAATGGGAAACAAGTAACCGTGTTGGTAGAGCTACGCGCCCGTTTTGATGAGAAAAATAATGTCCATTGGGCAAAGGAGCTTGAGAAGGCTGGCTGTCACGTAATCTATGGAAAGCACTATTTAAAAACGCATAGTAAAATTACGCTTGTGGTTAGGAGAAAGTCTGGACAAATTGAGCGGCTTGTACACTTGGGAACCGGTAACTATAATGATCAAACAGCAAAACTATATACTGATTTCGGCCTGTTCACAGCAAACCCGAAAATTGGTGTTGATGCAACCAATTTTTTTAATTATTTAAGTGGATATTCCGAAAAACCAGCATTTCATTATTTGTCCATATCACCCACCGATATTCGGAAGGAGCTTAATTCGTTAATCGAAAAAGAAATTGAATTTCATCGCAAATATTCCAACGGAAGAATTATTGCAAAAATGAATTCTTTAACAGATAAAGATATCATAATGAAGTTGTATGAGGCCTCAATTGCTGGAGTTCAAATAGATTTGATTGTTAGAGGTGTTTGTTGCTTGCGTCCAGGTATTACTGGGATAAGTGACAATATTAGGGTACGAAGCATCGTCGGCAGATTTTTAGAACACAGTCGCATATATTATTTTCACCATAATGGGGATGAAAAAACGTATTTATCATCCGCAGATTTAATGAAAAGGAATTTAGACAAGCGGGTAGAAATAATGTTCCCGATTTTGGTAACAGATTTAAAAGAAAGGGTCAACCAAGTCTTATCCTTGGCCCTAGTAGACAATGTCAAAGCTCGCGAAATGGATTGCGACGGCCTTTATGATTACGTTTCAAAGCGGGAATGGGAGACCGAGGTTGAAAGTCAATTAGAATTGTTTCATATGGCTAATCCGGATATAGAAATGGTGGAAGCATAAGAAAAAAGCAGATCTCTGATGATGTGAAGGAGTTCTGCTTTTTCCCTATATTACATAAATTTGTTTCCATAGGAACCATGGTCATTAATCGTAGGATGTTCAATTTGAATCGTTGAATGTGTAAGCCCATGTTTTTCTTTTAATAGTTTACTAATCACTGAAACAGCCTTTAATGGTTCACTATTTACATTCAAGAAAACATGTGCTGTGAATGAATAATGATTTGTCGTGACGGTCCATAAATGCATTTCATGCACATCCTCAACGCCTTCGACTGCTGTAATATCTTTACGAATAGCTTCCAAATCGTATTGTTGAGGCACTGTTTCCATTAATATATAATAGCTTTCGCGAATGATTCTAAACCCGCCAACGAGAATGACGATTCCAATAACCATACTTACGATTGGATCAAGGATATGAAGTCCAGTAAAATGGATGATGAGTGCGGAAACGATAACGCCAACTGAGTTAAGTAAGTCCCCGATAAAATGCCAAAGGGCACTTTTTATGTTTAGATTTTCTTCTTGTTTAGTGCTTCTAGTTAGGACAATGGTTAAAACGATATTAACAATCAAACCTATTATCGCAACAATAAGCATGAGGCCGAGTTCAATTTCCCTCGGTGTGATAAGTCGTTGAATTCCTTCTATAAAAATTCCAATCGCAATAATCATTAAGGCTAGTCCATTGATAAATGACGCAATGATTTCAAAACGTAAATAGCCAAAGGTGTAACGTTGATTGGGTTTTTTCGTAGCCAAATAGATTGCTGTCATACTAAAGCCTAGGGCGATTACATCGGAGGCCATGTGGGCAGAATCTGATAATAAGGCGAGGGAATCGGATAATATGCCTCCAATCACTTCAACAATCATAAAAAATAATGTCAGAATTAATGTAATCCATAATGTATTTTTCGATCTTTGTTGGTTTTTAACATGATTTAAATGATGAAAATCAAAATCTCTCATAATATTATCCCTCATTTTATTATTAAACTATTTCTACTCGATTATAAGCCATAATAGGGAAATGTCAATTTAATTGAGAATAAATAATTATAATTGAGAATGTGTGTCAAAATCAATCTATAATAATAGTAATGATTATAATTAAATCTTTATTAATTATTAATAATGATTATTATTAAAAATAATTTAGAGGGAAATTCCATTGACTCTGATTGGAGAATATTGATTAATTGTTTTAAAATGATATTGACAACTTCAGATTCTCTTTTTTTTTGTAGACTGTGTTAAAGCTCAATGTTGATTATTAACACTTGTTGATTGGAGCGTAAGGCACGAAGACTCCTACGGGATACGCGAGACAGGTGAGACTACAGGCTCAGCGCACGCCCCGTGGAAAGCGAAGTGCCTGGAGCGGAAATCAACAATCACGTTTAACAGGGCCTTTTTAAAAAAAGGGGTAAGCTCGTAGATTCCTATAATTTCATAAAATAGGAGGATGTTGTGATGAGCAAGTGGAAGTTCGAAAAGATTCTGGAGCCAATGAAGATTGGAACGATGGAAGTTAGGAACAGATTTGTCATGCCTCCAATGGTGACGAATTATGCAGCTGAGGATGGTTCAGTGACAGATAGAATCATTGATTATCATGTTGCAAGGGCAAAGGGCGGAGTAGGTTTAATCATTGTTGAAGCGATTTATGTTCACCAAACAGGCAAGGGTTTCTCAAATGAATTGGGAATCAATCGTGACGAACTTGTCCCAGGTTTACGAAAGCTAGTGGAAGCGGTTCACCACCATGGAGCAAAGATAGCTTGTCAGCTATATCATGCAGGCCGACAAACATCTTCAGATGTAACTGGTGCGAGACTTGTCGCTCCATCACCGATTCCTTGTCCTGTAAAGCAAGAGGTGCCTAAACAATTAACGACTCTGGAAATTAGAGGGTTGGTTGAGGAATTTCGGCAAGCTGCACGGCGGGCCAAACAAGCAGGATTTGATGCTGTTGAAATACATGGTGCTCATGGCTATTTATTAAATCAATTTCTCTCACCATACAGTAATAAGCGGGAAGATGAATACGGAGGCTCATTTGAAAATCGAATGAGATTTCCTTTAGAAGTGGTAAACAGTGTTAGGGAAGAAGTCGGAATTGATTTTCCTATTATTTACCGTTTAAGTGCGGAAGAATATGTTGATGGCGGGCTTACAATTGATGATACTAGTTGGTTTGCGGTGAAGCTAGTTGAAGCAGGGGTAAACGCTGTTCATGTATCCGGTGGTGTGTATGCATCCGCTGCTATGATTATTCAGCCATCTGCCATTCCTCAAGGTTTGTACATAGAGAATGCAACAGCCATCAAAAGAGCCATTGAGGATGCCGTTCCTGTGATTGTTGTTGGAAGAATCAAAAATCCAGAGATGGCAGAAGCAATTATTCGCGGTGGAAATGCTGATTTTGTAGCTATGGGCAGAGCGTTATTGAGTGATCCAGACCTGCCAAATAAGGTGAGAAATGGACAATCTGCCAATATTAGGAATTGTCTGGGCTGTAATCAAGGTTGCATTGATCGTTTGTTTGAAGATATTGACATCGCGTGTATGATCAATCCTTTAACAGGCCACGAAGGTGAATTCGACTTGACTGCACCTGTTGAAAAGAAGAAGGTATTAATTATCGGTGGGGGTCCTGCTGGTCTTGAGGCAACACGAGTCGCTGCGTTACGTGGTCACGAAACGATTTTGTTTGAAAAAGAAGATGAATTAGGTGGGCAATTGAGACTTGCAGCTAAGCCTCCATTTAAATCTGAGCTTTATGATTTGCTTCACTATCAAATTAAACAGGTTGAAAACTCTAACGCAGAAGTTGTAAAGGGCTGGAAAGCAGATATTAGTGCCATTAAAGAATTAAACCCTGATGTAGTCATTTTAGCAACCGGATCAGAACCTGTGATTCCAAATTTACCAGGTATTTTTCAAAGCAATGTCGTAACTGGACATGATGTTTTAAAGGATAGCGTTCCGGTAGGCAATAATGTCGTGGTTTTAGGTGGCGGGATGGTGGGCTGTGAAACAGCCGAGTATCTTGCGGAACAAGGAAAACAGGTGACATTAGTTGAAGTTATGGCTGATATTGCTGTCGATGTTGGCATGTTAAACCGTTCACTTATGTTTAAACGGATGGCAGAAAAGAATATCACCGTGTTATCTGACTGTCAGGTTCATGAAATTGACGGAAATACTGTTAAAGTTACTAATAAAGATGGACATGGCTTTATGACAGGAATTGATACTGTTGTAATCGCAGTTGGCTCAAGATCATTGAATGAAATGGCCGAATTAATTAAGCGAGAAGGTTTTCCTGTTTATACAATTGGAGATGCGAAGAAGCCTCGGAAAATCCTTGAAGCAGTTCATGAAGGATTTAGAGTTGCCTACAATATTGATAACATTGCATCTTCAAATCGGAATTTTGTAATCTCCTAGGGATTTCCTATGGAATTTAGGTAAGGAAGGCTTATGCGCCTTCCTTTTTTCTATTCAATCTTTGATGGTGAAGTTATAATAAAATAATTATGAAGTTTATTAATAGTTTAGGGAGGTTAACAGTGAAAGGTCAAACAAAACTAATCTTCGCGATGCTTATTTTTGGCAGCATTGGCTTGTTTGTAAAAAATATCGAGCTCGCTTCAAGTGAAATTGCATTATTGAGAGGAATTATTGGTTGTATCTTTTTATTAGTTGCTAGTTTTGTTGTAAAGCAAACAATTTCATTATCCACAATCAAACGAAATATTCTTTTACTCAGCTTATCAGGTGGTGCTATTGGCTTTAATTGGATATTTTTATTTGAGGCATATCGTTATACGACAATAGCTAATGCAACAATTAGCTATTATTTTGCCCCCATTTTTGTGATGATTCTCGCACCGATTGTGCTAAAGGAAAAGTTAACATTAGTCAAAATAAGCAGTATTCTTACTGCAATGTTTGGCTTACTTTTAATTGTCCAAAATGGTGGAACCACAGTAAGTTCTTTTAACCATCCTGTTGGTATTTTTTATGGACTTGTGGCAGCGGTATTGTATGCAAGTGTTATATTAATGAATAAATTCATTAAAGGTCTATCCGGATTTGAGACAACATTGATTCAATTAGGTGCTGCTTCTGTGGTGTTACTTCCATATGTTTACATAAAAGAAGAAATAAATTTTGCTGTTTTAGATGGACAATCTTTTATATTCGTTACAATATTAGGAATCGTTCATACTGGTTTTGCTTACTATCTATATTTTAGTGCCATAAAAGCATTAAAGGGTCAAACCATTGCAGTATTAAGTTATATTGATCTTATATTTGCGATGGTGATTTCTGGAGTATTTTTACAAGAAAACATCAGCATGATACAAATTCTGGGTGGCATCCTGGTATTAGGAGCAACCTTTATGAGTGAAAAAATAGGGAAGAATAAAACAGTGGAGGGAAATACAATTGGAAATTAATAATATTTTAGTGGTTAGCCCAATGTTTAAACAACTTCAGCAATTAATTGAAGCAGAGAAGCTTCAAAAGCAATTCCGTTATTCATCTGAACAGGATTTTAATAAGGAGGCATTAGCCTGGGCAGATGCATTGGTAGCATTTAATCTTAAAGATAATTTTGATTACTCACACGTGAAATGGGTGCACTCACTTGGGGCTGGTGTAGATCGCTTTCTTTATCAAAAAAAATGGGATGAAAATGTCCTCTTAACTAGAACCATTTGTTCATTTGGACAGCGAATTGCTCAATATTGCTTAAGTTATATATTGAAGGATATACAACTCCATGATACGTTCCATAAAAATCAACTACAAAAAAGGTGGGAACCAAAAACACCTAAGCTATTACAGGAACATAAGGTGATGATCTTTGGCACTGGAGAGATAGGTCAAACTGTGGCAAAAATATTTTCAGAGTTAGGTATGACTGTGTATGGCGTATCATTGAGTGGGGCTCAAAAAGTATCCTTTCATGAAGTCTTGACGATGGAGAATTTTCATTCTCACCTAAGTGATGTCAACTATATTATCAACACCATGCCTTTAACTGAAAAAACAAGCGGCTTTTTCAATGAGGACTTCTTTAAATGTGTTCATGAGGCAGGCTTCATTAATGTTGGAAGAGGTGCATCTGTAAATGAGCGAGCTTTGCTTGAGGCCATCGGACAGAAAAGAATTAAATTTGCTGTTCTTGATGTTTTTTCTGTGGAGCCTTTATCTATCGAAAGCTTGCTTTGGGAGCAAGATAATGTTTATATCACGCCACATATTTCTGCTGTGACCACTCCAGAGGAAGGTTTTGCTTGTTTTATCCAGACGTTAAATAATATTGAAAACAACCTGCCATTAAACAATCAAGTCGATGTAAAAAAAGGATACTAATTAAGAAGAAAATTAACATGATCATTAACACAAGCATAAATAATTCGTGTATATTGTACCTGTGGAAGGAGTTTAATTATGGTACAAATAAAAGAAATCAAAATAGATGGGGAACCAATTCATTTTTTTAATAGCGCAATCTATATTTTTGAATCTAGTGCAGGTTCCTCACTCGAATTAACGATGGTTGTGAGTGAAATTGTAGAGGCAAAATACAAAGAGATAGAAAATCTTTTCCTCGAAATAGAATTAATTGATAAGAGGGTTTTTAGTTTTATAATGCATCCGCAAAGAGTAACTGGAGGATTACCGAAATTAAATTTCTTTTGTGATATTGATAGTATTGAAGATTATCAAGGTTTTCCGATTGTTCAAGAAAGCAATCCTATTTTTCCAGATATTGAAGCAGGTATTACATTAGAGGAAATTAGAAAACATGAAATGCCTTTCGTAAAAGTAAACTTAAAATTAACATTACCTATTGATCAAACCGAATGGTTGGCTAAGCAAAAGAAAAAGAATTTGGAGCAATTCATCCAAGAGGCGATTTATGATAATTGGAAAAAACAAAAATAAATCATTATCTTTACAAACAGAGTATATCTTATAAAAAGATACTCTTTTTTTTATTTTTCGGATTAAAAATAGTGAATGTTTGCAAGAATGATGATAAGAAAAATAGGAGTCAATATTTATTTGAAATAATTGAACTAAAAAATGAGACATTTCTAGTTATTTGAAGTAAAATGGAGAAAGAATTATCTAACTAACGTTAAAACAATGAATATAGTGATAAATTCAGGAGGTAAGCATTGTTAACCAATCATTTAGATTTTAGATTAGAACCTAAATTAAGAGAACTGTATGAAGAACATAAGAAAAGGTCAGAAAAAATTGACTGGGGCTATCATGAATTTCTGCCATGGGATAAAGCTCAAGATTTTAGAAGGGTTCCTTGGGATCCAAGTCAGGTAACACTTCCACCAGCAGTGGTTACAGCAGTAGAAACCGCATTATTAACAGAAGTAAATTTACCTTGGTTCACCTCTCATCTGGATCAAACCTTCAAAGGATCACTTTCAGTTATTAAGGATTTTGTTCATACATGGACGGCTGAGGAAGATCAGCATTCAAGTTTACTTGAAACCTACCTGCTCATTACCAGAAACGCTGATCCTAAACGGATTCACCAATTGCAAAAGCAAACGATAGAAGGCGGATGGTCGCCAAATTTTCATACTCCATTTGAAACAATGGTCTATACGTCACTTCAAGAATTAGCAACAATGGTATTCTATAATAATGTAGCAAAGGTTGCTGGAAAACATGATCCAGAATTGGAAACATTATTACGGAGATTGGCCAAGGACGAGATATTGCATTACGCCTTTTATCGTGATGTGATTAAATATCACCTGCAGCTTGAACCGAATTACTGTTACTATTTAGGATACGTCATTCAAAACTTCCAAATGCCAGGCACCGTTATGCCAGATTTCGAAGATCGCATGTCGATTATTGCTAAAGAAGCGAACTATGGTCCGTTAGAATATTTTGATCAGGTCTTAGATGTCATCGTGGATTACTGGGAAATAGAAAAGCTTCGACCGATTGCGCCTGAAGCAGAAAAAGCGCGTTTAGATATTCTAAAGTACCATGCAAGATTAAAACGAGTTAGAGATCGTTTTTACGGAACTAAGCGTTCATAAAAGGTAAGTATAAAAAATGGCTTGGTTCTCGGAACCAAGCCATTTAATATTAGCGTATCATTTTCGACTGAACATAGTGGTATAGAAGCTTTGCGGTATTCTCAATGGAATCACGATGTGTCCTTTCAAAGGCATGCGAAGCATCAATCCCAGGACCGATGAGTCCATGAATAATATCATGTCCTGAACGAATCGCTGCTGATGCATCTGAACCGTAATATGGATATATATCGAGTTTGAAGGATATGTTGTTTGCACTTGCTAACTCAACGAGTCGTTTTCTTAGTTCATAATGATAAGGTCCACTAGCATCTTTTGCGCAAATTGAAACTGTATATTCATCTGTGGCTTGTCCATCTCCAATAGCTCCCATATCAACAGCTAAATATTCAACCGTTTCTGGTGGAATATTAGAATTCCCACCGTAACCGATTTCTTCATTATTTGAAATAAGAAAATGTGTCGTATAGGGTAGCTGTATCCTTTCTGTTGTAATTTGTTTGATTAATTCTAGCAGAATGGCAACACTTGCTTTATCATCAAGATGGCGCGATTTGATATAGCCAGAAGGTGTTATTTCTACCCTAGGGTTGAAGGAAACAAAATCTCCCACCTCAATTCCCAATGCCCTAACATCCTGGGGGTTATGTACCTTTTCATCCAGTCGTACTTCCATGTTTTCCTGATTCCGTTCTTTTTTACCGGCATCTTTATATACATGAACAGAGGTTTGGTGCATCAGAATGGTTCCGGAATAAATTTTTCCTGTGGAGGTTTCAACTTGGCAATATTCGCCTTCGATGGAATTATATTTAAACCCGCCGATTAAATCTAACTTAAGACGGCCGCTCGATTTAATTTCTTTAACAATCGCACCAAGTGTATCAACGTGAGCTGTAAGCATGCGATGATTTTGTTGATCAGTTCCTGGTATAGTTGCAATAAGTCCACCTTTACGATTTCTTCTTGTTTCCACATTCAGGTCGTTAAGATAGGCTTCAACGAAGGTAATGACTTCACTCGTGTTACCTGAAGGACTTGGGATTTCTACTAATTGCTTGATTAATTTTATCGTATGATCAATGTTTTGATATGCCAAAATACTGCTCCTCTCTCGCGAAAAACGATTATTATTACTATTATAATGCTTTCTTTTGTAGATAAACATAAATATATTTGGAGGTAGATGTATGTCCATAAAGGAAAATCAAAGGAAAATCATATTAGATTTGGCTGTAACATTAGACGGTTTTATCGAAGGGAAAAACGGTGAAGTTGATTGGTGCATAATGGATTCAGAGATGGGATTTATTCATTTTTTAAATGAAATCGATACCATTTTATATGGGAGAAAGAGTTATGATTTGTGGGGGCAATATTCTCCGACAATTGATGTTAGTGATACGGAAAAACAGCTTTGGGAAGCTGTCCATAGTAAACAAAAATATGTATTTTCTAAAACGCAAACAGGGACAGGCAAACAAGCGATATTTATACGTGATCATATTTATGAGGAAGTCATGAAACTAAAGAATAAACCAGGGAAAGACATATGGTTATACGGTGGTGCGAGTCTAATAACAAGTTTCATTAACATGGGGCTCGTTGATGAATTTAGACTATCTATACATCCTGTTATTTTGGGACAAGGTAAACCGTTGTTTGCCGACCTACAAGATAGAACCAACTTGAATTTGGTTCATACAAAATCATATTCCTCGGGTGTTGTTCAATTGATCTATCAACTGAGGCAGGATTGATAGAAATGGTAGCATAGAAAAATTTGAATGCACAGTCAAAGAGCACTGCTTTTGCAGTGCTTATGAATTGTTTAGTTGTTTTATTTTTGTGGATGTAATATAGAACAACAGTGTTGTTGTAATGGCAAGCATACCAAATAATACGCACATTTGCTGTAAGCCCATAATGTCCAAAAGTAAACCGGTTAATAACAACACTATCTGAAAGGTTACACGGTCCAACATATTTCTGAACGAGAAAAATCGACCATGGTAATCCTTTGGTATTTTTGTTTGGAAAATCGTAGCAACTGTTGGGAAGAAACAGCCAACAGAAAAACCAAATATTAAAAATGTAAGAATAGTAATCGCTGGGCTATTCGCAAAATAAAGCATAACCTGAGAAAATCCAATAAAAAAGGAGGTTACAAAAAGTATTGTAAATGCTGACATTTTCTCAGTTAACCGATTTATTAAAAACGCACCAAGCATAAAGGAAACACCTTCAGTAGTATAAATCAAACCTTTTATCATGGAACTCTCTTGTAATTCACTAATATTAATGACAATTAAATTAAAGCCACCTAAAAAGAGCGTTGGAATCAGTGTCATGAGCAGCGTCATATATACAATCGGGAGCTTTTTAATAACCGGAAATACATCTTTAAAGCTAGTGCTAGAATCAGATTTTTCCATCACTGGTCTGATGTGATGATCTTCATTGATATTTATAAACATCGTTAAAATAAAGAGAATTATATAGCCCACAAAAGAAGCAGCGTAGACAATATATAAAGGAACTAATACGAGTAATAGACCAGCCAGTGCGGTTCCCGCAATTCTTGAAAGGGTGGAAACATTCATATGAATCCCATTCAATTTTAGTAAATCCTTTTCAGCGACTATAAGAGGGATAGCTGCTTGCAACGCTGGAAAATAGAATGCTGCTGATATTTGGATTAAGATAAGGAATCCTATCATCCACCAAATCGACCCAGTTGATAAGGCAATGAACATAAAGAGAACACTGACCACACGGATAAATCCTGCAATGAGCATTATTTTTTTCTTGCTATAGCGATCGGTTAGCTTTCCTGCCAGTGGTCCAACGGCAATACCTGCTAGCAAACCTGTTGCTAATAGGAGAGATTTAAGGAAATCTGAAGGAATCTTCTCCTGTAAAAACTCCAAGTTACCAATGATACCAAGCCATAATCCAATACCCGCAATAAATTCACCCGATAAAATAATCCAAACATTTTTGTCTTTTAACATGATGTTGCCTCGCATTCCTTAAATCTAACACTTAATAATAATACTATATTGTAAAAATGTTTGTTATATATTTGTTTGCATTCTGATATTTTTGTTAAATTGCTTGAAGTTTCACTTTATAATGAGATATAAGAAATGGATTAAATGAAAGAATAAACGTTTAGATTGGGAGGGAATAAGATGAAGAGGGCATTAATAAATATTGATTATACTGTTGATTTTGTTGGGGATCATGGTGCATTAACCTGCGGAAAACCTGGTCAGCACATTCAATCAGAAATTGTGAAAATTACCTCGGATTTTATCCAAAATAACGATTTTGTAGTATTTGCTATTGATGCACATGAAGAAAATGATTCTTTTCATCCAGAAGTAAAATTGTTTCCACCTCACAACATTATCGGCTCAGAAGGGCGATTATTATACGGTGGATTACATACGCTGTACTTAGACTATCAGGGCAGGGAAAATGTTTTCTGGATAGACAAAACAAGATATTCTGCTTTTGCAGGAACTGACTTGGAACTAAAGCTGCGTGAGCGGGGGATATCTGAAATCCATTTAGTAGGAGTTTGCACAGATATATGCATCCTTCATACTGCGGTGGATGCCTATAACAAAGGTTTTAAAATCGTTGTACACAAGCGTGCAGTGGCAAGCTTCAATCAATTAGGTCATGAGTGGGCGTTGCAACATTTCGCCCAAACACTAGGGGCAGAAGTTATATAGTCATTCTTTTGTCAAAACAAATAAAGGGCACCTTCTATATTCAGAAGGTGCCATCAGATAGAGGATTAGGTATATACCCAAAACCTAATAGAAAAAGTAAATGAAACAATTAGATTGTAACTAGTCTTTTTCTTTAGCATCAGCCCCACCTACGCTGAATACCATGATGACCACGTATGTCATCCCACCCAATATCATTATAATTGAAAACGCTTTCAAAATTCAACGTTTTTTCAGAAAATTTAATAAAAAGCTTCAAAAGTCCTAGAATATTGATTTTGGGTTCACTTACATATATTACTGTGCTAAAGTTTTTATTAATTTTAAAATATTTTTACTTTCGACAAATTATTATGTTGATATAAAATAATCAAGGAATGAATAACTTAAAAAACCTTTAGTTAACAATATTTGTGTTTTATAAAGATATTTTAAAATTATTTGTTAATTATCATAATATTTCTAATTTTTCCGGACTCATTCACACGGAATAATGTCTATGCTAATATGAGACTATCTTGGGGACAGGTAAGATGGGAGTTTAACCATTGGGGGTTAAGTTTAAGTGATCACGCACTGAAAATTAACATAAAAAAGGTGGTCATTCTATGCATTGTATGAATTTGGAAAAAGAACCGCTGTTAAATGAGAACATTGGCCTATTGTTGGAAATCCCGGAGTTGAAAAGGCAATTACGTGAATTATACCGTCAAAGCGGCCCGGGAAGTTCAGATTATATTTCGATTTCTATAAAACTCGATTTATTAATTCAAGAGTATTTTGAAGAAAAGGCGCGGGTCCTACAGTATTAGGAACGTGATATAGCACTCTACCTAAATCGGTAAGAGTGCTTTTATTTCTCTCTACATTTGAATTATTGTACAACCTCAACTTCTAGCCATTTACGGACACTGTTGATAAACCAAACTTTTTGGCAGTTTTGTAAATCTTCAAGGGTAAGGACTTTCTCGTAAACTTGTCCAGATTGGATCAGGGATTGTCGATATGTTCCATTCAGTAGTCCACATTCAACCGGAGGAGTCCAAAGCTTACCATCTTGCTCAACCACGATATTTCCATTTGTATACTCCGTTAATTCTTCCGATTCATTCCATAATAATACATCAAAAATGTATGGTGGTTTAGCTAACTGAAATGGTGTGTAAGCATCTCGATTAGTTGTTTTATGGTAAAGAAATCGATTGTTTCGACTAGTTGGCTTATCAGCAAGCATAATCTTAATTGGTGAAGTAATGGATTCGATTGTTTGCGCTTCCACGGTGATGACACCACTCTTTTCTAAAATCATGCGCACCTTAAAGCGACCATGTTGATTTTGCTTGGCTAAGGAAAGGAGGGCATTTTGTAATTCTTCTTTATGGTATGGAAAATTAAAATAGTGCGCTGAGCTTTTAAGCCGTTTCAGATGTTCATTTAATAAAAAATAACTGCCATCCTCTAATAGAAGGCTTTCAAGCAGTTGAAATTCAGGTGGATGTTCCTCTAACAAACGCGCTTTCGTGAGAATTTCATCATATTCATCTTCAACTGTTGAATCCCAAGTAATTCCACCACCCACTCCATAAGTGGCCTTACCCATTTTTTTATCGATTAACACAGTTCTGATTGGAACATTAAAAATCGCTTCCTGTTTTGGTGTGATATAACCGATAGCTCCGCAATATACTTCGCGCGGTAAGTCCTCCAGTTTGGAGATCATTTCCATTGTAGTAAGCTTTGGTGCTCCTGTAATTGATCCACAAGGAAAAATCGCCTTGAAAATATCTAAGAGAGTACGATTTTTAGCAACAGTTGCAGTAACCGTCGATGTCATTTGGTGGAGAGTAGGAAAAGTTTCAATACTAAATAGCTTGTCGACTTTCACAGTTCCCGTCTCAGCAACCATTCCTAGGTCATTTCGCAGTAAATCAACAATCATAACATTTTCAGCTCGATTTTTTTCAGAATGGTACAAATGGTTTATATATTGTAAATCCTCCTCTAAAGTATTACCTCGCTTAATCGTTCCTTTCATTGGTCTAGTGGTGAGAGTGTTACCTTTTAGATGGAAAAATAATTCCGGTGATGCTGATAGAATTCGATAGTTGTCGATGTTCAGATAAGCACAATAGCTTGACGATTGCCCGTTTTTTATTTTTTGAAAAAACGAGAGCTCATCACCTTTAAAATCGGCCTCAAGACGAATTGTATAGTTCGTTTGGTAAGTTAGTCCTTGCTCAATCGCATTTTTAATTGATTTTATGGAAGAACGATATTGCATCTTATTGACTGTAGGCTTCCAATCAGAAATTGCATATGGACCGTCACTGTGGACTGTGTCTTGTACTGGTTCCAAAAAAATCCCAAACCAAAGGAGTGGGATTGTATGACCTTCTTTGACTGTCATCTCAGGTTGAAAGGCTGGAGCAGATTCATAGGATAAATAACCGGCAGCATAATAGCCCTTTTCAATTTCAGCTTGAACTTCTGTTAGACAGGGGAGTACCTTCTCAACTGTTTCAGCCTTAATTATTTTTATTGGATTGATAAAAGTAAGTGGTTGAATCTGTCCGGATGATGAAGCAAATTCAAACGATAATAAAGGAGGCTGATCTGTAATTGTTTTTTGCATAGTTCATTTCCTTTTCTTTTCTAATAAAATTTTCATTTCTCTTGATTTAACCAAATTTTTTGTCGGAGTTCAATTGCGGGGTTTGTTTTTGATAAAATTTAGATAAAAACAATTAAAGGGGTGTAAAGCTTTGAATGTAATTAATAGAGCACTTGAGGTGGCAAGTATCGCACACGAACATCAGTATCGAAAAGGGACAACTATTCCATATATTACACATCCTGTTGCTGTAGGGATGCTGTTATTAAAAGCAGGATATGGTGATGAAATTGTTGCAGCAGGAATACTTCACGATACACTCGAGGATACCGACATTACCCTTGCAAAATTAGAAAGTCAATTCGGGAAAGAGATAGCAAATATCGTGATAGGTTGTTCTGAACCCAATAAATCGCTTCCGTGGAAGGAAAGGAAGGAGCACACCATTTATTTTCTAAAAACAGCTCCAATGGAGGTACGTGCAGTTGCTTGTGCGGACAAACTGCACAATGTTCGTTCGATAATCAACGACTTAGAGCTTGAAGGAGAAACAGTGTGGAAGCGATTTAATGCCAATAAAGAAAACCAAGCATGGTATTATCATAACCTGCTTGAAAGTATTGGTTATAGGACAACCATTCCGTTATTGAATGATTTGCAAGAAGCCGTTTATCAGCTTTTTCCGAGGTAAGGAATTGATTTTGCAAGCTAATGATAACTATAATTATATTATGTAAATATCAGGCTTTCAAAACCGATATTGTATATAAACACAGATACTAAAATTAAAAACAATTTAAGAACACAGACATCGATTTGGATATTTCGACACTAATTTAATGTATAATAGTAGAAATAAACAACCAAATAATGTGCTATGGAAATAGAGCTATAAAGGAAGGTAACGAATGTCTGTAGAAAACGAAAACATAACAAGAATCCACCTGGATGGCAAGGAATTAATATTAATCGGGACTGCCCATGTATCAAAAAATAGTGCTGATCTCGTGAAAGAAGTGATTGAAGCAGAACAACCTGACTCTGTTTGCGTGGAATTGGATGAACAGCGTTATCAGTCGATTGTAGACGGAAACAAATGGAAGGAAACCGATATATTTAAAGTCATCAAGGAAAAGAAAGCTCCATTACTATTAATGAATCTTGCATTATCTTCCTTTCAAAAACGGATTGCAAATCAGTTCGGGATTAACGCTGGTCAAGAAATGATTCAAGGAATTCAATCAGCAAAAGATACTGGCGCAGAGCTAGTATTAGCTGATAGAAATATTCAAACAACCTTTTCAAGGATTTGGAGAAATGTCGGCTTTAGAGGAAAGATGTTGCTCTTAGCTCAGGTGATAGCCAGTGTTTTCACTAATGAGGAGATAACAGAAGAAGAACTAGAAAAGATGAAAAACCAAGATACAATAAATGCAGTATTAAATGATTTTACCGAAGCATTTCCAAAATTAAAGAAACCACTAATTGACGAACGGGATCAATACTTATCTCAAAAAATTAAAGAGGCGAAGGGTCCAAAGGTCGTAGCAGTCCTTGGAGCAGCTCACGTGCCAGGTATTAAAGAGGAGATTAAACGCGATCATGATTTAAATCGCCTGAATGAGCTACCACCGAAATCAAATGCACCAAAAATAATTGGATGGATCATTCCGATACTTATCATTTCGATGATTGCATACACCTTTTACAATAATCCCGAAGTAGGGGTTCAGCAAACAATGAGCTGGGTGCTTTTCCATGGTACGTTTTCCGCGTTAGGAACAGCGCTGGCTTTCGGACATCCTTTGGCGATATTAACCGCTTTTGTAGCTGCGCCTATCACTGCGCTCGACCCGATTACAGCGGCAGGATGGTTTGCTGGATTTGTTCAAGCCTACTTTAGTCGCCCTAGTGTTCGAGATTTTGAAAATTTAGCAGAGGATGTCTTTAGTTTCAAAGGATTTTGGCATAATAAGGTAACTCGGGTTTTATTAGTTGTCGTATTTGCAAATTTAGGGAGTTCATTAGGAACCTTTATTGGTGCAGCAGATGTAGTAAGGTTATTTTTGAAAAATTTTATGTGATAATATCGATGGAAAAGGAGTGGTTTTACCGCTCCTTTTTTCTTATAATGGAAATATATAGAAATTTTATAAGACCAATCATAACCATACGAAAGGAGAATGAACAATTTTTTTAAATGCATCCTTTATTATATTATTTATTCTAGGAATTTATTATTTGATTTGGTATCGATACAATCTTAAAAAAGCAGTAGAGCTTTCGAAAGATGCGATTTTTCCTCAAGAAAAAGAAGACTTTACGAAATTACTAATACCAGCTGAATGGAAGGAAATGCAGCCACTTACAACGAACTCTAAGCCATATCAATCAGTTAAATGGGGTACGGTTGCCGTTATCATATTATCAGCTATTTTACTCTGGTATGTGTTGACAACAAATTGGTTGGAAACAGCCTTTTTAAATATCATTTACCTATTTAGCATTGGAATTCGGTTTATTCATCATCCTGGCAATTTTTATATATTACAAAATGGTATTGTTTTAAATGGAAGATATTACTCTTTTAATCAAGTGAAAAATTATCAAGTCGAAAAAATTATTCGCTGGCATGAGTTGTACGGATTAAGTTCACGTGTTGATAATGCCTATAAATTGACTCTTGGTGTTCAAACTTTTACTAGGCAACCCCATTACATTGTTGTTGAAAATGAAGAAATGTTGAAACGAATCACTTCACTATTACAACATAAAAACGTTCCTTCTAAAGAGCCAATTCAAAACAAATAAGAGGGTGAGGAAATGATGTTAATCATCTCCTCACCCTCTGTTATTTAATTTAATTCTGGTATTTCTTATTTGAAATGGCAGTTTTAATCAATTCTTTGTATTTTTTCTTAACCTTGTCAATTGGCAATGATAGTTGTTTTGAAAGATCAAAAAGGTTGTCATTATCATACCGAAGCCATGAAGCATAATTCCGTTTAATAAAATGTTCTCCATTTTCAAATGAGGTAAAGTTTTCATCAACCTTTTTACCGTTATGGATGACCTCGAATTCGCGTGGACCAGTAGGGCGAAGATAGGAAATATCTCCACGTCGATTCTCATAAACAGTACCGTAAGCGGCTTCCTTGACGTTAAGTTCGTTTCGATCTGCATCAATTTTGGCAGGAACAACACCAAACACATTTACGACAAATTTCTCCAGCATTTCACGGCTTAGATCACAACCTGATGCTTTGGGATGCCCACCACCACCATACTTGCTTGCGAATTCAGCTACATTTACATGGTCATGGATTGTCCGAAATCCCGCCTTTTTTGTACCAACATTAAGAAGCACAATCATATCTAGATGAGGATTGAGCTTGTTTAATGCATTGCCGAGTTCAGATAAATATTGCTCCGCATGGACTATTCCAACGCAATAATCATCTATAGTAGCCTGAACCATTTGTCTATTTTTTGAATTGATATAACGATCAATCTTTTTCTCTTCTATGTCGAGAAGCAAGTTTTCTGTTTCCGTTAAAGAAAAAGATTCAGGTTGTTCGATAATTCGCTTCAGGAGACTTTCCTCGAACTTATCCCGATCGAGAATATAAAATAAGTCGTTAAGCCGTTTAGCTGCTACATTATTATTAATATCCCATTCCCATGTATCATATTGACGGACTAGCTCGATAAATTCCTCAAGACTTTTTAATCTGCTCATCTTATTGTTTTTTATGAGGTGATCATAAAATAAGGATGTTGCGCACGTTTTTTTTCCTGATTCATATTCAGGTTGAACTTTCCCCCATGAATATTGATTAAAGTGCATTGCCGTAACGTGATGATCAATCATTTGGATATGGTGACCTTCTTTATGACGTTGCTCGAGTTTTTTTTCAACTGCTTCGTTCACAGCAAGATCGGTTATATAAGTTTCTGTATTGTAAAAATCAGAGTTATCGATAAAATTTTCGACACGCTGATTCAGGACTCGATAAGTACAATATGATACGTGTGCATCATCGCCAAAAGCAAGCTTGGCAATAATACCGCAACCAAGACCATCCAAGTCAATATCTGTAAATAGTTTCATTTGTTACGTCTCCATCCTGTAAAATTTTCCATAGACTCTATTTTAAACTAGGTGGTCAATCTTATACAGTCATTATTAGAAAAATATAAATAAAAAATGGACAAATCTGTTGTTTTAGAAATATACTTCAATTGGAACCATTATATGTTCAGTATATATTCAGCTTGGTGATCGCTCACAACCCATTAATACCATGATAATAGGGGGGAGTAGGATGACACCATATGCGATATTGCTTATTACAATCGTATCATTTCTGTTGAATTTACATGCATCTGATAGGCTAACAAGAATAGCAACAAAATCTTTTGCAGCGAATTTTTCAGGTGATGAAATCGCGGAGAAAATATTAAAGGCACAAAAGCATCCTCATATAAAAATTCGCCAAACAGATACAATTGGTGATCATTTGTATGATCCGCTTATTAAGGTAATCCAGCTAGGACCTGATGTGTTTGGCTGTAAAACGATTTATTCGGTAGCTGTTGGAAGTCATGAAGCGTGTCATGCTGTAAAATTTCAGTATTTTCGATTTTTTTCCGTTCCTGTAGCCTTCATCGTGAAATTTGTATTTATCCCATTATTTATACTATCCTTCTTTATTAAAGCACCTTTTCTACATGGAATGGTGTTATTTCTGTATGCAAGCTTGTTTTTAATGAAATTATTAATTGAAGTATTAGACGAAGTTCGTATTAATCGACTTTCGATTAAAATTCTCAATCAAAATCATTTTATTTCGCTGACTGAGCTTTGTGAAACGAAAAAAATTTACAGGTTTTTTAATTATACTTATTTTGCCAGTTTACCATTAAAAATTGTCCTTAATCGTTAAGCTTGCAGATGTATTCTCCATTCATGATTAACGAACCCCTGTTCAGGAAAATCTAATCTTACATAGAAAATAGAGGGGGATTATGATGACTGCCATTCCTGAATCTAATCACCATGCCCATTGTGCAAATGAATATGATCCTTTAAAACGTGTCATCCTGTGTCAGCCTAATTATATGTCAATTCGTGAAATGGGCAATAAGCCAGTATCGAAAACCACCAAAAAAGGTATAGATTTAGAAAAGGCGATACAACAACATGAACAATTTGTTAAAACTCTTAAAGATAATGGGGTAGAGGTCAATCTACTTCCGCATCATAAAAAGTATCCAGAGCAAGTTTATACTCGTGACATCGGTTTTACGCTTGGCCAAACGATTTTTGTGGCAAAAATAGCGAGTCCAAAACGGCGTGGTGAGGAAAATATTCTTAAGCAATGGCTTGATGATGAAGAAATTTCGTATTATGTACTCGCTAAGGACCACATCGAGGGCGGTGATGTGCTTATTGATAGGGAAAATATCTTTGTTGGTCTTAGCGGTCGAACTCACCAACAAGCAATCAACCACTTACAAAGCTTGCTTACTCAGTATAAGATTAAATCAATTCCGTTTCATGAAAGATTTCTACACTTAGATTGCGTTTTAAATATCATTGCAAGGGATGTTGCAATCCTTTATCCTCCAGCACTCACTAAGGAGGATATCACTTTTCTGTCCACGATGTATAGGTTAATTGAAGTAACTGATGAAGAACAAAGGATGTTGGGAACAAATGTTTTAAACATCGGAAATAACAAAATCATTAGTCTACCAGAGAATGAGAATGTTAATAATCTACTTCAGCGGTTTGGATATCAGGTAATAGAAGTGGAGTTTTCAGAGATTGTAAAAGCTGGAGGATCGTTTAGGTGTTGCACACTGCCGATATTGAGATGATTACTCGATACGAAATAGGCAAGATAAGAACGATTTCTACAATTTGCCTACTTCGCTATTTTTCATGTGTGCTTTTATCCTTGGATTAATATAAATCTGTACGTCGGTCAGTGAAAATAGGGATTGTTTGCCGTACTTTATTAACATCATTCAAGTCAATTTCTACACAATACAACCCCTCTAAAGTTTGCTTATCCAGCAATATGTCCCCCCATGGACCAATAACCATAGAGTGACCGTTAAATTCATTACTCGGATCACTACCGACACGATTCACAGCCACAATATAGCACTGATTTTCAATAGCTCGCGCTTGAAGGAGAACGCGCCAGTGATCAATACGTGACTTTGGCCATTGTGCGGGGATAAAAACGATTTTAGCACCATCCAGGGTATGTGCCCGTATCCATTCAGGGAACCGCAAGTCATAGCAAATAACCCCAGCGCAAGGAATATTGTCCAAATCGAAAAGATTTTTTTGATTACCTGGTTTCAGAACAAGATGCTCCTCCATTAGCCTAAATAAATGGACCTTATCATACTCTGAAACAATGGCGCCAGTTTTATTAGCTACAAACATCGTATTATAGAAGCCGTCAGCTTTTTTTGTAGAAACCGAACCACCAACGATATGTATTTGATAACGATTACTTAGTTTTGATAAAAGCAGTTTTGTTTTCTCTCCATTGCGGTCTGCATGAATATCTAACTGACCTAAGGCATATCCGGTGTTCCACATTTCCGGAAAAACGATAATTTCGCATCCAGCTTTTGCAGCTTCTGAAACAAAATACTCGATCGTTAGAAAATTCTTTTCGGGTTCTGCAAAGGCAATATTCATTTGTGCACAAGCAACTTTCAAAACATTCACCTCAACATTTTTATCTTAATGTTATGAGAATTAATCGGATTCTGCAATAAGAATTCCAATAAAGGTTCTCAGTAATCGTAACAAAATAGGACACCATTTGATGGTGTCCATAATTCTTTGGTTTAGATAAACATTGTGCCTGAAACAATGAAGCTAAATAAAGTCCCGATAACTGTACTGGCTGCGGCTAGTACCATTAGTACAATACCTTGTAATTCACTTCTTTCGTGGTAAATCATAAAGCCCATCGCCAAAGCTGCTACACCGAATAGAATTGGCATAAAAATTAATGAAATCGCAAGGAATAACCATCCAAATACAACAAATGCAAGCCCGCTTTTTTTCTTTGCAACAACTCCGTCATGCGCTAAAGTAATGTTTCCGCAGTTTTGACAGTAAGACCCATTTTGAGAATTGTACATTTAATCCACTCCATTTATAAATTTTTTTCATTTATATAGAAAAAACTGGATGTCCATAGATTGAAAGTTTGTTCACAAATTAGACAAATTTTATTAATTTATTCATAGAATAACATAATATTTTGAAAAATCAAGAAAAAAGTTTAATGAAATAATATTGTAATAAAATGTAAGCAACGTAATGATGTGGATAATGGAATAATGGTGGTATTTAAAGGGGAGAGGATGGAGCGAACTCCTTCCTCATTATGTAGGTATTTATAGCGCTAATCTTGTTTGAATTTCGGTTTTGGTTTGTGATATAAACCGAGTTCTTTTTTCTCCAGTGCCAGTGAGCGATATAGGGACAATAGCATAAGTAGCATAATAAATGAAAATGGAAAGGCTGCAGCGATTAAAGCATTTTGCAATGCTTGTAACCCTCCGCTATAGAGCAAGATTAGAGCAACCGTTGATTGGGCAATTCCCCAAGTAAGTTTGACTCGATTTGGTGGGGTTAATGAACCATAGGTGGTTTGCATACCTAATACAAAAGTTGCGGAATCTGCTGATGTAATAAAAAAAGTACTTACCAGGATAACTGCTACTATAGATAGCATAGTTGACCAAGGATATTGATTAAAAATGGCAAATAGCACTTCCTCAGTCGAAAATTGAGTCAAATCCACTCCAACAGACTTTTGAACTTCGATTGCAGAAGTTCCAAATACAGTGAACCAAAAAAAGCTAACGAGTGCTGGTAATAATAAAACACCTATAATGAATTCTCGAATCGTTCTACCTTTTGAAACGCGAGCGATAAAAATTCCAACGAAAGGTGACCAAGAAATCCACCAAGCCCAATAAAAAATCGTCCAATTATTAATCCAGTCGCGATGATTCGCGTTAAGGGGTGCTATTCGAAAACTCATTTGAATAATATTTTGTACGTATCCTCCAATTGTATCTGTAAACATATTTAAGATATGGATTGTTGGTCCCACAAAGAACATTAAAAGAAGGAGAGCGATAGCTAAAAACATATTCGCATTACTTAAATATTTAATACCTTTACCTAGACCAGACCATGCGGAGATCATAAATAAAATAGTTACAATAAAAATAATGATAAATTGCACCTTGAAATTGTTCGGAACCCCTAAGAGAAAGGACAAACCGCCATTAATTTGTGCAGCTCCAAAACCTAATGTTGTTGCTACACCTATGACTGTGGCAAAAACAGCCAATACATCTACTAAAGTACCTAGTGGTCCATCCATGCTTTTACCAAGGATTGGTTTTAAAGTAGCCGAGATTAATCCAGGCTCTCCTTTGCGAAATTGAAAATATGCTAAAGCCAAAGCAACGATTGCATATATTCCCCAAGCGTGAATTCCCCAATGAAAAAATGTATATCTCATCGCTTCTTTATTCGCTTCATTTGTAGCACCTTCAGCTAAGGGGGGATTAATGTAGTGTGAAAGTGGTTCTGCTGCACCCCAAAATACTAGTCCAATCCCCATCCCAGCGCTGAAAAGCATGGCAAACCAGGATGCTCTTGAAAACTCAGGCTTCTCATCTTGCTTTCCAAGTTTAATCAAACCAACAGGACTGAAAATAAGAAAAAGACAAAATAACACGATAATAGATACCAATATTAGATAATACCAACCAAAGGCTGTCGTAAGAAAGGATTGTAGTCGATTTGTACCTTCTTCAAATATATTCGGAGCTGTTACACCGAAAATAACAGCAGCCAAAACAATGACAACCGAAATGTAAAAAACATTTGAAATTCTTTTCATTGATAAATTCCTTTCTTTTTAAAACTACCTAGAACGTAGTTTGGATAAAAACCTAAAAATTATCCTTTTTGTAAACGTTCTTATAAATAATTAAAAACTAGTATTTCCTATTTACACTTTTATGAAAATTTTAAACAAAAAAATGTCCGTAATAGGAAAATAAATATCAATTGACAAACGTTATGATTTTTGATGTAATTATATTAGAATAGTTTACTGGTATTAATAGCAAACTTATATGAATTGAATAAAACATACGCTTAATCTAGAACAGAGCGGGGGAACCATTCGTACATTTTGTACATGGGGTGAATCCTTTTAAAGGTAGGGTACTCTCAAACCCGAACCCGGCAGCTAACCTCGTAAGCGATTGAGGGGAAGTACTGTAGTAAAACACAGAGCTACCTCTGTGTTTTTTTGTTGCCTAAATTTATTGAATGCTCAATGTATTTACAATTTTAGACAACGATAAACTATTTTAATAAAATAAGGAGGAAGGTTATTGAAACTATCAACGAAAATTATTATTGCTCTCATCGCTGGGGCTGTCACGGGACTTGTAATGAATCTTTATGGTAGCTCATTATTTCCGTTACTCGATTCATTTCTGTTTACACCATTAGGGAAGTTGTTTTTGAACCTTATTAATATGCTTGTTGTCCCGATTGTGTTTTTCTCTATTACATTGGGCGCAGCAGGATTAGGAGACCCGAAAAAGCTGGGAAGAATAGGTTTAAAAACAATCAGTTACTTTTTGATTACTACTGCCATCGCGATAACGATTGGTATTAGCTTATCTTATTTTCTCCAACCTGGAACAATTGGCCAATTTGACTTATCCACGGCACAGTACGAAGCGAAGGAAGCTCCTCCGATCGCAGATACACTTCTAAATATAATACCAACAAACCCTGTCAGAGCTTTTACTGAAGGAAATATGTTACAAATTATCGCATTTTCAATCTGTATTGGTTTTGCATTATCGGCTCTTGGAAATAAAGTTAAAGGTGTTTATCGAATTATCGAGCAAGGGAACGATTTAATGATGTTCCTCGTGAATACCGTGATGAAATTAGCACCTCTTGGTACCTTCGGCTTAATTGCATCAGCAGTTGGCAAACAGGGTTTTGATGCTATGAAAGCAATGGGTCTTTATATGACCGTCGTACTTTTAGCTTTATTATTACATTCGATTTTCACTTATGGTGGCTCAGTTGCTTTATTTGCTAGGAAAAATCCAATTGAGTTTTTTAAAGGGTTCGCCCCGGCAATGGGGGTTGCCTTTAGTACATCTAGTAGTAACGCGACCTTACCCGTATCAATGAATGTTGCCCAGAAAAACTTAAAAGTACCTGAATCTATAAGTAGTTTTGTCCAACCGCTTGGAGCAACTATTAATATGGATGGAACAGCAATCATGCAAGGGGTTGCAACGATTTTTATTGCTCAAGTAGTAGGAGCCGATCTTACTTTAACCCAATTAATTACTGTTGTATTAACGGCAGTTTTAGCAAGTATTGGTACAGCTGGCGTACCAGGAGTTGGACTGGTTATGCTAGCCATGGTGTTACAGACAGTTAACCTACCTGTTGAAGGAATTGCCTTAATCATAGGAGTTGACCGTCTTCTGGATATGACGAGAACAGCAGTCAACATAACAGGAGATGCAGCATGTGCTGTAATCGTCGCAGAATCTGAGAGGAAACTTGAAGAAAATCAGATTGTCCAACCTAATTTATATGAAGAGGAAACAGCTGTTTAGCGCTTTTTCAAAATTAATAATATATAAGAGGCTGGGACATAGGTATTTCAGCTAAAAAAAATCGAACTATGATGCGAAATTCTAACTCTGAATTTCGCAATAGGTCGATTTTTTTATTTTTTTTACAAAAAACACTACCTTAAATATCTGTCCATTACATTGATGTGCAAAATTTTGGCATGTGTGGGTCCGTAAACCCGAATGTTGATTTCCTTGTGATTGAAAATAAGCGGAAGAATTCCGCTTATTTTGGGAAAAGCCCATATTTCCGTAAGAATAACGGGAGTTTTTCCGCTTATTTCGTAAAAATCACTGGATTTTGTCTTTTTGGGAGTAGTTAAGCGGAAATTTTACTCTTATTTCAGCTCAATTAGCCCCCCTTACATACAATAACGGGAAATTCTCCGCTTATTTAATCTCATACCAATATAAATATCATTTGGTATTAATATCGGGCGGACAATTTAGTTCTATCCCAGCTTCTTATCATATTTCAATGGTCTTAGTTGAATTACCAATTGTTTTACTGATTACCTTTGTTGTCATTTGTGTTTCTTACATCAGAATGGTTCGGAGCCAATTCCTCTGAAGCTTCGGTTTGATACTGTAAATTTCCAATCCGTCTGCCAGACTCGTTTTTTGATTCCAAAATATTATTTGCCATGTATCGATGGAATAGTAATTCAAAAAGGGCAACGCTGATTGCAGCAATGAAAGAAGGATAGACTGAGTTCTCTCCAGTCGTGACGGATTCAATCAAAGCCCAAATAATGAAAAATGCCAACCCAAAATCTGCAATTGTGGCAATTAAATTATTTGTTCTAGGTAAAATCAATAAATCACCAATTACATATGCAGCAATCCCCAATATTAACGAAATTAAAAACACGTTTCCAAATGACATATCAAAAATTAAACCAAGTATAACGTATAAGACAGCAAGGGTGGAAATGAACTTTATGATCATTGCTTTAACATGTTTCATTGTTAACACCTCCTTTTTTCTATTTTTGTTCAAATAGACAATCCTTATGTATTTTTTTATCTGATTCGCCATGAATTATCGTTATTTTCATGACAAGGCACAAGAATAGGACAAAACCATACAAAATCACAAATGATTCTCCATCCAACATACGGTTTTTGACTAAAAGTATCTCAGTATATGTTGGAGGAATTAACAAATTCTGGTGGAATACCTAAGTTAGATGTTGAGTAAACTGAAAAGTGGGAATATTCACATCGTTTGAAGTGCTTACATAATCGAAGTATAGAAAAATATTTGTCAAAGGTCAGGTAGGGGAGACATGTTAAAACAAAAATGGATAATTGCTATAATTTTGGCTGGAAGTTTAATTGGGGTAGCAGGGTGTGCTGAAAATTCAACGAAAGAAGTTGAAGCATACAATCGAACAGAAAAAGGGAAAAATGAGCAAGTTCAAAGTAAAGAAGAAACAAAGGGGGAGAATAAAAAGGAAGAACCAGAGGAAATCCTCGTTAAGGTGATGGATCCTACTACTAAGGCAGTGATTAGAACGATCAATCCACAGGAAATGGGATATGGTTTAGACAATCAACTATATCAGGCTGAACTTGAAAAATGGGCGAGAGAGCTTGCTGTCGGTAATGATACAACACCAGGTTATGACAAAAGAAATACACCTGATCGAATCGGATCGGAGGGCCAAATCATAAAAGGTACTCCCAGGGTTGAGCTTGAAGAAGCAGAATTAGTAACTCGTATCCTTGAGGCATCTGAAAAAGGAGGAAATGTCGATCTACCGTTAACGATTCAAGAAAGTCAATATCGTCCAGAAGACGTTCCATTTTTAGGAGAAGTTGTCGTTGCTACTTATACTACAAATTTTAACCCAAGTGTTGTCGGAAGAAATAAAAATATTGAGCTTTCTGCTGCAGCAATCCACAATGTAATTGTTGGTGTAAACGATTATTTTTCTTTTAATACGACTGTAGGTCCAAGTGATGAAGCGCATGGGTACCAACCAGCTCAAGAGGCTGTAAACGGACAATTAGTAATGGGAATAGGCGGAGGAATTTGCCAAACTTCCTCCACACTTTACAATGCAGTTGATCAAATTGGAGTTGCTTATGTTGAACTTCACCACCACTCTGTGACGGTTGGATATGTACCAACTGGGCGTGATGCTACTGTGTCCTATGGCGGAGTCGATTTTCGGTTTCAGAACACAACAGGGGCTCCATTTCTAATATCCACCATCTATAATCCTAATGGAACTTTAACAGTGGAAATAAAAACTTCAGCACAGTATGCAGGTGTAGTAAAGCGTGCGGTATAATAATATGAATGATAAAGCAGCTCTGGACTTATTCCAGAGCTGCTTTTGTTTGTTATTCTTCTTCAGATGTTTCGACGTTTGGATTATTGTAATTGTACTGAGTGCGGTCTACTGGGTTAAAATTCTCCGGTTTGTAAAATCTTAATAAGTCTCCGTTTACTACCCGGTCTGATAACTCTAACTTTTGCTCGACACTATCTGAATATTTTTTTGCAATCTCAAGCTGTTCCTCATCTTCTATCTGTAGACCAGTTGTTGAATCATAGTATTTTCCATCTATTGAGGTAATCGCGGAACTTACAAAATCACCGTTTCTAAATGGAACAATATCATCGTGTTGGTCCGATAATAAATCAGTACCAAATTGAACATATTGTTTAGAATCAATTCCAAGTAAATGAAGTAGGGTAGGCAGAAGATCAATTTGTCCACCGTACTCATGATTTACTCCGCCATCAATTCCAGGGACGCGAATGAACAATGGCACACGCTGAAGTCCAGTATTTTCAAAAGTGTTAATTTCTTTACCTAAAATTTGTTCCATTGCTTTATTATGATTTTGCGAAATACCGTAGTGGTCTCCGTACATAATGATAATAGAATTATCATATAAACCAGATTCTTTTAAGTAGTTAAAGAATTGCTCTAAAGCCTCATCCGCATATCGAGCTGTTTGGAAGTAATTATCGACTGATTTATCACCAGTTGTTGCTGGAGCGATGGTCGTTTCTTCCTGTGGCATGTTATACGGATAATGATTTGAAACAGTAATAAATTTTGTATAGAATGGCTGCGGTAATGTATCTAATAGTGCAGTTGTTTGCTCATAAAAAGGTTTATCCATTAAACCATAGTCAGCCAGGTTTTCAGGTGTCATTTCATAATAATTTTCATCAAAGAAATTTTGATAGCCAAAAGATTTATAAATTTCATTTCGATTCCAGAAGCTTCCTGAATTCCCGTGGAATACCGCTGATGTATAGCCTTGTTGACCTAGAATTGCTGGCGCTGCCTGATAAGTATTCAAGCCTTTAGTTGTAAAGGCGGACCCTTGTGGCAAGCCATATAACGAGTTCTCAAGAATAAACTCAGCATCAGCTGTTTTTCCTTGAGCTGTTTGATGGAAGAAGTTATCAAAATAAAGCGTATTTTGATCTTTAATCATGGAGTTTAAGAATGGTGTAACTTCTTCTCCATGAAGCTTATAATCAATGACAAATTCTTGAATAGATTCAAGATGTATATAAATGACATTCATGCCTTTACCTTTACCAAAATATATTGGGTTTGGTTCAGCATTGTTAGATTTCGTAAAGTTGATTACTTCAGTAATATCATTACTATCAGCTAAAACTCGCTGCGCGGAGGCTTTCGTACTTTGAACTGCATCATAAATGGTGTAATTGTACATTCCTAAATACTTAACGATATAATTACGGTCGAAGCCACGTGTTAATAACTGTGGACGATCTGCCTCAGCAAGTCCAAGATTTGCACAAGTAATTCCAAGCGCTAAAGTGAATAACGCAACGGCTTTGCGTCGAGTTAAATCTTTTGTTTCTACCTTGATAAAACGGAATGATAGCAATACCAAAAGAAATAAAAAATCTATGAAGAATAAAACATCATATGGCTTTAATAATGAAGTAACACTCGTACTAACATCACCAAAATTTTGCGTTTGGGTCAAAGTAGGCAAGGTAATAAAATCATTAAAAAACCGATAATATAGGACATTAGCATATAAAAGAAAACTCATAAGGAAATAATTGATGATTAGGAAGGTGTTTTTCTTCCTTCCTTTAAATAGTAAAGCCATTCCTAAAAACAATATCGATGATCCTAAAGGATTTATGAACAATAAAAGTTTTTGTATTGTGTTTTCAATACCTAAATCAAACTGTGTAAGCTGAATTAAATATGTTTTGATCCATAACAGGATTACCGCCATAAAGAAAAAGCCAAAATATTTGTTTAGAATAACTTGACCTTTTTGAACGACGTTATTCATGTAAGCACCTACCTTCTAGCAACTAATTATTGCATATTTTTCGCCTTTTTTAAATACGTTATTTGAACTAAATGATGAAGAAAATGGTGATTTTGGAGTATATTGTGCACATCTTAATTTCGAAAAATAGTACTGGTGCACAAGAGACTATCATACTACTTTTTTATAAAAAGTCAAGGTTTTACCGAAAATGCTCTAAGTCGAACCATCGCATTTTTTAAGCGAATTGATTATACTAAAATAGTGTTTGGTATAATGCTTATTTCTATTCAATTTGAAAGGAAATCGAAAATGTGGTTTTTTGGAGCAATATTAACGACGATTTGTTTTGGTGTCAATAATGCAATTTTTAAATGGAGTACTCAAAAAGGTATTTCTAAAATACATGTGCAATTTTTCTTTTATATTACCGCTTTTGTGTTAACAATTATATATGCCTTAGGCTCAGGCACATTAAAATTAAATATAACCACAGTATTGCTTGGAGCATCGATTGGAATATTAAATGCAAATGGGAATATTCAAATGTCAAAAGCTTATGAAAATGGTCCAGCAAGCATTACTGCCCCTATCATATCTGCAAATGCAATATTCCCTGTATTAAGTGCAGGGTTAATTTTTCATGAGCAGATTTCAATGGTTCAATGGCTAGGGATTCTTTTAATTTTATCCTCTGTAATCGCAATTCAATATACACCAAAACAATTAAAAATAGGTACTAATTATTCAGCTTGGATTTTTAGAATGATTTTAGCATTTTTATCATTTGGTATTTTAGGTGTTTTAATGAAACTTTCATCCTTCCTTCAGATTAGTTCGCTAAATATACTAATCTCATTATATGGGGGAGGCTCTGCCTATTTGTTAATATTGATGCAAACGAAACGCGAGAAGATTCTTTTACCTTCCATTAAAATTGGTAGTTTAGTAGGAATCCTTAGTATCGTAGGTTACAGTAGCTATTTTTTTGCCTTAAAAACCGGCTTGGCAAGCATTGTATTTCCACTTGTTAGTTTAAATTGTTTAATCGTTGTAATGGCTGGCTGTTTTATCTATAAAGAAACATTAAAATCCTATCAGGTTGTAGGAATTTTTTCAGCGGTGCTAGGTATCGTCCTTACAAAATTATAGTTTATCGCGCCTTAACGGGCAGTAATACCCCCACCTCAAGCTTTTGAGTTTACAAGGAAGATAGGTGGGGGATCAACTGCCCGTAAAGGTCCGATTGGTTCAACTAACCATCAGTGGGGGATGAAGAAAACCCCCACTGATGGAAGGTTCACTTAATGTCAACAAAGAGCGGTTCCAGCTAAGAACCGTCTTTTTTTATTGTCGATTCTATTTGGTCAAACACCCATTTAGGTAAGTGGCATAAGCTATAGAACAGGAGGGATGGTTAGTGGAGATTATTGATATCATTAACACCCGGCGTATCATAAAAAAGTTCAAATCAGACCCAATAAGTCGTGAAAATATTGTTACCTGGTTATCAGTAGCATCAATGGCACCCAATCATCGAATGACTGAGCCGTGGGAAATTGTTTTTCTTGGTCCGGAAACGCGTTCGAGGATAAATCACAAGACCAATTTTGGAGGGGCGCCCATCGTCTTTGCCGTTTTGTCAAAGCATGGCAAAAATGAAGTGGAGCGTGAGGAGAACCGTTCTGCAACCTCATGTTTTATGCAAAACTTTATGCTGATAGCGTGGTCGGTAGGCGTGGGAACATTCTGGTCATCCGTGGGTATCACCCAAAAAAATCGTACTGTTTTAAGTGTGAAGGATGATTATGATGTGATAGGTGTGTTTGGAGTAGGTTATCCAGAGGAAATACCACAAGCAAAAACGAGGACACCTATAATTGAAAAAATCAGAGAGCTTTCTTAATGGTTTTAATTTGAGTAATGATGAGGTAAAAACTCGCACAAAGTAGTACTGTGCGAGTTTTTTGTTGGGTTATGAATCCGCAATAACAAGCATATTGATAGATGATTACAGACAAAAAGGTTAAAATTTAATCAAAAATATGCTTGATGGAGGCGCTTATGAAAACTTACAGTTCAAGAGCAGAGGTCCCAATCGAGGAAACATGGAACTTAGCCGATTTATACTCAGATTTAGAAAGTTGGGAAAAAGATTTTTCAAAAATCGAAAGCATGATACCTAAGTTGAAAGAGTTTGACGGTTGTATCCATAATGGAATTAGTCTTTATCAATATTTGAAGTTATCTGAGCAATTATCATATACGTTCAATCATTTATACGCTTATAGCATGTTAAAGGTGGATGAGGATACAAGAAATACGGTCTCACAAAGCTTGATGGACAGAATGAAGGGCTTAAGCGTTAAGGTGAGCGGAGCAACCTCATTTTTCATGCCGTTTTTACTTAGTCTTGAGGAGTCAACCCTAAAAGCCTTTATTTCAGAGGAGAAGGGATTAGATTATTTTGCAGAGGATTTATTTGATTCGTTCCGATACAAGCCACACGTTTTAACGAAGGACCAAGAAGCGGTTCTTTCGCAGCTTGGTGAGGCACTTTCGGCTCCTTCGACAACGTTTGGAATGCTTAATAATGCAGATATTAAGTTCGGGGAAGTAACAGGGGAAAACGGTGAGAAAATTGAACTAACTCGCGGCATGTACTCAAAATTAATCGAGGATGAGGATCGCAAAAAGCGGATGGAAGCGTATAAAGCCTATTACAAGCCATATGTCTCTGCCAAAAACACAATCTCCTCCACTCTTTCAGGGGCAATCAAAAATAATGTGACACTAGCTCGAATTAGAAACTACCCTTCAGCGTTGGAAAAAGCCTTATTTGGAGATATGATACCAAAGGAAGTATATGAAAATCTCATTACTGCCACCAAGGAAAATATTGCACCGCTTCATCAGTACACGAAAATTCGCAAGGAAAAGCTCCAACTTGATGAGCTACGTCAATATGACCTAAGCGTTCCATTAGTCAAGGGAGTTAAAAAAGAGATTCCGTACGAAGAGGCATTTGAGTTAATGCTTAAGGGCTTGGCGCCACTCGGTGAAGATTACGTTGAAACTTTAAAAGAATTTAAAAAGTCCCGTTTTATCGATGTTAGAGAAACACCTGGTAAACGTTCTGGTGCCTATAATCTAGGTGTATATGGTGTTCATCCATTCATCCTTTTGAACCACCAGGATGATTTAGACAGCCTTTTTACGCTAGTGCATGAGTGCGGCCATGGTGTACATAGCAAGCTGAGTTCGCAATATCAACCGCAAATTACTGCAAGATACAGCATTTTTGTTGCTGAAGTAGCCTCAACCGTAAATGAAGTATTAATGATGAATTATTTAATCGATCATGAACATGATCCAGAACTAAAGAAATATTTACTTAACCATTTTATTGATAAGTTTAAGGGGACATTTTTCACACAGGTTATGTTTGGTGAATTTGAGAAAAGAACTCATGAATTAGCAGAGCAAGGAAAACCACTAAATGTGGAAGTGTTCAACAGTATCTATGAATCATTATTTAGAGAATACAATGGGCCAGATGTGGTATTTGATGATGAAGTGAAATATGGTTGGTCGAGAATTCCGCACTTTTATCGTCCATTTTACGTTTACAAATATGCAACTGGCTTTGCTTCGGCTATTCATTTAGCGACAAAAATTCTCGATGGCGACAAAGAAACCCTAAGTGCATATTTAGAATTTTTAAAGAGCGGAAGTAGCGACTATCCACTTGAATTATTGAAAAAGACAGGAGTAGACTTAACAACTCCAACACCGATTCAAAATACATTAAAACGATTTAAAGAGCTTGTTGCCGAATTTTCAGAGCTCTAAAAAATTACTTGTGTATAAAAAGAGTGCTTCCACATAGGGAAGCACTCTTTTACTTTATTATTTTACACCTTTCATGAAGTCCTGAATTTTCGGAGCAAGAATGAAGAGGATAATTCCTAATACAATTGAAGCGCCACCGATAGTCCCGAAATATGCAGTTTCTGTTTCAGGAGAGTAGAACTTAACTAATTGCGCATTAATTGCCTGTGCGGCTGCACTTGCTAAGAACCAGACACTCATAATCTGTGCAGAGAAAGCTGCTGGAGCCAATTTAGTAGTTGCGGATAAGCCAACAGGTGATAATAGCAATTCACCAAATACACAGACTAAATAACTTAACACGAGCCACAATGGGTTTACTAATGAATCAGTTCCACTAAGATAGCCTGGTAATAGAATAATCAGGAACGATAAACCAGCAAATAATAGTGACAAAGCAAATTTTTGTGGGACAGAAGGTTGGCGTTTGCCTAGTTTTACCCACATCCATGCAAATAATGGAGCAAAGGTAATAATAAATAATGGGTTTAATGATTGGAACCACGCAGGAGAAATTTCAATACCTGCAAAATGTAAATCGGTGCGTTTGTCTGCATAGTTTGCCAGGATTGTCGAGCCTTGTTCTTGGATAGCCCAGAACATTACGGCAGCTATAAATAATGGAATATATGCAAGCAAACGTGAACGCTCAACAGCAGTTGTTTTAGGACTGCGATACATCACGATGAAATAAATCGTTGGAATAACGACACCAAGAATCGTTACGAGATTGATGAATGTTTCAAATGTTAAAACACCCATTGGAATCAACACTGCAAATAAAATGGCAATTACAGCAACACCAAGTCCAATCGTCGTGAATACTTTCTTCTTTTCATCAGCAGAAAGTGGATTGGGCACAGAAGTCCCAGCTAACCCTAAGTTTTTTTTCTTCGTTAAGGCAAACATAACTAATCCTAAAAACATACCAACTGCTGCAACTCCAAAGCCTAAGTGGAAGCTTTGTTTCATTACAGATCCAACGATTAGAGGAGATAAGAAAGCTCCCATATTGATACCCATATAGAAGATGGTGAAACCAGCATCACGACGTTCATCTGATTCACTATACATTTCACCAACAATCGTGGAAACATTGGGCTTTAATAGACCAGTTCCTAGTACAATTAAAACCATAGAAATAATGAACATAGTAAAGCTTCCAGGAATAGCTAGAGCAATATGACCTAGCATAATTAAGATACCACCGTAAAAAACTGCTTGAGATGGTCCAAATATACGGTCAGCGAACCAGCCGCCAATAATGCCACTCATATATACTAGTGAACCATAAATTGATGTGATAGAAAGTGCGAGCGATTGACTGACACCCAATCCGCCTTTTGAAACTTCGTAATACAAATAAAAAACGAGGATTGCCTTCATTCCATAATAGGAGAAACGCTCCCAAAATTCCGTAAAGAAAAGCGTAAATAGACCTTTAGGATGGCCGAAAAATCCTCTTTGCGGAACGCTGTCCACGATTCGCTGGCGCTCGCTAATCGGTGCACTATCCGCAATTTTCTGTCTTTTTGCAACTGACATGTTACTACCTCCTTGTTATTTTAATATAATACTTTTAATAGTTTGTTATTGTCAAAATAAAAATATTTGCTCACGTTTTAACCTTGATAAGAAAGGTTATGATATCAAGGCGTAAAGCTTTTTTTGCATAAAAAGAAAGTTATTTATGAATTTTATTATTTTTTTGATATAACAAAAACTTTTGAATCTAGGAAATGTTTACTTGATATTTTTAGACAAAAATAAAATTATCATCAAAGCAACTATCAATATTAGGGGATGTTTTGTTACACTAAAAGGAACGTACATTCTATTGTTGAAGAAAGTTGGTGTTCTTATGTCCTATGAGGTATCTTTATCCGTTAGAGCATTGGTAGAGTATGTTTATAGCAGTGGTAGTATAGATGTACGATTTCGCTCGCAAAGCGCCATGATAGATGGAACAAGAATACACCAGAAAATTCAAAAGACGTATAAAGAAGGAGATCAGAAGGAGGTTTACTTACGAACGGAACTTCCATTTGAAGATCTCCTGTTTGTAATAGATGGAAGATGTGACGGTTTGTTAGCAGAGGACGGTGGGCTTTGTATTGATGAAATAAAATCATTTTCACTGTCCCTTGATGAGGTTGATCCTGATGGATATCCAGTTCATTGGGCACAGGCCAAATTGTATGCTTATATGATTGCAACTCAACAAAATATTTCGGAAATTCATGTTCAATTAACCTATGCACACGTGAAAACAGATGATAAACGGGTCATGAGAAAGCAATGTTCATTCTTAGAGCTGGAACAATTTGTATTTGAATTATTAAAGGCTTATGCACCATATGCCAAATTGCAGAAGCAGCATTTGCTTAATCGGAAAAAAAGTATTAAACAATTAGATTTTCCGTTTAAAACGTATCGCAAAGGTCAACGCCATTTAGCAGGAGCAGTATATAAGTCAATTTTAGACGAGAAAAATTTATTTGCTAAAGCCCCAACTGGAATTGGCAAAACGATGTCGACGTTATATCCAGCCGTCAAAGCTATTGGAGAAGATTTATGTCAACGGATTTTTTATTTGACCGCAAAAACGATTACGAGAACGACCGCAGAGGAAGCATTACTTAAAATGCGACAGAATGGATTGTGCTTGAAAAGTGTTACGATTACAGCCAAGGATAAGGTTTGTTTTAAGGAAGAAACAAAATGTCAAGCAGATTTTTGTGAATATGCTAATGGTTATTATGATCGAGTTAATGGGGCAGTTCTCGATATACTTTCAAACGAAGCGAGCATGACCAGAGATGTCATTGAAATTTTTGCTCGCAAGCATTCTGTTTGCCCATTCGAATTTTCGCTCGATTTGGCCTATGCTGTCGATGTCGTTGTTTGTGATTATAATTATATCTTCGACCCACGAGTGTCACTGAAACGTCTTTTTGAAGAGGAAAAGAAGTCGTCGGTTTTGCTTGTGGATGAGGCACATAACCTTGTTGACCGCGGGAGGGAAATGTTCTCAGCATCAATTCAAAAAGCATCTTTCCTAGAGCTTAAAAAACAGTTTAAGAACTATGAAAATGAGATAAGTAAGGTTGCTTCGTGTATAAATGCCTGGTTTATTGCACTAAAAAAAGATATTTCTGCTGAATTTGTATTGCCTCAATTACCAGGAGATCTAGTGGAGTTACTGGAACAATTTCTGGCTGTAGCTGAACCTATTCTGATAAAAGCTAGCAATATTAATACCTGTCTTATCGACGCTTATTATGAGGTACAACGATTTCTAAAAATAGTAGAATTTCTTGACGATCAGTATGTTATTTACGGAGAAATGATCAGAAATAATATAACACTCAAACTATTTTGCATTGACCCGTCAAAGTTGCTACAAAAACAAGGGAAAGGATATCGTTCCAAAATTTTCTTTTCAGCAACGCTAACACCGATGCCGTATTTCCAGGATATTTTAGGTGGGTTAACCGAGGATTATCAAATAACAATACCAACGCCGTTTAGACAAGAACAATTTGATGTATTTATTAGTCCTTTGTCAACGCGGTTTAAGGATCGGGAGCGGACTAAAGATAAAATTGTCAGCATAATGAAATCGTTACTCTCGAGCCGTCCTGGAAATTATTTAATTTTCTTCCCATCATATCAGTATTTACTAACAGTTTTAGAGTCGTTCAAACAAATTGATTCATTAACGAATATCATTGTTCAGGAACAAAGCATGTCAGAATCTGAGCGTGAGGATTTTTTAAAGTTATTTATATCGGATAGAAAAGAAAGTTTACTAGGCTTTGCTGTTCTTGGTGGGATATTTTCAGAAGGTGTGGATTTGGTGGGTGACCGTTTAAATGGAGTTATTGTTATTGGTGTGGGTCTGCCGCAACTGTGCTTTGAGCGAAACCTTGTTAAAGACCATTTTTCAGCCAAAAATAAAAATGGGTATGATTACGCTTATGTGTATCCTGGAATGAATAAAGTTTTACAGGCTGGTGGTAGGTTGATTCGTACTGAAGAAGATAAGGGAACCATCGTCCTTGTTGATGATCGCTTTTTACAAAATCCATATCACTCTCTTCTGCCGATGGAGTGGAATAGCTATACTGTAATTTAATATGATTGATATGCAGGTGAAATATTCTATTTACAGGAATGTTTTACCTGTTTTTTGTTTATAATTGAAATATTGTGAAAATAATTGAATAAGATGTAATGTGAACCATTTTACGTAAACTGCTGCCAATAGAATGTCAGCATTTGTGATATTAATCGTTGTTTCGTTGATAGATATTGGTTTATCATATATTTTAAAAAGATTGAAAATTTTGTAATATAGTGTTATTTTGTAATTGTTATTTGAAAACAGGGAATGAGGGATAGTATGATTCGTATGGCCATAGCAGCAGTCGTCGGTTTCATCTTGATTTTTATTGAATCGATGATTGTCATGGAACTAAAAGGCTACCAAACCATCGAATTTGGAGGGATTGCCCCTTTTATTAACGTATGGGCAATGAATTTCTTTTTAGTATTTGCGATTGTCACTCAAATTACAAACTGGTATGAACAGAGAGAAGACGCTAAAGGTGAACAGGAACACTTGTAAAGTAAACACTACATAGGTGTAAATTAACTATAATGATTATGAAAAAAATAATAGACGTCTCATTCTTTATTTCAATAAAGGATGGGGCGTTTTTCTTTTGAAAACTACTTCTAAAAAATAACAACAAATCCAACAAAAATGGATGATTTTTACAAATTTTTGTTGGATTTTACAAAATTTTCTGTCATTTATTAAAGAGTGTGTTATAATATTCTGAAAAAGGAGGGGTTTTTAATGGCAGAAACAGTAGAAAAAGTAGTAAATGCAATTCAAGATGAGTATCCAGATGATTTCGCGTGGTGTTATGGGTGTGGACGTTTAAACGAACACGGGCACCAATTACGTACAGGTTGGCAAGGTGAACAAACTGTTACGATCTATGAACCGAAACCAGAACATACAGCACTACCTGGGTTCGTCTATGGCGGTGTAGTGGCATCATTAATTGATTGCCATGGGACAGGCTCAGCAGCATTGACATTACATAGAAAGAATGGTCATGAAGTTGGCGATGGGGCTGAACCGCCTAGATTTGTAACCGCTTCCTTGAAGGTTGATTTTCTTCAACCAACTCCACAAAACGTACCATTGAAAGCAATTGGTACTGTGCATGAAATTCATCCGAAGAAATTCAGAGTTGAAGCAGAGGTTTATGCAAATGATGCTCTTTGTGCACGTGGAGAGGTTATCGCGGTGGTAATGCCTAGTACATTCCTTAAAAAGGCTTAATTAACGGATAAAAGCGGGGGATTTCTCCCGTTTTTTTTGTTGAAATCAACTAATTAACGATAATAGGAGTATACTTAAATTGAGGGAAGCACTGAGCTATTAGTATTTGTAAATCTTCCCTTGGAATGACTCTATAGTCGACATCTCTAGGGGGGAGTCAAATGGAATTCTTCATGTTAGGCTTAAACTGGGGGGATTGGGGTCTCTTATTTGTTGGTGTGGTTGTTTGGGGATTGATTATTGCTGCAGCACTGTTGTTTCTTTGGGGAATATGGAAGAAAGCTTGGAGAGCATTGTTGATTAGTGGGATAGCGTTTTTAGTTCCGGCAATTATGTTATTTACACAACCAGGTTATACTAGATTGTTTATTCTTTTACCAATTCTTGCATTTATACTTGCTTATTTTATGAAAAAGAATCATTGATTTATGTATGAACAGGGGATGACTTATCATTGGATTAACCAATATTCGTCATCCTTGTGTTTGTTTTCAAAGGAAAAATCCATGTATAATAGAATGTAAACATTAGTAAAGGAAGGGGGAAATCGTTTGCTTCAAGCTGCTCAGAAAATCTTAAAATCACATTTTGGTTATGATGAATTTCGCCAAGGTCAGAACGCTACTTTACAACATGTTTTCAGTGGCGAAAACACATTGTGCGTGATGCCAACAGGAGGAGGAAAATCACTCTGTTATCAAATCCCCGCACTCGTATTGCCTGGTACCACCATCGTTATTTCTCCACTCATCTCCCTTATGAAGGATCAAGTCGATTCCTTACAACAACTAGGTATTGCAGCTACCTACATCAATAGTAGTTTAACTACAGCTGAAATCAATGAGAGAATGTTTCTTGCACAACAAGGTACATACAAGCTACTCTACATTTCTCCAGAGCGTCTTGAATCCGGACTTTTTTTGGAAGAACTCAAGAGTTTAGAAATCCCATTGATTGCAGTTGATGAAGCACACTGTATTTCACAATGGGGACATGATTTCAGGCCGAGTTATCGATATATATCTAGTATTCTTCAACACATACATAGTAAGCCGATTATTTTGGCATTGACAGCAACAGCAACTGCACAGGTTCGCTCAGATATATGTCAATCGTTGCAATTAGAAAACGAGGTTGTGACTAGCTTTGAACGGAATAATCTGTCGTTTTCCGTTGTGAAAGGACAGGATCGAGATCAATTCTTACTAGATTATTTGAAAAAAAATGAAAAGGAATCCGGAATTATTTATGCCGCTACACGCAAAACGGTCGATCAGCTTTATCAGCAGCTAAATGCAGCGAACATTAACGTCGCCCGTTATCATGCTGGCTTGAGCGACCAAGAAAGACAAGATCAGCAAAACGCATTTTTACAGGATGAAAAAACGATAATGGTTGCAACATCAGCATTTGGAATGGGGATTGATAAATCGAATGTACGATTTGTTATCCATTATCAAATGCCGCGAAATATGGAAAGCTATTATCAAGAAGCCGGCAGAGCAGGTCGGGATGGCTTAGATAGTAACTGTATATTATTATATGGACCTCAAGATACCCAAATTCACCGCTTTTTAATCGACCAGACATTAGAACGAGAACGAATTGGACATGAGCTTGAAAAATTAAACCAAATGGTCGGTTATTGTCATACTGAAAACTGTCTGCAAGAATGGATTGTCGAGTATTTCAACGAGGAATCAGCTGGACCATGTGGTCGCTGCAGCAATTGTACCGATACGAGACAAAGTGTTGATGTTACAAAAGAAGCTCAAATTGTACTATCATGTATTGTACGAATGGGTCAGCGCTTTGGGAAAGCTGCGGTAGCCAAAGTGCTGACTGGATCGAAAAGTAAATCAGTGACCCAGTTTCAATTTGACAAATTAAGCACGTATGGAATGCTCAAGACTTTTAGTGCGAAGGACGTAACCGAGTTTATCGACTATTTAATTACTGAAGGTTTGATTGGGGTTGAAAATGGGCAATATCCAATTATTTATGTTACCCAACAAGGGAAAGAAGTCCTAACTGGGAAACTAACCGTTAGTCGCAAGGAAGCGATACAGGCAAAAACGATATCAAAGGCTGATCCGTTATTTGAAGAGCTCAGAGCACTTAGGAAAACGATTGCAGAACAGGAAAAGGTCCCACCTTTTGTTGTTTTCTCCGATACCAGCTTACAGGATATGTGTCTAAAGCTCCCGAAAACAAATAGTGAGTTCACGAATGTAAAGGGAGTCGGTGTCCATAAATTAGAGAAATACGGGCTGGAGTTTATTCAATTGATACGCAGTTTTTGTGATCAGCATCCAGAACGGAAAGCAATCAAACACGAGCAAGAGAGTAATCCTATATCCCCGTCTAAATCAAAACAACAGAAACGAAATACAGAAGGCGTTCCATCACATCTAGAAACCTATGAAAAATATAAATCTGGAATGACTTTTGCAGAAATATCGAAGGAGCGGGATTTATCCCTTATTACAGTTCAATCACACATCATTCGTTGTGCAGAAGAGGGATTGGAAATTGATTGGGAAAAGGAGCTTCCACTTCAGTATCGACCATTAATTGAAGAAGCTGTTCAAAGCGCTGCTACAGACAAGTTAAAGCCTATCAAGGAATTATTGCCTGACGAGATTAGTTATTTTATGATTCGTGCGTACTTCTTCTTAATAAATCACTAAAAAACCACTGTGAAAAGGGGTGTGGAACCTTTTTACAGTGGTTTTACATATGATAAGGAATCATAATATCCCATCCAGTAATTGTCGGAAATAAAATGCGCCTAATGATGTGACACTAATAATCAAAACAGCTAACGATAATAAATGGGGGGAAACAGACTGTTTAACATATTGATAAAGAAAATAGGATGATAGAATAATACCTAAAAAGAAAGCAACAGTCCAAAACCAGTTAATAAGTGCTGCACTGCCAAAATTAAAAATATAAAAAACATAATAAAAGCTGTTAACGGCTAACAATGTCATTAAAATAATTTTCCTCAGCATATACCTTCATCTCCTTCTGTCCGTATCCATATTTTAACATAATTTGCCCACTAATTAAAATATTCTGACTTCTTTTTGTGTATTAACTTTTATTAAGTGTTAAAAAATAATTATGCAAATGGAAATTTTTTTGAAAAAGTTTGAATTATTTATCATTTTATGACTTTGTGTTATAGTACAGTATGCTATAATAACGATAGACGGAAAATTCTATCTATTTTTGTCGACTAGCGACAAACATTGATAAAGATTAATTGAAAAGATAAATATTTTTCCATGATATCGTAAAGGGAGAGTGTATTTATGCGTGTTGGAATTAAAAGAATGACAGATGAACAAGCAAAAATTACCTTGCAGGAAACGGCAGGGCTGGCGATTATCACTATTCATCGGCCTCAGAAACGAAATGCGTTAACAGCAAATATGTGGAATCAATTAGCGGATATTAGCCAAAAAGTTTTAGAAAACCCAAAAAACAGAGTTTTATTATTAAGAGGTGCAGGTGAACAATTTACAGCAGGGTCTGACTTAGGTGAATTTCATGAAATGACACATGAAGAGGCAGAGCATGCGTTTGTATTAATGGAAAAAGCAATCTCGACCATTGAAGGATTACCGCTGCCAACAATCGGGGTCATAAACGGTCCGGCAATGGGAGCAGGGCTTGAGCTAGCACTAGCATGTGACATTCGCGTTGGCTCCGAAAAGGCAGCATTGGGAATTCCGGTAGGGAAGCTAGGAATCACTTTAAATAATAAATTCGCAAAGCGTATTGTCGATTTAGTCGGGCCAAGCGTGACGAAGGAATTGGTTTATTTAGGAAGAATTTTGAAGGCGGATGAAGCTTATTCATTGGGGATGCTTAACTATTTAGTAGAAGAAGCGGAATTAGATCGCTATGCATTTAAAATGGGTAAATTAGTGGCTTCCATGTCGCCAGCCTCCTTATTAGCGGTGAAAAAATCAGTGAATGAATGCATCAACAGTGCTCCGGTGCTCTGGAACGGGTCAACACCGTTTGTAGATGCTCAGGACTTCCCAGAAGGGGTTGCAGCATTTGTTGAAAAAAGGCCACCAGTATTTAAACGTCGATCATAAATGTTCCCTATGTGAACATAAAAAACCAGAAGACTCTAGTTAATAGCAGAGACCTCTGGTTTTTTTGCTAATTGGAGAGTTAAATTCACCGCATATAGCTCGATATTTAACTGCTCAAGAAAATGAAGTCGAATATCTTGTTGAAGATTTTCAGTCACATCAATTAGATTACCGTGAATGGGATATTTAATTGATGCACTCACGTTTAAAGTAGGCAATTTGTCGATATTGAATTCAACATGTTTACATTCGCCAATCTGGGGATATTGACTGCAAATAATCTCTACGATATTTTTGAATACCTTATGGTGGATGTTAATAGCGCCACGGTGGAAGTCAGGATGGACAATTGTATTTTCGCCAATCCGTTCCTTCTTAGATGAAAAGATTTCGACGCCTTTGTGAATAAGCTTCTTAAAAAAGTTCTGGTCCACCTGTTTATAGGGAATTGGGATAATGTGCTTTCCTTCAGTTCTTCGAATAAATTGGGCCAATTTAATTTCGCTTGAGGAACGGATATCCTCAACATAGAAGTAATGGTTAATGTTTCCCAAATTTAACCTACTTGCAATGAGACGTGTCATCTTATCCGATGTCCCGATGATTAAGATTCTATCAATGTAATAGTTGTTAATGGCCATCTGCACTTCTTTTAAATGACCTTCATCGAAGAAGGTTGCCCGTTTAACCGCTTTTAGCGCATTTTTTTCAAATTTTGCTGAGTATCCGGCAATCTTTTCCCCGTAAAAAATCAGCAAACCGTCGTCGATAATCGCAGGGATTTTGTGTTTATCGGCAAATGCCAATGCACTTGTACTCTTGCCTGTTCCGCTTGGACCGCTTAAAGAAAATACTTCCATTTCATATACTCCTAAATAGAAAGACTTTTTTCTATTTTATTTCATTTTACAATGTCTGTCATCACAAGGGTTTTGACATTTTACTCTATCATTCCTTTGTTTTGTTGAAAGTTGACGAGTATTGCAGAGAAATTTGTGGTGAAGTTTTCTGGTAGTTTTGATATAAACCGGCAGGATTTGGGAATGCTTTAATAGTAAATTATTTATATGAAATATACCTAATCTGGAGGGAATCATTATGCCGATTGAAGCATATTTAAATTTTGCCGGAAATTGCCGTGAAGCAGTGGAATTCTATGCGGATGTGTTTGGGACAGAACCACCACAAATTATGACGTTTGAAGAAGCACCGCAGGACCCGAATTATCCTCTTCCAGAAGAAGCGAAGAATTTGGTGATGCATGCAAATATTATCGTTAGCGGGAGCAAATTAATGTTTTCTGATATATTTCCAGGGATGCCGTTTCAAATGGGGAACAATATTAGTTTAGCTGTATTAAGTAAAGATGAAAATGAACTGAAAAGCTGGTTTAACAAATTGAAGGATGATGGAAAAGTAAATATGGAGCTCCAAGAAACTTTTTGGAGTAAATGCTATGGTAGTTTAACAGATAAATTTGGAGTTGAGTGGCAACTCAGCCATGAAAACGGTGAAAGTCCAAGGTAGTCATTTCTATGAAAATAAGAAGGGGAATAGCCCTTCTTATTTTTTTTGCTGTGTTAATGCACAATGTTGTTTTTTGCCAGGTTGATCTTCGCTGCAGACACGGAACGAAAAGCGGAAGTGGCTTGCCCAGGGGCGACAGGCACAAGGCGAGCCGACTAGAAGGTTGTCCTTTAACCTTCTGGGCGGATTGACTTGTGACCCCGAGCCCCTAGCCACTGCAGCTAGACAGGCTCCCAGTTAGCCCCATGAACCGCACGTGTCTGCAGAGGAAATCAAAACTGAAATATAACACAGCTATTTTTTTAAGATGATATTAGCTTTAATTACCGGCCTATCACCACAAAAACCATTGATAGTCCAAATGTGATTGTCGCATTTAACGAATAATTTTACACTTTCTCCGACGTATACAGGAAATGAAAACTTCATTTCATAGGAATGCGGTAAATCAGTTGGATTGAGAAAATGAAAAGATATTACACTCCAAACCTTCCCCATAGTTAACAAACCATGGGAAATCTTATCAGAAAAACCATGGTTTAGGGCATATTCTTGATTTAAATGAACTGGATTATGATCACCCGAAATATGTGCATATTGTTTTATATCCATATCTGTGATGAGAAATTCGACCGTTTTCATATGACGACACCACCACAAACAATTTGATAAATTCCTTCGAAGCAAAGATTTTGTTGGTCATCAAACAATAATAGGGAATGCTTGATGATACAATAGCTTTTCCGATCAATTTGTTCGTCTAGACGAATACTCGCAGTATAGGTTTGGTTAATATACATCTGGTGATGATATTTACATTCTTGATTTCGATGGATGACAGGTTCCGTTAATGTCCATGGGATATCAAGTTGCTTATATACGATTAGCGGCATGGTTGGTGGAAGAGGGATCGATGTAAAGCCATAACTTTGAGCCTTTTCTACGCTTTCATAGATAGGATTTCTTTCATCCATGACCTTGATAAATTCGGAGACATCGCTCGTTTTAAAGGTAACTCTGACTTCTTCAGTCCTCATCATGCTTAACCACCTCAAAAAGCAGTGCTACACCAATGCCACCACCACTGCCAACAGCTGCAATGCAATATTTTGGATTATCCATTCTCTGAACCTCGTAAAACAACCGCGTTACGAGAATGGCTCCTGATGCACCATACGGATGACCTAGCGTGAGTGCCCCACCTCGAACGTTTAATTTGTCACTTGGAATGTCCAACGCTTCAGAACAGGCAACGATTTTTGAAGCAAACGCCTCGTTTATTTCGATGAGGTCGATATCTTGGATTGTTAGTTGGTTTCGCTCTAACAGTTGTGTGATTGTAGGTACAGGTGAAATGCCCGGATAATTAGGATGGACCCCTGCAACAGCACTGTCGACAAAACGGAGCACTGGTCGATATCCATTTGCGATAGCAAACGATTCCTCCATTAATAAAACTGAACTCGCCCCGTCATTAATGGCGCAGCTGTTTGCAGCCGTTACGGTACCGTTATTATCACTAAAGAGAGGCAGTGAACGCTTTAGTAGTGCTTCCATTTTGCGAGGTTTGAAGAATACTTCATCATCACTTTTTCCCTTAATAGGAACAATCTCATTCATATATATTCCTTGTTGAAAAGCGTTCCAGCTTTTTTCGTAGCTTTGTAGAGTATAATCATCCTGCTTTTTTCGACTTATGTCATATTTTTGCGCTACATGCTCTGCTGCGACCCCCATATCGGGATCACCAATTTCTTCAGGTGCAAAGCGTGCTCTGTTTGGGAATAGTGAAGTTGAAGTGCTTTCAACACCACCAGCTATGTAACAAGTTCCTGCTCCAGCTTGAATGAAACAGGATGCTACTCGGATTGCCTCTAAACCTGCGCTACATTGACGGTCAATTGTTAACCCGGTAATCGAAAGAGGTAGTCCAGCTTTGAGGGCCGCGACTCGCGCAACATTCCCACCAGGACCGACAATATTTCCGAGAATAATTTCATTTACGTGAGGCACACCTAAAGCTAGCTCCCTTATTATTGGTGCTGCAAGTTCGTCTGCAGTGAGGTTTTTAAACATACCATTTATTTTCCCAATTGGTGTTCGTTTGGCATTAACGATGACAGCTGATGGCATTTGTCTTCATCTCGCTTTCGATTAATTGCTTCAATTGTGCACGTGCGATTTTTCCACTAATTGTATAGGGCATCTCTTCTACAAAAATCCATTTTCGAGGAATTTTAAAGGAGGCAAGCTCAGCTTTGCAGTGACGGACTAATTCCTTTTTAGGAGCATCGCCGACAATAATTGCTGTAACGATTTGACCCCAACGTTCATCGGCCAAGCCAATTACAGCTACCTCATCCACACTTGAATGGGCAGAGAGCACCTTTTCAATTTCTTCAGGGAAAATATTTATTCCGCCATAAAGGATCATATTTTTTTCGCGTCCCACTAAATAAAGGTAGCCATCTTCATCAAAATACCCCATATCATTAACAGTCACCCAACCATTATCATCTGTAATGGTTTTAATTGGTTCATTTGGTGAATTGAGATATCCGATAAATACTAAATTGCTTCGCACATAAATTTTTCCGATTTCATTGATTTTTGCTCGATCGTCATTGGGATTTCGGATTTGTATTTCAACGTTGAAACAGGGCTTCCCGACGGAACCTGGTTTTGACAATTGTTCCTTGTTATTTAATACTGTTACAAAACTAAGCTCGCTTGCCCCATAATACTCGTACATCGTTAATTGAGGAAACCAGCTACGTATACTTCGTTTTGAAGCTTCCTCCCATTTTGCGCCGGATGAAATCATCGTAATCGATTTTGTGATGATTTTGCCGAGCTTTAAGAAAGCATGAACCATCGTCGGAACAACATAAACAATCGAGATTGGGCATTGTTCTATCACTTTGTGTGCATGTGCTGGTAGGAATTTATCGAGTAAATAAACTGTTCCTCCTAAATAAAGGGTACTAATTGCGCCGTACAAAAAATGAGAATGGATTAATGCTCCTGGGATTAACACATCCTCAGTACCGTTCATCCCGAAATCGTGGATATTGCAATCAAAACTTGAAACCCATGAATGGTGGGAGCGAACAAAAGCCTTCGGGTCACCCGTTGTCCCTGATGTGAAACCCATATAAAAAGGAAGATCTGCTTGCTGGTCTTGATGGATTGGCTGGGTATTCATGATTGAACTCAAGCAATCCTCCAAATTGTATATTTTTGTAGAGAGTGAAGGCAGTTTTGATGCCATTTTTCTTGTTGTTATGAATATGGAGGGAAGAGAGAGTGACAAACGTTTTGTTATTTCATTCATTTTCCACTTAGGATCAAACAGGACAGAAGTCCAGCCAGCTGCTGCAGCACCAGCAAACATTTGTAAAAACGGAATTCCATTCGGCAAATAGATTCCTAATATTTGATTGGTTGATCGAAGACTAGTAAGCCAATTTGCTGTTTTCTCAACCAAATTATTCCATTCTTTATATGTGATAGAATTTTGCACTGTTTTTATCGCAATTTTTTCCGGAGAATGAAAAGCATGGTTTGCATATGTAGCGGTAATAGAAGTCATATTTATCCCCTTTCCGAATGATTCTCTCATTGATGAAAAACAGGAGACACAAAAGTGCGTCTCCTTAGGAAGCTTTAGCAATATTTTTTTGTAGAGCAGGGTGTTTTCTTAAACGATAAACAATATACGCAGCAAGTGTTGCCTTGATTGCATCACCAGGAAGATAAACAAGTGATAACGTAATGGCTTCTAACACTGGAATATCCATCACAAATGCTTGTACAGGTATTCCGATTAAATAAATCATGAAAATACCAACCGTTAAATTTGTTAATAGAATTTTTCCAAGGTTAATAGTGCGTAATCGGGAAACAAGGTATCCAATTATAAAAGCTGTGATTGGATATGCGAATAAATATCCTGCGCTTGGTCCTACGAACACACCAATTCCACCACGTCCACCGGAAAGTAGTGGTAAACCAGCTGCGACAAGCAGTAAGAATACTGTCACACTTAAACCACCTAATCTAGCACCTAAAATTCCACCGGCAAGGAGAACACCGAGAGTTTGCAATGTAATTGGAACCGGGGTAAACGATAACATAATAGGAGGAACAAAACCTAGAGCTCCCATTATTGCGGCAAATAAAGCCACATAAGTCATTTCTTTAATTTTCATCATCCATCACCAATTTTCGTTAAAATATTTCGACTATTTTGTTCTTTTCACTCATTTTATTAGGTGAACAAGATAATGTCAACTTAATTTTTGTTTAGTTAACACAAAATCTTTAGGACATGTTAGGGGAATAACCGTTTCACATTGTTTGAATAAGAATAGGATAACTATATATTGAAAGGAGCGTTGATAAGTGGAAGATGATATGAAGTCTTCAAACCATGAAAGTATACATTCGGGCAAAGGAAAATCAAAAGTGGTAGTTAGTTCTGGAGCGATTGAAGCTACTCCGAGTACACAAATCATATCAGTCAATATGATTAATATAGATCCAGATCAACCAAGGGACGTGATTGTCGAAATGAAGAATTGGACAACTTGTCCTCCAACTGAATTAGGGAAACTAATTTTGCTATGCGGTGAACAGATTGATCCGGTGGATATCGGATATGAGGAGGAAGGAAGTATGGAGGAGTTTGATCCCACCGTTCATCCATTTGAAATGGAGGACTTCATCCCTGCGATTACAAAGCCATTATTTTTTCGAATTCCACCACAAATGCAGCTTACTGTTTTGGCAGATTTCCCTCAGCCGCAATTATTGCCATCCAATCCTTGTTATGAGATACGCGTTTATCTCACCGACCCCACTAATTTGCTGATTAGCAGCTATGGTTTAAATGATGAATTTGACCCTCAAGAAGGAAACACCGTCTTACATCATCATTTTTTCGCAACAAAGCTGTTAAACCTTCCGTTTCCAGAAAATCCAATTCGTAAAGACAAAGATGATGAACAGCATAACTGAAAATAAAAAACTGAGTGAGGTTACTCTCACTCAGTGTAAATTATGGTGGGTAACACCATGAAAATTTTCTAATAAATGTAAAATATCACGAGCCCATTGTTCTGCATGTAGAATTTCATTTGCTTTTAGTGGACCTTCCCATTTAGTTACAAGAAAGCTTTCAGGATTACATAATGTTTCAATTCCTATTTGCTGCAGCTTTTTTGTCATTTTTTTAGCAGCTGAACCAGATAGCCAAATGTGCATATTATATCTTGTGTCGAAAACAGCTGCATGTTTAATGTGGGTTGTTTTTGCTGCAAGTCGGTCTAAAAATTCCGACATTTCATGTGTTGGTTTATGGCTATGTGTTGGACTTCCGATGATTAAAAGGTCAATTTCAGGTATGTCGTCCGGTTCAATCTCATGATGGATGGATCCAGCGATGATGCGACAATCATTGCAAAGCTCCAAACCAATGCGATCAGCGATTCGTTTTGTATTACCAAAAATAGAATCATAGACAATTACCACCAAAAATTCCTTTTTCATCCATGCCCTCTCCATTCAATACCTATATACAATATCTATTAACTATAATTTATCATATATTTTAAAAGAAACTACAAAATTGGTCTTTTCACTTTTTGTATAAACTGTAAAATTAATGTAATGTATCATTGAAAGAGGGGAACAACTTGAATCCTAACTTATTGATTGATCAACATAAAGAATCGATTTTTAGTACATATAAAGACTTGCACGATTTAGCCGAGCCTAGCTGGAAGGAAAAAATGACATCTGCCTATATTGCCAAGCGTTTAGGTAATGCTGGCTTTGTTGTACAAACTTTTCCTCATCATTACGGGCTGATTGCTGAAATACCTGGTAGTAGTAAGGAAGTTGTTGCCATTCGGGCCGATCTTGATGCCTTAGTTCAAGAAGTAGACGGAGAATTAAAGGCTCACCACTCTTGTGGACATGATGCTCATTGCACCATGGTTTTACACGCAGCCCTAGCAATTGCTTCCTCTGGAATAAAGCCTAACAGGACTATACGGTTTATTTTTCAACCTGCTGAGGAAACGGGGAAGGGCGCTTTACAAATGATAGAGGACGGAGCATTAGAGGGAGTCCGTTATTTATTTGGAATACATGTGCGCCCGGATTTTGAAGTGCCCTATCAAAAAGCTGCACCGGTTATTATGCATGGTTCCGCTGCAACTATTAAAGGTACAATAAAAGGTCAACAGGCGCATGCAGCTAGACCACAGGATGGTATAAATGCTATTGAAGTAGCAGCTTTACTAATTACAAAAATGAAGCGAATTGAACTTAATACAGAAGTATCGCATTCTATTAAAATGACGCAATTAAGAGTAGAGAACGAAGCTTCCAATGTCATCCCAGAGACTGCAGATTTTACGATTGATTTAAGATCACAAACTGACGAGGTGATGGCTGAACTCGAGGAGCAGTTTAATAATATAGCCCATGCTGTTATGGTTGAGAGCGGAGCGGAAATTAATTATCAGATTGATTTCTTCGTACCTGCAGCAACTAAAGATCAAGAAGCGATTAATATTGTTAAACAGGCAATTGTAAATACGTTAAGTGAAAACAATCTCATTTCTGAGTGTATATCACATGGAGGTGAGGATTTTCATTTTTATGCGAAGCAAGCACCTGGCATTACGGCAACAATGGTCGGACTTGGCTGTGGGATGAAATATGGATTACATCACCCAAAAATGACTTTTCAAAATGACGCATTAATATATGGAACAAAAATATTAATTCATGCTATTCTCATCTCAATGAACGAAAATTAATAATAGAAAAAGAGGCTGGGACATAAGTATTTCAACTAAACAAAAAAAACGAACTATCGTGAAAAATTCAAACTTAGAATTTTTCACGATAGTTCGTTTTTTATTCCTTTTTACAATCGGCATTACCCTGAAATTACTGTTGATAACATTTATATTGATGTGTGTTATCCCGAATGTGTTTTCCCTGTGTTTGAAAATAAGAGGAAGAATTCCGCTTATTTTGGGAAATATGGGTTTTTTGCTAAGAATAAAAGGAGTTTTTCCGCTTATTTCATAAAAATCACTGGATTTTGTCTTTTTGGAAGCAGTTAAGCGGAATTTCTCCTCTTATTTCAGCTCAATTAGCCCCCCTGACATACAATAACGGGAAATTCTCCTCTTATTTATTCTCATACCTACATAGTAAACAACATTGAACTTTAATATATTCTTCAATAAAAATCATTCAGTTTTAATAGCGGAGATTTAGTTCTGTCCCAGCTTCTTTTTTTGAAAGGTTGAATGACTTGTCCTTTTTAAATTTTATTTTTTTCTCGATTATAGCCGCGTTCGCCGTATGGTTTTAATTCGTTTAACCATTTCTCCTCGAGCTTTTTCAGTTCCCGTTTTTCATCAAAGTAGGCTGATTCTTTTGGCTTTAGTACTTCTAATATTTCAAAGACAAAGGCATCCTTTCCATATTTATTCCATTCTTGCTGTAGTAATGGATGAGTATTATCAGTGCCAGATTCTAACATGAATTTTTTTCCGTTTAATGTTTTGAAGTTTCTAGTGCTATCTACATATATCTTGCCGTTTTTGATATTTTTGATTTGATAAATTCCACCTTCTATTTTTGTTTCTTTATATTGTTGTTTTAAAGCTTTTTTACGATCCATCCTGTAAGTCTCCTTATTTAATGTTTTATCCAATATTGACTGCCGTCAAGTTTACGGTCGATGAAACCGTATTCTATTAAGTAGCGTCTGATTGTTACGAAGTCTTCAAAAATAGGTTTTATGATTTCATTTAATTGTTTTTCTGAATAAAGGTAATCTCGCTTCAATCTTTTGGTGATTTCTTGAAGAATGACAAGCTTATGTTTTTCTTTTTTGGGGAAGGTCTTTAGACTTCCATCTGTCCCTTCGGGGAAAAATTTAGCTAATATTTCTTCCTTTTCTTGACTCGTTACGTTATATCGCTCATCGATCATTGTTGCCGTTTTATGTGGTGCAAGGAGGGTGGGGGCATGTTCGTCTTTTTCCTTTAACAGCTCCATCATGGTTAAAAACATTTTAGCTTGACGTTCCTTTTCTTTAAGGACAAAGCGATGATTGCGAATGGTTGAAGCGCTGCCAATTCCCATTTCCTTTTGTATTTCTGCATCATTTTTACCTTGATAAAAAAGATGTAACAGCCGATTTTGATGGTCAGTGAGTCCTGTTAGTTTTTTATTTAAACTAATTAAATAATCAAACACGGATCCGTGAACATTATATATGTGAAGCTTCATATATTTTTCAGCTTCGTATAACACGTTATCGCTCGGGTAAATGACACCTTTTTCAATTCTTTCACCGCATAACAAGCAAACATAGTATTCCTTTTCTTCATAATAGCCACGCTTTAATTCTGAAATATCAGCATTCCAAAAGATTTCAGGTTGTTCCACGAAACAAACACATCCTTAATTTGTTTATCTTATTATAAACATATTACACTAATGTTTGTTTTTTCTCAATAAAAAACCAAATAAAAAACGCACAACAAGCGTTGTGCGCTAGTCCTAGACTATTAATAAAATAATATCTCCTTTGTTGCTCTATACTCACTTGGGGTGAGTCCAACGTATTTTTTAAATGTATTGCTAAAATAATTTGGCGTATTAAAGCCTAATTCTTCGGCTATTTGCTCAAGCGTGCTATCAGAATGGCGAATTAAAGCAATCGCTCTCTGCAGTCGAACAAAGCTCACGTATTCCACATAACTTCGTCCGGTTTCTTTTTTAAACAGGCGACTAAAATATGTTGGACTAAAATTGATATGTGCAGCAACCTTTGTGCAGGTTATTTCGTCTGCGAAATGGTTTGAAATGTAATCAATGCTTTTTAATATTTGTGGTTCCTTTGCGGTTTCGTCAAAATAGCGAAGCTCTAAACGTTCATAAGGAGGGGTGCGTCTGGCCGTCTTGGCCTCAATATACGAATTGTGCAAATACTGTGGTTCATTATAAATACAACCGACACCAATAAAAAGATAAATACCATATTCTTTTTGTAATTCTTCTATTACATGTAAAACAATCTCTTCACCTTGTTTCCATAAGCGAGGTGAAGCGTATCCAGAAGGGACCCGTAGTAGCATGAGCAAATGCTTCCGATAAGGGACAAAGAAAATTTTACCTTCTAATTTTGCAAAGTGCTTTTCAAAACATTGTTGAATGACTTGTGGTGCCTGCCAGCCTCCGAGTTCTTCACGATTAGATTCCTTTACAAAGCCTTGAATAAAGCAAACTGTGTTTGGAATCATTTTTGAACTATTAAATAATCCGGAATCGATGATTTCATGTTCAGATTTTACATCACCGCGAAGAAGGCGCCGTAAAAATAATTCCTGTAAGGCTTCATGATCCTCATATTCATGATGTGGAATAACGGAATCCTGAATTTGAGTATTATTTAATAAAGATGTTTGTGTGACGATTGCCTGATTTATTTTTCGAATAAATATATTTTTTTTGATTGGCTTTGTAAAAAAATAGGGTAATTCTAGTTCCAATGTTAATGGAGCTGTATGTAACAATTGTTCATTTACAATCGGAAAAATGATAAAATTTGGATTATGTTTTATTAATCTTTTAATAAACACCCAATCCAATAGTTTACTAATTTCGACTACTAAAATTTGAAAATCTTGCAAGGGAATAGAGTTTGAAATAAGTTGTGTATTATTCTGAAATTCCTCTTTTAGCCACTTTGTTAGTTTGTCTTTTTCGTTCATATCATTGATGATTAGCTGAATGCTATCCATGTGTTTCCTCCTCCATTCAACACACAGCGATTAGATTATCCTTTATCATCATAACAAAAATATTTTAAAAATAGCAAATATTTATAATTTTATGACAATTATCTGCAAGGTATTGTCTGACAATTTACGTTAAAATCAAGACAAGCATCAGATAAGATTTGTTGCAAATTGAAGAAAAGGGGGATAGTACGGTAGGGGAAACAAACTCTTATGATGCATTTAAGTAAAAAGAGGAGGAGATGAACCAATGGCAGGAGAGTATACTGAATACGATTACGTAGAAGCAGGCAAGATTGACGTAAAAGATTTACCACCTTTAGATTCTGAGACAAATAGTATTATGAAGCAAGAGTTTAGCACTGGAATAAAACTCTCAATATTCTACTATCTATTTGTTTTCACGATTCCAGTATTGAACTGGTTCGCTCCAGATTTTATGTTTTCCCGCATGTGGGGAGGAATGAGTGTAGCTTGGTTTTTCACAGGAATTGTCGCAATGGGAATGGCATTTGTCATCGCATATGTACATACATCATTGTATGAAAAACGCTTAAAAGCAAATCAAAGCCCTCTCAACAAAGACGTTAACAAATCTAATGATGGGAGGAGCATTGTATGATCCAAACGTTACTTGAACCAAAAATGCTCATGACGATCATCCTCATGGGAACCATCGTCTTCATCACGTATTTAACTAAGCGAAATGCTAACGCATCTGATTTCTTCGTAGGTGGACGAAGCTTTGGCTGGTTTACAAACGGGTCGGCAATCGGCGGTGACTACCTAAGTGCTGCGACATTCCTAGGGATTGCAGGACTTACCTTCCAATTAGGCTATGATGGTGCTTATTACGCATTCTGTTTCTCAATTGGTTTAACACTACTAGCAATATTCGTTGCAGGACCACTTCGTCGTTTTGGTGCATACACAGTTCCGGATTTCCTTGCGTATCGTTTCCATAGTAAACGTGCAAGACTAGCAGCAGTTGTAGTAGTATTAGCTATCTCCGGTTTCTACGCAGCTCCACAATTATTAGGTGCAGCACAAATTTTAACGATGTTTTTTGGTACATCCTATGAATTTGGAATCATTTTTACTTGCGCAGTAATGATTTTTTATGTAGGTGTAGGGGGCATGAAGGGTACTACACTTAACCAAGCATTAGAATTATGGATTCGCCTTGGATGCTTTATCCTTATGGTTGCTGCTGCAATCTATGGCGGTTTACATTATCCAAAAATCCTTGCAGGTATTACCGAATTCACTGGATCAATCAAAGAAACAGCTCAATTTGCTTTAGATGGTAAAGATGTCGTACATGATGGGAATTCTTGGTCAGGCACAGGAAACTATTTCCCTAGCTTCTGGCAAACTATTTCTATGACAATTGCATTATCTTTAGGAACAATGGGCTTACCTCATATTCTATTACGTTTCTATACTAATCCAAGTGCGAAAGCAGCACGTAAATCAGCATTAATGGCTATCGGTATTGCATCTGTATTCTTCTTCTTTGCTGTATATTTAGGTGCAGTTGGTCGTTCAATTTACTTAGCAGGTACTGCAGATCCACAAGTTATTAAAGATTTAGTTCTTGGTGGAAACAACATGGTTATCCCATCTACAGCACAAGCTCTTGGTGGCGAATGGCTTCTAGGTCTTGTAATTGCTGGTGCGTTTGCCGCTATTTTCTCTAACCTTTCAGGTTTATTTATCGCAAGTTCTGGAGCATTAGCACATGACTTATATGCTAACTTCTTCCGTAAAAATCTTAGTGAAAAAGAACGTGTTGTTGCAGGTAAAGTATCAATTGTTATCCTAGGTATACTATACGGTGCATTAGGGTTAATGGTTAAAGAAGCATCGATTGGTCACTTAGTTGCACTTGCATTTACAGTTGCTGCAAGTACATTTACACCAATCTTCATTCTAGGAATTTGGTGGAGAGGCATGACTGAAAAAGGCGCGATTGCCGGTCTTATCATTGGATTAGCTGTATCAATGTATATGATCTTCCTACCTACTACATTACCTGAGTTCTTACAATTCAAGATTCCTGGTATCATTACAGTACCTGTTGGTTTCTTATCAGTTTACATCGTGTCTAAGCTTGATCGCAAAGTACCAGCAGATGTTAATAGCTTCATGAAAAAGGTTCATTCTAAAGAAGAATCTGAAGTTGCATAAAAATTTTACCCAAGTTAATTGACTAGCAAAATTTAATTTTCACGCATTTTTTGACAACGCTTACATTGTTCGACAAACGTTTTTCAATTAATACTTCCTTCTATATTTTATAGGCTGCTATTAAGTTAGCAGCCTCTTTTTATGTTCAAAACGATGGTTTTCTGTTTCTTCCTTCACATTTTTGTGCATAGCGTTTATAATGTTATATGAGATATTATGACCTAGTCTTAAAAAAGAAAAGTTAGGGTGATGTAATGAAACGAGTAGGGATTATTGGAATTGGTACATACGTTCCAGATACTATTGTTACAAATATTGATTTAGAAAGTAAAATAGATACAAATGATGAATGGATTCGTTCGAGAACTGGAATTGAAGAACGCCGGATCGCCGGTGATGATATTGATACATCTCATATGGCTATTCAAGCAGCTAAGCGAGCTCTGGAGAATTCAGGATTAGCGGCATCGGCAATCGATATGATTTTGGTTGCGACCGCGACAGCTGATCGGCCTTTTCCATCAGTAGCCTGTATGGTCCAAGAGGCAATTGGTGCAAACAATATTCCAGCTATGGATGTTAGTGCAGCATGTTCTGGATTTATATATGCAATGGCGACTGCAAAACCCTTTATTGAAACAGGAACCTATCAGAACATTTTGGTGATTGGTAGTGAAAAATTCACCAAAACCCTTGATTGGGAAGACCGGACAACGTGTGTTTTATTTGGAGATGGTGCGGGTGCAGTTATTTTAAGTGAAGTTTCCGCAGACAAAGGGATTCTTTCGGTTGATTTAGGCTCCGATGGAAGTGGTGGAGATCATTTATACATTGATGGAGAAACTGGTAAAATAAAGATGAACGGTCGTGAGGTTTATAAATTTGCCGTTCGTCAAATGCCAGAGTCAAGTTTACATGCAGTTGATAAAGCAGGGTTGAAGAAAGAGGATGTTGATTTCTTAATCCCGCATCAGGCAAATGTTCGGATTATTGATGCAGCTCGGGAACGTTTTGGTCTATCAAAAGACAAAGTGTCAACAGCAGTTATTAAACACGGTAATACCTCTGCAGCTTCTATTCCTTTAGCATTATTCGAGGAACTAGAAAAAGGCTTAATTCAGGATGGAGACGTCATCGTCCTAGTAGGGTTTGGAGGCGGCCTAACCTGGGGCTCAGTATGTATGAAATGGGGTAAATAGAAAAGCGGAAGGCGCCCGATTATCGGCGACAAGCACAAGGCGAGCCGGCCGGAAGGTTGCAGTTTACCTTTTGGACGGATTGACTTGTGACCTCGAGCCGATGGCGCCTGCAGCTAGACAAGAAAAGCGGAAGCGGCTTGTTCAGCCCCGACAAGCTTAAGACGTGGCCGATAGGTTGTAGTTTACCTTTTGGACAGTAAAACATAAGCGTAATTCTAATAAATAAAAAGATTTGGGGAGAAAAGCTAATGAAAAAAAGAGTAGTAGTCACAGGGATTGGAGCCATTACTCCACTTGGAAATGATGCTTTGACAACTTGGGAAAACATTAAAAATGGCGTTTCCGGTATTGCTCCAATCACTAAATTTAACACAGACAAATTTAATGTAAAAGTTGATGGCGAAGTTAAAAACTTTCAACCAGAGGAATTTATGGATGGCAAGGAAGCCAAAAGAATGGGACGTTATACCCAACTAGCTGTTGCTGCTAGTAAAATGGCAATTCTTGATGCTGGTGTACATATCGGTGAAAATGTTGATCCAGAGCGAGTTGGTGTTTGGATTGGTTCCGGTATTGGCGGACTTGACGAATTCGAAGTACAGCACAAGCGTTTTCTTGATAAAGGTCCTCGACGCGTTAACCCATTTATCATTCCGATGCTCATTCCGGACATGGCAGCTGGTAGGGTTTCGATTGAATTAGGTGCAAAAGCGATTAACAACTGCTCAGTTACAGCGTGTGCATCTGGAGCAAACTCGATTGGAGATGCCTTCCGAGTAATTCAAAATGGAGAAGTTGACATGATGGTTGCAGGAGGAACTGAAGCAGCTATTACTGAAATGACTTTATCTGGATTTTCAAATATGACAGCATTATCCACAAATCCAGACCCACAAACCGCGAGCAGACCATTTGATAAAAATCGTGATGGGTTTGTTATTGCTGAAGGATCAGGAATTATTATCCTAGAGGAACTAGAACACGCTCGAGCACGTGGTGCTAAAATATATGGTGAAATTGTAGGATATGGAGCGACTGGGGACGCTCACCACATTACCACTCCAGCACCTAATGGAGAAGGCGGTCAACGAGCAATGAAACTCGCTTTACAGGATGCGGGAATAACTCCAGACCGTGTGGATTATATTAATGCACATGGAACAAGTACCTACTATAACGATCTTTACGAAACAATGGCGATCAAAGAGGTTTTTGGAGAACATGCTTATAAACTATCTGTCAGCTCTACTAAATCGATGACAGGGCATCTGTTAGGTGCTGCTGGAGCAATAGAGGCAGTATTTTCATTGTTGGCAATCAAGGATAGTGTCATTCCTCCAACGATAAATTTAGAAACACCGGATGAAGAACTAGATTTAGATTATGTTCCAAATGTGGCTAAACAGCAAGAAGTTAGCATAGTATTATCTAATTCTTTAGGATTCGGTGGGCATAACGCAACATTAATCTTTAAAAAGTATGAATAAAATCAAAAAAACCCCTTCATTCAGACGGAATTCCCTCGAATGAAGGGGTTTTTTTAAATAGGCTGTATTAATGTACAATGTTGATTTTTGTCAGGTTGATTGGAACGGAAGGCACGAAGACTACTATGGGAGTATCTGGTATGGGTGACCCTACAGGCTCCCAGTTAGCCACATGAACCGCACGTGCCTGGAGCGGAAATCAACATCTTGATTTAACACAGCCTAAAATAAAAAAGCCTCTCATTGAGGCTTTGACATTGGCATTCTTTCAGTTTCTGGTAAGTAACTTTTTTTACTAAATACAAGGGGGAGTAGGATTGCTAATGCTGTAAAAATCATTGCAGCTTTAAAGGAAACGATAGACCATGTCGTAATAGCAATTGTACAAATTACAATCGCAGTGAGGAGAAGTTTGTATTTATTCAAAAATCCAGTAAATTTTTCCTGTCTTTTTCTCTTCTTAAACTCGACAAAATCAATAACATTTTTCATTTTTATCCCCTCAACAATTTAAAATATTTAGATATTTTCAACTATTATACTTTTACCAATTTTTGCGGGATTTGTCAATGGAGACTTTTTACAATATTGTGAATTGTTCTTTTGCATATTATTTACATTATTAATTAAATGTAAATATTTTCAATAATATTTGAAGGTTTTGTTAACTTTGTCATATTGGAAAATAAACGTGATATAATGTAATAAAGTCAAATAAACACAGGAGTGATTGCCATGAATGAGGCAAAAGAAAAATTATTAAAACTTATCAATGAAATTCCAGAAAGTGAAGCAGCTGATGTTTTAGACTTTGCAGAGCATTTACCAGAAATAAATTTATATAAGGAACTAACTAGCGAAGATAAAGAAATCGCCATCGAGTATTGGGACAGCGATATTTATGATGAAGTATGGAAGGATTTGTAACACTGTCCTATCAACTTAAATAATTAAACAGGACGCACAGCATTTCATGATGCTGTGCGTTTTTTATTGGATGTTAAAAATCAGTTTTTTGACTCTATATAACTGATATTTTTCATGCATGATAATCCTCGCCAAATCGAAAGATATTATTATTGAACAGCGAGGTGAGCTAATGGAAATTAGAAAATTGAAATTAATCCCTGAAGCTAATGGATATTCATTACTTGTATACATCGAACAACCTAATGCAGAATTTTCAAAGGAATTTGGCTATGATGAGCCACAATTAAAACCATCATTTCGACAAGAAATAAATCTGATGGTGCAAAATAAGTTTCCGAACGTGAAAGTTAACACCGTCAAAATCATTATGGGAACGTTATTAGTTGCTTCTATCCCTTTCGGAAATATGGATGCAAAAGCAGCCGAAACGACTCAGCAACCAAGTTCTCAAACCACAGCATCCACTATTCCTTATCTTACATATATCGTAAAAAGCGGGGATAGTTTATCCAAAATCGCTGCAGAATTTGGCATTAAAATTGACCAAATAACCCAAATAAATCAAATAAAAGGGACTACAATTTATATTGGTCAAACTTTAAAATTACCTTTTGTTTCTCATAACGTGGTAACAGGAGACACATTGTCGCAAATTGCCAAGAAATATAATTCTACTGTTGAAAGCATTAAAGTGAAAAATAAGTTAACTAGTGATGTTATTTTGATTGGTCAGCGTCTATTGGTTCCTGTACTAAATGTAACTGGAGACACTGGAACTGGCACAAATCCGTTGCCAGTACCAACACCTACACCTAGTCCACCAACTCCAGGGCAAGTAACTGAACCTGAACCAACCGTAACACCACAGCCTACAATCAAACTGACAGAATATCGAGTTGTTTCAGGTGATACGCTATCCATTATCGCTAAACGTTTCAATACAACTGTAGCCGCTATTAAGACAGAAAACCAATTGACATCAGATTTAATCCGAATTGGTCAATTACTAAAAATTCCTGGGTCTACAACAACACAAGCGCCAATTGTGGAACAAAACACACCAAGCACACCTGTTATAAGTCCAGAACCTACGCCGGTACCAATAAACGAAATTACCGAAGAAACGACGTCCTACCAGGTGGTTTCAGGAGACACATTAAGCATTATCGCAAGAAAGTTTAATACTTCATCAAAAGAGATCATGACTATCAATAACCTGAGTAGTGATCGGATATATGTTGGTCAAAAGCTTATCATTCCATTAAAAAAAGATCAGGTAGTTGAAAAAGATATTACAGCTCCTTCGGTCCCTCATGTGTATACAGAATCGATTGCTAAGGCTGATAATGCAAATTCTTTCTATGTTTCTGGGAAGACAGAGGCAAATGCAAAAGTTTATTTAACTTTTACAGATGAGGTCCAAGGTACATTTACGAAGCAAATTAAAGCAAACGAAAATGGTGAGTACAATACATCAGTTGATTTAACCTCATTACAGGATGGAAAGATTACCGTATCCACATTAGCTGAGGATGATTCTGGAAATAAGAGCGATGTAAACACAGTAAACATCAATAAGGACACGATGGCACCTACACTACCGAATATTCAAATTAACACAATTCTTAATGATGATAACGCTAATTCATTTCTTGTATCAGGTAAAACAGAAGCTAAATCAAAAGTGAATCTTACCTTTACCGATGAGGCAAATGGTACTTTAACTAAGCAAATAGTAGCCGATGAAGCAGGGAATTATAGCCTCTCATTAGATTTAACATCACTTCAAGATGGTAATATTACTATTTCTGCCCAAGCAGAGGATGCAGTTGGAAACAAAAGTAATACAAACACTTTTACTGTCAATAAGGATACAATTGCACCGGGAGGATTAGATTTTGACTTGCTCCCAACAATCACCAAAAAAACTATTGAAAATTATCTCATATCAGGAAAAAGCGAACCAAATAGTACAATTGATATTACCGTGACTAATCAGAATCAATCAACGACAGAAACAGTTACAGCAGATAGCAATGGTAATTTTGCTTATAATCCAAATGTAAGCTCCTTTAGTGATGGGGAAATCATCATCACTGCGATACCTCGTGATCAAAATGGCAATATTGGTGATCGTTATGAGGTGAAAGTAAGTAAGGATACCACTGTTCATCCTGTTACTGCAGTTGAAATAGAAAATAATGGTAAACTCAATAAGGAGAATGTGAAGACATTTGCACTCCGAGGATTAAGTGATGAGGAAGGTAGCGTTGTGACCATTACGATCACAGACGGGGAGAAAACTATCGTTGAGGAAGCACTTGTTTTTAATAACCGATTTGATAAGCCTTTAAATCTCTCGAGTTTAAAGGATGGTACATTACGTGTTACAATCACTCAAACAGATTCAGTAGGAAACGTTAGTGACAAAGTAGAGACTACAATTGAAAAGGATACATCCATCGTTGATCCTGTTATTTTTACTAGTAAAGTTGAAAAGAAAGGTACAGGCCTATTTTATCGCATAGCTGGAAAAGGCGAACCTGGATCAACCATTGAATTGATGGTATTGGGGCAAACAGGTACTCAGGAAATCAGGCAAACCATTCAAACTAAATCTGACGGAACCTTCGAATATGATCTGAATATTTCGGCTATCACTAAGCCGTTTGTGATGATTAACCAGGTAGATTCATTTGGAAATAAAACAACGAATTCAATTTTAGGTATTACAAGCTATGTAGTAGGAAGTGGAGATACATTATGGGGAATCTCAACCCGCTTCAATGTCAGTATTGATAGTATTAAGACGTTGAATAATCTGAAAACTGATATATTGAGCATTGGTCAGGAATTAAAATTACCTGCGGTTGCTGGTGTGCAATCCCCAACAATTAGTGAACAGGAATTTTTTAATATGGGCTATTTGTACTTTGGTAATTCCCAAACTTATATTGAAGGGATTAACCAGACGGCTAATACAATTAATGTTGTTTCACCTAGCTATTTTGACTTAAATACTGATGGAACCTTAAAGCTTACAGGAAATTTTGACCGTCAATTTATTGTATCATCTCAAAGTGCTGGCGTTAGAGTTGTTCCGTTTTTGAGTAATCACTGGGATCGAGCAACAGGTGAAAAAGCTTTGCAAAACCGAGAGCAGCTCTCGACACAAATAGCTGAAGCTGTTCGCATTTATAATTTAGATGGAGTTAATGTCGATATTGAGAATGTAACAGATGAATACCGAGACGAATATACAGATTTTGTTCGATTGCTCAGAGAAAAAATACCACAGCATAAAGAGGTATCAGTGGCTGTGGCAGCTAATCCAAACGGTTATGATAATGGTTGGCACGGTTCTTATGATTATGCTGGCTTAGCGAAATACTCAGATTACCTGATGATTATGGCATACGATGAAAGCTATCCAGGTAGTACGGCCGGACCAATTGCTAGCATTGGTTTTGTTGATCAATCAATTCAATATGCATTAAATAACGGGGTTGCTAAAGAACAAATCGTTGTCGGAGTAGGGCATTATGGACGTTATTGGAAGGATGGAGCGAGTTACGGTGGGGATGGTATGTCAAACAACCAAATCCAAAAAGCATTGGAATTATATAATGGCACCGTAACCTTTGATGATGCAACGAAATCTGCAAAGGCGGTTTTTACTATTAAGGTCGGAGATCCAGTATTAACCGTTAGCGGAAAGCCATTAACAGCGGGTACCTATACTGTTTGGTTTGAAAATTCGGAAGCCATTAAAGCGAAAATAGATTTAATTCATCAATATGATGTTAAAGGTCTCGGGAACTGGAGTATTGGTCAAGATAATCCACTTATTTGGAAGGATATCTCGGCATGGCTTCAATCAGATTCTACGAGAGTCTCTAATACACCAACTCCATAAAATAGAACGAACTTCGCTGTGTTGCGAGGTTCGTTTTTTTTGTTTTGTTTTTGCGGATTAATAAATATTATTTTTCAAGTTGCAAATGTTAAAACTGAGGTGATATTATATGGATTTATTTTCGAGTTATCGATTAGTTAGGGAAGAAGATGGATATACGGTAATCTTATTTTTAAATAAAAATGCTGCAGAGTTTAGTACAGAACTTCATTCTAGACAAAGCAATGACCCGGAAACACTTGAAAATTCAGTTCAGCGTTATATAAAAGAAAGATTTCCGAAAAAAATGGTGATAAAAACCGTTCAAGTAATGATTGGAACGCTATTAATTTCGACTGTAAGTATATTAGGCAATGGTCAAAATCAGACGAAAGCAGCAAGTTCCCAACAGATTTCTAACAATGCTACATACACCGTAAAAGCAGGAGATAGCCTATGGGGGATTGCTACTAAATACGGAATTACTGTCGATCATCTAAAAAGTACTAATAATTTAAATACTAATATTATTCATGTAGGGCAAATTTTAACCATCCCTGTAGTAAATTCAACACAAGAAGTACCTAGTACAGCACCGTCGGATCCTGCTCCACAGCCAACTACAACTTCCTATTCTGTTGTATCTGGAGATAGTCTTTGGGCAATTTCAAAAAAATATGGAACAACGGTTGATGCTATTCGAAGCGCCAATAATTTGACGACTGATAGATTGTTTATTGGGCAAACATTAATGATCCCGGTCGGGAATACGGCTCCCGATTCTGCGCCAACACCCGCTCCCAATCCTGCTCCTGCGCCAGTTGAGACGATTTCGTATACAGTCAAAGCGGGTGATACGCTTTCGGCCATTGCCAAGCTCCACAATACGACAGTTACGGCAATAAAGAGCAGTAACGGCCTAACAACGGATATTATTCGAGTCGGACAAGTGTTAAGTATTCCAACGGGTTCCACTGCACCTGCGCCAGCGCCGTCCCCTGTCCCAGGGCCAGCACCGGTTGTTCAAACGATTTCCTATACTGTTAAAGCTGGAGATACACTCTCAGCCATTGCCAAGCTTCACAATACGACAGTTAAGGCAATAAAGAGCAGTAACGGCTTAACCTCTGATATTATTCGAGTTGGACAAGTGTTAAGTATTCCATCAAATTCGACACCTACGCCAACACCAACGTCGGAGACGGGGACGGCTACGGTCATCCAAAAACAGTTACAGTCATTAGGTTATTATGCGGTCCCTACCATGACAGGTAATTATGATAGTTCAACGATTCAAGCGATAAAAACTTTTCAAAGTGATTATGGCTTACCTTTAACAGGGACTGGAGATTCGGCAACGGTTACAGCGCTTGAGCATGCAGTTGTGAAAAAAGGTTTAATACAAGATTCCCAAAATTTTGTCGGTGTTCCATATCTTTGGGGTGGTACAACGCCAAGTGGATTTGATTGCTCAGGATTTGTTTATTACATGTTTAATAAGCATGGAGTCCAAATGACTCGGTCAACGTCAAGTAATCTTTATAACCAAGGTACAGCGATAACAAAAAGTAAGCTTCAACCTGGTGATTTAGTCTTTTACGCAGTTAACTCACCGGGAGTCATATCCCATGTAGGCTTTTATGTTGGTGATAATAAATTTATATCGGCTACAAGTTCAAAAGGAATTCAAGTTGTATCGCTTGATAATTCATATTGGTCACAATACTATGTAGGCGCCAAGCGGGTATACTAGTTGCGAGATTTAGAATGGTTTATTTTCGACAAATTAAACAATAGTAAATTGAAACGGTCATTTAAGGTAAGTACAAATGACCGTTTTTTAAATATACCAAAAAACGGTTATATAAATCCCCGCATGTCCTTTGTTAAATTGTATCCCCTCAAACTTTCACCAAAACGGCCTCAGCACAATCATTTCAGCAAAACACCAATACATCTTAATAAAATCTTAAGAATTATAGGTCTATCTTTTCGAATAATGATAGCTTATAATCAACTGTATTAAGTAGTGTAGTACAGTTAGTACACGCAGTACAATCATACATACTGTGAAACATACATCTGAAATCAAAATTCGTATGATGCTAGAAGCATCAGGATTGGGGGGTTTTATGTTTGAGCTCGATTTGAGAAGCCGGAAACCCATTTATGAACAGCTAGTTGATAAATTAAAAGAACTGATTATGAATGAAGTCCTAAAACCAGATGAGCAGCTACCATCTGTACGGACATTGGCAACACAACTGACAATAAATCCAAATACAATTCAAAAGGCGTATCGAGAACTGGAGATTCAGGGGTTTATCTATTCGGTTAAAGGAAAGGGAAGCTTTGTGAATCCAAGCAGTAAAACGAAAAACCAAGTAAAAATCGCAGAGGTGAAAAAAGAATTGGAAAAGCTGATTTTAGAAGCTCTCTATCTCGGTGTCACGAGCGAAGAATTGGTGGAATTAATATTAAAACTCGACGCTACTAAGAAGGGGGGCGACCTAAATGATTGAATTGAACCATGTATGTAAATCATTTGATCGATACCTAGCTGTTGAACATGTGAGCTTATCGATTGCGAAAGGATCAATTTTCGGACTAATTGGCTCCAACGGTGCAGGTAAAACAACCTTAATTAAGCTGATTGCGGGAATATATAAACAAGAACAGGGCGATGTAAATATTAATGGTAAACCAGTGCTGGAAAATATTGAGTTAAAACAGAAACTAGTATACATTCCTGATCAACCTTACTTCTTGTCGCAATATAATACAAAGCAAATGGCGAGATTTTATAAAAGTATTTATCCCTCTTGGTGTGAAGAACGTTTTCAGAAATTGTCTAAATCATTTGAACTGAATATTAATAAAAAAATCCACACTTTTTCTAAAGGGTGGCAAAGGCAAATTGCATTTATTTTAGCATTGTCGATAAAACCTGACCTTATGATACTTGATGAACCTATGGATGGCCTCGATCCGATTGTGAGGAAGAAAATCAAAAATATATTAATTCAGGATGTTGCGGAACGTGAGATGACAATCGTCATTTCTTCTCACAATCTCCGAGAAATTGAAGATATTTGTGATCATATTGGGATTATTCATAAAGGGAAACTTCTTCTTAATAAGGAACTAGATGAATTAAAATCAGATGTTCATAAAGTTCAAGTAGCTTTTAAAGAAGGACATGCACCAGAGCAGCTAATCAAGGAGCTCGAGGTCGTCCACTCAGAAGCAAGGGGTAGTGTTTTACTTTATATCGTAAGAGGTAACGCAGAATGGATTGAACAACAGTTTGAAAAGACAAATCCAATCATTTTTGACATATTACCGCTTACGCTAGAAGAAATCTTTATATATGAAATGGGGGATATCGGCTATGCAATCAAAAACGTCTTGGTTTAACAAAGAACTTTTCTTGCATATATTGCGCAATGTCGGCTGGGTCTCCATCGTTTATTTTCTAGGTCTGTTAATCTCATTACCAATACGAATAATGATGACATATTCCGAGGAGAAAATAGGTCCTTTCGTTGACAATCTTTTTCAATATGATTTTCAAATCCAAGCGACGTTGTTAATTGCCACTCCAGTATTAATGGCAGTGTTCTTATTTAGGTTTTTACATGTGAAACAAGCTGCAGACTTAATACACAGTTTGCCTATGAGACGGGAAAAAATCTTTCATCATTACTGCCTTTCAGGTGCGGTTTTGCTTATCATCCCCGTTGTATTAATAGCCATTATCTTATATATCACACATGCGGTAATGGACCTTGGTTTGTATTTTAACAGTAATGATATTCTCTATTGGGCAGGGGTTACGATTTTATTCAATTTGGTTTTGATGATGTCCAGTGTGTTTGTGGCGATAATGACAGGAATTTCGGCAGTATCTGCTGTTTTATCCTATATTTTTATGGTTTTTCCAGTCGGAATGACATTGCTGATTTTTTATAACTTAAGGATGGCTTTGTACGGTTTTCCAGGGGATTATTTATTAAATAATGACCTACAAAAGTACTCACCACTTACCTTCGCTATAACGCTTGAAACGAGACCAATAAAATGGGAATATGCATTACTATTTGGTGTATTAACAATCGTTTTATATGGTTTATCCTTGGTTTTTTACAAAATAAGGAAAGTGGAAGCAGCCCAAGAAGCGATTGCATTTGCAAACTTACGTGCCATTTTTAAATACGGTGTTACCTTTTGTATGATGCTTTTCGGCGGAGTTTATTTTAGCGAAGTGCAAAATACTGGATTCGGGTGGGTTGTGTTTGGATATTCCCTTGGTGCTTTCGTTGGTTATTTTGTAGCAGAAATGGTGCTACAAAAAACTTGGCGTGTACTAGGAGGAGTAAAGGGATTTGCAATTTATGGGATGGTTATTGTTGCTGTATTCACTACCGTAAATTCACTCGGTTTTTATGAGAAAAAGCAACCTACCTTTAATGAAATAGAAAATGTATATATGAGTGGAGATCCATTTATTTTATCGGATACCACTGATGTGTATGAACATATGTTTGTTCCAGAGGCGATGAAAAGCGAGATAAACAAAAAAGAAGTTTTAAAACTGCACAAACAAATCATTGCGGACAAAGAAATTAATCAAAAACTCGAAGAAGGTCAATATGAAACAGCATTTTTCAAGTATACACTAACTGACGGTAGTACAATCGTAAGGCAGTATCGTGTAAATAGAGAATTGTATAAAGATTCTTACCGTAAAATCTATGAATCGGAAGAGTATAAACGAGCAACAAATGAAATTTTTCATATCGACATCAAAAAGATAAAAAGCATGTCGATTACGTCACCTTTCGGGAATAAGCAAAACCTCATCATTTCGGATCCTGTAGATATTCGCACAGCCATCGACGCATTAAAGGAGGACATCCTTTTAGAATCATATGATGACCAGCAATATTTTGGAGGGTATGGTTCTGGGATTGAATTGTTTATAGGGAAAGACCGATCAAGCTATTTAATGTTCAAACCAAATTATCATCAATTCTCGAATTGGCTGAAGGAAAGAGGATTACTTGAAAAGGCAACTGTTAATTCCCAGGATATTGATAAAATTGTTATGGCAAATATCAATACTGGAGATTTTATAGATGTTAATGAGGTTGCTAAATATGTAGAATCAAGCACAAAAACGATGACGATTACGAAAAAGGATCAAATTGACCTGTGCTTAAATCAAGCTGGAACAATGTCAAAACACGAATATGCAGCAATCACCTATTTCAAAAACGGTTCAACAGATATTTTATTTTTTGATAAAGCACATGTTCCAGATTTTGTGAAAGAACATTTTAATTAAGGGAGAGCACCAACGTGGAGAAACTTGATTTTAATCAACTCTATTCCATGTACTCTAAACGTTTATATTACACGGCATTATCGATTATTCGTGATCCATTTCTTGCAGAGGATATCGTACAGGAAACCTTTTTGAAAGCTTTCAAAAAAACGGATACGATTGATGATAATTCAAAAATTGCTGCCTGGCTGAATTCAATTGCAGCCAGGACAGCGATAGATATCCTTCGTAGTGAAAAAAGGAATAACTGGATGCCGTCTGACCATAGCTTGATTGAGTCTGTCCTCTATAGTTCAAATAGTCAGGATATGACCGAAATCGAAGTGGAAAATCGGTTGTTTAAACAGGAACTACATGCTTCTATGGGAGATTTATCAAAAGAGTACAAGGAAGTTTTAATTTTAAGAATCGATCACGGCTTAAAAGAAAAAGAAATCGCTCATTTTTTACAATTAAAAGCGACAACCGTTAAAAATCGATTATATAGAGCTAGAAAACAATTAATCCAGCGATTATCAGAAAAGTATCCAGCTTAACTGAGTAGATTATAGGAAAATCTTTATTTACTGATGTAAAAAATGACATAATAGTTATATTTTGGAGGTAGAGCATTGGTGATTACTGTGAAAAATCTTTACCATGAATTTGAAATAGGAAAAAAAGGGGACAAGAATATTATCCCCGTTTTAAAAGATATATCACTTACCGTTAATAAAGGTGAAATCGTTACAATAATTGGCAGAAGCGGCTCTGGTAAGTCGACTCTATTAAACTTAATTTCAGGATTCATTCGCCCAAAACAAGGTGAAATCATCATCAATGGGGTGAACGTTTCTGATCTAAACGAGGCTAAATTTGCTGATTTTCGTATCCAAAATCTTGGTTTCATCTTTCAAAACTTTCAATTGATTCCTAGTATGACTGCTTTCCAAAACATCGAGCTACCTTTGATCTTGAAGGGTGTAAGTGAATCGGCACGTGGACAACTCACAGAAGAAATGCTGAAAAAAGTCGGTCTAATAGATTATCAGCATCACTACCCTGGGGAACTTTCTGGTGGTCAGCAGCAACGGGTCAGCATTGCCAGAGCTCTGATTGTCAATCCTCCGATTATCCTAGCTGATGAACCAACTGGAAGTCTTGACAGTGAAACAGAAGCGGATTTATTGCATTTTATTAAAGAACTAAATCGCAAACTCGGCATTACGTTTCTAATCATTACACATGACGATAAGGTTGCTGAAATTGGCGACCGGACGATTGAACTGAAGGATGGACAAATCGTGGAGGGAGCTTACACATCATGAAAATAACCGATCAGTTCCGGTTTGTCCGGCAAAATATGAAAAAAAATAAAACCCGTGTGTTCATGACCATATTAGCAACTGCAATGGGCTGCGCCTTTTTAATCGTATTAGCATCGGTGGGTTTTGGCTTACAAAAATCACTTGTCAAAGATCTAATGGAACAAAGAATTGTCACGTCCATCGATGTATTTGGAAAGGAAATAGATAAAGGTGAATTTCAGCAACTGACCGACAAGGATGTAAAAGCTTTTGAAAAAATTGAAAATGTTAAAGCAGTAACGAGAAGAAAACAGCTTATGCAGCAAGCAAATTACCAAATCGGTGACTACCAAACCCATGCCGAGACCATCGTTACACACATCCCTTCTGAGGTGAAATCTGGATTCGAGCTTTCTAAGGGCAGTTTACCCAGTAACAAGGATGAAGTCGTAGTGGGCTATGATTTTGTAAAGGAACTTGCGTTGAAAAGTGCAGATGCAAAGGACCTTTACAATGAAAAAGGACAAATTAGGGAAAAATATAAATATAATGAGGATTTAATTGGAAAAAAAGTAGACTTGGTAATATCTAATTTTGAAAATAATCAAGAAGTGACAAAAACTTTTCAGGTTACTGTTGTTGGTGTAGCCAAGAAACCGACGAAAAAATGGGTATATGATAAAAATGTGTTTATTTCAGATGAGATACTGAGGGAAATTGAAGCGTTTACCGGAACCCCTCGTGGAATGATTAAAGATTCATATTATGAGGAAACACAGAAATCAGCATCCACTGGCAATGAATATGATCAAGTGAAAATTTATGCTAAAAATATGGAAGCGGTAAAAGGGATTACCGAAAAGCTTGAGGCAGAGAAATTTGCAACATATTCGGTCATGAATGAATTAAACCAAATTAATCTTGTGTTCAATATCATTAAAGCGGGACTAATTTTCATCGGAACGATTGCGATTTTAATTGCTTCAATTGGAATTTACAATACGATGACAATGGCAGTTACAGAACGTGCACCTGATATCGGGATAATGAAGGCGATTGGTGCTAATCCAAAAACAATTAAAAATATTTTCCTATTAGAAAGTAGTTACATTGGCTTAATTGGTGCACTAATCGGGACCATTGTATCTTATGGAATTAGCATAGGAGTCAACTATGCCTTACCACTTGTACTTGAGCGATTTTTCGAGGAATCCATTCCTAATGGGTTTTTGTTTAGTTATATTCCTTGGTCATTACCGGTTATTTGCTTTGTTATATGTTATTTGGTGACTATACTTTCAGGTATAAGACCTGCTAAACGTGCTACTCAAGTAGATGTGTTAAGAGCGATGCGACGTGAGGTTTAATTAACAAGGCAAACATGCGCATGTTTTTCCTTTTAGCTGGTAACAGTAACAATAGACCAAAATACGAAGGAGGGAAAACATGGAAGATACAAACCAATTTGTTAAAAAGCTTGCTGATAATCAAGCGAAACAGGAAAAAAATAAACGAACACAGGGTAAAGGTCATCCAGAAAGACAATTGCCTAATAAACAGCATTAAGACACTTGTTTTAGAAGCTTCGGAATCATTCCGAGGCTTCTTTTTCTATATGTACATATTATTTCCATATTAGGAAAGGGTAAGAGAAGAATCATTATGATTAAATAAATTGGAGGTAAAACATGGGAAACTATAGAAGGCTTTGGATTAGTTTAATTCTGGTGGTCGTTATCTCTTTTGCTGTTCTAGGTTATTTTGGTGGCCGGATATATCAAACTATGCCCCCGATACCGGATAAGGTAGTCTCGGAGAATGGTGACGTGCTCTTTACAGGTGAGGATATTAAAAACGGCCAAAATGTTTGGCAATCGATGGGAGGACAGGAACTGGGGAGTATCTGGGGACATGGAGCCTACCTTGCACCTGACTGGAACGCTGATTGGCTTCATCGTGAGTTGACCTATATATTAGATGACTGGTCTCATTTAGAGTTTAGTACTGATTACGACAAATTAGATAATGAACAAAAAGCGATGCTAAAAGCAAGATTAAAAGACGAAATTCGAACGAATAATTATAATCCAGAGACAAAGGAATTGGTCCTTTCCAATGACCGGGTTGCTGCTTTTAACTATTTAAGTGATTATTATCGTGGACTCTTTATGAATGACCCTGAGTTTAAAGAGTTACGGGCCGATTATGCTATTCCTGAAAATACAATAAAAACTGAAGAACGTATGGCGAACTTGAATGCATTCTTTTTTTGGAGTACGTGGGCAACAGCAACTAATCGGCCAAATGATGATGTTACTTACACAAATAACTGGCCGAACGAAGCGTTAATCGATAATCATCCAACTGGCGAAATGGTCGTATGGTCAGTCGTTAGCTTTGTGTTATTGTTGGCAGGAGTTGGTGCACTCGCCTGGTATTTTGCTGCTCAGCGGCATAAGGAGTCCCATATGGATGAGGTGTTCCCGGAAAAGGATCCATTGCTGGCACTAAATCCAACTCCTTCAATGAAAGCCACGCTTAAATATTTTTGGGTGGTAGCCGCGTTAATTGTTTTCCAAGTCGCGCTTGGTGCGATTGATGCCCATTATGCCGTAGAAGGTTCAGGGTTCTTTGGCATTCCGTTACAAGAATGGCTTCCTTATTCCGTAGCAAGAACTTGGCATACACAGCTTGGTATTCTATGGATAGCAACTGCTTGGTTAGCCACAGGTTTGTTCATGGCTCCAGCCGTATCAGGCTATGAGCCGAAATTTCAACGGGCTTTAGTCAATTTCTTATTTGTTTGTTTATTAATTATTGTAGTAGGTTCAATGGCTGGTCAATGGCTGGCTGTGGATCAGCGGTTCTCAAATGTACAAAACTTCTGGTTTGGGCATCAGGGCTATGAATACGTAGATTTGGGACGATTCTGGCAGCTATTCTTAACAGTTGGCTTATTCTTATGGTTATTCTTGATGGGAAGAGCACTGCTTCCGGCATTGAAGAAAAACAAAGAAGACCGCCATCTATTGACCATGTTCTTACTAGCCGCGACTGCCATTCCGTTATTTTATATTCCAGGGCTATTGTGGGGGCAGCATACTCACATTGCGATTGCTGAATACTGGCGCTGGTGGGTCGTTCATCTATGGGTTGAAGGTTTTTTCGAGGTGTTCGCGACGGTTATCATTGCCTTCTTGTTTACACGTATGGGCTTATTAAGAACCTCAACTGCGACAGCGACCGTGCTCTTTTCCACGACCATCTTTTTGTTCGGTGGTATTATTGGAACGTTCCATCATCTGTATTTTAGTGGAACGCCAATTGGTGTATTAGCCTTTGGTGCAGTTTTCAGTGGACTAGAGGTGGTGCCGCTTGTCTTAATTGGATTTGAAGCCTATGAAAACTTAACCTTAAGCCGCGCAAAAGAATGGACGAAAGCCTATAAATGGCCGATTTACTGCTTTGTTGCGGTGGCTTTCTGGAACTTAGTTGGAGCAGGAATCTTTGGTTTCCTCATTAATCCACCGATTTCACTATATTATATGCAAGGATTAAATACGACGCCTGTTCATGGTCATACAGCCCTTTTCGGGGTTTATGGAGTACTTGGTATCGGCCTGATGCTGTTTTGTCTAAAAGGTTTGACTGGAATGCGGAAGTGGAAAACAAAAGTTTTGGCTTTTGCCTTCTGGAGTATTAATATCGGACTAGCCTTGATGGTTCTGATCAGCTTATTACCAATTGGTCTTATGCAAACGTGGGCAAGCGTCGAACATGGAATGTGGTATGCAAGATCTGCAGATTTCCTCCAACAGGATATCATTTTGAACTTAACATGGCTTCGCATGATTGGTGACATTATCTTTGCTTCAGGTATTTTAGCACTTGGTTGGTTTATTCTAGGATTAAAAATGGGCTGGTCCTTAGAGGATGAAACACACAATTTTGTTGAAAAAAATAGTGTAAAAAAATAAGACCTGTAGCTTGTAACTAAATCTATACTTGCAAAAAACCCCTTCACAAAAGAAGGGGTTTTTTGCGGACTAACAAGCCGCTTCCGCTTTTCATGTCTAGCTGCAGGCGCCATCGGCTCGAGGTCACAAGTCAATCCGTCCAAAAGGTAAAGAACAACCTTTCGGCCGGCTCGCCTTGTGCTTGTCGCCGATAATCGGGCGCCTTCCGCTTTTCTAGTTTGAGCGCTCGCTCAACCATTGGTCAATCAAAGGATAAGTTTTTCTAACTGCAGTTCCACCAACAACAACAGATACATGTCCAGTTGGCATTACTTCAAATGTTTTATCCTTACTAGAGATTTTCTCAATTAATGGTTCAACTTGGTTTGGAGCAGCGATATGATCACGCTGTGCAGCGATATTTAATACATTAGCTTTAATATCGCTTAGCTTAACTTGACGTCCGCGAATGTATAATTCGTCTTTAATCAGTTTATTGTTTTGATAGAATTCGCCAATCCATTGTCTGAATGCTTCGCCAGGGAATGGTACGCCATCAGCAACCCATTTTTGCATTAAGCTCCAGCTTTTAATGAATTCTTCGTTTTCATAGCGTTCTGCTAAGCTAACATATGGACCAACGTAGTTTACTAAAGGCTTTAATAGCTTATTACCAAGGTCAATCATTTCACCAGGAATAATTCCGAAAGTATCAACGACTTTATCAAGATTAAAATAGCGCTCGTCTAACCAATTGCTAAATAAACCAGTATCTTCAAAATCAAACGGACTTGTTAAGAAGATTAAGTTTTTAATTGGCCAATCGTTATGAAGTGCAGCAAAAATAGATGTTAAAGTACCACCCATACAATAGCCAAGGATGCTGATTTCTTCAGCTCCAGATTTGCGAAGTACTTTTTGTACCGCGCGAGGGATGTAATCTAGTACATAATCATCAAATTTTAAATTGCGATCTTCATAGCCTGGAGTTCCCCAATCTAATAGGTAAACATCATGACCTTGATTTGTTAAATACTCAATTAAGCTGCTACCAGGTGTTAAATCAACAATATAAGGTTTATTGATTAAAGCATAAATAATCAATAGAGGAACCTTTTTTGTTTTAGTTAAAGTAGGTTGGTAACGATATAATTTTGCTTTGTTTTTAGTCCAAATAACTTCCTTTGGAGTTTGACCAACTTGTGGTTCTGGCTCTCTTGTTAATACTTCAGAAACACGTTTAAAGCGGCGGTAGCTTTTTTGCATATCTTCAGGCATCATGTTAATCCATGATTCCGTTTCTTTGGTTGTTGAAAAAACCATGATTCTCCTCCTCATAACCATTCGTTTTCTGATTTTTATTTTTCATAAAGGAAAAGGGAGAATACTTATCAGTTTACTAAACATTAACTTCGTAAATAAAGCTTGATTCTAATAAGTATTCTTTCCTAAGCTGTGGTGAAATTACATGTAAGCTCCACCATTAACGTTGATGCATTGACCAGTAATATATTCACTGTTTGCTAGGAAGATACAAGCTTCAGCGATTTCAGTAGTTGTACCTAAACGTCTCATCGGAATACGACTAACGATTGATTCCATAACATTTTCTGGGATTTCTGCAGTCATTTCAGTTAAAATGTAGCCTGGGCAAATCGCATTTACAGTGATACCATTTTTAGCTGTTTCTAAAGCAAGTGATTTTGTGAAACCAATCATACCAGCTTTTGCTGCTGAGTAGTTAGTTTGACCAAATGCACCAGCTTGACCAACGATAGAGCTAATGTTGATAATACGGCCAAATTTTTGTTCTAGCATTGTGTTGATTGCTGCAGAAGTTGTGTGGTAAACGCTGTTAAGGTTTACGTTGATAACTTCATTCCATTCTGCTTCAGATAGCTTGCGGAAAGTACGGTCACGAGTAATACCAGCATTATTGATAAGGATATCAATGCGGCCAAATTCGTTTACAGTTTGTTCAATTAAAGACTTTGCTTCTTCAATATTAGAAACGTTTGCTTTACAAGCAATTGCAGTTCCACCAAGTTGAGTAATCTCGTCAACAACGTTTTCTGCAGCAGATGAACTTGCGTTGTAGTTAACAACTACCTTTGCACCTTTTTTCGCGAATTCTTTCGCAATTGTTGCACCAATACCTTTAGAGCTACCTGTTACAACAACAACTTTATCCTTTAGCCCGTATGTATCTTCTAATAATTGAACTTGTTCTTTATTGATAGTAGTCATGAAAATCTCTCCCTATTAATTTACTTTAAAATTTGTTACTAGAAAAAAATATTACTTATTTTCCACAGGAGTGGATGTGCGAGTTGGCTCTTCTGTTACTTGGATTGCTTTTAACAATGTGTCAATTTTCTTATCTAGCTTAGCGATGCTTGTTTTAATCTTATTAATTTCTGAAGCAGAACTATTTGTTAATAATTCCTCTTCAATTTTTTGATCAAGGTCTTCAACCTTTGCTTCTAAGTTAATAATAAGAGAGGCAATGCTTGAAATTTCATCTCGAGTTGGCACATTCACTTGCTTTAAATAGCCTTCAGTTGTGTTTTGAACCACCTGTTGATATTGTAAATATCCATTTTGTACTTGACCCATCCATTCAGAGAAAGCTTCCTTTTGCATTGTTTCATGAAGGACTTCATTTACTTTGGATTCTGTTTGTTCATACAAACTTTTCCAAACGGCAAATGGATCCAAAAACTTATTTTGTGTCACCTATTTCAACCCCTTCTAATTTTTCAAGCTTTTTGGAAAATTTAAAAAACTATATCTATTACAATAAACTATTTTGTTAATATATGGTCTGAATAAAAACCGTTAAATTACGCTGAAAATCTCCACAATACGACAAAATCTGGTAATTGCGGCCTAAATAAAGTGATTATTTGTCTTTTTATGAAAGAAAAGTAAACGTTGACAGTAAAAACAAATAGGTGTAAATTACATATAAGGGTAACAACAAAACTTGTACTTATTTTTCCTGAGTTAGAATATGATGGGGAATGAGGTCAAGTTTACTTAATCAGTTAACGAAAATGGGGAGGTTTTACAATGGCAGCAAAAAAAGAAGAAAATAAGTTAATTAACGTAATGGATGTATTTTGGGATGGCTGGTTTAACAGCTACCGTACCTTCCATACAATTCAAAATGAAGTAGAAGAAAAATCACTTCAAGCTTTCGAAAATCAAAAAGAATGGATTCGCTCTACTGGAGATCAGTTAACGAAAATGGAAGAGGATTCAAAACGTCTTACATCAGAATGGATTTCTAATCTTCAAGATGTTCTTAGTAAAGCACAGCTTGACATTGGCTTCCAAGGTACAGTTGATTGGACTGACCGTATTGAGGAACTAGGCCATAAAGCGCAAACTTTAGCCTTTACACCTGGAAAAAATTCACTAGAAGTAGCTGAAAAAACTCTTTCACAATTAGAAACTACTTTTAAAAACGTGATTGATCAACAACAAAAAAATCGCGAGGAAGTTTTAAAAGCGGTTGAAGGATTTTTAGATCAATTAAAGCAATCACAAGCTACTGCAACAAAATCTTTAGAACTTTACAACCCATTAGTAGCAAAATAAGCTAACATATAGAAGAAAATGGCATACAAGCTAAAGCTTGTATGCCATTTTCTTATATATTGCCAAGTATTTCAAAGAGAACGCTTGTTAAGCTGCTCGAACCTGTTGCATCAAGCCCGACTTCCCAAAGCATCATCCCTCCGAAGCCATGTTGTAGTGCCAAGTTCGTTTTTCTTTGGATGGTCTCATCCCCATTGTAATAATACGTTGTTCCATTAACGGTGGTGGAATCACGATTTGCATTAGTAGGATCATGTTCTAAAATAGATTGATAAGATAATTGTTTTACAGCAGGATCCTCAGGCTGAGCATAGGATGGAACACCTAAAACTAGTTTTTCTCGGGAAAGCTCAAGCGACTGAAAAAGCGCGGACCAATAGTTTACAATTTTTTCGGTAAAAGGGTAAGGCGATAAGTTTGCGGCATTATAGCCGCCATCCCATTGACCGTCGTACGCCATGATGTTGACATAGTCTACATATTGAAACATGGCTGGATCATATTGAATAAAATGTGCTTCAGTAAGCGCCCCGGCATGAATTTTTGCATGTACTGCAATGGTTAATTGCTTGTCCTCCGAGTGCAGCTTATCACTTAGTTGCTTAATGAATTTTGAAAGATTTTCGCTATCTTTTGCTGAACGAGGATGCTCAAAATCAACATCTACACCATCAAGTCGTTCGCGTTTCACTATATTGCTTAGCTCATCGACTAGTTTTGCCCTAGCAACATCATCATTTATTGCACTTTGAAAGAAGGGATAAGATTCCCCACCTTGAATATGGAACCAGCCTCCGATTGCAAGCAACACTTTCGTATCGGTTTTTTTAGCGTTTGTTACCATTGTTCGTAAGTTTTTTAACGCCTGATCGCCATTTAGCACGAGACTGCCATCCTTATTTGGGTGTGCAAACGAAAAGATAAGATGAGTAAAGGAACGATAGTCAATATTTGCAGGATTACGAAAATCCTGAACATATCCAATCAAAACCTTTTCTTTATTTTCTTTCCAGTTTGGTGCTTGCTTATGCTTAAGCATTTTTTGCGAAGGCTCTGAGGTCGTGATTTTAAATTCAAGAGGCTTAGTCTGTTTTTCTTTCACTAGTCCTCCAACAAAAAATCCACCAATAAACGTGAAAAGAACTATTAATAAAATTCGTAATTTCATAGAAATTGTCCTCCTTTGTGGCAGACATCAAAAAAAGTGTAACAGAAAAAGGAGGGAGAAAGGGTTGGTAATATTAACAAGTAGGATTCAGTATTGAGGAATATCAAAAGGTTGCCTATAAATCAACTAATAAAACAATTTACTATTTAACGCTTTATATAATTGCTCTGAAGTGATGAAGGGCATGTTTGGGGGCTTTGGCCAATACATTCCGGTTGGATACATTAAATTGGTTGGTTCTACATTATGTGCTGGATCACCCCTAATTGGTTGTGGGTCATTTGTATCTCCAAAACGATTTGTATTAAATAAGAAATGACCGATTTCATGAGCTAAGATGAAATCACTTTTTTGTGCACCATTTGACATAATGATGATTGGATAGTCGATATAAGTTATGGCGAGCACCCTTGCACCGTCTTCTTGTGTCGCGCCAATTTGTTCACCATCCATATAATAAACATACAAATCAGCTTCAGGACCATATTTTTCCGCTAATCCCAATAAAAGTTTCGCATTTTTCATCAGCTTTTTGGCATTCATACTGATATTTTCTGCATTCACCTCTAAACCCTTGAGTGTTTGCGGAAAAATGATCGTTTTTATTAATTTAAAACGTATCGCATTTTTTGTTACATTACCCGATACTCTTTTCCAAATCGAATTGGCACAGGCAATTTCTCGCTTTATACGTACAGGAGCAGAGTGCTTGGAAGCAGAAAATGTTCCAGTTTCAGCTCCAGGAAACACAAATGCACAAACCGTAATAGTTCCAGTAGACACAGTGTCTTTCCGCTTTTTCATGTTTAACCACTCTTTCATCCGTTTCTATTTTTATATGAAAAATAAATAGAATGGCTTGGACAAACATACTGACCTTGGCATTAAATTTTGAAAAATACGAAAAAGTCCATTCAGTGTCGCGTTTTATGCTATTTCGTTATTCTTGTGATACACTTATTTGGGTAAAATAAAACCATTACAACATTGATAGAGCTTTATTAGGACTGTTGATGAAGATTTTAGAACAAATATGTATGAAAGGTTGAATGATTAATGCGACTATATGATTCAATATTGGAACTGATCGGTAATACACCCATCGTAAAAATGAATAAACTCGCTGATTCAAATGGCGCTCAAGTATATATTAAATTAGAATCCTTTAACCCAGGGGGTAGTGTTAAGGATCGCGCGTCAATCAATATGATTCAACAGGCAGAAAAGGAAGGAAAACTGATTCCAGGAAAAAGTACGATTATTGAACCGACATCTGGGAACACAGGTATTGGCATTGCTATGGTAAGTGCAGTAAAAGGCTACCCTTGTATTATCACAATGCCTGATAATGCTACGGAAGAACGCGTTAAGATTTTAAAAGCATATGGTGCAAAGGTTTATTTAACACCAGCGAGCGAGCGGATGCAGGGTGCAATTAATGAAGCAAATCGGTTAGCTGAAGGGATTCCAGATAGCTTTATTCCGATGCAGTTCGAGAACCCAGCTAATTCTGATGCCCATAGAAGTACGACTGCTGTTGAAATTATAAACGCTTTTGAAGGTAAGCTCGATGCCCTTGTGCTTACTGCTGGTACAGGCGGTACTGTTACAGGTGTAGGAGAAGAATTAAAGCAGGTAATGCCAAATCTTAAAATATATGTTGTCGAACCATTTGGGTCTCCAGTACTATCTGGCGGACAGCCTGGCCCGCATAAAATCCCTGGAACTGGACCTGGCTTTATCCCATCCATACTAAACCAATCCGTGTATGACGAAATTCTCCATATTAAGGATGAAGACGCACAAACGATGGCACGGAAATTAGCATCAGTAGAAGGGATTTTTGTAGGGGCATCCGGTGCATCAAGTGCACATTTTGCTCTTGAAGTAGCAAAATCACTTCCGCCTACAGCCCGAGTGCTATGTCTTGCTCCGGATACAGGGGAACGTTATCTTTCATCTGATTTGTTTCCTAGCTGATATAGTAGTGGTTCAGAACGAAGAATATTGTAAAAAACAGCCCTCAACAGTTGTTGTGGGCTGTTTTTTATGGAACAATTAAGAATATATAGAGAATAATCCGAATCGAGGGATTTCCAATGAAAATAGAAGATTATAAAAATACCTTATCCATCCATCGTGTCCCTATCGCATCCTTGCGTTCAGAGTTTGATTCTAGCCATTTTCCGTTTGAAACAACCGCTGATCTAGAAAAGCTTGCCAATGAAATGATTGGTCAACGGCGTGCAGAACGCGCAATGGAGTTTGGTTTGTCTGTTGAGCAGGATGACTACAATCTTTTTGTCGTCGGTCCAAGTGGTACAGGGAGAAAAACATATACTTTGGATAGTGTAAAAAAAATAGCTAAAAAAAGGGAAGTTCCTAATGATTGGTGCTATGTTTTTAATTTTGACAATCCAGACCGTCCCTTTGTCCTAACTTTACCAGCAGGAAGCGGCCAACAATTTCAAAGAAAAATAGAAACTCTGTTAATTGATATAGAACGGGAATTCCGCTCAACTTTTTCAAGCGAGGAATACGAAAAAAGAAAGCAGGGTATTATCGATGAATTTCGCGACCAAACAGAGGATTTGTGGGAAGCAGCTGAAGATTTTGCTAATGAGCACAGTTTTAATCTTGAGCGGACACCTACAGGACTTAATTCTTACCCGTTGTATAATGGCAAACCATTAGAGCGGAAAAAGTTTGAACAACTATCTGATGAAGTGAAGGAACGAATTGCGGCTAGCGAAAAGCTGGTAGACGGTAAAATCCGAGAAACACTTCACCAAATTCGAAAACTTGAGGAGCAATTAGAAAAAAACCTCGAGCAATTTATGAGGGAGTCAGCAGCGACTTCCATAGAATCGTTATTTCAACCGCTACGTGAAGCATATAAGGATTATCCGAAAATACTTGATTACCTAGAAGCTTATTTCCATGATGTTGTCGTTCATTTTTCTCTATTTTTAGCTAGCGAGGAGGATGATCAAAATAATATTATGAGCGCCCTTATCGGCTCGAAGGAACAACATTTTCATCGTTATACAGTTAATCTTCTCGTCAATCACAAATCACAAAAAGGGGCGCCGGTAATTTATGAAACAAACCCGACCTACAATAATTTATTTGGAAAAATTGAGTATCGAGGCTCCTTAGGAAGCTGGGTAACGGATTTTTCTTATATTAAACCAGGAGCGTTGCAATTGGCGAATGGAGGCTATCTAATCCTTCAGGCGACGGAATTATTGGAACAGCCATACGTTTGGAGTTTGTTGAAACGCGCGTTACAGACAGGTACTGCGCAAATTGAAAATTTATTTGAAGACAGGGGAATGGTGCCAACAAGCGGGATTAAACCAGAGCCGATTCCATTAAACATAAAGATTATTATTATAGGATCCTATTATTTATATGATCTATTATCAGCCGTTGATGATGATTTTCATAAACTATTTAAGGTAAAGGTTGAGTTCGATACGGTCATGGACCGAAACCAGGAAAATTGCTACAAAATGGCAATGTTTGTGAAAAATTATGCGGAGCAAGAAGGTCTGCTTCCATTTCATCGTAGTGCAGTTGCTAAAATCGTTGATTACAGTTCCCGGCTAGTCGAAGAGCAATCTAAGCTTTCAACCCGTTTTCACGAAATTACAAAATTATTGGTAGAATCGAGTTATTGGGCGAAAAAAGAAGAGGCTGCAGTTGTAGATAGCAGCCATATTGAGCAGGCTATTTCTGAACAAATTAATCGCACCAATCATGCATCAGAGCAAATTCGGGAAATGATTCAAAAAGGTTCCATAATGGTTGATACTGAAGGTTTTCGAGTGGGACAAATAAATGGCTTGGCCGTATTAGGGACAAGGGACTCCGTGTTTGGAATACCGACCAAAATTACAGCCCAAACATTTGCAGGAAAAAGCGGAATCATGAATATTGATCGCGAGGCATCCTTAAGTGGTCAAATTCACAATAAGGGATTGATGATTTTAACTGGTTTTCTTTCAGGAGAATTTGCCAAAAATCGTCCAATTCCACTATCTGCAAGCATTACTTTTGAACAAACCTATTCAACGATTGATGGTGATAGTGCCTCAAGCACTGAATTATATGTTCTTTTGTCATCATTAGCTGAAGTCCCAATTAATCAAGGGATTGCCGTAACAGGTTCTGTTAATCAATGGGGTGAAATTCAGCCTATTGGTGGTGTAAATGAAAAAATTGAAGGATTTTTCCATATTTGTCGAGAACGTGGCTTAACAGGTGGACAAGGTGTCATTATACCAAAGCAAAATGTGGCTAATTTAATGCTCGATCAGGAAGTGATTGATGCGGTTAACCTAGGTGAATTTCACATTTGGGCAATCAGTCATATAGCTGAAGGGATCGAACTGTTAACCGGGGTAGAGGCTGGAAACATTCGGGATGAATCTGGACAGTATCGAGCTGGTTCCATTTTTGCGAGAGTAGAGGATCGCTTCAATATGATGTATGAAGCAGCAAAGGCAAACAATCAATAGCATGTTTGTTTTATTATAAAAAATCTACGACTTTTTTCTAAAGTTAATTTTGGGAGACAATGAGACTTGCTGATTTGACTCACCATGACTTTTACGATGTAGCTGAAAAAATTGTGCAGGGATTTCGGAAGTAACGATATGGACATTTTCAATGGTAATATGATCAATGGTGATACTTGGTAGCTCTTTTTGTGTCATATCATTTTTTAAAGACTTAATTTCATTGTTTTGTTTAAGATTAGTTAATTCATTTTCAATAAATTCTAATTTTTCTCGAAATCTAAAATGATGCTCATCAGTTCTTTCTAACACGTGAGACAGAATTCTACTCACTAGCTTATTAATTAAAAACGCAGGAATCATATCATCACACACTAACTTTAATATTTTTTTCGTAATCCTAAACAGTTTAGTCTTTTGTACATTATGCAAAAATACCTAAATTTGTTCTTATTGATGATGATTAAGTACAACGTTACAGGTGCCTTAACTGGTACCTGTTTTTATATTTTTCAAAATAAAGGAAAGACTACTCATGAATGTAACTAATAGGAGTGTTCGGTGTGAAAGATAATCGTGATGATGATATGTCGTTACAAATTACTAAGTTCCAAACCCGAAATCTGTGGTCTGGAATATTGTTTGGAATCGGATTAGTTAGTTTTTTTGATGAGGCTGTTTTCCATCAACTTCTGCATTGGCATCATTTTTATGATAAATCCACAACTAGTATTGGTTTAATTTCTGATGGATTTTTCCATGCCTTTAGTTGGTTTGCTACGATAGGTTCTTTATTTTTGTATGCCGACTTACGCAGACAAGGAAAGTTATCAAAAGCGCGGTGGTGGGGTGGTGTACTAATGGGCGGTGGAGGTTTTCAATTATATGACGGAACTATACAGCATAAGTTGATGAGTATTCATCAAATCAGGTATAACGTTGACATATTACCATACGATGTAATTTGGAACTTATCTGCATTAATGTTAATTATCGTAGGTGTCATACTTTTGCGACGAAAACCATATCAACAACTTTCAGGTGATGGATTAAAATGATTGCCCTTTTTCGTGAGCTATGTGGAGTTCAATCCAATTTTCTTTATCAACCCCAATTATTGCTTGTGCTTATTTTTATTTTAGCCTTTATTTTATATAATGGTGCTGTTTTAATTAACAAAACTCTTGGGAAAAAATGGCCATCTAGCTCCTCATGGTCATGGAATTTTGGGATTATCTGTGCGTTAACAGCACTATGTCCCCCAATCGCTAATCTTTCGCATCACAATTTTATCATACATATGGTTAGTCATTTGTTACTAGGGATGCTCGCGCCATTACTGATGGTGTTAGCTAATCCAATTACGCTTTTTTTGCGCACGCTACCAGTTAATTACTCACGACGTGTAATTCTACTGATACAAAATCGCTTTGTTTTGTTTGTTACATATCCAATCATGGCTTCTTTATTGAATATTGGTGGTCTTTGGTTGCTTTATACGACAAATTTATACTCAGCAATGGGGCAAAATTGGTTCTTGCATCTATTTATTCATTTTCATGTATTCCTAGCAGGATATGTATTTACACTGGCAATGATAGGGAGAATTCCTGGACATAAAATAGAAAGTTTTCGGCATCGTCTTGTTGTTTTTATCGTCTCACTGGCTGGACATGGCATTCTATCTAAGTATATTTATGCCCACCCTCCTCATGGCGTTTCAATTGTGGAAGCAAAAATTGGAGGGATGCTGATGTATTATGGGGGAGATGTAGTTGATATTGTATTAATTTTTATCTTTTTTAATCATTGGTACATCGCAGTAGGGCGGAAACGGAGCGGATTAGAAATTAGGACATCTTAGAAAAAATAAATAATACCACTGTTCCGACAAAATATGCTAAAATATTATGAAATTTCACTAATTACCATACCGTTTAACTCGATTAATGTTAAACTATTAATTATCATATTTCTAAAAAAGAGAGGCATATACGAAAATGATTAAAGCAATATTTTTTGATTTAGATGATACCCTCCTTTGGGATGCCAAAAGTATAAAGGATGCATTTGAAGCAACTTGTAAAGTAGCTCAGGAACGTTACGGTCTCGATCCAGAGCAATTTGAAGAAGCGGTTAGAGAAACTGCACGTGAATTATATTCATCTTATGAAACGTACGAATTCACGCAAATGATTGGAATCAATCCATTTGAAGGACTATGGGGCAATTTCTTAGATGAGCATGACGATTTCCGTAAAATGGCTGCAATCGTTCCAACTTACCGAAAGGATGCTTGGACAAATGGTCTGAAAAAGCTTGGGATTGATGATCCAGAATTTGGCCATGAGCTTGCTGAGCGCTTTCCGCAGGAACGTCGTAAAACGCCGTTTGTTTATGAGGAAACTTTTGCTACACTTGATGCGCTTAAAGGGAACTATAAACTTCTTATGTTAACTAACGGATCTCCAGACCTCCAAAATACGAAGCTTGATATTACACCAGAGCTTGTACCGTATTTTGATAAAATCCTCATTTCAGGTGATTTTGGAAGAGGGAAGCCGGATCCAACCATCTTTGAACATGCATTAGAGCTTATGAATGTAAATAAGGATGAAGTCTTAATGGTTGGTGATAATTTAATGACAGATATAATTGGTGCCAACACTGTCGGCATCAAATCTGTTTGGATTAACCGCCATGATAAGGAACGTAATCATGTCATCCCAACATTCGAAATTAAGCATTTACAAGAATTATTCGGCATTATAGAAACATTGAATTCAGAAACTAAATAAACGACAAAAGGCCACACTTTAGGGTTTTCTCCTGAAGGTGGCCTTTTTTATTGAGAAGAATTAAAAAATAAAGGCATCATATCATACTTTCCTTAACTGTAATTTATTTTTATAATTAATCCATTTTAGGGTACAAACATACCCTAAATCCTTATGGTCCATAAAAGATCAAACAGCTAAGGAGATTATAGAAAAATGACCAATAAATAACAATCCCAAGATAAAAAGTTGGAAAATTCTATTTATTTTGATAAATCGCACAGGAAATCCTGAACAAATACTCGAATATTATCAATATCTGATAGAATAATAGGAGAGGAGCTAGAAGGATGCCTTACGGATTTATTCAAGCAATCGAACAGAAGGGGTATAGTAAGGAAACGATAAGAAGCTACGAAAAAGTACTCGGACAGTTTTTTAACTTTATTCGAAATACATATCCGGAAAACAAGGAACCTTTTCAAATTTCTCCCACAGATATCAAGCATTACCTCAAGGCACAGCAAGAAAAACAAAAGAGTATTTCAACCATTAATAAAGAACTAGCTATTATTAAGACGATGTTCAATTACTTATGGGAAATAGATAAAGTCGCCATTGACCCTTCTGTAAAATTAAAGCGACTGAAGGTTCATGAAAAAATGAATCTCGAAATTACCTATAAACAAATTGTTGAGCTCCTTGATCATACGATAAAAAACCCTAACTATTCGCTGCTTCGAAAAGCGATTTTTATTTTAGCTGCAAAAGGCTTAAAAACGGCAGAATTTCGTTTTAATAAAGAAGCTGTTACCATTTCAAATTTAGAAAATAAAGTTGAAATACAAATAAGCAAACGAAAAATACTGTTTGAAGGCCAGGAAGCGATTATCTTTAAAGATTACTATTTCGAATCTTTAACAAATGATAGTGAATTTGTCTTTATTACCAAAAACCGAAATACAGAGAAACCTGGACCAATCGAAGTCATGTCGATTCTGACACATTTACGTGTCATAAGTAAGGAGTATTTACCAAAGGATGCTCCTGCACTTACGCTCATATCGATACGGAAGGCGTTAGCCTATGAATTATATACAAATCGGACGTCGATCCAAGCTATTGCTAACCTCCTTGGTATTGAAGAAAATTCTGCATCCAATTATATAAAAAACATCATGGAAGCTATACAATTCCAAAAAGCAAATACTATGTAATTTAAATCATTGTAATGAAAGGTGTCTACTATGAGAGTTATTTCAATATGTCCAAGCAATACCGAAATCGTTGAGTTTTTAGGCTTAACTCATCTGCTTGTTGGAGTCGATGATCATTCAGATTGGCCAGAAAGCATTGTAAATCTACCTAGATTAGGACCTGATTTAGCCATTAACATGGAGCTTGTAGAGAAATTACAGCCAGATCTTGTATTAGCATCATTAAGTGTACCTGGTATGGATCGGAATGTTGCAGAATTAGAAAAGCGTGGTATTCCTCACATCGTACTAAATCCTCAATCTTTAGCTGATATCGAACGAGACTTAATCGCAACTGCAACTGCATTAGGTGTACCGGAACAGGGACAAGCCTCAGCATTACAGTTCCAGAATAGACTTGAGGCAATTCGAAAACAAACTGCAAACATAGAAAATCGACCAAGACTTTATTGGGAATGGTGGCCAAAGCCGGTATTTACACCAGGTAAAACCAATTGGTTAACCGAAATCTCGCACGCAGCAGGTGCCGTAAATATCTTTGAAGATGTTGAATTAGCAAGCGTTCAAACCGATTGGGCTGACGTTGCCTCACGCAAGCCTGACTATATTTGTTTAGCTTGGGTTGGAGTTCGCAAAGAGAAAGTTCAAAAAAGTAATGTTACAAAACGAACAGGCTTCGAGAATATGAATATTAGTCCCGAAAATATTTTGATTCTTGAAGAAGAGTTATTCTGTCGTCCATCACCACGCTTATTAGAAGGGCTGGAAAAACTGTATTCTATCATTCATGAAAAAAGACCAAGTAATACAGTTACTTCCTAAAGGTTTAAGCAGCATTATCGACATATTAAAAGTCGATAATGCTGCTTTTTTAAATGGAAATATATTTTTAGATTTATCATATCTCCTTTTGAAAATATAGTGGTATAATACATATTTATTGATGGATAATAATTCATTCATGTTTAATGTGCATAGGAGATGCGATCAATTGACAAATATTTTTCAAAATAAATGGGCAGTCATTGTCCTAGCGATTATTTGCTGCCTGCTTTGGGGAAGTGCCTTCCCTGTATTGAAAATTAGTTACGGAGAATTACAAATGACAAGTGGGGATGTCAGCGCCCAAATCGTCTTTGCTGGTATGCGATTTTTATTGGCCGGATTAATCCTTATAGTTTTCTTATTCATAACAAACCGCAAAGTATTGCTGGTTAAACGTTCATCTATCATGATTTTATTGTTATTTGGAGTCATTCAAACTGCTGTTCAATACTTCTTTTTTTACAATGGTTTATCAAAGGTATCTGGCATGCAAGGGGCAATTTTAACCTCGAGTGGAACATTTCTAGCTGTAATCTTAGCGCATTTTTTCTATAAAAATGACCGATTAAACGGGAAGAAATGGATAGGAATACTTGCGGGAATTGCTGGGATTGTTGTTGCTAACTGGGGTCAAGACTTTCAATTTTCCTTTCACTGGACAGGGGAGGGTTATATGATTCTAGCAGCGCTTACAAGTGCTATTACGACAATCATGGGAAAAGAGCTCGCTACGGATATCCACCCAGTCGCATTGACCGGCTGGCAATTGACAATCGGCTCGCTCGTGTTGTTATTAATTGGCCTGCCGCAGCTTCAGGCAAATTCGATAACCTTTACACCGTTTGGGTGGGGCTTGTTGGTGTATGCAGCTTTGATTTCATCAGTCGCATTCGCGCTTTGGTTTTCGATTTTAAAATACAATAAAGCTGGTGAAATGAGCATTTATAATTTTTTAACGCCAGTCTTTGGAACGATGCTGTCAGCACTGTTCATACCGGGTGAAAGCATGAACGTGTTTATCGTATTGGCAATCGCACTTGTTGCAATCGGAATAATGGCTATCAATTATCAAGGGAAAAATCCTCCAAGAAATCTTGTTCATACTAAAAAAGTTAGCTAAAAAGAATGTTCGGGTGGAATCATTTTGATTCTGCCCTTTATATTAGGTTAAAACTAGAACATTTGTTCTATTTGTGTTATGATGGAATCAAGAGTAAAGGGGGGATGTTACGATGCCAAGACATAAGGGGATAACTGACGAAGATATCATTAAAATGTATAAAAGTGGTATGCCCTATAAAGAAATGATACCCATTATCGGCTTAACTGACAGAGGAATCCGGAAAGTAATATACAGACATGGCGTGCAAATAAATCGAAAACAGGGATCTGGACAGCCGAGAAAACATAAAGTGAATGAGGATTTTTTCAAAACATGGTCGCACGAAATGGCCTGGGTTTTAGGTATGTTTATCACTGATGGAACTGTAAGTAGAAAAACCAATAGTATTTCATTTGCTCAAAAAGATGAAAAAATATTACATATAATAGCTGATTACATGAATGCAGACTACGTATTAACTCCGTTAGCTCCAACAAAAAAGACTCCAAGTCTAGTTATTAATTCAAAAGAAATTTGTAACGATCTTGAAAAAATAGGTATTAAAGCAAATAAATCTTTAACAGTACCGTTTCCAGATGTACCGGAAGAGTTTTTACCTTCCTTTGTTAGAGGTGTAATCGATGGTGATGGTTGGGTAGATTATGAAGGCTATGTAATGAATATTACTACTGGAAGTCAATTATTCGCTAATCAATTAGAAATCATTTTTAAGACGTGGGATCTTAGAAGTGAGATTACTACTTTTATTACTCAAGCTAATAATACTATTTATCGGGTATGGATAAAAGGTAAAAGAAGTTTAATATTCTTAGCGAGTTTAATATATAAACATGAAATTGGAAAATTTATCAACTATAAAAGACTTAATATGTCGCAACATTCAAATGAACAAATGTCGAAGTTGGAACAGCTTTTAACTCATAATGAGTATATACTACTTGATAATCACCTATGGAAATTTGAAAACGGAAAGTTATTAAAAACGAATCCTACAAATAGAATTTCATTTAGAACCACCGTAAGTAAAACTATTCTTGAAAAGTTAAAAATTTTAGCAAAAGAGAAAAACACTCAAGTGAACCATATAATTGAGAACTGCTTAAAAGCATTGTTATCTAGTGGTAACATTAATTTTAATAAGAAATTTAGACCTAATGATCGAATCCATTATAAAACTACATATGATAAAGAATTATTGGAAAGTGTTAGAGAATTTGCTTATAATCATCATGTAAATGTGAATGATGTTATCGAACATAGTTTCAAATTTCTTAAAGGCTAATTGAAAAGAAGTAGGAAAAAGGTAAAAAACAAAAATGGAATTTTTTACAAGTTAACATAATATATATTTCAGGAACTTGAATCTAAAATAAAAATTCTGTCTCAAACCTTAAGTATACTTATGATATTGAGACAGAATTTATTTTTTGTAATATTTCAATTTGTTTATTATGTTTATGTCTTTATTCATTTAATCAGCATCAATAAAATCTGGCGTTATTTTTTACTGATTCAGCGATATGTTTTGGTAATTCATCCAGCATTGATTCTAATCGTTTTTGAGCTACTCGACCAATTTCAAATTTATCTTTAATATAATTTGCACATATCGATATTTCATAATCGAACAAATATTCGTACACGTGATAATCTACAAATAATATATCCTCATTTGGAAATGGTATTTCTTTACCTCGATTCGCGAATAACAATCCTAAATGATGATTTCCTCGGATACGATGAATTCGAGCTAAATGATATAATGGTTCAGCTCGAGTTGCTCGATATTCCCAGGATTTTTGGAGATATAATATTGAAAGTGCTTCGTATTCTTCACAATTATTTTCATCTGAGCAATTTGCTAAACGCTCATAGCATAGACCAATTTGCAATAATGAATAATAGATCTCCTCTATCCACCCACCTACCTCCACTCTTTTCTTATACCAAAGAATAGATTCTTCATATTCTTCAAGGCACATATGGGTTTGGGCTAAGTAGAACATGTAGCGTCCTTTTAAATATCTTGGAGTATTACTATCTTCAAGACCTTGTTGTAATAATCGCTTATCACGCTCAAATTTGTCTGTTTTACTACCCCCGTCTTCCTGGTCATTCACTACTAGAGTATCTAATTTCCCCTTCGTATCTATATACAAAAATGATTCATGTGGCAATTTTGAACGATCAAGATCCCAATATTCGTGGGTGACTCCAACAGAATGCCATGGTAATGAGGTTTTTAAAAGACGAGTTAGCCAATATTTTATTTTTCCATTGTATTGCATCGTTAAATATTGGTCTTTTTCTAAACTGCTCTTATTAAAATTTGGTTGAACCTCTAATATCATGTCTGCATCAAGCAGCAGTAAGTAATCTGAATCCGAAAATGTTTCTTGTGCTAGGCTTACTGCTTTTGTACGGTTGTATCCAAAGTTTTTAAATGGTTCAAAATGAACCTTACCATTAATCCCATTTTCTTTGCACCATTTTTTAATAATTTCTGGTGTTCCGTCAGTTGATCCTGTATCGCAAATCGAAATGTAGTCGACAATTGTTTTGGCAGAATTTAAACACCGTTCAATAATTCTGGATTCGTTTTTCACAATCATACATAAACAGATCTTTTTATCTTTCTTCCCCATTTTAGCGACCTCCTTGCCTACTAACGCTAACTTCCCTATCATATTCTTATTAATATGACTAGGAATAAATTATGTTTGGACTTCGTGACTATTTTATATGTAAAGGAAAAAGTGCCCATCATACTGTCATGGACACTTTTTTAAGTCTAGCCTATTATTCAATCAACGTTAGTTCCTATGGCACACTAAAAGTAATTGTTGCTGCTACACCGTCTGCAAATGCTCCGTCACCTGTTGTAATGCGAACAGAAATAAGGGTACATGGGTTTAGTTGAAGATTTGCAGCTACGGATGCACAACAATTTCCTGGATTCGGACCATTAACTGTGGCAATGATACCTGTCGGAGTAAATGTAGTTCCGCAATCTGTGCTGATATAGATTTCGGCCGTTGCAGTATCACCAGCAGCTAAAGGATTGGTGCGAATACTGTAAGTTAATCCAGTAATTGTTGTAAGTTGAGGGATGACTAATGTGTTTCTATTAAACATTGGTGAGGACGTTCCTAGTCCTAGGAAATCGTTATCGCTTATTGATTGGTCAGTGCCTAAATAGATCGTACTACCGCCAGGACCAGTAGCACCAGTAGCACCCGTCGCACCAGTAGCACCCGTTGCACCAGTAGCGCCCGTTGCACCAGTAGGTCCAGTATCGCCAGTAGCGCCCGTTGCACCAGTAGGTCCAGTATCGCCAGTCGGTCCAGTTGGCCCTGTAGGTCCAGTACCTCCTGTTGCACCCGTTGCACCAGTAGGTCCAGTATCGCCAGTCGGTCCAGTTGGTCCTGTAGGTCCAGTACCTCCTGTTGCACCCGTCGCCCCCGTAGCGCCCGTTGCACCAGTAGGTCCAGTATCGCCAGTAGGTCCAGTTGGTCCTGTAGGTCCAGTACCTCCTGTTGCACCCGTCGCACCAGTAGCGCCCGTTGCACCAGTAGGTCCAGTACCGCCAGTAGGTCCAGTTGGTCCTGTAGGTCCAGTACCTCCTGTTGCACCCGTCGCACCAGTAGCGCCCGTTGCACCAGTAGGTCCAGTACCGCCAGTAGGTCCAGTTGGTCCTGTAGGTCCAGTACCTCCTGTTGCACCCGTCGCCCCCGTCGCACCAGTAGCGCCTGTAGCACCAGTAGCGCCCGTCGCTCCTTTTTTGCAACAACAACAGCAACAACAGCAATCGTGATTTTTATCTTTCTTGTGCTTCGGTTTTGGCTTTGGTTTAGGCTTGTGTTTACTCTTTTTTTCTTCTTCCTCGCAAGACATTGCTTTTCCCCCTTTATTAAAATTTGTACTTGCTCTATATATGTATGGGGGTGGAATAAAATGGTATCAGCTAACATATCAAATCATAGTTTAATTTTATTAAAATAATAAAAATACCTATTTAAATGAATACATTTGAAGCGAGAATAGCCCGAAAAATGACATGCATACAAAAAGGAAGGCTACATAGTATACCTTCCAAAGTATAGGCTTATTTTTTATTGCTTAGCTTATTGCAAGACCTCCGCTTGCTACACCTTCCAGTGTCGCAATTAATAAGCCAGGTTGTGAAGTCACATAGAATACCATAATTAGACGTTCACCTGCAGAAACCGGAATGTTCAAGCCACTTAAGACGCCACTCGCTGTATCGCCAATAGAAATTAAGCCTGAGTAATCAGGAGCTAATGCAACATCTGTTCCCGCAATAGGTGTAAATACATTAGAATTTGATGGAGCTCTCCAGATTTCAGCGTGTACGGTTACTGTTTCAAGTAGAGAAACGCCAAGTGTTAAACTAAAGAATGCAGAAATGTCGGTAATAACACCATCTCTTGGTACAGAAAATGCAACATTTAATGCTCCTTGAAGATCTAGAGTATTCCCTAGAAGTGATACAGTTGGTAAAGCATCACCAAATGCAATGGCGCCACCTGAGCCAATTGTTCCACCTAATACTGTTGCCAGTGTCAATCCTACACCAGATGAGAATGGGATGATTGCTCCTCCGGCATTAGCACCCGTAGCACCGGTAGAACCCGTAGGACCAACATCGCCTTGGGCACCCGTAGCACCTGTAGGACCAGTAGGACCAATGTCGCCTTGTGCACCAGTTGCGCCTGTAGGACCAGTAGGACCAATGTCGCCTTGTGCACCAGTTGCGCCAGTAGTACCAGTAGGACCAATGTCGCCTTGTGCACCAGTTGCGCCAGTAGGACCAACATCACCTTGTGCCCCAGTCGCGCCAGTAGGACCTGGATCACCTGTTGCACCAGTAGGCCCCGTGTCGCCTTGTGCCCCCGTAGGACCAGTATCGCCTGTTGCACCTGTAGCACCGGTAGGACCTGGATCACCAGTAGCGCCAGTAGGCCCCGTGTCACCTTGTGCACCGGTAGGACCAGTATCGCCTGTTGCACCTGTAGCACCGGTAGGACCTGGATCACCAGTAGCGCCCGTAGGACCCATGTCACCTTGTGCACCGGTAGGACCAGTATCGCCTGTTGCACCCGTTGCACCGGTAGGACCAGGATCACCAGTAGCGCCAGTAGGCCCCGTGTCACCTTGTGCACCGGTAGGACCAGTATCGCCTGTTGCACCCGTTGCACCGGTAGGACCAGGATCACCAGTAGCGCCAGTAGGCCCCGTGTCACCTTGTGCACCGGTAGGACCAGTATCGCCTGTTGCACCCGTTGCACCGGTAGGACCAGTATCACCTGTTGCACCCGTTGCACCGGTAGGACCTGGATCACCAGTCGCGCCAGTAGGCCCCGTGTCACCTTGTGCACCGGTAGGACCAGTATCACCTGTTGCCCCCGTAGCCCCCGTAGCCCCCGTATCACCTGTTGCCCCCGTAGGGCCTGTGTCACCCGTAGCACCCGTTGCCCCAGTAGCGCCAGTAGGCCCCGTGTCACCCGTAGCCCCCGTAGCACCCGTCGCGCCAGTAGCGCCAGTCGGTCCTTCTTCTGGTTTCGGCGGCTTAGGTGGTTTTGGTTTATGGTGATGGTGATGATGCTTTTCTTCTTCTTCGTTTGACATGCTTTCGACTCCTTTTAATTTTTTTTACTTGCATTCTATAATATTTTGAAATTCGAAATATTGTATGGGACAACCGCCTTTTATGTAATACATTTTTTAGAAAATGATAAAAAAGCCTACTCTCCATAACAGAGAATAGGCTGCATAACTTCCCACTATTTAAAATATTTTTTTATCTTTGCCTTTTGCAACACCCAATTACCATTGACTCTTTTCCAACTGGAATCCACATAGGCTAATTTCTCTCCACCATAGCCCTCCTCTACCAGTTGTCGACCTTTTATTCCAAAGGAAAGATCTTTAAGCCTCGTCAAGTGAACAGTATTTATCGGGGAAACAATCAATTCCATTGGTTCATTTAGGGAGCCATGGTGGTAAACTCCCTTTTGCTCAAGCTGATTTTTTCGGTGAGATAAACTCAGAGTATTGGTTTGATTTAGATCATTAATTTTAATAGATGCTTGATAATTATTTTCATATTGAGCTGTAATATCAACGGTTTCTGGTAATGGAATGCTCTTTATTTGTTGGTTTTCAAATACTAACAATATAGATTGTTCCTTTTTTTTATTGTTAGTGGAATAAGTGACGAAAATGTCTTTAATACCATCCTGGGTTACGTCCTGGAAAACAATATTTGTTTTTGAGGTGTTGCCTAACGGTACACTTTTTAGTCTTCCCTCATTATTTGAGATCGTTAATTTGGTCGACGCACCCTTTTTTATTAATTCAATATCTTCAACTTCATGGTCTCCAGTGACATCCTTTTTATATGAATGAATAATCGTTGGTTTTTTTTCTAAAGCATACACAACCGTAATATTCGTAAAGCCAATAAAAAATATTGTTAGTAAAAGTAACAACTTATCAATTTTCATAGATGTCATCACACCTTTCCTAATGGTAATTTGCCCAATAAAGGAAAAATGATGCAGCAAATGTTTTTTTTAGTAACAAATCAACCCCCTTACCAAAAAGATAAGGGGGTTGATGATTAGTTATTATCCGTCGAGGCAATCTCTTCAGGAATACCTTCTTCTTTATATATCGCGATAATTTTCCCGCTGTCTGATTCATCGAAAATGAATGAACCATTTTGGTAGCGATCATTGTAGCGTAAATCTTTAACAAGTAATGTTTCTATCTGTCCTTTAGCAGACTCAATCATGACTTGATCGTGCTCGGTTGTCATAACGAAGCCGATAACCCGATGAGGATTAGCTTTTAATTCCCGTAAGACGATAACACCGCGTTTGGCTCTGGATGCTAGCTCAAATTCAGTTAACTTCATTTTTTTGACCGCACCACGTTGTGTAGCCATTACAATTGATTGTTTATGATTAGGTTCAACTAGCTGCCCACCAACAACATAATCACCGTCTTTTAAGTTCAGTCCCTTAACTCCAGCTGCACGTGCACCTACAATACTAATTTCTTCTTCCTTGAACCATAACGCGTACCCAAAGTGAGTCATTAGGAACAATTCTTTGTTTCCATCTGTCACATGTACATCTATTACTACATCATCGCCTTTTACATTTACAGCTACAAGAGGTTTTGAGTAACGTTGGGCTTTATACTGACTTAATTCAGTTTTCTTTACCATACCGTTTTTCGTAACAAACAGTAAATACTCGTTATTATCAAAGTTTTTAATGGGAATAGCTTTAATAATTGATTCATCACGATCAATTGGAATGATATTCGCTATATGCTGCCCCATATCCTTCCAACGAATATCAGGCAATTCATGAACAGGGCAATACAAGTAATTCCCTTTGTTAGTGAATAACAGAAGCACATCAGTTGTGTTCATATCAAGCTTAGCCAATAACCGATCACTGTCTTTTATCGCAAAATCTTGACCGTTTGACGCTGCATATGATCGCTGGCTTGTCCGTTTTACATAACCATGATCCGTAACGGTTACGATTACATCTTCATTGGCAATCATGACCTCGAGATTAATCTTAATTTCTTCAATTTCAGCTTGAACAACTGAGCGACGCTCATCTGCAAATTTCTTTTTCACTTCTTTAAGCTCGTTTTTAATAACCTGAAGCAGCTTATGCTCACTACCTAAAATAGCGGTTAGTTCTTCAATTTTCTTCGCGAGTTCTTCTGCTTCATTACGCAATGCGGTTATATCTGTATTGGTTAAACGATAAAGCTGCAACGACACGATTGCTTCTGCCTGTGGTTCAGTAAACTGAAATCTAGCTATTAAGTTATCCTTCGCGTCCCTTTTATCCTTTGAAGCTCGAATTGTTGCAATAACCTCATCTAAAATCGATAAGGCCTTGATTAATCCTTCAACGATATGCTGACGTTCGCTCGCTTTTCTTAGCTCGTATTGTGATCTTCTTGTTACAACTTCCTTTTGGTGATCAATGTATGCGGTTAGCATTTCCCTAATCCCCATAAGCATAGGTCGTTTATTATGAATGGCAACCATGTTAAAGTTATAGGTTATTTGAAGATCCGTGTTTTTATATAAGTAATTTAATACACCTTCAGCATCCGTATCTTTTTTCAATTCGATTACAATCCGTAGGCCAGTCCGATCGGTTTCATCACGAACTTCAGAAATCCCCTCAAGCTTTCGGTCAAGGCGAAATTCATCCATTTTTTTAACAAGATTCGCCTTATTTACCTCATACGGAATTTCAGTGATGACGATTTGCTGCTTGCCTCCACGGATTGTTTCGATATCAGCTTTACTCCGGATAATGATTTTTCCTTTACCCGTTTCATATGCCTTCTTTATTCCTTCGACGCCTTGAATGATCGCTCCGGTTGGGAAGTCAGGACCTTTAATGACAGTCATTAACTTATCTACGGATACATCTGGATTATCTATTTTCATCAATACGCCATCGATGACCTCACCAAGATTGTGCGGAGGAATATCTGTTGCATAACCGGCTGAAATTCCAGTTGACCCATTTACGAGTAGGTTAGGAAATCTTGCTGGCATAACTGTTGGTTCTTCAGCAGTGTCATCGAAGTTTGGAACAAAATCGACTGTTTGTTTATCAATATCACGTAATAGTTCGCTAGCAATCGCCGATAGTCTTGCCTCTGTATAACGCATCGCTGCAGGAGGATCGCCGTCAACGCTCCCGTTATTACCGTGCATTTCAATTAAGTATTTGCGAACCTTCCAATCCTGACTCATCCGGACCATCGCTTCATAAACGGAGGAATCACCATGAGGGTGATAATTGCCGATTACATTACCAACCGTTTTAGCCGATTTGCGGAAACCTTTTTCATGGGTATTTCCTTCTACATGCATGGCATATAAAATCCGTCTTTGAACTGGCTTTAACCCATCACGGGCATCGGGTAATGCCCGTTCTTGAATAATATACTTACTATAACGTCCGAAGCGGTCACCTATAACATCTTCAAGAGGAAGATCGCGGAATTTTTCTACTTGACTCATCCTTCAGATTCCTCCTCTGCCACACTAATATTCTCATTTTCAAGGATGCTTCCATCCTCTTCTAAACCAAAAGCAACATTTGATTCAATCCATTTTCTTCGCGGTTCTACTTTATCACCCATTAATGTTGTCACACGTCGTTCAGCTCGTGCAGCATCATCAATACGAACACGAATGAGCGTTCGTGAATCAGGATTCATTGTCGTATCCCAAAGCTGATCAGCATTCATCTCACCGAGACCTTTATAGCGCTGAATTATATATCCTTTACCCACTTTTTTTATGGCGCCTTGAAGTTCATCATCGCTCCAGGCATATTCAATTACTTCTTTTTTGCCCGACCCTTTACTAACCTTATAAAGCGGAGGTAGAGCGATAAAGACTTTGCCATTTTCAATAAGCGGCTTCATGTAACGATAAAAGAAGGTTAAAAGCAACACTTGGATATGCGCTCCGTCTGTATCAGCATCGGTCATAATGACGACCTTATCATAATTGATATCCTCGACGCTAAAATCAGAACCAACACCACCACCAACAGCGTGGATGATTGTATTGATTTCTTCATTTTTAAATATATCTGATAGCTTAGCTTTTTCCGTATTAATTACTTTTCCTCGCAACGGTAAGACAGCTTGGAATCTGCGGTCTCGTCCTTGTTTAGCAGAACCACCAGCAGAATCTCCCTCTACTAGATATAGTTCATTTTTCTGAGGATTTCTTGATTGAGCCGGTGTTAATTTACCAGATAATAGTGCCTCTGAACGTTTTCTCTTTTTCCCGCTGCGTGCCTCTTCACGTGCTTTTCGAGCAGCCTCACGTGCTTGATAAGCTTTTAATGATTTTTTTATTAAAAGGGAGCTAATATCAGGATTTTCCTCTAGGAAGTAAGACAAGTGCTCTGAAACAACAGAATCTACTGCAGAACGGGCCTCGCTTGTCCCTAATTTTCCCTTTGTTTGTCCTTCGAATTGCAATAATTCTTCTGGAATTCTAACTGAAATAATCGCCGATAAGCCTTCGCGAATATCTGCTCCATCAAGGTTTTTATCCTTTTCCTTTAATAATCCGACCTTGCGAGCATAATCATTGAACACACGTGTCATTGCTGTTTTAGAGCCGGCTTCATGCGTACCGCCATCCTTTGTCCGCACATTATTGACAAAGGAAAGGACGTTTTCTGAGTATCCATCATTGAATTGAAATGCAAAATCTACCTCAATGCCATTTTGAGCCCCTTCAAAGCTTACAACTGGATGTAATGAATCCTTCTCTTCATTTAAATAAGCAACAAAAGCTTCAATGCCATTTTCGTAATGATAGACATCTTGTACATCGTTTCTTTCATCAATAATTTCAATTTTCATACCTTTAAGCAAAAAGGCTGACTCTCTCAAGCGTTCTGACAAGGTTTCATAGTTATAGCTAGTGCTGGAGAAAATGGTCGTGTCTGGTTTAAAATGAATCGTTGTCCCAGTTTGATTAGTCTTTCCAATTTTCTCTAGCGTCGTAACTGGTTTACCACCATTTTCAAAGCGTTGCTCATAAATAAAGCCATCGCGTTTGATTGTCACGACAAGCCATTCTGATAATGCATTAACAACCGAGGCTCCCACTCCATGTAAGCCTCCGCTTGTTTTGTAGCCACCTTGTCCAAATTTCCCGCCAGCATGGAGGACGGTTAAAATCACTTCTGGTGTTGGTTTGCCCAGTTTATGCATTCCAGTCGGCATACCTCGACCCTTATCTTGAACACTAATTGAATTGTCCTTGTGTATCTTCACAATTATATGGTTACCGAAACCTGATAAGGCTTCATCGACAGAGTTATCAACGATTTCATATACGAGGTGGTGAAGACCGCGGGCATCGGTGCTGCCAATATACATACCAGGTCTTTTCCGTACGGCCTCAAGCCCTTCTAGCACCTGGATGGCGTCATCATTGTAATCGAATACTTGCTGGTTTCTTGCCACGAACATACCCCTTTCATACTTACAAAACAACAAAACCCATTTTAAACACTATGGTGTCAAACTTGTTTAATAATTCGTCTATTAAATCGTATTTTCCTTTTTGAATTTAAGAAAATATATTTTACAGAACGAACGTTCGAATTATATTATTTTATCATATATTTTAAAACGTACAATGTTTATTGTATCTCGCTTTATTTGTATTTGGCAAACAGTTCTCATGATTGCTCACCAATTTGTAGAAATTTTATACATAAAAAAAAGCCTAATGTATCAATATTTTAAGCAGAAACGAAGAAAAAAGAAAGGCATGGGACGAATATTTCACCCCATGCCAATTTAATCACATATTTTTTGTTATTGCATGTTCAACTTTAATACAACGATCCATAATCACTGTAAAGCCTTTTTCAGTTAATTCTTGGAAAACCCCTTCATGCTGTAACCCTAATTGGGCCCAGAAAATATCAGCATCGATTTTTAAGAATTCTTCAGCCACTTCTGGCAAGAATTCTGAGCGGCGAAACACGTTAACAATGTCAACATGTCCTTTTACATCGCTAAGCTTGGCAACTGCTTTTACACCTAACACTTCTTTAGCCTGTGGATTTACAGGAATAATTTCATACCCGGCATCTTGCATTGCTTTTGATACCATATATGAGGTTCTTTCTGGATTATCACTTAATCCAACAACTGCAATTCTTTTAGCTTTTTTTAAAATTGCTCCGATTTCTTCACGACTAGGGTTTTGAATTGCCATATGATTTCACTCCCGCTAATATTGATTTGTACTATTATTTTACCTTTTTCACCATGATATTCCTATTTTTCTGCTCTCAATATCAGAACCTTACATTTCGGCAGTATGAATCCCTAGCGAAACTTTATTGATTATTCACCTGGCTATTTGGCATTTGCATTGCTGTCCAAGCCGTTGGAGCAGCAAAATATCGCGACCAACTGGCAATTCCAGCTAGATCATATTTAGAAGCTAATTCGGCGCGTTTTTTTAAGGAAAGTTCATCCTCTAGCCAAACTTTATAGGTTGCATTTTCTTCCACTGAAACAAACTCTGCATAATTTTGTCCGCTTTGTTCATCGTACGTTGGTGTCAATTGATGCTCAAGAAGCCAAGCAGTCACTTTTTCCATGGACATTGATTCAGAGGTAACGGTGACAGCTCCGTCTGGTCCTGTCGTTTCCTTCCATAGTCTCGTATATAGCGGAACACCAAGAACAAGCTTTTTATTCGGTACCTGCTCAAGTAATTTCTGAAGGTTCTGCTCCACCCATGGCAGGCTAGCTACACTTCCTGCTACCGGTGAGCTACCCCAATGCTCGTCATAGGCCATAACCACCATATAATCAACTATTTGCGACAGTTTATCCCGTTCGTAAAATGCAGACCAATTACCGCTAGAAGAGATAAAAGTAATATCCATCGAAACATGTAGACCTGCCTCATGGAAATATGGCGTCGCTTCACGAACGAATTGTGTCACGAGTGGCCCATCCTCATTACGTACATTTTCTATATCAATATTAAAACCATCAAGTCCATACATTTGGCTAAAATGGAGAAGTTGGCGTATGATGTTTTGTCTAGTTTCAAAATCAGAAAATGCTTCATGGGTTAAATCAGGATCGAAATCATTGGAGAATAGTGCCCAAACAAGATATCCCTTCGAATGTGCCCATTTAACATAATCAATTGATGCTAAATTTTGGACACTACCATCGGTCCCACCAAGCTTAAACCAAGTCGGCGAGACAATATTAACACCTGGCATATCAGGTATAGCACTCGTATTAGGATTTTTAGAATAGACCGCTTCCCATGTCAGATATACCTGTCCTGCACCTGGAATCTCTCTTAAATTGGTTTCTTTAACTGTATGATTCACTTGAATTTTTTCGGTTTTTCCTGGGGTAATTAGTTCCTTATCGATGTAACCAGCGATCCCGTTTGCTTTTCTAACAAAATAGAAATTTGCTTTTTCCCCTTCAATAACAACCGATTCATTTGCAACTGTTTGCGCAGTATACGGTGACCTTAAATCAGCTTTCACACGCAATCGGAGTTTTTCTTCATGGACATCCTCGCTTGTGATTTTTGCTTGTTTCAATTTCTGTCCATCCTTTTCAATTAAAACAGCTTTAGTATCTGGCAAAATCTCATAACGAATAGGATAAAACGAGAGTATCGTCTCAAGTGCAATAAAATGTTCGCCATCCTTTTGTGTTAAAGCGGGAATTTGCAGTTCAACTGGAGTTTGATTAACAAAATATGTTAAAGACTCCGTTGGCATTTGCACGACTTTATCTGCAGTAGTGATTATCATAGATTGAGATTTTTCATCATAAATTACACTATCGTCCATTTTCTTTAAAAATGTATATGGGATATAAATTGTTTCCCCTTTAACTAAGGCATTTCCTTGTTGTTTTCCAGAAAAGACAATCGGATGGTCACCTTGGAAATAGGGTTCCTTTTCCTTTGATGCAAAGGGATATAATAAAAACAGAATACTAGAAATGACCAAAAGCACACCAAAAAGAATCCCTGCAATTAGGACACCAGGCGGAATTGATTTTTGTTTTTGCAGTTGTAATCTAGCCAGTAAAATCTCCTCCTCAATTGAAAACACAATCACCAAAATAAATATTCATTTCATCTGGAAACCATGCCTAAATTAAAAATCTCATACTCTATCATCTTAGCAAAGGGAGCAAATGAAAAAAAGTAGTTATTGTAGGAGTCATTAAAAAGCAAATGTATGTCATAAACATGAGTTACCTTATCGCTTAAAATGCTATAAATCCTCATGGTGTTTTTCAAAAAAGATGTTACAATATAGGAATGATTAAGTAAGTTCGAAGGAGACATTTTATGGTAACAAACGCAATTATACTCATCATCGCTTATTTACTAGGTTCCATCCCTTCTGGATTAATTGTCGGGAAAATGTTTTATGGAAAAGATATAAGAGAGCATGGAAGCGGAAACCTTGGTGCAACTAATACATTTCGCATATTAGGAAAAAAGGCCGGTTTAGCCGTTACTTTTGCAGATATTTTAAAAGGAACCTTAGCCGTTTTATTAGTAGACTGGTTAGGTGCAGATATACATCCTCTAATTGCCGGAGTGATTGCTGTAGTAGGTCACATGTTTCCCGTGTTTGCAGGTTTTAGAGGTGGAAAAGCTGTCGCAACCTCTGCCGGTATCATACTAGCCTATGCACCGCTTATGTTTGTGATTTTATTATTAGCCTTTTTCATTAGTTTATATATTACGAAATATGTATCACTTTCCTCAATGCTCGCTGCCGTTGCTGCGATTACATATTCTTTGATTAACGGAGATTTACCATTAATCATTGTGGTAGGAGTATTGAGCAGCTTCGTCATTTACAGGCACCGAACGAATATAAAAAGAATAATCGATAAAACCGAACCAAAAATTACATGGTTAGACAAAAAAGAACGTAAATAAGAATGGAAGAACCCGATTACTCTGGGTTCTTTTTTTTTCCTAAAATGTAAATTATGTAAAATTTAAAGGAAAAATGACATATTTTTTGCAAATTCCTGTTCTGGATTGCCTTAATTTGGTATTATTATTTTATGTAAAAGTGACATTAATCACAGTTAACATTATTTTTTCAATTATCGACATATATACTGGTAAACTATCATAAATTTTTTGTAGACACTTGAAATTAAAAACAACTGGTGCGTACACCAGTTTATTTAAGGATGGATGGTTATGCAAATGGATCAAAAATCAGTATTTGAACAAATGCCTTTCCCTCATTTTATCATTAACCAAAAATACCAAATTCTGTCTTCATCACATTCAGCCAAACATAGTTTCTCAGAAACGACATCATTCATTGATCTTGTGCAATCTTCCCAATGGAACATATTTGAAGAATTTTTAAACGCAAATCACCAAAATCATTATGGCGAACTAAAAATGGTAAATAACGAATGCAATATTTTGTCATTTCAGGTTTATAAAGTGGCACAAGCAGATGGAACCTTTCATTTATTTTGCATCCCGATTGAGACTTACTCTGCTGAAGTAAGTGATTTACTGGATACAGTGGAAGGGAAAATTTCTGACCTAAATAATGAAATTGAAGTAAACAAATATATTTTTGATCAAAAGCTAGCGAAGATGAAGGATGCAGCAATTCTCTCGGAGCATTTGGCAACAATTGGGCAGTTGGCAGCTGGAATTGCCCATGAGATCCGCAATCCACTTACAACTGTAAAAGGATTTATTCAACTTATACAGCCTTATTTAGTAGATATCGGTAAAGAAGATTATGCGATTATTGCCTTAGAGGAAATAGATCGAGCTAATGAAATCATTTATGAATTTCTCAATTCTGCAAAGCCGAAGGTTCACAAAAAACAAATCATTCCTTTAGAAAAGCTTGTGAAGGACATCATGATGCTCTACGAAAGTGAAGCCATACTCCGGAATATAGATATCGAATGGAATTCAAAGGGTGAAACAGCATCCTTGTTTATTGATGCAAAGCAAGTGAAGCAAGTATTAGTAAATCTCATCAAAAATGCTATTGAGGCAATTACAGAAAATCAAAGTAATGAAAAAGGAAAGATATGCATTAACACTGAAGCCATTGAAGATAAAGCTGTAATATGGATTGAGGACAATGGAATTGGTATGAAGAAAGAAACAGTAGATAATCTTTTTGTACCATTCTATTCAACAAAAGTTGAAGGAACAGGTCTTGGTTTAACGGTTTGTAAAAATATCATTGAGGAGCATGGTGGTAATATCATTGTCTCAAGTACTCTTGGTTTAGGTACCTCATTCCGGATAGAATTACCCATTTATAAAAAGGCAAATCAAAACAGTAATGGTGACATTTAGCACATGAGTCATGAATTTGTCAAAAAATATAGATAATTACCTTCCTTTTTCAGGATACAATATCAGTAACGAATTGAGGAAGGTGTTACTATGATAAGTTCGAACATACATCAAGAGGAGTTCATATTTTCTACAACGGCAAGTGATGCTAATAGCCCGGTTGATGAATTTATTTTAGAACTTTTTGATTACTCTCCCAATCAGTCCTGCGAAGGTACACCAAGAAAAATCATTACAAATTTCGAAGAATTGATTGATTTTTTCGAAACGATTGAATGAAACAAAACTCGTGTAAATGAATAAGGGTTTGATTTCCTTTAACTGCTTGGAATTAGTGCCAAGCGCTCATAAAGGAAATCAAACCTTTTTGTTTGGAATATAATATTTATAGCTTAAGCAGTTTAAAACGACTTTTGCCCAATACATCTGTTACATAATCCAATTTAGTTTGATTACAATAAATCATATCACGGGGTTGTAACAAGAAGTCTATGCCTTCTATTGTCACGATTTCATCATTGGTTATAGGCTGCTCTTCCAGAGACAGATTCAACTCTGGACCACCTCAACCAATGCCAATACTTAAACGTACGTATAACTGTTCATCATCCATCTTCTTCCCTTTTTCGATTGCTCTTGATATTAAATCATAAGCAGGTCCGGTTATTTGGAACATATTATTGCTCTCTCCTTTTATTGTACTTTATGCTGTTAAAATATTGAGAATAAAGAAATTTTCATGAATAAATTTAATATGTATTATAGTTAGAAGAGATTATTTTGTATATTCATTTGCTCAATATCTATTTTTTGACAAGGAGATCAATATGAAAAAAAACGGAAAAATTCTCATGCTCTTAACTGTCGTTTTGATTGCTACGATAGCATATGTTTATTTTGAAAAAGGCCCTAACACACTAACTGATGAAAAAAGTAAACCTGTCTCAGTTGGCACCCATGCATCAAGGACTTCTTCCAACGTAAATGCGGATAAAATAATTGTTCAATCTGCGACAATTGGTGCAATTGGAGATATATTAATTCACGATTGGGTTTATCAAGACGCAGCAGTCGACCAAACATACGACTTTAAACCAATGCTGACCAATGTTAAGCCATTTATGACTAAACCAGATTATTTAATTGCCAATCAGGAAACCATTCTTGGTGGAGTTGAAATGGGTCTTTCGAGTTACCCTACCTTTAATTCACCTCAAGAAGTCGGAGATGCATTTATCGATGCCGGAGTTGATTTCGTTACAACCGCTAACAACCATAGTCTTGACAAAGGAGAACGAGGTATATTAGCTGAAATCGACTATTTTAATCGAGTTGGGTTGCCCTACGTTGGTGTGTTTAAGGATCCCCAAGACCAACAAACCTTGCGTATTATGAATATTAATGGAATAAAAGCGGCTATTCTTTCCTATACATACGGCACTAATGGAATTCCCATTCCAAACGGAAAAGAATACTTAGTAAACTTAATTGATCAGGATAAAATAAAAGCCGAAATCAAACGAGCAAAACAACAGGCAGATATAGTCATCATGAGCATGCATTGGGGCAACGAATATCAGAGATTCCCAGCAACCCTTCAAAAGGATCTTGCTCAATTTCTTGTCAACGAAGGTGCAGACATTATTTTTGGTCACCATCCACATGTGCTTCAGCCTATGGAATGGCTAACTGATCCAGCAGGTCGGAGGGCTTTTGTTATTTATTCATTAGGGAATTTTTTATCAGGTCAAATGCATGATTATAAGGATATTGGCGGTTTAGCAACGATCGATGTCAAGAAAACCGTCAACACAACAGGAGTCAAAATTGAATTATCTAATCCATCATTTTTACCAACCTATGTATCAAATCAAAAGCTCCAGAATTATCGTGTTGTACCCCTATCTGACGCTTCAGGGTTTGGTTTGTCTGGTGCTGCAGAGAAAAACGATGAAATTATGGCTCATATGACTCAATGGTTAAATAAATAATAAGAGTTCACCATTTGAATTAAAAAGTTATTCATGATAAAAAGTAATGACAAATAAATAAATGTTTGGTGGCAGAACTATTACGAAATCATGAAATTACTGTGTAAATAGTGAATACTCATCGACTTGTTTGCGGTCCTCTACTATAATGAAAGCATACCGAGGAGAGGAGTTTTCAATATGAAAATCCACATTAGTCACGAGGCAGCACAATGGTATAAAAATGAATTACAGCTAAAAAATGGTGATAATGTTCGTTTTTATGCACGATATGGCGGACATAGCTCAGTCCAACAAGGTTTTTCCTTAGGTCTATCCACGGATGTTCCTATGGACATCGGTGTGAAAGAAGAAATTGTAGGAATCACTTTCTTCATAGAAGATGGAGACCTTTGGTATTTTGACGAAAAGGACTTATATATCGATATTAATCAACAATTTTCCGAGCCGGAATTCCGTATATCCTAGTAAAAAAACGAGCAGGCGAATAGTCGTCTGCTCGTTTTTTGTAGTTCAATCTTATCCTAAACTTCACCAAATATATTGGTCTAAACCCTCTTTTTTTAATATTTCTATCTGCACTTCACCAATCAAATCAAAATGTGGATATAGCTTGTTCCTGTTATCAATCCATTCAGGCTTTAAGCCGTATTGGTTTCCCCATTGTATCAACCTATCGAGATTACGACATCCTACCTTTGTAACTGTTTTACTATTAGGAAAGCGATCATCAAGCCAGTAATGGGTTATAAAAGCAATTTGTCCAGCAGCCACTTTCCGTTTCCATTCTAAAAGATCTGCTCGTTTAATGCCAAATGCCATCACAGTTCCTCCCTTTACAACTGGTTGGATTGTGGTTGTTTTTTAGCATTATCGTATGCCCTATGCCACTCAGGATATTTTCTCTTAATAGATATCGGACGAAACGAATCATGTTTTACACAAACGTGTTTTGATTTACCAGTAACCGACAACTCTAATTGTCCATTATAAATTTCATAACCATATGTAACCCGGAATCCATCATATTCCTCTATCCAAGTATGAACTGTCGCAGTTTCACCGTAACGGAGTGGCTTTTTATAGGATGCTTCAATATCAATCACTGGGGATATTATTCCATCCTTTTCCATTTCAGCATAATTAAAACCAAGATCTTGAATTAATTTTGTCCTACCTAATTCCATCCAAACAAGATAATTCGCATGATAAACAACACCCATTTGGTCTGTTTCAGCATAACGAACTTCGATTTCTTTTTTTGAAACAAGCATTGATATACTCTCCTTTAGCTTTTGAAAAACATGGTCTTATCAGTTAGGTATATGAATTTCCCATCTTATTCATTGTACCAATGTACGTAGTAATAACACCAGAGTCATAGTAGTTTGATTATGTTCACAGTTTATTATTACATACATGGCGTAAATTGACATCAAAAAGGACCTATCCTCATTTGGATAGGTCCTTTTTGCGATCCCACTTATTATTTCCGATTGCGAGCTTCATCTTTTACTTCTAATCGCATTGAATCGATACTTTCTCGTCGCCGTTCGTTTTTGGCTTCAATTTGCGCTCTTTCTTCTGGGCTTGCAAATTCTAACGCCTCTTCTGCCTCTTCCATATTTTCGATGGTATGAACAATCATCTCCTGAAGCTTTTCAACATTATCGCTACGATCATCTGGATTAGGTCTATTTTGAGCCATACTTCATCCTCCTATATCTTTATGCTTGTTACAAATTTAGTTTGTAACGAATCTTGAAAATAATAAAAGGTAAAGGGTGGAAATTGATTAAAACGTATGAAAAAAATACAAAATAAAACCCACCAAAATGGCGGGTTCATTGTAGAGGATATATTTATTCCCCTTTAGTTTGGATGACTTGGGCGTGTTTTCCAGATGTATCCTGCATTTGCTTCCCTTTATTGCCTCCAAATCCTCGGGGTTGCGTACCTAGGGTTTCTGGAACAAAAGCCTGACTTCTTTTTTTCTGCTTGCCCATATTAAATCCCTCCTCATAAATAGCTTACCCATTTATGAAAGGAACATCATTAGGAAATGCATCCAAATCTATTCTGCTTTTTCCAATCTTTTTGCTTCGATACGATTTTCGATTTTTTCCATCGCATCACGGTCGCTTAATAGCTGACGTTTGTTTTCGGAAACTAACTCGGCAAAGGAGCGTTTTCTAGGTTTTCTCATCATATTCACCTTCCTTATTGTTATTGTATCAGTTATTCTGTCCGGAAACGCTTTCAATTATTACAACTTTTTGAAAATTATTTTAAGTATTTACTATGTTAATAATCATGAAAACGGAATTGTAAAATAAACAGAATATATCTTGCTTTTTACAAAAAAAAGCTAACCAAACTTGGTTAGCTTTTGACTATTTCGTATTTTCTTCCATATCCTCTAGCTTCATTGAACCAGTAATCTTATAATCGATTATTCCTTTTTCGTTTATAAAGAAAGTTGTTGGAATGGAGACGATGCCATAATCTTTATTTACTTCATTATTTTCATCTAATAGAATTGGAAATGTTAGTCCATACTCTTTTACGAAGCCTGCAACATCATTCGTTGTATCCATGTTAACAGCTAATATTTCAACCCGATCTTTGTTACCTTCATAAAATTTTTGCATATCAGGCATTTCTGCTTTACAAGGTGGACACCAAGTTGCCCAGAAATTTAACATCACTTTTTTACCCTTATAATCAGATAGTTTAACTGTATCTCCAGCTAATGTTTTTAATTCAAAATCTGGCGGGGTATTTCCGATCTCAAGACCAACTTTTTGTCCAGATGTATCTTGTTCTTCCTTCCCCATTGCTTGCACCATTGCTACTGCAAATAAGGCTACAATGACTACTGCAGCAATTACTTTTTTAATCATGCTGCTCCTCCTCAAAATTAATACCATTGAAAATATTTTAACCTAAAAAACTTAATATAACAAAGCTGTCTGCCGATAAAATGTGACAAAATTATGAAATACCTACACGGGTATTATTGTTTGTAAAAAAAATAATAATTAAGACGTCCGAAAATAAATATCGGACGTCTCAATACTATTAGTTAGCTTTAGCAGCTTTAACTTTTTCGCGTAATACCATTTGTAGAATACCGCCATGACGGTAGTAGTCGATTTCAACTTCTGAGTCGAAACGAACAAGAACTTCGAATTCTTTCTTGTTGCCAGCTTCGTCAGTAGCTGTAACTTTTACCATATCACGTGGTTTTACGTTTTCATCAACTTGAACTTCGATTGTTTCTTTACCTGTTAAGCCAAGTGTTTCTGCGCTTTCTCCAGCTTTGAATTGAAGTGGAAGAACACCCATTAACACTAGGTTAGAACGGTGAATACGCTCGAAGCTTTCAGCGATAACTGTTTTAATTCCTAATAGGTTTGTACCTTTTGCGGCCCAGTCACGAGAAGATCCCATACCGTAATCTTTACCTGCTAGGATTGCAAGACCAGTACCTTCTTCTTTGTACTTCATGCAAGCATCAAAGATAGCCATAACTTCGCCAGTTGGCCAGTAAGTAGTGAATCCACCTTCTGTACCAGGAGCAATTTGGTTACGGATACGGATGTTAGCGAATGTACCTCTCATCATAACTTCGTGGTTACCACGGCGAGAACCGTAAGAGTTGAAGTCACGTGGAGAAACGCCTTTTTCAGTCAGGTATTTACCTGCTGGAGTATCTTTACCAATTGAACCAGCTGGTGAAATGTGGTCAGTTGTTACTGAATCACCAAATTTACCAACTACACGTAAGCCAGTTAAAGGTTTAACTTCATCTGGATCAGCTTTTAAGCCTTCGAAGAATGGAGGGTTTTGGATGTAAGTTGAATCCGCATCCCAAGTGTATAATGGCTCATTGCTAGTTTTGATTTCGTTCCAACGAGCGTTGTCGCCAAATACGTTTTCATATTCTTTACGGAATAATTCAGGTGTTACAGTTTGCTTAACAACTTCGTTAACTTCAGCAGTAGTTGGCCAAATGTCTTTGAAGAATACATCATTGCCATCTTTATCTTTACCTAGTGAGTCGTTTTGAAGGTCGATGTTCACGTTTCCAGCTAGTGCATATGCCACAACAAGTGGTGGAGATGCAAGGTAGTTACCTTTTACTAGTGGGTGAATACGTCCTTCAAAGTTACGGTTACCAGAAAGAACAGAAGTTACTAATAAGTCGCTATCTGCTACAGCTTTTTCAATCTCGTCTTTCAATGGACCTGAGTTACCGATACAAGTAGTACATCCGTAACCTACTGTATTGAAACCTAATTGCTCAAGGTATGGAAGTAAGCCTGAATCACGAAGGTATCCAGTTACAACTTTAGAACCAGGAGCTAAAGAAGTTTTAACAAATTTAGGAACTTCTAAACCTAATTCAACTGCCTTCTTAGCAACTAAACCAGCGCCAACAAGAACGTATGGGTTAGAAGTGTTAGTACAGCTAGTGATAGCAGCGATTGCGATAGCACCAGTTTTCATAACAGCTTCGTCACCATTGTTAAATTTAACAGTGATTTCTCTGTCAAGTTCAGCTTCAGTTAAGCCAAAGCCTTGGTTACCTTGAGGAGCACTGATTTGGTTAACGAAAGTTTCTTTCATTTGAGATAGAGGAATTAAATCTTGTGGACGCTTAGGACCAGAAAGATTAGCCTCAATCGCAGAAAGATCGATTTCAACAACTTTAGTATATACAGGCTCATCGCTTGGATCTAAGAATAAGCCGTTTTCTTGGCAATATTTTTCAACAACTTTAACTGCTTCTTCGTCACGACCAGTTAATTGTAGGTATGCTAATGATTCGCCATCAATTGGGAAGAATCCGCAAGTTGCGCCGTATTCTGGAGCCATGTTAGCAACAGTTGCACGGTCAGCTAATGGTAATGAAGAAACGCCAGGTCCGAAGAACTCAACGAATTTATTTACCACGCCAGCACCACGAAGAACTTGAGTTACTTTTAACGCAAGGTCAGTTGCAGTAGCACCGTTTGGAAGTTCACCAACTAATTTTACACCGATAACTTCTGGAACTGGGAAGTATGAAGGTTGTCCAAGCATTCCAGCTTCTGCTTCAATACCACCAACACCCCAACCAAGTACGCCAATACCGTTGATCATAGTTGTATGTGAATCTGTACCAACTAATGTATCTGGGTATGCTTCAAGCTCGCCGTCTGCTGTTGTAGCAACATGAACAACATCAGCTAAATACTCAAGGTTAACTTGGTGAACGATACCAGTTGCAGGTGGAACTGCACGATAGTTATCAAATGCTTTTTGAGCCCAGCTTAGGAATTGATAACGCTCAGCGTTACGTTCGAATTCTAATTCCATGTTAGCTTCTAAAGCAGTTTGTGAACCGTAGTTGTCAACCTGTACTGAGTGGTCGATAACTAGGTCTACAGTTTTTTCAGGGTTGATTGCATCTGGATTTCCACCCATGTCAGCCATTGCCTTACGAAGTGAAGCAAGGTCAACTACTGCAGGTACCCCAGTGAAGTCTTGAAGGATAACGCGTGAAGGTTTGAAAGGAACATCGATTTCCTTAACTTCGCTTGTACCCCATTTTGCAAGGTTTTCTACGTGTTCTTTTGTAATTACACGTCCGTCATATTGACGTAACACTGATTCAAGTAACACTTTGATTGAGTAAGGTAATCTTGAGATTTTTCCAAGACCCGCTTCTTCAAGTGCACTTAAACGATAATAGTTATACTTTTTGCCGTTCAGTTCAAACGATGTCCGTGATTGGAATACATCGTTTTTTGCTAAAACATCATTTTTTGACATATGTATTACCCCCTATTCGTACTCAATTATACCAAAACAAGGTTAATTGTCGAAAAGTTTGAATTTTCACCCATCCGAACTTTTCTTGCAATTCCAATTTTAATATATTCGGCGTTATAAGTAAATAACAAGAAAGTTATTGCTTTGTATAAGTTTATCTTATTGTTTTAATGATTTTAATCATTTTTATGTATTAAAACTAGATAAATAAAGAGCTATTAATCAAATACTAATCCTGTTTCATGGATATTATTTTATCCTAATATAACATCAGAACATCTGCATGACATTTTTTGAAGCGGTAAAACTATAATTGGAGGTGAAAATATTGTCAAAACGAAAAGCAAATCACGTCATCCCTGGAATGAATGCGGCAAAATCGCAGGGTATGGGAGCAGGATTTAATGAAGAGTTTTCAAATGAGCCTTTAACAGAAAAGCAAAAGTTGAATAATAAAAAGAGAAAGAAAAATCAGTAACGACGATTAAGTGGAAGTAGATTACGGTGGTAATATTAAAGAACATAAATAAAGCGGTCACTATTAAGTGACCGCTATTTGTTCAATTATCAGGTAGATTCACTTCATGTATGATGCTTTCTAGATCTGAGCGGAAGCGTTCCAACTGAGATCGTTGGTGGTCTGACGCAACCTCCAAAGCATTTTCAATTTGTTGGTATGCTTCGTTGACTTCATTTTTCAAATGCTTTAATTGGTGACCATAGCTCGCACTATCTTGCACAATTTCACTATATAGTCCTTGCACATCCTCAATTCCTTGTTGCGCTGCCTGAAATGCTTGTTGTTTGTTCTTATGATAAGGCATGTACTTTTTCACTCCTATTCCAAGGTTACCGTTAAATTGTGCAGTTTTTAAAAGAAATATTCAGTATAAACGTGCGTTGAATTCACAATCTATATTTAGGAGGGATTTACATGAACAAAAACAACGGAAAAGATATGCGCCGAAATGCACCAAAAGGTGGAAATAGCGGTCAACCCGAGCCATTAAGCGGCTCCCATAAAGTTAAAAATCGCAACCACACAAGACAAAAACATAACCAGCACCATGATATGTAGAAAAGCGGAAGCGGCTTGCCCAGAGGCGACAGGCATAAGACGAGCCGGCTGGAAGGTTGTTCTTTAACCTTCTGGACGGAACGGCTTATGACCCCGAGCCTCTAGCCGCTGGAGCTAGACAAGAAAAGCGGAAGCGGCTTGCCCAGAGGCGACAGGCATAAGACGAGCCGGCTGGAAGGTTGTTCTTTAACCTTCTGGACGGAACGGCTTATGACCCGAGCCTCTAGCCGCTGGAGCTAGACAGAGAAAAGCGGAAGGCGCCTGCTTATCGGCGACAAGATTGACATTAAAAAAGGTTGCATGGTGTTATTCACCATTTGCAACCTTTTTTAGTGCGATTAAGATGAGTTCTAGTTCTGGTTCTGTAACGGTTCGTAAGTCGAGTTGTATTTCTTCATTTTGAATTCGGACTATAATCGCTGGGGAATGCTCAGTTCGTAGCTTTCTTGCTAGCTGTTCAGCAGTTAACTGTGGATGGCTAATCCCTACAACATAGGTCGGTAGCTCGACATCCGGCATCGTACCTCCACCAACTTGACTAGTACCTTCTATTATCTTCACTTGATAAGTTTCATGGATTTGACGTATAAAGCGAACACCTTTACTTTGTATTTCTTTTTGAGTAATGAGCAAATCGCGGATGGTTGGTATATTTCGTAATTCACTTCCACCCTTTACATAATCAATCAAGGTACCTTCTAATGCTGCAAGAGTCATCTTATCAACTCGTAGAACACGTGCGAGTTGATGCTTTTTTAACCTATCAATCAATGCTTTTTTACCAGCGATAATTCCAGCCTGGGGACCACCGAGGAGCTTGTCTCCACTAAAAGAAACGATATCTGCACCTGCTCTCAGCACTTCGCCAACAACAGGTTCATCACCAATTCCGTGCTTTCGGAAGTCGTATAAAACGCCACTTCCGAGGTCTTCATAAAAAATCACCTGCTCGTGTTTTTGGGATAAATTGACTAATTCCTCTGTCTCTACAGATTTCGTGAAACCTATCGTTTTAAAATTACTGGTGTGCACTTTTAGGAGCATCGCAGTCTGATCGGAAATAGCGTTTTCATAATCGTATAAATGAGTTTTATTGGTTGTTCCGACCTCGATTAGCTTCGCGCCACTTTCTTCCATGATTGAAGAAATGCGGAACGAACCACCGATTTCAACTAATTGACCACGCGAAACAATCACTTCTTTTTCAAAGGCGAGCGCACGAAGAACTAAATACACCGCAGCAGCATTATTATTAACAACCATCGCTGCTTCTGCACCTGTGATTTCTTTGATTAGGGTTTCCACATGGGTATGTCTCGAGCCTCTTTCACCTTCTTGAATCTTGTATTCCAAATTAGAGTAGTTTTGTGCTGCTACGACTACATGTTCAGTGGCTCGATCACTTAATCGTGCTCTTCCAAGATTTGTATGTAAAATTGTACCTGTGGCGTTAATTACTCTTTTTAATGTGTAGCTTGTTTTTTTCTTCACCTGCGTTTCAGTTATAGTGAAGATATCATTTAAAAAAAGGGACGTTCCTGGCTCGGCTCCCTTCCAGGTTCCGGTTAATATTTCTTCTCTAACGGAGTCTAGAGTTTGTTTTATTATTTCGGTTAAATAGCCTGTCTCCAGCTTGTGTTCGGATTCAATTTTTGAAAACCGATCATCCTTTTGCAGCTCATGAACAGGAGGTAAAGATCGCAGTAAATGTTTCAAAAAAACCCCTCCAAAAATAGATACATTAGCTATTATATCAATATTTACCACTATTAAAAATCTCGAGAAAAATTGTCACATTATGTTCTAAATTTTTTCTAATGAAAAAGAGACTGAAGTTATATAAAACCAGTCTCTAAAAACACTTTATGCATTCATTTTTTCAATTAATTCATTTGATCGTGGAAATACGCCTGTTTCCTTTTTTGAATAGATCTTTTCATCATTTACAGTAACCTCGAAAATTCCACCGGAAGCAGGAATGAGCTCCAATTTCTCGATTTCTCCTCTGAAATGTGTAAATAAGTCTTCTGCGACACTCGCAGCTTTCGGAGCGTAGTTTCACATCATGCAAAATTCAATTATTACTGAATATTTCTTCATAGGAATTTCCCCTTTAATTAAAAAATTGCTATCGTAATTGTAGTATAAGCACGAGGTATCACGCAAATTATCTGTTTTAATATTGTGCGCGAACAGATAATTAAAGGTATACTAAACATTGGAGGTGAAAAACGTGAGTGAACAAGATAAAATACGCCTAACTTCATTTTCTACAAAAGCTGGCTGAGGCTGCAAAATTGGTCCTGAGGACCTGGCGCAAGTGTTGCGCCTTTTACCTGAGCAAGCCCCAGTCCCAGAATTATTAGTTGGGCATGAAACTAGCGACGATGCCGGCGTTTTTCAGTTAACAGATTCAATTGCACTAATTCAAACTCTTGATTATTTTACTCCCATTGTGGATGATCCATATAAATTTGGACAAATTGCCGCAGCAAATGCGTTAAGTGATGTTTATGCAATGGGCGGTGTACCAAAAACAGTCCTGAACATTGTTGGGTACCCGGTAAAAAAATTAGGTCCAGATATCTTAGCTGAAATATTACGCGGTGCTTCTGATAAAGTGACAGAAAGTGGCGCTGTCACAGTTGGGGGCCATTCAATTGATGACCAGGAACCAAAATTTGGCTTATCTGTAACAGGCATTGTGCACCCTTCGAAAATTTGGAAAAACGTTGGTGCAAAACCTGGGAATGTATTAGTCATAACGAAGCCAATCGGTGTTGGTATTATTACTACTGGGATAAAACGCTGTGCTGTTACTGCGGAACAAGAAGAAATTGTAACGGAAACAATGGCCATGTTAAATAAAACGGCTGCAGAAGCGCTTGAAGGACTTCATCCTTATGCGGTAACTGATGTGACCGGATTTGGATTACTTGGACATGGAAGTGAAATGGCAAGAGGAAGTAATGTCAGCTTGGAGATTCATCTATCACAGGTTCCAGTGCTCGAGGGAGCATTTGAACTCGCTAAAGATGGGGTCGTACCAGGAGGGTCAAAAGCTAACCACAAGTGGCTGTTGGATGACGTCGATTACGAGAATATACAGCAACACGAGCAAATCGTCCTATGCGATGCGATTACATCAGGTGGATTGCTGGTAGCACTAGATGAATCAGAAGCAATACAATATATCGAAAATCTTCACAAACGCGGACATGCTGTTGCTGAAATCATTGGTGTCGTCAAAGAAAAACAAGAGAAGCTAATTTATGTAAAAAAATAAACATCAACAATCCCCTTAGCCATGAGCTTTGGGGATTGTCTGTGCTTACGCTGTTGTAGGCTTTGCTTGTTTAAGCAAGTCTAATTCTTTTTGAACTTCATCCTGTAGTACTTTATCCAAGAGTACATTCTCTTGTGGTCGTTTCATTTCATGAATTGATTGTGTTGCACTAGCTTTTGCCTCTAGATTTAAAATTTGTTCTTCCATACGTGAAAATCCTTTAATGGCATTTTGTGGTGAAAACGAGGTTAAGGTTTGATTCACGTGCTGAGAAGCTTGAGCTGCGTTAGCTCTGGCAATAAGCGCCAGTTTTTTCTGCTGTAAATGCTCATACGTATCCTGTAATTTTTTGACTTGACCATATAAACTGGTCGTTTGTTGCTTGATCGTTTCGTACGTCGCTTTGGTTTGCACTAATTTTTTCTCGTGGCTGATTTTATCTTGAAGTGCTAATTTAGCAATTTCATCCTCATTCCGGTCAACAGCTAATTGAGCCTGGCGAACACGTTTTTCGATGATACCTTCCGATTCAGCAATTAGTACTTCGTATTTCTTTTCAATAAATAATTGGTTGGATAGTGCATTCTCTGCCTTTTCCATTTCTGCCTCTAAGTCACGTAAATATTGTTTTAGCATTTTAATTGGATCTTCCATTTTATCAATTGCATGATTGACATCAGCAAGTGCAATCCCTTTTAATCTTTTAAAAATACCCATTATTTTACCTCCTTGTTTATTGACCGTTCCCATTCATCTAGGAAATCTAGTTTTTGAGTTGGAACAGATACATATTCACTGATAACATCCATTGTTTCTTCGGCTTTTTCACGTGTTTTATACCAATAATAGCCTCCCATTAATAGGAATAGTAACGCAAGCCAGTTCGGTAATAACGTCCATAATCCTATAAACAGTAGCGCAGCACCAATCCCCTTAACCAAAGACTTTTTACCGGCAAATTTTAGAAGCGCTAATCCGGCGATAATTAATCCTAGGTCAAATAAAATTGGAAAAAACGTACCATGGTGAGTATGGTGTCCTCCAACAAAGCGCTGATGAACCTCAATTCCATGCCTTGGTTCATTAAAGTGGCCCAAACCACCTTTATCAAAGCTGTGCATCACAACTTGATGATGAACTTGTGTTATGTCTTGGCTAAAAGGAGCCTGACCAAGATGTAGGAAAGCCATTTTTGATAAGTGGAATACAACTAATGCACATATAGCAATGCCAATAAACCATAGTATTCTTTTTTTCATCCATTTCACCTCCTTTCAAAGTTATTCTGTTAATGTCACTGTGATTGTTTCGAGCTTACCGTTTCGGTACACGCCAATTTTCACTTTTTCACCAACTTTTAATTGTGTGTAAAGGATTTTTCGTAAATCACTGGCTCCATCAATTTCAGTTTCATTAAACGAAACGATAATATCCTGTACTTTAAGACCGGCTTTGCTTGCAGCTGAATCAGGATTGAGATTGGTCACCATTGTTCCGTTTGTAATGTTTTCTGGAAGGTCTTGAAGGTATTGCGCTGGGATTTGCTCTAAATCTGTTAGACTAACTCCCAAATAGGGTCTAGTAATTTTTCCTTTTGAAATCAACTCGTTAACGATTGGAATAACATCGTTACTTGGAATGGCAAAGCCTAATCCTTCAATACCACTTTCTGAAATTTTTAGACTATTGATACCAATGACCTGTCCATCCGTGTTAAGAAGCGCCCCGCCGCTATTGCCGGGATTAATCGCTGCATCAGTTTGGATTACATCGAGATCCCATTCTCCACTAGATGTAGAAACTGACATCGAACGATCAACACCACTAACAATTCCTTGTGTTACCGTACCCGATAAATCAAGGCCCAATGGATTACCGATTGCAACAACCTGGTCACCTGCACGAACTGTGCTTGAATCGGCAAAGCTAAGAACATTACTCACATTTTTTGCATCTATTTCCAAAACCGCTAAATCGGTCAGCGCATCCGCACCAATGATTTTCGCGTTTGTTTTCTGCCCATTTTCTAGTGTAATCTCAACTTCACTTGCACCTTCGATAACGTGATTATTCGTCACGATATAAGCTGAATTGTCCACGATTTTAAAGATCACCCCAGAGCCTGTCCCGCTTTTGACCGTTTGATTTTGTGAAGTATAGCGGTTTTTCGCCTGTTGAATATTAGTTACACCAACAATCGATTTAGAAGCAGTTTCGACCATATCAGAGATTGAATTAAAGCTGGTGTCACCCTTTGTTGCTTGTGCAGTTACGGTTTGCGTATTTGAATCTATTTTTACTTCATCCTTTGCCTCGAATTTTTGAATGGCTTGTGATATAGTTTCTAGATTCATTTTGTTTAAGACTTGCTCGGAATATGGACTTGCAATGAATGCAACTGTTAAAACCGATCCAATAATCCCACCTGTTACTGTGGCAATAAATTGTTTACCCTTTGAAGCCTTTTGAATAGTGACTTGTTGTTGATTATCCTCAAAATTTTCCATGCTCTAACCCTCCACTTATCTAGAAACTGATATTTTTTCGTTAGTAATTATCATTTCTTTCATCTGTGATTATCTTATCGAGAACATATGACAAACTTATTAACAAACTAGGAAGAGAACATGAAGAGTTATGTAATAAATCGTTACTTTTGCACAAAAAATAGCACCCCTTGAAAGGATGCTAGTTTTTTGTGGTATTACGTTGTTTTTTGAGGTAGTTTGATGACAAATTTTGTCCCCTTGCCCTCTTCACTAGATACTGTAATTTCACCATTATGAAGCTGGACCAATTGTTTCACAATCGATAAGCCTAGTCCGAAGGCACCATAAGGATTATTTTTACGAGATAAATCTGCTTTATAAAACCGGCGCCAAATTGATTCAATTTCTTCTGCACGAATCCCTACACCTGTGTCCTCAATCTCAATCATCGTGTGAGTGTCACTTGTAATGCCACGAAGTGTAATCGTGCCATCTGCAGTAAATTGAATACTGTTTTTTGTAATATTAATTAGGATTTGAGTTAAACGATCATAATCGGCGTACACAACGGCTGTCTCTTCTGCTTCTATGATGATTCTGGTGTTTTTTTCTTCTGCTTGAAGCAGTAGTGTTTCTTTGATGATTTCTAGAAGCTCAGCTAATTGTATCTCTTCTTTGTTCAATTTAACCTGATTGGATCTTATTTTTTCATAATCTAGATTTTCATTTACGAGTCGAATTAATCGTTTCGTTTCCTTGCTGACGAGGCTGATGCCTTTTTCTTTATCTTCCTCAGAAATCATCTTGTTCCGCATTCCTTCAATGACTCCACTGATGGTTGTTAATGGCGTCCGCATTTCATGGGAAACATCTGCCATAAATTGACGGCGTCGATTTTCTAAACTTTCGATTTCATCCATTGAGCTTTTCAGCTTCGTTACCATGTTATTAAAATCACTGGCAAGTTCACCAATCTCATCAAATTCCGAAGCTGGTAATTTCACTTCATAATTACCAGCTGATATCATTGAGGTCGCATCGCGAATTCCTTGAATTCTTTTGACATGAATCTTGGATAAAATCCAACTTAACAATAGAGTAACTGACAAGGCAATGACCACTGTAAAAAGCAAGTAACGATTGATTTCACTTATCATCTCCCGTGTTCCGCTTACTGGTGAAAGAAGTAATATTCCACCGACAAATTGACCAGATTGCAAATAAGGAACTGCCACTAATGAAACGTCTTGGTCATAGCGTGTATCGCGCTTCACAATTAGCGTCGCCCCTTCCGTTATTTGCTGCCATTCTCTTTTCTCAAGTTCAATTCTCGGGATTTTTCCGACAACTGGATACACTACTGTTCCTCGTTCATCAAAGATAATAAAAGTAATGTTTCGAGCATTTAAAACAGTACTGTACTGGTTTAGAATTTGTTCGCGCCCAACTTGGATTCGCTGGAATTGGTGCAATATACTCTCCCCATAATTTGTAAGCTCTTCGGCCTTAGTGCGATACACGAAGTTTTCTACGAGATTCGTAAAAACAATACTAAGGATTAGCAAAGCTACAATGAGAATGCTGATATGGCTGATGAATAGCTGATAAATATATTTAAGCCTCATCCTCTACCACCGATTCATCAAACTTATAGCCGACGCCCCATACCGTGTGGAGAAACGGCTGTTTAGCTGTGCCAATTTTTGTGCGAAGCCGTTTAATATGGACATCTACGGTCCGTTCATCTCCATAATATTGGTAGCCCCAAACCCGTTCAAGCAGCTGCTCTCTTGAAAATACTTGGCGTGGATGCTCGATAAAATAATAAAGTAGATCAAATTCCTTCGGAGTTAAATTGGTAATGTGCTCACCATTTAAAAGGACCTCTCTTGTTTCTTTACTGATTTTAAACATTTGTGTTTCTAAATAATGATTGCGATTTTCCTCATTATTTTTTTGAACACCACGGGTACGTCTTGAAACGGCTTTAATGCGTGCCATTAAGGCAAGCGGACTAAACGGCTTTGTTACATAATCATCCGCTCCCATTTCGAGCCCTAATACTTGATCTGATTCCGAATCTTTAGCTGTTAGCATAATAATCGGAATGTCCTTATCTTGTTCACGGATTTTACGACAAATCGTGACTCCGTCCATATTCGGTAACATCCAATCAACGATTAACAAATCCCATTCTCCGTCTTTGTACCGCTGATAACCTTTGAGGCCATCGTTAATAAATTCTCCTTCAATGCCTTCCTTTAAGAAGAACATTTCAACCATCGAACAAACGCTCTCATTATCCTCTATCATTAAAATTTTCATAAAAACACCTTCCATATCGTTCGGTCTGCTAAACATCAGTTTTGCCAATCGTCATAAACAAATTCTTATAAATTCAAAGTAAATCGAATTGCAGGAAGGTTCAACCGTTTTTTCAATATATCCCAAATTTTTAATCTATCAGAAATAGTTTGTTAATATTTTGTTCATTTCTGCTGGAAAGTGAAGCGGAATTTTCCAAGGTATTTTAAAATTGCAAAATAAAAAGGAGACTAATGCAATCTCCATTTTTAGACTTACTATTCTCCTGATTTTTCAAAGACCTCGACAACATCCCAACGCTCATCGTACCGCTTTATTTCAACGAGGGTATTCTCGCCTTTATTATTTTTATAGAAAATATAACCTTTGTTTTCATGGAGATAAACCGCTGGTCGCCCATAACAACCATCTGTACAGCTTGTATATACGATATCGAGCAAGGATAATGAAGCAACATCTGTTTTACCACTATTAATAATATCGTCAGTGGATTCCTCGCGAAACCTGTCCAAATTTACATCAAAGCTCTTTTTGACTTCTTCGATAATTGGAATATTTAGCTCTTGTGCGGTTTGATCAATTTGGGCAAAGGTTACGATGTTCTTTTGATAGATTAATTGCATATAACCGACACGGATGAGAATGATCGCCATCAACCCAAACAATATCATATATATGAAGCGAACACGAATTTTCGTCTGATCTTGAAAATCCTGCATGGGCATCTCCCCTAATGGTTTTTTAAAAGTATATGCTTAAGGGTTTTCCAATAGAAGAGGATGTCTATCAAACTCATCATAATCAGTATTTTTTAATGTTCGCATCAAGCCTTGCGTCCTCTAGCCAGGATGTATATTCAGTCGATAACTTTTCATCAAGCAGTGCGGCTTTGATATCTTTTTTATGATCTTCGTACTTGGCTTCTATAGCTTCCTTCTTTTCAAATACTTTAATAATATGGTATCCATAATCAGTTTTGACTGGCGAACTAATCTCATTTACTGATAGTGTAAAGGCTACTTCTTCAAATTCGGCAACCATATCACCTTCGTAAAAAAAGCCAAGGTCCCCGCCCTTATCCTTTGTGCTAGTATCGGTAGAATATTCCTTAGCCAGTTTTGTAAAGTCTTCTCCATTAGCAAGCTTTTCCTTGATTTCGTTTGCTTTTGATTCATCCTCTACTAAAATATGACTTGCCTTTACTTGTTGAGGCGTCGTAAACGAAGCTTTATTATCTTCAAAATACTGCTTCATTTCTTCTTCGCTTATTTTTATGCTAGGTTTAAGCAGTTTTTCCGCTAATAGATAGCTTTTTATATCAGCCTTTACTTGGGCAACCGTGACACCGCTAGCCTCAATCGTTTCCTTAAAGCTTTCTTCCCCACCATAAGAGTCCACAACAGTTTGATATTCCTTATCTATTTCGCTTTTTGAGACTTTGATATGCTTTTTAGCTGCAGCTTGCTCGATTAATTTTTCAGAAATCAATGCCTCGAGCATCTCTTCCCCATAGGTTTCATTAAGGATTTTGTTTAGTTCATTCTGGTTGATAACCTCCCCATTAACCTCCGCTATAGCATCCTTATTCATCAAAATAAGAGTGAGCACGATAATCGAAGCGACGATTAGCACGCCTGTTAAGGCATACATCATCCCATTGCGTGATTTCAGTTTAGCTAACATAGTTCATCTCCTTCGTTTTTGAATTACATTCATCATAGTGGTTAAATATGACGAATTTATTAACAAACAATGAAGGCGGTATGAAAAATAAAAGCTGATTCATCTCTCTATATAAAAAGAGCTTGAGTCAGCTTTAACATGAGCTAATTAACTTGCAATAGGTCTGTTGTAGTTTAATTTCTCGAGCATATCGACTGTCATGCTGGCTAAATCGTAATGTGTTTTAAAGCCCCATTCTTCCTTAGCAATTGATGCATCCAATGAATTTGGCCAACTATCAGCGATTGCTTGTCGGATAGGGTCAATTTTATAAGAAATGTTAAAATGGGGAAGATGCTTCTTTATTTCTGTGGCAACCTGCTCAGGATCAAAACTCATCGCCGTCACATTAAAGGAATTTCTGTGTGACAATTTTGCTGGATCGGCTTCCATTAAGTCAACAATCGCCTGTAAGGCGTCAGGCATATACATCATATCAAGATAAGTTCCTTTATTTAAATAGCAAGTATATTTACCGCAGTTAAGTGCCTCATGATAGATTTCCACAGCATAATCCGTCGTCCCCCCGCCGGGAGGGGTCACGTAAGATATTAACCCAGGAAAACGCAAGCCACGCGTATCAACTCCGTATTTATGAAAATAGTAGTCAGCCAACAACTCCCCCGCGACTTTATTTACTCCGTACATCGTCGTCGGACGCATAAGCGTATCTTGAGGCGTCATATCTTTAGGGGTAGCAGGACCGAATGCCCCAATTGAGCTCGGCGTGAAAAACTGGCAGTTACGCTCCTTTGCTATCTCAAGTGCATTAATGAGCCCGTTCATGTTTAAATTCCAAGCTAACAAAGGCTGCTCCTCAGCTTTTGCTGATAACAACGCTGCTAAATGTATGATTGTATCGACTTGATATTGAGATGCAATGTTTAACATGGTTGTTCCGTCTGTTACATCTAGGATTTCGAACGGACCTGATTCTGATACTTCACGAACAGTCCTTTTTATATCGGTTGCAACAACATTGTCGGTGCCGTAAATATGTCTCAAGGTGGCAGTTAGTTCTGAACCGATTTGACCTAATGCGCCGGTAATCAAAATTTTCTTCATCACTGTACCTCCCTTATACTCAAATATTCAGTTTTTCAGGCAGGATATTGGAACTTGAGGGCAATTAAATTAACCCCATTTCCCTACCAACTTTTTCGTAAATGGCAATGGCCGAATCGAGCATTCCTTTTGTATGGGCTGCTGTTGGCATATTACGCACCCGACCAGTTCCTTTTGGGACAGTTGGGAATACAATCGCCTTTGCGTATACTCCTTCTTCAATTAACCGACGACTAAATTGTTGTGTTTGAACTTCATCCCCGATAATGCATGGGGTAATTGGTGTTTCACTGTTGCCGATATTAAAGCCTAGTTCTTTTAAGCCTTGCTTCAAATAGTCGCCATTTTCCCATAAGCGATCATTAAGTGCTGTGCTACTTGTTAAAATATTTATTGCCTCGATACACGCTGCCACATCTGCAGGTGTCATCGCTGTAGAAAATAGAAATGGACGGCTCCGTACTTTAAGCCAATCAATTAATGCTTGTTTTCCCGCCACATAACCTCCAACTACACCAAGTGCTTTTGAAAGCGTGCCAATCTGAAAATCAATTTTGTCAGATAAACCGAAGTATTTAACAGTCCCCGCGCCTTTTCCAAGTACCCCTGATCCGTGGGCATCATCTACATAAGTGATCAAATCGAATTCTTCTGCGATTTTGACGATTTCAGGCAGCTTAGCAATATCTCCATCCATCGAGAAAACTCCATCGGTTATCACCATTATTTTGTTATATTTACCTGACTCTAATGCTTCCTTCGCCTTTTGACGCAAATCTTCCATATCTGAATGCTTGAATCGGATAATCTTTGCTCGAGAAAGTCTGCAGCCATCTATGATTGAAGCATGGTTTAATTCGTCCGAAAGAATAGCATCGTTTTCATCCATCACAGCTGAAATAGCTGCCATATTACAATTAAATCCGGATTGATAACTAATTGCTGCTTCAGTTTGCTTAAATTGAGCGAGCCTCTCCTCAAGCAAAGTGTGCAGTTTCAAAGTTCCATTGATTGTTCGAACTGCACCGGAGCCTACTCCAAATGATTTTATTGCATTGATGGCAGTATTTTTTAGCCGCTCATCGGTTGCTAAGCCTAAATAATTATTTGATGAAAGATTAACTAAATTTCTTCCATTAATAGTAATAATAGGACCATTTGGACTTTCCAATGCATCAATTTCATTGTATAAACCTTGTTGTTTCAACGACTGTAAATGGTTGTTTAAAAAAACCTGCAATTGACGACTGCTCATTCAATTAGCCTCCCCTAATAACCTGAAGTTTTTCCGATTCACAAGCACAAGTGTCCATACTAAAAACACAAAGAAAACTAAGATAACACTTATCATACCAACACTTACCTTACTTTCATTTTATTACAATGAATGTATTTGTGCATTCAAAAAAGACATTAAATACCTAAAAAAAGACAAAGCCCTGGCATCCCTGGACTTCGCCTTATTAATGTTACATATTTGCTTTTGTTTCTCGCATTAACTGACACGGCTTAAACCTCTGGCCAGCTTTCCTTCATCTCTCTTCGCATTATTTTGATGGATAAGAATAATTAATTGCAAAAATAAAAATGGTAAAAATACCTTCTTATAAACTAGGTATCGAGCCTCCCACTGCGGAGCAAACTTCTTCTTGTATTCGTGTAAACCCTTAAACTTATAAAAAGAATCACCATGTTCAAACACGAACCGTGCCAACTTCTCATGTATTGTTGCATGCTTACTATGTCCTACATTAGCTAAAGGTGACATTCCCATACTGCACCAATCATAGCCTTTCTCCTTACACCATTGAAAAATCGACAAAAACAAGAAATCCATAGTACCGTGAGGACAATCAGAAATATGTCTCATTAAATCAATCGTAAATGTCCGTTTCCGTTTTTGTTTATCACAGGCAAGTGAAGCAAAGGCAATCACTTCTCCATCGGGGTTGCTTAATGTAGCAATCGGAAAACGGGAAAGATAATCCCTACAAAAGAACCCAACAGAATAGCCCTTTTCTTTACGATCACCTAGCCAACAGTCTGATATTTCTTCAGCCCTATTGAGCAGTTCGTGATTATGAGGTGGAAATGATACTCCAAACTGAAAACCGTTTCGTTCGAATTTATTTTTTCTTGTTCGTAGCTTGGCACCTTTTTTTCCTGCTAGGCTAAATTCATGTAAATCTAGTTTAGCCTCTTCTCCTAATTTGAATAATCGATAATCGAAATTCCGATAGTACAACATAAAACGTTCAGACACTTGATAAAATACTGGTTTTTTATTCAGCTTTTTACAGTACTGTTCAAATTCCTTAATTCCTTCACGTATGAACTCATCTTTACCGATTGGATCACCTAGAACAATGAATTTGTTTCCTATCTTTTGAAACACAAACAAAATCTTGTTATTACTAGTACGATACACTTCTTTATCATTAAGAAAAGTTAAATGCGATACATGTGTTCCGCCATTATTTTCGATAAAGGCTTGTACATCATCTAAGCTTTCTTCGAGTCTAATCATATGTTTGGTTTTTAAAAATAATAATAGAATAAATGTGGATAAAATAAGTCCAACAAAAATAAGAACAAATTGTTCCATAGCACCCTCCCTATCGCATATTACAAAAGCATAAAAATCATATCACGAATGTGACCAAACGCGATATGATTTTTATTAACAAAATTCGACTATATTCAACAATCATATCTCTTGTACAAATATCTCCAAAAATGGCTAACACCTTAAGTGTCAGCCATTTTTGGTTAATCCCACTTTTTATACCAAGCAACTAATTTTTCCTTAAGCTTAGTTATGCCGGTGATTTCGCCTTTTGCGACTTTTTGCTTGTTCCATTCGTTGAAGCTTGCTACAGATATGAGGATTGAACCAGCAATTAGTAAGTATGCCCACCATGGCATATTCCCCCAAAACGGTCTTGTTTGTAGCAACACGTTTAATAACAGGACCCCAGAACCAACGATAAAATACGATTTAACCTTCAAGAACATTCCTACTAACATCGAAACAAGCGATAAAGTCCCTAAAATTAGGGCATCGTATATTGTCGAGCTTTCAAGTCCATCTTGAATAAGAAACAATGAGACTAATATTAATATCGACCAATGGATTTTACTTGTTATCAGCTTATATTTTCCGTTTAAACAGTGTTGTAAGTATATTGACACGACCACTAACGGAAGCATTTGCAATTCCCTTTCAAATAATTCAGGAATATTTAGCATTGCAAGTGTTGAATAGTAAGGTTCAATGAGGTAAATACCACTGACGAGCTTTACCCATATTCGAAAACGTTCAGGTATGCGTGCTATTTGTAGCCATAGGCCAAATGAGAGTAGCACTCCCGGTATAAAAGCTGTAAATATCAGCTCGGTTTTATAAAGGTAACCTGAACCAAGAAACAAGAGAGCTGTGATCGTATAGCCATCAATTTGTTTTACAGAACCTTTGTCGTCTTCCTCATAAAACTGTTGATAAACAAGCTTTCCAACGAATAATAAAACTAAACCAATACCACATACTAATGTTATTTTATATTCGTTTAAGAAGGTTGCTATTTTTAAATATTTCATTGTTGCCGAAAAGAATAACAACAACGGAATAAGCGTCATGATATTCCACTTAATCACAGTCAAATAGGCAATCAACCCAAACGCATATATAACGGTTACGGCATAGAGTGTCAAGCTGTATGGGTACGTACCAATAAAGGCGGCAATGCCTAACATTGAAAATGGTACAAGATAATATTTTGCTCGATTTTTAAAATTGGGTGATGCTAACAGCCAATATACAAAAATAGTCAAACTGGTAAATAAAAATGAATACTGTGGCTCAAGTTCGAGCTTAAGACTTAGCATTCCAGTAACAAACCATAAGTAAATCGAAGTAAACCCACTATATAGAAATGCTTTAATCTGCCATTCTGTTTGAACTAAATATGCGCTCGTAAAATAAACGGCTCCTGATAATAAAAAGTTCCATACTGTATTCTCGGTAAAAATAAAGAAGCTAAATAGGAGTGCACCCGGAAGATAAAGATGACCAACCCAGACGAACCCACTGGCAATCGCCGAACTCTTCCGAGATACCACTAAACCTGCAATTAGTATAAGTACTCCACCAAGTGTATTTTCCAAATAAATCATCGTCGTTGGCACTTGAACTTGAAGATAGAGTGATTGGAGAACTACAAAATATGTGATTAAGCTCAATATGCCGATTATATATGGTAGGTATTTGTATCTAAGTACTAGATAAAAAGCAATATAAACGGCTATACCAACAACTAGCACTGCTGGCCGTACCCAAACTTCATCGATATTAAATGTTAGCGCAAATAAGATGGCGAGTGAATAAAAGCCTTGACCGACTAAAAAAGAGTTATTCGCAAGCTCGATTTGCTTTATTCTTGTCCATACATAGTACGCTAAAAAAGAACTTGCACTTGCGACGATTGCGTTCATGACAATCCCGAAATTCACATAATAATAATCTGAACTAACACGGATTTGTTCTGCAAATGCTAAACCTGAAAATGCCAATGAAAGTGGCAACAACCACGGTATTGCAAGCTTGAGGATCTTACGTTGGTCTATTTTCTCGCTTAAATAAAAACATGCACTTATCAATAAATTGATAATTCCTAACTGAAGCCATTTCTCGTGATACAGTGTCATCAAAATACCTACCATCATAATGGCCATACCAATGTCGCGGGAACTTTGTTTGATGATTAGAAGATAAGTTTGCTTCATTAGAAATCCGATGGTGCAAAATAGAGTAAAACCAATCAAAAATATTGGCAGAGATAAGTCATTAAGCTTTATTATCAGATTTGCGAAATGAATTAATTCAAACAAAGATGCTGCCAAAAAGATGGGGCTTAAATAATGAAAGAGTAATAGCCTCAAGTTGTTTGCTAAATAAACAAATTGTCCAGCCAACAATAAATAGGCAAAGAAAATCGCCCATGAAGGTGTATCAAACATCATATTTACATAAAAAGCCTCAAGGCTGATATAGATAAATGCTGCACCTGAGACAACAGCACTCGTTAATTGAAACACCTTTCGCCAATGGTCTTGTTCATCAAGGAATTTCGGAAGTGCTAAAAAGCCAATACCCACTAAAACAAAGAGTACTTCGGCGAAGCTATTAAGCATCGAATGATATATTACTTGATAGGCACCATAGACAATCATCGTACTAAATATAAAATGGTATTCTTTTTTGCCACTTACAAATACCATAGCAAGGTACACTGCAGCTGTAAGTAGGAGGTTTAATCCATTAACAAGACCGTTTTCATAAAAAATTAACGTTAATAATGAAGATAGGATTAGCTGAATTTGGGCAAATGCCACTAGTTCATTCGTGAAAAGCTTTAAGGATTCCTGTTTCTTTAAACGGTGAAACACCAGTACAGTACCTACGTTATAAAGCATAAAGCCAAAATAAAACCAGTCTTGTCGCAAATGCAGTGCCGCGATTAAAAACGCCGCTCCAGTTGTTGTAGTTAAATATGAAAACCATACAAATAGTCGAGATGAAAGCTTCCGGGCAATTGCAATATAAATAGGAATAAGAAGAATACAACTAATCAAACCGAAAATATATCTTCCTTCGCCATTAAAGGAGAAATAATCACCAAGCAATTTAAACCAGCCAATTGATAAAAGGAAAATGGGTAAAAATAAACTTCCTAAAACAATGAAGGCTAAACCCGTTTTTTCAATTTTTAATACGCGCTTTGAAAAATAGGAAATTCCAAAAAACAGAAATGATACTAAACCAATCGAGCCACTCTTCATCCAATTTGGCATCGATGCCCAATTACTCGTTGCCACAAACAAACCACCAATTAAAAGTAAAATGACTCCGAGATTAAGCGACCAAGTGATATTGCGTTCCCTAATCTCCTCTGGGTTGAGCTTTTTAATTTCTCGCTGCGGCTTTGCTAGAATGGTGCGTTTTGGTTTAGCTGTTACAGTTGAAGATGATGTTGGCCAAGGTGCCTGCATCGCCGCTTTTTTCACTGCGTGATTTAACTCGTGATCATCTTGTAAATCGCGGTAATACTTATGATGTGCCCTCGCAATGTCATTAAATTGCCTTCCGTTAATGTAATCCTCTTCAAGTAATAAATGTAATTCCTCCAAAAATAACGCTTTTCTTTCTTGCTTTGAAGGTCGGTCCAAAACCGTACACCTCCTTAATCATTTTTTATTTTCACTTCCACGTTTTGCCTATAGTGTAATTTTACACTATTTAAAAAATAATTCAATATGTTCAGAAATTATATTAAAACAGTAAAAATATCGCTTATTTCTTTCATACAACGAAATAAATGCGAAAAAAATCACAGTTGGACAATATTTAGAAACAGCTTTTCGAACGTTTCTTGTCCAAATTTAATAGTTATAGATTTAGCTTGCTTTTTTTATTACGATTAACACGTAGCAGATGTGAATAACATCACTTTAACTTTATTAGAATAATTTTTTACAAATTAACTCTCAGGGGTGAATATATATGAAATACGATTTAGTACTTTTACATGCACCAAGTGTTTATGATTTTCGTGAGAATTCTTTATTGGCAGGCCCAATCAGTGACGTAGTACCTTCTTCTCCAGTATTTGAAATGTACCCAATCGGGTTAACTAGTATTGCAGATTACTTGGAGCGCCATGGTCTAAGAGTAAAGATTATCAATATTGCTAACCGCATGCTGATGAATCCTAACTTTAATGTCGAGAAGAAACTAAAAGGAATTAAAGCAGCGGCGATTGGTATCGATTTACACTGGCTTCCACATGCACATGGAAGTATTGAACTGGCAAAGCTCACAAAGAAATTCCATCCTGAAACACCCATCATATTTGGTGGATTATCTGCAACTTACTATCACAAAGACCTAATTAACGACTATCCGTTTATTGATTTTGTCATGCGCGGTGATTCAACTGAGAAATTAATGCTTATGTTAATAGAAGAAATCAAATATGGGAAAAAGAACTATTTAGATATTCCGAACTTAACATGGAGAAATGAACAGGGAGAAACGATTTCTAACGATATCACCTATGTTCCTGATAGCCTAGATGAATTCGATGTTCCTGGTTACCGGTACTCCATAAAATCAGTATTCAAATATTTAAACTTTAAAGATCCGCTTCCATATAACGGTTGGTTACAATATCCAAACACTGCTATTTTAACAGCTCGTGGATGTACGCAAGGCTGCTTGATTTGCGGTGGTTCAAAGCTATCGTATGAACAAAACTGTAACAGACCAGGACTAGCATTACGATCACCTGCTAAGCTAGTTGAAGATATTCAATTTATTCAACGCTTTAGCCGTGCGCCAATATTCATTCTCCATGATATTCGTCAAGGTGGAAAAGAATATGTTGATGACTTTTTAGGACGTTTAAAGAAAATTAACTTAAAAAATGAATTAGTATTTGAGTTGTTCCAATATGCAGATGAGGAATTCTTCAAAAAGATTAACGATGCTGTGCCAAAATATAGCATGGAATTAACACTTGAAACACACGATGAAGGCATTCGTCGTTTTAACGGAAAATTCCGTTGTACTAATAAGAAGGTAATTGATACGCTGAATTATGCATTAAAACATGGTTGTGCAAAAATTGATTTATTCTTCATGGTCGGTATTCCTGATCAAGATTATGCAAGTGTCTTGAAAAACATCGATTTCGTTGAAGAAATTCATAATTCATGTAACCAAGACCGTCGCCTTTCATACTTTGTTGCTCCGCTAGCACCGTTCTTAGATCCTGCTAGCCCAGCATTCGAAAACCCTGAATTATACGGTTATAAAAAATTCTGTCATTCACTTGAAGATCACCGTGAGGCAATTAAGGCCCCATCTTGGAAATATATGCTTAGCTATGAAACAAATAAAATGACTCGCGACGAAATTGTTAATTCAACCTATGAATCTGCTAGTTTATTAAATGACTTCAAACTTAGATATAACCTGATCGATAAAGCTACACATGAAGATGTGCAAAGTAAAATTTCTGCTTCAATGAAATATATTGCACAAATAGATCATCTTATGACTTTGCCAGAAGCAGAAAAAACGGCTGAATTAGCGAAAATCAAAAAAGAGATTGAAGGAATTAATGAATACAGTATTTGTGGTGAGCACGAATTGAAATGGGAGGTTAAGAAGCATTACGCTGACTTTCTTTCACTTACAGTTGTTGGGATGGAGCTATTATTAGAGGATATTACTGTAAACCTCAAAAAACAGCTATCCTTCAAAACTCGCACTCAAGTAAATTTAGATAACTAATTAGTTAAGCCCCCACGCTTGATTCGTGGGGGCTTTTATTCAATACATTTAATTGGTTTTTTCTGTTTTTCCAGACATCATCAATATCGCTTCTTCATTTTGGGCGATCTTAGTCAATTGTGCATCTAAGCGTTTATGGATATACGCCAATTCTTCACTGCTTTGTCTTTTTGTCATTGGTAGAATAATATCCCGTTGGAATTGTTCGACCTTCTCAACAATTTCCTTTATATCTGTCAAATCAATTTGATTAACGGAAACGCGATGCTCGATACTATCCATTTTTTCCAGACGCGATAAACGTTGCTCTAAGCCCTGTATTGATTCATCAATTCTGGCTACGTTATTTTTTATTTCATGAACATTTTCAATTAACTGTTTAAGTAATTCCTCCATCGATGTCTCTCCCAACTGTAGTAACATAAAAGTATTTTAACACTGAATGGCATATATAGTTGTGAAGGTTTTATTACTTTTTAATGTATAAACAGTAGCAACCTAGAAATTGTATTCTCGACATTAACTAGCTTTTCCATTCCTACCCTATTCATACAAACAATGTAATAATCCGTCACTTCACGATGATTAAGGGTATAATAATGTTATGGAGTAAATTTCATTAGGAGGTAATTTCTATGAGCTTTTATCAGCAGCTTCATCAATATTATGATTTACTCTTTCCAGCAAATTTTGCTCAAATAGACTTCATCGAAAATAATTGTCAAGTAGGTTCACGAATGCTTGATATCGCCGCCGGTACGGGAAATCAAGCTATCCTCTTTGCGAAACGAGGCTTTGAGGTTACAGCTACAGATAGCGAAGCAGACATGGTTGCAAAAATGATTGAAAAAGCAAAGCTTGAAAACATACCTTTGCAAGCTTTAGTCCTACCAATGGAAAAAATCGAGCAGTTGGCTACTTCAAGCTTTGATGTCATTACGTGTATTGGTAATTCAATTGTCCATTTACCATCGCTTGAGGCAATTAGACTTATGATCAACGATGTATATAAAATGTTGGAGAATGATGGAACCTTCATTATCCAAACCGTAAATTATGACAAAATCATCGCAGAGCAGATTAAAGAGCTTCCCTTAATCACAAAACCGGATGGAATTCAATTCCAACGAACCTATGAATTCAGTGGGGAAAAAATACTCTTTACCGGAAAATTAACGGTAGAAGTCAATGGGGGTACGGAATCCTTTGAAAACACGGTTGAGCTTTATCCGCTTCAATCGTATGAACTAATCTCTGTATTACAAGAAGCGGGTTTCTCTGAAATAAGTTTATATGGTGATTTTACAGGGAATGAATATACAAGTTCTTCTCCAGCAATTGTCGTTGTAGCGAAAAAGTAAAGGCTGCTGATTATTAATCAGACAGCCTTTTGTCGTTTTACCTATAACTCTCAAATGTATTGATATTTATCTTCTGGTATGTCAGACATTAGTGGACTAAATTTGCTGATTGAAGCAATATGGAGATTATGCATCGCCCTCGTGCAAGCAGTGTAAAATAACTTTCGCTCACTTTCTTCTACATATTGCGATGAATCATAGATGATAACCGCATCGAATTCAATTCCTTTGGCTAAATAAGCTGGAATAATGACAACGCCATTTTCAAACGTAATCGTGCCTTTTTCAATCAAACGTAGTGATACATATCCTTTTAGCGCCTCGTACGTTTGCTTGCTTTCAAAAGCAGTTCGACATATTACCGCTATCGTTTCATGTCCGTTTTTTTCATAATCCTTAATTATATTTATTAGGCTTGTATGCAACAACTGCCGATTATCTACTACGTTAACTGTTGGTTTATTGCCAGGTCGATTGAACGGTATAATTTGCTGACCATTCTGGATTAGATAACTTGTAAGTTCAACTATTGGTTTCGTTGAACGATATGTTTGGTTTAAAACATAACTCGCAACAGATTCATTATTACTCTCCACTCGCTCCGCAAGCGTTTCTGTGTACCCGCTTGATTCGCTATAGATTCCTTGATTAATATCACCTAACAAGGTCATTTTGCTATAAGGAAACATGTTTTTTATAAAAGCAAACTGAAATGGCGAATAATCCTGGGCTTCGTCAATAAAGATATGACGGATGGAACTATTAGACCTTTTACCAAGTATTAAGTCTTGTAAAAATACAAATGGTGTCGCGTCCTCATAGAGGATTTTCTTTTGTTGGAGTTGTTCGAATGTCAGCTTGCTAATTGCTGCATAGTTTTCTAAAGTCGACTGACTCTGCATTAAAAATAGCTGTTGATAAATGGAAGCGATATCAACGAATTGAAAAGACTTAACCCGATTAAACAAAGGCTTCATCTTCTGCTTTACAAGCATTTCTGATAGTAAATGTTGTTCGCGATCGAAATCATCAAAGCTATTCTCCGAGTAATAGCCCTTTTCCTGTAGTTGCTCAAAAGCTTCTATAAAATCATCCTTATCAAGGAATTGCACGGCTTCTTCAACCCATTTTTTTTGTTGTTCTAGCTTTGACCTCTTTTTCAATTCCTTGAAGAGCCATTCCTTTACAAGTTGCAGACGATTAGGGATTGGATAGCTACGGTCCAAATTATAAAAATACTCATAAATTTGTTCCTTAGAAATGATGATTTTTTTTCTGAAAATGAGATGATTAAAAATTAATCCTTGTTGAGCTAATTCTTTTACGTGCTGTTCAATCATTTGTTTAAATTCAATACTACTTTTAAACCGAATACTAGTTAATCTTGTTTCATACTCATCGCTATTTTTCGCCGTTAAAATATATTCAATTTGGTCAAAAGAATCTTCTAGTGTAAATTCTTTGCTCAAGCGCTGGTCGAGATATTCTTGAAATGTACTTTGTTGCATATTCTCTTCGCCAAGCTCCGGCAATACGGTTGATACATAGCTATTAAATAATGGATTAGGTGAAAAAAGAATCATATTTTCTGGTGAAAGAGACTCTCGGTAACGATATAACAAATATGCAACTCTCTGCAATGCTGCCGAGGTTTTTCCGGAGCCAGCCACACCTTGAACTACCACAATTTTACTCTTTTCATTCCGGATAATTTCATTTTGTTCTTTTTGAATGGTTGCAACAATGCTTTTCATCTGGGTATCAGCGTTATTTCCAAGTACGGCTTGGAGCATTTCATCTCGAATTGTTACCCCTGAGTCAAACATTGCATGGATAATTCCTTTTTTTATCATAAATTGACGTTTTAGCGTCATTTCGCCACTGATGATTCCAACGGGGGTGTTATACTGAGCTGGACCAGGTGGGAAATCATAATACAGACTAGAAATGGGTGCACGCCAATCGTATATAAGGAATTCTTCATCAGCTTGATCCATAAACGAGGCAATCCCAATATAGATTGATTCAGAATGTTTTTCATCACGCTCCAAAAAGTCAATCCGGCCAAAATATGGTGAATTCTTCAATCGCTCCAGTGTTCTCAATTCCCGATTAATTTGCGTATGACTTCGCTCGCGTTCCCCTAACAATTCAGCATGTTGACGTAAACTTGTATGCGTCTCAATTACATCATCAGGCTCATCGAGGTTAACGGTGACATCATTCCAAAACGTTTCCCGTATTTCTTTAACATCGAGGCTTACATCTCCGCCTTTAGATTTAAGTTTAGCCATTTTCTCATCAATTTCTTGGATAATTGAGTTGACCCTAGCTTGTTCGGGCCCTTGTTCTACTTGTTGATTCTGACTCATCCAATCCCTCCCAAATACTATTTTTCACTTATCTTGACCAACAATATGTATGAAAAGTAATATATCCTCCTACTTTTGTAGGAGGATTAATAAAATTGATTATCAAATTATCGTACATTTTTGTCTTGATTTTGTTATGATTTTTCAATGACCATATAATTTTTTGAGTACACGTTCTCTAAATCCTCATGATAGAAAGCAAATGTGTTTTTTCCTTGTTTTTTTGCATAATACATTGCCTTATCAGCTCTTTGTATAAGTATTTCCTCTTCCTCTCCGTCTTGCGGAGCGATGCTCGCACCAATACTAGCAGTAACATGAATGAATTCATCATTAAAAGTATATGGCTTTGATACTTCGTTAATGATACGACTTGCAACTTCTGAAGCGTCTTTCAGATCACAATGATTTAGAACTACTATAAATTCATCTCCACCAAGCCTTGAAACTAGATCATCATCTCGTATACAACACTGAATACGGTTTCCTGCTTCTTTTAGTAGCATATCACCAATTTTGTGACCTGTGGTATCATTTACTTCCTTAAACCCATCCAAATCAATAAACAGAACAACAAGAGTCTGCTTGTTAAGTTGTAATTCAGTTATAGATTTTTTTAAAAAAGTGTAAAGATGGATGCGATTAGGCAAAGAAGTTAATTCATCATAGTAAGCCATCTGTTGCAATTTTTGTTGGAATTCCATTAATTCTCGATAGCTTTTTGATAACTGATGTTGCTTTATCACTAATTGCTTATGAAAATAGTTCGCTTTATCATATTGCATACCTAACCAATAGACAATGGTTGTCACTGCTATTAGTACTGATACGTCTATCGTTGTTCGAATCGTACTGTGGAGCGTAAGGTAATTGTAAACGCAGTATGGAATTCCAACTAATAAGCTAATAAAAGAAACGCTGAACCTTCCTCCATATTTCATGCGCTCACCACCATAAACATTAGTATTTTAAAATATTCAATTAATTTAAAAACTTCACTTAGTTATTTTAACATAATTAATGGTGGATTTATTCACTATTTGATATATATTATCGTAGAATCTTCATCTCTGATAATAGATTAGCAAATTCCGTACCGCTTAATTTTACCATGATCTAAATGGTTTTCTTATGTAAATAGAAACAACAAAAAAACCTGCCTCGTGTTAATTGTACCTGGCAGGGTTTTAGCCTTTGACTTCCGCTTCAATATCCGTGATAATCACATCCTAATTCATTAAAGATTTGTTTTACTGAATTCTGATAGTTGTTCATCGGTTAAATGTTTAATAAACATATTAAAGTTCATTGATTCCATCCCATAGTTTTCACAAGCCGATTTGTAGCTTTCATATGCCTGACGATAAATATCCATTTTCATCTCTCCCTTTTCGTTAACTGTTATATAACAATTTATTTTTGTTAATATTAATATATGACAGTTTGTAAACTTCGTCAATCATTTTTTGAAAATTTTTAATTATAAATAAAAAACAGACCCTTGTAATTGTACAAAAGGTCTGTGTTTATGTATTATTCCCCTAAATCAACGTTGTGATAAACACGTTGAACATCATCTAAATCTTCTAAAGCATCAATCATTTTTTCAAATTTTGCTAGTCCATCCTCTGGAAGTGTTACTTCACTTTGTGCCAGCATTGTAAGTTCCGCTACTGTGAATTCCGTTACACCTGCAGCTTTTAATGCTTCTTGAACAGCATGGAATTGGTCCGGTTCTGCATAGATGATTACTGCTTCATCTTCTTCAAGAATGTCGCGGACATCCACATCGGCTTCCATTAATATTTCTAAAACTTCATCAGATGTTTTTCCTTCTAACCCGATTACAGCAGTTGCATCAAACATATAAGCAACTGATCCGCTCACACCCATGTTACCTCCATTTTTCCCGAAGGCAGCACGCACGTCAGAAGCTGTACGGTTAACATTGTTCGTTAGAGCATCAACAATTACCATTGATCCATTAGGTCCAAAACCTTCATAGCGAAGCTCTGAGTAGTTTTCTTCAGAACCACCCTTTGCTTTATCTATCGCACGATCAATAATATGCTTTGGCACATTATAAGTTTTCGCGCGTTCAAGTACAAACTTTAATGCCTGATTCGCTTCAGGGTTTGGCTCGCCTTGTTTGGCTGCAACATAAATTTCAACCCCAAATTTTGCATAAATACGACTTGTATTCGCATCTTTTGACGCTTTTTTGTCCTTAATATTATTCCATTTACGACCCATCATGAACACTCGCTTTCAACATTGACTAATTACTGAGTGAATTGATTTCTAGGCTCTATTCACTGTATTATATTATACCGTATTTAATTGATTTGTTAAGTCTTTCATCATTAAAATGGAACAGGCCATATCATGTATGTTAGATCTTGCTAATTTCCTCGAAAAAATATCATCATCTGTTAATGGAATGAATTAGGTTTTTACCAATATGATTAATAACAACATCTATTTATGGGGGTGTAATTGATGAGCTTTTATCTCCCGTTTATTATAGGTATCATCTTAATCATTGGAATTGCTATTTATTCACTATTCTGGTTTACAAAGAAAAAAACTAATTCTGTGCGGAAAAAGATTTTATCAGGTGACAAAACTTACCTAGCTCATTGGACATATGATGATTCAATAAACTTTGCATCCTTTCAAGGAAAAGGAAGTGCTCTATCGTGGTACAATAAGAAGTTAGGAGACGTGAAAGAAGTTTTTATCTGTCCCGATGGTGTATTAATTGGCGATGTCATATTTTATAGCTGGAACCGCTTTGCTTATTTTAAAGCCCTTGAAATTACTAATGATATTCCCCCATGTATATTTGTTAAAATTGAATTTTCTGCAGGCGAAACAGAAACAATCGCCGAATTTAAAATTCCAATACCACCTGGTAAAGAACAAGAAGCTGAGGTTGTTCTGGATGCTTTATACGGAATAGTCCGCTTCAGTTATTAATAAAAAGCATTGAAAAAACAGAGCCAGCTTCTATAAATGGCTCTGTTTTTTTATTTTGAGATAGCAACATATTTATGTATTCAAAGCAAGACAATTCCATTATCTAAGTAAATATGATAAATTATGTTAATGATAATTAACGGATAAGTTAGGAAGTGAAACTTGCTTGAACAATAAAAATGCGATGTTAATCTTGTTTTTTGTGATGTTCCTAGTCATGGTTGGCTTTGGAATTATTATTCCTGTATTGCCCTTTTATGCAGAGGAGCTTGGTGCATCACCCACCGAATTAGGACTGTTAATGTCAGTATATTCAATTATGCAACTGGTATTTTCACCGATATGGGGGAAAGTATCGGACAGGATTGGTCGAAAACCTGTGTTATTGCTCGGGATTACAGGCCTTGCCTTATCATTTTATTTGATGGCAATCGCGGACAGTATTTGGATGCTCTTTGCAGCTCGTATTATCGGAGGAATACTATCATCAGCAAACATGCCAACTTCAATGGCATATGTTGCTGATATTACTACTCCTGAAAACCGAGGGAAAGGTATGGGAATAATTGGCGCTGCAGTGGGACTTGGGTTTGTTTTTGGACCGGCCATTGGCGGGATTTTTTCAAAAAACAGCTTGAGCTTACCATTTTATCTTGCCGCAGCTTCTTCGATTATTACACTCATACTAATTGTACTTTTCCTAAAAGAATCTTCAACTGCAGAAAGTAGATTGGAAAATGCCAAAAAAGAAACATCCATGTGGAAAGCGTTTAGTGGAAGTTTATCCATCTTATTTATTCTTCAGCTGTTTATTTCGTTATCATTGTCTGGATTAGAAGCAACATTTGCTTATTTTGCAGCTAAAAAAGCGGGAATGGATTCGACTGAAATGGGCTATGTCTTCATGATTATGGGTCTCGCTGGGGCATTCGTTCAAGGTGGGATGATGGGAAAATTAACAAAAAAATACGGGGAAGGACCTGTGATTCAAGGTGGTATCATTATTTCCGCGATTGGATTTGCCTTGATATTACTCATCGATGATTTTATTACAGCTGCTATTTTCTTAACGATATTTGGTATTGGAAATGGCGTAATTCGGCCGAGTATTTCATCTTTGTTAACTAAGCAATCAAATACCGGACACGGCAGTGCCACAGGATTACTATCGTCTTTTGATTCATTTGGTAGAATTGCGGGGCCTGTCCTTGGCGGTTGGCTATTCACGCTGTCTATAGGATTACCTTATATAATTGGAACTGTGTTATCCTTGTTAGCCTTGGTATTATATAGGGTCTATGTAACAAAAGATTCGAAACAGGCTGAAACAGCATAAAGTAACAAAAAGGCAGGCCTTTGGGTTTGCCTTTTTTATTACAAAAACAAAAAAATGAAGCTGACACATCTTGCAATATTATACATTTCGGCTCACATACCACTTATTCAGGTAACAAATAGATATATACAACCAGCCAATTGAAACCGTCGAGACAACAAAGAACCAACCGTCTTTAATGATGAACCAATTACTACGATAACAAACGTAATATAGCACATACAGAAATAGGATAACGACACTCTGCAAACTCCTTTTTACACCCTTTAATATGGAAATTATCAAAATCCAAGCGTAAACAATGAATTGTAACAATATCAGGGTAGAACGACTCCATATCGGATGATCAAAAAGACTGATATTAAATGTTTGAATTTCAGTTAATATCCATACTCCCCAAACCAGAAAAATAATATAGGTCGGAAATAGTCCAAGAAAAATATAAAAATAGTAGAAAACGGGTTTTAACCCTGTTTGTATTTTGTAATACATCCATTTAGAAATATAAATAAATATTGGGATCAACATTATCGTCATCCATGTCTTATACCAATTATGACTGTAAATCCCCAAGTATATAAAATATTCCTCAATACCACCGTATATGAAACCGAAGATAATTGCCCAATAAAACCTTAATTTAAGTATTATAAATAATAGACCTGTTGCCGAAACGGAAGTTTGAGAAAAAACATTCCCAGCGAGAATATCATCGTAAGCGAGAGGAGGATTTTTTAAAATGTATGGGTAATACTCATAGGAATCTAAGAATATTAGGATTACGGTTTCAAAGTTAAGTGTTAATCCTAAAATAGTTAAATAAAATGCGAGTGTGAACCATTTTCTTTTAGCTTTAGTAAAAACAATGATTAATTCAATTATTGTGACAATTCCGAGTAAAATGTACCAAAATGTGTTTGTCCAAAACGTGTCAATCATAATACCTCCATAATGAGATTAGAGTTTCATATACTATTGTTATACTTAACATCTTCAATTGGAATTATTCTTAATATTTCTTCTATCTTCATGTAAAAAACCTTGCACAATAATCGTGACAAGGTTTTTTGCAAAATTAATACACATCTTTTCGCGTAAATGTGAAAAATGAGACGAAAATCCCAGCAATTCCCCAAATCAATAACACCATCAGCGTAAAACCTAAGGTCATTCCCTCAATAGGTGGTGTTCCCCCAGTCAAGTACTGTGTTGGGGTTAAATTGACCATAAATAAATATTTGGCAGATTCCCATGACGAAACCATATTGGTTAAAATCATTCCTGCAATTAAGCAAGCTAGCATGACACCCATCCCTGCTGCTGTACTTTTGATTAATGTTGATAGCATGAATGAAAGCGTTCCTACTACTAAAGATACAAACCAGGCTAATCCAAACACCATTAATAAAAATTTCCATTGTGGAACAAGGTGGACACCCGCAGTGCTTAATTCTCCATTTTCAACCGTAAATCCAGTTAATATAGGAGCTGACCAACCGTTGTATCCAAACACAAGACCAGATATTAAATAAGACAATACAGCAAAGGCCATAATTAAAAATGAAACAGATAGTATTAATGTCATGTACTTACTAAATAAAATACGCCAGCGTTTTACCGGCCTTGTCAATAAAAGTTTTACAGTCCCAGCACTGTGCTCAGAAGACACAATATCTGAAGCAATAATCATCACCAATAATGGCAATAATAGCTGAATCGCATGCTGAAGAAACTCTCTAACGAACGTTGGTGCACCAGGCTCAGTCGGATTAATATCGTGGTCCAAATAATACTGCTGTTGTTCAATCGAGATTTGGAGCTGTTTCTTCCATTCCTCAGAAATTCCCGTGCTACTCAATCGATTTTGTTTGTTCACAATATCTTGCTGCAGCATTGTCCGCCAATCCCTTGTACCTAAAGTCTCTTGAATTCTATCTTGTTCGCGGTACTGTGCATATGTGAACATAGAAATCAGTACTGCCATAATCATGATTACGACAACCAGTTTCTTTTTTCGGACAATTTTGAGTAATTCATTATGGATGAGATTAATCAATATAATCCCCCCCTGTCATTTCCAAAAATAAATCTTCTAAAGAAGGTAGTTTTCTGTTCATTTCTAAGACTGTTACATTTGCCTCCACTAATTTCCGATTCCAATCCCCAACACATTCTTCTACATATGGGGTGATGATGAATTCACCTTCCTGCTTTACGACTTCTGTCATTTCATCAAGTAACTTAATGCCTTTTTGAATTGGATCCAATCTCCAAATTAATCGTTCTTGTTGTGTTAATAGATTATCTACTGTATCGGTTTTGATCATTGTTCCCTTTGAAATGATAGCAACCCGGTCACACATTAATTGGATTTCGCTTAGTAAATGACTTGAAACAAGTACACTAAGGCCTTCTTCCTCAGCTAAAAGGCGTATGAATTGGCGCATATCCCGAATACCGGAAGGATCTAATCCATTGGTTGGCTCGTCTAAAATTAGTACTTTAGGATTTCCTAACAAAGCTTGCGCAATCCCTAGTCTTTGTCTCATTCCTAGCGAGTATGTTTTTACTCGATCGTGAATTCTTTCTTGTAAACCAACTTTTTTTGTCACTTCAATAATTCGTTCATCACCAATGTTCGGTAACATCCCAGCGAAATGCTGTAGGTTCTCCCAGCCAGTTAAATACGGATACATCTCCGGGTTTTCAACAATGCACCCAAGAAATTCCATCGCCTTTGTAAATTCGGTTGCAACATTATGACCACAAATATAAATTGAACCTGATGTGGGTCGGATTAGGCCTACGAGCATCCGAATTGTTGTCGTTTTGCCAGCACCATTAGGCCCTAAAAATCCAAAAACCTCCCCTTTTTTAAGTTCAAAATCTATTCCCTTAATAATCTCCTTCTTTCCTATTACCTTTTTAAGTCCTTTGACTGACATTGTAATTTCGCTCATATGCTCCCACCTTTACAACGTAATTAATGAGGCAACCCGTTCGGCGATGAGTTGGTAGCCTTCAGTATTCGGATGAAACTTATCGGAAAATAAATAATCATTTACATTGAGCTGAAATAAATCAAAAGTTGGCACAAAAACAGTATTTGGAAAACCTGCGCTAATTTCGGCACTATTATAGTTCCATGCACGGACAACCTTGGATGTTTCAGCTGCATTTTCTAAATCGATAAACGGGTTATAAAGTCCAATAAAAAATATTTCAGCTTCCTTATTTACTGAACGAAGTTCTGTGAATATCGCCTGTAAATTTTGTGTATATGCTGACTCGATTGGCTGCAGACTTCCAGAGCTCATATCGGCAAGTCCTTCACCACCGCGAAACAAATCATTCCCACCAATTGTGATGAGCAGTATATCAGCATTTTCAACCTGTCTTTTTATTTCCTCCTGCTTAACCTGTTTAACTAACTGTTCAGAGCGCAAACCCTTAATCCCTAAGTTCGATAGGGCAAGTTTCCGCTCCGTTTTTTCCTCTAGCTGAGTCACTAAGTAGCCTACATAGCCCTTCCCTTCTAAATCGCCAGTTCCACGTGTTAGGGAATCACCTAAAGCCACAATTTGCACCCTATCCTTGTCCTTTTTTGGCTCTGTGTTTACAACTTCTTTCTTAATTGGTTTGCTCGGAGTATCAAAGTAATCGAATAAAGTTATACCAAGACCAACGATACATATAAGAGATGCTAACACCGATGTTATGGCAACGAGTAAGACCGATTTATTTCTCAAATTAGAATCCCAACCTTTCCAATAACTGTTTAGAAATTAATTGTCATTTATTAACCCTACAATAAACCATTATATCCTTATTTTTCCTAAAAGCAGAAAATAAATTGGTCATATTTTCTACATCATGCTAGATTTCAAAATAAAAGAGACCTGACTAATAAGCCAGATCTCTTGGGAACATTTCATAATTAAATTTTCATTACTCCACCTGTATTTGCGCTTGTTACAAGCTTTGAGTAACGAGCTAAATAACCTTTTTTCACTTTCGGCTCAAAGCCCTTCCAGTTTGCTTTACGTTTTGCCATTTCCTCATCAGAAATTTCAAGCGTAATTTTACGATTATTTAAGTCAAGCTCGATGATGTCTCCATCCTCAACAAACGCGATTGGACCACCTTCTGCTGCTTCAGGAGAAATATGACCGATTGAAATACCACGGGATGCACCTGAGAAACGACCATCCGTAATCAAACCAACTTTTGCTCCAAGTCCACGCCCTACGATTTGTGATGTTGGTGCAAGCATTTCTGGCATACCTGGACCGCCTTTAGGCCCTTCGTAACGAATGACAACAACATGTCCTTCCTGTACTTTTCCAGTGATAATTCCGGATAATGCTTGTTCTTGTGAATCAAAACAGATTGCTGGACCTCTATGGTATCCGCCAACCGCTGGATCAACCGCACCAACTTTAATTACGGCGCCATCTGGAGCAAGATTTCCGAACAATACTGCTAAGCCGCCGCGCTCGGAATAAGGGTTGTCTAATGGTCTAATGACTTCCTTATCTAGAATCTCAGCGCCAGCAACATTCTCCTGTAATGTTTTGCCAGAAACGGTTAGACAATCCCCTTTAATTGCATTAGGCAACTTAAGAAGCTCGTTGATGATGGCACTTACACCACCCGCTCTGTGCACGTCTTCAATATGATAATTTGATGCTGGTGCGATTTTTGCAAGATGTGGTACTCGACTGGCAATATCGTTGATTCGCTCTAGTGAATAATCAATCTCTGCTTCATGAGCTAGAGCTAATGTATGAAGAACGGTATTAGTCGATCCACCCATCGCCATATCTAATGCAAAAGCATTATCAATCGTATCAATCGTCACGATATCACGTGGTTTAATATCTTTTTTAATAAGTTCCATTAGCTGCTTTGCAGATTGTTTAACAAAATCTTTTCTTTCTTCTGCAACTGCTAAAATTGTTCCGTTTCCTGGTAAAGCTAGTCCTAGTCCTTCAGCCAAGCAGTTCATAGAGTTAGCAGTGAACATACCTGAGCATGAACCACAGGTTGGGCAAGCTACTTGCTCGATTTCTGTTAGTCTCTCTTCATCAATAAGACCAGATTGGAAAGCTCCAACGCCTTCAAATACAGAGTTTAGGTTGAGGGCGTTACCTGCAGCATCCTTACCTGCAGCCATTGGTCCACCACTAACAAAAATCGTCGGAATGTTAATCCGTAATGCAGCCATCATCATTCCCGGAGTGATTTTATCACAGTTTGGAATACAAACCATTCCATCAAACCAGTGTGCGTTCACAACAGTTTCAACTGAATCTGCGATGATTTCACGACTTGGAAGCGAATAGCGCATGCCGATATGTCCCATTGCAATCCCGTCATCAACACCAATCGTGTTCATTTCAAATGGAACACCACCAGCTTCACGAATTGCATCTTTGACAATTTTTCCAAACTCTTGCAGATGAACATGTCCTGGAACAATATCAATATATGAGTTAACAACAGCGATAAATGGTTTGTTGAAGTCCTCTTCTTTTACCCCTGCGGCGCGAAGCAAGCTGCGGTGCGGTGCGCGGTCAAAACCGCTTTTGATCATGTTACTACGTAATTCAGCCAATCTCATTACCCCCAATATTATTACTCTATTCAGTAAATTTTAAGTTTTTACTATTGTACCATTATTTTTAAATTATAAATAGATTTTACGACAACTCTTTTAGTTTTCGACTGATTTTTCATCTTAGGAAAGAAGTGGATGAGGAATTTTGTTGAGGGAATTTGGAGATTTGCACATGATAAAACCTAGTATAACTACTAGGTTTTAGACGATACTATTAAGCTGAAATTCGCTTTAATTCGTCGGTGAGTTTTAGGAATTCTTCCTTGTTTCCTTGAAGCAAGGAGTTATCGATTTCTTTTTTCAATTGTTGGATTCTAAAATCATTGAGGGACTTTTCGAGAAGCATTTCGACAACCATTGTGTCTGACGCACTAATATTTCCAGCATGACGTTTTGGGGCATTGTGGTGATTTTGTTTCATAAAATTTGGCATCTTATGATCCATTGAAATCAACTCCTTGTCCTTTTTTTAATTATATTATAGTTGCTTGAAAATTAAAACAGTTTTTTGATAATTTTTTGAAAATTTATAAATTTCATTTAATTTCCATTTTTTCCAAGAACAAAACGACTATGCAATGGCCTGTCCACTACTCCATCGCATAGTCGTTTTTATTTATTATTTATTAAATTTTATTAAATCTAGAAAATGATGTAAGATCCTAGCGGTTAATCCCCAAATCACCTTGTCTTCATACTTGTAAAAATATTCATCAATATGTGTTTTGTGCCAGTTGTAATTTTCGCCGCCAATGATTAAATCGAACGGAAATTCACGTTCTGGCTGAGCCAGAAGATTAACTTTATATATTTCAGGCTCCATGTTTTGAAAATAAGTTAACGGAACCGTAAATACTTCTGCAACTTCTGATTCATTTGGTTTTATTTGTTCGTCATTTTTGATTACACCTGCAAATGGATAAATGATTCTTCCTAATGCGTTGACCATATAATCCAGTGGTACTAGTTGGTGAATGTTATCCTTAGAGATTCCTAATTCTTCAGACGTCTCTCGTATTGCCGTATATTGCTCGTCCACATCCTCTGGATCGATTCTGCCTCCTGGGAAACATATTTCACCAGGCTGACGCCTCATGTTATATGCTCTGACCTCAAACAGAATGTGATAGCCATCCGTTTTTTCGATAAGTGGTAATAGAACAGCAAATTTTGAATAGTTTTCAGTATCAAGCATCATTGCATGCCGATTTTCCAGGTTCTTCAAAATTTTTTCAATTTCCATTTATCCTCCTCCACATCCCTATCTTTTTCTATTATTTATACTTCACTTTATACCATCTATATGACAAATGTTATCGTTTCTATCATATAGATACAAATAAAAAGCTTTATATTTAACCTCTAACATGTCCTATCTTATTCCATCGTGGCATATATATTTCAAGACTTAGTTATGAGGGGGAAGTTTTCATGGTTCAAATATTTGAAAAAGCCGTTATCGGTATGGCTCTGTTAAGAATGATCTCCGGAAGTATAGAACTCATCGTTGCTTTTTTTATCCTAAAATCTAATAGTATTGAAAAAGCATTAATTTTAAATAGTAGCCTAGCTTTAGTAGGACCAATTATTCTGATTCTTACAACTACAATCGGCTTAGTGGGTTTAGCTGAGAAAATTTCATTTATGAAGGTTGTTTGGATTTTTTCGGGTGTAGCACTTATTTTATACGGTGTAAAGAGTAGTTAGTCCATAACAACAAATGTCATTTTTGAAATTGAGTTAAATTCATATTCAAGTTTTCATCATTAAACCTTTTACTTCCTGTTGATTGAAAAGCAGTTTGTGGCAGTTGATACGTATTTATATCAATCACATATTTTGGCCGCCTTTTTGTCTCAATGTACATCTTTCCTATGTATTCACCGATTAACCCTATTGCGATTAATTGTAGACCACCTATTAGCCAGATAGAAGTAATTAGCGAAGTCCAGCCAGTTACTGTCGATCCATACATCTTCAACCAAAGGAAATAGACACCAAATACGAGACTTATAAAAAAAGCAATTAAACCTGAAAATAGAACTAACCGGATTGGTGTGATAGAAAAGGACGTTATTCCATCAAAGGCAAAAGAGACCATTTTTTTTAGTGGATATTTAGATTCACCAGCCAGACGTTCTTTTCTTGCGTAATAAACGGATGTAGCTTTGAAGCCAATCAATGGTACGATACCACGGAGGAATAAATTGACCTCCTCAAATTTTGACAGCTCATCCAGAGCTCTTTTGCTCATCAGTCGATAGTCTGCATGATTGTATACTAGTGAAACCCCAAGCTTTTCCATCAAACGATAGAAGCCCTGCGCTGTATTTCTTTTAAAAAAGGAATCAGTTTCTCGGTTATCTCGAACTCCATAAACAATTTCATAGCCTTCAGTGAATTTTAGTAAAAATTCACGAATCACTTCAATATCGTCTTGTAAATCGGCATCGATAGAAATCACACAGTCTGATCGATCTCTTGCAGTAAGTAAACCCGCTAATAAAGCCCGTTGGTGTCCAACGTTTCTGGCAAGCTTTACGCCTCTGATCCGTTCATTCCTTAAGCCTGCCTTATAAATAATCATCCAAGTATCATCTTTACTACCATCATCTACAAATAATAACTTACTTCGATTCGAAATTAACTTTTCTTCTATTAATCGTTTCATTAAGGCATCTAATTGATTCATGGTTTCATGAAGTACGGCACCCTCGTTATAACAAGGAATCACAATTGTCAGATTTGGTTCCATCATGTTTGCTTCCTCCCGGACTTAGCTGACTTTGTATAAGTAAATTTTCCATGCTGATGTTTTGGATTCAAATACCTTTTCTAACAATAGTCCCTTTTCACTCGCATTTAATATTTTCACACTGGAAAATAAGTACTGTCCGCCCATTTCCTTAAACGGCTCTAAGTTAAGGTTGATCGATTTTATTGTTTTCTTCGTATGCTTTTTAAACATATACGATTTGCCAAGTTCATTTGTGAAAAAATAGCACCTTCCTCCCCACTTATCAAAATATTTTCGAATTTTTTTATTTTTCTCTAATTCATTTGAAATGATTTTTCGAAATTCATGCTTATACTTCAGTGGATAAAAATTATTATAAGTATCAAGTGTATAGAAGCCATTATATTGGGCTATTGCCGGATGGAGTCCAACACTTGCGACCCGATACTCCTTAACAGGGCGGTTAATGTATTTTTTGATTTCCTGAAATTGATCTTCTGCATAGAATTGCTTCACACTCGGCTTCTTTTGATAAACAAATTCATCATTAAAAGATAACAACAAAATTACTTGGGCAGCTATGAGTAGCGGAGCTAAGTGTCTTTGTGATTTCCTATTCTCCCAAAGTATCTTTAAGGCGAGACCGAAACTTACATAAATCACTAATGGTCGCAAAAAGTGAAATCTTGCAAAATTGAACGTATCCATGAAATGAAATCTTTTTGTGAATGGTTGCCACCCTTCATAAAACCAAAAGGCATACCAAAGTGATAGAACAAAATTCAGAAAGAATAAGAACACAAAAGCTCGTTCTTCTCTCCATTTCTTATTTTTCCAAATCATATACAAACCGATAAAAAGCACAGGTAAAATGATGAAGGTGTGAACTGTCATCACATGTGTATGGCCTAATAGATAATTTTTAAAGGTCAGCCGAATGACTCGCCATAAGGGGAGTTCGGCGTGGAAATATTCATCGCGGCTGTTCGGCTCTGTTGAAAATAAAAACGAATATACCAATCGATACTCAACTAATAAATAGATAGATGTCATATAAACGAGTGCAAGCAAAAAACGGAGCTGTATTTTCTTTATTTTTAAACAATCCCACACCCAAAATATCCCCATTGCCGTTAAGAAAAAGAAAAAACCGAGAACAATGCTTGAATAAAACGGCAGTAATGATAACACTACAATGTTTTTCCAAGTTCTAATACCTCTCCTAATATTTAGAAACGTCCATAATGCGAGCGGCATTCCTAATGTACTAAGCATACCCGAAGGCCAAAACGGAGTTAATGCGAAAGCTAGTGCAACACCTACTTGGATAAGTAGGTACTTTTCCTCCTTCAAGAAGTGATCCTTTAACAATAAGTACATTCCGATAAAGGCAAATAACCTAGTTATTGCTTGGCTTAAGCCATAAGCAATCATCGTTGGAAATAAAGCATAAAGCCAAACGATGCCACTAAACTCGGATCCGAATGCATTACGTGGTAAACCATTAATGATTTGCGGAATCGTCGCATTGAAAGACCCAAATAATTGTCCGCTCTTAGCTAAAACCTTATACCAGGCTATATTGGAGTCTAAATTATCATGGACGCGGATGTGCGCGTTCTCCCCTAAAATAAATAGAGGCGACAAATAAATGCCCATTACAACTAATGCGATAAACACATAAATCTTTTCTTTTTTTTGCAAAATTCCTTTCATCATACACCTCACCAGTCACGTTGGTTAACTAGCTTGATTTAAAGACTGTTTTTAAGGTTTACTAAAATGAAAATATTATTCAAAATTACAGAAAATGGAATTAAACGAGCTGTCATATTAACAGCTCGTTTTACATTTCTGGGAAAATTAAAAATATTTCCATTCCATTGTCGTACAAGCCACATTTGCTGAATAAACTGTACGAGCACTGTATAATGCAGGAGGAATGCCTATATGTCTACCTTTATTAGCTATGTATTTTTAGGATTATCATTAGCTGCACCAATTGGACCTATTAATGCAGCACAACTTGAAAAGGGAATTCGCAATGGTTTTTTTCATTCCTGGTTCGTAGGATTGGGTGCGATTATAGCGGATGCATTTTACATGGGTTTGGTTTACTTAGGTTTTGTGCATTTTTTAGAAAAACCAATTATTCAAGCGTTTCTTTGGTCGTTCGGATGTTTTGTCCTCATCTACACGGGCGTTGAGAGTCTTATCGGAGCAGGAAAAATCAGTACGAAACAGTCCCGTGTTTCCGAGCCACTATCGAAATCATTCCTTTCCGGATTCTTCATGTCCATTTCCAATCCTTTGACGATATTATTTTGGCTCGGAATTTACGGTTCTGTTTTAGCAAAAACAGTTTCAAACTACAATATGGATCAATTAATACTTTATAGTGGTGCGATGTTTAGTGGTTTATTGATTTGGGACCTTTCAATGGCACTGCTTGCAAGTACGTTTAGACAGTTTTTATCACGTTCGTTGTTGACTTCAATTGCCTATTTATCTGGATTATCGCTAATTGGTTTTGGTATTTATTTTGGCATTGAAGCAATAAAGACATTATTTTTCTTTTAGTACTAATTTTTCAAAAACTGGTTTTGTTCGCGAGGAACCACCTTTTTTCTTGGCAAAAAAGTGAATCATGAGCGAAACGATTCCAATAAATATGACAAAGCCAATACTCACGAGAAAGCCTGGACGGATAGAATCTTGGAAAAGCGTTCCACTGACTGCTAATAAAATAAATACCATTCCAATAAAACGTTTAAGCTGGTCCCATAGTGTTAGTTTGATTAACCTTTGAACCGACACCAATACGAAAAGCCAGTTATACAAAAGCATTAAGCCCGCTGCGGTTGTGATATATTCATAAATCGTATCAGGCATAACCAGCGCTAAAACAATCGACGTAACCAAGCCGGCAACCGTCAGAAACATAGCATACATAGGGACTTTTAATTTACCCTGTTTCGCGAAGAGCTTAGGAGCATCTCCATCCTCCGCTAACGTAACAAGCATACTAGTTACTGCAAATAATGATGCGGACATGGTTGAAAAACCTGCGATGATGAGAGCCCCATTAAAAACATGAGGAAAAAATCCAAGCTTATAATTTCCCATTGCAATGACAAAGGGGCTTTCTTTTGCGTTAAAATCCTGCCAAGGAACCATTGTAACAGCTAAGCCTATCGATATGAGATAGATAGTGGTTAACAAAATAATCATGATTTTGCCAGCTTTAGCGGCATCTTTTTTATTTCGCAAACGGACCGACATAATCCCCATAATCTCAATTCCGCCAAAGGCATAAAAGGCAAAAATTAAAGCAGACCACAAACCTTTAAACCCTGCTGGAAAATAATCATTCATTTGCTTAGGTGTACGAAAGACTTCTTTTCCTACATCTAGCATGCCAAATAAACCGGCTCCAGCCAAAATAATAAACATAAATATCGCGGCAATTTTTACAACAGCAAATACGTTTTCCATTCTTTCAAAACCTTTTGTGCCGGTTAAGACCACTATAATACCTAGCACTGCGTAGATTGATGCAAAAACCCATAGAGGCAAATGAGGAAACCAAAATTTTGTAAAAATCGATAAAGCTGTTAACTGACTACCCATTATCAATAATTCTGAAAACCAATAAACCCAACCACTACTAAATCCGGCCCAACGGCCAAAAGCTTTTTTAGCGTACGAGCGAAATGAGCCCTTTTGTGGATCCTTTGCATACATTTTGGACAGAGCATCAAACACCACATACGTACCAATTGCTGCGACAATAAATCCAAAGATCATTGATGGTCCTGTCATTTTAATACCAAGACCTGAACCCAAGAAATAACCAGTTCCTATGATACAACCAACACCAATTAATGAAAGCTGCCACCATTCAAGTGGTTTTTCATTTTGTTGACTGCCGTTCGCTTGCTTTGCCATTAGGATCCTCCTATATTTGTTAAATCTGAAATTGAACATAATTTTATTCGTACTGCCTTCATCTTTTTCTATAATTTCCAAACAATAAAAAAAACAGCATAAATAGCTGTTTTAGGTTTTTGGAATGATTAAGAAATTTTCCCATTTAATAGACAGTTTTTCCCTATTTCCGCTTTACATCGCAGTGATTTTCCATTATTATTACATTTAGTGTATGAAATGGGCGAATTGAAATGATAATAACTTTAATTATCTTAATATTAGACAAATTCCGACTTTAAAATAGGAATATTGTCTTATTTTGCGCTTTCCCGAGAAATAATAGTTGGAAAATTCACTACTTTCCCAGCTCATTTTTGTAATTCACGATTAACGACTACCTTTATTGGAAATCGCATCTTCAAAAGGCGCATAAAATATCCCGCTTGGAGCTAAATATTCGCTCTCCTGCTCTCGCACCTCATCATTTACTGTATATTCACCTGGAGGGAAATAATCAAATAAGCCACTTGTACTGTGAAGAAGAATAAAACTTTCATTAAGTTCATCCATCAGTTCCTTATAGCTATCATAATCTATAATTTCTCCTTCTTCATCTAACTCAAAATTTTCCCTAACCGCATCGTAAAAATCATCATGATTGGTTGATGCAATATAAAGATCCACATCCAAACAATCTAGGCATAATAAGATTTCTTCCTCCTTAATACGGTCATATGATCGTTGAACCATTTCAGTTAAGAATTTTAAGATCTTATCTGGGTTACTAAGTTTCATTTTTGTCTTTAGCATTTATCATTACCTCCCAAACATGTCATCTTTTAGCTAAGGTAGTTGCATATATTTCCGGTTCTTACTCATGTTAAATAGAAACTGCTCCATACTAATAGTACTATACCGGAAAGGACGATGAAATTGAATATCCTTGTGAAGTACTTCATCATTTTTATCATATCTTTTACTACTTTATGCAGTATGTTTCCTGTAAATAGTTCAAATGCTCGAAATATTGAATATGAGCAGAAACCTGTACCTGCCTATGCAAAATGGGGCAGTTTAGCAATGAAAGAAACAAAACAAAAATATCCAAATGCACAGATTATTGATTACTTACATGTTGGAAGAATCGTAAATCCCAACAGTTCATCAGAAACCTTCAAGCTTTGGCTAAGAGAAGGACAGCGAGAATTTGGCGTGTATATTACAATTGAATTTGACACAAAAACTGAAAAACTTCTCCGTTTAACTTTCAAGGAAACTTCTCGCTAGGCATACTGTAAAATAGAAACAAACAAAAATAATTCTACATAAAAATCGAATTTAGACACTGTTTTTTTTATCAGTGTCTATTTGCTGCCTCTTTAGTCAATTATTCTTCCGACAAAATAAATATAAAAGTATTTTTATCCGACAAATCGCGCGTTTTAGGCGTATACAAGGTAATTTTTTTGTCGAGCGTATGTTCTTGATTATCTTATTTATCGGTCATATACTAGTTACAATAACTTGATGTATCACAGTTTTGTAAGCTTTTTTCCTTAGAAGGGTTCCTTCGAATTTTTGAAAACCACTCTTTTACAATCCTTTTTAGGGCCTAATGGTCCGAAGCTGTTTTCCTCATTTTGCGGACATGTTTCCGTATCGCAAGAAGATTTTCTTTTCGTAAAAAATCTTTCAAAGACAAATTAAATGTTATTTAGAAGGGAGAAATTTTTCATGATTAAAGTGACTGTAACAATTAACTACCGGGGTAAAAATTATGTAACAAATGTATTAACAAATAAGGAAACCGGTGAAGACACAATCAAACAAATGGCATTCGAACAAGTAAGAAAACAGTGGGACAGATAAAATCGAAAAGCGTAAGCGGCTTGCCCAGGGGTGACAGCGTATAATGGTAAATAAGTCAACCACCCTTTTTCTTTAAAAAAGACCGATTTTAAGTAAAACCCCCATTTTCCATTTTTAGGAAGGTTCAACCATCACAGAAATTATTTTAGAGCTCCT
>NZ_LR656195.1 GCF_902168435.1 Bacillus marasmi
AATTAGAAAAACAGGAATTATCCAATGCATGGGCACATAGTGGTTATGGTGAAAACTTTGTACATATAAAAAAATCTGCGGAAGTAAGTAGCCCTGTAGTGAAAAAAGGTGTGGATGATGTTAGAGAAGGTACTAAGAGTATAGATAAAGCTGTTAAACCTAATGATGTAGTACCATATAGACCTAGTAATTCGCCTTTAGAAAATCATCATGGTGTTATGGATATATGGGCTAAATATAATGTTCCAAACTATGTAAGTAGAGGTGGGAATACCCCAACAGTAGCACTTACAAAAGAACAACATGCTGCTACAAAAGTTGTTTATAGAGAATGGTTGTATGAAAAAACTGGTAAGAAGGTTGGGGGCAAAATTGATTGGCAATCAGTCTCTCCAAGGGAGATACGAGAACTTACAGAAAGAATGTTTGATGCTGCAAATGTTCCCAATACAGCCAGACAAGAATATTATAATTCCTTTAATAAATATAATTATCGGGAGTGAAGTTGATGGAAAAGATAAAGCAGTTGCTCGCACAAATAAACACTTTACCACATTGTCGTATCTTTGAGCCTTCTGGATTACCCATTATTGATGAAGAAAAGCATATTTTACCTAATGATTTAAAAGAGTTTTATAGTCTTTGTGGGGGAATAGTTCTATTTGAAAATGAGGAATATCCAATTTATCTTGTGTCTCCTGATAAGTTTGTATTGGCAAATCCAATAATTGTAGGAGAATTATGTGAGGAAGATATTTCATCTGACTGGTATATTATTGGTAATGATGGAACGGATGAATACTTAACGATTGACCTCAATGAAAATAGACTAGGTAGATGCTACGATAGTTTTTTTGACCGCCATGGGCTTGTAGGTGAATGCCAGATTATAGCTACTTCGTTTACTGATTTACTTGAACGACTTATAAAAAATAAAGGGCAATATTGGTATTGGCTAAGAGGTGATTTTCTCTCCTTAGGTGATGCATATGATGATATTGAATAGCTAATAATTTGTATAAAGAAAAAAGTTGACCTTGATTGACTATATGCCTTTCAAGGTTTCTTTTTTCGTTGGGGGCTACCTAGTGACGAATAGTCTTTTTTTATGCAGAGAATATGAGTAACTCCAGTAAGCACCCTATTATGTTTTTTTTGAATTATATAGTACATACAATACCTTTTAAAGGTATGCCCTATTTATTCTTTATTTTGTTAAGCAAATAGCCATAATTTCATTAGTTACCACCATTTTTATTCTTCAAAACCATACCTTCGCTTTCTCTCTGTCTTTTAAATATTTTCGGAACTTTTACGTACATAGAACGATTACTATGGCAAGAGGACTACTGGTAATGGGGCAAAGTTTTTAGGAGATTCTAAAGGTGCTGCCGAACAAATATTAAAGGATTCAATGAAAAAGGGAACAGTCCGGTCAATAACGGATAATGGATTAACTAAAATGGAAAAACAGAGTTATTCAGTAATAATTGACGCTGGAAAAACTATAGGAACAAAGGGAGAAAACTTAATTAAAGTTGTATTATCAGAAGATGGAGGCATGTTATCTGCTTATCCAATAAAATAGAAAGGTGAGATTATTATGAATGTTTTAGAAGGATTTTTGCAGGCAGAAATTAATACACAGGAATTATATGAAGATATAATGTCTTTTATTACTTCATATCATATCAGATGTGGAGAATTTGAAGGAAATGAATATATAATAAAAAAAATGGATCAAACCAATTTTATTTTATTTCCGGAATATGTAGATACAGATGGTGAAAGAGAAATACACGGAGCGATATCAGTTTATAGAAACAATTTAATCAAAGTGATTAATGACTATGCACAGGTTAAAGGAATACAAGTAATTGATGTAAATTAGTAGTTACTAAGAAATGATTACAGTTCGAAAACGTAGTCTCATTGAAAAGAGTAACCTTCTTTAGTAAACTTTCATGAGTGTACCCCCATAGGGTGAATTTCTGAATAATCCTATTTATGTCTGCGACCAACATTCAAGCCACGTTGAGTGTGTGAACAACGGAAAAAGTATATCTGCTTGAAATTGCTAACATTATGCTAACGCAATCCCATGAAAAACGGTAAATCCCCGTTAAAGATATTACAGTCAACAATATCCAAAACGTTGATTTACCGCGTTTTTTGTACCTCTCGTTAACGATATTACACTCTCAAAACCCACGGGCGGCATGATGTAATAGCCCCCTCGATATAAAGATTTTCAAGAGGATGGAGGATTTTTCTCCATCCTCTTTTGTGTTTGGGAAAATTGAAATATTTAGCGGTCACCAGAGCCCCTATTCGTGCTAAAAACAGCATTTCCGAGGTGGAAGCGGACAAAGGAGACTCTATTTGCCCAAAAAGCAGTCTAACTATCAAGATTTTGACTAAATAGGGTATCTGGTGTCCTCAAATCATCTAAATGAAGGCTTTTTACTGTTAATAAGGTCAGCTGTGTCCGCTTAAAATAGAAAAATCATAGAAACAAGAACGTCTCGTGTGTTTTCCTAATAGTAAGGGACATGGTCCTTGTATCCCACAATCTTCCATCCGAATGACCTACTGAATTATAAGAAAACATCACTACCTACAAGAACACAAATGAGTGATTGTTAGCAATGAGTTTACGTACTTCAGGCATAATTGTAGAAAAATTATTCCACAATAATATAATGAAATTTAGAAGGAGTGGTTGATAATGACACGATCGTTAAAAGGAAAAGTTGCGTTTATAACAGGTGCTGGGAAAGGAATTGGAAAGGCGGTTGCAGTCGCGTTAGCAAATGAAGGTGTGAACATAGGCTTGATTGCAAGAACACAAGTCGACTTGGAGGAAGTTGAACGTGAAGTTAAAAGTCTTGGGGTGAAATCAGCTTATGCTGCAGTAGATATTTCATCACAGGAAGAAGTAAATCAATCGATTATAAAATTAACTGATATGTTGGGTCCTGCGGATATTCTGATTAATAATGCGGGAATTGGAAGTTTTGCCACACTTTTAGACATGGATCCAGAAGAATGGAAGAGAATCATTGACGTCAATTTAATGGGACCATATTATGTGACACGTGCGGTTCTTCCCCAATTAATTGAAAAAAATGGTGGAGATATTATCAATATATCATCCACAAATGGCCTAAATGGCGCAGCCACATCCAGTGCATATAGCGCATCGAAATTTGGCTTGATTGGTTTAACGGAGTCATTGGCACAAGAGGTTCGGAGAAATAATATCCGCGTAACGGCTTTGACACCAAGCACTGTAGCTACTGAGCTGGCAATTAAGACTAACTTAATAGCTGAAAACAATAATGAAAAATATATGCAGCCAGAAGATATTGCTGAAGTAATCGTTAATCAATTAAAGTTGCACCCTCGCATTTACGTAAAAACAGCCAGTCTATTGGCAACAAATCCATTTTAGGAAGTGACTAAGGGACAGGTAGAAGCCACTGAAAAAGTACGATTTTCCCGAAAATGAAAATTCGCCAAAAACGAATTCCCAAAATAGCGCTATTTACAGCTACTAAAGTGGGGGAATCCTTGCTTATTCTCAAGGTTTCCACTTGTGAAAGTGGGGTTAAAAAAATTGGCTTTTTCAAATTCTATTTTTTAGTGACTTTTTCAGTGGTCTCGAACCGTCCCTGTGTTTCCCCAGGAACGGATGATGAGTGGATTACGGGAGATATTGTCTAGTTAACATAATAAAAGAGACCAGGTTAAGAGTTTTCACTCTATTCCTGGTCTCTTAATTATGGTTCTTAAATTGGTAACATCCGTAAATTGAGCTAAGATTTTAGTGAAATGGTAATGATTAGGTAAACACAAGAACCGTCCCTATGTTTCTGTTACGATATTACACACTCAAAGCTCACGGGCGGCATGATTTAATAGCCCCCTCAAAATAAAGATTTTCAAGAGGATGGAGGATTTTTCTCCATCCTCTTTTGTATTTGAAAAAATTGAAATATTTAGCGGTCACCAAAGCCTCTATTCATGCCAAAAACAGCATATCCGAGGTGGAAGCGGACAAAGGAGACTCTATTTGCCCAAAAAGCAGTCTAACTATCAAGATTTTGACTAAATAGGGTATCTGGTGTCCTCAAATCATCTAAATGAAGGTTTATTACTGTTAATAAGGTCAGTTGTGTCCGCTTAAAACAGAAAAATCATAGAAACAAGAACGTCTCTTGTGTTTTCCTAATAGTAAGGGACATGGTCCTTGTATCCCACAATTTTCCATTCGAATGACCTACTGAATTATAAGAAAACATCACTACCTACAAGAACACAAATATGTGGTTGTTATCAATGAGTTTTTGTGCTGCTTAAATGGCAATATACCGCTGATCACCTTACGCCGTAAACCCCTCCAAGAAGTGTTCGATTGTAATAGAGGATGCCCCCAGTGCTGGGGCGTTTTGGCCGAGTGTTGAGAGCAGTAGTTCATAGCTGTTGTCTAGCTGATGATAGATTCGTGAAGAAATTGAATTTCTTATTGAGTTCAATACCATTGGCAACGCCTCGGCAATATCGTTACGGATAATAATGGCCTCGGGATTAAATGTATTCAAAATACTTGTCAGGCCAATCCCTAAATAATAACCGAAATTCTGTAATTCCATGAGAATTTCCGGATCATTTTGATTCGCTAAACTAATGATTTCCTTAACCGACGCATGTTTATATTTTTCCGGAAAAGATTTCATCAACGCCTTTTCTGAAGCATATAGCTCCCAACAGCCTCGATTTCCACAACTGCATTTTTGACCATTTAAATCAATGGTGATATGACCCATTTCTCCAGCGAATCCATTAACGCCCCTATAAAGAGTATCATTCATAATAATTCCAATCCCGATCCCAGTTCCAACGCTGACATAGATCAGATTTTCATAATTTTTGGCTGATCCAAAAACCTTTTCACCATATGCACCTGCATTTGCTTCATTTTCAATGAACACAGGGACATTGAATTCCGCTGTAATCAGCTCCTTCAAATCCACCTTGTCATCCCATTTTAAATTGGGGGTGAAGATGATCTTTTCTTCGTTATTGACTAGCCCCGGGACGCAAACTCCAATCCCGACTAAACCATAGGGAGACTCTGGCATTTGCTCGATTAATTTTCGAACCATCGCCAATAATAAGTCCTGCGTTTGCTTAGGAGATGGATTCTCAAATTCCTCAAATTGGTCAACGACAATATTTCCTTCTAAATCAGTCAAGATTCCAATGATATTATCTACACCAATATCAATTCCAATAGAGTAGCCTGCATTTTTATTAAAAACAAGAAGAACCGGCTTTCTGCCGCCACTGGATTGGCCCTGACCAATTTCAAAAATTAGATTCTTTTCAATTAAGGTACTGACCTGTGAAGAAACAGTCGATTTATTTAATCCGGTTATTTCAGATAGTCTTGCTCTTGAAATAGGGGAGTTTGCCAGGATTTGATTCAATACGGTTTTTTGATTAATTTTTTTCACTAAGTTCTGGTCTGCAGTAAACATCGAATAACACTCCGTTTGTTTGTCGATTAAATTAAGTATAATAACGCTTTCAGCAATATTGTATCATAATACCGCTTGATTTATCTTGTTTGTACAAAAATAATTCAAAAATTTACTCTTGTCAAAAGCGTTTGCATTTTATATGATGAATTCAAGTTAGTTTATCCGAGCAACAAACTAACATCAAAACAATCAAAATATTTTTACATACTCAAAGCTTTCGTGTAAATCAAACTACATTTTCTTAAAATCAGGAGGAATAGACAATGACACAGACAATGGCAAAACCTTATTTTGGAAGCGTAAACAAAATTGCTTTCGAAGGAAAACAATCAAAAAATCCATTAGCATTTAAGTATTACAATCCTGAAGAATTAATCGGTGGAAAAACGATGAAAGATCACCTGCGTTTTTCCGTTGCCTATTGGCATACATTCACTGCTGATGGTGGTGACCCATTCGGCTCAGCGACGATGTTACGACCTTGGGACCAATTCACAGGAATGGACTTAGCAAAAGCAAGAGTGGAAGCAGCGTTTGAATTATTCGAAAAGCTTGATGTACCATTTTTCGCTTTCCACGACCGCGACATTGCCCCTGAAGGCAACACATTGAGCGAAACAAATAAAAATTTAGATATTATCGTTGAAATGATTAAAGACTATATGAAAACAAGCAACACAAAGCTTTTATGGAATACAGCTAACATGTTCACCAACCCACGATTCGTCCATGGTGCAGCAACTTCTTGCAATGCAGATGTTTTTGCGTATGCTGCTGCTCAGGTGAAAAAAGGTTTAGAAACAGCAAAAGAACTTGGTGCTGAAAACTATGTATTCTGGGGAGGCCGTGAAGGTTACGAAACATTATTAAACACTGACCTTAAGCTCGAGCTTGATAACCTTGCCCGCTTCATGCATATGGCAGTAGATTATGCAAAAGAAATCGGATTTACGGGCCAATTCCTAATTGAACCAAAACCAAAAGAGCCAACCACTCACCAATATGATACAGATGCACAAACGACGATCTCGTTCTTAAAAACATACGGATTAGAGGATTATTTCAAATTAAACCTTGAGGCCAACCATGCTACCCTTGCCGGACATACATTTGAGCATGAATTACGTGTAGCTAGAACAAACGGAATGCTTGGATCAGTAGATGCCAATCAAGGCAACACATTACTTGGCTGGGATACAGATGAATTCCCGACTGATTTGTACTCCACTACATTAGCGATGTATGAAATCCTTCAAAACGGTGGACTTGGCAAAGGCGGATTAAACTTCGATGCAAAAGTAAGAAGAACTTCATTTGAACCAGAAGATTTATTCTATGCACACATTGCTGGAATGGATGCATTCGCAAGAGGCTTGAAGGTGGCACACAAATTAATCGAAGACCGAGTATTTGATGATGCTATCGCACAACGTTACTTAAGTTTCACAGAGGGAATCGGCTTAGACATCGTTCAAGGGAAAGCTAATTTCCATACACTTGAAGCATATGCACTTAACAATGAAATCAAAAACGTTTCTGGAAAGACGGAATACTTAAAGGCCATTTTCAACCAATACCTATTAGAGGTGTAAAAAACGATGGAGCAAAAAGCGAACTCATTTTACCTTTTTGGAATTACCCTAGTTGCGGCGATTGGCGGCTTGCTGTTCGGATATGATACGGCCGTGATTTCCGGTGCCGAGGAATCTTTAAGACTATATTTAACTGATAGCTTAGGTTTAGGGGCGTTTATTCATGGGGCAACCATCTCCAGTGCGTTAATTGGATGTATTATTGGTGGAATCATTTCCGGATATTTCGCTAGCAGGTTTGGTCGGAAAAATTCACTCATCATCGCCTCCATCTTCTTTTTAGTTTCATCATTAGGAGCGGCGTACCCTGAGTTTTTATTTTTCGAAAAGGGTGAACCAACAGTTGGTCTCTTGATTGCGTTTAATATTTATCGGATCTTAGGCGGAATTGGTGTCGGCTTGGCGTCTGCTGTTTGTCCCATGTACATTGGCGAAGTGGCACCAGCACATGTTCGCGGGCGCTTGGTTTCTTTCAACCAATTCATGATTATTCTAGGAATGCTTGTTGCTTATTTTGTGAATTTCTCGATTGCGAATGGCGAAAGCCAGGCATGGGTGAATGACATCGGCTGGAGATACATGTTCTTATCATGTGGTGTTCCAGCAGTTATGTTCGGATTATTACTATTGTTAGTACCGGAAACCCCGCGTTACTTATCGTTGAAAAATCAAGATGATAAAGCTTTGAAGATTTTATCAAAAATTAATGGGTCGAAAGCTGCAAAATCGATTCTTAAGCAAATTAAAGAAACTGTTGATGAAGTTTCTTCTGAAAAGCTGTTTGCTTATGGAAAAACCGTTATTATCATCGGTATTTTATTATCGGTGTTCCAGCAGTTCGTAGGAATTAACGTGGCATTGTATTACGCTCCGCGCATTTTTGAGAGCATGGGTGCCGGAAAAGATGCCTCGATGATGCAAACGACTGTGATGGGCTTAGTCAATGTTATTTTTACCCTTGTTGCGATTATGACTGTAGATAAATGGGGACGTAAGCCGCTACTTATGGTCGGTTCAATTGGGATGGCACTAGGAATGTTTGGTGTAAGTACCTTAGCGTATTTCAATGTGATTGGCGTAAGTACTCTTGTATTTATCATCATTTACACTGCTTCATTTATGATGTCTTGGGGACCGATTTGCTGGGTGCTTATTTCCGAAATCTTCCCGAACAAAATTCGTGGTCGTGCGGTGGCGATTGCAGTCGCAGCACAGTGGGCAGCCAACTACCTGATTTCTTCCACTTATCCAATGATGATGGAATACAGCGGTGCAATGACCTACGGTTTCTACGGATTAATGAGTGTCCTATCAGCGATTTTCGTGTGGAAGTTTGTTCCTGAAACGAAGGGCAAGACGCTTGAGGAAATGGAAGGACAATGGAATCACGTCGCTTAAGCTTTTGATTTAGGCTGTGTTAAAGCTGGATGTTTTTTTCACGTTGATTGGAGCGGAAGGCACGAAGACTCCTGCGGGAGTGAAGGACATAGGGAGACCCCGCAGGCGCAAAGCCGCCGAGGAGGCTCCCTGCACCGCCCGCGAACCGCTCGTGCCTGGAGCGGAAATCAACATTAATATTTAACAAAGCCTTGAATTAACAAATAGTTCGGAGTGGTGGTTAATGAAATATGTTATTGGAGTAGACCTTGGGACGAGTTCGGTTAAGGTGTTACTGGTCGATAAGGAAGGAACTGTGAAGAGTTCTGTTTCGAAGGATTATCCCCTGGTTCACCAACAACCAGGATATAGTGAACAAAATCCGGAGGAATGGGTTGAAAAGACGATTGCTGCTTTAAAACAACTCGTCAACGAGTCTGGAGTGGACAGTGCTGATATTGAAGGGCTTAGTTTTTCCGGCCAAATGCATGGGTTGGTGTTGCTTGATGAAAACAATGCCGTGATTCGAAACGCCATCCTCTGGAATGATACAAGAACAACTCCGCAATGTAAGAAAATTGATCAGCAATTAGGCGGAAAGTTGTTAGATATTACGAAGAACCCGGCCCTCGAGGGGTTTACCTTACCAAAAATCATGTGGGTGAAGGAGAACGAGCCGGAAAATCTGGAGAAGGCAAGTGTGTTCCTGCTTCCAAAGGATTATTTACGTTACCGATTAACAGGGGCTATCCATATGGATTACTCTGATGCAGCTGGAACGCTCATTTTGGATGTGGTCAATAAAGCTTGGAGTGCTGATATTTTAAGAACTTTTGAGATTCCGAGCTCAATTTGTCCGCCGTTAGTGGAGACAGAGGCGTTTGTTGGTTCTATTTTACCAAAGGTTGCAAAAGAAACAGGGCTATCAGAAGGAACAAAAGTGTTTGCTGGTGGAGCTGATAATGCCTGTGGTGCGATTGGTGCCGGGATATTATCTGAGGGGACGGCGCTTTGCAGTATTGGTACATCAGGTGTATTCCTGTCATATGAAAATGACCGCACAAAGAATTACGGCGGAAAGGTCCACTTTTTCAATCATGGGGAAAAGGACGCCTACTATACAATGGGTGTTACATTAGCTGCAGGCTATAGTTTGTCGTGGTTTAAAGAGACGTTTGCTAAGGATGAGTCGTTTACTAGTTTGTTAGAGGGTGCAGCCCAATCAACAATTGGTGCCAATGGACTTTTGTTTACGCCGTTTTTGGTAGGTGAACGGACACCTTATGCGGATGCGAAAATCCGGGGTACTTTTACTGGAATCGATGGTTCGCACAATAAAGGTGACTTTACTCGTGCAGTCATTGAAGGGATTGTATTCTCGATTAATGAGAGTGTCGAGATTTTCCGGAATTATGGAAAGACGATTGATACGGTTATTTCAATTGGCGGCGGGGCAAAGAGTGATTTATGGCTGCAAATTCAGGCAGATGTTTTTAAGGCAAGAGTCGTGAAGTTGCAAAATGAACAGGGACCTGGCATGGGAGCAGCGATGATTGCTGCAGCAGGGTTAGGTTGGTTCTCATCGCTCAAGGAATGTGCTGAGGTGTTTATAAAAACGGACAAAGTATATGAGCCAATACCGGGAAACGTGGAACGCTATAATCAATACTTCCGTGCCTATAAAGATATTTATCCTCACACAGTCGCTATTAACCACGAACTGTTTGATTTGAAAAAATAAAGCAGGAGTACAGTCTAATCGCTTACATAGAGGTGATGATGTGAAGTTAGTTGAAGGTGTCTATGGGGTGGTTAATGGTCGGCATGTGAAGTCGTATGCGGTGGAAACTTCGAGCGGCATGAAGTTTACTTGCATCGAGTATGGTTGTATTATTACGGAAATTCTCATTCCAGATTCCAACGGATTAAAAGAGAATGTTGTGTTGGGGTTCGATACATTAGCGGAGTATATCGACCACTCTCCGTATTTTGGTTGTGTCATTGGTCGGAATGCCGGTCGAATCGGTGGTGCAGCATTTGAAATCGATGGGGTAACCTATCATTTGGCGAATAATGATGGTGAAAATAACCTTCATAGTGGGGCTAATGGATTTCACAATGTGATTTGGGATTCAGCAGTGGTTGTAAAGGATACAGAAGTTAGTATTACTTTTTCGTATATGAGCCCAGATGGCGAAGCTGGTTTTCCGGGTAATCTTCAGGTTGAGGTCACATATACGATTAATGAAAACAATGAACTGCTGATTCAATATCAAGCTCAATCTGATCAAAACACCATCGTGAACCTGACGAATCATTCTTATTTTAATTTAAGCGGAAACCTTAAACGGACGATTCTGGACCATGAGTTGACGTTGCATAGTGATGGATTCTTGGAGTTAGACGAAACGTTAATCCCAACTGGTGAAATCATTTCAGTAGAGGGGACGCCGTTTGAATTTAGAAAAAGTAAACAAATTGGACAAGGGATTGAAGCTGGGCATCCGCAAATCACATTAGTTGGAGGCGGCTATGACCATCCGTTCTTGCTTAGCCCCGTGCAAAATCAAAGTCAAATGACATTATTTGACCTGGAGAGCGGAAGGAAGCTAGAGATTGAAACAGAAGAACCAGCGGTGGTGTTTTATTCAGGCAATATGCTCACGGATGATTTCAACATCCGTGGTACGCAATCGCAAAAGCATCTAGGGCTTTGTCTCGAAACCCAAAAGCCCCCCAACATGATTGACGATCTCAGATTCCCATCAATCATCCTAGAAAAAAACCAACAATACACCACCCAAACAGTATATTCGTTTGGCTGGGACGAGGGGACAGGTCCCATGTCCCACCAATAAATGTTAATATCGATAAAGACAATGCGGCTGGGCACAACTTTGTCCATTGTCAAAAAAGAAAACTCGCTTAAGGGCGAGTTTTCTTGAGTTCTCGTACTTTTTTAGTCATAATATAATGCCTCGAAATACCTTTCCTCTTTTTTGATTTCAACTGACATTTTGTCAAAACACAAAAAAAGTGGGACAGTGAACTGTCTCTCTACCGAATGAAAAAAATAGTATTAAAGAATTTGAAAATAACTATTGATATTCTATTGTGAACATGATAATATAAATCTTGTCGCTTCTGAGGGCGATGAAAATTGTTCTTTGAAAACTAAACAAACAAACGTCAACAAATAATTTTTATCGTGTTTCTTCTATATTAATATAGAAGATTACGAGCCAACGTAACTTTTTTGAGCTAATCAACTTTCTCGCGTATAACGCGCAGTAATATCCTTTCGGATAACTGCCCGTAAATACCCGATTGATTCGACTAACCATCTAAAGATGGAAGTCTCATCTTATTGGAGAGTTTGATCCTGGCTCAGGACGAACGCTGGCGGCGTGCCTAATACATGCAAGTCGAGCGGACTTGAGGGAGCTTGCTCCCGATAGTCAGCGGCGGACGGGTGAGTAACACGTGGGCAACCTG
>NZ_LR656174.1 GCF_902168435.1 Bacillus marasmi
GACCTAAATAGGTCGGCCTTTTTCAGTATATAAATTAGGAAACTACTTTTTTATTAATATAGTAAATCATCGCAATTTCATCACAGCTTGGCATCTTTGGACAATTGATGCAATCACTCCATACTTTTTGCGGCATATTGTCTTTAACAGTTACTTCAAAACCACACTTTTGGAAGAATTCCACCTGATAGGTTAAAGAAATCAGTCTTTCAATTTCAATACGTTTTGCTTCTTCAACAATTTTGTCGACTAATAGCTTACCAATCCCACGCTTACCCATATTAGGATCAACCACTAACGAACGAATTTCAGCAAGCTGCTGATCAAATATCGTTAAGCTAGCACATCCTACAACTTGACCTTCAATCACTGCTACAAACATAGCTTGAATATTTTGGAACAAGGATTCCTTTGAGCGAGGCAATAGAACCTTTTGCTCAGCATAACCCATAATTAAATTATGTATCGTTTCTATATCTGAAATCTTCGCTTTTCTAATTTCAACCATTATTCTCACCTTTTGTTCATCATAATTTTTTAATAAACACCCACGAATCTATACTAATATTTAATCATAAAACTGAATATTTATAAAGTGAAACTTCTATCAGGAGGGGTTTCTTCATCCCCCAATGATGGATAGTTGAACTTATCGGACCTTTATGGGCAGTTTATCCCCACCTTCTTCTTTGTATACTCATAATCTAGAGGTGGGGTATTACTGCCCATTAAGGCGGGATAAACAAATATTTATTGAACTTTCTGATTAACGCGTTAAAGGAGTGGGGGCCTGTCCCCCACTCCTTTAACGCGTTAATTATTTACTGGTACTGCGTTGAAATATTCTTCTAGCGTTGTGTTTTTATTCATAACATCGCTTGCTATTTGTTTTCCAACATAACGAAGGTGCCACGGCTCATATTTATAACCTGTAATGGAATCTTTCCCTTTTGGGTATCGAATAATAAATCCATACTCAGCGGCATGTGTCTGGAGCCATTCTGCCTCAACTGTACCTCCAAAACAATCTTGCGCAGGACAGCGACCATCGCTTCCAGTTACGTCAATTGCTAGGCCTGTTTCGTGTTCACTCGTTCCAGGAACTGCACTATAGGTTCGCGCTTTCTCATAGCCATCCTGCTGAACGTAATGATTAAATAGTGAAACCTGTGTCGCATGTGATCGATAGCCAGAAACTCCCAATAAATGTATCCCTTGATCCTTTGCTCCAGCAAATAATTCAGCAATAGCTGTTGCTGCTTCACTTCGTAATTTGCGTTTTTCTGTTGTTGCTGATGAAATAAATGGAATATTAGCTGGAACTAAATCTTGAGGAGCATAGTTTTCCGGTAGCTTAAAGTATTTATTTACAAGCACAGCTATCGCTTCCGGTTGGGCGATAACCGTTATCGCATCACCAGTTTCTGAGTGTGTACCTGATTGTTGAGGTTGCTGTTGTGATTGTTCAGATGATGTTGCTTGACCCCCATTTGACTGTTGGGCATTATTTTGATTATTTGAAATTTGTTGATTGTTATTTGGTTGATTTTCATTAAGCTTAGCTTTTTGTGCATCGATTTGTTCTTTTATCGTTTGAGTCATCTTTGCTTTAGCTGTTCTTTCACCATTTGCAGACTCATCAAATGGTTTAATATCTCCACAGCCTGATAGTATTGAAGCAAGTAGTAATCCACATAGGCCAAACGAGATTTTTTTGTTCATCTCCATTACTTCCTTTTTTATATTTATTTTGATTATTGCCATAAAACGTTCAAAAATTACTCCTAAAACACAATTCGACAATTAGACGAAATTCAACAACATTTCGTTTCATTAATTGGCTTTTTAAAAAGAAAAACCGCATATTAATCACAGGTTTCAGTTTAGCATACAAGAAATTTGTTGGGAATAGTCGAATCTTCCCAAAAAGAAAAATGCTCCCTTTACGAGAGCATCTTCTCAATTTCCTTCCGTAAAACCTACTACCATTTGATCCGGGTGTGATCCACTTCGATCATCAATATTAAGACCGTCAATTCTATTCATATCGTCTGCTGAAATTTCAAAATCAAAAATACTTGCATTTTCAATAATTCGATCAGCTTTAATCGATTTTGGAATCGTAACCACTTCATTTTGAAGATCCCATCGCAAAATCATCTGAGCAACACTTTTCCCATATTTCTCCGCAAGTTCAGTTAAAACTGGCTCATTAAGTAGCGCACCTCGTTTTAGCGGTGACCAAGCCTCCAACTGTATACGCTCCTGCTTGCAAAATTCGTGGAGTTCCTTTTGGGTTAAATGAGGGTGATATTCAACTTGATTTACCATTGGGATAATTTCTGCATCGTTCATCAAATCCTGTAAATGATGGACTTGAAAATTACTGACTCCGATTGCACGGACGCGTCCTTCCTTGTACAGTTTTTCAAGTGCTTTCCATGTTTCCTTATACAAATGTTTTCCTGGCCAATGGATTAAGTATAAATCTAAATAATCCAGCCCAAGCTTTCTCAGGCTTTCATCATGTGCTTTCAAGGTTGATTCATAGCCTTGATCCGAATTCCAAACCTTTGATGTGATGAACAGCTCTTCTCGTGGAATTCCTGATTCACGAATTGCTTTACCGACGCCTTCTTCATTTTGATAAATAGCTGCAGTATCAATACTTATATACCCATGATTTAATGCAGCTTTGACGGATCGAATAACCTCATCTCCGTCTTGAACCTTAAACACACCTAATCCAAACCACGGCATTTTAACTCCATTATGTAATGTTGTTTTGTCTTTCAAACTAGATATCATCTTGTCCCTCCTATTTCATTCATAAAAAAAATCAGTCAATCGTCTGTTCATATAATCTAGTTTATTGATTGGTAAACCCTATTTTAAACGATTAGATTAAGGATGAATACTAAAAAGCAACATATGAACTAATCTGCCATAATATTGTTGTTATTATTCTTACTGTATTAAATCTACGTGTTATGGGAAGATAGTGTATAGGTAATGGAACTTTTGATTTACCTGAGGAGGATGAACATGGAAAAAGTAGAAGTAGGCGAAATTTTTACAATTGAGGATCATGAAGGTGTTGGACAAGAGGTTGAAGTCCTAGGTACTATCGAGCTTGAAGGGAATGAATATGTCGCCGTTGGTTTTGTGGAGGATATTCAAAATGAGGATAGCGAGGACGATATTGATATTTATTTCTTGAAAGTGGATGAAGAGGGCGATTTGACGGCCATCGAAAGTGACGAAGAGTTTGAAAAAGTATCAGTAGCTTTTGATGAAATTTTTGATGATGAAGAAGAATAACATGAATAAAGAGGACCTGAGCATTCAGTTCCTCTTTTTCCTACCTATTTATTTGACTTCGTCGTTTTCCCGGCTTCACTCGATAATTGCTCAAAGGATTTAACTTTTCCATGCGGATGCTGGTCTTCTTTTTTAACTCTCCATAAACGTTCTTTTTCGTGCTGTGATTGTGTCATGCTTATCCCCTTTTCAAATGTTTATTTATTCTGAAACTTTCATTAATCATTTTTTAAAGGATCCTCTGAAGGGATTGTTTCTGAAAAATCATCGTTTTGATTATTATCTTCCTTCTTAGCAGAAGAAACTGTTTCTGGTGCTATTTCTTTTGCAAACTCGGCCATCGCCACATTAGGCAGAGATATATTTTTAGTTTTTTGAAAATTGTCCATCAACGTTTGGAGACGATCAGGTTTATTATTTTGTTGATTCTTACCCATTTGATACGCGGCAGCACTCGCTCCTAAACCTAATAAAGACGCCCAAAAAATTCCTTTACCTGTGCGTTTCTTTTGCCCGAACCAATTTATATTTTTGCTGAAATCATTCACTGTTTTCAACCATTTGTTGCTATTCATGAAACAAACACATCCTTCTTTTCGCTAATCAGCGTTTCTTTCTTTATGACAATGCTTATTTTTCCTTATGAAATTGAAATTATACATTCCTTACGCCCATTGGCTCGTCATAAAATACCAGTAGCGTTGAAAGGCAAAAAAAAAAGCCTTTCAGCTCTTTTTTTCTATATATAGTTAACAAGACCATTCTTCATTTAACATTTCCATTGCTTGAATTTCATTTACACCTTTAACAATCCCAAGTTCACTAACAAATATCCTGCGGGCACTATCAAGCATTTGTCTTTCACTTGAATTCAAAGTTTTAGCTTTGTTAATCCGCAGTAAATCACGGACCACTTCAGCACCCTCGGATAGTTCACCAGATTTCATTTTTTCCATATTTGTCTTAAATCTTTCTTTCCATGTAAGCGTCGTATCAGATGCACCGTGATGAAAGACGTCTAAAGCTTCATCTAGCATTGGCAAATCTGCAACCATCCGTATGCGTGAATTCTCAATTTGTGCAATTGGGATCATAACATTCATGTTATTCATAGGCATTTTTATGACGTAATACTTACGTGTTTCCCCAAGAACTTCCTTTTCTTCAATCGCCTCAATGACTCCCGCACCATGCATTGGATATACAATATAATCGCCAATATTAAACAGAACATCCACCTCCGTATTTGCTACACTTTTAAGGATAACACAGTTTAGAATTTTAATCAAATTTTATATAATATCATTTAACATTTATACATGTCAATACTTTTTATAAAAAAATGTGTTTTTTCTGTATAAGATTAAATATTATCATCCCCTTACAATAATATGGAATTTTTTTGACGAATAATGGACTTCCACTCCATCATAATGTAGGGTTGAGGAGGTGCGCGCTATGAGAAAAAGTCTTGCTTTTCTATTCTTGATTGCATTCGTCTTACTCTCTGGTTGTTTAAAGGATCCCATCCAGGAAGATATACTTAACTACGTAAATTCTGAATTGTCCCAAGCACATAAACTGGAAAAGAAAGCAGTAACCGCATATGAAAGTGTAACAGGAGCAAACTTTACTAACGACCAAGCTTTGTATGATGCTCTGCAAAATGAAGTTATTCCTACTTATAAGCAATTTCTACAGGAGCTTAAAGCAGTAAAAATCGAAACAGAAGAATTAGAAAAAATCCATGATATATATATTAAAGCCGCCGAAACTCAACTTGAAGCCTTTGAGGTTATCATTCAAGCATTAGAAAATCAAAATCCTGTTTTGATCAATCAAGCCAACGATATGCTTGAGCAAGGTCGTAACCAAATTAGCGACTATCAGAAAAAACTTGATAACCTCGCTCAAGAACATAATGTAAATCTAGAAAAAGAATGAAAAAGGGCTGACTCAAAGGTACGTTGCACCAAATGAGTCAGCCTTTTATGCCCGCTTCTTTTTATTATTCAAAATGAAATACATCAATACGCCTATCACTAGAATGCCCAAGACGATATAAATAACATTAGAGTAAATTCCCATGAAATACAGAACCTTTTCCCACGACTTACCAAGCAGTGCTCCAGCACCGACGAGAATGGAATTCCAAATCAATGTCCCTACAGTAGTAAAAAATAAAAACAAGCTAAATTTCATATTTGACATACCAGCGGGAATCGATATCATGCTTCTAATAAAAGGAATCATTCTACAAAATAAAACGGTCCAATAACCATGATGATCAAACCATGCATCCGCTTTTAAAATATCCTCTTTCTTTACATGAAGGACCTTACCCCAGCGATCAACAATCTTCAACAGACGCTCTACATCAAGTAACAATCCTACACCATAAAGTATGATGGCGCCAAGCACTGACCCTCCAGTAGCTGAAAAAATCACCCCTAATACATTTAATTCAGTATGAGTGGTCATAAACCCTCCAAAAGGCAAGATAAGTTCAGAAGGTATCGGGGGAAAAACATTCTCTAAACACATAAGCAAAAAGATACCTAAATATCCGAATTGTTCCATAAAATCAGTAATCCAGCTTTGCATGTGACGCCTCCATTTTCCTACTTTTCCAATAGATGGTCGGCTATTTCCAGTTTTATCCTAATATTTGTCATGTTAATTATAGCACTGAATTGGAAAGCCTAAAAACATTCTGTCTAGTTCACAATAAAAATCGGATCATGGTCTAAACTTTTAACACCCTCATCAAAGATGAGTTTTGTTTTGAAATGATAGGATACGGTTTGTGAGGTTTTATCTATTGATTTAGGCAAGGTGAATTGGAATTCAATCCGATTTTGCCCCCCTGATTCTATCTCCTGTGTTGAGAGAATTGTAATCGAATCAATAATCTCTTGCGTCTCCGTATGTGGATTCATTTTAATCAAGTCACATTCAATTCTTTTGATTTTCTGCTCAACAGTACCACCCATTACATTAAAATAACCTTTTACGGTTTCAGCTTGTCTATATATATTTTTATTTATGATTAAATCCACTTGTGCAGAACCAATTCCCATTAAAGACATGTATTTTCGTAACATCATTTCCTATTCCTCCTGTACTGGTTTTTTTAAAAAAGAGCATATTTGTTAATAAAAATGACCGTTACCTATTCGGTAACGGCCATAAAAACAAAAAGACCCTTACCAAATACGGTAAAGGTCTGGCTAACAACATCAAGTTGCCAACAAAGCCGAGAGCATATACTCTGAAATGACGACTTTGCTGTTAAAGCTACTCCCCTTTTGAGGAAAAATTATGCTATTACAATTAGAATAAGGGGAAACAGTGTCCGTGTCAATCTAAAAATAATTAATTAATCAAGCTTTGTAATGGTGCAGGAATTCTCCCGCCCCGTCTAATGAACTTTTCAGAGCTAAATGCATTTACACCCATAACAGGTGCACGTCCAAGTAAGCCACCAAACTCGACCATATCACCTTCAGCACTACCTGGCACAGGAATAATTCGCACTGCAGTTGTCTTTTTGTTAATCATCCCAATTGCTGCTTCATCAGCAATAATGGCAGAAAGTGTTGATGGTGTTACATCGCCAGTGATTGCAATCATATCAAGCCCAACGGAACAAACGCACGTCATGGCTTCAAGCTTCGGAAGCGTAAGCGCCCCATCGACGATACCCCGAATCATACCATTATCCTCACTTACCGGGATAAACGCTCCGCTTAATCCACCTACATAGGAACTAGCCATCGCTCCACCTTTTTTAACCGCATCATTCATTAATGCGAGTGCAGCAATTGTTCCATGTGTCCCGACACGCTCGAGACCAATCTCTTCAAGAATTTCAGCAACACTATCATTAATCGCATTCGTTGGAGCAAGTGATAAATCCATAATCCCAAACGGGACACCAAGTCGTTCTGCCACAACGCGACCGATTAGCTCGCCAGCTCTTGTAATTTTAAAAGCAGTCTTCTTAATAACCTCAGACACCTCACCAAGGTCTGCATCGGGGTGGCGCTTCAACGCATTTAACACTACACCTGGCCCACTTACCCCTACATTTAGGACCACTTCTCCTTCTCCTGAGCCGTGAAAAGCTCCTGCCATGAAAGGGTTATCTTCAACAGGGTTGCAAAAAACAACGAGCTTTGCACAAGCCAAACCATTTTCGTGTTTCGTTAACTCAGCAGCTTCTTTCATGATATGGCCCAGCTTACTTACTGCATCCATATTAATCCCTGTTCTAGTAGTTGCAACAGAAATGGACGAGCAAACCCGCTCGGTTACACTTAGAGCTTCAGGAAGTGCATCTAAGAGAACCTGATCACCTTTCGCAATTCCTTTATGTACTAGGGCTGAAAAGCCACCAATAAAATCAATACCTAAAAGCTTAGCTGCTTTATCAAGTGTTTTCGCCAATTCGATTGCTTCTTCCTTAGTTGCGTTTCCAAGGATTTCTGCAATCGGGGAAATTGATATTCGTTTATTTATAATTGGTATGCCAAATTCTTTTTCTACTTGTTCAGCAACCACCTTTAAATTCTTAGCATATGTTGTAATTTTGTCGTAGACCTTTTGATTCATTTTATTAAAATCCGAATCGCCACAATCATGGAGGTTGATCCCCATCGTTACGGTGCGAATATCAAGATTTTCCATCTGAACCATGCGAATCGTTTCCATCATCTCTTGAATTGCAATATTCATTTTTGATAACCTCCTTAAATCCGATGCATGGCTTGGAAAATTTCCTCAAGCTGAATATTAATTTTTAGCCCCATTTCTTCACTTAATTCATCTAATTGCTGTTGAAGCTGTTCTAGATTTTCCTTGCCAGTTACATCAACAAGCATCATCATCGTGAAAAAATCTTGAAGAATCGTTTGACTAATATCCAAAATATTAATACTGTTATCAGCCAATATATTTGTTACTTTTGCAATAATACCAACTTGATCTTTCCCAATAACACTTACAACTGCACGTCTTTGCTTCATCCCTAACACCTCTTATATTATTTTAAAATAAAAAAAGATTGGAGTTTCTCCAATCTCAGGTAGGCAAGTAGAATAACATTAACAGTGAAGTATTTGTTACTCTTCTGTCCTTTTGCCTGAGATTGTGAATCCTTCGGCGCCACTTTCGTTGCGGTCTCTCCAGAAGCTGCTCCAGTTATAGTGTGACCCATAACCTTCATTGCTTTCAATAATATTTTATTAATAAAGTGATGGTAACAATAAATTTCAAAGTCGTCAATACTGTTATCTTGAGTTTCGTCTTTTTCCTGCTTGTGTATTAAAACCTTTTTTCTTCATACCAGGTTTAACCGAGGTGCTACGATTGGTTGTGGACCTGTTTGATGTTTCTCGTTCTGGGTTTTTGCTGCGGTTACTGCCGCCTTTAAAAGACCGTTCAGCACTCTTTTTCCCTTTACCTGTTTGTTCAACTTGCTTATTATTGCGGGTAAATGGACGCTCATCATGCTTGTCTCCCTTCGCATTCACGGCCTTTGGCTTGGTATCTTTTTTAAAAGGTTTACTGTTTCGGTTTCGCTTTGCACGGGGCGGTTTCGAAGCAGTTACTCCTTGAAAATCCTTCACTTCATTGTCCGCTTTATTCATATTACCGATGTTTTGCTTCTTAATCGTAATATTTAGCTCTTTTTCAATTAAATCTAGAGCTGGTCGATCCTTTGCTGAATACAACGTTACCGCTAATCCGGACATTCCTGCGCGACCGGTCCTGCCTATTCGATGGATATAGCTTTCCGCATCCTGAGGGATGTCGTAATTATAAACATTGGTAACGCCTTCGACATCTAAGCCCCGAGCTGCAACATCAGTAGCAATCAAGAGCTGTATTTCCGCTTCACGAAACTTCTTCATCACCTGTTCACGTTTGGCTTGTGAAAGGTCACCATGTAACTCATCGCAAGGAAATCCGTGTGCTTTAAGAGCATCATAAAGTTTACTAACCCGACGTTTAGTTCGGCAAAAAATCACAGCTAAAAAAGGACGATGTGTTTCGATTAAGTCAATTAAGGTTGCTTGCTTCGCCCGGTCGACAGTATGGATTGCAATTTGCTTAACGGATAGAGCTGGACCTTGCGTTTTTTCAACCTGGATATACTCAGGAGTAGTCATATGTTTATTTGCAAGCTTACGAATTTCAGCCGGCATCGTTGCCGAAAACAGCATGGTTTGCCTTGTCTTTGGTGTCGCTTTAATAATCTGTTCTACTTCTTCCAAGAAACCAATGTGAAGCATTTGGTCTGCCTCATCAAGCACCAGGGTAGAAAGTGATGATAAATTAATGGTTTCACGTCTGATGTGATCAAGGAGACGACCAGGTGTACCGACCACAATTTGTATATTTCTCTTAAGTTTATTTAATTGTTTTTCAACATCCTGTCCACCATAAGCAGCTAGAACATTGATGTTCTCGTCGTCGCTGATTAATTTTTCAATTTCATTCGTTATTTGCAAGGCTAATTCTCTAGTTGGAGTGACGATTAGTGCTTGAATATGTGAGGCACTCAGATTAATTTTTTCGAGGATTGGTAAAACAAATGCAAATGTCTTTCCCGTACCTGTTTGCGCCTGAGCAATGACATCTTTACCTACCATCACTAAAGGAATGGCTTGCTCCTGAATTGGAGTCGGTACCGCTATACCACTTTCTGTTAATTTATTAACTATGTTCTCAGAAATACCCATTGATAAAAAATCAGGCAATCTATATCCCTACTTTCTTGATAAAACTCATCTTATCAATAATGAAGCTTTATTAGGAAAATAGCAAATAAAACTGGATATAAAAATAATAAAGGTAAGCAACACCATAGGTGCGCTTACCTTTTATTGCGATTATGAGAATAAGTTTTTTATGCTATTGATTAATTCCTTAAAGAAATCTGCTACTTTTTGCAAGAAGCCAGGGTCACCAATTGTTTCTTCGATGCGTTTTTGAATATCCTTTGACAAGCTTTCAAGCTGTGACTTTACATTATCAAAGTTAATGTTAAGTCCACGCATTTTTTCAAACAGATCAATCAATAGCTGACGATGTTCTGCACTTATTTCAATGCCCAATTCTTTTAATTTATCATCAATGATTTGAGCAATCTCTTCTTTTGTTGCAGGGTTTTGTGCAGCGATTTCCTGTTTGATTTCCGCAAGAAGTTCACTTACCTTATCTTTATCCATGCCTTCCTGTTTTGCGAGTTCTGTAGCCAAATTCAATTCTTCGTTCGCTACTTCTGTTCTTTCCGGATCTAGTCCAGCACCTTCACCAGCATCATATGCCTTGTAGATACCAACTAAAGCAGAATGTCCAGTTACTTTTACCGGTGATGCCACCTCAACAACAGCATCCTCAATTCCTGCTGTTAATAGCGCATTGGCGTACATTTCATCAGTTACTTCAGTAATATTTTCTGGGGTAACTTGCTTAATCACCAAACCTTCACCAGCATCTTTTCTGGTAATTTTAGCTGAAGAATACATATTTGAATGACGGTCACCTTTTATGTATTTAACTAAGTCTTCTCCAGTAACTGTTATTTCAGTTACTTTACTTGTATCTTTAACCCCAAGCAAAGAACGCACTTCTTCTTTTTGAGCTGCGCTTAGCGCCTCTCCATATACAATAATTGGCAATCCATATTTTTCATTAATTACTTCATCTTCATTGTTATTACTATCAGCCGCAAAGTGCCCCGTTCCAATATTCAATGCAAGCATTAACACAGCTGACATAACAATCCACTTGACTATTTGCTTTAACATCCAATGAATTCTCCTTTACTTTTGGCTATACTTTTCGATAATAGCATATTTTATTATTACTTTGCTCAAACTTTCCTAAATTACTTTAACAATCTTATTCATAATACAAAAAAACAGACCCATTACTGAGCCTGTTTTGAGTTTATAGGTTTAATTAGTTTTTGCGAACATTAGCTGCTTGTGGTCCGCGAGCACCTTGCTCAACGTCAAAAGAAACTGATTGTCCTTCTTCAAGTGTTTTGAAACCTTCGCCTTGGATAGCTGAGAAATGTACGAATACATCGTCTCCGCCTTCGCGCTCGATGAAACCGAAACCTTTTTCTGCATTAAACCATTTTACTTTACCGTTTTCCATGTATGTTGCCTCCTAGTGTGATTAATCCACACATTGTATTACTATTCTTGCTCTTATGATATCCAGGCGAAAACTTGTGTTCTTCCCAACAATAAGGAACAAAAATAATTCTTATTCAGTATATCAAAATGTATCAAAATATGCAAGTTTAGTTATTTTTTGAATTCATTCCATATAAAAGGATTTTTCCACTCTAACAAAACTCCATTATTTCGTGACTCCTCATCGTCTAAATAATTCGGCACCACTTTCACGGGAGTGCGTCCACACCGTAATAAAAAGGTAATGACAGGATCCTTCATAGTTCCGCTAACAACAGCATCCAAATATTGCTCAGGGCTCAATTCTTTAGCTACCTTATGATAGCCCGGCATTCTGCCACCGCCCAATAATCTTGTTAAACCTTTGTGAACAACCACATCATACATTGAAAACATCAGCCATTTGCCAAGACCAAGCTTCCGATATTTTGGTCTGACACTGATATCAACCACATAAAGCGTATTCCCACTTTGTTTGTGGTTACGGATATAACCATTATCGGTTATCACTTCCCAGGAATGATCCGGATGATTTGGATCAAAATCTACAAGTAAGCTCGTCATCGACCCAGCCAATTTACCATCGACTTCAACACATAAAGCTCCTTCAGGAAAAAGCGTTACATGATTTTTCAATTGCATTTCATTCCACCAAAGCTCCGATGGAAACGGAGGAGGAAAACACTCCTGTTGAATTTGAATCAGCCTTGGAAAATCTTCTATTTGATAATTACGAATCACTACAGGAATTGGCTTATCTCCTTCAAATGCATATAATTCTTTTCGATACACTTTTCCGCCTCCTTCGACTAATCATCTACCGTTACCAGTCTGGATATAAATCAGTACGACGGTCGCGCCATGTCGTCACAGATCCACTTTCACGTACCTTGTATAATAGGTCCAAATGAAGATCTGCAGTGACAATCATGTCCTGGTTGATTTCACCTTCCACGAGTAATCCCGCTGGAGGGAACGGGATATCATTAGGCGTTATCACTGCTGCTTGCCCGAAATTCGCTCTCATAAAATCAACCTTTGGCAATGCACCAACCGTGCCTGTGGTCACGACAAATACTTGATTTTCGATTGCACGCGCATGGCTCGTGTATCGTACTCGATGGAAACCATGACGGTCATCGGTACAAGATGGACAGAATATCACATCAGCACCCTTCGCTTTTGCCATTCGAACAATTTCTGGGAATTCGATATCATAGCATGTCAGCATGGTAATTGTCCCTTTTTCCGTTTCAAATACTGATAGGCTCTCACCTTTTGTCATGTTCCACTCTTTTATTTCAGTAGGGGTGATGTGAAGCTTCGCTTGCCTTGCGATTTTGCCATCCGGATAAAACAAATGGGCAACATTGTAAAGTTTTTCTCCTTCACGCAACACATGTGTTCCACCGATAATATGCATACCTGTTTGTTTTGCTAGCTTCGTAAATAACGCAAGATATTGGTCGGTAAACTCCGGCAAATCTTGAATTGTTCTTGGCTTTCCGTCAGCTTTATCAATAGAAAGCAGTTGGGTTGTGAAAAATTCAGGGAAAAGCACAAAATCTGTATCATATTCTTGTGCGGTTTTAATATAGTGCTCTACTTGCTTAGAAAATTCATCAAAGGATTCTATCGTATGTAAATGATATTGCACCGCCGAAACTCGTAATTTCAAAGTAACCCCTTCTTCCTGTCTCCATATATTTAAGAATATAACTCATTAATGACGGTGATTTAAAATGATATGCTTTCCCAAACACAAAAAAGCCCTCTGAGTACTTTAGAGGGACTTAAAAGCTATAAAATATTTTTCCCATAGAAGATTTCGTCCATTTCCCAATGGAGCTTTTCGGTAATTTCACTTATTTCTTCTGGACTTAAACTCTCTGTCGTAAACCCGAACAAATAATTATTAAGATCAAATTTGCGTAGCTTACATTTCGTGTGAAAGATATTTTCCTGATATACATTCACATCAATCATATGGTATAAATCCTTTATCTCTTGAGGTATATAATTTTGGATTGAGCTAATGTCGTGATCAATAAACAATTTATAACCACTCACATCTCTCGTAAAGCCCCGAACGCGGTAATCCATAGTCATAATATCCGTGTCAAAGGAGTGAATCAAATAATTTAGTGCTTTTAAAGGCGAAATCTCCCCACAGGTTGACACATCGATATCAGCTCGGAAGGTAGTAATCCCATCATCAGGATGAGCCTCAGGATATGTATGTACTGTTATATGGCTTTTATCGAGTGAGATTGTAACTGCTTCTGGAAGTGGACCTGGTGATTCAGCAAATGTCCCTTTTGGCACTTCTACGACTGGCCCCTCTGATACTAAAAATGTAACACTTGCACCCTGAGGAACATAATTTTGTTTTGCGATATTTAACACATGAGCACCAATGATATCGGCAACATTGTTTAAAATGTGTGTCAACCTGTCAGCATTGTACTGTTCGTCAATATACTGAAAGTATGCCTCACGTTCGCTCCGCGTTTTTGTGTAACAAATATCATACATGTTGAAGCTCAATGTTTTAGTTAAATTATTAAAACCATGCAACTCGACTCTTTGCTCTGGTGTAAGCGCCATCGTGCAGCTCCCCTTAAGCTTTTTATCAATTTACTGTATAAATTGATTACATAGCTATAGCATTCCCTTATTTTTGATAATTATTTTTGTTTGATTATTTGCGTGACCTAAAAATCAAAAATAATAGAAACATGAACATAAGTCCCCCTACTCCAAGACCAATATCCACAATAGGAAGCTTCGTCAAAAAATATGAATTTTGACCAGATATAGTAGCACCGAGAATTAAACCCAGCATGATAATACTAAACGACAATAGGCCCAGACTATAAGAAATACGATTTGACATCTTATTAAGCTTCGATAGCAGAAACTCCATTTCTGGAAGTGAAAGCTCCTGTCTCATTTTACCGTTCCGAAACAATTGAGAAAGCTCTTTTAAGCTCCTTGGAAGCTCCATGAGAAGTTCACCAGCATTGACAAGTTGGTCTACAAAGCTTCCTGCCATCTTTTTCGGATAAAACCGTTCCATTAGCAGTCGCTTACCAAACGGCTCTGCAATCTTTAAAATACTAATCTCTGGATCGAGCTTGACGACAATTCCTTCCATCGTTAACAAGGTTTTACCTAGTAAAGTTAAGTCAGAAGGAATCAGAATACTATGCTGATAAGCCACTAAAAACAGATCATTGACCACTTGACCAAGACTTGTTTGACTTAGTGGTACATTGTAATATTTCTCATTTAGTTTTTCAACCTCGCTCCTTAATGCTGGTAAATTAATATCATCAGGCACGATGCCCATATGAGTAATTGCCTTAATCACATCATCAGTTTTTTGCCGCATGAGAGCAATGACTAATGAAGCCATATGATATTTCATATCAGGAGTAAGCTTCCCAACCATACCAAAATCGAGGTAAATGATGGAATCATCAGGTAATGCTAAAATATTACCAGGATGAGGATCACCATGGAAATAGCCTTCAATAAGGATTTGATGAAGAATTGAATCGACGATTCTTTTCGCTAATACTTTAGGGTTATTACCTTTTTGCTTAAGCTTGTCCGCTTCATTTACCTTCGTTCCTTCAACGAATTCCATCGTCAATACTTTTTTTGTTGTAAAATCCCAATAAACTTTAGGAATGATTACCTTTGGGTCTTCAACAAACTGCTTGTCTATTCGTTCTGCATTTCTGGCTTCAATCGTATAATCAATTTCTTCTAAAAGCGACCGTGAAAATTCATCGACGATATCACGAATTTGATAATGCGCCGCCCAGGCCAGGCGTTGTTCAGCTAAAAGAGCAATGTCATGAAGGATTTCCAAATCAGTTTCAATTTGCCTTTGCATATTTGGCCGTTGAATTTTCACAGCGACCCGTTCACCTGTTTTGAGCACTCCGTAGTGGACTTGACCAATTGAAGCAGCAGCGAGTGGAGTTGGACTAAACTCTCGGAACACATCTTTTATCGGGTGACCTAACTCTTCTTCAATAATTCCCTCCACTGTCTCATAAGGAAAATGCGGGGCGTCATCCTGTAATTTCTCAAGCTCTCCAATGACTTCTACCGGAAGCAAGTCATAACGTGTACTCGCTACCTGACCTATTTTTACAAATGTAGGACCTAATTCTTGAAGAAATAACCTAATTCTTTCTCCAATTGTTTTGCTATGTGATTCTGTTTTCACTTCAACAAATAACCGCTTTGGTAATGATAAAATTTCAATAAGTCCTAAATCTTTTATGATATAGCCAAAACCATAACGAATAAATGCATAAACGATTTCTCGATATCGTTGCATATGGCGGATTCTCTTTCTAATCAACCAAACCACCTCATGTTTAAAGCGACTTATGTTCTAACGGAAAAGACAAATTCCACAAAATTGATTTTTGTGGAATTTTTCTGGATTTACAAAAAACAACAATCATGCCCCCCGATGATGAAAAAAGTTAACAAAATCCTTATAGAATACATTTGGGTATTGTTTTCGCAATAAATAGATAGGGACGATAGCTGTAACAATGTTTGTGTAGGTATATGGTGGTATTACAGGAATCAATACTATGGTGAACACCAGACTCGCATATAGACCGACTTTCACAAAATTATTTTTCCCTAAAACGAAAACACCCACAAATAATTCAAACAAGACCAATAGTACAGTGAAAATTTCGGCATAAGGCACAACCAATTTTTCAATCACCACTGCGTAAACATTGAACAATGCATATTCTGAAAATTGTTCAAAAAATTCCGGATGTGAAAATGTATAGGTGAGATTGAAAACACTACTTCCCAGAAAAAATAAACCCCAAATCATTCTTAGCACTATTAACCGCCTCCTAAGCAGTTGAATATTGCTGAATTTCTGGTTGTTCCTCCAAGTTCATTATAAATCAATGCGTTAAAAAAAGACATTTTGGTGAGAGGATAATGCATTTGTTATAATGAATTATTATTTAAGAACGATTATTTGGAGGAAAATGACATATGGCGGGAAAAAAATACTATGTAGTTTGGCAAGGTAGAAATACCGGAATTTATACAAGCTGGGCGGAATGTGAGGCGCAAACTAAAGGCTATCAAGGAGCAAGCTTCAAATCGTTTCCAACATTAAAAGATGCAGAACAGGCGTTTAAGCAAGGCAAGGCCGTTCGAACGACGCAAGCTAAGGCTCCTACTTTAAAAAATGCATTTACTAGCGAAAGTGTGGAAATCAATGAAAATAGTATTTCAGTCGATGCTGCCTGTAGTGGAAATCCTGGAATGATGGAGTATCAAGGTGTTTCAACTAAAACAGGTCAGGTTATTTTCCATTTTGGCCCAATCCTAGGCACAAATAATATCGGTGAGTTTTTGGCAATCGTCCATGCTTTATCATTATTAAAGAAAAAAGGACTCAATACTGATATTTATACAGATTCCGTAACAGCTCTGTCTTGGGTACGGAATAAAAAGGCAAACACAAGTCTTGTTAAAAATGAAAAAACAGAACAGGTTTGGAATATGATTGAGCGAGCCGAAAAGTGGTTAAAAGACAATACGTATACAAATAAAATAATGAAATGGGATACTAAAAAGCATGGCGAAATCAAGGCGGATTTCGGGCGAAAATAATCAACCCTTATAGTTCTAATTCTTTCAAAAAACATATATTTTATATGAAGGCTATATACAAAAAAATATAGCTTACTCCATATGAAATAGGTGGGACCAACATGTATGCTGTGCATTATTTCGAAGGAAAAACCAATTTATTAAGTCAGCTCCTTAACAATGTTCCAGCTGTTGGTGATAAGTTAAAAATTAAGGGGCGGAAAGCAACGGTAATAGGCATTACCACATTCGAGGAAAATAAAATACATGTTTTGGTTGAATTAGAGGCAATCAAAAAAAGCAAAGTTATTGTAGATCAATCAAAAAAGAAACGTCGCTAACTCCCTGTCCCTTTCTAAGGGACTTTTTTCATAATTTTTAACTTTAATTTAACAAATATCCTGGAATACTTTAACAATTTATAATTACAATCTATGCTAGTGGGGATAGCAAGCGTGGCTGTCACGGTATTAGGCGTAGGAGGAGCCTATACTAGCTTTAATACTATAGTATTTCTTGGCTTAAACATAAAAAACGAAAAAATCAAAAACTAACCAGGATACCGATTAGCTTTTGATTTCAGACGGAGACTTTACTTTAGAAGTAACAAGATTACCATCATTATCAATAGTTAATAACCAATGCTGCATATTTGGAGAAGTTAATATAATGCCGTTACCAGCGCCTAAAATGGCAATATTGTTGTTCGGTTGCACATTGATATTGCCATTTACGTTATTTTGAAGTTCACCGACAACGTTTATTTTTTCCGAGCCGGTATTTCCTAACTGCACGTTTTCATTTACAAATAATGTTCCATCAATTCCCAAATGCCCCTTAATATAGCCTTGACCGTGTATGGATACAGTGTCGGTTGAGCTATTTCCCAATTGTGTATCTCCTTCTACTTCAAGTCGGTCGAGCTTTGTTTTCCCGTAGACCGAAAAGCTTCCATTAACATTCGTAGTATCTCCTGATGAATTACCTAATGTGGTATCTCCATTTACAAATAAATCACCCTGAATATACGCATCACCAGAAATCATTACAGCATCGGAGGAGGAGTTTCCAAGTTGAGTATTCCCATTAACAGTTAAGTTCCCTTGGACGATTTCATTCCCAGCTATATTCACCGTATCTGTAATGGATTTTCCTAATTGCGTATTCCCCTGTACATTTAAATTACCGGCAACAAACACCGTATCAATAACTGAAGAACCTAACATTGAGTTGCCACCGACCGAGAGATTGCCGGGAATTCGCACTTGGTGTCCCAGCGAGCTTCCTAATACAGTATTTCCATTTACAGACAGATTACCTTGAACGATTTCATTGCCACTTACAGTACTATTTCCACGAACGATATCATTCCCATTGACTGTTAAGTTCCCTTGGATGGTTTCGCTCCCGTTAACTGCTAAATCACCTTGTACTGTTTCATTACCATTTACAGACAAATCCCCCTGGACAATTTCATCTCCGTTAACCGCTAAATCGCCCTGGATAAATTCATTCCCACTAATCGTTACATTATCATTAGAGGAATTCCCTAACTGTGTATGACCATCTACGGTTAAATCGCCAGTTACTGTAACAAAATCGAAAATTGGCAAACGAATCATCCTCCTTAACAGCAATCATATTCTTTTTTCCATTCTTATGTGCCTATACATTTTCAAAAATAAAAACGAGGCAGCTAAACGCCTCGTTTTGTATGAAATATTATTTTGCTGCGACTTCCTCTAATGCACTTCTTACATCAATTAATCCCCGTCCAAATTCAGCATCATTACCTTTCGGACCGAGATCATAAGCTGTTTTTTTTATTATATTTATGACCTCCTTATTCGTAAGACTTGGATTAGCTGAACGAATTAATCCTGCAAGTCCTGCAACATGTGGGGACGCCATCGACGTTCCCGAAAGTGCAGCATATTGTTGGTTAAAATATGTGCTTGGAATTTGGACTCCAGGGGCTGCAACATCTACATAATCTCCATAATTGGAAAATGTTGCTCTATTCCCGTTAAAATCAATAGCTGAAACTGCCAATACCTCCGGATAACAAGCAGGATAGCTTGGATGAGTTGAATTATCATTCCCGGAAGCAGCAATTAATACAACATTTTTTTTGTGTGCATATTTTACTGCTTGCTCCATAAGCTGGGACGGCTGATAATTTCCTAAGCTCAAATTAATCACATCTGCACCATGGTCAACCGCCCATGTTATTCCTTTTGCGATATCAAAGGTTGTCCCGTAACCACCAGCTTCCATCGCCTTAACCGGCATAATTTTATTATACCAAGTCATTCCGGCTACCCCTTCTTGATTATTGGTTTCAGAGGCAATGATTCCAGCCACATGAGTACCGTGACCATTATCATCATCGGGAAAATTGTTATTTTCAATCACGTTGTAACCTTGAATTAAGCGATTTTTCAAGTCAGGATGCTGCAAATCAACCCCCGTATCAACGACGGCGATAATAACATCCTCTTTGCCACGAGTCACATCCCAGCCAACCTCCGTTCTAATTACCGGTAAATTCCATTGATATTGCTCTTGATACAATAAATCATTGGGACCTACTTCATTTTGTAAATAAAGATAATTTGGCTCAGCGAAATCAACACTTGTCTTGTTATGAAAATGAGTAATCAGCTCTGGTGTTGACATCGAATGTGACCGAAACACAACCGTCGAGTCTATATGTTTAATAATATCTCCATTAATTTCCTTCAGGATTTCACTTAGCTGAGCTTCACTTGGATTTGCTTTGAATTTTACCGTTACCTCATTTTTGTTATAATGACTTTCATTCGTCTTCGTGTGCTTTATCAATTTAACTGAAGGGTCTTCACGCAAATGACCTTTAATCGTTTCTCCCATTTGAATACTGTTAATTTTCATAACTTGCGGAGCATATGGACCGTTATTTTGCAGCTTTGTAGTGTTATACAAAAACCTATTATTTTGACTATTTTCTATCTGCTGGATTCGTATTTGATTTCGTTCGGTATTCCAATTAATTAGTCCAACAACTAATAAAATCGCAGCCAAAGCTCCACCAAGTGAATAATAAATTGTTCTTTTACCCATGAGACCACCTCTATTTTTTATCTGTATTACTAGCTTCACTTTTCTAATGAAGATGTAACCTAGGAAAAAAATAGCAAGTTCTCATTCAACCAGCATTGTGATAAGTCTGTCTTCGATTTGTTTTCCTTTTTCCTCATCAATTAAATTGTTTAAAAGAATGGCAAAAATGATCTTTTCTCCATTTTTCTGTTCAGCATAGCCCGAAAGCGAACTTACAGTCGCAATGGTCCCTGTTTTAGCGATAATTCTACCTGACAGCTTTTGATCTTTCATCCTTCTCCTTAAAGTTCCGCCAACCTCTTTTGTATCGTCACCGGAAACTGGTAATGAGTGGTGGAACACCGAGAACCATTGCTCTTTTTGAATGAGAAATAATAGCTTGGTGATTTCGTTTGCTGGAATCAAATCCGCATGAGATATTCCCGAACCATCTCGTAACACAAAGGTGTCAGTATTAAGACCCATTGTTTGAAGAGCTTCTTCCATTACTGCTAACCCTTTCTCCCAGCTACCTTCGGCCTTTTTAACCTTACCCATTTCTTTAACGAGTATTTCTGCATGGCCATTATTGCTTAATTTCATAAAGGGGATAATAAGCTCTGACAACGGAATGGATTGATGAGAATATACAGGATGAGCTGTTTCAGGTGCACTTCCCTTTTTGGTATTCCCGATAACTTTTATCCCCTTATTCTCAAGAGATTGCTTAAAAAGCTCGAGTGCATAAAGTGTCGGGTCCCAAACTCCGATCCACTCCCGCTTCGACTTGGACTTTAGTGGTATTGTCCCGCTTATCTTAACCAAATTCGTTCCATGCTCCCTCCTAAAGGATAATTTTTGCTCACCATCTGGGGATACTGTCACTGCCTCATTAATGATGTTTATGTATTTTGTATTTGGTGTTAAAGATATATCAGCATTGTCCCCTATTGACTTTCCGGGCTTAACTTCAATCATGACTGTCCCTGCATCATAATCTTTGTCAGGAGATGCAGTTAGCGCAGAGATTTGCGCACCATAGTAGGTTTCTTCATCACTCCAAGGCAAATCAAGAGAATAGCGAACATCATCATACCACGAATCATCGCCAATCAAATCTCCACTGATAACCTCAATCCCCGCTTCTTTTACTTTAGAAGCAAGCATGTCAAAATCCTCTTTTAATAAGGTTGGATCACCTTTTCCTTGTAAAATTAAATCACCTTTCAAGTTTTCCTTTTTGACGGTACCATTCATTAAAAGATTGGTGGTAAATCGATAATTTTCCCCAAGCACCTTTAGTGCTGCTGCAGCCGTTAACAGCTTTAAATTTGAAGCTGGCTTGAGGCGGACATCGCCATTGTGTTGGAAGATGATCTCTCCATCCTTTGGCGACCGGAGGCTAATCCCCACTATTGAGCCCTGTAATGCTGGGTCCTGTTCAATATACTGCATCATTTTCTCAACTAATGGTGGATTCATTTCGGCCGCAACAAAGTGGTTTGAGGTTGACATTCCAAACACGAAGAACGCAATTATGACTACAAATAGACATCTTTTATGTAAAAAATACTGCATGAGACCATCCCATTCTAAAAATATTATCAAAATCATATTTTTTCCAAATATGTTGAAAACATGCAGCGTTTTAATAAATATAAAAAAGAAAGCTGGGACAGAACGAATATTAATGTTCATTGGTGATATTCATGAAGGTGCGAGAAAAAATAAGCGGAGAATTTCGTTTTATTGTATGTAAAGGGCGCTAATTGATCTGAAATAAGAGGAGAATTTCCGCTTAACTGCTCCAAAAAAGACAAAATACAGTGATTTTTATGAAATAAGGGGAAAAAATCCTGTTATTTATAGGGAAATATGGGTATTTCTCAAAATAAGCGGAATTCTTCCACTTATTTTTAAACACAAGTAAATCAACCTTCGGGTTATCAGACTCACGTGCAAAAAAATTTGCACACAGTTATTTCAAGGTAGTGCCAATTAAAAAAACCGAACTATTAGGAAATTCTAAGTAAGAATTACACATAATAGTTCGGTTTTTTGTTTAGCTGAAATACTTATGTCCCAGCCTCTGTTAATGTTCTATTTATGAAGATTTAACTTTAGTAATACTGGGCAATGGTCACTTCCCATGATTTGGGAATGAATTTGAGCATTTGCAATCGATTGTTCAAATTTTTTTGATACAAGAAAATAGTCAATTCGCCAGCCAATATTTCGCTCTCTGACCTTGTTCATATAGCTCCACCATGTATAGGCTTCAATTTGCTCAGGATTTAGGAACCGGAACGAATCGATAAAACCTGCATTTAACAACTGAGTCATTTTTTCTCTCTCCTCAGGTGTAAACCCTGAGTTCTTAATGTTTGATTTTGGATTTTTTAAATCAATTTCTTGATGAGCTACATTCATATCGCCACAAATAATTACCGGTTTATGGGAATCCAATTCCAAAAGATATTCTCGAAGTACTTCTTCCCATGTTAACCTAAAATCGAGACGTGCCAAATCACGCTGTGAGTTAGGGGTGTATATTGTAACGAGGTAAAAGCCTTCATATTCAAGCGTAATCGCTCTGCCCTCATTGTCATAATCTGCTACACCAATTCCATATTTCACGGATAGTGGTTGCTTTTTCGAAAAAATAGCAGTTCCAGAATACCCCTTTTTTTGAGCATAATTCCAATATTGATGATATCCCTCAATGCTCAACTCAATTTGTCCTTCTTGACATTTCGTCTCTTGGATACAGAATATATCCGCATCTATTTCATGAAAATAATCTAAAAAGCCTTTACCAACGCAAGCCCTAATACCGTTCACATTCCAGGATACTAGTTTCATAATTCTCTTCCCCTTGTTGTCTTTATAAATGATATTTTTCTATTCTACATTGTTTTTCTTGATAAGTACAAACAGAAAGAAGCTGCCTTTCCATTCGAAAGACAGCTTCTCAATATTTGATATTAAGCTTGTGACACTAGTAGTTTTGAATCAACATTTTCTTCGTTCACAATCGTTGCTTGTGCTGCAGCTAAACGAGCAAGCGGCACTCGGAATGGTGAGCAACTTACATAATCAAGTCCTGCGCGGTAGCAGAATTCGATTGAAGATTTTTCACCGCCATGCTCTCCACAAATACCAGTTTTCAGACCTGGTTTTGCTAGACGACCAAGTGTAACACCTGCTTCAACAAGCTTACCAACACCTTGTTGGTCAAGCACAGCAAATGGATTTTCAGGTAATACTTTATTTTCAACATATGCTTGTAAGAATTTACCCTCAGCATCATCACGACTGAAACCGAAAGTTGTTTGCGTTAAGTCATTCGTACCAAAAGAGAAGAAGTCAGCTTCCACAGCAATTTGGTCCGCAGTTAAAGCAGCACGAGGAATCTCAATCATCGTACCAACAAGATAGTCTAGCTCTACTCCGGTTTCTTCCTGTACTTGTACGCCTGCATCAATGACCAATTGACGCATTTCTTTCAGCTCATTCACATGTCCAACTAACGGAATCATAATTTCTGGCTTCACATTAATTCCTTTATCAGCTAATTTTGCAACGGCATAGAAAATCGCTTTTGCTTGCATTTCATAAATCTCAGGGTTAATCAAACCTAGTCGGCATCCACGAAGTCCAAGCATTGGGTTAAACTCATCAAGCTGGCGTACTTTTTTAAGTAATACTTCTTTTTGCTTTAATACTTCAGATTCAGGGTCAGTGATTTGAAGTCTTGTTACATCAACAAGTAATTCTTCCTTATCCGGTAGGAATTCATGAAGTGGTGGGTCTAGAAGACGAATCGTCACAGGTAGACCTTCCATAGCCTCGAAAATACCCTCAAAATCGCCTTGCTGCATTGGTAATAACTGTTCTAATGCTTCTCTTCTCTCTTCAACATCCTGAGCAAGAATCATTTTTTGAACAATTGGAATACGCTTAGGGTCCATGAACATATGCTCAGTACGGCAAAGCCCGACACCACCAGCACCAAATTCAAATGCTTTACGAGCATCTTCTGGATTATCAGCATTTGCACGAACACCCAACTTACGTACTTCATCAGCCCATTCTAATAGCATAACAAATTCATCTGAAAGCTCAGGGTCAATCATTGGAATTTCACCAAGCATAATTTCCCCAGTACCACCATCGATGGTAATAACATCACCATAGTTAATCACTAAATCTCCAACTGAAAATTGCTTTTCTCGCAAATCAATTTTCAATGCTTCGCATCCGCAGATACAAGCCTTACCCATACCTCTAGCTACTACTGCAGCATGGCTTGTCATACCGCCACGGCTTGTCACAACTGCTTGAGCAGCAACGATTCCATGGATATCATCTGGTGTAGTTTCTGGACGAACGAGGATGACTTTCTTTCCATCATTCGTTAAACTTTCAGCCTCATCTGCATCAAATACAACTTGTCCTGTTGCAGCACCTGGAGATGCAGGAAGACCTTTGGCAATAATTTCGCGCTCGTGAGAATCGTCGATTCGACTGTGTAGCAACTGATTTAATTGATCAGGGTCAACGCGAAGCAACGCCGTTTTCTTATCGATAATACCCTCTTTTTCCATCTCAACTGCAATGCGGATTGCCGCTTGAGCTGTTCTTTTACCAGTACGTGTTTGTAAAATGTATAACTTTCCTTTTTCAACAGTGAATTCAATATCCTGCATATCCTTATAATGCATTTCAAGCTGACGGCAAGTATCAGCAAATTGCTGATATACCTCTGGCATTGCAGCCTTTAAGGTATGAATTGGTAGTGGAGTACGAATTCCAGCTACTACGTCTTCACCTTGAGCATTGATTAAGTATTCACCATATAAATCATGTTCACCTGTTGATGGGTTCCGTGTAAACGCAACTCCTGTTCCGCAATCATCGCCCATGTTTCCGAATACCATGCTCTGAATATTTACTGCTGTTCCAAGATGACCAGGAATTTTGTGAAGACGACGATATACAATAGCACGTTGATTGTTCCAAGAATCAAATACTGAATTAATTGATAGGAATAGCTGTTCTTTTGGGTCTTGCGGGAATTCTACCTTCGTGCGTTTCTTAACAATTTCTTTGTAACCAGCAATGACGACCTTCCAGTCCTCAGCTGTTAATTCTGGATCTGAGGAATACCCCTTTTCTTCACGGTATTCCTCTAATAATTGTTCAAAGAAGAAAACATCAACTTCTAAAACAACATCGGAAAACATTTGAATAAAACGGCGATAAGAATCATATGCAAACCGCGGATTATTAGTCAATTGCGCTACCGCTTCAACGGTTTCATCATTCATACCTAAATTTAGAACCGTGTCCATCATTCCCGGCATTGAGAATACTGCACCTGAACGAACTGATACTAAGAGTGGATTCGTTGGATCCCCTAATCGTTTGCCTGTTTTTTCTTCTAGACTTGATAGTGCTTCTAAAATTTGCAGTTCTACTTCAGTAGAAATCTTTTTCCCCGCATCATAGTAAGCATTACAAGCCTCTGTAGAGATGGTAAAACCAAAAGGAACAGGTAAACCAATTCTTGTCATTTCAGCAAGATTTGCACCTTTTCCTCCTAATAATTCCTTCATACCACTATGTCCTTCATTAAACAGATAAACGAATTTTGTCATTTTACGAACTCCTCTCTCTTTTTAGCACGTCTAAAATGTAATCTGCTGTTTCTTCTATTGCTTTGTTTGATACATTGATGACTGGACAGCCAATCCGCTTCATAATTTTTTCTGCATATTCTAATTCTTCAAGAATACGTTCATAGTTGGCGTAGTTGGCTTTACTTTTCAAGCCAAGATTTCTAAGGCGTTCCGTCCGAATAGCATTAAGATGATCAGGTGAAATAATTAGCCCTACACATTTACTTCTTGGAATCGTATACAACTCATCCGGCGGTGCCACTTCAGGCACTAACGGAACATTCGCCACTTTGTAACCTTTGTGAGCCAAATACATCGAGAGTGGCGTTTTAGATGTCCGTGACACACCTACCAGTACGATATCCGCAATAAGTATCCCACGTGGGTCACGTCCGTCATCATATTTAACAGCAAACTCAATTGCTTCTATTTTTCGAAAATATTCATCATCCAATAACCTCATTAGTTTTGGCTGATGCTTTGGAACCTTATGGAATTTCTGGACAAATGCATCCATAAGCGGGTTTAGCAAATCAACGGCTAGTACCCCTTCTTCAGCGGCCCGTCGATCCATGTATTCCTTTAATGTAGGAATGACAATCGTGTAGGCTATAATGGAGTTTGTTTTTCCTGCCTTTTCGAGGATGTCCTCGATATCTTCAAAATCCTCAACGTACGGATTTCGTTTCAGCTCAACATGTCCACCATTAAATTGTGTCGCAGCTGCTTTCACAACTAATTCCGCTGTTTCTCCGACAGAATCGGATACAACATAGACAATTTCTCTTTCGTCCAAAAATCGCACAACCTTCCGTGTCCTTATTAATGACTGCCCATTTCGATAAAAGCCCTTGTTATCGTTGTTTTCGTTACCCTACCAACCACCTGGAAGATATGTTCCTCTGCATCAATTTCCTGCACAACAGGTAACGAATCGATATGGTAGTCAATCATTTTTCTCGCTGCCTCAAGGAGGGTTGCTTCTGGTTTAATCGTGATTACATTCGGCATCCTCGTCATTATGACGTTTACAGGTAATTCTTGTAGATTACGATTCCCAATTGAAGCCCTAAGTAAATCCTTTCTTGAAATAACACCCGCAAGATGACCATTTTGATTGACTGCATATAGCGTTCCAACATCCATTAAAAAAATCTGAACAATAGCATCATAGACAGATACCGATTTTTTTATTACGATTGGGTTTGCCATATATTGGTGAACGTAATGATTGGAAAACCAGTCGGTGAGTTGATCTAATTCTGGTCCTTTATAATAATAGCCAACTCTCGGTCTTGCTTCTAAGTTACCAACCATCGTAAGTATCGCTAAATCAGGTCTTAAGGTCGCCCTTGTTAAGGACAGCTTCTCGGCAATTTGATTACCTGGAATGGGTCCTTCATCCTTAACAATTTGTAGTATTTCTTCTTGCCGTTTTGAAAGTTTAATGAGGTCCACCACCCTCCTAATTAAGAAAGAAAATATGATACACATATGCAGAAAATCATTTAAATGTGTTATACGATTAATATATAGTATATTACATTTCGAATCAATTCGATTTCGAGCTAGTTTGTAAACGATTTGTGACAAATTATTGTAGGATAAAAATTTCCTGTGGATTTTACTGAAATATTTTTAATTGTTTGTCTATCGTATTTTTCATGGTAAAATAGAAAACAATATATGAGAGAATTGGAGTGTAGAATTAATAATGAGTGTACATAAAGCAATTTCGGCACATGTAAATGGACAAAATCATATCCTTAACGATTATGTCCAATTAGATCAGCAACGCGAGGCCTTTATCGAAGAGGCTTGCCAGCTCTGTAAAGCAGGACAGCCGTTTAATACGGATAAAATCAATCACGTTACCGAAAAATTGAATCTATTATCAAAAAAAATTGAAAATCTGCCAGAACGAAAATATGTAACTATTCAAATGGTTCAAGATTACGTTCAGAAATAGGTTATACTAAATGAAAAAATGTAGCCTCAAAAGACGTTTATTTACGTTTCTTTGAGGCTACATTTTTCAATTTTTTCGTTTAACTACCCATTTATACATGAATAGGAGTAAATGTAAATAAACAAAATACCCAATTACTGAGTAATAATGCTCCCAATTCATATGATGGATAAACCAGCCAAGTTTTTCAGCAAACCGTTCGAATACAGCCCCAAGCAAACTTAATAATAGAATAATTCCTGAAATCCTCCAGCCTCTAAGCTTTGAAATATATGTTAGATAAAGTAAGAGACTTAACGGTAGGACAAATAAGGTAAACAGGATGTTAATTGAAAAAATATCTGGGAACGGACGAAAGCCGAACCTGTACATACCCATCCCAACGAAGAATAAATCCAAATAAGTTGCCACGAAACTACCAAAAACAATCGTTAATAATAATTCGTTATTAACTCCAAATCGTAATAACTTTTTTTGCGATGACTGCGATTTCAAGTTTTTCAAGCGTTTGGCAGTATTCATTTTTTATCTCCCCACTTATTTTTTCATTATCTTCGATTAAGTACTCTATGATATTGACATCCTTAAACCAATCCCCCGTCTCGGCAGGTACATGGTGGACATCCTTCCATGCATACTGTAACAAAGGGCTATAAATTCTCGGCATTCCAGCTTTAAGTCGGCAGCCATTTAGTCGCCTCAGTTTATAGAGTTTACTTGGTGCCCCTTCCTTTACCACAGAAAAAAGCTTTGGCCAATAATCACAACGTGAACCTGTATGTGGTTTACTAAGCGCCCATTGATAAACCTTATCCAAAACCTTGTTTTGACGGAATAGAAGGCGGTATAAGCTTTTCCCCAGCAAAATCCGTTTCTCCAGTGATTCAAACTGCGGCAATGTTTTCCCCATCAGCTCAATTTTCCCACCATTACCATACGGGAATAAAATATGTGTAAATGAAAAGAGCTCCTGTAATTTAAATTGCATTGTATTTAACACACTCGTTTTATAGTGTGGATGTTGAATAACACGGTCTTCCAAGTAGCTTTGTTCATTGACAACGAGCGCCATCGTCAACATATACCTATTATGGTGAACAAAGAAGTGGTTCCAAATGGTTTCCATGAATATCGATACACGGAAGTGTGACAACAAATGAAATAACGGCCTCTTTTTCTGAATGCTCGCTTCATAAAGCAAAAACTGCGGATAAGCATCCTGAAAAATAAGCCAATTGCCTCGTTCAAGAAATGAAAAGAACAGATGTCTTTCTTTATCATTGAGTAAAACAGAAAGAAAATCTCCTTGTAAATCGGTCATATTCCAACCACCATTTCTTGACACCATATGGCCAAGAAATGCCCAGTGAATTTCGGGATGCTTTTTATAAAAATCAAGATATGCTTTCGTACGAGTTAAATTATTTTTGTTTAATCTTTGAGTTTCCTCATTAATCCGTTCAACAAGCTGTAATTCATCCTTTGTTAAAGTTTGTAACGAATTCATTAATACGTTGTTGAATTTACTTTTATTTATAAGGTCTTCCTTGATAGGAATTAAGTATTGGGGAAGCTTTTGGTTAGGTTTTGGTAATTTCTTACTAAGGAAAAATATTCTCCGTCCCTCCTTTCAAGTCATTGAATTTCAAGATGACGAATAGGTATGGAGTAAATCAAAAGTTGGGAGAGAAAAAACTTGGCAACATTAAATGTCAATTCAGCTATCCATGGTCTAATAGAACAACTAAAGCTAGCCCAATCTCCCAATGGCACGTGGGAATATCCGTTTGAAACTGGCGTTGCGACAGATGCTTATATGATTATTTTATTAAGGACCTTGGAGATAAATGATGAGGAGTTAATTCGAAACCTTACAAACCGCATTTTGTCTCGCCAAGAGGAGAATGGGGCGTGGAAGTTATTTGAGGATGAAGGCGAAGGTAACATAACAGCGACGACTGAAGCCTACTACAGTTTACTGTACTCCGGCTACTACGAACAAAGTCATCCACGAATGGAGCTGGCAAAGCAATTTATTATTGCCAACGGCGGATTAAATAAAATTCATATGTTTTCAAAAATCATGCTTTGTTTAACTGGACAATTACGCTGGCCAGAAACTTTTCCTATTCCAATCGAATTGATGCTTTTGCCCTCTACTTCTTATGTGAATTTCTTCAGTTTTTCCGTTTTTGGTCGTGCCAACCTCTGCCCAATGATGATTTTAGCTGATCAAAAATACAGTCTAAAAACGGCTAAAAGCCCAGATTTAGCCGACCTATATAATCGGGACGATGAAGTAGGCTTTAATGAATTGTTTAACTGGCGACCAATTTCAAAAATGATTGAACAAGGCCTTACCTCATTTGTCGGTTTACCAAAGCGCATGAAAAAAATAGCCATACAAAAAGCAAAGCAGTATATAATTGACCGAATAGAAGCTGATGGTACTCTACTCAATTATTTCAGCTCAACCTTTTTAATGATCTTTGCCCTACTTGCACTTGGTCATTCCAAAAACGACCCGCTTATCACGAATGCTGTATCGGGACTACTTAACATGCAAACAAAGATTGATGGATACACGCATATTCAATATACTACTGCTACGGTTTGGAATACGGGGCTAATTTCAACAGCGTTGCAGGAGGCAGGTGTTCACCCGGAAAATCCCGTCGTGAAACAAGCGAATATATATTTACTTTCTCAGCAGCATACAAAATTTGGAGATTGGCAGATTCATAATCGGGAAGGAAAGCCTGGTGGCTGGGGCTTTTCAAATCTGAACAGCATTCATCCTGATGTGGATGATACTACAGTTGCATTGCGAGCGCTAGCAAGAAGTGTCCGTTCAAATCGCGATGCTCGGTTAGCGTGGGAGAAAGGAATCCAATGGCTTGTTTCAATGCAAAATCGCGACGGAGGTTGGCCAGCGTTTGAACGGAATGTGACTGGAAAATTTGTAAAATTATTACCCATCAAAAATGCAGAGTTTTTAATAGCTGATCCTTCAACAGCAGATTTAACTGGAAGAACATTACAATTCTTTGGCAATTATACGCAACTCAAACACGACCATCCTGTAATAAAGAACGCCATCTATTCATTATTGAACCAGCAGGAAAATAACGGCGCTTGGTATGGACGTTGGGGTATTTGTTATCTTTATGGAACTTGGGCTGCACTCACCGGACTAACATCTGTAGGTATCACATCAAAGCACCCTTCAATTAAAAAGGCTATTGGCTGGCTTAAACAACAGCAAAACGCTGATGGTGGATGGGGTGAATCCTGCCAAAGTGATATCGAAAAGCGATATGTACCATTAGGCTCAAGTACAATAACTGATACTGCATGGGCAGTCGATGCTTTAATTGCAGCCTCTCCTGTTCCTACAAAGGAGATTACCAACGGGATTGAATTTATATTAAAGCGTTTTAATCAAAACGATTGGACTACTGAATATCCTAAAGGACAAGGTATGGCAGGAGATTTTTACATGCATTATCATAGCTACCGCTATATCTTCCCGCTTTTTGCTCTGACCAATTACAGAAATAAATACAATTAACAAAACCCAATTCCCCTTGGATGACATAGGAATTGGGTTTCTTTTTATTTGCTGTTAAAGTTTGCTTGGACCGCCCCGGATTCAACGGGGAGAATGATATTTTTTAGGATTAGGTATAAACAATAAATCGCTAAAAGATTAAAAACTGGAAAAATAATTATTTCAGCAGCTCCCATACTAACCCCGGTGAGAGCCTGGCCTATGATCATTGCTGTTAATGCTGTTAACAGAGTAATAATTTTCATATATAACACTGTTGTTAATAAATATCCATAAGGCTGTTTCCGGATTAACAAAACAGCACCAAGTATAGACACTGGTATGATAATACCAAGATCTATCCCTTGTACTACTAATGTAGTGTAATGCTCCAGTCCTTCAGTCGGCGTACCATTAACTAATGGAGGCAAGATTTTTCCGAGCCACATCATACCTACTGCCACACTAAGAAGTATCATGATTGTAGCAATAAACAAAACCGGAAGCTTAATACTGAAGGCATTTTTTACCGCAACTACGTCAAAGGACATCATCGCCAATACAAAGGCAAAAAAACTAAGTGACATCAGAGCGACAAATACTAAGAAAAAGGAGTTGTACATCGCCACAAAAGTATATACAGCGTACGTGTATAAAAAATATCCAAGGGTACCAGTAAGTAACAATCGCCCTCTAAGCGAGTTTTTTCGTGAGAGATATAAAGATAAACTTAAGAGTGGGATTCCTAAACATAGTGTCACCACATCTTGTGCCCTTGCTTGAACCGCCATGGCTACACTATCATTTTCATACAATCCTTTACCATATATAGATATTGTAAGTCCTTCAATTGACGTGAAGGTGTGCTGACCAGGACCTCCATTAGCAATTGCCCCATAAACAGAAGCGAATAGTGATAATAAAATAATCATTAATACTAGAATAGTGATAGGTTTCTTAAATTTCACAGCGGACTCCTCCTAAGTATTGGAAGATGTCAGTATAAATCTTAAGATGCCTGGTTGAATGTCTGAGCAAATTTTTTAATAGAATCGACATTAAAGGTTGATGTATCGCTAGCGACACCAGCAACCTTTTTGATGATTATCCGTTCAATTAAGTTCATATCGGCAAAAATAAACTCCCCACCGAATAAACCTTCTGATTTAGCCACTGCACGAAGGTCAGCTGGAAAAGCATTTTCAAATTGTGATTTTGCTTCATCACCATCGCGATAGCAGCAAAGGAAAAAGCCCAGTTTCTTTGTGAGGAGTATGTCATGATTTTTATTAACAAATTGCTTAATCTTCCTTTGAATATTGCCAGCATGGATTGATCCACCGATGATTACTGCATCATATGTAGATAAATCCGGATCTCTGAATTTACTTAAATCCACCCGTTCAACAATACCTTCCAATTGCTCACTCAAAATTCTAGCCGCTTTGGCAGTAGTTCCATGTGAAGAACAGTACAAAATTAAACATTTCATTGAATAAGCCCTCCAATCTTAGAATCATAAAATAAAAATTCCCAGCTCAAAACAATGTTCTTATGTTCTAAGCTGGGATTCCTGTATGGTTTGAGCTGTATTCAGTTTAATAAACAATGGTAATTCTACCTATATCATAGTTGATTTCACCTGTTTACTCTTAATAAAATTCGAAAATTTTTCGAATTAATATTCTTTACTTTTTCTTAAGTCTGTATAAATCCATCGTTTTGTAGCCTTGTTCGAGCACTTCTATCATTTGCTGCTGTCGCTTATCTCTCGTAGCTTGTTGTTTTGCTGAGTATATATACCTAGCCCAATCGCGCTGATAGCCTGGAGTTAATTCATTAAAGATTGCTAAAGTATTAGGATGATCACCTAGAAATGCTTCAACGTCCTTAAAATTATCAATATAGTCTTCAACACATTGACTAGCTGCCGTTGACTTCTTGGCTTTCTTTTTCTCCCGTTTTAAACCAACAACCGTAAACACATCATCCAAGCCTACCATTCGAGAAAATTTGATATCACTATTTCCTACATACCCATCGTCCTCATTCACCTTCATAGCTGGGAAGATTTCATCACGATGAATATATGAATCATAGCGCTTGTTACCTTTTTTTGGATAGGCGAAAAATAAATAGCCCTTTTCGTTCAACAGCTTGTCATTATTGATGATTTGTTGGGTATAAGACACCATTTCATCAATATTTTCAATAAAAATAAAAATGCAATCGTGTCCTTGAGATAAGGAATTTGCACGCCCGGGTAAAATATCATAATCCTCTGGTTGGTTGATGATAGTCAGATTGTTATACTTTTCAAGTTTAAGCTTCGTTGCGATTGACATGTTTTACTCCTTTTTGACAGTTTTTCTTTTACTATAAAAGGAAAATCACATGAACGCAAAATTTTGGCTTTCAGTACCAAATTTAAATGATTGCATATAAATAGTAACAAATATATGAAAGCGAGTGGTGCCGATGTTTCAACAGCCGGCGATCGTTCAAGTCCTTTCACAGATAAATGAGAAAAGAAAAATTCAAATTTATTATCCTGTTATATTAGGGCTTACCAATACTACTGCCCAAGACACCATCAATCAAAAGATTATAAAAACCTTTAATAGATTACTCCAGGACCGCGATTACCACAGTCCCTACCTTGTAGAATTAAATGGGTGGTTTGAAATTAAGAATAACCAACGTGGAATCTTGAGTCTTGCATTATATGTGTATTCATATACGGGTGGTGCCCATGGAATGACAACGGTTCGGACCCTTACCTTCGAAACGACAACCGGAAAAAATTACTCACTGGATGAACTATTCAAGCCTAACTCCGACTATCAAAATGTATTAATGAATATGATCACTGATCAGATAAAAACGCGTGAAATTCCAGTTATAAGCACTCCGATTGTTTTTCCTGGAAACAATAATTACTATTTAGCTGATAAAAGCTTAATTTTGTATTACCAACTCTATGATTTAGCCCCTTATTATTATGGAATCACCTATTTTCCGATAAATATCTATGAGATTCAAAAAATCATTGATGAAAATGGGCCTCTCGGTAAACTGATGGGATCGAACTAAATCCAATTAGATAAATTGTAAAAAGCCAATCTATTGCTAAAGATTGGCTTTTCTAGATTAATTGGATTGTTCGACTTGTTCGTAATACCGCGCTAATTCAATAATCATAGCACCCATTCTTTCAAATTCTGGGGCAACCAAACGTTCAATTCCCTCTTCACGAATTGCTTCCGCCGTGATTTTCCCGACGGCAACTGCTATTGCTTCTGTATTAAAAGCGTGGATAAGCTTTTCAGCGAATCCATTTTCCTTAGCGTATTCAAACAAGAAGCGAACCTGCACAGCTGTCGTAAAGCAAACCGCATTCACCTTGCCTGAAAGAAGCTCCTGGCATAATTGTTTGACTGTCTCTGTTTTCGGCGGGATATGCTGATAAGGCAATATTTGCTGTACAGAAGCTCCATTTTCCTCGAGAAAACGAATTAATGCAGGAGCCGCTTCACCATGAAGCTGAACTACCACTTTCTTACCAGCAAAATCGTATTGTTGTAAAGATCTCACTAGGCCACGGTTCGTGCCATCATCATCAACTGCTCCAGGTGTGAGATCTAGTTTTTTCAATACGCCTTGTGTTTTATAGCCACGCGCTCCAATTTTCACCTCCGAAAGACGGTTAAGGAATTGCTCTTTAAGTCCGATTTTGTCAGCGAGATCAATTAGACTATCAGTACCGATTCCTGTTGTTAAAATTACCCAATCTGCACCCTCATCAATAAATTTCCGCAAATCAGGCTCGACTTCTTTTTCCGCTAAAAAAACAGTCCCTTGAAGCGGGCGAATGACGGCAGTGCCGCCCTGTTTTTCTATTAATGCAGATATTTCCTCCAGCTTGCGACTTCCGGCAATCGCAATCGTTTTTAGTGATAAAGCATGACCCATAAGTACTTCCCCTTTATGATTGATATGTATAATATTACCTTACCAAACAATTTGGGAAAAAACGAATAATTCTTCTCTTGGAAAATGTTTACGTTAAATGAGCAAATATTCATTAAGTCAAGCATAATTATTGAAAGACAAGCATTATTAGAATAAATCGAGCATATCGCTGAAATTTTGAGCATTGAAAAAATGAAGTCGAGCATAAATTCTCGAAAGCCGAGCATATTTTTCGAAAAGCCGAGCATAAATTCTTAAAAGCCGAGCATATTTTCCGAAAAGTCGAGCACAAATTAAATTCAATAGTATGTATATTTTGTTTTATCACAATTTGTTTAATTAATTACGATTTTTAGAGAAATATTTGTAACCACACACCAAAAACTATTCATTCTATTTAAGAGTAACTGAAAAATGACCGTTTTTCTCCCTTTATTCGATATTTAGACACAAATCCCCTTAATGCAAAGTGTAATGAAATCATTTAATGGTTTTGCAATCCTCCAAAATAATCTTTACATCACTTCTTTACACTCTCTACAATAACTTCGCATTCTTTTTCCAGCGGCAGAATGACTGCAGACATGTCTAAGTCAGCTAAACCTTGCTCGATTGCCTCTGCAAAAGAACTCTCCGCATGTTGACCCAAAAACTGTTTCATACCCGTTTCAGCAAAGAGCTGATTAGCGAGTCTGACGTCTTTATGTACATATTTCACAGCGCCACCCGGTGCAAACTCACGACTTAATACAAATCCTTCCATATGACGGCGAAGCATTCGGCTATCTCCGTAACTTACCTTCAACAATTGATACAGTTTCTCAGGATCAAGTCCTAACGCAGTTCCGGCAACCATTGCCTCAGATGCAGCAATCGAATGGACTGCAACTAAATATTGGTTAATTAATTTAGCAATACTACCTGCCCCAGACGCCCCTAAGTATTGGACAAATTCTCCAATTATCCGAAGTATCGGCTCCATCTTTTCAAAAACCGATGATTCTCCGCCGACCATGATTGTTAAAGTTCCTTGCTCTACTCCTTCTGGACCGCCACTGACCGGAGCATCCAAAAAGCTGATATCACGATCTCGGGCAGCTTCAAAAATCATTCGACTTGTATCGGCACCTACGGTGGTGAAATCTATGCATACTGCTTTCGGTTTCGCATTAGCCAATACCCCCTCTCCGCTTAAATAAACCTGCTGAACATCATCAGGCATTGCGAGGCATGTGCAAATCACGTCACACTCTTGAGATAACGAGGAAATTTCCGTTCTCAACTCAGCTCCATATTCAACTAATGCTGCGGCTTTTTCCGGGGAGCGATTATATACCATTACCCTATACCCATTCGAGAGAAACTGCTTTACCATTCGGCTTCCCATAACTCCGGTCCCTATAAATCCTATTTTCATTTCGATAATCCACCTTCCGCAAAATCATGAATCCAAGTAAAGCTTTCCTCACTTTTTCCTAGTGGTATGTATTCAAGACCGATATATCCTTTATATCCGCTCTGTATTATTTCTGCCAAGACATGTTGATAATGAATTTCACCAGTATTGGGCTGATGGCGTCCTGGTACATCAGCGATTTGAATATGTTCAACCTTGTCAAAAAACTGAGCATAAGTGGACAATAAATTGCCCTGGCTTCTTTGTATATGATAAAAATCAAACTGGAGTTTCAGATTTTGCAAATTGATTTCGTCAATAATACGGGCGGCATCGTTAATATTGTTTAAGAAATAGCCTGGCATATCTAGCTGATTAATCGGTTCAATTAATAGGGTCAATTGATGAGGCTCCATTTGAACAGCTGCGTATGTAAGATTGTCAATATACGTTTTTCTGGATAATTCCTTGTCAGCATGTGGTGGTATTACGCCTGCAAGGCAGTGGAGCTTTGAAACACCAAGTGCGAGGGCATATTCAATTCCTTTTGCAACGGATTTCTTAAATTCCTCTTTCCGTTCTGGAAAAATAGCCAAACCGCGTTCGCCATTATCCCAATCTCCAGCTGGTAAATTGATTAGTACGAGGGACAATCGATGCTTTTCGAGCTCGGCTCGAATCGTATCAGCCGGCACTTCATAGGGGAATTGGCATTCAATAAACTGGAAACCTGCTTCTTTGGCTTTTTTGAAGCGTTCAATAAATGGAACTTCGATAAAAATGGTTGAGAGATTAGCTGCATATGTATTCATAAATACCCTCCATAGATTATGTATAAAAATAAAACGAACCAATGTGCTCCGGCACGAAACCGAACACATTGGCTGCATTTTATTTGTGATGATATTAGTTTCCTAGAACTATCGAACTTGCTCAGCTAAGAATTTTGCTTTTGCTTCTTTACGGCGTTTGTGTAGGATTGGCTCTGTGTAACCACTTGGTTGCTCGTAACCTAAGAAAATTAAGTCAGATGCTGCTTGGAACGCTACAGAGTTTTCGAAATTAGCCGCCATTGGACGATATAATAAGTCACCTGCATTTTGCTCGTCAACCACTTTTGCCATCCGTTGTAATGTTTCTACCACTTGTTCTTTTGTGCAAATACCGTGATGTAACCAGTTTGCAACATGCTGACTTGAAATACGAAGTGTAGCGCGGTCTTCCATTAATCCGATATCGTTAATATCAGGAACCTTTGAACATCCTACCCCTTGCTCAACCCAACGAACAACATAGCCTAGAATTCCTTGACAGTTGTTATCCAATTCTGCTTGAATTTCTTCTGGAGTCCAGTTAGGATTTTGCGCAACTGGTACCTGTAATATTCCATCAGTTAAATCAGTAGATTCCTTCTTCAGTACATTTTGAACCTCTACAGGATCAATTAAATGATAGTGAGTTGCATGAAGTGTTGCAGCTGTTGGTGATGGTACCCAAGCAGTATTCGCACCAGCTTTTAGATGACCGATTTTTTGGACAAGCATGTCAGCCATTAAATCAGGCATTGCCCACATACCTTTACCGATTTGGGCGTTTCCTTGAAGACCGCAGTCAAGACCAGCAAACACGTTTGACTTTTCATATGAAGCTAACCATTCAGATGTTTTCATATCACCTTTACGAATCATTGGACCTGCTTCCATCGAAGTATGCATCTCATCACCTGTCCGGTCTAAGAAACCAGTATTGATGAAGGCGATTCTTTCTTTAACTTCACGGATACAAGCTTTTAAGTTTAGTGAAGTACGGCGCTCTTCATCCATTACACCGATTTTTAACGTATTGCGTTTTAAGCCAATTAAATCTTCAATGCGGGCAAACAATTTATTCGCAAAAGCTGCTTCAGCAGAACCATGCATTTTCGGTTTAACGATATAAACTGACCCTTTCGCTGAATTACGGTAATTTCTGTTTCCAATGATTTCATGCTTGGAAATTAAGCTTGTGATTACGCCATCAAGAATTCCCTCTGGGATTTCATTCCCATTCTTATCTAAAATTGCGTCACTAGTCATTAAATGTCCTACGTTACGGATGAACATTAATGAACGACCAGAAAGGGTAATCGTTCCACCTTGGATCGATTGATATTGACGATCAGGGTTCAAGGTACGAACAATCTCTTTGTCACCTTTTAATAGTTTCGCAGAAAGATTACCTTTAATTAGACCTAACCAATTTGAATATACTTCAACTTTGTCGTCTGCATCTACAGCTGCAACAGAATCCTCACAGTCCATGATAGTTGTAACCGCTGACTCAAGGATAATATCCTTCACTCCGGCAGTGTCTGTTTTTCCGATAGGAGATTCGCGGTTGATTTGAATTTCAATGTGCATACGATTATTTTTTAATAAAATTGAAGTTGGTTCGCTTAATTCACCAAGATAGCCTACTAGTTTAGAAGCATCCTTTAATCCAACACTCTTACCGCTTTCAAGTGTAACAGATAGTTCATTGTCAATAATCGCGTATTTAACCGCCTCAGCATGAGAGCCGTTAGATAATGGAATTGCACTATCTAAAAATTCTTTACCATAAGCGATAACCTTTGCACCACGAACTGGATTATAGCCTCTACCTTTTTCAGCACCATCTTCTTCTGAAATCGCATCTGTACCATACAACGCATCATAAAGGCTTCCCCAACGAGCATTTGCAGCGTTAATTGCATAACGAGCATTGTTAATCGGTACAACTAACTGCGGCCCACCTTGAAGCGCCACTTCTTCATCGATATTTTCAGTGTTGATTTTAAATTCTTCTGGCTTCGGTTCTAAATAGCCGATTTCTTGTAAAAATGATTTGTATTGGTTGAAATCATAGTTGTCTTTATTCTGTAAATGGAATTGATTGATTTTTTCTTGTAATTCGTCACGGCGTGCCAATAATGCTTTATTCTCAGGTGCCAATTCATCTATAATGGTTTCAAACCCAGCCCAGAATGCCCCTTGTTCAACACCAGAACCAGGAAGTACCTCATTATTTACAAAATCATATAGCACGGAAGCTATTTTAATATTGCCATTTTCTACATATTTAGTCATGAACGTTTTCCTACCTTTCAAAAATAAAAAATTAAAATGCACTACCTTTGTTGATTAAAGAAGGTTCAGACAAAAACTTTTTGTGTTCCTCCGCAGATTTTGTGATTTTACTCCTAATAAATATCTTCTATTTCTACACTCTTTTATTCTCTCTAATCATGTAGATTCCTTCCTGTTATAAAACAATATTGTTAATTTAATAAATATTGTAACAGAGAAAGATACACAATTAAAGACATTCCTGGTTAATTTTTTAAATTTTCCAATTGTTTAAAAAATAAATAAACCGTTCCAATTCTAGCTGGAACGGTCTTAATAAGCTAATATCTATCAAATTCCCGACGATATCGGGATGAATGACAAGAATCACAAATTGGAAATGAATAATCCATCGGTAAATTTTTACCACAACGTTTACATTTATTTTTAAATGTTTTAATTTCAGATTTTAGATGTTCATGAACTTCATCGCTAATTTCCTCTCTAACTCGTTCCCAATAATGTGCTTCAGTACGTTGGTCCAAGCGATATAAGAACAGGAGATGGAGTCCCAATGCTTTATAGGTTAATTCAAGCTCCTCAAGGTTTCTTTTCTTCAAATTAGGCTCAGGCAGCTCTCGACCTTCTAAAATCGCATAAATCGTGTGGCGCCATTGCTGCTTCAGTTCTACCTCTTTAGAGGAAAATGGGAGATGTAAAAATCCGTAAAGATCCATTAAGTTCAAGCGAGCTTCGATTTCTGTACCTTGAACCATTTGGTAAAGCTCGCGCTCCTCCATTAGACTGGCTTTTTTTGTCCCCTTTGGACTTTGAAATTTATCCCACAGCTCAAAAAAGGTTCCTAGATCATGGGAGTATTTTTGAAAACGTTCAAACACAGCATTGGTTGGGGCAATCGCAAAAGAATGAACAGCCTCATCCTCCTTATCAAGGAGCTTTTTCATCGTCCCAATTTCTGATGTAAAGGCTACTTTACCAACCCCATAAATCCCTTTACGGCCAGCTCTTCCAGCTATTTGCTTTACTTCCTGGGAGGTCAGCCTTCTTCGCCTCGTTCCATCAAACTTTTCGTTATCTAAAAAGACAATTCGCCGAATCGGCAAATTCAAGCCCATCCCAATCGCATCTGTAGAAACAATTGTGGTGGTTTCGCCTTCATTAAATCGTTGAATTTGCTTTTTGCGAGTTTCAGGAGGCATACTTCCATAAATCATGCTTACCTTATGTTTCATTGATTGTAATTTAGCTGCTGTTTCAAGCACCTTTTTTCTTGAAAAACAAACAAGTGCATCGCCTTTCTTTGTGTGATTTAAATTAAACTCCCGCTTTTCCACTTCAAGTGGAATTTCACGAGCGTATTCATAAATCTCTACACTGGCTTCTGCGAGCAATCCAAGGAGCATATCTTTAATATTTCGACTACCAATAATATGAACCTCGTTTGCTCTAGCTTTTGTAATTGCCTTGTACCACGAATAACCACGGTCCTTATCGGCGAGCATTTGCGCTTCATCAATGACCATAACATCATAAAAATCCTTCTCATAAAACATTTCAACTGTACAAGCAATATGCGAGGCACCTAAAGTGAGCTTCTCTTCTTCACCTGTTTTGAGTGAGCATGGCACTCCCTCTGTGTTTAATTTATCATACACCTCCAGCGCTAATAATCTTAGCGGAGCTAGGTATATGCCACTAGAAGCTTGTTTCATCCTAGCTAATGCTTGATGTGTTTTACCTGTGTTAGTTTCACCAATATGGAGGACAAAGTGGATATTCTCACCGATACTTGGGCGATATTCACTTCCAAACACATCTTCAATGATTCTTTCTTCTTCTCGTTTTTTTCGTTCTAGTTCAGCTAACTCTTCTTCTCTTCTTTTTTCTCGCAAGGTGAGATCTAATTGGAAAATATCAGCATGAACTCTTTCATCAAAAGGAATTTCTACAAGCTTTATTAAATCAGAAACATATTCCTCGGTAATATCCTCGGTAAAGTCATAGCTAATGTCTAGGATTAATTCAGACAGAATTTTTCGGAGTGCTTTGTCGGTTAATTCCTTCTGGTATGCATCTATATATAGCTGTATTAGGTTTGGCAATCTGTTTAAAATAAAGCTTGGTGCGATTTCAAACACATGCTGAGTTATTAATGTTTCATAATAATTGTAATACGTTTCATATTCGTAATAGCTGCGTCCTCGTTCAAAGCTCTCGTGAACAGCACCTGTCAGTTCTTCAAAAAAATCGCCGACAAGTCGATATTCTCCACTGACCATTCGTTGTTCAGCTTTCGTTAATTTTTCAAGCTGGTATGATTTTGATAATGTATATTTTGGATTTTGTTCAAAATCACGAATTAATTGCTTTGCTACATAATATCGAATGTATAAATATAACGTTTCGTACTCTTTTTGTAGCAATTCCTCAACAGTAGAAAGAATTGTTGCGACTATCTCTTTTCTTCGCTCAGATAAGTACTCTTCCTCAAGCCTTTCTTTAAGCTTAGTTCTAGCAATTTGGTACCGTTCAAGCCATTTCTCCCTGTGATGAAAAAATTCAGAATCCGTCCACTCAAGCACATCGAAGGCTTGAAAATCGCGGATTTCGTTCCGAAATATCTGGTTAATTAGCTTACGGTCAACCCCTTCAACCTCATAGCCCTTTTCAGCTAAAAATGCCTTTTTTTCCTTTTTATTAACAGCATTTGTTGCTTTATTAATCCAAACATTAATCCAAATTTGTTCTAGATAATGGCTCCGATCAAGGCGAAATTGTTCATAATCAGGCGCAACTTCTTTATTTTCCAAATACCGATCGATGTCTTCAAATACCTTCTTCTTCGTATGCTCTACTGCAAGAGGGTATATGGTGGTCAATGTACTCATGTCAAACTCCTTTGATTCTGGGATATTATCCTCTAAGAATTCCTTGTTATTGTTAGTATGTATTATTTTCTAACAAAAAGTATGAATATGCAATTTTCATACAAATGCATACTCAGAGGCACGCTAAAATTTATAGTTAATTTCATATAGTTACGATGCATTTTTAAGCAACAAATCGAATAATTTTTCTTTTCCAAAAAATAAATCCACGAATATTTTCGTGCTATAATCCTGATAGCAACAGGATTACATCTGTACTTAGGAGACGGACATCTATGAGCAACGAGACACACTTAAAAAAGAACATCGGTTTTGCGGTCGCCACTTCCTTAGTGGTTGGAACCGTCATTGGCTCAGGCATTTTTATGAAGCCTGGGGTTGTCATTTCGGCAACAGGAAATTCCACTCTTGCTCTATGGGCTTGGGTGATTGGTGGCATCATTACTCTCGCAAGCGGTTTGACAATTGCAGAAGTTAGCGTAAAAATCCCAAAAACAGGTGGACTGTATGCTTATATTGAAGAGGTATACGGGAAAAAGTGGGGATTTCTATGCGGATGGGTGCAAACTTTGATTTACGGCCCAGCAATCATGGGCGCACTTAGTTTATACTTTGGATCTTTGGTGGCAGGTGTTTTTGGTTTTACAGGTAACAGCTATGTTTACATTGGAATTATCACCATCCTCTTTTTAGGCTTTATGAACCTCCTAGGTACACAATACGGTGGCTTCATTCAAACGGTCTCAACAATTGGCAAACTAATCCCTATTATTTTCATTGCAACGTTCGGGATGTTCCAAGGTGACATTCAAATATTAAATATGGATAGTGGCGATAGCCGCTCGTTTAGTATGGGAGCTGCAGTATTAGCAACGCTTTGGGCATACGATGGCTGGATGAATGTCGGCTATATGGCTGGCGAGATGAAAAATCCAAGTAAAACATTACCACGGGCAATCATAACTGGTATTTTGATTGTTATTCTATCATATTTAACAGTAAATCTTGCCATGCTACATGTGTTACCAGCTAGCAAAATAGTTGAGTTAGGACCTAATGCTGCAAGTACAGCAGCTGAAATCCTATTTGGGAAAATGGGCGGCACCCTGCTAACAATTGGAATTCTAATCTCAATTTTTGGATGCTTAAACGGGAAAATCTTGACCTTCCCTCGGATTCCATTTGCAATGGCGGAAAACGGGTTACTACCGGCTGCGCGAGTATGGGCGAAGGTACATCCGAAATATCAAACGCCAGTAATGGCAACTATCATGCAACTTGTGATTGCTATCATCATGATGTTATTAGGCAGTGCAGATCGACTATCTGACATCGCTATTTTTGCTGTATTTACTTTTTATGGTATGTCATTTGCAGCTGTCTTTTTACTCCGAAAAAAGGTCAAAGTTACATCCTATAAAGTACCTTTATATCCAATCACACCGCTTGTAGCCATTATTGGTGCAATATACATTTTAGGCAGTACTGTCATAAACGCACCTACGGACGCATTGCTATCAATTGGAATAGCACTTATTGGTTTACCCGTTTATTATTTCCTTAATAAAAAGAATAAAGAAAAGCGATACGCAAAAGCGAGTTAATTCAATCCATAAAAAACCCCCACTGCTCATCCAAAAAGAGTAGTGGGGGTTTCCTTGTTAGGCTAAATTAAGCATCCTGTCTAGTGCTAGCTTTGCATCTCGGGCAATATCAGCATCAACTTTGATGATATTTTGATTAGCAGTTCCTGCAACGATTTGATCTAAATTCCAAGCTAGGTGTGGTAAATCAATCCGATTCATCGTTAAACAAGGGCACATATGCGGATTTAATGAAACAATATGACGATCAGGAAAATCGTTTATGATACGTTTGACTAGATTCATTTCCGTTCCAATCGCCCATGCAGAACCTGGCTCAGATTTCTTAATCACATCAATGATATAGTTAGTAGAACCAGCATAATCTGATAATCCAACTACTTCGCGTCGACATTCGGGATGAACGATGATGTTCATTTCTGGATTTTCTGCTCTTACCTGTTTAATATTTTCTACAGTAAAATTCTCATGAACGGAGCAATGCCCCTTCCATAGAATGACTTTAATTTTATCCGTTTCTACCTGTGCTTCAAGTGTATTCGTAATAGGATCCCATACAGCCATTTCTTCTAGCTTAATCCCTAGATTATAAGCTGTATTCCGTCCCAAGTGCTGATCAGGTAAGAACACCAAGCGTTGTTTTTGGTCTAATGCCCATTTCACCATTTTTTCTGCATTTCCAGAGGTAACTGTTGCTCCATTATGTCGACCAACAAAAGCCTTAATCGCTGCAGTTGAATTTACATATGTGAGTGGAAGCATTGTATCGCCAAAAAGAGCAGTCAACTCAGTCCAAGCTCGCTCTGTTTGAAATATATCAGCCATATCGGCCATGGAGCAGCCTGCACGCATATCTGGTAAATACACGATTTGTTCTTCCGAAGTCAAAATATCTGCAGTTTCTGCCATAAAATGAACACCACAGAAAACTATTGCTTCAGCATCTTTATTTTCTGCTGAAACTTGAGCTAATTTTAGTGAATCACCAATCGCATCTGCAAACTGAATTACTTCATCCTTTTGGTAATGATGTCCTGGAATAAAAAGCTTTTTTCCTAGTTTTGCTTTTATCTCTCTAACTTTTTCTTCTAATTCTTCCTGTTTCATATTGCGATAGATTTCGGGAATAGAAGTTGTTTTAACAAGATTATCTAATAAGTTCATCGTAGTATCCCCCCATAACGTGAATCAGCAAGCTGCGATTGACACTTTCACACTAATATCAACAGCTTTTGCAGAGTGTGTCAAGAATCCAAGTGAAATGTAATCTACACCTGTTTCACTGTAAAAAGCAATGTTTTCCATATTAATACCACCCGATGCTTCAGTAACAATCGAATCTGGCACGATTTTAATCCATTCCGAAATTTCTTCTGGAGAACGATTGTCGAACATAATCACATCTGCCCCTGCACTAATGGCTTCTTTCACTTGATCAAGTGTTTCAGTTTCAACTTCAATTTTGACCATATGACCAATTTGCTCACGAGCTTTTTCAACAGCTTTTGTGATAGAGCCTGCAAAGGAAATATGATTGTCCTTAATCATCACTCCGTCGTATAGGCCGATACGATGGTTAAAGCCTCCACCGATTCGTACTGCGTATTTTTCTAGCATTCTTAAGCCCGGTGTTGTTTTACGCGTATCACAAATTCTGGTGTGAGAGCTGTTTAATTGTGACACAGCCTTATTTGTTAAGGTAGCTACGCCGCACATTCTTTGAACAAGATTTAAAACAACTCGTTCACCAGTTAATAAATCTGTTATTTTCCCTGTTACTTTTGCTAAAATATCACCCTTAATGAATTTAGCTCCATCGCGAATAAACAATTCAACCCGATTTTCTGGGCTTAAGATTTCGAAGCCTAATGAAATAATTTCCTCACCACAGAATATTCCATCCTCTTTGGCAATGAAGGAAATTTCTCCAGTTTCTTTCTTTCCAAAGATGAGTTCAGTTGAAACATCTCGTTCCCCGATATCCTCAACAAAAAACTGCTCTAACATGGTCCGTAGTTTGATTTTGTTCATTTGCTTCCAATCTCCCTTTAGAATATTGATATACTATATGATTATTTTGCCAGTATTTGTTTTCCATTGGATAGTCTGCACGGAAATGTCCGCCTCGACTTTCAGTTCTTTTTAATGCTGCATCTGTGATCAACAAAGCAATAACAGACGCTAAAATGCTTTGAATCTCTGCAGTTGTGCATTTGTCGAACGAAGGAAATACTTGGTCAAGTCGGAAATAACCTTCAAGCCATGCCTTTTGTTGCGCAAGGGTTTGCTCTGTACGCACGATACCAACATACTCCATCATTCGCTCTCTTAATTGTTTAAAATCCGGCACAACTACTGGACTTGAGTTCTTTGCCCCTATTTCCAGAACGGTTTTTTCGTTGTTTGGTACAGGCAAAGTAGCATTAATGTATTCGGCCAAACGCTTACCAAAAGATAGTCCTTCTAAAAGCGAATTACTTGCGAGCCGGTTGGCTCCGTGTAGACCTGTGCAAGCTGCTTCGCCAATTGCATAAAGTCCATGGATATTGGTTTGACCATGTAAATCGACCTTAATACCACCCATTAAAAAGTGACTTCCTGGTGCGACTGGAATTAGACCATCCTTTGGATTGATTCCACTTGTAAGACAAATATCAGTAATTGTTGGAAATTTAGCCTCAAAGTTGTCTATCGATGAAATATCAAGAAAAATTTCCTCACCGTTATGAATATAATCATATATCGTTTGTGAAACAACATGGCGAGGTGCTAAATCCTTTAACGGATGAACTCCTTCCATGATGAGTTCACCTCTGTTAGTCACAAGCTTTGCGCCTTGACCACGGACTGCTTCAGAAATCAGTCCTTTAACTTCTCCGTTTTTTATGAGCATTGTTGGATGAAATTGAATAAATTCCATATCAGTAATTTCTGCACCGGCTAAATAGGCCATTGCAATTCCGTCACCGGTTACGTTCGGACTACCGGCAGACAGGCTGTATACATAACTACACCCTCCGGTTGCGATTACTGTATGGTCTGCATAATAACAATGAATATTGCCAGCTTCATCCTTTACTTTCACACCAATACATTGATTCATATCATTTATTAATAATTCATAAGCAAACATATTTTCAATTATTGAGGTGTTTTTAGGAAGAGTATCAACGAGAAAATCGATGACATTTTTTCCTGTAGCATCCCCACCGGAATGGACGATTCGGTAGTGACTATGAGCGCCTTCCATTCCTAGTTTTAACTTTCCAGAGGAATCTTGATCGAATGGACAGCCTGCTTCATGTAATTCTTGAATCAAAAGAGGCGCTTCCTCTGTAATTTTAATTACGACTTCCTCATTATTATGGAAACGGCCTGCTTCCATTGTATCTTTACTATGAAGAGTAACATGATCGTCCGCTCCAATGGAGGCGGCAATTCCGCCTTGAGCTAATGAAGAGTTGCTAGCCTTCACACTCGACTTTGTGAGTATCCTCACATTCTTATCCGCGCTAATATGATGCGCTAATTGCAAAGCAGCAATCCCGCTCCCAATTACAATAACGTCAGCTTTATTCAAGACTATTTCCCTCCTGGACGATTCAACTGTCTTGACACATATCTTTACACAGAATTAATATTATGACAAGTATTTTTTTCGAATTTTGCTGTACATTGGAGGAAAAACATGAAATATCTTGATTATGCAGCTACTGGTCCCCTTGATGAAGAAGCAGCAAATATCTTTGTTAAGATTGCCACCCAATACTATGGAAATTCTAATAGCCTACATGATATTGGCGAAGAAGCGCGTACCTTACTTGAGAATTGTCGGAATGAATTCTCGCAAATGCTTAGCGTAGAAAAAGAAGGGGTATATTTTACAAGTGGTGGCTCAGAAAGTAATTTTTTAGCAATCGAAGCACTGCTTACTGTAAAAATTAAACCTGGATGCCACATCATTACATCTCTTGCTGAACACTCATCTGTTCATAATCACCTCGATCGTTTGTGCGAACAAGGTTATCGAGTCACTAAATTACCCTTTAATTCATCAGGAATTATTGATATTAATTTGTTTCAGCAATCCATTGAAGAAGATACAGTATTAGCCATCTTTCAGCATGGAAACTCTGAAATCGGTACGATCCAACCGATAGCAGAAATTGGAAGAATATGCAAAACAAAAAACATCTTACTACATTGTGATTGTGTACAGACATTTGGAAAGCTTGATGTAAGTAAAATAACGCCATATCTAGACAGTCTTTCGATATCAGGACACAAATTTTATGGGCCAAAAGGAATCGGTGTTGCTTACATTCGACCACAACTTAATATCATACCTTTTTTCAAAAATACAACCCATGAAAAGGGCTTTCGTCCAGGAACTATAAATGTACCTGCCATCACCGCGATGACGGTTGCAGCGAAAAAAGCAATCAATACATTAGACCAAAATCAACAAAGAAGCGATGCTCTTAGGGCAAGCTTTATCACATCGCTTCAACCTATTAAAGATCATATTACAATTTTTGGAGGGCCACCTCATCATCAATTACCAAACATCATTGGTATGAGTCTGGATGGAATCGAGGGGCAATGGGTCCTATTAGAATGTAATCGAAATGGCTTTGCCATTTCTACAGGAAGTGCTTGTCACACAGGACTTCTAACTCCAGCGCAAGCAATGATAGCCTTGAATATTACCGGTAAAAGGGCAAAGGAGTATTTTCGTATTTCCTTCGGTAAGGACACCACTCATGATGATATGCAAACCTTAGCACAACTGATAATAAATATTTTCAAACAGCATAAATCACTATATTAAATCAAATACATGAATTATTAAACCAGTCCGATAACAGTCTCTAATCCTCTGTTAGAATCGGTCTGGTTTTCTTTTTTATCATCAAATACCCGCGTTTTATTCCATAATCTTCTATTTTATTCAAATGCATTTGTTGAAAATTGGTGAAAATATTTTTAATATTCTAAATTTACAAAATAATTCAAAAAGTTTATAATGAGACTTGTGATTGAGGGCTAGCCGCTCGAAATTAATCAATAAGGGGGATTTATATGGGAGTTAATGAAAAGGCTTTCAAAAAGGAATTTGAACAACCGGCAGAATTGGACTACTCGAAAATCGTACAAACAACAGCATTCAAGAAACTACTAGCAGCAAAACGAAGCTTCATCGTACCACTATCGTTGTTCTTCTTGGTGTTTTATTTCGCCTTGCCACTTACGACAGCTTATTCTGACGTATTAAATAAGATGGCATTCGGCGATATCAGCTGGGCTTGGGTATTTGCATCTGCACAGTTCGTCATGACTTGGGTTTTATGCAGCGTATACTCTAGTAAAGCCAGAAAATTTGATGCAGCAGTTGAAGACATTATCGAAGAATCTAAGAACTAAGGGGGAAAAATATTGAACACACTCGCATTTATACTATTTTTAGGCATCGTCGGATTAACACTAGTAATCACTTACTTCGCATCGAAGAAAACTAAAACTACCAGTGATTTTTATACCGCTGATGGTAGTTTAACAGGCTGGCAAAATGGGATGGCCATTGCCGGGGACTACATGTCTGCTGCCTCGTTCCTCGGAATTGCCGGGATGATTGCCCTTAATGGGTTTGACGGTTTCTTCTATAGTATAGGGTTCCTAGTAGCCTATCTAGTAGTATTGTATATCGTTGCTGAGCCACTTCGAAATCTTGGAAAATATACATTGGCTGATATGATTGCTGCACGATTCGATGACAAAAAGGTTCGTGGTGTGGCAGCATTAAACACAATGACGATTTCAATTTTTTACATGATCGCTCAGTTAGTTGGTGCGGGTGGATTAATTAAACTTTTACTTGGAATTGACTATGTCTACTCTGTCCTTATTGTAGGTACTTTGATGACTGTCTATGTTGTATTCGGTGGTATGACTGCTACTAGCTGGGTACAAATTGTAAAAGCTGTATTATTGATGATTGGTACGTTCATTATCTCCTTAATTGTATTCTCTAAATTTGATTTCAGCGTGATGAAAATGTTTGCTGAAATGAAAGCGGCTACACCTTTAGAAGGATCTTTCTTAAATCCAGGCAACAAGTTCAAAAACCCTCTTGACACGATATCACTTAATTTAGCACTTGTGTTAGGAACAGCAGGATTACCACATATTTTAATTCGTTTCTTTACAGTTAAGGATGCGGTTACTGCACGTAAATCCGTAGTATATGCAACTTGGATTATCGGTATCTTCTATGTTATGACAATCTTCCTTGGCTTTGGAGCTGCTGCATTTGTTGGCTTTGATACAATTATCGCAGCTGATGCTGGTGGTAACATGGCAGCACCTTTACTTGCAAAAGCATTAGGTGGAGATTTCTTATTTGCCTTCGTATCCGCAGTAGCCTTTGCAACGATTTTAGCGGTAGTAGCTGGTCTTGTATTAACGGCAGCATCAGCATTTGCACACGATTTCTACAGCCATATTGTACGTCGTGGTAAAGCAACAGAAAAAGAACAAATTATTGCAGCACGTTGGGCATCTGTTGGGGTTGCTGTATTATCCATCATCCTTGCTCTATTTGCTCAAAAAATGAACGTAGCCTTCCTTGTTGCTTTAGCCTTTGCAGTTGCAGCAAGCGCAAACCTACCAATTATCTTGTTAACAATTTTCTGGAAACGCTTTAATACAACAGGCGCTATTACAGGAATGTTAGTTGGTTTATTTACTGCTCTTGCACTTGTAGCAGTAAGCCCGAATGTTTGGTCACCTGAGGTTGGTAAAGCCATCTTTGTAGGTAATCCACTTATCAGCTTAACGAACCCTGGAATCATTTCTATTCCAGTAGGCTTCCTTGCAGCTATCGTCGGTACTTTAGTATCATCTAAAAAATCAGATGCGAAGAAGTTTGACGAAATTGTTGTAAAAGCCAACACAGGTATTCAAAACATTAATTCCTAATCCTATTCCATTAAGGGTTTATCATTAATGTATGATCAAAGATTACCGAAAATACCAATGAGATTCGTCTCATTGGTATTTTTTGTACATTTATTTAAGGAATATGGACTGTTTTAAGATGTAGCACTTTCCAATAAACTGTCTGTCCGCCTGCTGTTGTGAGGTCTACAATATTATTCTTTACACTGTTGACTAGCCCGACTTTATTGGGGTTATCACCAAGATCAAATACGAGGAGCCTGCCCTCATATTTTTTTAATTGCTCTTCAAATGAACGAGATAAAGGGATATTTGAAGGAACCACTGGTAATACTGAGTTGCTAAGCTTGTATGGAGTTAAAGCACTAGAGTATGGGATCAACCATTTCAAATGCTGCATCGAAATAAAAATAGTCTTATATACAGGGGAATAAAAAACAATGTAGTCATTTAGAACGCTCGTAATATAACCGTGTATTGAACGATTTCCAGTAACAAATATTTCCAAAAATTGTCCCTTTGCGTTATTTAATATTTTTCGATACGAAATCGTTTCCTGTTCATTCTGAAACGGCATTTTACTCGTAGGCTTCTCAATGCTCTCCTCATTTGATTTTATCGTCCGCTCACTAATGTTGTGAAGATGCATTAAAGGAATGTATAAATACTCCTCACCATCAAAAAGGACTAATATGTCCAATCCTGCATCGATTAGTAATCCTGTAAACAAGGTTTTCCCTGATATTTCTATTTCTACTTCTTTCCCTAATAATTCTTTTATACCCGTCATTTCTGCCCCTCCTTTCTTTACGGGCATTTAGATAAAATGGTGCATCAGTAGATTGTACTAATGCACCATTTGGTTTTACAAATATTGGAATAATTAAACATCAGCTTCAGGATTAATGTTTGCCCTTCCATACATAGTCAATTGTTTTAACGACTTTTTCACGACTACTAGAGCTGCTGGATTTTTTTGATGAAGATGATCTTGATGATGATGATGATTTTGATGATGATGATTTTGATTCGCTCTTGTTGTTATCCTTATCATTGCTGTCAGAGCTGTTTTGTGCATTTGAATTTTGGTTTTGGTTGTTGTTGTTTTGACTATCATCACTAGAATCATTTGAGTTGTTGTTTGAGCTTAATGAGCCTTTTGGACCTGAACTAATGCTGCGGATATGATAAGGGTGAATTCTCAATACTTCTTGATTACTAACAAGCGTATAGTGGCCGCCTGCATTTTCAACAAGTACACCTTCCATAGCTTCTGGACCACCACGGTTAATCGATACCCATTTATGTGCCATATGCTGGAATACATTATGGAAGTCGGTTGCTTCAACAACCTCTGGATAAGTTACAGTATTTTGAGTTACATAGCGATTATTGTTTTGATTATTATTGTTATTGTTATTATTGTTGTCATTATCATCTTCATATTTACTTACACTTTTCACATGATACACATTAAAATATACAATTCCATCATCCTCAGTATATAAGACGATGAAATCATCAGCTACTCCAAGCAAAGTTCCATATTTTGATTCTGGTCCACCTTGATTAATCTGGACTGTTTGGTTAACAAAGTTATTGATTAACCCTATAAAGTCATCTGCTTCAAAAAATTCAATGTCCTCATCACTTACTTGTGTGGTTTGTGTAGAATTGGTTTTCGAATCCTCACTAATACTTTTTACATGCTTAGCTTGATAATAAATGACGGTATTGTTGTTATCATCGCTGTTATTGTTGTTATTGTTGTTATTATTATTGTTTTGATTGTTGTTGTTTTGATTATTGTTATTATTATCGTTATTATTGTTATCGTTATCCATCGCGTATAAAGTAACATAATCAGTTTTAACATCCAATAACATACCAGTTTTAGATTCTGGTCCACCTCGATAAATAGTCACGATTTTTCCTTTTAATGACTCAAGAAACGCGTGATATGATTCAGCAAGGTCATTGTTCATAATTATCCTCCTTGTCATATATCCATAATGGTTATTTATAATGCATATATTACGTATCAATGTCATCTATTGACCTAGTAAACATGCCTAATTATAAAAAAAATATTCTTCCACACATATAATGCTAATCTAATGTTGGTAGTTTACTTTTTATATACTTTGTCCGTGCTTGGATATATCGTGAAATAAACTCTGGCTCCTGATCAAAGTTACTTATTCTTTCTTTTTCATACGGGTCCTGCAACAAGTATGGTCTTACATCACTAACAAGCTGATCGACTTTATGGTTCATATATTCCGTTGTAAATTGTTCCTTCATAATTTGCTGCAACAACATTTTGTACCTTTTCCGATAGATTGGTACATCTAGAATTCTTGCAGTTAGAGTATTAAATCCCTCAATCCTTACATAATCCTCGTTCATATACTTCCCATTGACATCCCTCCCCCAGGTAGCATCATAATCCCAAGGAATGATTTCAAATTGCCCAGTATCGCCATTTCTGTACAGGGCATAGTTATGAACAAAGCCATCATAATTCTGAGTGAATACAACCCCTGCTAGCCAGCGTAAGTATTTATCGATATGGATGTATCTTTCGATTTCTGCCTCAAATTCTGATCTAAGCATTGTATTAACTTTAAGAATCATCTCCTGCAAAAAAAAATCATCTTGATCAGTACCGAATTTTTTTTGATAACCTAATACTAAGGATTTCTTCACTTCCTTATCTAAATCACTCATTAATGAGAAATTTGCATCTCCATCCACTGCATAAAAAATGGCTCCCTTTGGCAAATACCTTGATGCTAAAAAGTGCTCATCTACTGATTCTAATTCAAGATAAACCCCTTCATTTTTTCCGTTAATTTTCAAAAAGACGTGTCTGGATTGTGGAGATAAAACACCTATATCAGAAAAAAAATCCAAAGATAATTTATTTCTAATTAAGGAAGGGTCTGTATATTCTGCATTCAGGTGAAGCTCCTTCGCATTTCGAAAATGGGCTGGTTTAAAAAAACTAATGTGATATGATTTTTTCTTTGATTTTCGGATATGTGAACCTCGATAAGCTATGTCGATATTGAGCTTCCGTCTCCCTATCGTTAATTTTGCTGGAACTGGATCATCACACCAAATATCTCTTTTAAGTTCGATTAAATCTAAAGGATGAATATAGACCTGATAAATTGGAAGGTTGTTTTGTGAATTGTTTTCCAATTTCATCATCCTTTCTTTTTTATCTATACGTATGTATCCAAAAGGCAAATGACACTGTTGTATTTCATCATTTTTTTTATTTTCTAAACGAATGACTCAGGCAATTTGTTTATCTTGGCGTAGGCTATATAAGAAAAGAACTAGATGGGTATTTTCCCTATGGTCATTTAATAATTTAGTTCCTTTTCAATAGATACTAAGATAAGGAGGTTTCTTTAGTGGGATTTTTCTCATGGGATGAAATTCTTAGAGCAGCTGAAGGAGCAAATAAAAGGGGATTAAGAGATTTTATGTTCCAAGACCCTAATGCCAAGGGTCGGACTAGAAAACATGAAACGGTAGATATAGAGACTCACGAGGATGAGGTAGTAATTCAAAAAATGGCAACAGAAAACAAACGTTCAAGCAGCAGTTCACGTCGTAGTTCAAAGAGAAGTACGCGGAAAAGTACTCGAGGTAGCTCACGGGAATCACGCCGTAGCAACAAGCGGAGCACCCGCCGTAACACAAGTGATTCAAGGCGGAGCAGCAAACAAAGTACTCGCAGAAGCTCTAGACGCAGTACCCGCCGTTCCAGCTCTTCTCACTCAACCCGAAGGAGTTCTCGTCGCAGCACTCGCCGTTCCAGCTCTTCTCGCTCAACCCGAAGAAGTTCTCGTCGCAGTTCGCGCAGAAGCTCTAGACGCAGCACTCGCCGTTCCAGCTCTTCTCGCTCAACCCGAAGAAGTTCTCGTCGCAGTTCGCGCAGAAGCTCTAGACGCAGCACTCGCCGTTCCAGCTCTTCTCACTCAACCCGAAGAAGCTCTCGTCGCAGTTCGCGCAGAAGCTCTAGACGCAGCACTCGCCGTTCCAGCTCTTCTCGCTCAACCCGAAGAAGCTCTCGTCGCAGTTCGCGCAGAAGCTCTAGACGTAGCACTCGTCGTTCTAGCTCTTCTTGCTCAACCCGAAGAAGCTCTCGTCGCAGTTCGCGCAGAAGCTCTAGACGTAGCACTCGTCGTTCTAGCTCTTCTCGCTCAACCCGAAGAAGCTCTCGTCGCAGTTCGCGCAGAAGCTCTAGACGTAGCACTCGTCGTTCTAGCTCTTCTTGCTCAACCCGAAGAAGCTCTCGTCGCAGTTCACGCAGAAGCTCTAGACGCAGCACTCGTCGTTCCAGCTCTTCTTGCTCAACCCGAAGAAGCTCTCGTCGCAGTTCGCGCAGAAGCTCTAGACGTAGTACTCGTCGTTCTAGCTCTTCTTGCTCAACCCGAAGAAGCTCTCGTCGCAGTTCACGCAGAAGCTCTAGACGCAGCACTCGTCGCTCTAGCTCTTCTTGCTCAACTCGAAGAAGCTCTCGTCGCAGTTCACGCAGAAGCTCCCGTCGTAGCACTCGTCGTTCTAGCTCTTCTTGCTCAACTCGAAGAAGCTCTCGCCGCAGTTCGCGCAGAAGCTCTAGACGCAGTTCTCGTCGTTCCAGCTCTTCTTGCTCAACTCGAAGAAGCTCTAGACGTAGCACTCGTCGTTCCAGCTCTTCTTGCTCAAGTCGAAGCCGTTCTTGCAGTAAATCAAAAAGCTCCTGCAGTAGTTCCAAGTGCTCTTCAAAGGATAGTAAGGAAACATACTACAAATACCATAAACGTTACTGGAAAGACCAAAACATGTGGGCGTTAAGATTAAGTAATGAAGAATAATACAAAAAGCTTGTAGAGAATCTCTACAAGCTTTTTATGTTATGCAAATGTATTATATATATTTTCGCACTCTTTCGCTGTAGGCTGATAAAAGCAATGAAGTTTAAATCTTCCTACTAGTGGCTGATTATACCAGGTAGGTGGGCAATTTCCTCCTGGTCTAAAGTACCATAAGCTGAATTTAGCAGGCCAACTTCTCTCGCCTCTGATAGCTCTTCTTGCAAGATTTTTCTCATTTTCTCTTGCCCGCTGATAAAAATAGCCTTTCGTTGTTGCTTCAAAAGCCTTTGGCTGGTAAATCATCTCTCGGATCGTTCGAAGCCCCTTAAAATCAGAACAATTCGCTCTGATTCGGTTGATGCCAACATTACCAACTAATAACATTCCTTGATTTCCTTCCCCTTCTGCCTCCGCTCTCAGTAATCGGGCAAGCAATTCAATATCTGCATTTGTATGTTTAACTACTGCCATTCGAGCACCTCCAATGTATTCCCCCATTATCCTATTCTAAAATCAGAAAGATGCTCATTACATCTAGTAAAGAACAAAAGCGCAAGCGCCTTGATCAGGGGCGACAGGAAAGGTCCGCCCTGCAGGAAATCCTGATTTTCGGAAGGGATTGTAGGAAAAGTGAAAGTGGCTCGTTCAGGAGCTACGGGCGTAAGACGATTCACACAAGAGATGATAATCTCTGGAGGGATTTGGCTTATGACCATCGCTCCTAGCCCATTCACTAGACAAGCTTGTGACCCCGAGCCCCTAGGCCGCTTGCCCTGGACGTGTATAACGTTGTGAAGCTTATCCACATCATTACAATTTATAATTTCCTGGTAACAAAAAAAGAGTGCACCGCTGCACTCTCTTTCACAGTATCTTATTCAGCATCAAAAACGCGAACTTCTTTCATTGTGTCACCATTTCTCATTTTAAGAACAGTGTCCATTCCACTTGTAACTTTACCGAAAACAGTGTGGACACCATTTAAATGTGGTTGTGGTTCATGAACGATAAAGAATTGGCTACCGCCAGTGTTACGACCAGCATGAGCCATAGAAAGACTGCCAACTTCATGCTTATGTGGATTTCCTTCTGTTTCACAGTTGATTGTATAGCCAGGTCCACCCATTCCAGTTCCTGTCGGGTCGCCACCTTGTGAAACGAAACCTGGAATAACACGGTGGAAGACAACTCCATCATAAAAACCATCATTTGCTAATTTCTCAAAGTTCGCAACTGTATTTGGTGCTTCGTTAGGGTAGAATTCAAGTTCAATTTTATCCCCATTTTCCATTACTATGTATCCTTGTTTAGCCATTTGTCACATCTCCTTATGTAAAAATCACGTTTATCATACCATTATTTTCTCACTAAGACAAAATATGTACATTTATTGATGAAGTAATTTAGTTAGTTCTTTATAAATATCCACAATGTCATCCAACTTCATACGGACAAGACCACTTGAAGACGGTGCCACGAAGTCAATTGTTCCCCAAACCACAGATCCAGTTTGTACACCCCAATTAACTTGTTTTTTTCCTCCGTACTGCTGATATACACCTTTCCCTACAAAGCAAACAATTTTCGGATGATAATGGTTGATTTTTTTAATCAACTCATTCCGTCCTTGCTTATATTCCTCGCTTGTAATTTCATCTGCTGCTTTCGTTGGTCTTGCCACGATATTGGTAAAACCGTAGCCTAATTCCAATAGCTTTACATCCTCTTCCGTTGTATATTTTCTTGGCGTTATTCCTGACTGGTGTAAAATCTTCCAGAACCGATTATTCGGATTGGCAAAATGATGCCCTGTTTCACTCGATTTTATACTTGGATTAAAGCCAACAAATAATATCGAGAGCCCTTCTTTTAGATGATCTGGGATTGGTTTTAACATTAGTCTCCTCCTCTCCTTCTCATCATTATAGCCATTATAACCATCAACCCAAAATAAAAAGCCAAACATTCTCACTCCAGTGAATGTCCGGCATCATTATTCCAATATTTACAAGCGGCTATTTTCTCCTAACTCGCGAATTTCAAGTAATGCCTTTGGATTTTCCAATGCAGACAAATCACCACTGTCCTTACCTAGGTAGGCTGATTTGATAACACGTCGCATTATCTTAGCATTACGAGTTTTGGGTAAATCACTAACAAAGTATATTGCTTTTGGGCTAAGTGCCTTTCCTAGCTTAGTAGCTATTAATTGTAACAGATCGTTACGTAAACTCTCGGACTCATTTTTCTTATCTTTGGCCACAACAAAACAAACCGCTACCTCACCTTTCACTTGATCAGGAATGCCTATGGTTCCTGCTTCTACTACTAAAGGATGCTCGACGATAATAGATTCCATTTCTGCAGGACCCATCCTTTTTCCAGCAATATTTAAAGTATCATCTGATCTGCCGGTAATCTTCCAATATCCATTAGCATCTCGATAAACCCAATCTCCGTGTACCCATATGTTTTTCCAACGAGACCAATATGATTTCACAAATCGCTCAGGTTCATTCCAAAACCCCGCTGTCATTCCAACCCAGGGCTGCATGACTACAAGTTCACCAACACTTCCGGTAACAGGTATTCCTTCATCATCTAATACTTCAACATCCATCCCAGGTATAGGTGAATTAAATGCGATTGGAGCGATTGGTCGAACCAATACATTACCTAGTATCCCTCCTGAGATTTCTGTCCCACCAGAATAGTTAAAAATTGGAATTCGACCTTTTCCAACACTTTCAAACAACCATTTCCATGGCTCAGGATTCCAAGGTTCTCCTGTCGAGCCAATGACACGAAGACAGCTCAGATTATATTTTTGCGGCCAATCCTCACCGTGCTTCATTAATGCTCGAACCAAGGTTGGTGAGATTCCTAAATGTGTAACCTGATGTTTTTCAGTCAATTCCCAGAGGCGTCCTGGGGTGGGAAAGTCAGGAACACCATCATACATCATGATTGATGCTCCATTAATCAAACCTCCAAAAACAAGGAAGGGGCCCATCATCCAACCCATATCGGTATACCAAAAAAGTCTGTCTCCCAACGTGACATCCATTGCAATCCCTGCGTCAAAAGCAGCTTTGATTGGAAAGCCAGAATGCGTATGAACCGCACCCTTAGGAGTACCTGTTGTACCAGATGTATATAGCAACATCAACGGTGCGTTACTTGGCATCATACATGTTTCGTAAAGAGGTTCACTAGAGAATATTTTTTGCCATTCAATATCTCTACTATACTTCCGGTCTATTTCACTATTAATGGATCTAACCACAATTACTTTTTCCAAAGAAGGTGCTTTATCGGCTGCTAAATCAGCTTGTTCTTTCATATTTATCTTTTTACCTCGACGATAAAATCCATCAGCGGTAACTAGAAATTTGGCTTTTGCCGAATTCAAACGGTTAGCAATTGCGTCTGCTCCATATCCGGAAAACACCGGCAAACAAATGGCTCCGAGCTTCGCTGATGCCAATATGGTTAACACTGTTTCAGGTATCATCGGCATAAAAATTGAAATTATATCACCTTTTTGCAATCCTTCTCGTCTTAAACCATTTGCTACTCGACATACATCCTCATGTAATTGTTTATATGAAAATTGCCGAATATGTCCTTGTTCTCCCTCCCAAATCAACGCAGGATTTTGTGCTGTTTTCGGATTATTTGCCCATCGTTCCAAGGCACTGGAGACAATATTCATTCTTCCGTCTACATACCAATTTGGCCACATGATGCCCCGTTCAAGCTGTAGCACCTGCTTATAAGGTTCGTTCCAAACAATGCCGAGCTCCTTTTCTGCTTCCTGCCAAAACCAAGCAATATCATCAGTTGATGCTTTGAGAAAATCTTCATATTTTGTAAAACCAAGCCGAGACATCCAGCGAAATAGTCTCGTAGATTCTATATATTGTCTGGTTGGTGTCCATACAGCTTTCAAGGAATTGCCTCCCCCCATACCCCATTATTAAACTGGGTAAACCGGATGCTTTCTTTCTGAAAACACCTTGTACTTCGTCCGATAGGCATCAAAGCGCAGAGCTAGTTCACTCCTAATAGAATCCGGAGAAACAATCGCATCAATGACCAAATCCGACGCCAAACGATAAATATCAATATCACGTTTGTATTCATCTATTTTTTTCTCGATGAAAGGTTGCTTTTCCTCATTTGTGAGTTCGGAAATTTTTTTAGCATATACTGCGTTAATTGCTGCCTCAGGTCCCATCACTGCAATTTGTGCATTCGGAAAAGCCAGACAGCAATCAGGTTCAAAGGCAGGGCCTGCCATCGCATATAATCCTGCACCATATGCTTTCCTGACAATTACCGATATTTTCGGTACGGTGGCCTCACTCAGCGCCGCAATCATTTTCGCACCATGACGAATAATTCCAGCACGTTCCACCTTCGTTCCGATCATAAACCCTGGTACATCCGCTAGGAATAATAGCGGAATATTAAATGCATCACATAATGTAATAAACTTTGTAGCTTTATCTGCTGTATCTACGAAAATCACGCCGCCCTTAACCTTTGATTGATTAGCAATAATTCCAATCGGTTTCCCTTCCACCCGGGCAAATCCGGTAATAATCTCTTTAGCATAAAGTTCCTTTATTTCAAAAAATGAAGCTTCATCAACTACACGCTGGATTAATTCGTGCATATCAAACGGGACATTTTGATTTATTGGAAGAATTTCTGCAATTGATTTTTCAAATTGTCGTGGAGGAGCAGATGGAGAATTAGGTGGTAGACGCAAGTAATTTTTCGGAAAATAACTGGTATAGCATCTGGCTCTTTCGATGGCCTCTGCTTCAGTTTTGACAAGCACATCACCACAGCCAGATATAGAACAGTGCATTTTTGCTCCTCCCATTTCCTCTAGGCTTACCTTTTCACCGATTACTTTTTCTGCCATTCGAGGAGAGCCTAAATACATCGAAGCATTTCCATCCACCATAATAACGATATCGCAAAAAGCAGGAATATAAGCCCCTCCCGCTGCAGATGGTCCAAACAAAATACAAATTTGAGGGACTAATCCTGAGAGCTTCACCTGGTTATAAAAAATTCGACCAGCTCCCCTGCGCCCAGGAAACATTTCTAACTGACTAGTAATTCTTGCTCCAGCGGAATCAACTAAATAGAGGATAGGTATCTTTAGCTTTTCTGCAGTTTCTTGAATTCTAATCATCTTTTCTACCGTTTTTGCTCCCCACGAACCAGCCTTTACAGTTGGATCATTTGCCATGAAACATACCCTTTGACCATTTATTTTTCCTTGTCCAGTGACCACCCCGTCAGCAGGAAAATCAGGGTTGTGGCAATTGGCAAAAAGCCCATCCTCGACTTCAATCCCATTATCAAGGAGCAAATCGAGACGATCACGAACAAATAGTTTGCCAGTAGATATTAATTTTTGATGATTACTTATCTGGCCGCCTTTTTTTATGGTATTCAGCTGTTTGTGATAATCTGCACCAAAAGACATATCCCTCCCCCTCTTCTTCCCGTCCACTCACAGTATCATCACATTTTATTCGTAAAAAAAGCGACTTATGCCCTATTCCGAACCTAGTTTTTTTCATACTACCATCCGTAGAATCATAAACTTCCTTAATATCATTTTTGAAAAGTCTAAAAAATTTCACAAAACTCAATTATTTTAGTCTATAATTAGTGTGTTTTCATTTCATAAATTAAGGAGTAACGAATAGCGATGTTAAAACCGATTAATCCGCAATATGACCCATGGGAAGCCTATTTGGATATAAAAAAATACGGAAAGATGACACTAACAAATATAGAATTCACCACAACCAATCTTTGTAATATGCGTTGTGAGCATTGTGCCGTTGGCTACACTTTACAAACAAAGGACCCGGAACCCCTACCACTCGAATTATTATTAAACAGATTAGAAGAAATCCCAACATTGAGTGCCTTAAGTATCACTGGGGGCGAACCGATGCTTTCGCTTTCGTCAGTTAAAAATTATGTTGTCCCATTACTTAAATACGCAAGAGACCGTGGTGTCAGAACCCAGATTAATTCGAATTTAACCTTGGAATTGCAGCGTTACGAACTGATTGCTCCTTATTTAGATGTTTTACATATTTCACATAACTGGGGTAATGAAGAGGATTTTGCCAATGCGGGCTTTGCTAGAATGGAGCATAAACCAACTGTCCAGCAAAGAATAAGGTATTTCGAGCGCATGATTGAAAATAGCCGCGCTTTAGTTAAATCAGGTGTCATGGTGTCTGCAGAAACGATGCTGAACCGAAGAACACTCCCTTATTTAGAAAAAATTCACCGACAGATTGTTGATGAAATGCTTTGCCAGCGTCATGAAGTCCACCCCATGTATCCTAGCGATTTTGCTAGTCAGTTAGAGTATTTGACGATTGACGAAATTCGTGACGCCATCAACCACCTACTTGATATTCGAAATGATAGGGTTTGGATGCTTTTTGGAACGCTGCCATTTTATCCGTGCAGTTCAAATGAAGCAGATTTACAGTTATTAAAGAGATTGTATGAAAGTAAAAATGTCACGGTACGTAATGATCCTGATGGGCGTTCGCGATTAAACATTAATATTTTTAACGGAGATATTATTGTTACCGATTTTGGTGATATTCCACCATTAGGTAATATTGAAAATACGACGTTACAGGACGCATATGAAAACTGGGTGAAGACACCTGTCGCTAAATCACTAAGCTGCCATTGTCCAGAGGTTTCCTGTTTAGGACCGAATATATTAGTGAAGGATCGCTACTATCAAAATACAGATTTTAGCAAATTACAAACAAACATTGTTAAGCAATCTTGGATAAAGTGAAACTTCCATCAGAGGGGGTTTTCTTCATCCTCCACTGATGGTTAGTTGAACTAATCGGACCTTTATGGGCAGTTTATCCCCTATCTATCTCTTTGTATACTCAGAATCTTGAGGTGGGGGTATTACTTCCCGTTAAGGCGGGATAAAGTAAAAAAATACCACACAAAAAGAGGATGATCCGTCATCCTCTTTTTATATTGCTAGACTTGTTGCAAAACTTTTGGTTTTGTAAGCACGTCTTCCATTTTAGCAATAGCACTAATAGCAGTTTTCGCTATATTGCTATCCTTTTGTTTATCAACCCACTTCGCAAATGCCTTGATTGTACTAATGAAATCCTTTTGAAATGACTTAGTGCAATCTGATTCCATAAGCTGCTGCTGAAGTAATTCAACCCAAAACGCTTCGCTGCAATCCCCCCAATTAGAAAAAGCTTTAGCTTCTAGCTGTTGTCTTATGATATACAGGCTATTCCGATACTTTCTGGTTGTGTTTTCCGCTTTACCGATTGTTTTCTCTTTGTAAAATTGAACAAAATCAACGGCATAAAAATTCTTAATCGTACCTGGTTTGAATCCAAGCGCTTCATAATACGGAATATCCTCTGGATCTACGACCACCTGTTTATAAGGATTAGTAATTTTTCGATAACTTGTTGATCGGTGTTCTCTACCGGTGACAAAAGGTGATAACGGAAGCCCTAATTCTTTACGAACAGTATTGACGTCAACAGTCACCTGGAAATTGGCATCATGATGTAACGCTTGTTGATACATATTGTTTTCAACTTGCTTCAACCAGGTTAAGGCATCTTCAAGTTTATTTTCTTTTACTAGTTGTCTAATAGTCTTATTGTTATATTTTGGAATTGGTGTATCAACTTCCGTTAACAAATCTGTTTGAGCATAAAGTGAGAAATACGGTGGTGTATCCTTACTCATTTGGACAAATGAGTTTTTAATAATTCCATTAATCGGAATTTTATATGAAACAGTATTCTCTGAGAATAATTGAATGGCTAACACCGCTTGTTTTAATAATTCTTTTAGTTCATTCACTTTTTCTTGATCAAAACTGTTAATGATTAATTTATCTTTTTCGATTGAAAGCGTTGCGAACACTTCAGCGATTAAAACTGCCTCAGTCAATTCACTATCCAGATATTCCTTCCAATTGCCAACCCAGGACAAAGTAACTCGATGTTGATTTTGCTTATCAATTAGGAAATCCTTATTTTCTTGGAAAAATCGATTTAATAGAAATTGATTAATAATTTTATATTGAAGGACATGCTGATGGATTTCCTGTTCTAATTGTTCATTTTGTTCCTTCTCAACATCTTTTCGGTATTCTTCCTCCATCAATACTCTGAGTAGTTCCGGATATTTAGTAAAGAGAATTTCCTCTAACGGTAGTTGTTCCTTTACAAGAATTTCCTGAACATACTGAACTACGTTCAAAATATTTGACGGACCATTAAAGCTTCTAACTCCATTAAAATAATCATATTCTCCGAAGGATTCAAATAAGCTAATCGTTCCGTACCATGGCGAAAAAGCTGGGACATTATCCTTAGAATTCAATACTGTAAAACGTTCCTTCGTAAAAAGATCCTCAAAAACAACCGTCTTTTCATTTTTATCTACAGCTTGAACAACCTTTAATGTAAGGGTTGTCCAATTCTCCGCCATTCTTTTTTCCTCAGCAGATAACTTTGTTTGTTGTTCTTGAAAAAACCATTGTATACCTCGCAACCCGTTTTCATAACGGTGACAAAAGAATAACCAAAATTGGAAAAAACCTTCGCGAATATTAGGAGCAACCGCATTATTTGATCGTACTGAAAATTCTTCCTGTAATAGAATGAATTGACTATAAGGTAGATTTGACATAATAAAACTACGAATTTTATCTACTAAACTATGCTTTTGTTGAAAAAAACGTTCTTCCTTTAATTCGTGAATTTGAATAATATTTTTTTTGTTTAAACAGCATTTCTTATACTTTTTTCCACTGCCACAATGACAAGGAGAGTTTCGATTAATTTGCAAGCGAACCATACCTTTCCTAAAAATCAAAATTAATTAAATATTCGGTTTTCTTATTATAGCAAAATCCTCACACTTTCCGCTTATTTTTTTACCAGTAAAGTTATGATCGTATTAAAATTGATTTTTTTACTATGAGGAGAGTATAAATGTAATTAATTTCGATTGGATTTTTTTTGTGATTTTTTCATATGTACTGAGTAATCTTCAAATGAAACGGAGATTCCTTACTCAAATTGGAAGCCATGTCCTCATTATCGCTGTAGCATCAGGCTGTACAGCCTCAAATGATTCCAAATCTCCCTCACATCAACAAAAAGAAACGGATGTCACTTCTACTAATTTATCAGAAGAGGTTCCTTCCCCGCAACAAAAAGTGGAAAACGAGGAAAATCCCAGTAATCGAGAATAGGCCACAGTTCTAGCAAGGCTATAATTCGGAAGGAACAAAACAAGACCCATCTGCAAATAAACCAAACACAAATGGGTCCTTCAATGGCAACTTATTTTTTTAAGAGATCATAGAGACTCAGAGCAACAATTTTTGTTGCTTTAAGGAGATCATCTATTTTCACATGTTCGTCAGCACGATGTCCGTTCGCCTCCAGTAATGTTTTGGGACCTGCACCGAATAATAAAACCGGTATACCTGCCTCATAAAAATGACGAGCATCGGTATAAAGAGGAGAACCATGAATTTTCAAATCTCCTCCCATTACTATATTCCAGTTTCGTTTTAAAGCCTGAACAATTTGAAGAGTTTCAGGAATAGGTCCGAAACTTTTTGCAAGTAGAATTTGTTTCATTTCCACTTCAATTCCAGCGAAACCTTCAACCACCCCAGAAATTAATGAAAGAAGCTCATTTTCAATCATCTCAGGATTCTCCTCTGGTATAAGACGGCGGTCGAGGCGGATTGTACATTCATCCGGAACCACATTCGTATTAATCCCACCATGTATACTGCCAACCACTAAAGTCGGTGAGTCAATACCAGGTACAGTTGATTTTTTCTGATGTAGCTTTTTCCTGTAGGTATATAGCCTTTCAAGAACTGCGGTCATTGCTTCAAGAGCATCATCTCCATATTGTGGTTCAGCAGCATGGGCTTGCTTACCGGTAATTTTGACTTCCAAATGGAGGCACCCATTATGAGCATTTACGGCTGAATAAGTAAATCCCGGACAGATAGCCATATCAGGATTAATAATATTTCTATCAAGTAACCATTTTGGCCCTATTTCACCACCTGTTTCCTCATCAAATGTAAACGCCAGCGAAATTTTACCTGATAAATCTTCACCTACCTCACGAAGCGCTAATGCAGCAAAAGTGTATGTGGCAATGTCCGATTTTGACACAGCCGCACCTCGACCGTATAGCTTTCCATCGATAATTTCACCACCATATGGATCATGCGTCCAGCCGGCTCCTGGTGGGACTACGTCACCATGTGAATTCAAGGTAATTTCTATTCCTCGATTGCCGGAGAAATTCTCATAAGCGATGACATTTGCAGCTTTTTTCATCCCTACATTTGTTAAATCCTGATCGGACACTTCATAAAATTTCACTGAATCAAATTGAAACTCTGTTAATTTACTTTTTACATGCTCAGCAATCTTCAGACAATCACCCGGAGGATTATCAGAAGGGATAGCAACAAGCTCTTGCAAAAATTGAACAAGCTCCTTTTGGCGTTCATCGATTATCGTCAATAGCCTTTGTTTCGCCCGATTTGCCTGCACTTCTGTATCACTCCCTCTCCACCTCGTTAACCGACACATCATTCGCAATCATCCAAACAGCATCTAGCAATATTTTTGCACTAATCTCGATATCAGCAGGTGTAACAAATTCATTCGGATGATGACTTATCCCTTCCCTACATCTAACAAAAATCATCCCAACATTGGTTAATTCAGCCATTATCATCGCATCATGGCCTGCACCACTCATCAATTGATGAGGGTTAATCCCATTGATAAGCATCGCTGTATCTATGCAATCGATTATCTTTCTTGAACAAGAGACAGGGGCTATCTCCAATATCTTCTCAAACTGACAAGTAAGATTTCGGCGTTTGACCATTTTATTTACATCAGCAAAAAGCTTGGTTAGGTACTCTGACTTACGTTTTACTTCCGTATCACGCACATCTAGCGTTCCTTTTACGATTCCCGGTATGACATTACTTGTTCCAGGCCCTACGACAAGTTTTCCGACAGTTGCCACAAGCGGAGAATACTGTTTAGCCATTTCTTCAATTTTCACCAATATTTCCGCTGCACCAGATAAGGCGTCCTGGCGTTTTTTCATCGGAACTGTTCCTGCATGCCCCGCTTTCCCTTTAATAGTAAATGTATAGCGTGACACACCGGCAATTCCAGAAACACTTCCACATGGTTGTTTGATATATTCCAAAACGGGTCCCTGTTCAATATGCAACTCCAAATATGCTAATATGGAGCCAGCTTGACGTTTTGCATATTGATAGCATTCCGGAATTAATCCGTTTTCCATCATCGCTTGTGCGACTGAAATCCCGTGATCATCGCACTTTGTTAAATCATCTGCTGTTAAAGCTCCAACCATCGCTCGACTTCCAAGGAAAGTTGTGTGAAATCTTGTTCCTTCCTCATCACAAAAGCAGACTACCTCCAGCGGATGTTCAGGAATTTGTTTTGACTCATGTAATACATGAATTACTTCAATCGCTGAAATGACTCCCAGTGTACCATCATATTTCCCACCATTAATGACCGTATCTATGTGTGAACCCATCATTAGCACAGGCATGTTGGGATCTTTACCTTCAAATCGTCCAATGACATTATTCATTGCATCTTTGCGAACTGCCATTCCCGCTTCTTGCATCCATTGAATCACTAATTTTTCAGCTTGTTCGCTTTGCTCGGTAAAAGACCTCCGCGTGACACCGTTTGATGATTCAGTACAAAGCGCAAGTCGCTCAAGACGTTCAAGGATCCTAGTTATGTTTATTTTGTTCACAAAAGCCCTCCTCTTTGCCGAATATATCGCAGCTTTCATTCAGATAAACGCAATGACCAGCTACAAATGTGGCAAGTATTTGGCCTCGAAACTTTTTACCGAGATACGGACTATGCGGATGCCGATAATAAAGGTCTTTCTTTTCTAAAATGAAGCTCTTTTGTATATCAATTATGGTAAAATCAGCATCACTACCTATTTTCAAGCTACCCTTCCTCGGGTATAATCCAAATATTTTCGCAGGATTTGTAGATGCAAGCCTTCCGATTACAGCCAAAGATATGTTCCGTTTCCAATATCCCTCTTCCAGTAATACATTTATCATGGTTTGCGCACCTGAAATGCCCCCCCAAGCTTCAAACAGATTGCCCTGCTTCATTGCAATTGGGGCTGGAGAATGGTCTGAACCGATAACATCAATGCAACCAGCCTTCAACATCGTCCATAGAAGTTCCACCTCGTTCTCTTCTCTTAATGGAGGAGCACATTTAGCAATTGGACCTAATTTTGTTAAATCATCAACGGTTAATGATAGATAATGAGGACAGGTTTCCACGGTAATGTTGATTCCATCTTGTTTGGCTTGTTGAATCATTTCCACGACACGACTGCTGCTGGCATGCACAATGTGAATTTTACAGCCTGTTAATTTCGCCAAATCAATTACCTTTTGAACAGCCTCGAGCTCAGAAGCAACTGGTCTAGATTCTTGGAAATCCTTTCCGCTAAAACGTCCTTCTGCTTTTATTTTCTCTGTTAATGGAAGATTGATATGATCACTTTCTGCGTGAAGCGCTAGTACCATATCTAATTTTGCGATTTGTTCCATTCCCACTCTTAAGGTGTAATCATCAACTGCTTGAAAATCTTTGATTCCGCTCTCAGACATAAACGCCTTAAATCCTACCACTCCGCATTCCTTTAAACGGGCTAAATACTTAACATTTCCAGGAACTAAACCACCCCAAAGCTTGAAGTTAATGAGCGATTTTTTTTTCGATAAGCGATTCTTCTTCAAAAAAGACCGTTCGTTAATCGTAGGAGGGTTGCTATTTAAAGGCATATCAAAATACGTTGTAACTCCACCAGCCGCTAGGCTTTTACTCCCCGTTAATATACCTTCCCATTCCGTTCTTCCTGGTTCATTGAGATGGACATGAGTATCGATTAGTCCTGGAAATATATAGAGATTGGAGATATCGAAGTATTTTTTTGCGCTTAGCTTCGAAAGGCAGGGAGTAAGTTGAACTATTTTTCCGTCTGATACAGCAAGGTCAGCCTTTATGACTTCATCCTCACAAACAATAAGGCCATTTTTAAAAAGAACATCATATGTTTCCATGTTATGATCAACCTCTTCCATCATTAAATTTGATTAATTAAGGAAGATGTTTACGATTATCCCCTCAGCTACCTCTGTAAGTTTGATAGCCCCAAGGTGAAATTAACAGAGGAATATGATAGTGCTTTACTTCACTGTTTATGGAGAAACGAACAGGAATTTTATTGAAAAATATTGGTTCCGAAACTGGAGTTCCCATCATTAAAAAATAAGTCCCAACGTGGAATACCAATTCATATTCACCAGATTTGATTTCCGAAAGGAGGCCAGATTCAATTCGTCCCTCTTCATTTGTAAATGCGGTTGACACAATTACTCTTTCATCCGGTGAAACATGAATTTCCGCTAACTCTACCTTGATGTTCTTTGCAGGAATTCCATTGGTCAAATCGAGAACATGTGTCGTTAAACCGATTTTCATTAATAACCTAGCCTCCGTGTCCAGCAGATTTTTCTTTTTCTAAATCGTTTCGATATACAGTGAATCTCTGAAAGCCATATGGGGGGCGAGGCTCTGTATAGACCTTTCCTTCAGAATTTGGAATTTCTTCAACAACTGTTTCCCAAGTGCGGTTTTGTGATTCGAACCCTACCTCACAAAGCTGTGGAAATCTTTCTAATACCTTCAAACCAATGTGATAGATTAATTGTTGAATGGACTTGGTATTTAATTCATGAAAAACAGCAGAAGCGATATCACTTACTTGCTCCGCCAAAACATATCTGACTGGAGTTTCATCGATTCCTACCTCGGCATCTTCATATTTCCAATTAATATTTAAATATATAAATAAAGGTCGATTGGAATCCTCTGGTAGGGTTGTATATTCATCGCGAACAAAGCCTACAAATGAATTACCACTAATTTTTATTAATTGGAGATCTTTAATTCCGCTTTGATGCTCGATAAGTTTTATTCCATTTCCATTTCGAGCAATTTCAACATTTGCAAATGGTGTCTCATTTCGTGATTTCCTAAAAACGAGCGAACTGACCCTGCGTTGATGCTTCTCAATGCAATTAGTAGGCAAAAATGGGAGTTCGTCTGCATAAATTTTCACACTTTCCATCTGAGGATATGTGATGAGAAATTGCTTAGCCACATAATACAAAAAGCCATCCGTTGTATTACCTTTATACTTAGCGAAATGACGTTGGATAAAGTTTTTCATAGAATCCGTTGCAACAACCAAACTGTTGTCACCTTCAGTAAAGGAAGTAAGAAACTGCTGACCACCAATCGCAACATGGACTTTTAATCCCCAAATCGTATGATCCTTCTGACTGATATCAGACTCTGGTATTTGTTTAACTCCGACGATTGGAGCACCATGCGTTCGATATGCAAACACTTCTCCTTTTCCGTAATACATCGTGCGATTTGTCATATTCACCGCTTCCTTTCATTTAAATCTGGTAATCCCGATAAATAGCATTCAACGATTTTTTTCTTGCTTACTTTGAAATTCGTTTTAATAATCTCTTAATTGAATGATTTGCTTCCCGTAAAATCAAACCTTTATCCATCGTTTTGATTCGACGATTTTCCATAACGATTTTTCCATCAATGATTGTCGTCTCCACGTCCGCACTAGACGCTGAATATACAAGCCGGGCATATGGGTCAACTCCAATGGACGGATACGTATGGAAATCTTCAAGATTTAAGATTGCTATGTCTGCTTTCTTCCCAACCTCCAAGCTCCCAATCTGATTTTGCAAGCCCATCGCCTCTGCGCCACCAATCGTCGCCATACGAAAAACGGTGTAGGCATTCATCGAAGTAGGCCCATGAATGTTTTTTTGGATGGTTGAAGCTAGTCTCATTTCTTTAAACATATCAAGATTGTTATTACATGGTGCACCATCTGCACCAAGACTGATTGAGATTTTCCGGTTCATTAAATCCGGAATTTCAGCAATACCAGATGCTAATTTTAAATTAGAGCCTGGACAATGACTCACCTTAATCCCACGCTCTTTAATGATTCTTTTTTCCTCATCATTTAACCAAACACAATGAGCGAGAATAAGCCGTGAGTTAGCAAGCCCGATATGGTCAAGATAGACGATATTACGCATGCCCCGCTCCTGTTCAACGATTTTTATTTCCTCTAAACTTTCAGAAGCATGTGTATGGACATTGACTTCATAGTGGTTGGAAAGGTCACGAACTTCTGTTAGTAGCTCCTCTGTGCAGGATATGACAAACCGCGGACAAAATGCATATTGAATTCGACCATGATCATAATTGTGCCATTTCTCGAGCAAATCAACACTTTGTTGAAGTGATTCATTCGTACTTTCTAATAAACGTAGCGGAACATCTCTTCCTTTATCCATCATGACTTTTCCAGAAATAGCCCGAATTCCACTCTTTGCCATTGCCATGAAAGCTGCGTCTGCATAGTTGACAGTTTCCATATCAACAATTGAGGTCGTCCCACTCTGAATCAATTCTCCGATTCCGAGCATGGCAGAATAATAGATTGATTCTTGATCGTGAGAGGCTTCTAGAGGCCATATTTTTTGTTTTAACCAATCCAATAATTCCAAGTCATCTGCCTGGCCCCTAAATAAGGTTTGGCATAAATGAATATGAGTTTGGATAAATCCAGGTATGATAATCTTGGATGATCCATCAATCAGTTTATCGACCCCTTGTGTTGTTATATCCGATCCGATTTCACTAATTACATCATTCTCAATTAATAAATCTCCATTTACAATTTCATTTTTGGGATTCATCGTAATGATTTGAGCATTCTTTATGAGAATTTTCACCATGACCCCCGCCTCTTTTCTATAAACATATGAACTAATTACCCGCTTGTATTCCTATATGCTGAAAGGTTTGGACATTGAATAAACCCAAATCTGTCAGCTTTAGTTGTGGAATAACTGGTAATGCCAAAAAGGAAAGGGTTAAAAATGGATTAAATAGATTTGATGCACCTAAGGATATTAATGCTTGATTGATTTTAGATAATTGTTGAAACACAGTTTTATAGTCTAGTTCTGATAGTATTCCTCCTATTGCTAATGGAAGCTGCGCTAAGATTTGATTATCACAAACAACAATGAGACCACCACCAATGTTTGTTATGCTATCGATTGCAAACATGATATCATCGTCATTGGTCCCTGTTACAATTAAATTATGGGAATCATGGGCAATTGTAGTCGCTATGGCACCCTTTTTTAACCTTAATCCTTTGACAATCCCAAGACCGATATTTCCCGTTAGCTTATGCCTTTCAATAACAGCCATTTTTAATTGGTCCTTTTGTAAAGATGGGATAAAATACCCATCCTCAACTTCAACCTCCTCAATAACATGCTTTGTAACAAGACTGTTAGGAATTATTTCAATAATATTTGCCTGCGTTTTATTCGTTAAAGGGATTTTCAAATTCCGTTTTGAAAATTGATTGATTCTGACGCTATTTCCTAACATATTTGTTTGCTTTGAAACAATCTCAGTCGTCAGTTTTCCTGTTTCTACGACTAATTTTCCACCGCTAAAAACCTTGTTGATTTTTATCTTCTCTAAATCATCCAAAATAAGAATATCCGCATCATATCCGGGTGCAATTGCACCTTTTCCAACCAAGCCATAACATTCGGCAGCATTTAGTGATGCCATTGTTATCGCGGTAATCGAATCGATTCCGTATTCAATGGCTAGTCGTACATGATGGTCAATACTACCTTCTTCAATGAGATCATCAATATGTTTATCGTCTGTGCCAAAAAGGCAACGTCTTGCGTTACGTTCGGTGACAATTGATATGAGATTAGGCAAATCCTTTGCCACTGACCCCTGACGAATAATTAAATACATACCTTTCTGTAGTCGTTCCTTTGCCTCACTTGCAGTTACTGCTTCATGATCTGTCTTTATGCCAACAGATGTATAAACATCAATCGCATGATTATGCAATCCAGCAGCATGTCCATCAATCTTCTTTCCAAAGTGATGAGCACTGCTTATTTTATCCAACATTTGTTGTTTACCATGGAGCACTGAAGGATAATCCATTACTTCCCCTAGTCCTAATACACGAGGATGCTGGTAAAATGGTGCTAAGTCATCCGCTAATAAATGGGCTCCAGCATTTTCAAATGGTGTCGCAGGTACGCAGGAGGGCAACATAAAAAATACATGTAAAGGCAGATTGTCAGAGGTATCAAGCATAAAGCGAATCCCCTCAACACCTGATACGTTTGCAATTTCGTGAGGATCTGCAATGATGGTTGTGACACCATGAGGGAGGACAACTTTGGCAAATTCAGATGGGGTAACCATCGAAGATTCTATGTGGACATGACCATCAATAAATGCTGGACAAATATACTGATTTTTCGCATCTATTACTGTTTTACCTTCATATTGACCTATTCCAACAATACAGCCATTAACAATGGCTACATCCGCTTGGAGGATTTCCTGATTAAAAACATCTACTACATATCCATTTTTAATCACTAAATCTGCTTCAACGCGCTTAGCTGCCACATTAATTCGCTTTTTTATTGATTCGTTACTTAACGCCAAATTAATCTCCTCCTCACCATCCAAAAAAACTTCTTATTCTTTTATATTTAACAATAAAAAAAAAAGCACCAATCGGCGCTTTTTTTTTTGAATCTACTTTATTTATTTAGCATTTCAAATACTTGTTCAACATCTTTATCGCCTCGACCAGAAACATTAACAATAATAATTTGGTCGTTTGTCATCGTTGGTGCGAGTTTCATCGCATATGCAACAGCGTGTGAGCTCTCTAAGGCAGGAATTATTCCTTCAAGCTTTGATAAAACTTGGAATCCATTTAGAGCTTCATCACCAGTTACTGAAACATATTCTGCACGTGAAATGGTTTTTAAGTAGCTGTGTTCCGGACCAGCTCCTGGATAATCAAGACCTGCTGCAACTGAATAGGTTGGCATCGGATTACCTTCCTCATCCTGAAGTACAAGGCATTTAAAACCGTGTAATTCCCCTGGAGTACCTTTTGTTAAGGTAGCTGCTTCGGATGGCTCAACACCAATTAAGCGAACTCCTTGATCAGGAATATATTCTGCAAATGCACCAATAGCATTACTTCCACCACCAACACATGCTAAAACAGCGTCAGGAAGTCTTCCTTCTTTTTCGAGAATTTGCTTTCTACTCTCTTTACTAATTACTGATTGAAAATGCTTTACCATTGATGGGAATGGGTGTGGTCCGACTGCAGAACCTAATAAATAGAAGGTATTTCGATAATTTCCCACCAAATCAGCAAACGCTTCATCAACTGCATCCTTAAGTCGAGCTTGTCCCTTCGTAACAGAGACTACTTTTGCACCCAGTAATTCCATTCGGAACACGTTTAAAGCTTGGCGTTTAATATCCTCAGCACCCATGTAAATCGTACAGTCCATCCCAAACATCGCACAAGCAGTTGCTGTTGCAACACCATGCTGACCAGCACCAGTTTCAGCAATTACCCGTTTTGCACCCATGCGCTTGGCTAGTAAGATTTGTCCTAAAACATTATTAATTTTGTGTGAACCAGTGTGGTTCAAATCTTCACGTTTTAAATAAATCTTTGCTCCCCCTAATTCGTTGGTTAGGCGCTCAGCAAAATAAAGCGGACTCTCTCTACCGACATATTCCCTAAAATAGTAAGAAAGCTCCTCGTTAAAATCCGGATCATCTTTATACTTCAAAAACTCCTGTTCTAGAATGTTTAATACGTTTTGGAGCTCAGCTGGAACAAAGCTTCCCCCAAATTCCCCAAAATATCCTACTTTATCTTGGCTAACTTGACTCATCTATACTCATCTCCTTAATATTGAACAAATATCCTAAAAAATTATACCACTACTTTTAATTTTTATTCAACTTTATATTCTGATTATTCTATATTCAAACAGTTTACTATTAAAACTTATTGTGTTGTTCCCGCAATACTTGATCGATTTTTTGATCAAGTATTTGTAGGCTTTTTAAAGCACGATCCTGGTCAATTTGACGATAATGGTGAAGACCTCCGGGTTCTTCATCCATTTCATCTGCTTGCTTTATAATCGCTTGCATTTTCGTTCTTACAACCTCTCCTCCAGGTAGAAACGAATCTGTGTGAAAAAGAATGGCTAAAGAAATTTGCTTAGCCTTAACCGGGTTTTCACCACACCGGATTAATAGTTTGTGGGCCCTTTCGGCACCTTTGATGGCATGAATATCATTTTTTCGATATAATTCATAATCCCATTTTCCATCCTTATACCAAGTATAGTGACCAATATCATGAAGAAAACCAGCTTTTGCAGCAATATCGACATCTTCGTTTGCTTGTCTAGCCAGTTCAAAAGCATGATAGGATACCGAAATCGCATGGACTAAGCCTGATCGAGTAATGTACTTTTGTGCAATGTGATGCATAAAAAGGTCTGCTAATTTCACATCTCTCATGTTTTCACTTCCTCATCTTGATTTATTCTAAGTATTATAAATAAATAAAATACATTTGGAAAAAAGGATAAATTTTTATAATTTTAACAAATTTTAAGGTTTTTTCAACTATTTCGTATTACCTAATTGTTTTGTTTCATTATATATATGAATTACTGTTATTTTGGTTAATTAATATCAATTAATCTTACCTGTGATTTCTGATCCAAGCGATTCTTTACCTAATACAAAAAACCCTTTGGCTTTTACCAAAGGGTTTTTGTATTAACATCTTAGGGGACCCAACCATAAACATCAGTGTATTCTAATTTAAAAACACTTTAAATGTTTTCTTCGTTATAGAAGAACTTCATTCAATAGAATTACTGATGCGTGTTTGTTCCGATTGAGGAATTCAATGACTAGTTTCTTCACACTAGTATTTTGTTCCCGACAAACACTATTTTTTCGATTCATTAATCGAAGACTCGCTTATTCTTCTGCTTTATTTCATTTTAGTACCGGTTCTTGAATGGTGTAATGATGAAATTAACATTACTAATAATGGTGCTTTAGTAATTTCATTTCTTAGTAGGCAGTTTTTACATCACTTCTGATAAACTTCTACTCTCTAAATCATTGCCCTAGCTTTTCAACAACTATTCACCGATATCATTGTTGTTTCATTTCTTCATCACACTTTTCTAATCCGTTTCTTACAAAGAATTTCTTTACACTCTTTGTTTGATGGATTGTTTCAGAAATCGTGTTTCTGGTAGAAAACTTCTATTCTACGTATTTTCTAATTCATAGGTAGAATTTCTTTTTTCATCCAGTCGATGTTGATAATGAAAATGGTTAGGTTAAAGATTCATTGAATTTCATTTACTTAAGTGAAAAAATGATCTCTGCCACTTTCATTGACCACTAAGACTATGGCCTTACTTTGAAACTAGCTATTGATAAGAATAAGTTACTCGTTCACTTTACGGAACGAACACTCAAATGGCTGAGTCTCCTAAGATGTTAAGTTGCTTTGTTTCTTTCTATGGTTTAAATATATCATAAATTCTGAACAATGAATCTGCCAATTGTGACATTTCGTTGAACGTTTCAAACTGTTTTGAATTTTCTGCAATTTACTAACACCTTCACCTTTATTCTGTTTTTTATATTGTTTAAGGTACCTAATATCCTTATGAAAAAAGACATAGGTTTTTATCCTATGTCTTTAGGTAAACGCTTTAATGATTTAGTCCACTAACAACGATTGTAATACTCCAGCATTCCATATTAAGCATGTCATTGAATTTTATCGTTGATACTCTTAATTCGTTGAAATCAGGTGGCATTTTTATACCTTGTTGGATCAGATAATTTAGAAGCTGATTTTGCTGCATTTCTTCTATTCCTAGCGACGGGATAAAATAGGTAATGAAGGTATACTCGTCCTCTTTCCATACCTGAGTTATTATCGGTCGTCCATCTTTTAGATATTCTGTATTTTCCATAATGGTGTTGGAATTATCAAATTCGTCAGCCTTGTTAAGGATTGGGACCTTGAATTTTAAGCTTCCCTGCATATCACAAACCTCCCATTCTCCAATTCTTGATTAGCATATCTTATTGTTTTAGTCTATTTTCAATTTTCTATTATGTACAATTATACATGGTCAGTCTTATTGTATAATAATTTTATAATTACAAAGAATATCAAAATTGAATTTTTTAGGAAGATTTCATTAACATAACATCAAAAAGGACAAAGAGACGAGTCTCAATGTCCTTCTGTTATAGTTTGATTATTAATCAGTTTAGTTTTCTTTTACTTCAGTAACCCAGTTGAACGGATCTTCAACTGTGCCATTTTGGATACCAGTTAATGTATCGTAAAGTTGTTGAGATAACTTTCCTGTTTCACCATTATTTATCACAATTTTTTCGCCATGCCAGAAAAGTTCTCCAACTGGAGAAATGACAGCAGCTGTACCGGTACCAAATACTTCTTCTAACTGTCCATCCTTATAAGCTGCATATACTTCATCCATAGAAATTCTACGTTCAGACACAGGAACATTCCAGTGCTTTAACAATTCAAGAATGGAGCTACGAGTAATTCCTTCTAGGATACTACCGCTTAATTCAGGCGTAACTACCTCTCCATTGATTTTAAAGAAGATGTTCATACTACCAACTTCTTCAATATATTTCTTTTCTTTCCCATCAAGCCATAAAACTTGTGAATAACCTTTTTCATTTGCAACCTCTTGAGCTTTAAGGCTGGCAGCATAGTTTCCACCAGTTTTAGCTGTTCCAGTACCACCCTTAACGGTTCTCGCAAATTCTTCTTCAACAGCAATTTTTACTGGCGCAATTCCTTCTTTATAATAGGCACCTACAGGTGACATGATAATCATAAACTTGTATTGAGTTGATGCACTTACACCAAGGTATGGTTGAGTTGAAATGATAAATGGACGAATATATAACGAAGTGCCTTCTACATCTGGAATCCATTCTCGATCAATCCATACTAATTGCTTTAAGCCTTCTAAAACTAATTCCTCGTCTACATGCGGAATACAAAGTCGATCATTTGATTGATTGAGACGTCTGAAATTCCGTTCAGGTCTGAACAATAAAATCTTACCTTCTTTTGTTCGGTAAGCCTTTAAACCTTCAAAAACAGTTTGTCCGTAATGAAACACCACCGATGAAGGGTCCAATGAAATAGGTTGATACGGTAAAATTTTTGGTGTATGCCAACCTTCTCCATCTTTGTAATCCATCATAAGCATATGATCTGTGAATACTTTACCAAATGACAAATTTGAAAAATCCGGTTTTTCTTTTTTGGTTGTTGTTAATTCAATTTCAATTGCTTTCTTGCCGTCCATTTTTGACTATCTCCTTATATAAAAGTTTTGGTTAAAACTTTCAAAAATGAAAATCTATAAATGCTATTTTACCGCTAATGATATCCTACAACAACATTATTACGAAATTTTTTTGAAAATTTAGTTTATGCTATTCTATAGATTGCTCTTTCTCTTTGATGTCTTTCCCAAAATCTCCATTAAACTTATCAAGCAAAATCGCTGTATCAATTAGATGGTTATTAAAAATTTGCCGAACAATATTTAACAAGTCCATGATCATCGGGTCTCGTAATGAATAAAGTACCCGATTACCATCTTTCGTACCTGTTACAATATTCTTATTACGCAAAACACTCAATTGCTGAGATACAGAGCTACCCTCTGCTCCAATAATCGTTAGCAACTCGTTAACGTTTTTATCCCCCTCGCTAAGTAGCTCAAGAATTCTGATTCTTAAAGGGTGAGCGAGTGCCTTAAAGAAATCCGCTTTAAATTGCTGTAATTGTAAATCCATATTATCCTCCACTAAATCCCCTCGGGCTCATAGCCTATTTCTATTTTTACGGCTATAGTCCTTTCTTTTTTCCTTTATTATACTTGAACTGTCATTTTTCGACCAATTTCTTGCATTTGCTGAGGTTTTGAAAGCTGCGAGCATTCCTGAAAAGCGAAATGCTTACATCCTATACACTTATTGTAATTCAAATTAGTAAGTGCGAAATTAATGGCATCACCAGTATGTTCAAACAAATGGTTTTCCCCTAGCTCATGAATCAGTCCAGTTTTACGTATAACCTCCAATGGTTGTGCTTGAATCCCTGAAATCAAGATTTGACCACCCTGTTTTTGAAAATTATTCACAATGCTGGTTAATGTCCCCTCACCTGTTGTATCCATATATGGAACCTTACCCATTCGTAAAATCAACACTAGTGGTCGATGATTAATCGTTGACATAATTGATTTTTCAAACATTTGGACTGCTCCAAAAAACAGTGCGCCTTCTATTGTAAAGATGCTAATCTGTGGGCAATCATGTCCTTCGTGAACAACATGTGGCTTTACCTTTTTTTGTTCTGAGTCCTGATCTGGCAATACTTTTGCTACTGTTAATAATCCACTCATTCGCTTAACAAAGAGAATAGCGGCTAATATTAAACCAACTTCAACTGCTGTTGTAAGGTTGGTGAAAACTGTTAATAAAAAGGTTGTAATTAAAATAAGCGAGTCACTTGATTTTGTTTGCAGAACATGGGCAAATTCCTTTCGTTCACTCATGTTCCAGGCTACGACCATCAGAATCGGAGCCATGCTCGCTAATGGAATGTGTGATGCAAATGGTGCAAATAACAATAGTACAAGGAGAACAATTAATCCGTGAATAATTCCTGATATCGGTGAAACTGCACCATTTTTGATATTAGTAGCTGTACGTGCAATCGCACCTGTTGCAGGAATTCCACCAAATAATGGAGTGACCATGTTCGCGATACCCTGACCAATTAATTCTTTATTGCTATTATGCTTTGTCCCGGACATCCCGTCAGCTACTACAGCTGATAGTAAGGATTCAATTCCTCCGAGGATGGCGATGACAAATGCTGGTTGAAGCATTTTAATAATATTTTCTATTGTAAAATTTGGTAAGTGGAAGCTCGGAAGTTTATTTGGGATTTCTCCATAAGCTGATCCAATTGTTGCAACCTGTCCGGGAAAGAACACTGCTGCAAAGATTGTTGATATTAATAGCCCGATTATCGGTCCAGGGATTTTCGGAAACCACTTTGGAGAGAAGACGATAATCACCAGACAGATGACAGCTGTTAAGATGCTATATCCATTGATCGTATGAATATGGAGAATAATTTCTTTAAGGTTGGCAATAAACTCTTCATGCTTCTTTATACCAGTTAATCCCAGGAAGCTTGAAACTTGCCCGGTAAAAATAATGACAGCTATCCCTGAGGTAAAGCCAATTGTAACTGGTCTAGGAATAAATTTTATTAGCGAACCCAATTTTAATATTCCCATTAACAGCAGCATGACACCTGCTAAAAATCCAGCAATTAACAGGTTTTCATAACCATACGTCATTACAACTCCTAGTAGAACTGGGATGAATGCTCCTGTTGGCCCCGCGATTTGGAATTTTGAGCCTCCAAGTAACGAAATGAGTATCCCTGCAATAATCGTAGTATAAATACCATATTCCGGTTTTACACCTGATGCTATTGCAAAGGCCATACCAAGTGGGATGGCGATGACGCCAACTATTGTGCCTGATAAAAAGTCTTTACGAAGGCTATCCATTGAATAATTGTTACTTCTGCTCAAATAACGCATCACAAATATACCGACCTCACAATATTTATATATTTGAATTTTTGAATATACGAATTATGTTACTCCCGTTTACAGCAATTGTCTAGAAAAAAAGTTTGACATTATTTGTCCAGTGAACATTAAGTTTTCTTGGTTTTTCTGCAAAAAAAATGTTTATTCGTCAAGCCTCATATCCGTTTAGAAAATAACGGAGAAGTTCTTTGTCATCCTCTGTTAATTCTCTTCCAAAAACGGATTGTACCTCTTGTTCAATTGATAAAAAATCACGACCAAGCTTATGTATGCTATTCATAATGGCTCTACACTCTTGATTCTCCTGGATAAATTGTTGCCGAGTTATTGGAGCGTCAGTATGGGAATGCAAGTACCATTCTGCCTCATATTCCTCGAGGCGATTCATTAGCGGAATCAATTTCCCCGCTGTGTATTTCCTTTTTTTTGCATATATGTCACACGAAGTTGAATCACCCAAAAACATAAATCTTTCCTCTTCTATATAAATAATTGTTGAATCTTCAGCATGATCTCCCCCAACATGTTCAATCCTGCAGGAAAGGTCGCCAAGATCTAAATAAAGCTCTTTATTAAATCCGATTGTAGGATGAACGACTTGAATTTGTTCAATTGATTCTCCATATTCTTTCTTCATCATATCGGCACAGAATGATATTTCTTCATCTGTCTGTACTCTATAGTTTAGAGATGCTAAGTCCCATGATAAACCACTCAAATATTTTATTTTTTCAATTGTTTTATTTTGAGCTATGATAGGGATAGAAAGCTCAGACAAACCAAATATATGATCCCAATGCCAATGAGTTAATAAAACCAATGATGGTGGTTTTACCCCTTGTTTCTCTAATTCACGCAAAAATAACTCAACATGATTGGGAGAATTTCCACCATCCACCATTAATACATGTTTCTTTCCTACTATTGCTCCTAAAACGGGACGATCTGTTACGTGTGATGGTGTAAGATAATAGAGGTGATTTGAAAACTTAATCAATTTTTGAGTCATTAGCTTTTGCTCCGTTTCATTCTCAATCTGGTGACTTTTTTTGATCAATGTGATTTCTTTGTACCGAAACTAATTCGCCAAATCGCTCATATTTCCTTTTACATTTCAAAATATTCTGTTCAATACACATCATTTGCTTTTTCACTCACTTTATTAATCATCTTTTTTTGTAATCTTGCGTGGCAATGTGTTATAAGTTAGAGAAGGAGAAATTTTATTTAAGCATATAGGGGAATCACTAATAATAAGGATTAGCATAGAAGTTCTACAATGGGTTAGATTGTTGGAGAGGAGATAAAAATGCAGATTGCAACCGTATTTTTAGGAATCTTAACGGTATTAAACATCATTTTGGCAGGTGTCGTAGTATTCCTAGAACGGCGTAATGTTAGTGCTACATGGGCATGGTTAATGGTCCTAATTTTTATACCTGTATTAGGTTTCATATTATATATTATTTTCGGACAAAATATGAGCCGCCGCAAAATTTTCAAATGGGATAAGCATGAACATACATATATACAGAGAGCTGTATTTGCTCAAATGAAATTAATTGAAGAAAATCGATCTGAATTTCGAAATCCTGTTATTCAGAATTATAACGATTTGATTTTTTTACACTTAAATAATAACGAAGCACTGTATACAGAAAACAATTCATTATATATTTTCACCGATGGCCATGAAAAATTTGAAACACTCTTGAACGATATTAGGGCTGCAAAGGAACATGTACACCTTATATATTATATTATCCGCGATGATGAATTAGGTAGAAAAATCTCCACCTTATTAGCAGAAAAAGCTAGACAAGGTGTCGAGGTCAGGGTTCTTTATGATGATAGTGGTTCACGGCATCTATCGAGACGTTTTAAAAGACAAATTGAGCAAGCAGGAGGAATGATTGTACCATTCTTCCCTGGGAAAATCCCGCTAATAAACTTGCGGGTTAATTATCGTAATCATCGTAAACTGGCAATTATTGATAGTAAAATTGGATATATCGGTGGTTTTAATATCGGCAATGAGTACCTTGGTTTAAATCAACGCTTCGGCTATTGGCGTGATACACATCTTAGGATTGTTGGAGAGGCAGTAAATAGTCTCCAATCACGGTTTATGCTCGATTGGAATCAGGCAGCTAAGGTGAAAATTTCCTTTAAAGATTATTATTATCCAACTCAAAAAAAGCATGGGGATATAGGGATTCAAATCGTTTCAAGTGGACCGGATTCAGAATGGGAACAAATAAAGCATGGTTATATTAAAATGATTTTATCTGCAAAGAAATATGTATATATACAAACACCATATCTAATTCCTGACGAGAGCTTACTGGACGCTTTAAAAATTGCCTCTTTATCTGGGGTTGATGTCCAAATCATGATTCCAAATAAACCTGACCATCCTTTTGTGTACTGGGCAACTTATTCTAACGCTGGCCAATTATTACGAGCCGGCGTAAAAATTTTCACATACGAAAATGGTTTTCTCCATGCAAAAATGATTGTCGTTGACGGTAAAATTGCCTCAGTTGGCACAGCAAACATTGATGTTCGGAGCTTCCGCCTTAACTTTGAAGTGAACGCGTTTTTATACCACCCGGACATTGCCCAAAATTTAGCTACTATTTTCAATACAGATATTCGTTTATCTTCTGAACTAACCTTGGAAAAATATCAAAAGCGTTCAATATTAATTCAAACAAAAGAATCCATATCACGATTATTATCACCAATCTTATAAAATAAAAATAAAAATTGTCAGCCAAGTATTGATACTTGGCTTTATTTTGTTTGTTAGAAAACTGAATATTTAAGCTATTGAATTTTTCTAAAAAAAGGTATATAGTATGATGTGATATAAATCACAGTGATAAAAGTCTCAAAACGAAACAGGAGATGGAGGAAAAACCAAGATTATGAAAGTAAAAGGTGCAATAGTTCTTGTCATTCTTTTTTGCTTTGGTTTTTTTTATCAAAACACTGTTTTTGCGATGGTATTCACGACTCCAACCAACCCAATTATCAACGAACTCGGTCATGCACGTACTAAAGAGCACGGAATAATGACTGGAATATCCTACTTCTTGATGAATACCTTTCACCATAATCCGTTTTTAACACCAAGTGATGTGGTTGAAAGCGACAATAACGAAATTCAAGCATTAGCTAAGCAATTAACTGCCGATAAGGAAACTGAACTCGAAAAATCTAAAGCCATCTACACCTGGATTATTGAGAATATTGAATATGATGCTGATTACTATTTTCAAGTTCAACATCTTACTGATTTTGATTTTGATTCAGCGGTAGAAACACTGCAAAAGCGAAAATCCATGTGCATGGGTTATGCACACTTAAATGCCGCCTTACATCGCGCAGTTGGAATCGAGACAAAGGTTGTATATGGAAATGAGCACGCCTGGAACGAAGTCCTCCTTGATGGTACGTGGCAAGACCAGGATTCAACCAAAGGTGCTGGCTTTATCGACAATCAAAATAGAAGATTTATTCCATCACCTTCTATGGAATATTTTACTTACTCAGGTTTAACAAAAGAAGGAGAATATTACTGGTAAGGTACTACATAAATTTTTTAAGGGCTTCTCATCGCTGAGGAGCCCTTTTTGATTATTGAAAATCTACGCTGCTCATTTTATCCATATTGCTCGCAATCATTGCAATAATTGTGCTCGCCTCTTCTCTACTAAAAATAAAATTAGACTCATCCTTTATTAATTCTTCTTCATCAGTCCAAATTCGATTTATCCTTCTTAATACTCCGTCACCAGTCTCTGTAATAATCCCAAATTGATAGGTTACCTCAACTTCATCATCCTCGAGATAGGCCGTTACTTCTGGAGTTTCCCATTCTACTTCAATTTCTTCAAAAATGTCTTGAGCATCATCAGGTTCATCTAAGTAATAATCAACTTGCTGCTCGTCTTCCTCTTCATCCTCTAACTCATCATCATTAATAAAATCGTGAAGACTCTCATGAACTGCGTCAACAATGTCCTCAATATCATATAAAACAACCCTCGATGTCTGTCCTAAATCTGGATCAAAGGACTCAAAAAAGAAGTCTTCATGTGCGGGATCATAGGAGAGCGTACAAAAATATACTCGCTCATCGTCTTCTGTTTCAACAAAAAATTCGATTCTCGGATACTTTGCACCGCGTTCAACAGTCATATTTCCGACCTGGTCGTATTTCGCACAAATCGATTCAAGGTGGTCTTGAAGTTCACCACTAACTCGGTCAAACCATTCCAATGACATATAGATCCCATCCTTTTGTAAATTAATTCTGCCAGTTTAACAATCCTGATGTTCACCATAAACCATGGAGAGCATATTCTCGGAATCAGGCGCCGATACTTGTTTATAGTCTTTCGCAAATTGCTTTATGCTGTCACAAAAGCCAACGTTATCATCACCTATACTTTCGGCCCAACTAATAAAGTTTTGATAATCATACATTGGATCATAGGAATTAAAGGTTGCGACTACTATATTAGGCGTCCCCATCGTTTTAACAACAATTCCATCATAGGTTTCAGGATTAATTCCATTATAATTAGTACACGCAAAAAATATCATTTGTCTCACCCTTTTGTGTGACCTTAACTTTAGTTTGAACGACAAAAGTAAAAATATCATACATATATTTTCCCGTATGTTGTATAATCATCAAAAAAAAACCCAAGGATTAATTTCCCTTGAGTTTCCTCTTGTTTAGTGATGGTGATGATGTTGTTTCGATGGGTTTGTTATAACAAATTCTTCCTTAGGCACTTGGAAATATTGAATCCAGACACCGTCCAAGAATTCATCTCGGGTATCCAAAATAATGTCAATTCCTTTATCTGTTTTTACTATTTCATCGTGCTCAGTTGGTGTATCAAACTTTAAATCATAATGAGCGTGATCACCGTGCATATGGGTTACATAAACACGAATCATATTCCCCTGGGCAGCTTCGTTCTTTTCTAACATTTCTTTTAGTGCCTTTGCGGCTAATCGATTAATTTTACAATTCATATTTGCTCACCTTTTTTGTTTTTATTTTTATGATAGCCGTTATGGTTGTGAAAAGCAAAAAAGGATGATGAAATAACATAATCGCATTTTGGTCATAGGATAAAGAAGTTTAATTAAATTCTGCAAACGAGGTGTTTTCATGGGGTTGTTTATTAATAAAGAGCTTTATCCTCAGATTCACTTATCAACATCTGAACAAAAGGCGTCAAATCAAGAGGAATATCGTCATGATGCTATGTCTGAATTTCGTGAATTTCAAGAAACAATCAATCGAAAATTGACTCATTCTGTCGATGCCGTTCAAGAGCTGTTTCAGAAATCGACCACCACTCTGAAGGAACAGAATATGTCGCTTGTTGCATCCGTTGAAAATCAATGTTCAAATCAGCAAACAATTTTAAAAAACCTGGAAACATTAGAGACAACCGTTCTTGACCATTTGGCCAAAATTAATGATGAGCAACAAAAATTGCTCAATGTGGCAAAACTTGATGAAGATCAACAACACGCGATTTTTGCACAATTAACAGTTCAGGATCAAAGAACACAAGATTTATTAGCAAAAATTACTGCTTTAAAAAACGATTCAGAACAGCTAAAACAGGAAGTTATCACTTCTAATAAAAAGTTATCTGAGAAAATTGAAGTTCAAGATGTATATCATCAAACAGTTATGGAGCGTATTCAAGCTCAAGAAGCTGTAACCTTTAAAATGAACCGACAGCTAGACAACCTCAAAGCAGTGATATTTGAAAGGATTGCTGATTTAGCAGATAAAATTGAATACCAATCTAAAAACACGATAAAAACACTATCTGGATTTTTTATTAAACCAGTCAAATCCAGTAGTGTTGAGACCAAAAAATAAATACAAGCCAGTTTGGGAATAGTACGTTTATATCTAAACGAGCCTTTAATTTCATCGTCAAAAAGGAGGGTTTTATGCTACTTTTCACTTCAACGACAGGCCAAATTAAAACAGTTCAATCATTTCATATTCCTCGTGATGACGATGAAATTCTCTGGTTTGGTCTTAGATGTGATATCCAAGACCCTAGCTTAACTCAAATAAAAATGCATGATCATGCAAAACAAAGCCTCCTCACCTTTTCTGACATCCCCAAGGTTAACGAGTACAAAAATGAAGCTGTTATTTGCTTAACCGCCTTGGATAACTCTTTTGAAACTGAAAAAATCAACATATTAGTTGGAAAAAATTACGTCATTACCATAGAAGAAAAAGGAATTATCGGATTAAAGGATTCCTTAACAAAACTATTTAACGAAGAGCAAATGAGAATGTCTCATACTGGGCATATCCTTTTTCATATTATTAATGTCATTTCAGCAAATTACTTGGCTGCTATAGATGAAATTGCGGATGAAATCCTCAATCTAGAAAAGAGTGTGTTTAAAGACCCATTTGAAAATAGGATAGGCAAAACTGCATATCGCTGGAAAACAAAGCTCCACGAGCTAAGGCAGATTATCGAGCCCCAGGAGTCAGTCATCAAAGAAATTGTTACAAAGGAATTCCCGTATACGAATGAAGAATCAACTTATTATTTTCAAGATATTGAAAGTGATTATTCAAGAATTATCAGTGCCATTGATACGTTCAAAGAAAATTTAGTCAGCATATATAATTTGCAAATGTCCTTAAAAGCAGATCATTCAAATGCCATCATGAAAACTTTAACTTTGGTTAGTGTCATATTTATTCCAATGACGTTTATTGCAGGACTATATGGAATGAACTTTGAGAAAATGCCAGAATTATCTTGGCACTACGGTTATCCGGCGGCGTTAATTGTGATGTTTGGCGGAGGTTTATCAATTGCAATGTTCTTTAGAATAAAAGGTTGGTGGGGAAAAAATGAAGGAAAATAGAATAGAGTTTATGAATAGGATAAAAAACCAGGAGAATCTCCTGGTTTTTTCATGCTTATAATTTTTTAACTGCAACTGCACAAGCCTTAAATTCTGCTGTTCCAGAAATTGGATCATATTCGTTCAATGTTAATACATTTGTTGGCGTTTCAGCCCAGTGGAAACTCATAAACACTAATCCAGGTACAACCTGTTCGGTTACTTTTGCTTTAACAGTCAGTTCACCACGACGGGAGCTAACGTGTACAACTTCACCATCTTCAATACCCAATGCGTTAGCATCTTCAGGATGAATATCCAATGTCTCTTCAGTTTGCTTAATCTTAACACCATCAGCGTAGAATCTTGTTTGTGAATGAGTGTTATATGACTCATAACGACGGCCAGTCGTTAACATGAATGGATATTCCTCATCAGGCATTTCTAGTGGAGCAGTGTAATCAACTGGAACGAATGAAGATTTTTTTACATCTTCAGTTGTTTCTGCATGGAAATGCTCGTGTAATAAGTGAGTCCCTGGATGATTTTCATCCGGACAAGGGTAGTGTATGCTATATTCCTTATCAAGACGATCATAGGAAATTCCACCATATGTTTCCCATGCAAGTTCACGTACTTCATCCCAGATTTGTTGACTTGATTCATACGACATGGAATAACCCATTTTTTCTGCCAATTCACAAAGTATTTGCCAGTCTTCCTTCACATTTGGATGTGATTGTACTGCAGTGCGAACCCGTTGAACACGGCGATCAGTATTTGTATATGTTCCATCTACCTCGCCCCATGATTTTGCCGGTAAAACTACATCAGCCATTTGTGCTGTTTCCGTTAAGAAAATATCCTGAACTACTAATAAATCAAGATTTTCAAGGAGCTTTCTTGTGTGATTCATGTGAACATCGGCCATAAGCGGATTTTCCCCGATTACATACAACGCCTTCACAGCACCTGCTTCCATTCGATCGAATGTTCTTGTTTGTGTATCACCAGCAATTGGGTTAATTTCCACACCCCAATGAGCTTCAAAGCGTGCTCGTTTTTCATCATCAGCAATGCTTACTGCACCTGTTAATTGGTTAGGCAAGCATCCCATGTCACCTGCACCCTGTACGTTATTCTGACCACGTAACGGCATAATTCCTGTGCCTGGTTTTCCAATATTACCTGTTAATAGCGCAAGATTCGCTATATCAAAGACATTATTTACACCACAATGGTGCTCAGTAATACCTAGAGTATAGGCAATCATCGAACTTCCGGATGTTGCATACTCTCTTGCAGTTTCGATGATATCCTCAGCTGATATTCCAGTAATGGATGCAGCATATTCGGGTGTATACATCTCAACCATTTGTTTTAATTGTTCAAATTCAGAGGTTTTCTTTTGAATAAATTCAGCATCATAAAGATTCTCTTTGATGATGACATGTATCATGCTGTTGATAAAAGCTATATCCGAGCCAACATTAATTTGCAGATGACGGTGCGAAACCTTCACCATATCAATTTTTCGTGGGTCAATAACAATAATTTTCAATCCAGCCTTCGCTGCTTTTTTCATTCGATTAGCTATAATCGGATGAGCCTCAGTTGTATTAGAACCCATCAACAATAGAACTTTTGCTTCATTAATATCTTCAATACGGCTAGTTGGTGAACCACTTCCAAAAACAGTCGCCAGACCGGCGACGCTAGGAGCGTGTCACGTTCGGTTACAGCCGTCAATATTGTTGCTGTGTACGACAGTTCTCATAAATTTCTGTGTAATGAAATTTGATTCATTTGTCGTTCTTGCACAAGCAAACAAAGAAATGGCTTCAGGACCAAAATTTGCTTTAATAGAGTTTAAGCGATCAGCAATATACTGTAACGCTTCATCCCACGTCGTTTCCACAAGCTCCCCAGCCCTGCGGATTAATGGGTTTTTAAGTCTTGATGGCGCATGAACATATTTATATGCAAATGCACCTTTTACACAAGTCTGACCATTATTTACAGGTGCATCCTTATCTCCTCTAATACGCTTAATCTGATTGTCTTCTACTTCAACAATTAGACCACAGCCTGTGCCACAGTATCCACATACTGTTTTTATGCTTTCAATCGCCACGTTGTCCCCTCCAGATAAATATTTATAAAACACCATGTTATTATAATAAACGACAATGTAGTATAAAGGTATTAAACTTTAAGTACATTTTATTAAAAAAAAATAACGCAAGCAGTGACATTGCTCACGTTATTAAGCTGGTCGTGCTGGTAAGACAATGTTAAAGGTAGTTCCTTTATCGACTTCGCTCTCAATATAGACGCTTCCATTGTGACTTTCAATTATTTTAAAGGTGACCATAAGCCCAAGACCATTTCCATTTTCTTTAGTAGTATAGAACGGTTCCCCTAGCTTCTTTATTTTTTCTTCAGGAATTCCGACTCCACTGTCTTGTATGGATATTTCAACCTTTCCAGCCGTTACATTGGTAAATATTCGTAAATCTCCCCCGTTTGGCATCGCTTCAATACCATTTTTTACTAAATTTAAAAATACTTGCTTCAACCGATCCTCATCACATTCAACTTGAATAATCTCTTGATCTGTATTGAAATGTAATCGAACATGCTTTTTTCTCGCCTCAAACGAAAGTAAATTCAGCACATTTTTGATGATTGGAACAATATTCTTTTCCTCCAATTGGGCAGCTTTTGGCTTTGCCAAAACCATGAATTCTTCAACGATTGAATTTACTCGATCAAGTTCATCAAGAATGATATCGAGGAACTCCAATCTTTCCGGGTTCTTTTCATCTAATTGCAGAAATTCAGCATACCCTTTTATGGAAGTCAGTGGATTTCGAATCTCATGAGCAACACCGGCCGCTAGCTGACCAACAGCAGCCAATTTATCTTGGCGATGCAATGTTTCCTCATGCTTCTTCCGTTCAGTAATATCATTCCGTATGGACAAGAATTGGTATGGATGGCCATTTTCATTTAAAAACGGCACGATAGTCGTATCTACCCAATAATAACTGCCATCCTTAGCCTTGTTTTTCACTTCACCCTTCCAAACCTTACCCTGCAAAACCGTATCCCATAATTCCTTAAAGAATAACTTAGAGTGATATCCTGAATTTAACATTCTGAAATCCTGTCCAATTAATTCACTACGACTGTATTTAGAAAGCTCACAAAACCTGTCGTTGACACTTAAGATTCTTCCCTCTTCATCTGTGAATGTAATAATTGATGCTTGGTCAAGTGCGAACCTAATATCATTGTTTTCCTTCAATGAATTTCGGAGCTGTGCCTCTGCCTCTTTTTGAGCTGTAATATCGTTTCTGATGGAAACATATTGATATGGCTTTCCTTTCTTATTTAAAAAAGGAACAATGGTCGTATAAACCCAATACAATGTGCCATCTTTTGCTCTATTTCTAATCTCACCTTTCCATACCTCGCCTTTACCTATCGTAGCCCAGAGTTCCTTAAAAAACTCTTTTGAATGCGTACCTGAATTCAATATTCGATGATCTTGACCAATTAATTCTGCTTCGGAGTATTTTGAAATTTCCACAAATTTATCATTTACATACGTAATTTTCCCCTGTGGATTGGTGATAGCCACGATAGAAGATACATCCAACGCTGCGGTAATATCACGTAAACTCGTATCACTTGTTTCTAAGCGGTTGTGAATCAACGTACTTGAACTAATTAATCCTCCGATAATAATTACGGAGACAAATATTATTAAATAAAAAATAATATTTTCGGAAGGTGTTTGGTAAAAAGCAGCATTATTGTTAAATTCAATGGTTGATCCTCTAGTAAAAAGGATATGACCTTGAACGATGCTAGCCGAGATAATTAATGCCCCAACCGGATTTAACCAAGCATGATTTGTCTTAACAATACTTTTTGTATAATACAGAAGCCAAAACGAAAACAAAAAGCCACCAAACACTAATATTATTGTTAGCAACATGATTAACTGGTTATACTGCACAGAAAAATTCATTGAATACATACTAATTACATAATTTGAAATGACTGCCATAGTCATTAAAAAACTTCCGAGCATCAAATTTGCCTTCGTTATTGATTTACCTGTTATGGTATTCAATGCCATTCCTGTAAAGGAAATACCGATAATAACGGATAATAATACGATTGGAAGATGGAAACTCAAGGAGCCATTCATATATCCAGATAACATTCCAAAGAAATTCATCACCCATATTCCTATTCCCAATGAAAAGGTACCACCTAAAAACAACCATCTCTTATTCCGCTCTGCTGTACCTAATAAGGATAGTAAATCGAGTGCAGCGTATGATGACAGCATTGTTAGTATCATTGCTACCATCATTAAGATGGGACTTGTGGACGTTGCAACCATGTATCCATCCCTCCAATTTTCTGCCGTCTTATATACTATGATTGTAATGGAAAACAATGAGGAAATAAAGAGAAATTTGTCGATTTTTCAACAATTTTCTATAAAACCGATACTTTACTAATATATGGATATTATTGCAATTTTCCTAACCCCCAAAAATGTCCAAAATTACGCGAAAATTGTTTTTTAAATTTTTTGATTTTTTTGAAAAAAGGGCTATACAAACAAAGAAAATCATAATATACTGTATTACAACAGAACGATAATAAAATAAACTGTATTATAAAAAGGGAGGAACAAATAATGATCTATCAAAATGCTAATGAAAATTTTCGTCAAGGAACAAAGGTTTGTCCGGAATGTGGTAGCAAGATGAACGAACAAGAACAATACTTTATTCAAGAATGCGATCGTTGCTTATCAAAAAAGGAGGAGATTTAATGTTAATTCAAAGCCCAGTTGAGTTTTTCCGTCAATTGCCGAAAAAAGTATGCCCAGAATGCGGTGATTACATGGTAGAACAAGCTGAGTCCTATATCCAAGAATGTGATCGTTGTCTTGCTAAAAAAGAAGAATAAAAAAACGGCCAACTACGGCCGTTTTTTTTAATTATTCTCATTTTGTTGTTTTATTTCATCGCCAGCAATAATTGAATTTGCCACCTCAAGCTGTTTATGTTCATCAACGGAGTCACCTGGAATACTTTTTGGATTTGAAACTGCACTATCGATTTGGATTGTAAAAGTTTCTTGTTTTGGTGCAGTTGTTACATAATTCATATCCTTTAGTTTTTTTCCCAAACGTAAAACCCCTCCTGACCAATTATTGGTTAAGATCTGACCGCTTCCCTAAATTTGTTTCTCCGTTTGCCGTATTACCGGTTGTTGCATTATATCCCACCCGATAAACCCCTTGTTGTTCTTGTTTCAATGCATCAGGCATTTTGTATTGTTGTTGATTAGCTTGAAACTCGCCCTTTTTTGACATTCTGTTTCCTCCTATAGTCTCAAAAAAACCCATGTTCCTTTTTAATATTAACTTTGCATGAACGTTTATACTTAGTTTATTAATGCTGTACTAAAGACTCATTAAGGACAGTTTCTTTCTTTTCAATTCTCATCAGCCATATTTGTAACATTACACCTAAACATGCCAAGAGACTAAAAAATAGATAAACCGTGTTAATTTGATATTGATCATAGATAATTCCACCCAAAAAAGTGCAAAACCAATTGCCTAATCCATTACCAATCGCGGAATACAACGTAATGGCTGTAGCAGTCATATGAGCTGGAGTAATATCACGTACATATTGTAGAGCAGCAGGGATAAATAATCCTATTGAAGCACCCTGGAGAAAAGCAGACACATATATAACCCATAGATTAGGCTCGGTATAATAGAAAAACCACCGTGCTAGTGATACCATTCCCGCCACAGCTACCACCGGTAACAGACCATAGCGTCGTGTGAACCTACCAGCAAGACGCATAAACGGAATCTCCGATAGTACTGCTATTAAGAAAGCTATACCGATCCCCGTATAGGAACCTCCTTGATTTTCAACAAATAAACCAAAATAAACATTATTGGCAAGATTAGGTCCAAAAATCATAAACGTAATGGCTAAAAACAAAAGGAATTTTTTATATAGGAACAGTTCCCTCATTCCGGATAACAGTCGTTTGTTCCCTGCTGCGTTCGCTTTTTCCTGAGGTAGTCTCGTTGCTAAAATAGATGCAATTGCTAATGCGAAAAAGAATGAATAAAAGATTACATTTTCGTTTATTTCCGATAACCTGCCCATCACAAAAACTGCTAGGCCAAACCCTAGTGATCCATAAAGCCTTATGGAACCATAATTCGCTTTAACTCTACCGCAATAAGCTAGGCTAACACTATCAGATATTGGAATAATCGCACTTTGAAACAATGCTACTAATATCGCTATCGCTAAAAAACCGAAGTACGACTGAAAAAAAAGATAGCCTGCCGAGATTAGTCCTGCAAGTAATGTAGTAGTGGTTAGCACTTTCACAGGAGCATTTAGACGGTCTGATACCATTCCCCAAATAGGTTGAAAAAAAATCATCATAATTGGGCCAACCGACATGATGGTTCCAATTTGATATCCTGAAAAATTTATTACCTCACTCATATAAACGCTAAGTAATGGCGAAATACTACCTACACCAAAAAAAGTTAATAGATAAAAACCTTTCATGGTAAGGAGTTTGCTTTGAATTTGTTTACTCATTTTCTGATCCTCCTGATGAAAACACAAAAAAGTAAATATGAATTAGATTTTATCATTGAATATCCTTTAACGAAAACACAACAATTCGATAAAGACAAGCCCTGTACTCTACGTAAGCATCTTCCGTTACATCATGTCCATTTATTATAGAAAAAAAATAAAGAAACTGGGACAGAACTAAATTGTCCGCTATTAAAACCGAATGATTTTTATGTGGGTATGAGAAATAAGCGGAGAATTTCCCGTTATTGAATGTAAGGGGGGCTAATTGAGGTGAAATAAGAGTAGAATTTCCGCTTAACACCTCCCAAAAAGACAAAATCCAGTGATTTTTATGAAATAAGCGGAAAAACTCCTTTTATTCTTAGAGAAATATGGGCATTTCCCAAAATAAGTGGAATTCTTCCGCTTATTTTCAAACACAAGGAAATCAACACTCGGGTTTACGGACCCACATGCCAAAATTTTGCACATCAATGAAATGCACAGTTATTTCAGGGTAGTGTTTTTAGTAAAAAGGAATTAAAAAAATCGAACTATTGGGAAATTCAGTGTTAGAATTTCGCATCATAGTTCGATTTTTTTTTAACTGAAATACTTATGTCCAAGCCTCTTTATAATATTTGTTTTTCCCTACAATAAATAAGGTAACACAAATGGCAGAACCGTGGAAATAAGCACTGCTGCAATTCCCATAGCCACTCCAGCTACCGCTCCTTGTAGTTCGCCCTCTTTGGCAACTTCAGCAGTACCAATTCCATGAGCCATTGAACCAATCGCCAAACCTCTCGCAAAAGGGTGGCGGATGTTTAACAAATTCATCAACCAAGGACCAAACATTGCACCACACATACCTGTAATCATAACAATTCCCGCAACTAGTATCGTATCTCCTCCAATTATCTTAGAAACCTCTGAAGCAACCGGAATAGTCACGGACTTAATACTAAGGGAGGCCAACATATATTTAGCTAGATGGAATAACTTTGCAATATAGATAGCTAACAAAATCGTTACTATCGTACCTGTTATCAATCCAACTAAAGCAGGTGCTAAATATGCTTTTAACACATTTCGATTTCTATATAACGGTACTGCTAATGCCACAGTTGCTGGCCCGAGCAGATAGGTCATGATTTCCTTTGCCGCTTCGTATTCGTGATAATTAACCGAGCTTATCAGCAATATCACTATGACAATCGACGTTCCTAAAAAGACTGGTGTAGTAAAGGGTGATGGATATTTTAACGAAATTCTTCTGACAAAATAATACACAATAATAGTCAAAATTATACTATATGTGGTGATGACGTTGTTCACGATGGATCGCTTCCTTTCTATGAACTAAGAATTGCGAAAGTGATCCAGATACAACTATTCCTACTAACGTGCTAATCACCAGTACAATAATTAAAGCGATACCGTTTTTAATAAATACTGGTCCTAGTGTCATTAGGCCGACTGAAACCGGAATAAAAAAGAAGGATAAATGCTTTATTAGCAGTGATGACACCTTATCGACCCAATCAAGACGGATCACGCCTGTGTATAGTAATAAGAAAAGAATGAGCATTCCTAATACATTTCCAGGAATAGGAAGATGCGTTACCTTTACAATAAGAACCCCCATCTGATTAATACCCCATAAAACAATAAGCTGCACCAGTACAAAAAAAATATTTCTAATTTTCAAAGAACTTCTCCTTTCATCGAATGAACGCAGATCAATATGTTCATTACCGTAATTACAAAGAGAACTCCTTTTTTCTCCTATCTTCAAACGAATGAATATTATCTGTATATTTAAATAATAATAAAAGAAACTAGTTATTTTTTCAATATATTCTGAAAACATTTTCTCCTTTTTTTATTTTATAGATTTTTAAAAAGATTATGAAAGAGTTCACAAAATGTCCATATGATTAAGCGAGATTTTTACTTATCTTAATATTGGGGAGGGAATCTAGATGAAGAAATCATATATAATTGTTGTCGCACTAATATTACTTGGTATTACCTCGGGCATTGCATTTTTTGTTATCAGAGATGCGAATGCGCAAATACCAGACCATGCTTCATTGGTAGATCAGCATGGTGATCCATATATATTTAAGAATGCTGATAAAAAACTTAAACTGGTCGAATTTATGTATACAAATTGTCCAGATATTTGCCCAACAACAACACAAAAAATGAATTTATTGAAAGCAGATTTACAAAAAGAAGGAGTTTTTGGTGAAAAGGTTCAATTCCTTACAATTACCATTGATCCTTATAAGGACACTCCAGAAGTAATGACACAGTACATGAAAAACTTTGATATTAAAGATGATGGAAACTGGATCTTTCTAACTGGGGATCGCGACAATATTAAGGAAGACCTGCAGGATATTAACGATATTGCTGAACCGTTTAAATTCCAGTTCCGTGATCCCGGAGACGGATACTACGTTCATACTTCACTAACTTTTCTAGTAGACGAAAACAACAAGTTCATAAAAAAATTCCCAATGGGCGAAGATTTTGATCGAAAAGAAGTATTTGATGAAATAATGGATGAATTATAAACTTTTTTCAGCTGATATTATTGGCAAGTGCATAATAAAAAAGCGGAGAATCCAGGATTCACCGCTTTTTTTATTTAAGATTTAATCGTCATAGAAGGAGTTTGTTTCGGTGGTACTAATTTTAATACAAATTGAGATCTAGGTTTAGTAAAGCTGACGTTTATTCCTGATTCTTTTAGTTTGTTTACAAAATCAATTAAATGATTTTTTGCCATCATAAAAAACCCCTTTACCCTTCCCTATTCATTTATATTGTACACAAAACAAACTGAGATTACAGTAAAAATCTGAAAAATAAATCATTTTTTTTGCATTTCTATAAATTCTGTATTATCATCATAGTTTCGACACTTTTTTCAAGTGACACACGTCACATCAACTCGCGTATTCTATCACCCACTCTTCTTCCCCTCTACTTATGAATATCCAAATATTAACCGCAAATGATTCGCTCTCTCCATTTTTTATGGTATACTTTTTTAGATTATGTTTTTTTGGAGGATAATAAATGATTACTGTTAGTAATGTAGGTTTGCGATATGGCGACCGAAAGTTATTTGAGGATGTTAACATAAAGTTTAACCCGGGCAATTGCTATGGGTTAATTGGAGCAAATGGTGCAGGAAAATCAACTTTCCTAAAAATATTATCTGGAGAAATCGAGCCTCAATCAGGTAATGTATCAATGGGTCCTGGCGAGCGTCTTGCTGTATTGAAACAAAACCATTTTGAATACGAAGAGCAAGAAGTATTAAAAGTGGTCATCATGGGACACGCAAAGCTTTATGAAATTATGCAGGAAAAAGATGCAATTTATATGAAAGCAGACTTTACTGATGAAGACGGTATGCGTGCAGCGGAACTTGAAGGAGAATTTGCTGAACTAAACGGATGGGAAGCAGAATCCGAAGCCGCTATACTGTTAAAAGGTCTTGGAATTGAAGAAGAATTACATTATAAGAAAATGGCCGATTTATCAGGTGGAGAAAAGGTGAAGGTTTTACTTGCTCAAGCTTTATTTGGAAAGCCTGATGTCCTTTTACTCGATGAGCCGACAAACCATTTAGATATTAAAGCGATTCAATGGCTTGAGGAATTCCTTATCAATTTTGAAAATACCGTTATCGTTGTTTCCCATGACCGTCACTTTTTAAATAAAGTTTGTACTCACATCGCAGATTTAGACTTTGGCAAAATCCAAATCTACGTTGGGAACTACGACTTCTGGTATGAATCAAGTCAATTAGCGCTTAAAATGACTCAAGATGCTAATAAGAAAAAGGAAGAAAAAATTAAAGAATTACAAGCATTCATTGCCCGTTTCAGTGCTAATGCTTCAAAATCAAAGCAGGCAACCTCACGTAAAAAGTTATTGGATAAAATTTCATTAGATGATATCCGACCATCATCTCGGAAATATCCTTATGTTGGCTTTACTCCAGAGCGAGAAATCGGAAATGATTTATTACGTGTTGAAGGTATCACAAAAGAAATCGAAGGTGTAAAAGTCCTTAAAGATGTTAATCTTATCATGAATAAAGGGGACAAAATTGCATTAGTTGGTCCAAATGAACTTGCTAAAACGACGCTATTTAAAATATTAATGGGTGAACTTGAAGCAGATAGCGGTTCATATAAATGGGGTGTTACAACCTCACAAGCATATTTTCCTAAGGACAATGCTGAATTCTTTGAAGGCTGTGACCTAAATCTCGTCGATTGGCTTCGTCAATTCTCTCCGAAGGATGATAGCGAAAGCTTCCTACGAGGATTCCTTGGCCGAATGCTTTTCTCTGGCGAAGAAGTATTAAAGAAAGCAAGCGTGTTGTCAGGAGGAGAAAAGGTTCGTTGCATGCTATCCAAAATGATGTTGAGTGGCTCTAATGTGCTTTTACTTGATGAGCCGACAAACCATTTAGACCTTGAGTCAATTACAGCTTTGAACAACGGTTTAATTAATTTTAAAGGCTCCCTTATTTTCTCATCACATGACCACCAGTTTATCCAAACGATTGCAAATCGGATTATTGAAATAACACCTAATGGGGTTATTGATAAACAGATGACTTATGATGAATATCTAGAGGACACAAACCTGCAAAAACAAATTGCAGATATGTATTCAGTATCTTAATAGTCAATGCAAAGAGGAAGGGGGAAAGATCCCCCTTCCCTTTTTTAACTCCGCTTTTGCTTTCGACGGGAAGAATCAGCCTGGCGTGAACCAGTCTCAGTGTTCGTTGTTCCTTGTCCCTCTACTTGCGAAGAGTTTAGACCAATTGTTGATGGATCTTTTTTTCGTTTATTACTCATCTAAACACCTCCCCTCTTAACTAACCGTTTCTGTTATGTTCTCCAAAATAATGAGGAATATTTTTACCACAGAATGGAAAGCTTACTTGTGTGAGGAGGTGTTTTCTTTGGCTAAAATAGGAGTAGAGCAATCCTTGACTGACGTTCAACAAGCACTTCGTGAAAAGGGTTATGATATTGTTGAATTAAAACAGGAACAGGATGCACAGGGCTGTGATTGCTGTGTGGTAACAGGATTAGATTCAAACGTTATGGGTATAAATAATACCATTACAAGCGCTTCTGTTATTGAAGCAAACGGTCTGACAGCTGATGAAATTTGCCAGCAAGTGGAACGAAGAATACAATAAAATTTTTCAAAAGACTAAAGTGTCCATTCTTTAGTCTTTTTTGATTTCCAAACTTGAGTAAATTTTGTTTCCTTTATAGGGAAAGACTGTTTAATCGAAGTTGAATTAGGTATAATGCAACTATGTTCGTACCTATTTCATTATCGAAAGGATTTACATCATGCCTTACTATCGTAGCTTTTTATTTTTTTTATGCCTTATGCTCCTTGCATCTTGTTCTCCAGTCTACCAAAATGAGAAAAAAACGACCACTCAAAACAATGTTGAAGAAGTCACTTTAACTATTTCTGCCGCAGCCAGTCTGCAGGATCTTTTGAAGGATTTGCAACATGAGTTCAATAAGCAGCAGCCAAATATTCATCTTACCTTTAACTTCGCTGGTTCAGGAACACTTCAACAGCAAATCATAAACGGCGCACCTGTTGACATATTTATTTTTGCAGATGAAGAAAAAGCCAAAATACTTATCGAAAATGGCCTTGTTTATAAAAAAACAGCAAAAAACCTTCTAGGAAACCAGCTTGTGTTAATCACACCAAAAAATAGTAATTATACGATAGATAGCTTAGCAGACTTAACCCAGAATGAAATTAAAAAAATTGCCATAGGTACACCGGAAGTGGTTCCAGCAGGAAAATATACTAAAAGCGCATTATCTCAAACCAATTTATGGAATAAGCTTGAACAAAAACTAATCTTCACGAAAGATGTTAGACAAGTATTGACCTTTGTTGAAAATGGGAATGTAGATGCTGGCTTTGTTTACCTATCGGATATTAACAGTTCCACTGATGTTAAATTATCCGTTAAAATTCCAACAACTAATCATGAGCCAATCCTTTATTCCTCCGGGGTATTAAAAACATCCAAACAAATAAAATCGGCTAACATATTCTATAAATTCTTATTAAGTAGTGATGCGAAAGAGCTCTATCAAAAACATCGCTTCATTGTATTGGATTGATATTTATGAATGATCAATTTTGGGTTCCAGTTAAACTTTCTATTGAAATAGCTTCGACGGCAGTTATTTTTGCCCTCTTGTTTGGAGTTTTGGCAGCATTTTGGATGACTAAATCCTCATTTCGCGGAAAAACAGTCATAGAAACAGTTCTCCTGTTGCCACTCGTCCTACCACCTACTGTGGTTGGTTTTTTATTAATTATGATATTTGGTTCTCAAAGCCCCGTTGGGAAATGGATTGAAGACCTATTTCAGCAATCTATCATGTTTACTTGGTGGGCAGCCCTGATTGCTGCTATCATTGTCGCCTTCCCACTAATGTATCAATCGGTTAAAACCGGTTTCAGGTCAGTGGATCCTGATATTGAAGCAGCGGCAAGGATTGATGGAGCTAATAATTGGCAAGTATTTTTATTTATAACGATTCCATTGTCAATAAAATCAATTATTTCCGGTACGATATTAGCATTTGCCCGTGCACTTGGTGAGTTTGGTGCCACTTTTATGTTTGCAGGAAATATCCCTGGAAAAACTCAAACTATCCCAATTGCCGTTTATATCGCACTTGACTCAGGAAATACAAGTTTAGCTTGGATGTTTGTCATAACGATGGTTCTAATTTCATTCGTAATGCTCTTAATCACAACAATTATTAAATAAAATAGGATGTCGTTAAAGGGTTCACTCCCAATAACGACATCCTTTGATTTATCATTAACTTCTTATAAGATTTTAGTTCACTTACTTTTTTGAACCTACATCCGTTGTTTTTTTTATCACTGTGAGCGTTGCTCCAGCTGCAAGAACTACAATCATTCCAAAAAAAACACTCATGCTCGAAATCGGCAACTTTTTCTGATAATTACTTGTATTTGGCTCATCTATGACCTGTTTTTCAATCTCTGTCAACTGAATTTCCTGAATGGTCTTGTTCTCTGATGTCTGCACCTTTAATAGTCCTTGGTTTGAAACCTCCAATATTCCACCTGATATCGGTTCAGTCACATAAGTTGGCTTAGAAACTTGATAAGTTTTTTCTTCAACCTTGAAGGTCTTTGATACTGGAATTTCTGTTACTTTGAAATTTTGAAAGCCAAAATCAAATAATTGTTTTGTATCATTATATATCTCGCGTTTATAATTTGATTTTAATAAAATCGCTGTCAAATTCAAATCGCCATTTGCTGCAGTTGTAGCAAGCGTCTGTTTTGATTCATTAACAAATCCTGTTTTACCTCCAGTTATTCCTGGATAGGGGACCTCCCCTTTCAGCATTTGATGATGGGTGAAAAGCGTAGTATCCCAAGAAAGTCCATCCCACACTAATTCCTTTGTTCCAAATATCTCTTTAAAGACATTATTATTAAGTGCATAGCTTGTAATTTTCGCCAAATCTTCAGCCGTCGTGTAGTGGTCTTCAGCAAACAAACCACTTGGATTAACCAAGTGAGTATTTAACACACCGATTTCTTTCTTTAAAAATGTATTGATGTTTTTCGAGAAAACCTCTAGATTTCCATCTAAATGCTCAGCAATCGCCATTGCAGCATCATTCCCTGAGTTGATTAGCATACCTTGCAAAAGACGATGTAGCGTGACTATTTCTCCAGCTTCTAAGTAAACCTTGGTCCCTTCAATACTGACAGCGTTTTCGCTTACCACAACAGTATCCTCGAGTTTGCCGGATTCAATCGCATAAATCGCAGTTGCAATTTTAGTCAAACTAGCTGGGTACATTTTTTCTTGCCCATTTTTACTGAATAATATTGCACCTGTTTTTGAATCCATTAATACTGCCGCTTCGCTTTTCAATTGCAACAGTTCATTTCCGTCTTCAGCAGAAACGGAAGGCGTATAGGATAGTGCAACAATAAATAAATAAACTAATATTAATATTTTTTTCACTTCGTTACACAACTTTCTGTATTTATATTACAATAATTACCATTTAACAACCGAAAATACATGTAGAATTTTAATACTCACACATTATCCCAATTAAGACAGTTTCTATAGAAAAAACTAGCACCAGGTAAACGTATTCAATCAATTACGAATTATATCATTAAAATGCACTGAAATTAATTAAATTTTTTTGAAATCATGTTTGTTTTCCAAAATAAAAATATGGACAAGTTTCCCCCTCCCTCCTGCATATATTGGTAATGGACAACTTTAAAGGGGGAAGGAAATTGCATTTCTTCATATTTAAAAGAAAAACATTGGCTATTTTTTTCATTATTTTTTGTTCGCTATTTGTAACGACTATATGGCTTTTTGTAGATTCACAAAAGGACATACCTACCATTCAACCAAACGAAAAACCACGAGAAATCCATTTGGTAACAGGTGAATTTAAAGCTAAAACACTGGATGGTAAGGAAATTGAAGCTTACAGATGGGATCCAGGAACTATTTTTATTAAAGAAGGAGAAAAAGTACAATTAAAGGTCTTTGGTGTTAACGGTCGAGAACATCCTTTCATAATTGAAGGAACCAATATTAAAGGAACAGTTAAACAAAATGAAGAAACTGACATTCCTCTTCAATTTTCTGACGAAGGGATTTATCGATTGATTTGTTTAACCCACTCAGATAAGGAGCATGAAGGTCCAATGATTGCCTATATTATCGTTGATTAGAACCAAAAGAACAGTGAGACCTCACTGTTCTTTTTTAATGCTCTCAAAAATATTTCCAGACCTTTTTTTGAATTTGAGGGGAAAATATAAATAAGTTTGACCACGTTATAATCATTATTTCAATATAATCTTTTTATATAACAGCATCAATAACAACCAAAACAATTATAGTACAGTTTGTGTATCTTCTGGAAATGAAATCTAATTCACGATATTGTCATAAAGAAAAAAAGCATTGATAAATCAACGCTTTAAGGCATTATTAGCTATTAAAAATATCGTATGCGTGATTTTTCTCACATGCATTCTGTACCACACATTGTAAGATAAAAACATCAAAACTGTTATATACTTTCAATCAAAAGAGGTGCTCAGTAAATGGAACAAACAATCATTGCTACTCAACAAAAGGAACACTGGAGAAATTTCAACAAAGGTTCATGGATGAAGGAAGTAAATGTTCGAGATTTTATACTGAAAAACTTCAAGCCTTATGAGGGAGACGATTCTTTCTTAGCGGGTCCAACAGAAGGAACACAAAGACTATGGGACCAAGTAATGGATTTAACGATGCAAGAACGTGAAAATGGCGGCGTTTTAGACATGGACACAGAAATTGTATCAACAATTACTTCACATGGTCCAGGCTATTTAAATAAAGATTTAGAAAAAGTAGTAGGTTTCCAAACTGACAAACCATTCAAACGTTCTATGCAGCCATTTGGCGGTATCCGTATGGCAGCACAGGCTTGTGAATCTTATGGTTTTGAATTAGATAAAGAAGTTGAAAAGGTATTTACTGATTACCGTAAAACCCATAATGCTGGTGTTTTTGATGCTTATACGGATGAAATGAAAATGGCACGTAAATCAGCCATTATTACTGGTCTTCCAGATGCATATGGTCGTGGCCGTATAATTGGTGACTACCGTCGTGTAGCATTATACGGAATTGACTTCTTAATTAAAGAAAAGAAAAATGACTTAAAATCTACTTCTATGGTCATGACAGAAGACGTGATTCGTCTACGTGAAGAAATTTCAGAGCAAATTCGTGCTTTAGGTGAATTAAAGCAATTAGGTGCAGCATATGGCTTTGATCTATCTGTTCCTGCTAAAAACACAATTGAAGCCTTCCAATGGCTATACCTTTCATATTTAGCAGCTATTAAAGAGCAAAATGGTGCAGCAATGAGCCTTGGTAGAGTATCTACTTTCTTAGATATTTATATCGAAAGAGATTTAGCTGAAGGTTCATTAACTGAAGAACAGGTTCAAGAGATCGTTGACCACTTCATTATGAAGCTTCGTCTTGTAAAGTTTGCAAGAACGCCTGATTACAACGACCTATTCAGTGGTGACCCAACTTGGGTAACTGAATCAATCGGTGGTATGGCACTTGACGGTCGTCCATTAGTTACAAAGAACTCTTTCCGTTTCTTACATTCATTAGATAACCTAGGACCTGCTCCAGAGCCTAACTTAACTGTACTTTGGTCTTCTAAGTTACCTGAGAACTTTAGAAAATATTGTGCAAAAATGTCAATTAAAACAAGTTCTATTCAATATGAAAACGATGATATCATGCTACCTGAATATGGCGATGATTACGGTATTGCTTGCTGCGTATCTGCAATGGAAATCGGTAAGCAAATGCAATTCTTCGGTGCACGTGCAAACTTAGCTAAAGCTCTTCTTTATGCAATTAACGGCGGTATGGATGAAAAGCTAAAAATCCAAGTATCACCAAAGTATCAACCAATTACTTCTGAATACCTTGATTACAATGAAGTAATGGAACGCTTTGACATCGTTATGGAATGGTTAGCTGGACTATACATTAACACTCTTAACGTTATTCATTATATGCATGACAAATATAGCTACGAGCGAATTGAAATGGCACTTCACGACACAAAAATCCTTCGCACAATGGCAACTGGTATTGCAGGACTAAGTGTTGTAGCTGACTCATTAAGTGCAATTAAACATGCAAAAGTAAAAGTAATCCGTGATGAAAATGGTATTGCGGTTGATTTCGAAACTGAAGGCGACTTCCCTAAATACGGAAATAACGATGATGCTGTTGACAGCATTGCGGTTGAAATTGTTGAAACCTTTATGAAGAAATTACGTAAGCACCCAACTTACCGTGATTCAATGCATACTTTATCAGTATTAACCATTACATCCAATGTTGTATACGGTAAGAAAACAGGTAACACTCCAGACGGTCGTCGTGAAGGCGAACCATTCGCACCGGGTGCGAACCCTATGCACGGTCGTGATACAAAAGGAACACTTGCATCATTAACATCTGTTGCAAAAATTCCTTATAATTTCGCACTTGATGGAATTTCAAATACGTTCTCAATTGTACCAAAAGCTCTTGGTAAAGAAGATGGCGAACGCGTAAACAACCTAGTTTCTATCCTTGATGGTTACACACAAAAACATGGTCACCACTTAAATGTTAACGTATTTAATCGCGAAACATTAATTGATGCAATGGAACACCCAGAGCTATATCCTCAATTAACAATTCGTGTTTCAGGATATGCTGTAAACTTCATTAAATTAACAAAAGAACAACAACTAGACGTTATTAACAGAACGTTCCACGAAACTATGTAATAAATATATGCAAACTAAGAATGTAACCTTCCCTTCCTCCGAGAAGTGGAAGGTTCGTTTTTAACGGAAGGGAGAGCTCATTATGCTCGGAAACATTCATTCGATTGAAACATTTGGTACTGTCGATGGCCCAGGAATTCGATATGTTATCTTTACGCAAGGCTGCCTATTACGCTGCCAATTTTGTCATAACGCGGATACATGGGAAATAGGTGCAGGTAAACAAATGTCTGTTTCTGAAATCATGAATGATCTACGCTCCTATTTACCGTTTATACAATCTTCTGGTGGAGGGATTACCGTAAGTGGTGGCGAACCACTCTTGCAGCTCCCGTTTTTACTTGAGTTGTTTAAAGAGTGCAAAAATCAAGGCATCCACACTACCATTGATTCGTCAGGCGGCTGCTACTCCACCTCGCCAAATTTTCAGAAGCAGCTTAAAGAAGTATTGGATTACACGGATTTAGTGTTATTAGACTTGAAACACATCAATCGTAAAAAGCATATTAAATTAACCGGTATGGCGAACGATCATATATTGGAATTCGCAAAGTTTCTGTCCGATCAACAAATTCCAGTTTGGATTCGCCACGTATTAGTACCCGGAGTCACTGATGACGTTGAAGACCTACGCCAAATGGGTGAATTTATCGCAGGCTTAAGAAATGTTGCAAAAGTTGAAATTCTCCCCTACCACAAGCTTGGCGTCTATAAGTGGGAAGCACTTGGCTTAGAATATCCACTGAAAGATGTTGAGCCACCAAGTGACGAAAAAGTTGCTGAAGCTTATAAATTGCTGACAGAACAAATGGTTAAAGTTTAATGAATCGAAGTGCTTCTCGTAATGAGAAGCATTTTTTTGTACTTTTTTATTGGTATGTAAGAGTATTTATATTTTATATTATATATTTAATATCCATTTGCTAATATCTACATGTATTCACTCCCTCGTTGAAATGTTATCCATATATAAATTTTAGTTGACGAATTATTCTTTCTATATTACGCTAGATTTGTCAACCAACATTAATTTAAGTTAACCAATTGAAAACTTAATACAAAAATAAAGGAGAATTAATGTGAATAATCAACAACTTAAATTACGGGGCATGATTCTATCCGCTCTGTTTGCAGCCATTATTGGCGTCCTCGCTCAAATAACGATTCCTTTGCCATTAGTACCGATTACTGGTCAAACACTTGCCATTGGCCTTGCTGCCACGATTCTCGGCTCTAGATTGGGCACTTTATCAGTATTAGTTTATATTTTTATGGGTGCTGCCGGCGTTCCAGTCTTCGCTGAAATGAAAGCAGGTATCTCAGTATTATTTGGTCCAACTGGTGGTTACATAGTAGGCTTCATACCTGCTGCGTTTATTATGGGCTGGTATATGGAAAAAACGTCCTTCCGCTTCTTTCAAGCAATGATTGCGAACACAATCGGTATGTTGATTACACTAGCATTTGGAACAGTTTGGCTTAAATATGCTGCTAATCTCTCATGGGTTGCAGCATTTACAGGAGGCTTTGCTCCGTTTGTTATCGTTGGTCTTGTCAAAGCAGCCTTGGCATCATGGCTTGGTGTAATTGTGAGACAAAGATTAGTTTCAGCAAGATTAATTTATGCAAAACCGATAAAAGATTCTAAAACCGCATGATAAAAAGCCGATTTTCAGATAATCTGGAAATCGGCTTTTTTTGAAACCTTTTTTACATTTATCCGTATAGTAAGTAAGCAACCTTAAATATCCATTGCTCTTAAATCATTTATTCTTTATACTCAATACATCGTTAACAAAGAAGGTGAGAATCATGCTTGACTATTTATTGGACTTTACAAATACCTACGCTCTCTATTCATTATATGTCGGGCTAGCTCTCGGTCTTCTGTTAAGGCTATTTATAACATGGTCATTAAATGAGACAAAACTTGAAATACTATCCAACAAAATCAACTTCAAAACAACTACTTATGATATTAAAATCCAAAGTAAGAGCAGAGTTCTCCCAAATCACATTCTCCTTTGGATTATTAAATATATTCGAAACAAAACCGGAACAGGTGATGAATCAGAACCAACTATGATTTCCTTCCCTACTTAGATAAATAAACTTCAGGAGGAAATCATGAAATTTAATAAATCAGCGTTACTACTTTTCGTCATTGGGTTAGGTGTACTTACATTATCAGGTTGTTCACCAGCCGCTATGCAGAGCAGCGACAGTACTTTTTATCAATTATTAATAGGTCCATTTCGATCGGCAATTGTCGGTTTAGCAAACTTATTCCAAGGTAATTATGGAATTGCGATAATCTTAATTACACTCATCTTGCGACTTATCTTAATGCCGTTAATGCTCAAACAATATAAAAGCCAGCAAGCTATGAAAGAAAAAATGGAAGCACTAAAACCCGAATTAACTGAGATTCAAGCAAAAATTAAGGGCACAAAGGACCAACAGGAACAACAAAAGCTGCAACAGGAAATGTTTGGCTTATATCAAAAGCATGGAGTCAATCCGCTAGCGATGGGTTGTTTGCCAATCCTCATTCAAATGCCAATCCTAATGGGATTATATTATGCCATTAGTGGCTCAAAGGAGATTGCTAGTCACTCCTTCCTTTGGTTTAATCTCGGTACATCTGATTTATGGATAACGCTTATCGCTGGCGTGATCTATTATTTTCAATTCAAGGTATCTCAAACAAACCTACCAGTTGAACAACAACAGCAGATGAAAATAATGGGACTTATGTCGCCAATTATGATTGTGTTTATGTCCATGAATGCTCCAGCGGCACTTCCCTTGTATTGGACCGTAGGTGGATTATTCCTAATCCTCCAAACGCTCTTAGGAAGAAAATTATATCAGCAACCGGTAAGCACTAAAGAGGTTTCCATAGAGAAATAATAAAATGCCAGCCTCAATTTCGAGGCTGGCATTTTTGCTTAAGCATCTTTAAAATATTCCTTATAATATCCGCCGACTTTCCCTGAGTTGTCGACTATAAAATAAAATTCTTCTGTTTCGTTTTTAACTTCGTACGTCTTACCAACAGTTAACACTTGATTTACAACATATTTTTTTGCGTTTGTATGGACACAAATTACTTGTTTTATTGCTTCACTATCATGCCATGTAAGCTGAATCAAATTTGCCACTCCTTTTTTCTCATTCTTTACAATTATAAGGAAAAGCTCCTTCACCCCGCAACTATTTATTTGCGAATCAGCATAATCATGATTGCGCTTTGTAATTGTTTGAACATTTCTAAAATTGTCACAAATTTAATACAAATGAAATATAAATATGGGTTTTCAAATCTCTAAAAAACATTTACAATAAATTAAAACTTAATATTATTTCCTTAAAACCGAGGAGGCATGCAAGTGAAAATTATGAGTAATGAGCAATTAATCGTCTCGTATCGTGATGCATTAAAGTCGGATAAGGATCAGGATTGGATTAAAGTTTTAAAAGATGAAATTCAACGTCGTGGATTAAGACCATTCAAAAAAGGATAACAATCAACACACCGCTGTTCATGAACAGCGGTGTTTATTATTTATAAAAGCGGAGGCGGCTCGTACAGGGGCGACAGGCATAAGACGAGTCGGCTAGAAGGTCGTAGTTTGACCTTCTGGACGAATTGGCTTATGACCCCGAGCCCCTAGCTGCCGGAGCTAGACATTTGAAAGCGGTGGCGGCTCGTACAGGGGGTGGATTGAAAAAAAAACCGATAAAATCGGTTTATGGTAGATCAAAAAATGTCATATCATTCATGGATTGTGGATTCATTCTTTTTTCATTAAACTTCATACCTACAATTTCCATAGACTCCGTCTGTAGTTTTGATTCAGCGATTGATAAATAATGTTGAAATCTTTCTCCAGTCAAAAACACATCTATACCATCCTCATTAAGACACGCTAGATTTTCCTCAAAAATCGAAAAGCGATGTGAACTTTGTCTAGGTTCATGCATTATTAATACTTCCTTCCTCGCTTAATTCTTCTATATATTCATTATATACCAAATTTTCAGTAATTAAATATGTAGAATTTTCAAACTATGTGCTTGTTCATTAAAGTACGCTTCTTTGATACTTTTTTACCGTGGATAAAATAATACAAAATGATACTAGCGGCGATGATAAATGAACAAAATTGATATATATGCCCAAGACTAATATGATTCATCGCTAATCCTATCATAAAGGAACCTACACCTATCCCGAAATCAAAAATTGATAAATAAGTTGCGGTTGCTGTTCCTCGTCTTGTTGGCGCAGCATATTGTACAGCTATCGTTTGAAAACTCGGAGAAGCTGTTCCCCACCCCAATCCAATTAATGCAGCCGAGAGGATAAATAGGACTGAAGAGTTGACCATACCAAGCACGTACATACCTGATGCAAAGCATAACAGTGTCGGATAAATAATCCAGTTCTCACCTAATAGGTCAAAGATTTTCCCTGTAAAAGGTCGTGAAAGCAATAGCACAACAGCATACACAACAAAAAACAGACTCGAAACTTCCATTAATCCAAGATTATTTGCGTAAACGGACACGAAGGAAAGGATTGACGAATACACTAAGCCTAAGATGCCGCCTAATATCGAAATAGGGATTGCTGAAGTTTCAAACAAGTCCTTCCACTGGAATGTAATTAATGCTGAAGGCTTAGAAGAGGTCGGTATTCTTACCCCGGACCCCAGAAAGAAAGCTACTAACGCACCTATTACACAAATTGAAAATAAGATTGTTATACTCCATTGATTGATAGCTGTTATTCCTACAAATGGACCAATAACCATTGCTATCGTTGTTGATAACACAAAATAGCCCATCCCTTCTCCTCTTCTTGAGTTAGGGAGAAGATCGGCAACAATCGCTCCGGTCGCTGTTGTACTCATGCCAAACCCAATCCCATGAAGAAAACGTATTAATAATAATCCTGTTATGGACTCCGGTACAAAATACAACAATGTTGGTACCGCAAATATGATTAGTGAAATGAGCATTATTCTTTTTTTGCCATAACGCTCCAGCCAATATCCAGCGAACGGTCGGACAATAATTGCTGATACTAGAAATATAGTTGTTAATAAACCCGCCTCTGAATTATCACTTTGTAAATCATTGATTGCATAAACTGGTAAAGTGACCAACAATATGTAGAATGATAAAAACAGAAAAAAGTTGGCAGTTGATATAAGAACAAAATCCTTTGTCCATAATGATGTTCGATTCATATAAGTACCTCTTTTCTACATCTGGCGCAACCACAATGATATTAGTGTTGAAAGCTCCTGTCTTGATGCCTCTGGTAATGATTGAACCAGGTTTCGGTTCATCTGTGCGACAGCATGATCCCATATGGGGAACATTTCAACCGCCTTTGGAGTTAGCCGAATATATTTCTTACGTCGGTCTTCTCCGTATTCAAAAGCCACATAGCCCTGAAGAGTTAAACGCTTAATCGTACGTGTCATTGGCGGTGCTTCCACGCTTAAATAATCACAAAGCTCTTTTTGGGTCAGCGTTCCACTTTCTTTTAATACATATAGAACAGACCATTGAGCTCCATATAAACCAAAGGGCAGTAGTGCCTCATTTAATTTTTTTGTTAACTTCCTCGATAACTGATGAATTTGATGAAATAATTGCTTCTCCAAAAGAGGTTGACCTCCATTTTTATTTACCTAGGTAACTATTTATCAAAAAAAGTAACTATTTCATCGCGGAAATAGTTACTTAGGTAAGTATATGACTTTTCTTCTATTGTTGTCAAAGTATTTTTAATCAACGTTTTGTGTTAGAATTCCTTCTTGACTGGATAGGCAGTAATGCAGATATCTCGACCAATTTGTTGAATCGAGTCAAAATCCAAATTAATTGCCTCAGACATTGATTCTGCATCTAATCCTGCAAATGGCGTTTTTGAACGATGCCCTCCTAACACTTTTGGAGCGATGTAGACAATATATTTATCAATAAAATTCCCCTTTAAGAAGGCCCCATTTAATTCACTTCCGCCCTCTAATAAAATATCGGTGATGCCCTTTTCATATAATTTTTGCAAAACACATGTTAAATCAAACCCAAATTCATTCACTGAAGCAGTAATAATTTCAACGCCTAGTTCAGTCATTACTTTAACCTTTTCTTTATCTACGTTTTCACCTACAACAATCAAAGTCTTGGCTTCGTCTGTCACTTTGGTAACTTTTGCATCAAGAGGCGTCCGCAATTTCGTATCAAGAATAATCCGAATCGGACTCTTTCCCCCTTCAGGGAGTCTTGTAGTTAACTCTGGATTATCAGTTAAAATCGTACCAATTCCCACCATTATTCCGTCAACTTGGTCACGAAGACGATGTACCGTTTCACGCGCCTCGCTGCCTGTAATCCATTTTGAATGGCCGTTATAAGTCGCAAGCTTTCCATCTAAGGTCATGGCAACTTTTGAAATAATAAATGGACGTTTGAAAATCATATTATGGATGAAACGCTCGTTAAGCAGACGTGCTTCTTTTTCAAGAACCCCAACCTCGACCTCAATTCCCGCTTCCTTTAATAGCCGAATTCCTCTACCGGCAACGAGTGGGTTTGGGTCCTCCATGGCAATAACCACTCGCTTTACACCGGAATTTTTTACCAATTCCGCGCACGGAGGTGTCTTTCCGTAATGTGAGCACGGCTCCAAAGTAACGTACAGCGTTCCATCTTTTGCGTGATCACCTGCCATTCGAAACGCATGTACTTCAGCATGGGGTTCGCCAGCCTTGCGATGGAGGCCTGACCCAACTATCATTCCGTTTTTTACAATTACCGCCCCTACTAATGGATTGGGATTGGTTTTCCCCTTAGCAGATGCTGCTAGCTCGAGGGCAAGGTTCATATAATACTGATCTGTTTTCATTTCCGATAACTCCTTATAATGAATCTTTATATTATTCCTAATTTGCCTTCTTCTTAAATTTTTAACCAAATATCATTTTGCTTGATAATAAAATTGTAAACAAATTACATGAAATAATAAACCTACATTATGAGTTACTTCCTCAAAAATAATTTTGCAGAATATTTTTATAAACTATTTGACTATTACCATGTTGTATAGTAAATTTAAAAAAATAAAATAATTTTATTTCTTATCAAGAGAGGTTGAGGGTATGGCCCGGTGACACCTCAGCAACCATCAATGTTTTTTCCATTGATAAGGTGCTAAGTCCAGCAAGTTTTTTAAAACTTGAAAGATAAGAAGATGGCTCATTGACCTTACTACAATCAAGTCTTCTTCTTATAAGAAGGCTTTTTTTATTTTATTAACGAAGAGGAGTGGCGGCATGTATAAAATCGACACCTTATTAGCACAAATCGGTAACCGAAGTGAACAGACCACTGGTACCGTTAATCCCCCGGTTTATTTCTCTACAGCATATAGACATGAGGGAATTGGACAATCTACTGGATTTGATTACGTCAGAACCGGTAATCCTACTAGACAAATACTCGAGCAAGCAATTGCCGATTTAGAACATGGTGATCAAGGATATGCCTGTAGCTCTGGGATGGCAGCTATCTTAACGATTCTATCTATTTTTCAATCCGGAGATGAGTGGATAGTCTCCAAGGATTTATACGGCGGAACGTATCGTCTCCTTGAAAGAGGCTTTAAAAAATGGGGATTGACAAGTCACTATGTAAATACCACAAATCCAGAAGAACTTATTCCCTATATTACACCTAAAACGAAAGCAATCTTTATTGAAACACCGACCAATCCATTAATGGAACAAACGGATATTAGTGCTATTGCAGCGATTGCAAAAGAACATAACATCCTCTTAATTGTAGATAACACCTTTTATACTCCGCTCCTTCAAAAGCCCATCCTGCTTGGAGCAGATATCGTTATCCATAGTGCAACAAAATATTTAGGTGGCCACAATGACGTTTTAGCGGGATTAATAGTTGCAAAAGGAAAAGAGCTTTGTGAAAACATTGCCTTGTACCATAATGCAGCAGGTGCCGTGTTAAGTCCATTTGATTCCTGGCTGTTAATTCGGGGAATGAAAACACTGTCCTTAAGAATGGACCGCCATGAAAAAAATGCTAAAGAAGTTGTAAATTTCTTGGCATCACATGATGATATCATTGATGTTCTCTATCCAGGTCGTGGCGGAATGGTCTCTTTCAGAATTAAAGATGAAAAGTGGGTTAATCCATTTTTACAAAATATGAAACTCATTTCCTTTGCTGAAAGCTTAGGAGGGGTTGAAAGTTTTATTACTTATCCTTGGACTCAAACACACGCAGATATTCCAGAAGAAATTCGTCTTGAAACTGGTGTCTGTAACAGGTTATTGCGCTTCTCAGTTGGTCTTGAGGATTCAGAAGATATTGTAAATGATTTGCAACTAGCCTTAACTAATGCTAAAAAGGAGGTAGAACGATAATGAGCGAGAACTATACTTTTGAAACAAAGCTGCTTCACAATCGTCATAAGATCGATCCAACAACAGGGGCAGTTAGCGTGCCTATTCAGCATGCATCTACCTTCCATCAATTTGACGTGGATAAGTTTGGCAAATATGATTATGCACGAAGTTTAAATCCGACTCGAGAAGCATTAGAGGACATTATTGCAGAATTAGAAGGTGGCGTTAAGGGGTTTGCGTTTGCATCAGGAATGGCTGCCATTTCAACTGCCTTTCTTCTCCTTTCTCAAAATGATCACGTTGTAATTACTGAGGATGTTTACGGCGGAACTTTCCGAATGGTTACCGAGGTATTGACAAGATTAGGCATTCAGCACACATTCGTTGATATGACTGACCTTAGTAAGGTTGAAGCTGCAATTCAGCCTAACACGAAATTGTTTTATGTAGAGACTCCATCCAATCCATTATTGAAAGTAACAGATATAAAAGCTATTAGTGACTTAGCGAAAAAATGTGGAGCACTCACATTTGTCGATAACACGTTCCTAACACCAGCTATTCAAAGACCTCTTGAGTTAGGAGCAGACGTCGTTCTACATAGTGCAACGAAATTCTTATCAGGTCATAGTGATGTTGTTGCTGGACTAGCTGTTGTTAAAGATGCTGAGTTGGCGAAACGTCTAGGGTTTTTACAAAATTCATTCGGTGCGATATTAGGTGTTCAGGATGCATGGCTAGTATTACGAGGACTAAAAACCCTACATGTACGCCTTGAGCACTCAGTAAAAGCTGCCCAACAGATTGCTGAATTTTTACAGAAACAGGACTGGATTAAAAAAGTATATTATCCTGGTCTTAGTGATCATCCGCAATATGAGATTCAGAAACAGCAGGCCACTAGTGCAGGTGCCGTCCTTTCCTTTGAATTAAAAGATGAAGTGTTATTCCGTAAATTTATCGAAAATGTTAAAATTCCAGTTTTCGCCGTAAGTCTTGGTGCTGTTGAATCTATTTTATCCTATCCAGCGAAAATGTCACATGCAGCAATGCCTGAGGCAGAGCGTTTACAAAGAGGGATAAGCAATCAGTTACTAAGACTATCAGTAGGACTAGAAAATCCTGATGATCTTATTGCTGATTTTACTGCAGCGATAAATGATCCTTCAAACAAACCTTTAGAGGTGTAAATAATGAGTTTTTTATCAAAGCTTGAAAATCAAATATTAATTGGTGATGGTGCTATGGGCACATTGCTTTTCTCCTACGGGAAAGACAGTTGCCTTGAGGAATTAAATCTTTCAAATCCTGAGCAAATCCTGTCTATACACCGCGCCTACTTAAATGCAGGAGCCGATATCATTCAAACCAATACATATGCAGCTAATTATTTAAAATTGGCTAGATATGGACTTGAGGATTCAGTAAAAGAAATCAATACTGCTGCTGTCCAGATTGCTAAAAAAGCCGCCCAAGGTAAATCCTATGTTCTCGGAACCATCGGTGGAAATCGTGGCATCAAACCAAAAAGCATCAATCTTGAAGAAATAAAGACAGGGTTTCATGAACAACTATTCTCCCTTCTTGTTGAGGGTGTCGACGGAATTATTTTAGAAACTTATTACGATTTAGAGGAAATGGAAGCTGTTTTGGCCATTGCTCGACGTGAAACTGAACTTCCAATTGTCGCACAGCTTTCGATGCAGGAGGTTGGATTTATGCAAGACCATACTCCGATTTCCGAAGCGCTAAGCCGACTCGAACACCTGGGAGCAGATATTGTGGGCCTCAATTGCCGACTTGGCCCACATCATATGATAAAAGCATTAGAGCAGGTTCCACTACCTAAGCATTCTTATTTATCAGCGTATCCAAATGCCAGCATCCCGACCTTCACTGATGGACAATTCCACTATGAAGGAAATGCTGAGTATTTTCGGAAATCAGCTATGGCGTTTCGGGATCAGGGTGTACGTTTGCTTGGAGGCTGCTGTGGCACAACTCCAGAACATATCCGCGCATTTGCAGAAGAACTGCGGAATGTTCCACCAATTACAGAAAAAGAACTAAAACAAGAGACTCCAAAAATTATCGTTGAAACGATTAAGGCTAAACGTGATGTGCCGCCTTTACATGATATTGTCAAGGAACGTCCTTCCATTCTGGTTGAATTGGATCCTCCTAGGAAACTGGATACAACAAAGTTCTTCGCTGGCGCCAAAGCTCTAAAAGAGGTTGGTATCGATGCAATCACTCTTGCTGATAATTCTTTGGCATCACCGAGAATTTCGAATTCAGCAATTGGTCATCTTGTCAAAACTGAAATCGGGCTCAGACCTCTTATTCATATAACTTGCCGCGATCGTAATATTATTGGCTTGCAATCTCATTTAATGGGACTTGCCACACTTGGATTAAACGATGTTTTAGCGATAACCGGTGACCCAGCTAGGGTTGGTGATTTCCCTGGCGCATCGTCTGTTTATGATGTATCGTCCTTTGAATTAATTTCAATGATAAAGCAATTAAACGAAGGCTTATCCGTTTCAGGAAAAGAGCTTGGTCAAAAAACCTCGTTCTCTGTTGCGTCGGCCTTTAACCCTAATGTTCGTTCTTTAGAAAAAGCAGTTGTTCGAATGGAGAAAAAAATGGCTCATGGAGCAGATTATTTTATTACTCAACCTGTTTTTTCTGAAGAAAAACTAATTCAGGTATATGAAGCTACTCGTCATATAAATGCACCTATTTATATTGGATTAATGCCGTTAACAAGTTATAAAAATATGGAGTTTTTACATCACGAGGTTCCAGGCATAAAAATTTCTGATAGTATTCGGGAATCAATATCGAAATTTAAGGACGACCCTGTCCAAGCTGCTCAGGAAGGTTTAGTGATTACAAAATCTTTAATTGATACAGCATTAGAGCTTTTCAATGGCATCTATCTTATCACTCCATTTCTTCGCTACGAATTAACTGTCGAATTAGCAGACTATACCAATAAGCGCATTGCAAACTTAGCTAGGGGGAAGAAAAATGTCCAAAGCATCATTCAATGAAGAATTAAAGAAACGCATCCTAATTATGGACGGCGCGATGGGAACGATGCTGCAGCAAGAAAATTTGACAGCAGATGATTTTGGTGGCGAAGAATTTGAAGGCTGTAACGAAAATTTAAACCTAACCCGTCCTGATGTAATCGAGAGGATTCATGTGGATTATTTACGTGCTGGTGCAGATATTATTGAAACAAATACATTTGGTGCAACCAGCATTGTACTTGATGAGTATCAGCTTGGGTCAAAGGCATATGAAATAAACAAAAAAGCGGCACAAATTGCCAGAGCAGCAGTCGATTCCGTATCGACTCCAGAAAAGCCTCGATTTGTTGCTGGCTCTATGGGTCCGACGACAAAAACGTTAAGCGTAACAGGCGGCACCACCTTCTCTACCCTTGCAGAGTCTTATGAGGAACAAGCAATTGGCTTAATTGATGGTGATGTTGATTTACTATTACTTGAGACCAGTCAAGACCTGTTAAATGTAAAAGCTGGCTTTGTTGGCATTGAACGTGCATTTGAAAAAACAGGTAAGAAATTACCTCTCCTTATTTCGGGTACAATTGAACCAATGGGAACTACGCTCGCTGGACAATCCATCGATGCATTTTATATATCAGTACAACATATGAATCCTGTAGCTGTTGGACTTAACTGTGCAACTGGTCCCGAATTTATGCAGGACCATATTCGTTCATTAGCTAACCTATCATCAACGTCAGTCATTTGTTATCCAAACGCTGGTTTACCTGATGAAGAAGGTCATTATCATGAAACACCTGAAATATTGGCTAAAAAGCTTGCAGGTTTTGCCCAGGAAGGCTGGTTAAACATTGTTGGTGGTTGCTGTGGAACAACACCTGCCCACATCAAGGCAATTTCTGAAGCGATGGAAGATTTTCAGCCACGACAAGCTCAAGAAAATAGTACTCATATGGTATCTGGTATTGAACCATTTATTTATGACGATCCAACCTTACGTCCAATTATGGTTGGAGAACGGACGAATGTCATTGGCTCACGAAAGTTTAAGCGCCTAATAAGCGAAGGTAAAATTGAAGAAGCTGCTGAAATCGCTAGAGCTCAAGTAAAAGGTGGTGCTCATGTCATTGACCTCTGTTTGGCTGACCCAGACCGCGACGAATTAGAGGATATGGAAAATTTCATTAAAGAAGTTGTCAAAAAAGTCAAGGTCCCTCTTGTCATTGACTCTACTGATGAAGCTGTTATAGAGAAAGCCTTAACCTATTCACAAGGAAAAGCAATTATTAACTCTATCAATCTTGAGGATGGCGAAGAGAGACTTGCTGCCATTACTCCGCTAATTCATCGATTTGGTGCTGCAGTCGTAGTAGGAACGATTGATGAAGAAGGCATGGGTGTAACGGCTGAACGAAAGCTTGAAATAGCAAAACGCTCGTATGATTTACTTGTAAATAAATATAAACTCCAACCGCAGGATATTATCTTTGATCCACTTGTCTTCCCTGTTGGTACTGGAGATGAGCAATATATTGGATCTGCTAAAGCAACAGTAGAGGGAATTAAAAAAATTAAAGAAGCCTTCCCAAAATCTCAAACAATTCTTGGAATAAGTAATGTCTCATTTGGGCTACCAGCAGTTGGAAGGGAAATATTAAACTCGGTATTCCTTTACCACTGTACTCAAGCAGGCTTGGATTATGCAATTGTTAATACCGAAAAGCTAGAGAGATTTGCGTCAATTTCTAAAGAAGAAGTTGAACTTGCTGAAAAGCTATTATTTGAAACAACTGAGGAAACACTCGCAACCTTCACAGATTTTTATCGTGATAAAAAGAAAGAAGTAAAACAGACCGTACCAAACATGACTCTTGCTGAAAGATTAGCTTATTACATCGTTGAAGGTACAAAAGAAGGACTATTGCCAGATTTAGAGGAAGCCTTGTCAAGCTACCCTGCTCCACTTGATATCATCAATGGTCCATTAATGGATGGGATGAAGGAAGTTGGTCGCCTCTTTAATGATAACCAATTAATCGTAGCTGAAGTGTTGCAAAGTGCTGAAGTGATGAAAACAGCAGTTGCCTTCCTTGAACCTTATATGGAAAAAGACAACACAACGGCTGCAAAAGGGAAAATTATTTTAGCGACGGTAAAAGGCGATGTTCATGATATCGGTAAGAACCTAGTCGATATTATTTTGAGCAATAACGGCTATGAAGTGATTGACCTTGGAATTAAGGTTGCACCTGCAGATCTTGTTGCCGCAATAAAAAGGGAACAGCCTGATATGGTCGGTCTTTCTGGATTATTAGTTAAATCTGCCCAGCAAATGGTCTTAACAGCTCATGATATGAAGCAGGCAGGTATTGATATTCCAATTTTAGTTGGTGGCGCAGCATTATCACGGAAGTTCACTGATACAAAAATTTCAAACGAATACGATGGAATTGTCTTATATGCTAAAGATGCAATGAATGGATTAGATCTTGCTAATCAATTGCAAAACGCTGAAGCTCATGAAAAACTTGTCCTCGAGCGAGATACGAAACGCCAGCAACTTGCACAACAAGCAGCCACATTTAACAGTGCAGCAAGCAATGTTGCGACCGCAGTTAAGGTCGTTCCTACGGTTCGTACAGATGTTCCAGTTTTTGTTCCAATGGACACAGACCGTCATATTGTTAAAAGCTATACGCTGGCCCATGTTGAACCATACATTAACAAACAAATGCTAATTGGTCATCATCTTGGTGTTAAAGGAAATGTGGAAAAGCTTCTCGCTAGCGGTGATGAGAAGGCAATCAAAATTAATGATATGGTGAATAAGTTAATTCAAGACGCTAAAACCAATAACTGGATTCAACCACAGGCAGTCTACCAGTTCTTCCCTGCTCAAAGCGATGGAAATAAAGTGATAGTTTATGACCCGAAAGAACCGAAAAAAGTAATACAAGTGTTTGATTTCCCTCGCCAAAACGACGGGGCTCAGCTTTGTTTGAGTGATTATATTAAATCGGTTGATAGCGGTTTGACCGATTACGTTGGATTCTTTACAGTTACGGCAGGTCCTGGTGTACGAGAGATTGCCGAAATGCTTAAAGAAGAAGGAAGATTCCTGGAAAATCATGCACTTCAGGCACTAGCTTTAGAAACTGCAGAAGGCTTAGCCGAACTCATTCATCGTCAAATGCGCGATCGTTGGGGCTTCCCAGATCCTGTCGATTTTACAATGAAGGATCGTTTTGCTGCCAAGTATCAAGGTCAACGCTTCTCGTTTGGATATCCGGCATGTCCTGAACTCGAGGATCAAACAAAACTCTTTGACCTAATTCATCCTGAGGATATTGGAGTAAAACTAACTGAAGGCTTTATGATGGAGCCTGAGGCGTCTGTTTCAGCGATGGTATTCGCTCATCCAGATGCACGTTATTTTACTGTGTTAAGAAATGATTAATTAATTAAGCACCCGTTTCGGTGGAAGCATGAGTAAAACGGTATTTTTTGCAGAAAATACTTTTGACCCGTCAATTCACCAAAGGAGTGTTGGTTGATGAAAAATAACATGTCAAAGGATTCATCAAAAGTAGCCGGAAGGAATTATGATGTTTCGGATTATCAAAAAACGGATCAGCTATCTAAAGGTTTGGCAACTACCCACGAACAAGTTAGCGATACGTATATAGAGGGTGAAATCAAACCTAAAATTGATCATGTTAATGAAAGAACTTTTGAAATTCCGAATAATTGATATGAAAAATAAAAACTCGCCTGTGGCGAGTTTTTATTTTTTGGCTTCATCTTCCGTATATGGCTCTTTTTCATAACCTGGTAAATCTCCGAATGGTGTCATAATCCCCTCTTCATCCAATTCCTGTTCATATTTCTCATGCTGTGCGTTAGGATACACGGTCACATTATTACCATACATGTCATTCCCAATAAAATTCTCAAAATCCTCCACATAGCCAATTCTTTCCTCAGGCTCATTATACGTATCGCTATAATGATCAGTAGGATAAGCAAAATCGGATGGCGTCTCAGAAGTACCCCATTGTGCTACCTCCTGCCATGAATCCTCGGCATCATAAGCCACCGACTCATCCTTCCCATCAAAATCGAATTTGCCAAATGGAGGCATTAGGACTCCTTCCTCGACAGGTCGATTATGGGAAGTATAACTGTCAGGACTATGTTTTTTACAATAAGTGGTCGTTGGAAGTGCCTCTAGTCGCTCAATCGGAATGTCACACCCACAAACTTGGCATTTACCGTATATTCCTTGATCTATTGCTTGTAATGCACTGTCAATATTTTTCAAATGAAACTCCTCGTGTTCATGTAAGGCAATATCCTTTTCACGTTCATATAAATCGGTACCCTCGTCTGCGGGGTGATTATCAATACTTGAAAGTTCTCCCATTGATTCATGATAATGCCCTTGCTTTAATCCAAAATGATCATTTGTCTCAAATTGTTGGATGATGTTTTTCCTTTCCTCAGTTAGAACCTTTCGAAATTTATCTAATTGCTTTTCTGTAAGCATAGTTGGACTCCTTTCAAAACTTTTCTAGCAAGAATAAGCAGGATTAGTGGTCCATCTTTCGAATCCTTATCACTTTATTTATTTAGTTTTCCAAAGACTTCTCCTTTCATTCTTAGGAAAATGAATGTCTTAACGGGGAAGAATAAATATATCGTTTATTTAAAAAGATAATTACGAGGAGAAAATTATTTAATGGAGGTAATAAAGTGGTCAATCAAGACTTTGCAAAATTTAATTCCATTCAAAAGAAACACCAGAGTGCTTACGTTAGTAATGAATCACTAGATAATAGTGGTAGCATGAATAAAAATGACTATAATACACAAGCAAATACCGATAAATCAATCGGCGCTACAGGGAGACTGTCTTCGCAGAAAAAATAAAACCAGGGCTATCCCCTGGTTTTATTGGTTTTGAAGCTTAAATACCGCTTCGAGCTTTGCTGCGATTTGATTTACAGCATCGTCTTCATCATCGGAATTGATATGAAGGAACTCACCTTCATATTCGAGCTGCTTGTGTTCGTAGCGTGGATCGTAGTAGTAAAGGAGCAACAGTCTTATAAATTCATGGTAATCCCGTTGCAGAAGTGCTTCATTCACAGCCATTTTAATCGTATCGTCTTTAATCCGTTTTTGAATTCTCTCAAATTTTTCCTTCACCTGTGGATAAAACCATTCTTGGGTGTAAAAAGGCTCAACATATTCATCATAGATTCGCTTAACTCTTATTTCCAAGGATGCTTCAATTATGAAGTGTATTCCGCCTTTTTTTGTAACCAATAGTTCTTCAGGCTGCGTAACTTTCCCAATTCGTTTACTTTCCGCCTCGACGATAACATAGGGTGCATCCTGAAGTTGCATAAGGCGTGTAAATAATAAAGCGTCAAAAGTTTTTTGATTATTCCCGTCAGTTTCCGGGCCCATAGCCCCAAATATGGAGCCCTTATGAGCTGCTGCACCTTCTAGGTCAAGAACTGGATAGCCTTTATCTGTTAATTTTTTTAATATATCCGTTTTACCTACACCAGTCATTCCATGAAGCACAACCGTTTGATTTGGAATCATTCTTGGAATTTGTTCTAATATATATTCCCGATACGCTCGATAGCCACCAGTGATACGATGAACTGGAAAACCGGCAAAATCTAAAAATGTAGCCAATGATTGACTGCGCATTCCACCACGCCAACAGAAAAGAACAGGTTGTCTACCTGCATCAGCCAAATCCTTGATATGTGCTAACAATACCGGAAGCTTTGGTGCGACTATTTCCATCGCCCGCCATTTTGCTTCTTCCTGTCCTACCTGCTTATATATAGTCCCGACTTCCTTCCGTTCATCATCATTAAATAATGCGATGTTAACAGCATTTGGGATAGTCGATTCTTTAAATTCTTCAGGGGAACGAACGTCAATGGGGATGGCTTTATCCATTGTTAAAAATTGGTCAATCGTAATATCATTCACGGAAATACCCCCAACTAGAAAAGCGGAAGCGCCTTGCCCAGCGACGTATGACTGGAGCATCCCGACTGAGATAAAGAAAACACGTTGAACCCTTTAGGGTGAATCGATGTTGACTTATTGTAAGGAGGGATGTGAAGTCCACTAGACGCTAGGCGCTGAAGCTAGACACTCATCTAAATTCTAAAAACTCAACTTTCTTATTAACTAAAAAATCAATATACCCATTTTATCGCAAATCATACAGATTTTATACAGATAAAAATTACAAGTCAGCAACAGGATTAATTTCTACCTTTTATCCTGCATTGTATGTTGTAAAAAATATAAGTTGAAACCCCGTCAATTTATAAAACGAGTAGGAAATCCTAATCACTTTTCTTATTAATTCGATCATAGTCCTCAAGTGCAACTCTAGCTAATAATCCAATTGTCATATCATCCATTGGTGGATTATGCAGACCTGCTCTAACATCACGATAATAGCGCTGCAATGGACTTTTTAACGAAAGGCTTTGGGCACCGACAATCCGCATAGCTAAATCGACGACTTTTATTGCATTGTTAGTAACAGAATGTTTAACTGCACTTAATTCCACTTGCATGTTCAATCTGTCCTCTGGAAAGCTTTCATCCCATTTACGAGCAACACTATATAGGAAATGTCGTGATTGAATAAGCAATAGCTCTAATTCACCCAATTTTTGTTGGACATTAGGCAACTCACTAATCGTGCCACTAATGCTCGAAGGTGAATAATGTTTTGCAAAATTAATGGCCTCATTTCGAGCTGCCTGGGCAATACCTAAATAACATGCCGGGATATGGAGCAGCCAACCCCCTGCTTGTTTTTTACCAGGAATCATCCTTTCCACAAGAGCATCATCATCAATATCTACATCCTTTAGAACCAAATCATGACTGGCAGTGCCCTTCATTGCAATACTATCCCAAGTTTCTTCAATTTCTAACCCTTTGCTATTTCTTGGAATTAGAAAATTCCCTGTAGTGCCATCTTCCAAGGAAGCACTCACTAAAAAATAGTCAAGAACTGGTGCCATCGTTGTAAAGGTTTTCCGCCCATTAACGACCCACTTCCCATTTTGTTCATGAGCAATTGTTGCCGGTTTACCGCCTCGAGTAGGACTTCCCGTTTGTTTTTCAGTTGCTGCGCTATTTATTAAGGCACCAGCCATCACCTGTTCGCATAATTTTCCGAACGTAGTGGGTTGCCAATTATTTTTCTCTGAAAGATTTTTTATAATGCCGATATGCCATCCAATGCCTAGGGCAGTTGCGCCATCACCCTCTGCGATTATTTCCTGAAGCATGACCATTTCCAATAGCGAGATTTCCATCCCACCAAAAGCTTTTGGTACGGTTAATGCCGTATAGCCAGTATCCTTAAGCTCTTTTATGTTTTCAAAAGGAAAAAGTCCTTCTTCATCAATCTTTGCTGCCCTTAATCGGAACGATTCCTTTAGTTTGTTCATTAATTCAATCCGTTCCTGTCGAGATTGTAACTGTTGAAACATCAGTGACACGACAACGTCTCCCCTCAAATGAAAGCTTTTATTATATTATTAGGTAAATGGAATATACTTTCAAGAATTATAGCCACTATACTGTTCAGAAGTATACAAAATTTCCCACAGCATAAAAAAACAGCTGCTTTTTGACAGCTGTTAAAGTAGAGTCATTCCAGTTAATTTCGTTAAACTTTTACAAAATCTTTTCCAATCTTCTGGATAACATTCCAACCCTTCACTTTCATATACCCTACCTTGAGTAACAAGTTTAACAGACCAATAAACACCGTCAAGCACCATTGCTTCTTTTTGATAATCCGCATCCCACTGCCATGGCTTAATTCTATATAGTTCTTTTTTAAACGTTTCAACATCGCCTATTACTTGAGATTGAGTTCGACGTTCGTTCACATTCACATTTTGATCCAAATTCCATTCAAAAAAGACAAAGCGATTTTTTCCAAAGTCTACTTTGATGGTTATTGCTGGTTCAACCACACCACCAATATGGACGTGCAAATACTGAACATCCTTTTCTGGATCAATATACACTAAGTCGTTTTGTACTTTAAATAATTCCTTTTTTCTAGTAATAGCAGATTTTACTTGTGAAGGCTGAACAATTTTTTCCTGTTCCTCTAAATGGCTTGTTTGCTGATTCATTTCCTGGCAGATGGAAGGAATCGACGTTGGTCCATTTTTCTTTAAAATGTCCAGGATCATTTCATATATATACATGATGACCATTTCCCCCACTTTTTATTTTCCAAACTTTATTCTTGTTGTACATTTGTTAATGTTTGCGATTTGGATTGATGTTTTATAAAGTCATTATACTGCTAATCAAGCTTTCTATCTGTAACAAAATGCACGAATCTACTTATTATTCGTGCCATTTTATTTGAAAAAAAAGAAAATTTTTCAAACGCTGATAGATTCAACAATATTATAAAATAATCTTTACAAAAAGGAAATCTAGATTGTATTCTTTTGTCAATATTACAAACGTTTTGTCTCATTATGCGCTTTCCCAAGAAATATTTCTCAGTTGTCAAACCAATCTTTTTCGTTTATTAAAAAAACCGGATGATTTTAATAGAAGACTATTATTGAATTTCATGTATGTAAGAAATAAGCGGAGAATTTCCCGTTATTGTGCGTAAGGGGAGCTAAATGAGCTGAAATAAGAGGAGAATTTCCGCTTAACTACTCTCACAAAGACAATATCCAGTGATCTTTATGAAATAAGCGGAAAAACGCCCTTTATTCTTAACGAAATATGGGCATTTCCCAAAATAAGCGGAATTCTTCCGCTTATTTTCAAACACAAGGAAATCAACATTCAGGTTAACAGACCCACATGCCAAAAATTTTACACATCAATGTAATCCACGGTTATTCAAAAAAAAAATCGAACCATTAGGAAATTCAAAGTTAGAATTTCGCATGATAGTTCGGTTTTTTTGTTTAGCTGATATACTTATGTCCCAGAGTCCCTTATTTCTATGCTTTTACAGTTTTTGCTGATTGTATTAACGTTTCGATTCCTTTCAAATCATTTTGAGCAAACAAATCAACGATTTTGCTTCCAACAATTACGCCATCGCAATATTGACTTACTTCCTTCACGTGCTCCGGTGATGAAATCCCAAAACCAGCTAATACAGGAATTGGACTTAACTGTTTTACTGCCTGAAGGTACTGGCCTAATTGCTCATCAAAGCCACTTCGTACCCCTGTAATACCTGTTACAGTAACAGCATATAAAAATCCTTTTCCTTTTTCTGCTATTTCCTTTAGTCTCTCGGTTGGACTTGTTAAGGTTACTAATCTAATTAATTCGATATTAACCTTTTCTAGCAATGGATCAATGATATCTTCTTCCTCAATTGGTAAATCAGGAATAATACAGCCATCAATACCCGCCTGTTGAGCAAGTCTCACAAACTCTTCCAATCCAAGGGCAATAATCGGGTTCATATATGTCATGAAAACCAATGGGATTCCAACCTGATTTCGCACAGAAGCAACCTCCGTCAACACATCCTTTAACGATGTTCCACGTTCTAACGCACGAATTCCTGCCTGTTGGATCGTCGGGCCATCAGCAACTGGATCTGAGAAGGGTATGCCAATTTCAATGGCAGTGGCCCCACATTTCTCAAGAAATAAGATCCGTTGGGTTAATACGTCTAGTCCTCCATCTCCAGCCATGATATAAGGAACGAAGGCTTTTTCATTTTTATCTTTGAGCTTCTTAAAAGCTTGTTGAATTCGACTCATTGTGTATCTCCCCCTAATCTTGCCCTTACGGTATGAACATCTTTATCGCCCCGTCCTGACAGACAAATCACGATCGTTTCTGTAGATTTCATGGTTGGAGCTAGCTTTAAGGCATAAGCCACCGCATGAGAGCTCTCAAGGGCTGGTATAATCCCTTCATATTTAGATAGAACCTGAAGTGCTGTAAGTGCCTCTTCGTCAGTGATTGAGTTATATTGAACTCTACCAATATCCTTTAAATAGCTGTGTTCCGGTCCAACCCCTGGATAATCTAATCCAGCTGAAATCGAATGGGCTTCTTGGATTTGACCATTTTGATCCTGCAGTAAATACATGAATGCTCCATGCAGCACTCCAGGTGTCCCTTTAGTAAGTGAGGCTGCATGACGATCCGTTTCAATTCCATGTCCCGCTGCTTCTACCCCATACAATTTTACATCTCCATCATTGATAAACGGATAGAACATGCCCATGGCATTGCTACCTCCACCAATACAAGCGACAACTGCATCAGGTAGTTTTCCTTCTTTCGATTGATGTTGCTCTTTTGTTTCAGAGCCGATTACACTTTGGAAATCACGAACAATCATTGGGAAAGGGTGTGGACCTGTAACAGAACCTAAAATATAATGAGTATCTTCAACATGTGATACCCAGTAGCGGAGTGCCTCATTTACCGCATCTTTAAGTGTAGCACTTCCCGATTCAACACTTACTACCTTTGCCCCTAATAGCTCCATTCGAAAGACGTTTAATTGCTGGCGTTTAATATCTTCAGCACCCATAAAAACGATACATTCCAAATCTAATAACGCACAAGCAGTTGCGGTTGCCACTCCATGCTGTCCAGCACCAGTCTCTGCGACAATTTTTCTTTTTCCCATTCTAACAGCAAGCAGCGCTTGACCAATCGCATTATTAATTTTGTGAGCGCCAGTATGATTTAGATCTTCTCGCTTTAAATAGATTTTTGCACCGTTGGCATATTTTGTTAAATTCTCCGCATAGTAAAGTGGTGTTTCTCGTCCAACGTAATCTTTTAGTAAATATTGGAATTCCTCTTGGAATGATTTATCATTGATTGCTTTTTGATATTCAAGATTTAGCTCATTAATCGCTTTCATGAGTGTTTCAGGTATATATTTTCCACCATATTTACCATAATGGCCTTTTTCATCCGGTAGTGTATATGTAGCCATGACTAGATTCTCCTTTTTAATCATTATTTTTCTTTGCTTTTTGAATAAATGCTTTTATTTTATGGGTGTCTTTTTTTCCGTCTGTTTCGACACCTGAGCTTACATCCACCATTTCAGGTTTGGCGATTTCGATTGCATTAGCAACATTGTCAATATTTAATCCGCCCGCAAGAATGATGCGCTTATTTGGTAGTGTGTTACTGGATAACAGTTCCCAATTAAATGTGATTCCGTTCCCCCCTCGGTATTTGCCTGAAGGACTATCAAGTAAAAACCATTGATTAGGATAGTCTTCGATTTGTTCTAGATCTTGTTGACACCCGATGCTAAAAGCTTTAATAACTGGAACAGAAAAATCTTTGCAAAATTCAGGTGTTTCATCCCCGTGGAGCTGAATCATCGTCAATTTTGCCTCTTCAATAATTTCTTGAATCCTGTCACTTGTTTCATTTACAAAAACGCCAATTTTCTCCACGTAAGCCGGAAGCTGCTCTGCGATTAATCCTGCTGATGCTGGTGAGATTTTCCGTTTACTTTCCGCAAAAACAAAACCAATCGCATCGGCGCCAAAAGCAACTGCCTGTAATGCAGTTTCCACATCAGTAATTCCACAAATCTTTACTTTCATCTTTTTATACCGTCCGAACCGGAAGCTTTAGCTGTTTAAAAGTTTCCTTTAGGTCTTGCGCAGTCATAAACGTTTCTCCAACTAAAATTCCTCTTGCTCCAGCATTTTGGACCCGAACAACATCTTCTACTGACTTAATACCGCTCTCACTAATTAAGGAAGCACCTGATTGTAGAACAAGTGGTGCTAAACGTTCTGTTGTCGCGAGGTCCACTTCGAAGGTTTTTAAATTACGATTATTAATCCCAATCAAGCTGGCCTTTGCACTATTAGCCTTCTGAAAATCTTCCTCATCGTGGATTTCTACCAGTACTTCTAATTGTTTTTCGCTTGCATACTGATAGAGCTCAATTAACTTTGACTGTTCCATCGCTGCTGCGATTAATAACACTATATCAGCGCCTGCTTTATGGGCGGTATCAATTTGAATTTGGTCAATAATAAAATCTTTACAAAGGATGGGCAGGTCGACTACTGTACGGACGGCTTGTAAATCAGCAAATGAACCTTTAAAAAAACTAGTGTCAGTTAACACTGAGATGGCATCTGCACCAAATTGTTCATACTGCACAGCCTGTTCTTGTGGATTTAAGTCTGGATTAATATCACCCTTTGATGGAGATGCACGTTTAAATTCTGCAATAATTTTCATTTCATTTGCTTCTCGAATTTTTTCGATGAAGGAACGCTTTTTGCGAGAAGCTACTTCAGCAAGCTGTAAATTTGCTAATCCATCTAACTCCGTTTTCTTTACGTCAATAATTTTATCTAAAATCGTTCCCATTTATATCACCTCTTGTTGATACCGCTTGCTGAGCTCGATTAATTGCTCGAGCTTATTTAATGCTGCACCGGAATCAATACTTTCTTTTGCTAGTTCAATACCTTGTTCTATCGAATCTGCTTTCATCGCCGTGTAGATACCTAGACCAGCGTTTAATAACACTGTATCACGTCTTGCCCCATGTTCTCCATTTAATATACTTCTGAGTATTTCGGCATTTTCTTTTGCATCGCCACCAACAATATCTTTATTAGTATAAGTGCCTAATCCTACTTCTTCTGGAAGAAGGATTTTCGTAGTGATTGTACCTTGGTCGACAATAACTAAATGGTTTTCACCTTGCAAGGATGCTTCATCCATATGACCAGCACCATTTAATACAATTGCACGCTTACGCCCCAGTCTTAACAACACCTCTGCAAACATTTGTAACAAATCACGACGATAGATACCTAATAATTGATAGTCGAGGTTTACCGGATTTGTTAACGGACCAATCAAATTAAAGATCGTAGGAATACGCAAATCTTTACGAACCTTCATGATTCTTTTCACTTTTGGATGAACGAACGGAGCAAATAAGAAAGTAATTCCTGCTCGCTCTAAAATTTCTTCAGATGCTTCTTTCGGTAAATTAAAGTTTACACCAAGATTTTCTAGTACATCTGCACTTCCAGTTTTACTTGAAATACTACGATTACCGTGCTTTGCTACGGTTAATCCTGCTCCAGCCATAACAAAAGCTGAAGTCGTGCTAATGTTAAAGCTCTTCGATCCATCGCCACCTGTACCACAGTTATCAATGACATTTGAAATCTCATCCGTAAAAGACATCGCAAATCGACGCATTACCTTCACAAGTCCAAGGATTTCATCAACTGTTTCTCCTTTCATCTTTAATCCAATTAAAAAGGCAGCCATTTCACTATCAGAAATTTCTTCAGAAAATAATTGTGTTACAGCACTCTCCATTTCAGCTTCAGTTAATGAGCGTTGCTCAGATAATTGTTCAAGATAAGATTTCATGTGTTTTATTCTCCTCTCTAATTTGCTCCAGGAAGTTTTTCAGCATTTGTTTACCATCTATTGTACCAACAGACTCAGGATGAAATTGCAGTCCGACGGTTGGGTATTGATTATGTTTAATGGCCATAATTTCTTGATCACAAGTTGCACTACCTAAAACTGTAAATTCCTCAGGCAATGTACTTGGATTTATGACTAATGAGTGATATCGCATTACCTCAAGATGCTGAGGTAAATTGACAAAAATATCCGAACAGGTATGCGCTATTTTTGATGTCTTCCCGTGCATGATGTTTTGGGCTCTCTCAATTTTAGCCCCAAACGCATGACCAATCGCCTGGTGTCCAAGGCAAATGCCTAGTATTGGGGTACTTTTATGGAATTCTTTTATAACTTCAACACAGATTCCAGCATTTTCTGGACGACCAGGCCCTGGTGATAAAATAATAGCCTCGGGCGTTAACTGGTAAATTTCTTCAATTGAGATTTGATTATTTCTTCTGACTAGAATCTCTTCGCCAAGCTCTCCAAAATATTGATATAAGTTATAAGTAAACGAATCGTAGTTATCAATTAATAAAATCATTTGGATCCTCCAGGAATGTTTTTAATTTATGGATTGTTTCTTCGTACTCTTTCTCAGGGACTGAATCGTAGACGATCCCCGCACCTGCTTGAATATAAGCAGTGTTGTCCTTTATCACCATTGTTCGAATAGCAAGAGCGAAATCCATATTACCATTGACGGAAAAATAGCCTATAGCTCCGGAATAAACTCCGCGTTTTTCTGTCTCCAATTCATTAATAATTTCCATTGCACGTATTTTTGGTGCTCCAGAAACGGTGCCCGCTGGCAAGCAAGAAATAAGAGCGTCTGCTGCCTTATGGTTTTTTGATAATTCACCACTAACCTCAGAAACGATATGCATAACATGCTTAAATTTTTCTAGTGCCATGTATTTATGGACATTTACAGAACCAAATTTGCAAATCTTTCCAAGATCGTTTCGACCAAGATCGACAAGCATCCGATGCTCTGCCAATTCCTTTTCATCCTGTATTAAACCCTTTGCAAGCAGGTCATCTTCCGCAGCCGTATTGCCACGTGGTCTTGTTCCAGCAATTGGGTTCGTAGTAATCACTGATTGCTTTGCCTTTACAAGGCTTTCAGGTGATGAACCAGCAACAACATAGTCCTCAAAATCCAAGTAATACATATACGGTGATGGATTAGAAATTCTTAGTTTCCGATAAAAGGAAAACGGATCACCCTCAAAGCTTGCATGCATCCTTTGCGATAAAACCACTTGAAAAATATCACCACTTGAAATATATTCCTTCGCTTTTTCAACATTCTCGATAAACTTTTCTTTAGTCGTCGTTGACTTAAAGCTAGATAAACCTACTTCCTTTGGCTCTTCACTATGAAACTCTGCCAACAGTTCTTTTCGTCGCTTTTCATTATGTGAAACAAGCTTTCCTTTAGTTGTATCCTCTAAGATAGGTGAAGCTGCTAAATAGACTTTCTGTTCCAAATGATCATAGATAATGACTTGTTCATAAAACATCAGGTGTACATCTGGCATTTCTAAATCTTTTTCAGGAGTCGCACCTATGTTTTCATATTGCCGAATCGTATCGTAGCCGACGTAGCCTACCGCTCCACCAGCAAAGGGAAAGTTTCCTTCCTGCTCACCGTAATTTGGGATAAGCTCTTTTACGATATCAAGAGTTCTCCCATTCACAAGCTCTTCGCCTTTTTCCGTTATAAGGTGATTTTGATTCCCGTAGCCCTTTACTTCTAAAATCGGATCTGCTCCAATGATTGAATATCTACCAGTATTTTCGTGTTTTAATGAACTTTCTAGAAGAAATTTTTTCCGCCCGCTAATTTTTTGAAAAATCGAAATCGGTGTCAACATGTCACCTTCCATTTGTTCAATGATGCTATTTATCGGATTTATTAATTTTTCCATTATGAATACCTCCAATTGATACATGTTCCTTCAAAATTCCATAAAAAAATCCTCTATATACACAAGGATTAATTGTGTATATAGAGGACGATTGTTAACCGCGGTGCCACCTCGATTGGTTTTTGGAATTACCCATAACCCACTTTCGGCAATAAGCTTTTGGCTGTTTGCCTACATCATATAACGGTGATAACCGGATATCCTTACTACTTTTTCAGGATTTCACTCGTAAGTCCATTCCACAAGATTACAGTACCGGCTCCCACCATCCCGGCTCTCTGAAACTGTAGGTTATTGTGTACTACTCTTACTCATCGTATTAGCAATTATTTATCATAAATACAAAAAGGGTCTCCCTCCTAAAAAAAGGACGAGAAACCCGTGGTGCCACCTTCATTAGCTAAAAAATTTAGCTCACTTAAAAGTATCAAAGCGTATGCTTGAATACCCGTCTCTTATAACGATGAGACCCTTCGCCAAAGCCTACTTTCCCGTTCGGGTTCAGTTTGGAGGCTCGAAAGTCCATTCACATAAATTTCCACACTGGTTCGCACCGACCACCAGCTCTCTTAAGTTTCCATTTACGCTACTACTCTTTGTCAACGCCAATTTATTGTGTTGTTAATTATATTATTAACTTTTTGGAAAATTGTCAATACTTATGTTCAATTTTGTTATAGTTATTTCCATATAATTTCCATTAAACGACAATATATTTCTTTGCTAGTTAAAAACAAAATAGTCCATATTAACAGTAGCAAACAATTAAAGGTGGCTTATTATGGAACAGGTCGATAGTCTTTTTGTAAAAGTGTTTAATCAAAAAGAAAAAAAATCGATGAAAAAACGATGGGCGATCGTATCCCTCGCATCGATTCCACTTGTTATGACGCTTGGGAACTCAATGTTGATTCCTGTTCTCCCAGCAATTGAAAGGGAGTTGGGCATTTCATCCTTTCAATCAAGTATGATATTGACGGTTTATTCTATCGTTGCAATTTTGCTCATCCCTATTGCAGGTTTTTTATCTGATTATATTGGCCGAAAACGCGTGATAATTCCTAGCCTTATCATTGCAGGTATTGGAGGAGTTATTTCGGGTTATGTAGGATGGAAGCTTTCAGATGCCTACTGGCTTATTTTAGTCGGGAGAGCCTTACAAGGAGTCGGAGCTGCTGGTGCTGCTCCAATCGTCCTTCCGCTAGTAGGAGACATGTTTCATAGCGATGATGAAGTCAGCAGTGCACTTGGAGTCATCGAGACCTCCAATACGCTTGGTAAAGTATTAAGTCCTATTTTAGGAGCTTTCCTAGCTGGAATCATTTGGTTCATACCTTTTTTTGCGTTTCCAGTATTTTGCACCATTTCTGTGTTCATGATTGTTTTTTTAGTGAAAACCCCAAAAAAGAGTAATGAACCAATAAACTTCAAACAATTTATCGTACAAACAAAAGAGGTTTTTGCCAATAACGGACGATGGCTAAACGCTGTTTTTATTATTGGTTGCACTCTGATGTTTGTATTATTCGGAGTGCTTTTTTATTTATCAGATGTTCTTGAAAAGAATTATCATGTTACCGATGTTAAAAAAGGTTTAATTTTAGCCGTACCGCTGGGGGCTCTTTGTTTGGCCTCATATATTACTGGAAAAAAAATAAAAGAAGATAAAGTAATGATGAAATGGTTGATTTTCAGCGGAATTATCATGTTAACAGTTGCTTCTTTTTCTTTGAAATTCACCAATTCGCTTTGGTTTATGATTTCGATTTTTGTTCTGTGCGGAATAGGGATTGGCATTAGTTTACCTTGCCTTGATGCTCTAATTACTGAAGGAATTGAAAAAGCAGAACGGGGAACGATTACCTCACTTTATAGTTCAATGCGATTTATTGGCGTTGCCGCAGGACCGCCTGTCATTGCAATTTTGATGAAATATCCCACTCAATGGATATTTTATTTATTTACTGCTATCAGCCTCTTAACAGCGCTATTTGCTTTATGGGCAATTAAACCTGATGAAAGCTAAACATATATCAACGCAATTACTTTTTTGAACGTTCATTTATGTTTATAATAAAAGGGAGGAATATGAGCATTTAAAAAAACCGTATAAGGGATGAAATATTATGAATGTAACAGGTTATGCTATTGAGAAGTTAGAAGATCCATTTGGAATATTAAGCGGAGATCGTTATGAATTTTATTTAGACATTGAAGTCGACGAAGAAGATGAACTTTATAACGAAAACGGTTTGTTATTAAAGGTCCTCTATGTAGTAACAGAGCAAGAAGAAAAAATTTCAAATTACAGTCTTCTTGAAGGTGCAACAGAAAAATATATCGATTTAGCACTTGAGGATGACGAATTGGAAATGGTACTTACATTTTGCAAAGAACATCTTCCAAAATAAGAAAAAAACGAGGCTGATATGGTATTCAGCCTCGTTTTTTCTAACTTATTAGTAACTCTTATTATGATTATCAATGGATTGTAACAATTTGGTTGATTGTACCATATCACTGTTACAGATAGGACATTTAGGAACCTCTGATGCTTTAAAATTATCACGAACCCAACAATTGCAGGTTTCTGACTCACATTCCCAAACCTTAGTTTCAACTGTAATGATTTCTTCCACAATTCTTCTGCCGAAAGCCATCCTATCTACCTCCAGTTTGCATTTTTTGCCTAAAAATTGAATTGTAGCAATTTCAGACAAATGAAAAATCCACTAATTATAAAAAGTGCCAGAAAACAGTTCTTTTTATAACCAGTGAATTTATCCTACATCATAAATAAACATATATATATCATACCGTTTATTCAGACAAATTACAAATATTCGGATTACAAAACCACATCACAATGGTTAAAATATTATGATTTTACAACGTTTACAGCTTGCGGTCCACGTTGACCTTGCTCAACCTCAAACGTGACCTGCTGGCCTTCTTCTAACGATTTGTATCCTTCACCTTGAATCGCAGAAAAGTGGACAAATACATCTTCGCCATTGTCGCGCTCAATAAATCCAAAACCTTTTTCGCTATTAAACCATTTTACCTTACCTGTTTCCATTAAAAATCCTCCTAATTTCAAGAAATCACATATTACTATCAAACATTATATAATATGGGACAAACATCCATTTTTAATACAAATTTATTTAAAAAATTTATGGACGAGGTCTTGATGGGCGTTTTGCTTTCTCAGTTCTTGGTCTTCTATCATTATTTCTAGGACGACCGTTCCCTTTAGGGCGATCGTTTCGTCTATTTCTGTCACGCTCAAATCTTGGTTTTTTTGAACGTAATGGCTCAACAGCCGTCAACGTAACAGGTGTTGAATCAGGCTCTTTTGTAAGAAGTTTTAAAGCCGACGCTAAAAGTGTTACAGAGTCTGTATCCTCAAGAAGATTTTCAGCTGCACGCTTATACTCATTGTAATCCCCTGATTCCACTACACTCAAAATTTTATTGATAGTTGCTTGTTGATTACCAAATAAAACATCCTTAAAACTAGGAATTGGTTTTTTCTGGATTTTTGATTTCGTAACATTTTCAATCACACGTAAATGATCGATTTCCCTTGGTGTAACGAAGGTAATTGCTAACCCTTTATTTCCGGCACGACCCGTTCTACCAATCCGATGAACATAACTTTCTGGGTCTTGTGGAATATCAAAATTGTACACATGAGAAACTCCGCTAATGTCCAATCCACGAGCAGCAACATCAGTTGCAACCATGATATCAATCGTCGACTCCTTGAATCGGCGAATAACCTGATCACGTTTTGCTTGTGGAATATCTCCATGAATTCCTTCTGCTGAATAACCTCGTTTAATTAATCCTTCAACTAGCTCATCGACACGTTTCTTTGTGCGTCCAAAAACAATCGCAAGCTCAGGAGATTGGATATCTAATAGGCTACACATTACATCAAATTTTTGCTTTTCTTGAACTTCTAGATAATGCTGCTCAATATTTTTAACAGTCATTTCCTTAGCTTTAACTTGAACATGTTCAGGGTTATCCATAAACTTTTCAGCTAACGCTTTAATTCGTTTAGGCATGGTTGCCGAGAATAATAACGTCTGGCGTTCATTTGGGATTCCAGCAAGAATCTTTTCAATATCCTCAATAAAGCCCATATTTAACATTTCGTCCGCTTCATCCAGAACGACTGTATGGATGTTTTGTAGTCGAATTGTTTTTCTTTCAATATGATCAATTAATCGCCCAGGTGTTGCAGCGATAATATGTGGCTTATTTTTCAAACTTCTGATTTGGCGGCTAATATCCTGTCCACCATAGATTGGCAACGTGCGAATCCCTTTTACATTACCAATACGATTTAACTCTTCTGCCACCTGCACAGCTAACTCACGCGTTGGTGCGATTACTAGTCCTTGAATAGCAGTTTCTTCCACTTTTGCACGTTCAATTAACGGAACACCAAATGCTGTCGTTTTCCCTGTACCTGTTTGTGCTTGTCCAATAATATCTTTACCAGTTAAGGCAATCGGAATAGCTTGTGCCTGTATTGGACTCGGTTCCTCAAAGCCCATTTGGGATAATGCTCTTTCTACTACTTCGCTTAAATTAAAATCTGAAAATGTTGTCAAATTATATCCTCCTTACATTGTTCCATGTTTACATTATTGTCTAAAACCTAGTACTTTTATCAAAAAAAAAGAATGGTAACCAGCATTAATTCAAGTATCTACTTTATTACATGTTTTTACTTTATTCCATACAAAATATTCTGTTTTTGTAGGTTTCTTTCCTAACACAACGAAAGCCCTGCCTCTCTTTCGTCCTTACGGCTCCTAAGCCGTTCCAGTGTGAATCAGGTTCATAAAAAAAGTATTCAATATGCAATCATGTGGAATCCCCACAAATAATAATCAACTTCTGTTCGGAAAACGTCCTTAGAAGGGGCTTTTGAGCAAAAAGACATACACGTTTGAGGAGACTTAGCAAGAGGAACATGAAGAATTTCGATTATCATACTAAATCATAAAAGAAGGTGATGCGATTATGCTGCATCACCTCATAATATCAGTTCAAATTATGCTTTTTGAACGTTAGCTGCTTGTGGTCCACGGTTACCTTCAACGATTTCAAACGTTACGTCTTGACCTTCTTCTAACGTTTTGAAACCTTCTGATTGGATTGCAGAGAAGTGAACGAATACATCGTTACCATTAGCTGCTTCAATAAATCCAAATCCTTTTTCTGCATTAAACCATTTAACTTTACCTGTAGTCATGTTGATGACCTCCAAAAATTCATTCACCATTTAGTTTTTCATATAATTGGCAACAAAAAAGCGTAGCCTTCAATTAGAAATGTAGGGATAATCCATCGCCTACAGTTCATGTGCAGCTACGACTACTTATATCCTTATTCATTATATTACAACTTAATAGCGTCTATATCATCATATTTCATCCTAAGCAAATTGTCAACTGTTTCCGATTCGCAATGAGTATTGTTCTTTAAAGTACTATTCTGAAATCACTGTGGAAGTATTAATGACTTGGTTAAGCTCAGTTTCATACTTATTGTATTGATCTTCATTCCAGAATAACACCGTTGCCATATAGCTCAGTACCGCTTCTTTCCATTTCAACACCTCTCCAATATTAAATAACAGCATGCCAGTCCTCCGGAAAAAGAAATCTACAGGCGTTAATGCCATTTCTTCGTTTATCGCATAGTCGAGACGCGCTAGTATTGTTAGCGGAAGTTGATGATCCTTGCTTGTTTGTTGATAATGCTCTAAGTTCTTTAATATTTTATTAATATTGGAGCCATAACAACATACTAATCTTTTTGCTTCAGCAGAAGATATGCCGTATTGAGACAATTGTCTGCTTTTTCGTTCTACAAAATCATAAAATATCTTTGGCGTTAATTCCTCTCCACCTGATATTGGCAGATGCTTTGTTTGACACGGCTTCATCCTTTTATTTAGTTTAGTATCGATTTTTTTCACAAGTAAATCGACAACTGTTTCTGCCATCTTCCGATAACCTGTTAGTTTACCTCCGGCGATTGAGATTAAGCCTGAGTCCGATTGCCAAATCTCGTCCTTACGAGATATTTCTGAAGGTCCTTTCCCTTCCTGGAAAATTAATGGCCGAATTCCAGCCCAACTCGATTCAATATCGTTTAAAGAAATTTTGGTATTAGGGAAAACATAATCAATTGCTTCTAATAAGTAACGGCAATCAGCGATGGTTATACATGGGGTAGCAACAGGATGATCACAAAAGGAGTCCGTTGTACCTATATAGGTTTTGTTTTCTCGCGGTATCGCAAAAACCATTCTTCGATCAGGCGTATCAAAATAAACTGCTTGTGTGATTGGCAATCGAGCATGATCTACTACAATATGAACACCCTTTGTCAGCTTTAATCCTTCTTTTAGCTCCATTTTATCGTAGCAACGTACTTCATCGACCCATGGTCCGGTTGAATTAATCACGAATTGTGCATGTATCTCAAATCCCATCCCGGAAATGCAGTCAATTACCTTGGCACCAATCATTTTCCCATTCCGATATAAGAATGATTCGACCTTTGCATAATTAAGGGCAATCGCGCCATGTTCATATGCTTTTTTCATAACTTCTAACGTTAAACGAGCATCATCAGTCCGGTATTCCACATAAAGTCCAGCACCTTTTAAACCTTCACGTTTGAGTAAAGGCTCACTTTGTATCGTTTCTGTAACATCAAGCATTTTTCTTCGCTCTTGCTTGGCCACACTTGCTAAAAAATCATAAAGCTTTAGCCCAAGTGAAGTGGTCGTCTTTCCAAATGTACCATCGTTATAGATAGGTAGAAGCATTTTTACAGGTCTAGTTACATGTGGTCCATTTCTAAAAACAATAGCTCGTTCCTTGCCCACCTCTCTTACAAGCTTCCATTCAAATTGTTTTAAATATCGAAGACCTCCATGCACTAGTTTTGTTGAACGACTTGATGTACCAGCAGCAAAGTCCTGCATATCAATCAAGGCGACCTTCATCCCTCTTGTAGTAGCATCCAGCGCAATTCCAGCTCCTGTAATGCCTCCACCTATGACAAGGATATCAAAATGAATTGTCTTGAGCTGGTTTACAAACTGTTCCCTGTTTTTGTTTGAAAAGTTAACCATACTAACCACCACCAAAAATGGCCACAAACAACGATTTGTTGCGTGGCCATTTGCTTTTATTAATATAGCTTATAATATAATATTGGAAATGGTATCAATTCATGTCAAAAATACATTTATTTAAATGCCTGAGCTGCGTGAACAGCTTTTTTCCAACCTTGATATAAGTTGTTGCGTTCTTCCGTTGACATGGTTGGTTGAATTTTCCGATCAATGCTCCATTGCTTTGAGATTTCAGCTTGATTTTTCCAATAGCCAACTGCAAGGCCTGCTAAATATGCCGCTCCAAGTGCTGTCGTTTCGTTAATTTTAGGACGCTCAACTGGGACATTCAAAATATCACTTTGAAACTCCATTAAAAACTCATTTTTCACTGCTCCCCCATCAACACGGAGCGTTTTCAGGCTGATACCAGAATCTAGCTCCATCGCAGCCAACACATCTTTCGTTTGGTAAGCTAGGGCTTCAAGTGTGGCACGAATGAAATGCTCCTTTGACGTACCCCTTGTTAAACCAAAAATAGCACCACGTACTTCGCTATCCCAATAAGGTGTGCCTAGTCCAACAAATGCTGGAACAACATAAACACCATCAGTTGAAGCAACTCGTCTTGCATAGTCCTCACTGTCGCTAGAGTGCTTTAGCATCCTTAATCCATCACGCAACCATTGTATCGCAGATCCCGCAACAAAAATGCTCCCCTCTAAGGCGTATTCAACCTTTCCATCTAACCCCCAGGCAATCGTTGTTAATAAACCTTGCTTTGAAGTTACTGCATGCTCCCCTGTGTTCATGAGCATGAAGCAGCCCGTGCCATATGTATTTTTTGCCATGCCAGTTTCAAAGCAGGCTTGACCAAACAGCGCGGCTTGCTGGTCTCCTGCAACACCTGCGATTGGGATTTCACTACCGAAAAAATGCTCAGATAATGTATATGCGTAAATCTCCGAGGATGGGCGTACCGTAGGAAGCATCGCTCGAGGGACTGTTAGAATCTCTAATAATTCGTTATCCCAAGTCAATTCATGAATATTGTACATTAATGTTCGTGAGGCGTTGGAATAATCAGTAACATGAGCTGCACCACCTGAGAGCTTCCAAATCAGCCAAGTATCAATAGTTCCGAACAAAAGATTACCCTGTTCAGCTTTATCTCTAGCACCTTCAACATGATCTAAAATCCATTTCACCTTTGTTCCAGAAAAATAAGCATCGATGAGCAAACCTGTCTTATCTCGAAAAAGTTCACTATGGCCCTTGGATTTAAGCTCTTCACAGATATCATGACTTTGTCTCGATTGCCAAACAATTGCATTATAAACCGGAACCCCAGTTTGCTTGTCCCAAACCACTGTTGTTTCTCTTTGATTAGTAATTCCAATACCAGCAATTTGAGTAGGTTTGACATTTGCTTCGGTAAGAACACTGGCAATTACCGCTAAAATAGATGCCCATATTTCATTAGGGTTGTGTTCAACCCATCCCGGTTTAGGAAAATGCTGAGTAAATTCTTGTTGAGAAGTATGGACGACTTCCCCTTGCTTATTAAACAGGATTGCTCTTGAGCTTGTTGTCCCTTGGTCCAATGAAAGGATGTATTGTTCCAAAGCTATTCCCCCTTTACCTTTTTCAATTATGCCTCATTCAATTATAAAGTGAAACTTCCATCAGTGGGGGTTTTCTTCATTCCCCACTAATGGTTAGTTGGACTTATCGGACCTTTATGGGCAGTTTATCCCCCACCTATCTTCTTTTTATACTCATAATCTTGAGGTTAGGGTATTACTGCCCGTTAAGGCGGGATAGATTTATTTTATTAAAAAAGGAGGAGATTTACGACAGATTCCAAGTTAAATGCTTGGTTCTGTGTAAATCTCCCAAAGTGCACAGTATCAACTGCCTATGCTTCTTTTTTCATTTTTGTAAGTACACGTTTTTTCTTTTCTCCTGTCTTTTGTTGAGGCTTAGTTTTGTCGATAGAAGCCTGAAGTGCGGCCATTAAATCCGTCACATTCGATGGTGTTTCCTTAGCAGAAGCGGCCGTTACCGTTTCTTGTCCATTTTGTTTCGATTCAATTAACTCCATTAAAGCGGTTCGATATTCATCTGTATATTTTTCCGGCTCAAATTCACTTGTAAGCTGGTCAATTAACAACATCGCTGTTTCAAGCTCTTTTTCAGACAAGTCACTTTCAGCAGGAACATTCGGAACATCACTTGCTTTTCTCACTTCATCAGGATAATGAATCGTTTCCATCAAAAGAGTATTTTCAAAAACTCTAATTACAGCCATTTGTTCCTTTGAACGAATCACGATTCTTGCCAATCCAACTTTTGCCGTTTCTTCCAACGCCTTTCTTAATAATGAATAGGCCTTTACTCCGCCTTCACTTGGCGACATAAAATAGGTACGATCAAAATATATAGGATCTATTTGCTCCATTTTAACAAAATCAACTATTTCCACTGCTCTATCTTCATTTTCCTTCTTTAATTTTTCTAATTCCTCATCTTCAAGAACGACATATTTGCCCTTGGTATATTCATACGCTTTTACAATCTCCTCAGGCTTAACTTCCACATCGCAAACCGGACAAACCTTTTCATATTTAATTGGTGAATGACATTGTTTGTGAAGCGTTCGCAGTTTTATATCTTTATCCTCTGTAGCCGTATGCAGCTTGATCGGAATATTTACTAAACCAAAGCTGATGCTACCTTTCCAAATTGTGTGCATAAGTTTAGCTCCTATCTTTTTTCTTACTGTTTGTGAAAAAGCGTACTTCCATGCAACCAAACAATTGGAAATGGATATGAATAGCGAATCGTGGCAAAATACGAAATGAATTCGCAAATTAAAAGGATGACTAAATGATGAAACCGATGCTACCCACCCTATCCTTTAACATCCCGAAAGGAAAAGAATGGTATTACGAAATAAAATTTGATGGTTTTCGGGCCATTTTAAACTGGGATGACAACTTGTCGTTAATAAGTCGTAACGGCAACTCATTATTAGAGCAATTTCCAGAAATAGAAGAATACTTATTTGCAAACAAACAATGTTTTGAACCTTATCTACCTCTGGTTTTAGACGGAGAACTAGTCTCGCTGGAAAATCCCTACAAAGCTGACTTTAGTGCCATCCAAGTCCGCGGACGGATGCGTTCACCCGCAAAAATTAGAGAAAAAGCAGAAAAACAGCCATGTCGTTTATTGATTTTTGATTTACTAATTTTACAGGGGAAGTCTTTTACCCACCAACCATATATTAAACGAAAGCAAGAACTGCACCGTTTGTTTTCGAAGCTATCACTGCCGCTACACCCAGAAGAAAATACCTCAAAGCTTTTACAAATGGTGCCAGAAAACGAGGTTTTTTCTGATATTTGGGAACAAATAGTCCTTCATGATGGTGAAGGTATTGTCGCAAAAAAAGCACAACATTATTGGGAGGCGGGAAAACGTTCTGAAAACTGGATCAAGTTCAAGAATTGGAAATACGTTTCCTGCTTCATTACAGCAATGGATAAACAAAATGGATACTTTCATATCGCAGTTTTTGAAAATCAAACAGTTAAGCCAATTGGTCATTTCCTGTTCGGTTTAACACCTGAGGAAAAGCGCGCACTGACAGCAATTATCAAGGAAAACAAAATTCGCGAGAATGAGCAATTTATCTACGTCCAGCCAGCACTTTGTGTTGAAATAAAGTACTTGGAACTTTATGAAGATCAATTACGCGAGCCTCATTTTCATCGATTTCGCTTTGACTTAAAGGTAGATGAGTGTAGCTATGATTCATTTATAAAAAAACAAAAGAACCTGCCAATTGAAATTGATATAACTCACCCAGACAAACCCATTTGGGAGAAGCCTGCCGTTTCAAAGCTCGATTATATTCATTATTTACATGACATTGCACCATACTTCCTACCTTTTTTATCTAAACGCAACTTAACAGTCATTCGTTATCCGCATGGTATGTTCGGCGAGGCTTTTTACCAAAAAAACCGACCAGATTATGCTCCGGCCTTTGTGGACACGTATACAAGCGAGGATATTGATTATATTGTTTGTAACAACCTGAAAACGTTGCTTTGGTTAGGGAATCAACTCGCGATTGAATACCACATTCCGTTTCAAATGATTGGAAGCACAACACCGTGCGAAATCGTATTTGATCTTGATCCACCTTCAAAAAATGATTTTAGACTTGCAGTGAAAGCAGCCTTGCTCATCAAAGAGGTGCTCGATCAACTGAATTTAATCGGATTTATTAAAACCTCTGGAAATAAAGGACTACAAATTTACTTACCTTTACCTGATGGAAAAATTACCTTTGAAGAAAGTCGATTATTCACAACATTTATAGCTGAGTATTTAATTTCAAAAGCTCCAGATTCATTTACAATTGAGCGGCTGAAAAAAAACCGAGGTAATCGACTTTACGTTGACTACGTTCAACATGGTGAAGGAAAAACGATTATCGCACCTTATTCACCTCGTGGAACCAAAAATGCAACGATTGCAACCCCTCTTTATTGGGATGAAATCAAGGACTCTCTAACACCAGACGATTTTAACATAACCAATGTCCTTAGTCGGATACGGAGTAATGGTGATCCTTTTCAAGCTTATTTTCAGGCAAAAGATAAACAAAATCTTACACCAATTTTAGAATTTCTAGCCAAAAATAAAAAGAGATAATCGAAAGCCCACTTTCTAGGCTCCGATTATCTCTTAAATTTGTTTAATTGGTTTGTTGGATAAACTTTGTCGCGTGCTCTTGAAGCTTTTCGTATTGCTGGGCTTCATTTTGATAAAAAAGTGTTTTCTCAACCGTAGTTGGTGAAAAGTCTGATAAAGTAGTATGCACTACTGCTCGATAAACATAAGTACCGTTTCCAATTAAATCAATCTTGTATACTCCGTCGTTTTCATGGACCGCACAACGAACTTTCCCGCCTGGATTGTACACCTCTATCGTTTCTTCAATATCGTTTAAACCTACTAAACAAGTCACTAATGACGAAGCGGACATAGCTGTCCCGCAAGCATTTGTAAAACCAACACCTCTCTCAAAGGTGCGAACAAAAATATGCCCTTTTCGTAATGGTCTAACAAAGCTAACATTGACTCCATCTGGGAATAATGGGTTTGGGCCATTCACATATTCGCTTAATTTTAATTGAATATCTGATTCAAGCTGCTCTTGATTTACAATTGCAACAATGTGTGGATTTGGTACAGCTAATGCTGTAAAAACTAAATCGTCTGATAAACCAGGGATTTTTTCATTTATTACCGTTTCTTGTTGAAGATTTAACGGTAAATCCTTTACTTGAAACGTCACCGGTGAAATCTCGACTTTGTAAGTTGGAATTTCCGGAAATAAATCTGCTTCCTTTTCCACTTGAAGATTAGCCTTCATCGTTTCAATTACCGCTTTTGTGATTTGTAATTTTTCACACACATAACGCGCTACGCAACGTAAACCGTTCCCACACATCGAAGCCTCAGAGCCATCTGCATTGAACACTCGCATTCTTGCATCAGCAGTTTTACTGTTTAACACAAATAGAATCCCATCGGCACCTAGTTCTGACTCGCGATTACAAAACGAAATCGCAAGCTTAGCCCGTTCCTCTTCAGTAAATGTATAGGTATCAGACATTTCATCAATTAATAGAAAGTCATTACCAGATCCATGTACCTTTAAAACTTCTATATTCACGATGATTCCCCCGAAAAAGAAAAGCGCTAGGCACTTGTACTAGACACCCTTCATATTTAATAAACGATCTATTCGAATTGTTTATATAAGTTTGCCATTTCAATTGCGCTAGTTGCGGCATCCCAGCCTTTGTTTCCAGCTTTCGTACCAGCGCGCTCAATCGCTTGTTCAATAGTATCTGTTGTTAGCACACCGAAAATGACCGGTACACCGCTTTGCAACGCTGTATTAGCTACACCTTTAGCAACCTCACTGTTTACATAGTCAAAGTGAGGGGTTGCCCCTCTAATAACTGTTCCTAAAGCAATGACAGCATCATAGCGACCAGATTCAGCTAGTTTTTTAGCTGCAAGCGGAATCTCAAAAGCTCCTGGGACCCAAGCCACTGTTACATCTGCCTCATCAATCCCATGACGCTTTAATGCATCCTCTGCTCCACCTAACAAACGACTTGTAATAAATTCGTTAAAACGTGATACGACAATAGCCACCCGCAGTCCAGTCCCAATTAAATTTCCTTCAATAATTCTTTTCATAGTATATTCGCCCCTTTGTTATAGTTTTAATAAATGTCCTAGCTTTTGTTGTTTCGTTTCTAAATAATGCTTGTTTTCTTCCTTTGTCGGCATTTGAATTGGAACTCTTTCAAGAATCTCAAGGCCATACCCTTTTAAGCCGGCAATTTTGCGTGGATTATTAGTTAATAAATGCATTTTTCTTACGCCTAAATCACGAAGGATTTGGGCACCAACCCCATAATCACGTAAATCATCCTTAAAGCCAAGCTTTTGATTAGCTTCTACGGTATCATAGCCTTCCTCTTGCAACTTATAGGCCTTTAATTTATTGATAAGGCCAATTCCGCGCCCCTCCTGTCGCATATAAAGGAGGATTCCATTACCATTTGCTTCAATATGCTCAAGAGCTGCATGTAATTGCGGACCGCAATCGCAACGGCAAGAACCAAACACATCGCCCGTTAAGCATTCTGAATGAACACGAACTAATGTTGGTGTATCTTCAGAAATGTCCCCCTTAACTAACGCAATATGCTCTTGTCCGTCCGTAACGCTTGTGTAACCGACTGCGACGAACTGTCCAAATTCAGTCGGTAGCTGAATGACCGCTTCCCGTTTTACGAGAGAATCATGCACAAGACGATATTCAATTAATGCTTGAATCGTAATGAGCTTTAAATCGAACTTATTTGCAATCTCAATTAACTGCGGTACTCTGGCCATCGTACCGTCCTCATTCATAATTTCACAAATAACTCCAGCTTGTTTTCCTCCCGCTAGACGAGCCAAGTCAATTGCTGCTTCAGTATGCCCTGCTCTTCTTAATACTCCACCATCTTTAGCAATAAGTGGAAAAATATGACCTGGGCGTTTAAAATCAGAAGGCTTTGCTGCATCGTCTAAAAGGCTAACGATGGTGTCAGAGCGTTCAAATGCGCTAATTCCAGTAGTAGTGCTGATATGGTCAATACTAACAGTAAAAGCCGTTCCATTTGTATCGGTGTTAACTTCAGTCATCGGGTTTAATTCTAACTTTTTAGCTAGCTCATTGGTTATTGGTGCACAAATGAGCCCTCTGCCTTCCTTCGCCATAAAATTAATGGCTTCCGGAGTGGCAAATTCGGCAAGCATGATAAAGTCGCCTTCATTTTCTCTATCTTCATCGTCACAAACAATAACCATTTTACCGTTTTTTAAATCTTCTAAGGCTTCTTCAATAGAATGAAACATCCTCTTCTCCTCCTTCAAATTACATAAAACCAGTTTGTTTAAGGAAATCAGCCGTAATTCCAGTACTTTGCTTTTCATCTTCTGATTTTTGTTCAATCATTGAAAAAACATACTTTCCTAACAAATCAAATTCTATGTTCACCATGTCGCCGACTCGTTTATTACCTAGTATTGTTTCCCCTCTTGTATGAGGTATCAACGAAACAGTTATCGTTGAATCCTTTACATAAAAAATCGTTAGGGATGTACCATCAAGAGCGACAGAGCCTTTATGGAGGCAATAACGAATTCCATCTTTAGGTACAGAAATTGTGTAATAAACAGCGTTTTCTTCAGGTTTTATCGCTTTGATCGTCCCCGTCCCATCAACATGACCTGAAACGAAATGGCCGCCAAATCTCCCACCTGCAGCCATGGCCCGTTCTAGATTCACCTTAGAACCTGGCTTTAACATCGCTAGAGATGTTGAGTTAAAGGTTTCCGGCATCACATCAACTGAGAAGCTTGTCCCTGAAAATTCAGTTACTGTTAGGCATACACCATTTACAGCAATACTATCGCCTAGGTGTACATCCGATAATATTTTACTCGCTTGAATGTTAAGTACCAACGTCGAGCCCTGCTTATGTATTTTTTGCATAGTGCCTATTTCTTCAATAATTCCTGTGAACATTTTATCCCCCCTATTCGAAAATGATAGGTATTGTTTTGGGATGGCATTCGCGTATGCTTATTATTCGCATAATCAATAAAATAAACAAACCCCGCACATTTAAATGTACGGGGTTTAAATACATGCTTAAATAAGCGTAAAAAAAGTCATTTTTTTCGCTTTTATGCCTTCTCCCATCCAGACTTTACTGTCGGCTTTGGAATTACACCAAATCAACCGGATTTTAAATAATTCACAAATGTTTTTGCAAATTATGATAAAAAACCGGGTCACGGGCTTAGAGAACTTACTCATCACCGCCGGTTGGGAATTTCACCCGACCCCGAAGGCGAGATTGCCTCAATCATGAAAACGGATTGAAAAACAACCTCAACATCATCATTTATTTATTGACATATTACCTTAAATGTCTACTTCCTGCAATCGATTTCCTGAAAAAATGTCAGATTCTTTAATAAAAATACAAATATGTCGATAAAAATTTATCAAAAAGTGGTATTTATCACAGCGCTTTTATCCAGTTACATGATAAATTGGCAAATAGAGTATATTTAAGGGAGTAGATTCTAATTTTAATGCTAAAAATTGACAGTCGCTTAGAACTTTTAGGTTTGATTGAGAATCTCCGTCGGGAAATGATTTGTGTTGGGTTAAAAGAAGGCTTAACAAGTGAAAAGACTATTGAGATAAGCCAAAAGCTGGATCGATATATTGCAAACTATCAGGCAAACAGTCATAAGATTGACTCAAGGGTATTACACCGTCCATCATAGAATAGTATTCACTGCAAGTAAAAAAGCCTGATTACAGGCTTTTTTACTTATCAACCTCAGTGACTTGTATAGCGAAAATATTCCACAAGCATTCCGAGGATGAGAAACTTTTCAACTTCGCTCAAATCTTCTGAAAAGCTCATATACGGAGTATTTGCATCTTGAAACCGATTTCCCCATTCTAATGGCATCCATCCTTTTATCAACTTTCCAATAATAGCCCCCTGTTCATTTCGTAACAACAACCTCGGAAAAAGCACAGACCCTTCTACGTATATTTTGTTGTCAGTGTCCACTGAATGAATAATACCTCTCCGAACAAGTGAACTGGTCTTTTTCGCTTGTTGACGATAAATGCCTACTTCCTGTCGATCAACATTAAGTATCCTTAAGGTCCTTTTTCTGTCATCTATTTGATAATAACCAATAAGTTGATTTTTCCTATCATAAAAAGCATAGGACCTCGGAAACAATCGATCAATGAAATATGGAAGGAACCATCTCCACCACCAAAAACGCTTGTCCCTTACTTCTCCGACCAACACACCGCTCTCATCAAACAAAAGCATCCTTAAGGATGGTGCAGGTAAAAACGTAATCAGAAGATTATTTGCATCAGTAAGAGTCCTGCCATGTAGTGATATGCCACTCACTTCATTACTACGATTTTGCTGAATTAAATAGCTTTGATAACAAATCAAGCTATACACAATAAATGGCACAACCATCAATAAGAAAGGAAGTTTAATTGAGAAATAGATACCCCAAAAAAGAATCAGAACCACTGGTACGAACGCGGCCAAGCTTCCATTCAAAGCAACGTTTGCCGCAAAGCGATAGTATTGTTGGATATTCATTTTCTATCTCCTTGTCCATTTCTATACCTTTGTACCATTCTATTACTACTGGGGCGTTTTCATGTGCATTTTTCACCACAAACAAAAAACTGCTCCGTATATTGTAAGAAAGTCTAGCAATATGCGGAGCAGTTTATTAAGTTTGGTCATCGTTATGAAAAATACTTTATTTTTTCAATATACTGTTTTCCATCTGAATAGCCTGCTTGATAAAGATTAGAAAGCTTTACAGGATCCCGTTCCATCCGGCCAACTAGAATCGGTTCAGTTGGACGAATAAGGATTACGTTCTCCTGCTTTTCTTGTTCTTCTAAATAATGAATGGTGTCATTATATTTTTTATAACGCTTCTGTATCGCCGTTTGAAGCCCTGTGTAATAGGGATATTTCCGCTTCACCAAAAACTGAAAACGCGAAGGTTTTTTCAAATATCCAGCATTCCTTGTTAACACAACGACATTCTTCTTAAAGCCATCATGTTGTGCTTTTTTTACAGGAATAGGATCACTTATTCCCCCATCTAGCAGCACTCTATCCTTAAAAGAGATTTCTGAAGCGATAAACGGGAGCGAGCTGGAAGCCTTAATGACGGTAAGCATTTCCTTTCCATAATCATCCTTTGAAAAATAAATAGATTTACCGGTATAGCAATCCGTAGTCCCGACTACAAACTCACTCTGGCTTTGATAAAAAGTATCATAATCATATGGGACAAGCTTGTTCGGTATTTCACCAAAAATAAAATCCATCCCGAAAAACTCACGACGTTTCATAAAATTACGCCAAGAAAGATAGCGAGGGTCAGTTACATAATCTATGTTGACTATATGATTCCGACCTTTTTGTTTTGATAAATATGATGCTGCATTAGCAGCTCCAGCACTAACACCAATTACATACGGAAAAAAATATCATTTTCTAAAAAACTTTCAAGAACACCCGCAGTATATACCGCGCGCATGCCTCCCCCTTCCAATACAAGGCCTACATTCTCTATCACGACGCTACTTCCTTTCAAACTAATAACTTTAGCCAATTTCTAGAATAAGCCATTTTATCGTTATTTCAAATTACCTTCATCATTAAGCCAACTCTTTCTTCCTAAAAACAACTATTGAAACAGCCAAGAGAACTAAAATACTGCAAACTGATAAAATAATCGCTCCCCAAGTTCCATCAGGTAGTTCTCCACTTACTAGTAATTCCCCAGTATAGCTTGAAAGCTGAACAGGACTCCACTGTAACCAATGTGATAATGCGCCAGTGATTATCGACAACACTATTACTGTTGCCAATGAGATGAACCCAACTACTCCAGGCGATTTAAAAAATGCATTAAAAAAGATTGTTATCGTTAATACAAAGGTTAGCCATAAGCCATAAACTACAAAAGCTCTAAACAAATCATCTAAAGGTATCTTGTCAAACAGAATCAGTACATAGTACCAGCTAGCAATTAATCCAATAAAGAATGAGACCCAAACTAATAATAAGGCGCTAGCCCATTTCGCTGTAATATAAGCTAAATAGGAAACTGGCTTGACTAGAATCAATTCAGCCACACCGCTTTTGCGCTCTCCGGAAATGAGTCCCATCGATGCTAATACAATAATCAATAGCCCGATTGTATTAAACTGACTTATACTTTGAAACAAAATCTCTGGAGCGGAGGGAGTCGGTATTTCAATGACTGTTCCTTCTGGCATTCCCCCTAAAGAGTCAATAATTTGCGGCATATAATAGACTGACAATGGTTCTGATACCCCTAGTAGCATAAATGATATCGGAAACCAGATCCATTTAAAATTTCTCCACATTTCCAGGTTCTCTTTTTGGAAAATGGTCGCCCATTGCATCATTTTTTTACCACCTCCAAAAAGACGTCCTCTAACGTTAAACGACCAACCTCAAACCGAAGTAACGGCCAATTTTGCTCGGCAATTTCACGGAGCATCTCAGCTTTTGCAGCCTCCAATTCCTTTACGTACAACGTCACCTCATTGCCCTCATACTGAACATTCTCAATCAGCTCCTGCTTTGTAAATGCGCGAATATATTGAGCTGCATTTACATTAAACTCGAGGACTAGCTTCGACTGCTGATATTTCAACTGCAGTTCAGACATTGAACCCGATTCAACTAGAACTCCATTATGCAAGAATAAGATTTGATCACAGACTTCTTCTGCATCATTTAAGATGTGAGTGGAAAATAAAATCGTTGTTTCCTGCTTTAATTTTTCAAGGAGTTCCAGAACCTCTCTCCTTCCAAATGGATCAAGCGCAGAAACAGGTTCATCTAGCATAACTAGCTTTGGTCTATGAATAATTGCTTGAGCAATGCCCAGTCGCTGCTTCATCCCACCAGAATATTTGCCAATTTTTCGGTTTTTTGCATCTTTAAGTCCAACTAACTCTAATAATTCCTTTGCTCTATCTGATGCAACCAACTTCGATAACCCTGCCAAACGTCCAACATACTTAAGAAATTCAAAACCTGTCATCCACTCATAAAACACAGGGAACTGTGGCAAATAGCCAATATATTGGCGAATATCTCCATTGGTTTGATTACCATGAAATTGGATTGTTCCTTCGGTTGGCTGAATCAATCCGGATAGCATCCGAAGGATAGTCGTTTTACCAGCTCCATTCGGACCGATTAAAGCCGTACATTTTCCATTTTGCAAAATAAAATCCAAACCCTTGATGACTTCTTTGCCTTGGAAGCTTTTTTTCAAACCGTTCACACTAAAGACAGGCATTAATCATTTCTCCTTCCAAAAACAAAATAAACAATCGGACCAATTATGTTAATGAAGAGGATTACTAAAATCCAAACCCATTTAGGACCGTTAGTTTTTTCCGCACGGATTACATCTACAAGCGCGATGATTAACAAGATTAATTGAACGATCAAAATCGGGATAAGCAAACCAAAATTTACATTCTCCAACAATTCCATTTTCACACCTCCTAATTGGATAGGATGAATATATGCTCGTATTTATACTTCTATTTTATAGTATTTCTTAGCTTTGGTCGTAAAAAACACTTCATGAAATCGAACTTTTTCATTGTTCTTGTTTAGGACAAAGTGAATACATTTGTATTAATCGATTAAGCAAGTACTTTAATAAGGACTGATGAAAAATATGTCAATTATTGAAGCGTTTATACTTGGGCTCATTCAAGGCTTAACTGAATTTTTACCAATTTCAAGCACAGGACATCTTTATTTAGGGCGACACTTATTTCAGCTTGATGAAGCAGGGTTGTTCTTGGATACGATGCTGCATATTGGAACCTTAATTGCTGTTGTCGTCGTCTATAAACAAGAGCTCATTGACATGATAAAAGTTCCATTTGGAAAACAGTCAATGTTGCTCATCATCGGAACTATACCGGCTGTTATAGTAGGTTTTGCCTTCAATGATTTATTTGAGTCCATATCAAAATCAGGAACAACGATTGGTTGGGAATTTCTTATCACGGGCGCCATTCTTTGGATGGCTGACCGAGTCAAAGCAGGAGCTAAAAAGGCCAAGGATATCAGCTATGGTGATGCGCTATTTATTGGTGCCTTTCAAGCTGCAGCGATTTTTCCAGCGATTTCACGTTCTGGCCTAACCATTGCTGCAGGTCTGTTTCGAAAGTTGGATCGCGAAACAGCTGCCTATTTCTCTTTTCTCTTATCTATACCAGCAATTGCTGGTGGTATCGTTTTACAGTTCGGTAAGCTAGCGACAGGAAGTCATGAAGCCATCACATTTGGCAGTTTGTTTATTGCAACATTATCATCTGCATTTTTTGGTTATTTAGCTGTCGTTGGGATGATTTCATTTTTGAAAAAGCAATCGTTAAAAATATTTGCCATATATGTCTGGATTTTAGGCGCAGCGATTATCATTTTACAAAATACTGGAATATTTTAAACAAAGCATATTATTTTTAAAAAATAGTAATTAAAATATTTTGTTGTCATAATAACCAATATGCGAGACTTAAACTATTATTCACATAGGGACCGATACAACATGAAAACACTATTGAAAAACGCCAAAATTTATCCGATTACTAGCCCACCCATTTTTAACGGGGATATCATGGTTGAGAACGGTAAAATCCAATCGATTGGAGTTCATCTCCCCACTGATTCAAATACGAAAATTATTGATTGCGATAGCCGTTTTTTATTGCCTGGCTTTATCGATGTCCATACTCATCTCGGTTTATATGACGAAGGAACTGGTTGGGCCGGCAACGATGCCAACGAGACGATAGAACCGTTGACTCCGCATATCCGTGCACTAGACGGAGTTTATCCGTTCGATCATGCGTTTTCCGATGCGGTAAAATATGGGGTAACGACAGTGCACGTCATGCCTGGCAGCTCTAACGTCATCGGAGGTACAACCTCTGTGATTAAAACGAGTGGTTGTAATATTGCTAAAATGATGGTAAAGGAAACTGCTGGACTGAAAATCGCCTTTGGTGAAAATCCAAAAAGAATTCATAGCAACGGAAATGAAGATTCATTAACAAGGATGGGAATCATGGGTATGCTAAGGGAAGCATTTTATAATGCAAGGCGTGAGGAAAACTATGATTCATTTAGAATGAATCCATTAATCCAGGCGTTAAATAGGGAAATCCCTGTGCGTATTCATGCCCACCGTGCTGATGACATTTTATCCGCTGTACGTCTTGCTAAGGAATTTGACCTAGATCTCAGAATCGAGCATTGCACTGAAGGCCATCTAATTGCCTCCGAGTTATCTTCTCTGAATCTAAAGGTATCAGTCGGTCCTACTTTAACGAGGCGTTCGAAGGTTGAGTTGGTGAACAAGACCTGGAAAACCTATCAGGTCTTAACCGAGCATGGAATTGAAGTCTCTATAACAACCGATCACCCCTATACACCGATTCAATATTTAAATTTATGTGCAGCTCTTGCAGTGCGAGAAGGTTTATCCGAGCAAAAAGCGCTAGAGGGAATTACAATCCTTGCAGCAAAAAATCTAAATATCGAGAATCGATTAGGTAGCATAGAGGTTGGCAAGGATGCCGATTTAGTTCTGTGGAATCACCATCCTTTCCACTTTCTCGCCAAGCCAAATTGGACGATGATTAATGGAAAAATTGTCTATACAAAAGTGTGAAAAAACTGTGACAAATTAACATATTCTTTAATAAAATTTCATAAAAATACCTATACCATTTAATAAAAAAATCTTGTATGATACGAAATGAGGAGTAAGTTTATTTCTTAAAAATTTAATATGTAAGAGTTTTAGGGAAGGCAAATGGTGCGCCACCAGTTTTCTGGTCCTAGTGGGTTCGATTCCCACCCCGAAATTTTTTATCAACACAAAAAATTTCGAGGGTGGGACGGAACCGACGCGATTTCTATGCATGGGTTCAGTTTCGAACTGCCCTTATTTTGGAGGGGTTAACATGCTCAAGAAGCGGGATCTTCACGATTGTCATACTTTGTATGACTTAATGACGCACCCAGAAGTCTTCCCTTTTGTGCGCCATAAAGCGGAATGCTATGATGAATTTGTGTTTATCACGAAGCAGACAATCGAAGCAGAAGAACGCGGTGAATTAATTTCACGTACAATTCTTGATGAATGGGGCACTCCAATTGGGACGATTAATTTATTTGACATCCAAGACAATGCTGGTTTTTTAGGTACATGGCTAGGCAAGCCTTTTCACGGTAAAGGGTACAACAAACCCGCAAAAGACGCTTTCTTTGATGAACTCTTTTACGAGTTGAACATTGAAAGAATATTCATGCGGATAAGAAAAACCAATATTCGTTCTTTAAAGGCAGCCGAAAAACTTCCATATATATTAAAAGCTAATGAAATTAGAAAATCCTTGTATGATCAAATAAATGCGAACGGTGAAATTTATGATCTTTATGAAATTTCAAAAGATCAATACATGTTCCACATGTTACGAAGTAATGAACAACATCAAGAATCGTCACAATTGGCATAATTGAGAAACGCTCTGAAAATTTTTCGGAGCGTTTCTTGTTTATCTATTCCTCAAGACTTAAATCAGCTGATACTATTTCCTCTTCCCCCATCTCAGCTAAAAAATCATCTAGTTCTTCATTCGTTAAAGTTTCAAACCGCCCATCATGGAAAAATACTTGAGTCTGATTCGGATTAATCCGTTTTAATTGATAGGTCAATAAACATACTCCTTCCATTTCATTTTTATATTCATATAATTAACAAAATATTGGACTTTCATTCTTTCTTATCCAGGAACTCCAACAATAATCATTCAACTAATATCAAGAAAAACAGCCTCTCCACAAATTCTTCTGGTATAATATCTTAAATTGAAAAAGTTCATTTAAAAACTACGGACTAATAATACAGAAAATGAGGCACTACGATGCAAAGAACTAGTAATACGTATGAGAAACTGAAACAATTATTAATTATCCTACTTCCTATACTTGTCACTCAACTTGGATTATTTATGATGAATTTTTTTGATACAACGATGTCTGGACAATATAGTTCAGTAGATTTAGCAGGTGTAGCAATTGGATCTTCCATATGGGTTTCTGTATTCAGCGGTTTAAGCGGAATCATGCTTGCCGTAACACCGATTATTGCCCAATTGGTCGGCGCGAAACAACAAAATAAAGTGGCATTTTCAGTTATTCAAGGGTGCTATCTTTCCGCTATTCTTGCATTTTCCGTTATCCTAATTGGATCTTTTACATTAACACCATTATTAGGTGCAATGAATTTAGAAGCAAATGTTCATACAGTGGCAAAAGAATATTTACTAGCGTTGAGCTACGGAATGATTCCATTGTTTTTGTTTAATGTCCTTCGAGCCTATATAGATGCACTCGGAAAAACACGAGTCTCAATGATTATTACCATAATCTCATTGCCTATCAATATTTTTTTAAATTACCTTTTTATTTTTGGGAAATTTGGATTACCTGCTTTAGGTGGAGTTGGTGCCGGTTATGCAACTTCAATCACCTATTGGATTATTACAGGTATTACCGTCACCATTATTCATACACAGAAACCGTTTAGAACCTTTCGGATTTTTCATCAACTTTACCCTGTTTCTTTATCACTGTGGAAGGAAATACTTGTAATTGGGGTTCCAATGGGGTTAGCAATGTTTTTTGAAACTAGTATCTTTTCAGCAGTTACCCTGCTAATGAGCCAGTTTGATACTGCTACAATTGCCTCTCACCAAGCTGCCATTAACTTTGCTTCATTGCTTTACATGATCCCGTTAAGTATTTCAATGGCATTAACGATTGTCGTAGGTTTTGAAGTAGGAGCACGAAGGTTTCATGATGCCAAACAATACAGTCAGCTTGGCATATCAATTGCTATAGGTATGGCATGTTTCTCGGGACTAATCTTATTCTTTTTTAGAAGCGATATCGCTGCTTTATATTCTGAAGACACTGCTGTTATTAAATTGACTTCTCAGTTTCTTATGTATGCACTCTTCTTTCAACTTTCTGATGCCATTCAAGCGCCAATACAAGGAGCATTGAGAGGCTATAAGGATGTTAATATTACGTTTTTGATGGCGCTTATTTCTTATTGGGTAATTGGTTTACCCTTAGGATATTTCTTGGTTCAATCCACTAATTTAGGACCATTTGGCTATTGGATTGGTCTAATTATCGGACTAGCTACTGGAGCAATTTGTTTATTAATACGTTTGTATTTTGTGCAAAATCAGCAAGCAATCGTACTCAAAAAGGAGCATCCATGATTTGGAATGCTCCTTCTCTTTCTATTGATTTTACTTGATTATGGTTCCCGACTTAAATAACCATTAGGCATTTACATGCATACTATGAACTACAGTAACTTGGTATTAATTGCAGTGAAAGGAAGAAACACTATGTTCCCATTTAATATCTTTCCGTTCAATTCAAAATCAAAGAATATGATGAACGGGATGAATCCAGAACAGATGCAACAATTCACCCAAGACCTTATGGGAAAGATGTTGGAAAAGCAAATGAAGGGAATTTCAAATCCATTCGATTTGTTGAAGAACGGCTTTCCAAATAGTAATTTTCAAAATCCGTCATCCTCGCAATTAAAATATTCCATTTTTGATACACATGAGTATGTATTTGTTCGTATCACCATTTCCAGTGAAGATTGGTTAAATACAATGAAAATTTATCATACAGCCAATCTACTCACAGTAGAGCATGTTCCAAATCGGGATGATAAGCATAGACTGGCCTTGCCTGCTATTGTCAGGAAAAAAGGTGCTACAGCCAACTACCGGGATGGCATTCTTGAAATAAAGATACCTAAAAGTGTAGAGCAGCAATATTCAGAAATAGACGTCACAGAATTATTCTAGGCGTCTTTTTTGTAATTAGTTTTCATTCTCCATTTCAGGCATATCTGAGTTGTTCTCCATAAACTGACTTTTAGAATTTTTGTCTTCCGGTTCACTAGGAGTGCCTATCACAAACTCTTTTCTTGGCATATTGTGCATGCTCTCAGCGGTAACGTGTGCAATAACATAATATGTCCCTTCTCTGTCAAATGTCTTTTCAAGTTGATATGCTCCATCAGTCGCTTTTTCCACTTCATATTCCTCATGTTTTTCATCCTGTGAACGCCAAATTTCAAAAGTCATATCGCGAGCATCTGTTACAACTTCATCACCATATGTGACAACCGCTTTGAATGTAACAGGCTCATTTGGCATTGGCTTTTCAGGCTCAATTTCCACATCTACTTCAACCCACTTTAACTCATCCTCTGGTTGCTCATCTTCACCCGCACAGGCAGTTAAGGTCACTGCAAATAACATCATGGCAATCAGCAATAAAAGTTTTTTCATTTTAATTCTCCCCTTTATCCAATAAAACATCGTTACTCTTCAGACGTATTGTGACATAAACAGACAGGATATTGCAAAGATATTAAACTTCTTAATTTTTTCACAAAAATAGCTCAGGTTCTCCACCTAAGCCATTACAATTTATTATGATGACGTAAGCCCATTTTTATTAAGAAATTCAGTGCAATCTACTTTCCATGCATCAAATTGCGAGAAGCGTACTACTTCGATATTGCCTCGGAATTGCTTCAAGCCTTGATCTTTTATGTACAATTCGACATGAATGGGAATCGATAAATTTATTTCGGAACTTAGGTCTTCTAAAGGAAGGACGGTCATGTTGCTGATACGAACCGCCTCAATCTTGCCTAACAAATCCAGCCAATTCATTTTTTGCAGCGCGACAAGTGACACAAGCGTTTCATCTTGCTCCTTCAAGCCTGCGATAAATGCATTTACAACCTCGTATGGATTTGGCTTAGCTAAATGCTCCTCTAATCTTCCAGCTGCTTTTAATATCATTAATTTATGTGATAAATCCATATGATTAGTTCGATGTGTCGTACTTCCGTAAAAATGTATACAAAAATGCCCCGGAAAATTATTTTGGAGCGCTCCAGCACCATGCGGCATCCCATGCATAGATGCAGGGATTTTCTTTTTACCATCCACAACTAAAATTGCTCGTCTTCTCCAACTCCATTTTCCGTGATAAATTTTCTTCATAATTTTTGTATCACCACTCGTTAAAGGCTGTACATCTGCATGTCGACTTCCCGCGCGCCGCTGAACTCGAAACTTTTGACCTGTTTCCAAGTCAATTACGGTAAACTTACTATACTTAGGAAGAAGTTGATTTACTTTTTCCCAGGTTTGCAATCTGTATCCGGTAGCAGCGTAACTCTTCTCTGGGGAAAAAAAACCCATTAGGACAATCGTTAAACTCACAGTTATGCAAACACTAATGATCCATCTTTTTATGTTCATTTTTCCCCACTCTGTTTCATAAATTTTGACGATATTTAAGTTTTTCCGTTGGGTAAAAAAAACATGCACAGGAAACGCATAAGCCTTTGCTACGTTTAGAGCAAAAAAACCTCTCCACATGTAGAGAGGTTTCTGATATTACATTTTAGTTTTTAAGATTTCTATTGCTTTTTGAACCTGTGGGTCATTATTTTTGATTGTATCGCTTAATCGCGTCATTAATGTCATTGAAGTTGCTCCGGTAAGAACACCGTTCGTCTCTAGCCCAGCATCTTTCTGCAATGCTTGAATAGCAGCTTCAGTTTTTTCATCAAAATAACCGTCCTCGCGTCCTGGGTCATAACCGATTGCCTTCAACATTTTTTGGGCGTTTTTCACATCGCTTGAGGCTGAAGAAAGCTTCCATTCCTTTTCAGGATCCAGAAATTGAAGTGATGCATGTTCCGGGAGAGCCACCTCATAATTAGGCTTAACCCCTTTTTTATGAATCCAATTCCCTTTAGGTGTTAACCATTTTTCAGTTGTAAATTTAATATTAGAGCCATCTGGAAGATCCTGCGCTCTTTGGACTGTTCCTTTACCAAATGAGGTTTGTCCAATTAATGGTACCCCCGCAGATTCACTAACAGCTGCCGCAAAAATTTCCGATGCACTCGCACTACCTTTATCGATTAAGACGACAAGCGGCGTTGTAGAAGCATCCCCTTGATTGTTTGATTTATATTCTTCAATTTCACCTTTGCGATTTTCCACTTTAAAAATTGGTTTTCCTTTAGGAACAAACATGCTGGATATATTAATAGCCTGATCCAGCAAACCACCTGGGTTTTGTCTTAGGTCAAGAATTAGACCTTTCATACCTTGTCCCTTTAGGTCCTGTAAAACTTGAGTTAATTCCTCAGTCGTATTCGTTGAGAATGAGGAAATATGAACCTTTGCAATTCCTGCTTCACCTTCCACCATTTCACCATACACCGTTTGCAACGGAATCGTATCACGAATAATCGATACGTTAAAAGGTTCATCAACACCTGGACGTAGAATTGCTAACTCCACCTTTGTTCCCTTTTCTCCACGTATAAGTGATACCGCTTCAGTTGTATTCATTCCTTGTAGACTTTTTCCATCAACCGTGATGACTTTATCATTTGGTTTTAATCCAGCTTTTTCAGCAGGAGACCCCTTAATTGGTGTAACGATGACAATATGACCGTCTTGTTCAGATATTTCAGCGCCAATCCCTTCAAAGGTTGACGAGATGCTTTTGTGAAATTTATTGGTTTCATCGATATCCATATAATCAGAATATGGGTCATCTAGCGCATTCATCATTCCATCAATAGCACCATTAATTAATTTCGAATCCTTAACATCCTTAAAATAATCCCTTTTGATTGTATCAAATACGGAATAAAGCTTATCAAATTCCTGGCGTTCGTTCATAACAGGCGATACCACTTTTTCATCACCAAAGGCTAAAGCAAATGTTGTAATACCCGCCGTTAAAAACACAAGAATTAATAATAACATTGCAAAATGGAATTTTTTCATTCGAATAAAACCTGCAGGATGTTCACTTTTTTGTTGTTGTTCTTGTTGTTGCTCATGTTGATTTGGTTCTAATTTTTGTTGGTCTAATTCTTTTTGTTCCAAGCCTCTCACCACTTTCATCATTCCAATAATGATCTAATTGCTAATTCTCTTTCTAACCATACCATTTCTGAAACGTATAAGACAAAGAAATCCTGTGTACACAATAATATCTGCTGCCTCAATCACACGGTTAATTTAGATTTTTTTTACGACATGGAAATACTCTTCTAGGGTCAAATTGTTATCAAAGATTAATGTTGCTGCTTTTTTTCCAACATAACGATAATGCCAAGGCTCAAATTTGTAGCCTGTGATTTCATCTTTCCCTTTAGGGTAGCGAAGAATATATCCGAAACGATGTGCATTTTCTGTCAACCACTTGCCCTCTTTCGTTTCATTAAACTTCTCAGTTAAAGAGTTATTAATACTTTCGCATGAAATATCCATCGATAATCCAGTTTGATGCTCGCTATTACCTGGAACAGCCACAACCTGAACTGCTAGAGCTTTCCCAACCTTGTTTACCTCGGCAGAATATATTTCTTTTTGGCGATCAAATGACCGATAACCAGATACCGCAATTAACTCAATTCCTGATTTTTTTGCCTGCAAAAACATGTTTTCAAGTTCATGCGCAGCCTCTTTACGCAAATAACTTTTCTCGAGATGTTTATTACCAAAAGAAAAACGGACTTTTGGTCTGATTAAATCTTTTGGTTCATAATGAGCTGGTAATGCAAACTGTTTGTTTACCAAAACTAGGATGTTCATTGGATTTTGAATTACGCTTTTTCCATCTACCTTTTCAATCTGATTAAAGTAATTATCTTCGAGGGTTAGCTGAAAATTAGAAACTCCAGATATACGATCCTCTTTATTTGATTGGGTTGATCCATTTTGATCTGAATGATTTATAAACGGAACCTTTTTAATGAAAGTATCAATTTGACTGCATCCAGTTAATAGAATCAAACAAACACCAATCTGAAAATGCAATCTTTTCATATGTCCACCAATCCTATAATGATAATTTTCATTACAATATTAAATATTTTACCACGAAACAACCATTAGTAACGGAAAATCAGCAAAATACTACAAAAAAGAACAAAGGTACCTGAACAGGTTCAAGTACCTTTGTAAAAAGTAATTATTTATCATTCGTGAATGGTTGCTTCAAGTGCAACTTCAATCATTTCGTTGAAGGTCGTTTGCCGTTCTTCAGCAGTTGTTTCTTCACCTGTTAAAATATGATCACTTACAGTTAGAACTGAAAGTGCTTTACGAGAAAACTTCGCAGCAAGTGTATAAAGCGCTGCCGTCTCCATTTCGATTGCCAAAATTTTGTACTTTGCCCATTTTTCATGTTCTGCATTTTCATTGTAAAATATGTCAGCTGTAAAAACATTCCCTACCTTTAGATTTAATCCTTTTTGAACCCCTGCATCATAAGCATTTTTTAGAAGTCCAAAATCTGCTGTTGGAGCATAATCTACTGCCCCGAAGGTAAGACGGTTCATTTGTGAATCAGTGGATGCACTCATAGCTAAGATAACATCCCTGACCTTAACATCCTGTTGAATAGCACCACATGTACCAACTCGGATTAAATTTTGTACGTTATAGCTTTGCATCAATTCTGTAATGTAAATGGATATGGATGGCACCCCCATGCCAGTACCTTGAACTGAAATCCTTTTACCTTTATATGTACCTGTGTATCCAAACATATTTCGAACTTCATTATAGCATTTAGCATTTTCAAGAAAGGTTTCCGCAATATATTTTGCCCGAAGCGGATCGCCAGGTAAAAGAACAGTTTCAGCAATTTCATTTTCTTTTGCAGCAATATGAATACTCATTAAAGTTCCTCCATTTCTTTTCCTAGTAACAATCAAACTATAACACATTCTATTTACAATAGAAAAATCGTCAAATTGTTCATGATAATTAAATCTTGAGGAAAAACTAAAAAAGCGTTAGAAAGAAATTAAGGAGGTACTTTCGTGGGTAAAAAACATCGAAGTCGAATCAATTCACCTAAAAAGAATAATCACATTCCGCCTGAAGCCATCATTGCAGAGCAAGAGGCGCATAGTAAAGAGTTTAGCGCTGGGAATCGGAAAAACAAAACATAATTACGATTCAGTGTTTATCTTGTTTATGTACGAGAGATTCCAACATAAAGAAGAGGGGGTACACGACCTTCCTCTTCTTAACGTAAGCGTATACGGTTAATTTTCATCCAGCCACCTGATTGCAATTGGTAAAAAGATTGCCCATTTCGTCCTTCTTCGATTGAGATTATATCACCAGTACCAACATATCTGCCATTATAATCATTCGGAATTAAATCAGGCACATTAAAAATTTTAAAAATACTATCTAAACATTCCATATGGTTTACTTCTTCAACAAATAGTCGGTACACTTCCTCATACCCTTTTTTCTGTCTGAATACTGGAGTTTGGTAGAGGGTTACATCAAATTTTTTCTTGCGCTTCCCTACTAATACCATAATCATTTCGACTCCCCCTAAACAATAGATTTCCCAATAACTGACATCGGGATGGAAATATCTCGGAATTCAATCAAATGATTAATAACTTATTAAGCATTTTGCTTGTCGAATCCTTCATCGGAAATCTTGTTATTTTGTCGGTTACACCAAGAGTTTTCGACAGCACTAATAATTTCTGCTCAAATGCAACAAAAAAAGAGTGGTTACCCACTCTTTAACACTATGCAAATTTTTGAATGACTGAATTAATTTTTTCGCGCAAGGTAGGTAAGTCTCCTGAACTGACCGTAAAATGGACATGACTTTCGTCCATTTCTAGTGCTTCAGATAAGAATCCGCCTAAACCGCGTGCTTTGCGATCTACTTGCATGTAAATATCCGTAATAGTACTTGAACTCGGGAAGAAAACAATTTCTAACTCATCTAGTTTTCCTCGATAGTTACCTGTAATCGGAACAAATTCAAACTCCTGAACAAACGGAAGACGCTTGCGAATCCGATATGGAGCTTCTTCGCATTCCACTTCTCGGAGACGGAACCCTAAATCATTAACTGCTTTCAATACCGCATCTGTTAATTGATTAGGGATTACCTTAATAAAATCCTTATCCGTTGGATCGACTGCATTTTTAATATCTAAGCCTGTCGCTACCCATATTTTTGTTCTACCTAACGTAATTGGTGTATCAAGTGGCAATTGAAATGAAAAAGGTATTTGCTTTGTTTCCTGCGGTTTAATAACAAATGGTTCATTTAATCGAACTTGATCAATCATTGCATTAACTGTGTACTTACGTTCATCTGATTCCTTTAAGTAAGTAGTGTAAACTGACAGATAAATGGCATCAATTTGCTGCTCTACACTGCCACCGCGGACATCAACAATACCTTTTACTGCTTCACCAGGAATGAGAGTGTCTCGCTCTAATTTTGTATCAACTGTTGCGGAACCAATTCCGATACTGGCGAATACTTTGTTAAATAATGACATTTTCTTCCATCCTTTCAATTATGAATCGATCATTTTTTTCAAGTCAAGTTGTATTTGTTCAATAGTGTCATACGGCGGTGCAGATTGAAGTAGCTTCTTAATGACCATTTTAGCTTCAGGAGATAAACTTAATTCCTCTTCCCAACTTTTTTCTTGGCCATTCTCGGGTGGTGTATAACCAGAATACAAAAGAAATAATAAAAAGTGCCCTAGTCCGTAGTAATCACTTTTATAATCAATTTGCTTACGTGGGTGCCTTGATTTCTCTTTTTTTTCTGTCTGATTTATGTTTACCTTTTCAGCAAGTCCTAAATCGATTACTTTAATTTGTTTCCCATCCCACATAATATTAGGAATACGTATGTCACGGTGAACAATACTTATCTCTTGTAAGAATGCAATAATTTCAAGTAATTCATTTCCTAAAACAAATGATTCTCTTTCGTCAAACACTATTCCTTCTTCAAAAATAAGCTGTTCAAAGTTTTTTCCTTGTATGAACTCCATTATAAAATATGGCGTGCTTTTAACCGTTCCGCTGTCGTATAATTTAGGGAAAAACGGAGAGTTAATTTCCTTTAAAAACAAGATTTCTTTGAAAAATCCATTTCTCCCATTTTGGGTCAAACGTTTGTGCCATCTTAACGTTTTAAGAACGACTTTTTCTTGTCGGATAGAATCAAAGACAAGATAACTATGTCCGTAGCTGCCACTTCCTAGGTGAGCAATAATCTTATATCGCTCATCAATAACAATACCGTTTGAAAATGGTTTTTCGATTAAATTTGAAATGGTAAGTACAAATGCCTTCCACATATTATCCGTCCAGCTTTCTTAACATATTAGCTGCTAAAAAAGCTACCAAAACTAGAAAAACTCTTATGTTTTTTCTTATAATGATGGTGACCATAATGAGAATGATTTTGATATTTATAGCCCTTTTTCCATGCGTCACTACTGCTATAGTGTTTGTAATGTTGATGATGTTTCTTATTCAACGCACTACCTAAAATAGATTTCAAAAGTTTTTTTAACATTTTCCTTCCTCCTCTAGCCTTCCTAACTTGATTATACGATAACCATTTTAAAAAAGTTTCAATTTTCCGTATTAAGTTAACGATTATTTTCGCACGCAAAAATGACGAGTTTCACGTCACTCGTCATTTTGTCATCTATGTCAATCTTCTGATACTTCCTCATCAATGATACTCTTTTCAACTAAGTACTCAAAGGTAATATCCGCTAATTCCTCCAGTTCTTCTTCTGCGGGAACGTATCCCCGTTTCAAAAGCTCATGAAAGAAAAATTCTGCAATTTCTTCCGTGTCAATGAATACTTCAATTTCTCTCACAGTATCGCCCCCTTTATAGGAATGTATGAGCGGCCTTAGCATTTCATAACCTTTTTATTGGGTTGTTCCACTTATATATGTTTAAAACTTTAATATCGATCGGTCTATTTCTTTTTCATGAAATTGTTAAATGTTCGGGGGATCAAAGAAGGTGGGAAAAAATTTAGAAAGAGTATTTATTCATGAGTGATTAATTTCATCGCCATTGACGGCTGATGACAGCTTCTTCAAGACAACTTTCATTACCTGTTTGTATTCCTCATCATGGAATAAATCGTATAGGAGACGATAATCATTATATACATCTAATAAAAAATCAATATATTCCTTCTTATCCATTTTTCTATTCAACTCTTCCCGCTCTCGATTTCGAATCGGGCTTTTTGGTTCCGGAAGATTGAGGAGCGCTTGTGGTTTGTTAGCTAAGAACAGCAGCCCGAGTTTCTGAAGAAACAAATCTGCCGTTTCTGCATCTGCCACTAGTATTAGCTCTTCTTCGCCTGCCTCTAACCATTCCCCGTCCTTAATTCGCGCAAGCTCATAGATAACATCTTCCCATGCATTTTCCTTATAACGCCAAATTTCTGTTCGAAATCCAACTACTTTAAATAATTCTGCTCCATAGCCCTTCACTTGAACTAGGTCACCAAAAAAGAAGCGATATTCAATGTCGATATGTTCTTTTTCTACCAATTCTCCTTCGTACTCGGAGAGCAATTCCAGCTTATTTTCAAAATATAGACCTTCGCTATTATCAATCTCATACACATACATTCCATCAAGCCATTTGACATCTGTGACTTTACCAGTAGTACCATATATTGTGATCACGACTATATCACCGATTTTGTACTTCGGTTTTTTCCGTTTATTCATTTCCTCCATCCTCTCAATGATGAGCCGTGAAATATTTACGATATTATATGCACTTGCAATTGAAAAGGCACCGCGAAAAGTAAATTGGACAAAATAAAAAAAGAAAGAGACAGGTTGTCCCTATCTCTCAGTGTCATCATATAAATCCCACGCTTCATCAAAGGTGGATAAACTTTTCAAATAATGTCCGTTTAACTCTAAATATACGCTTATTTCATGATAATCTGATGAGGTTTTCGGAAAACTATGATCCTGATAAGCATCATTAGCAAAGTGACCAATGGGGTCTTTTGGTTTTGGATGCCTGAACTTCATCAAAAAATGATAAAACGATTTTGCCATACCTTCTCCTTTTTCGTCCATTGTTATTTATTTTTATTATGATTACTCATTATAACGTTTTGTTTTCCTATTTTAAGGTGAATTTTTCAACCAAAATAAACAATGTAATAAATGCTTCATACATAAACAAGGTGTAAACAAATTCCCAACCATCTTTCAGTACTAAAATATCCATTTTCAAAAAAATGTACTGAACCGAAATGGAAATAATGACCGGGAATATCCATAAAAATCGCTTTTTCAAAACACAAATGAATAATACCAAAATTAAAGCTTCAATCAAATGATAGAAGAAAATGATAATAATACTTGTTAAATAGCGATCACCAACTAAATCACTAAGCCAATTTAGTTGATAAAATTGCTTTCCCATTAGCAGTAAGATGGGGGCTGGCGTATGAATAATCAACAGTGCTACAAAGAAGAACGTTATCGACCTTGTAGCTCCACTTAATCCATGTTCCATTTTGTTAAACCATTTTCTTGTTAGTGACAAAAAGATAAAAACGACCAAGGGCGTCATGTAATACTTCCACCAATGCTGCTCGTATAAATTCAGTTTGACAAAAACAAACTCTGTAAGGCTAAAACTTGCAGCCACAAACGAAATCCATCCGTAACGGAGTGAAAACGCCACCATCACAACTGCAGTTGCAGGATAAAGAGTAGTATTGAGAATTAAGTGGCCTAGCAAGTTCTGAGCCCAAATATTATCGAATATTCCAGTTTTATATGCATATGCATCGAAGAGACCAAGCACAACAAATTCACCAATCCATGTGTAGCTTGCTGTGAACATGAAAAACACCAATAGTGTAGAAACTTTGTACACATCTCTTTTTATATAAATTGCACAAGCAGTGGTTACTATTCCAATCACAGCCAAACATATGAACCACAATAAATTCGGCATGATGCACCTCGAATCATTTTGTCCCACTACAACCGGGCTTTCTAGATAATATTAAAAATAAAATTCTTTCTCATCCATCTCCCCTTCATTATTTCCACTATGATGGCTCCCTACCCACGTATATCTTTTTAATACTAGTTGCAACTTTTTAGGAACCTTGACTTATCCTACTTTACTTATAGCTTGATATTGGCCACATCCACAGTCCTCCATGCTACTAAAACATTTTTGAAGGAAAGTTATCGAGCAATTCACGCACTTCATCGGTTGACTCAGTGCTCATCAGGTGGTTTCTTAATTCACTCGCTCCTCGAAAACCTTTGACATATATCTTAAAAAAGCGGTGAAGAGCCTTAAAGGAACGCAGTTCTAAATTTGAGTAATGATCATGAAGATCTAGATGCAATCTTAATAAATCGAGTAATTCCTTACTGCTATGATCTTTTGGCTCCTTTTCAAAGGCAAATGGATTATTGAAAATACCACGTCCAATCATAATTCCATCAACCCCATACTGACTGGCGAGCTTCAAGCCAGTTTGGCGGTCAGGAATATCCCCATTGATGGTCAAAAGTGTATCAGGTGCTACTTCGTCTCGAAGTTTTTTAATCTCTGGGATAAGGTCCCAGTGAGCTGATACTTTGCTCATTTCTTCCCTGGTACGGAGGTGAACGGATAAATTTGCGATGTCTTGTTTCAAAATGTGTGAAAGCCAATCGCGCCATTCGTCTATTTCTGCGTATCCGAGTCTTGTTTTCACACTGACAGGTAAACCTCCTGCTTTTGCTGCCTGTATTAACTCGCTTGCAACGTCCGGACGGCGAATCAATCCGCTTCCCTTCCCATGGTCTGCAACATTAGGTACAGGACAACCCATATTGATATCCACACCCTTGAATCCTAGTTCTGCCATACCAACGCTCATTTTTTGAAAGTTTTCTGGCTTGTCCCCCCAGATATGAGCGACAATGGGCTGCTCATCCTCAGTAAATGCTAAACGGCCACGCACACTTTTAATCCCATCTGGATGACAATAACTTTCGCTATTTGTAAATTCCGTAAAAAACACATCAGGTCTGGCAGCTCTACTCACCACATGACGAAATACAACATCCGTCACATCTTCCATTGGTGCCAGTATAAAGAATGGTCGTGGTAAATCACGCCAAAAATTTTCGTTCATTTTCAATTTCAAATCCTCTCAATACGGGTTTATTGCCAACCACTTACCCTAAAATAAAAACGAAAAATGGTTCCTACTTCTTTTACACTTATACCATTTTTGAGCACTTTTTATCAATCTAATCGGAAATGTTTACCTCGATTGCGGGTCTCACTGGTGACATTATAAATTTTAGTAAAAATTCAACCATTTCTTACATTTTTCACAAGAAATAACTTCAAGTAGAAAATCTAGTCTAAATCTAGTAAGATATCATCATGTGACATTAGATAAGGGGTTAAAAAAATGAGTGTATTAAACGTACAAAATTTAAGTCACGGTTTCGGTGATCGTGCGATTTTTAATAATGTGTCTTTTCGCCTTTTAAAAGGAGAACACGTTGGCCTAGTTGGGGCAAACGGTGAAGGTAAGTCTACTTTCATGAATATTGTTACTGGGAAGCTCCAACCCGACGAGGGAAAAATTGAATGGTCAAGAAAGGTACGTGTCGGTTATTTAGATCAGCACGCTGTACTTCAAAAAGGTACAACTATGCGCGAGGCTTTAAGTACTGCTTTTCAATATCTATTTGATGCTGAGTCAGAAATCAACGAACTTTATGCAAAAATGGGTGATGAGGGCGCTGATATCGATGCACTGCTTGCAGAAGTTGGCGAGCTACAAGAAACTTTAGATCATAATGATTTCTATCAAATTAATTCAAAAGTTGAGGAAGTAGCTCGTGGTCTAGGATTAGACGAAGTTGGTCTCGATCGAGATGTTGCTGACCTAAGCGGTGGGCAACGTACGAAAGTTTTGCTAGCTAAGCTTTTGCTAGAAAAGCCAGAAATCCTTTTACTAGACGAGCCTACGAACTATTTGGATGAACAACATATCGAATGGTTGAAGCGCTACCTGCAGGAATATGAGAATGCATTTATCCTGATTTCGCATGATATTCCATTCTTGAACAGTGTTGTTAACTTGATCTATCACATGGAAAACCAAGAGTTGAATCGCTATGCTGGTGATTATGATAACTTCTTAAAAATATATGAAATGAAAAAGCAGCAGCTAGAGTCTGCCTACAAGCGTCAACAACAAGAAATTGCTGATTTGAAAGATTTCGTTGCTCGTAACAAAGCTAGTGTTGCGACTCGTAATATGGCGATGTCTCGTCAAAAGAAGCTCGACAAAATGGAAGTTATTGAATTAGGGAAAGAGCGGCCGAAACCAGAGTTTAACTTCAAAGAAGCTCGTTCATCTAGTCGTTGGATTTTTGAGACTGAAGATCTTGTTATTGGTTACAATGAACCACTTTCACGCCCACTAAATTTGAAAATGGAGCGCGGACAAAAAATAGCATTCGTCGGTGCAAACGGTATTGGTAAGTCTACTCTTTTAAAAAGTATTCTTGGGTTGATTAATCCTATTTCCGGTAAAGTGGAACGTGGTGACTATCAATATATCGGTTACTTCGAGCAGGAAGTGAAGCAATCCAACTACAACACTTGCATTGAAGAGATTTGGAGCGAGTTCCCTAGTATGAATCAGGCTGAAGTTCGTGCAGCTCTTGCAAAATGTGGATTAACAACGAAACATATTGAAAGTAAAATTGAAGTCCTTTCTGGTGGCGAAAAAGCCAAAGTTCGATTGTGTAAAATTTTAAACACAGAAACAAATATATTAATTTTAGACGAACCTACCAACCACTTGGATGTGGACGCAAAAGAAGAATTGAAGCGTGCCTTAAAAGCCTATCGCGGAAGTATCTTGATGGTATCCCACGAACCTGATTTCTATCGTGAAATTGCCACTGATATTTGGAATTGTGAGGATTGGACTACGAAAGTGTATTAATTAAGATGAAGGGGCTCAATGAATTTATTTTCACTTGGGTCCCCATTTTTATCTTTTCTTTAAAAATAAGGATCAATCAATCTTTACCCGTATTTGCAATCTCAAACACTTTATTATTACCTAATTTCAATTTCAGCTTGTTTGAATGGTTCTAGCACTATAGGGAAGCACATTGAAATATTATCCACTGTTTTTAGATTTTTTAAATTCTGAAAACCCTCAACAGATGTTACATCAAATAAACTATCCTCACCATCCCAATCTGGCTTTATGATATGATAAATTTCATTACCACCATCAAAACAAAGGTTCTCAATCTTTTCCAAATCACTTTTTTCTATAGTTAACTCTTCCAAATATTCCTTTATTTCAACTATTGGTTCACTTCCCGAATACCAGTCGAAACTATTTGTATTCTTATTTTTTAAGTCTGTTAAATCATCCAGAAATAGCGGTTCTTTATCTAATAAAGCTTCAATAACCACCAATTTAAAATTAAAATCTTTAAACATTCCACTCTTGACCATTACACTTCCCCCAATTTATGATTTTTCAACGAATAGAATATTGTTTTAGTTCTATATAATTCCATTATCCCAGCAACTACTAAACTGAGATCAGTAAAATTTTTATGGTAAATCCACCATTTTTTTTGCTTTAAATGCCTGAATTCCCTGTCTGAATAGAGTTATTGCAAGATAAATGAATATGGTCGACAAAGCAAGAAAAATAACTAATCCAACAGTTTGATTCTTTTCATAGGCAGTAAAGATTTTTAGAATTGATTTATGTCCGAAATATGCCGTAACTACACACCCGAAAAAACGCGAAAAAATCTCAAAAAATCTAAAAGTTTTAAAATCCTGTTCATTATTCCTTTGCCTTTTCTTGCTCATTAATACTTTCCTCCATTTGCCTTTTCACACTTCATCAGTGTATCGACTTTTAGTTCGAGAGGAATTCCACAAATTGTTTTTCTTCCTCATCGATAAAACCAATAAATAGAATTTCTTTGATATCCACGTGGTTAATAACAAAAGAATAATCTTTGTTGATATAGCCTTGTGAAAAATAATTTTTTTTAAAATTAATAACTCTATTTCCCTGCTTCAATATAACATCTGAGCCATATCCTAAAAGTTGGGTAATGGGTAAATCCACAAATAAAAATCTTGAAAGGCATTAAGCCTATCAAGATCACTCATTAAAATATTTATTTTGTTTTTCTGCTTATATTTGGTCTACTGAAGCAGTTCTTTTAAAAAAATAATCTCATTGTTTTCAATTACTCTAATCATGTTTAAAACCCAATTCTTTAGGGGTACAACCATCGTGAACCTTTATTTCTTTATCTTTATTCATCTACATATATCGCTCTTTTTTAATCATCACCTATAATTCTATCATCTAGCTTTTCTCTGTCTTCGGCAATTTGATCATACGAACTAATAAGGTTACTAATATAATCAATCTGAACCTCTCTATCATCTTGAAACAAATGTATTATAGCCCCCTTACTTATTAAAGCCTCGATTGTTTTCTTAAAATCTTTTAATTCATCCGTATCAAAGTAATCACATTCTAGTACTACTTTATTATCTTCTATATTTTTTTTAATATCTTGAATACTTGCTCCATTATTCTGTCTTATAATAGATACATACTTTAATTTATTGGAATCATTATCAATTTTCAATTTCATCTTTACCATAAAATTTTAGCCTCCCTAAAAGTTTTTAATTGGTATTATAGGCTCACCTGGAATACTATTCCTCCAATTCCCACCATGCCATCCTTTTAAATGCTCATTAAAAGTTGCTGGGTAGATTATTTCTCCTCTATCAGCAAGATGTGGATATTTTGAAGCACTATAAGTATGATGACCTGCAATTGGTTTACCATCATATTTAGGAGTTTTACCAGCAAGAATATCTTTTAACTGTTCTTGAGACCAATCTCGAGTAAGTGGTTCATTATTTAATAATCGTTGTTGTTCTTGATACCAAAATTCTTTAACTCCTTTATCCCTTCTTTTAGCAAATTTTTTATTCCAAATGTAGTCTGCATACTCTTGTTTTGTAATAGTCCTATTATCAATTTTATCTTTTAACTCTTTCATTTTCTTAGAACTCATTTGTTGTGTCGTAGTTGGATGCTCTTTTAAATCTAGTCCTTTTGTTCTCTCTGCTATAATATCTTTTGCTTCTTTTACATGAGGGAGCTCAGAAATTCCCTTACTATCTTCACCCGTACTCTTAGTAACATCTCTTACATCATCCACAACTTTATTCACTACAGGGCTACTTACGTCCACAGATTTCTTAATATGTAGAAAATTTTCACCATAACCACTATGTGCCCATGCAGTGGATAGTTCTGGTTTTTCCAATTTGATAGTCAGGCTTTCTCCAATGTCATTCAGGCCTTTACCAAATAACCTTTTTCCACCCTTAATTGCTAACGATTTGGGATTGACCACGTATTCTAATGGTTCAAGTGGAGTTCCCTCATATGAAGAACCTAACTCTTTTACCCCACCAGTTCGATCATTTTTTGGGATTTTCTCAACTATTTCAAAACGAGTAACGAACTTCCCTTTAACCCTAGCAGTATATTTCCTGACAATCTGCCCATTGTCAAAAACATAAAAATCTCCACCATATTCCCCATACTCATCGATGATTTGAACTTGGTAGGCTAATTTATGCTGGATGTTTTCAAACTCTTCTTTACTAATTGACCGAGGTTTTTTTGCCCGATAAATTTCACTGCTGTGATAGGCTTTCGAATTAAAATGAATCGGTGATATAGCACCGTTTTTCGTTGATGATTGTAATAACTGCTGAAACAGTAGTTTCGCATAGGATTCGGCTGGTAGGGACTTTTGGTATTGATTGACAAGATCATAGTCCAGTTCATGAACCTTCTCAAGTGTATCTTTTCGCTCTTTTTCAGCTAGGTACATTTGCTGGTCAAATTCAGCACTCGAGAATACATCTAAAGAAATAATATCATCAATATTACGAAAAATCCTTTTTAGTTCACTTTCCTTTTCGGAAACAATCTCGTTAGATTTCTGCGCTGCTTTCTTTAAAGTTTCTTCTAAGAATGGTACATGAACCAGTGTGTTTCCAGATAAATTACGTTCTGAGACGGCACCTTCAACACTTTTTAAAAATGAAAGATGTTGATCAATAAAATCTTCCCAGGCATTGACGACATCTATTTGGGCAAGATAAAAGCCTTTGATTGCATCGGCAGTCTTCCCTTTAAAATCAGACAACTGGACGATTTCTTGAAAGGTTCCCTTTAAATCTTCCAATTGTTCCTGTAAGTTTTTATAATCTTTAATTCTTTCACTTATAGACGAAAGCAATGTGCTTGATTCATAGATTTTCAGATATGACATTCTTCTAATTCCTTCTTTATTTTGGTGTACCGTTTGCAATTGCTTCGTCTTGTTGTTTTATAGAATTTACATTTGATTGGGTATCAACAATATTTTTCACGACAATTTCTATGTATGAAGCAATGTCAGAAGAAATAGTTTTCTCCCTTGTTTTCCACTGGTCTGTAAAATCAAGCTTATTATTACCAAGTACTTGTTCGTTGGAATTGGGAAGGACCAAAGCAGCTAAAGCTTCTTTGACCTTTGTTAATCGTTTCATGACTTCATCATGTTTTACTTGGATCGTACTCATTAAGACAATTGCCTCCTGATTTGCTTGATTTTACGTTGCAAGTCTTCTGTTGCATCTTCACCTTTTTTCAAAAGTCGTTCTGCTTCGCGGGTTAAGCCACTGGCAAAGGATAATCCTGATTTTTCCTGTTCCAAAACATTCACCCTTGAATCTATCTTTTCAATATATCTATCGTACTCAGAATGAAAAATATTCTGCATTTCATTATGTGCACGAGAACGGGATTCATTGAATGTCATAGCTCGATTTCCTTCCCAATATGCTTGAAGATTTGGCGTTAGATTGGTATTCCACTCTGCCAAAGCATTGTTTTATTCCCTTTCAAAAATAAATAGCACCCATTTTTGGGGGTGCCATTAAGAAGTGCAACCTATGAAGAAAAATCAAAGTAATTTCTTTTCAATAACCTTGGTAATTCCATAAGTTCCTTAAAGGTTATCGAACTATCAATTTTTTTTGTATCAACTAAAAATAATTGGTCTTCAATTTCTTTTATAATGTTATCCGTCTGATACACCATGCCACATTCCTGGCAGATAACCGCTGGTGTCCCCGTAATTTCGATAGCCCTTGACCCATCAGGCAGCTCCCAATATACCGTGCTCTCACCACTCCTGGCGTTTCCGTCACACCATTCACATTTAATCTCCATCATCAATCACCTACTCCTGAACCGATGAATCAATTTTTTGACCATCAATATTGCTCGATTTTTGCTGCGCTTTAAATTTCTTTTCTTTTAATTCGTCCCGCTTTTCACGTTTATCCTTTAGAGAAGAATGGCTAGGGTCTTGCTGGTACTTTTGCCTTCTGTCTAAACGTTGAAGATCTTCTGGTATCAGGTTGAATTTACTGTCATTCATGACAGCGGATATACCAACATTAGATTTATATTTTTCATAATCTGGATACACACCCTTGAAGTATGCTTCGGCAGTTCCTGGCACGTAGTTTTGCGGCTCCGGATATGAGGTAATAACCCCTTCAAAGTTACGTAACACCACTTTTTCAGCACTTTGTGAAATCAAATAATTCGGCTGTAAGGCAATCTTCCCACCACCACCAGGACTATCACAAACAAAGGTAGGGACTGCGTTTTTTATTGTAAGTATAAATAAATAACTAAAAGCTGCAAACCAAATTAAAAACATCTTGGTTTGCAGCTTTTCTTTATAACATTTATTTGCCATTCTTTCGATTAAGTTAGTTAAAAAATGTTGGTCGCAGACATATTGTTGTAGTGATGTTTACCTTTTTAATTTTCTACAACAAACGCGCCCGATTATGAAAGAAGTCTTTATTCTGAGCTTAATCAAACCATTTGTCACCATCAGAAATCCATTTGTTATTCTGTAAATCAAAGCAATTATCATAATCATGGAAGCTAAAATAAGAATGTAAATTGACGCTTTTTCCACCTGCTTGATTCCAACAATCTTTGAACCAATCTACAATAATTGGTGTTTCAGTTTTAGAGATTACTTCATCATTTTGTTCATAAAACTCCCAAAATTTTTCCTCTCGATCATCAGGTACATTGTAAAAGCAAACATCTTCAATAATGTCGTAACTGCCCGCAAAAATATTGCTTTCATTTCCCTGATAAAAGACTTCATTTGCTTTCCTGTCCATAGAGTACATCATGATTGAAATTTCGTGTGGCTGAATAAATGCTGTGTAATCCAATAAATCGACCTTATTATAATAATTAAAATTAATCGTTTTTCTTATTTGTTGAATTAATTGTTCTGAGTTTCTATGTAAATTTTCCCTTACTGTATGAATATATTCTTGAGTCGTAAACAATGGAAACACCTCATAATTCTATAAAATATTGGATATGTACTTGAAAAAACAGATACAATTTTACTATAAAAATCGCATCTCCAGAAAATTCATTCTATTTTAAATTACCCTGTCTTACTAATTTGCCACGCACGTTAGAATGTGTATTGAAGTTCTTTCAGTAACGAGTCCTACATCCAATTCATATATTCTTCAAAAGTAAATTCCCCAATTACTTCTATAATAGTATCTGGTTTACTTCCGTCATAATAAGATATGTCAGTGGTTACCCCACACCAATATATATCAAAAATCCCATTTCCTTTGTATTTCAATTTCAAACTATTATTGTTAACTTCTTGGTGTTCGAAATAATAAACTCTAGCAAGTAAATCATTTCTTGTCTCATCGCAACCTTTAGAAATAAAGAATTCTCTTTCTCTAAATTTATTGAGATTTAAGTTATCTAAAAAGACAGTTATTTCACCACTTGGATTCATTTTAAGATCAGCAGTATCTGGTACCGACTGAATTGGTTCCTCATCTGTTTCTACTTCTAGCCATAGCATTATTTTGTTTTCAGAATTCTTTACTGCATAAATTTTTGCTTCAGAGATATTAAACTTTTCTCTACCATTAAAGCGATTAAGAATAAATATTCCCATTAAATCACCTAGCCTCATTTTTATTTACAATACTAACCTGTGCGATTGTTTAAGCATATTACTGAAGAATTTTAACTAAATTTTAACAACTATTTCCTATTTTCTTATTAAGAGTTATTCAGGAAAATCCCCCCAAAACAAAGATCACAATTCATGTTGAATCACGCCCTACCGTATTATGAGGTGTTTAAAACTTCTATAATAGGAAGTTGTTTAATCATTGATAACAATCTCTTTTTGTCCTTTTCTTTGGAAAATAGGCTTTTCAATTAATATTTCTGTAATTTTCAACTTGAATAAAATGTAATGAGTAAATAATGCAACCATCAATCCATTTAATATTCCAGCAGCTACATCAAATGGATAATGAACACCTACCCATATTCTTGAAAATACTATTCCAAATGCAAGCCAAACCAATAAATGCTTATATCGAAGTGAAGATAACCACAGTGTAAAAGCTATCACAATTATTGCTGCTAAATACAAAATAGAACCCATTATGAATTGTTTTTAGTTGATACGAAAAAAATTGATAGTTCGATAACCTTTAAGGAACTATTGGAATTCCCAAGATTATTGAAGAGAAATTATTTTGATTTTTCTTCTTAGGTTTTGTGTCTAAAAGATCTTCAATATCTTTAATCGTGATGTCGGTCTGGTACTCCATGCCACATTCCTGGCAGATAATGGCTGGTGTCATTGTAATCTCGATTGCTCTTGATCCATCAGGCAGCTCCCAATAAACCGTGTTCTCACCGTTATTTGCAGTCCCTCCACACCATTCACATTTCATCTCCATCACCAATCACCTACTCAAAACATTGAAAGGTATATTACCATCAGGATTTTAAGTATCTATGAATTATCTTTTATTGAACAATAATTAACAATTAAAATATGCCTTCAAGAAATCAAAAAACGATGACCAAGTTTCCTTTAACTCTCCTTTAAAAAGTAGTTCATCTCCACCCTCAAAATTAACTATATAAACTTTATCTGTTACAGTATCCAGCACTAATACAGCATTTGCTGACATTTCGCTTAAAACCAGATATTGCTTCGGAAAACCATGTTCTTTTCTAGAAATGAGTGTGTATGATTCAATATTATTTTCTTCATCTGCTATATCCAGTAATTCAAAGGGTACATGCTCTTCCCAAAAAGGTCCTGCATACTGGATAAAAAATTCTTGGAAAGTATCTGATGCGTTTACACCAAGCCTTATTAAAGCATCCTGTACTAGCTTGCTATCTTCACGTTTATATATTTCTTCTCCTAGAACTTCATCTAGTCTCTCAGGCAAAATACTCATATTATTTTCCTCCTAAAACTTCTTCTCCTCGTATTTTCCAATAATTAATAGAATCTACTTTTTGAAATGCTCCTCTAGTTGTCTCTTCCATTGGATAAAATGGGTTTAACTTTCCTTTATAAGGATGTAGTGGAGGTCTTTTAGCATTACTGATATTATGGTACCTAGTTGAAGCTTCATATAATGGTCCAACACCTTTTTGTTGTGAATGATGCAATGTTGCAACACTACCTGCATCATCAAGAATAGGAGCAAGTCCATATTTTGCAGATGCTTCAGCATTTGTTAACCCGCGACCTTTTTTAGCACCTTTTGTTCGGACCATATCCCAATTAATATCTCCTCTTTGATATACTTTATAAGTAAATCCTGTGCCATCTTTACTTGCATTATACTCTACACTCCGAGTAAAATATTTATTATTCTTATAGTCCTTAAGATGTTGATAAGTTTCTTTGCCAGTACCCTTAGTTCCAATAAAATTATTATCTTTATTTTCCTGCTCTACCCTAAACTTCTGAAAAATATTCTTAAGCGGGGCACTTTCTGTAGAAACATTTATAAAATTGAATCCTCCTGAAATCTCAACTTGATTTACCTTGAAACTTGTTGGAACCTTGACTTCACCAATTTTCTTAATTCTTCTATCAATAGACCAATCAATCGCTGACTTTGTTTTTGCAAGTGGACTTCTGATAATATCACGATATGTATTTTCAAAGCCTTTCTTTAATTTGATTGGGTTTAATACATTTTTGATATTGCTCAATGTCTTTGCATTTTGAACCGCTCGAACAGCTTGATTTAAGGTGATTTGGACTGGCTTATTTTTTAAAAATTGAACAATCTTTTCTTTTTCGTTGCTGAAATTTGTTTTTACTTTATTATAGATGAAACCCTTCAGTTTCTCTGTGTTAAGAACATTATATGGAAGTGTGGGTTTGGCTTTGGAAACCTTGTCCAGTTTGCCTAGCTTGCCAACTTTATCGAATCCCTTTAAGCCAATTATCGAAACAGCTGCATAGGAGAAAAACTCACTTCGGCTCCGGGCATTACCATTTACCACATCACGTTTCCAAGCCGTTTCAATTCCGTTCCACATATACTTGGCAGTGTTAATCGGATGAGTTACTGCATTCATAATTCCTTTGAAAAAGTTTACCGGGTCAGTGACTAAAGAAATGGCAAGATCAATTAGACCTTTAAAAATATCAACAACCGCTTTCCACGCACCCTCGACGATACCAAGTGAAATATCTCCAACCATTTTGTACCAGGATGAACTTGGCTCTTTTTTGGCTTTCGACCCTTTCTCTAATTCAGCTTTTTTCGTCCGATAAATTTCACTGTTATGATAGGCTTTTGTATTAAAATGAATCGGTGAAATGGCACCGTTTTTCTTTGATGACTCTAATAACTGCTGAAAAAGTAGTTTCGCGTAGGTCTCAGCTGGTTGGGACTTTTGGTATCGATTTAATAGATCATAGTCCAGTTCATGAACCTTCTCAAGAGTATCCTTTCTCTCTTTTTCAGCTAGGTACATTTGATAGTCAAATTCGGCACTCGAGAATACATCTAAAAAAATAATATCATCAATGTTACGGAAAATCCTATTTAGTTCACTTTTCTTCTCGGAAACTATCTCGTTAGATTTTTGCGCCGCTTTCTTTAAAGTTTCCTCTAAAAATGGTACATGAACCATGTGTATTTCCGGATAAATTACGTTCTGAGACGGTACTTTCAACACTTTTTATAAATGAAAGATGTTGATTAATAAAATCTTCCCAGCCATGGACGACATCTATTTGAGCACGATAAAAGCCTTTGATTGCCTCAGCAGCCTTCCCTTTAAAATCAGACAGCTGGACGATTTCTTGAAAAGCTCCCTTTAAATCTTCCAATTGTTTCTGTAAGTTTTGATAGTCTTTAGTCCGTTCTGTTATAGACGAAAGCAATGTGCTTGCTTCATAGATTTTTAAATATGACATTCATTTAATTCCTTCTTTATTTTGGTGTACAGTTTGCGATTGCTTCGTCTTGTTGTTTTATAGAATCTACATTTGAGCGGGTATCTTCAATATTTTTCGCGACAATTTCTATGTATGCGGCAATGTCAGACGCAATAGCGGTCTCCCTTGAAGTCCACAAGTCAGTAAAATCAAGCTTATTATTGCCCAATACCTGTTCGTTAGGATTGGGCAGGTTCAGAGCAGCTAAAGCTTCTTTGACCTTTGTTAATCGTTTCATAACTTCATTATGTTTTACTTGGATCGTACTCATTAGGACAATTGCCTCCTGATTTGCTTGATTTTACGCTGCATGTCTTCTGTTGCCTCTTCATCTTTTTTCAAAAGTCGTTCTGCTTCGCAGGTTAAGCCTTTGGCAAAGGATAATCCTGATTTTTCCTGTTCCAAAATATTCAGCTTTGAATCTATCTTTTCAATATATCGATCGTACTCAGAATGAAAAATATTTTGCATTTCACTATGTGCACGAGAACGGGATTCATCGAATGTCTTTGCACGACTTCCTTCCCAATATGCTTGAAGATTTGGGGTTAGATTGGTATTCCACTCTGCCAAGGCATTGTTTTGTTCTCTTTTAATTTCTCGTTTTGCTTGTTCTAGCCTGTTTATTTGATCTGCTAGATTAGCAGATTGATGGTTTATGTATGAGGAAAGTTGTGTCAATATAGTTGAAAATCCCATCCTTTTTTTCCTCCTTACACGCAATAATTTCCATATTATTTATTATATGTCGAATTGTGGTAGCTCCTAAATAAGAAAATATACCTATTTTACTTATGGGGATATTTTCTTCAAAAATAAATAGCACCCATTTTTGGGGTGCCATTATGAAGTGCAACCTATGAAGAAAAGTCAAAATAATTTCTCTTCAACATTCTTGGTAATTCCATAAGCTCCTTAAAGGTTATCGAACTATCGATTTTTTTATTATCAACCAAAAACAATTGATCTTCAATTTCTTTAATTGTGTTGTCGGTCTGGTACACCATGTCACAATCCAAACAGATAACCGCTGGTGTCATTGTAATTTCGATCGCCCTTGACCCATCTGGCAGCTCCCAATAAACTGTGTTCTCACCGCTATTTGCATTTCCGCCACACCACTCACATTTAATCTCCATCACGAATCACCTACTCCTGAACTGATGAATCATTTTTTTGATTATCAATATTGTTTGATTTCTGCTGCGCCTTAAATTTCTTTTCTTTTAATTCGTCTCGTTTTTCACGTTTATCCTTTAGAGAAGAATGGGTAGGGTCTTGCTGGTACTTTTGCCTTCTATCTAAACGCTGAAGGTCTTCAGGAATGAGATTGAATTTACTGTCATTCATGACAGCCGATATTCCAACATTGGATTTATAAATTTCATAGTCAGGGTAGACACCTTTAAAGTAATCTTCCGCTGTACCTGGCACATAGTTTTGCGGCTCCGGATAAGAAGTGATAACACCTTCAAAGTTACGTAACACCACTTTTTCCGCACTTTGTGAAATCAAATAATTCGGTTGCAATGAAATTTTTCCTCCCCCACCAGGAGCGTCGCAGACAAAAGTTGGGACTGCGTTTTTTATTGTAAGTATCCAAAAGATAATCATGGTTTTTATGTTGTTATTTTTCGAATAACAAAAACTGCAAACTATGATGAATTAAATCATCTAAGTTTGCAGTTTTCAAAGGGATTCTTATAAACCTAATTATAATGATTATTAAAGCCATTCAACCCGTTATCAAGAAACAGTTTTTGAGTTTCTTATTATTTTTCCCGGCATCGAACTGCACTGAGTACAGTTATAATATGTACTAAAAATTTGAGAATGACAAATAAAGCATCACAAAAATTATTATGGTAAATCTGCCATTTTTTTGCTTTAACTACCTGAATTCCCTGGCTGAAAAGAGCTCCTGCAAGATAATGAATGAATATGGTCGAAAAAGCAAAGAAAATAATCAATCCACTCTTTGATTCTTTTCATAGGCAGTAAGATTTTTAGAATTGATTTACATCCGAAATACACGATAACTACACACCCAAAAAAACGCAAAAAAATCTCAAGAAATCTAAAAGTTTTAAAATCCCGTTCATTATTCCTTTTCTTGCTCATTAATATAATTAACATTTAAAAATCCCATTTTTATGCCAATGAGTTTTTGGCTCTTTACTCCGATAATACTTCTATTCATGTAAATGTCATCACAATAAATTATCTTAATAATTTCAAAGTTAAACATTCAAATAGTATGACAAGTATTGGTTTTTATATTGCAACGTCTTGGTAACCTACTTCGGTTACTTTTTCATTTAATAGACGTAGTCCCAGTCCATTTTCGGTATCCCAAGTACAGTTAAATGTAATTCCGATATGTCTAGCTTCAAAAATATCTGCATATGGAACAACAATTCCATCCAAGCTTATCATTTCAAGTATTTGATCAGTTGTTTCAACTGCTGGATAATTTACATTTAATTCAATGTCATAGCCTAATTCTTGTCGCTTTTTATTGTAATAAGTTAGAATGGAATTTAATATACTTAGTTGTAAATCGCTCCAATTTTTTATTAATGATTGGTATGCCGTATATTGTCCTTCATCAAACTGACCATCCTCATCTCCATCTATTATTAAATCTATTCCAGTTATTTTTCCAAAGAAATCTATAGTGATAACTCTTGACCAACCATAATCATACTCAAGATTACCAAAAATTGCATCATTTATAGTCATTTAAGTATCTCTCCTCTTTTTTCATTTGCAAAACCTCCAGGTCCAAAAGCTCCAGCATTTATCTCACCTACACCACCCAGATGTCCGAATTCACTATTTATTTTTGTTGGCACAAGTTGCATTGTTTTAACATCATTTAACTCATGCCATGTTAAATTGTTTATTTCTCGGTATTTCTTTATATCTCTTGCACTGATTGTACCTGAATCCATTCCAAATTGCCTTGCTAATTCAGGCGAATTATTAATTTGGTCAGCTAATTTTTGATCTGATTGAATAAAATTAGCCCGTCTTGCTTTTCCTCCATATACACTCTTTCCACCTAGCATATAATTTATTTCCACTTGAGCTTTTGCGACCGATGAAAAATCAGGAACTCCATTTTTATATTGAATACCTTCAATACTTGCCTCATCCAATATTCGCTTTAAATCGGGATCTGGTGGTGGTTTAAGCATACATAATGATTCTCCTCTTTTTCCATCAAATTCTATCTTTGTGTTAATCATTGAAGGTGTTTGATTAAGTCTTGCTTCATACGAACTAGCAAATTCAGTTTGTCTAAAAGCAGGTGGAACTTCAACATCTAAATTATCCGTCCCCTTAGTTTCATTTATATTTAAATCTTTACTTTCCTGCTCTACCCTAAACTTCTGAAAAATATCCTTAAGCGGGGCACTTTCTGTAGAAACATTTATAAAATTGAATCCACCCGGAATCTCAACTTGATTTATCTTGAAACTCGTTGGAACCTTGACTTCACCAATTTTCTGATTAATGGCTGCCTTTGTTTTTTTCAGTGGGCTTTTAATAACATCTCGATATGTATTTTCAAAAACGTTCTTGAGTTTGTTTGGATTTACTACATTTTTGATAGTGCTCAATGTCTTTCCATTTTGAACTGCTCGAACAGCTTGATTTAAGGTGATTTGGACTGGTTTGTTTTTAAAAAATTGAACAATCTTTGCTTTTTCATTGCTGAAATTTGTTTTTACTTTATTATAGATGAAACCCTTCAGTTTCTCTGTATTAAAAACATTATATGGTAGAGCGGCTTTCGCTTTTGAAACCTTGTCCAGTTTACCAAGCTTCCCGACTTTATCGAATCCCTTTAGGCCAATAAGTGAAACAGCTGCATAGGAGAAAAACTCACTTCGGCTCCGGGCATTACCATTTACCACATCACGTTTCCAAGCCGTTTCAATTCCGTTCCACATATACTTGGCAGTATCAATCGGATGAGTTACTGCATTCATAATTCCTTTGAAAAAGTTTACCGGGTCAGTGACTAAAGAAATGGCAAGATCGATTAGCCCTTTGAAAATATCAACAACTGCTTTCCATGCACCATCGCCTATTCCTAGTAAAACATCTCCAACTTTCTTATACCATGGCAAACTTTTCTCTACTTCCTCATTTGACCATTTCTCTAATTCTGCTTTTTTCGCCCGATAAATTTCGCTACTGTGATAGGCACTCGTATTAAAATGAATCGGTGATATTGCACCGTTTTTCATTGATGACTGTAATAACTGTTGAAAAAGCAATTTCGCATAGGATTCGGCTGGCTGAGACATTTTGTATCGATTGACTAGATCAAAGTCCAGTTCATGAACCCTCTCAAGTGTATCCTTTCGCTCTTTTTCAGCTAGGTACATTTGCTGGTCAAATTCGGCACTCGAGAATACATCTAAAGCAATAATATCATCAACATTACGAAAAATCCTATTCAGTTCACTTTTCTTCTCGTAAACTATCTCGTTAGATTTTTGTGCTGCTTTCGTTAATGTTTCATCTAAAAATGGTACATGAACCAGTGTGTTTCCAGATAAATTACGTTCTGAGACGGCACCTTCAACACTAGTTAAAAATGAAAGATGTTGCTCAATAAAATCTTCCCAGGCATGGACGACATCTATTTGAGCACGATAAAAACCTTTGATTGCTTCAGCTGCCTTACCTTTAAAATCAGTCAGCTGGACGATTTCTTGAAAAGCTCCCTTTAAATCTTCCAATTGTTCCTGTAAGTTTTGATAATCTTTAATTCTTTCAGTTATAGACGAAAGCAATGTGCTTGCTTCATAGATTTTCAGATATGACATTCTTCTAATTCCTTCTTTATTTTGGTGTACCGTTTGCGATTGCTTCGTCTTGTTGTTTTATAGAACTTACATTTGAGCGGGTATCTTCAATATTTTTTGAGACAATTTCTATGTATGAGGCAAAGTTAGACGCAATAGCGGTCTCCCTTGATGTCCACTGGTCTGCAAAATCAAGCTTATTATTACCAAGTACTTGTTCGTTGGGATTGGGAAGGGCCAAAGCAGCTAAAGCTTCTTTGACCTTTGTTAATCGTTTCATAACTTCATCATGTTTTAACTGAATCGTATTCATTAGGACTATTGCCTCCTGATTTGCTTGATTTTACGTTGCAAGTCATCAGTTGCCTCTTCACCCTTTGTCAAAAGTCGTTCTGCTTCGCGGGTTAAGCCACTGGCAAAGGATAATCCTGATTTTTCCTGTTCCAAAATATAAAGTTTTGAATCTATCTTTTCAATATATCTATCGTACTCAGTATGAAAAATATTCTGCATTTCACGATGTGCACAAGAACGGGATTCATCAAATGTATTAGCACGATTACTTTCCCAATAATATCCCTAATAATAATTCTGTTTTTTGTTGCTTCATCAAGAATTATTTGCGGAATTAGTTTATCTTGAACAGGTACTTCTAATACTAATTCACCTTTAAGTCGTCCTCCTTTGAGTGCGTTTGGATTAAAAGTTCCATTTGATATTGTAGAACCTGACGGATATTTTTTTGTAATTTCATTTAAGTAACTCGTTGCTGTCCTTTCCTGCACTTCACTAAGTTGGGTGAATTTTCTCGATACTATTTCTTTATTAGGTACATATGAGTCAACCACATACTTTTTGCCGCCTACCTTTTTTGCTTCCAATTTTACGTAAAAAACCATGGGATAGCGTCCCATGGTTAAGAAAAATTATAGTTTGTGAATTTCCAAATAACATTTATCTTCTTCTGCTACATCAATTGCTGTACGTAGTACCTCAAAAAATGTTTTCCCATCATTTGTTGCAAAATAATTCGCTAGACTAGTTACTTTTGGACTAATTTTATCCCCCCACGGTGGATTTTTTGATAAATCATCGATATCCCAAATAACTTGTTCCGGCAAGTATTTAGATAATTCCTGTTCAATTTCGATTAAATTAGCTTTTACAACAGAAACTTCATTCCAGTTTAGTTTGTCATTATACAACTCATTCATCAATAAAGGATATTTTGTACCCCATCCTTCTTTTTCTAAATGATAGGAGATTGTTGAAAAAAATGAATGTACAAAATCGCTATGACCTAATTCGTAATAAAAACAATCTACTAATATTCCTACTGCCATTTAACTTTCACCTCTAATCCATTTTAAAAATTATTTTTGCTACATCATTTGTTCTTTCATTTATTTTCTGTTTAATGTCTCTTAAAACATCCCTTGTGACATTTTGACCCCTAACATCAATAATAACAGATTGCTTTGTTTGTTCAGGTAAATCACTTATTCGTTTATTTATTTGCTTTGAAACATTTCTTATTAGGTTACTTCTACCAGAAGATGTAGTCACCTTATAATTCTTAACTTCTATGCTATGACCATCGCTATAAAAATCTGGTCTTGAACTATTTTTAGTGCCATGGCTTACTTCGTTACCTTCCTTGTATGATACTTGCTCACGATATCCAGGATATTCTTTTCCTACATCAATTTCAGATTGTCTCCATGATGGTCTGGTTTTATCTATCCCTTTAGCAACATCTCTAACATCATCCACACCTTTTTTCACTACAGGGCTACTTACTTCCGCAGATTTTTTTATATGTACAAAGTTTTCACCATAACCACTATGTGCCCATGCATTGGATAATTCCTGTTTTTCTAATT
>NZ_LR656196.1 GCF_902168435.1 Bacillus marasmi
CAGGTTGCCCACGTGTTACTCACCCGTCCGCCGCTGACTATCGGGAGCAAGTTCCCTCAAGTCCGCTCGACTTGCATGTATTAGGCACGCCGCCAGCGTTCGTCCTGAGCCAGGATCAAACTCTCCAATAAGATGAGACTTCCATCTTTAGATGGTTAGTCGAATCAATCGGGCATTTACGGGCAGTTATCCGTTAGGATATTACTGCGCGTTATACGCGAGAAAGTTGAGTTGATTTAGCTCATAAAAGTTACATTGGCTCGTGTTCATCTATATAATAGAAGAAACACGATAAAAATTTTATTGTTGACGTTTGTTTGTTTAGTTTTCAAAGAGCAATTTTTTATCGTCGCCAGAAGCGAACTTTCTTAGTATATCTCGTTCGCGATAAGTAGTCAACACTTTTTTAAAATTTATTTTTCGTAGTGATGACCCTCGGTGACGCTGTTCATCTATAATAGCACCCAGCAACTTTTTTAGCAACTAGTTTTTTAAAGATTTTATTTTACTCACAAGATATTTAATTAAAACGACTTAGCAGATCACAATTACCCCCTCGCTACTAATCGTGCTACCTCCATCACATTCCTTGAGGAAGCTGTCTTCTCGTTCTAGAAAGATAAAAAGAAGCTGAATTCACAAAAGCGTGAATTCAGCTTCTTTTATATTTATTTTGTTATTGAAATGATATTTTCTTCTTTTAAACCAACTGCACCTTGCTTGTTAAGTACCACAGATTCACCTTGTTCAAGATTAGTGAATACAATCGGTGTAATAATTGATGGTGCATTTTGTTTAACGAAATCTAAATCAACCTTTAACAACGGCTGGCCTTTTACAACAGTATCATTTTCTGATACAAGCGTTTCAAAACCTTTACCCTTTAGGTTTACTGTGTCGATACCAACATGGATAAGGATTTCCCTGCCACCATTAGAAAGGATTCCAATCGCATGCTTAGTTGGGAATAAGTTAACGATTTTTCCATCAACCGGAGATACAATTGTTCCGTCTGAAGGAATGATTGCGAAACCATCACCCATCATTTTACCTGAGAAAACTGCATCTGGTACTTCAGTAATCGGTTTAATTTCACCTTTAATAGGAGAAATGATTGATGTTTCTTTTAATACATCATTTTGAAGTGCAGTTGGATTAACCGCTTCAATTTGCTGTTCTACTTTTTCTGCACCTGCTGCAGCTGATTGTGCCGGCTTCGGTCTTTTACCAGTCATAATATCTTTCATCTGACCCTTAATCGTTTCAGAACGAGGACCAAAAATGGCTTGGATATTGTTACCTACCTCTAATACTCCTGCGGCACCTAATTTTTTCAAGCGATCTTTGTCAACATTTTTTACATCTTTAACTGAAACACGAAGACGAGTAATACAAGCATCTAAGTGCGCAATATTCTCTTGTCCACCCATCGCTTCAAGAATGTTATATGGAAGTTCATTACCTGATTCACCTACAGCTTCTTCCTCTTCCTCAACTACTTCACGACCTGGTGTTTTAAGGTTGAATTTACGAATAGCAAAACGGAAACCAAAGTAGTAAACTACTGCAAATGCTAAACCTACTGGCACGACTAACCATGCGTTTGTTTGTGGATTAATTAGACCGAATAAAATATAGTCGATTAAGCCACCAGAGAAAGTCATCCCGATTTTAACATCTAATAAATGCATAATCATAAATGAGAAACCTGCAAAGATAGCATGGATTCCAAATAGAATTGGCGCAACAAACAAGAACGAGAATTCAATCGGTTCAGTAATACCTGTTAAGAAAGAAGTTAGTGCCGCGGATACCATTAATCCACCGACAATCGCTTTTCTTTCTGGTCGAGCTTCATGGTAAATAGCTAATGCTGCTGCTGGTAAACCGAACATCATGAATGGGAATTTACCAGTCATAAACGTACCAGCTGTTAAGTTTTGAACGTTATCAGAAATTTGTGCCATGAAAATTGCTTGGTCACCTTTTACTACTTCTCCAGCATTATTTACGTATTGTCCAAATTCAAACCAGAATGGAGAATAGAAAATATGATGTAAACCAAATGGAATTAATGAACGCTCAACTACACCAAAGATGAAGGCTGAAATGGTTAAGTTTGCATTAACCATGTTATGCGAGAACGAATTCAATCCTTCTTGAATCGGTGGCCAAATTACAATCATGACTAAACCAAGTATAACGGCAGTTGCCGCAGTAATAATTGGAACAAAACGTTTACCTGCAAAGAATCCTAAATAGGACGGTAATTCAATTTCATAAAACTTGTTATACAACGCTGCTGCGATAATACCAACGATAATACCGCCAAATACACCGGTTTGTAGCGTTGATATACCTAGAACTGTTGCTTGTCCTACATCTCCTGCCTCAATTCCCAACACTGTCCCCATCGTTACATTCATAATTAAGTAACCAATAAGTGCAGCAAGTCCAGCGGTACCTTCACCACCGGCTAAACCGACAGCGACCCCTACCGCAAATAATAGAGCTAAGTTACCAAAGACAATGTCTCCAGCGTTTTGCATTACAGCTGCGATCATATCAACCGCATTATTATCCAAGAATGGTGCCAATTCCAATAAAGTTGGGTTTCTTAACGCCGCACCTAATGCTAGCAGAATACCCGCTGCAGGAAGAAGCGCTACTGGTAACATTAAGGCTTTACCAACTTTTTGAAGTACACCAAAAGCTTTTTTAAACATGCATACTACCTCCAATGATTTAAGTTTTATCATTTCTCATTAACCGCTTACATACAAGCAAAATAAAAAAGGCATGAGGAAAGGAGTGTAAAAGAAAACAAAAGCTTAAGGGTAGATTCCCCAAAAACTTCTATTTCAATTACTCTTCTTTACTCATGCCTGATCGAATCAGTAACACGTAAAAAAATGTAATGATTGCATTATTTAATTTTTTTCTGAAGCCGTTGCAGATGCATGGTTAAGTAAACTGCCTCTGCATCAAAAACTGGTTTTGATATAGCTTGCTGTAAAACTTTAATGAGTTTCCATGACAGATTGTAACACACCGGATACTCTTCTTTCAATAGAGAAGATATTTTTTCTGGCTCCTCCACTCGCTCACCATTTTTGACTCTTTCAATCGTGTAACGCAGGTGCCGCACCAGTCTGGTATAGTCAATGCTATCCTTGTTTATCTTTATTTTTAATTGATCTTCAATCATATTTACCAGTTTTGTCACAAGTTGCGAGTCCTGATTGACCTCAGATAACTCACGATTCATGATAGAGCTATGAATATGAAGGGCGATAAAACCTATTTCTCCTTCAGGCATTATGATCCCGCTTTTGGCAGAGATGTGATTTACAACATCTCTTGCTATTTCATATTCAAAAGGATAAAGGGTTTTCGTCTCCACTAAAAACGGGTTTCGAATCTCCATCCCTTTACTCATTCTGGTAAAAGTAAACATTAAGTGATCAGTTAACGCGACGTGTATGTGTTCATTAAGAGGAGCATTTACTTTTGTTTTGATAAGATTGATTGCCGAAATAATCAAATCATGCATATCGTTATCGACAAAAGGCAAAAGCTTAATATAATCCTTTTGCTCCTTCTCATCTTTTAAAACAAATAACTTTTCTATAGTAGTAGTATCAATAGTATCGCCTTTTTTGCGATTAAACCCCACGCCTTTACCGATAATTACCACTTCACCAAAGGAGGTATGCTTTGCAATCAGCACGTTGTTATTTAGAATTTTGTCTACTTCAACCCTCATTGGCTCTCCTCATTTCGACTATATTCGACACTCACTTTTCATCTTAACTGCGTCACTTTTGTAAGTCAATGGATATAGCCATTCGATTTTAAGCTCAACTTCTTTTTTAAAAATAAGGCTGTGTTAAACCTGGCTGTTGATTTTCGGTTTACGAAATTCGAGCGGACATAGAATACCTTATTTCGTAAAAACAGGTTATATTCTGGGTCAAAGAGGACACATATGCTCTTATTCGGGCTAAAATCAAGTGAAATCACGGTTAAATAGGCAAATAGGGTACTCTGTGTCCGCTAAAAATCAAAATTTGTTGTTTTAATCAAAATAAGGTCTCTGGTGTCCTTAATACAACATGCACAATTAAAGGACTAACTGTCCGCATATTATTTCAACATCTTGGATATTGATTTCCACTCCAATCAACGTGGTATAAATCAACACTGTGCTTTACATAGCCAAAAATAAAAATAGCCACGGAATCCCATGGCTATTTTACAATGAATCATTATTCTTTTAAGAAGATAAAGTATAACACGAAGATGACAAAGAATAAGTACATAATTGGATGAATTTCTTTTCTCTTTCCACTCATAATCATTGTAATCGGATAGAAAATAAATCCTGCTGCAATACCGGTTGCTATACTATAAGTAAGTGGCATTGTCACCATTGTTAAAAACGCTGGAACAGCTATTTCAAACTTCGACCATTTGATTTCTGCCAATGAAGACACCATCAGTACCCCAACAATAACTAATGCAGCTGATGTTACTGGAGCAGTAATTACTGATAATAACGGGAAGAAGAATAATGCTAATAAGAAACATGCTGCTGTCACTAGTGCGGCAAATCCCGTTCTCGCACCAGCTGCAACCCCTGCCGATGATTCAACATAAGAAGTAGTTGTAGATGTACCAAAAATCGAACCTACTAACGAAGCGATTGAATCCGCCAATAACGCTCTACCTGCATTAGGGAGTTTGTTATCCTTCATTAAACCAGCTTGATTTGCTACAGCTACAAGCGTTCCTGCATTGTCGAAGAAGTCAACGAATAAAAAGGTTAGAATAATCACAAGCATTTCAGTTGTGTAAAATGAACTGTCTCCAAAGGCTGTAAATACTTGACCAAAGGTTGGTTCAATACTTGGAATCTTATCAACAACTTTAGTCGGCATATCAATTAAATTGAAAATCATCCCAACAATTGCCGTTATAATAATTCCATAGAATACGCCACCGTTGATTCCCTTTGTCATAAAAATTACTGTAATAACAATACCAAAGATTGCAAGTAGTGTATTACCGTTCGTCAAATCCCCTAGTCCAACTAAGGTTGCGTCATTATTGACAATAATCCCTGCATTTTTAAGTCCAATGAATGTAATAAACAAACCAATCCCTGCACCAACCGCATGCTTTAATTCAACCGGAATTGCATTAATCAGCTTTTCGCGGAAGCCAGTTAAAGTTAATAATAAGAAGAAAACACTTGAAATAAATACCGCACCTAGCGCATGTTGCCAAGGCATTCCACTACTTAATACAACTGTATAAGCGAAAAATGCGTTTAACCCCATCCCAGGAGCAAGAGCAATTGGGAATTTCCCTAATAAGCCCATAACGATTGAACCAGCAGCTGCTGCGAGTGCCGTTGCAACGAAAACCGCTCCGTGGTCCATCCGATTTGGCAAATCAGGAACATCCGCAAGTGTTAACGTAAGCGGGTTGACAATTAATATATAAGCCATTGCTAAAAACGTTGTGATCCCACCAATTATTTCACGGCGATAATTTGTACCAAGCTCTTCAAACTGAAAATACTTCTTCATGGTCTTCCTCCTCATGTTCTTTTCCTAAAATATAAAAAATGCTCCGAGAGCGTCTGGGAGCATTGACATGAGGAAGGTAAAGATGGGAGAAAAGGTTTATTATAATAACAAAAATCTCTTCCCAATTATTTACACTTTACCTCGTAGTCAAGCTATTTACGGCAGCTCGGTAGAAACTTTTGGGCCTTATTCCCAATATTATACGATGGTAATCTATTATATTCTTAAGCACTTTTATATATTACTATACTGACATAATTCAAGTCAACACAAAAAAACGAACATTATTCATGTTCGTTTTTTTATCGTTCGTATTTTGTTCATTAATCGAATTTTTAATTATTCCCACTCAATGGTTGCTGGTGGCTTACTTGTAATATCATAGACAACTCGGTTGATATGAGCAACCTCGTTAACGATTCTTGTTGAAATCGTTTCTAGAACATCCCAAGGAATGCGGGCCCAGTCTGATGTCATCCCGTCTATTGATGTAACCGCACGAATACCAATTGTATAATCATAAGTGCGGGCATCACCCATTACTCCGACGCTACGAATGTCTGGAAGCACTGTGAAGTATTGCCAAATATCGCGATCAAGACCAGCTTTTTTAATTTCTTCCCGTAAGATATAGTCTGATTCACGAACAATCTCCAATTTTTCTTCTGTGATGGCTCCAAGGACACGAATACCAAGTCCAGGGCCTGGGAATGGTTGTCTCCACACGATTTCATCCGGAATACCTAGTTCTGTACCTAATGCACGCACTTCATCTTTAAATAGAGTGTTAAGTGGTTCAATTAGCGTAAATTGCATGTCTTCTGGAAGTCCACCAACATTGTGGTGAGATTTAATCGTTTGTGCTGTAGCTGTACCACTTTCAATAATATCAGTATAAAGCGTTCCTTGAGCTAAGAAATCAATTCCTTCTAGCTTATGTGATTCATCATCGAAAACATAGATAAATTCATTACCGATAATTTTGCGTTTCTTTTCTGGGTCAGAAACTCCTTCAAGCTTGGACATGAATCTTTCTTTTGCATCAACTTTAATAACGTTCATGTGGAAGCCATCAGCAAAGGTTTTCATAACACTATCAGCTTCACCTTTACGCAATAAACCGTGATCAACAAAGATACAAGTTAATTGATCGCCAATTGCTTTATGAATCAATACTGCAACAACTGAGGAATCAACTCCACCACTCAAAGCACAAAGTACATTTTTATCGCCAACTAATTGACGGATTTTCTTCATTTCCATTTCAATGAAGTTTTCCATTGACCAATTTGCTTCACAGCCACACACACCAAATACGAAATTCTTTAATAGTTCGTTTCCGTATACTGAATGGCGAACTTCAGGATGGAATTGCACGCCGTAAAACTGACGATTTTCATCACTCATAGATGAAATTGGGCAGCTTGGGCTTGTTGCATCAACAGTAAATCCAGCAGGTGCTTGTGTTACTAAATCACCATGACTCATCCAAACCACTTGTTCTTGTGGTAGTTCAGCAAATAGCTTCGTTTGATTTTCTACTTTAATTTCAGCTTTTCCATATTCACGCTGTTTTGCCTGCTCAACTGTACCGCCTAGGCTAACAGTCATTAGCTGCATACCGTAACAGATACCGAGAATTGGTAATCCTAATTCAAAGATTTTTTCATCAACGCGAAATGAGTTTTCATCATAAACGCTGTTTGGACCGCCGGAAAAAATAATTCCTTTTGGATTTAATGCTTTAAGCTCTTCGGCAGTAATCGTATGTGGGTGTAATTCACTGAATACACCGAACTCTCGGATACGACGTGTAATTAGTTGGTTATATTGACTTCCGAAATCAAGTACAATAATTTTCTCTAAATCCTTAAACTCCGATTTTTCTGTCACTTTGGACACCTCTTTATTAAAATTAATCTTGCACTTATTATAAACCATAAACAAAAAAACTAGAATTCTCCCCTCGTTATTCACAAAAGCAGAATTCTAGTATAGGTGCAAATATACTGTATAGTCTGCCTTCATAGTCAAATCATTTACGGTGATCTGGTAGAAACTTTCGAACCATATTATCGAGTGTATATGAAGGTTATGTAATAGTTCCTTGATTATTTTATCAGTACAATAATTTTTAGGTCAAGCAATTCTCGCTATTATTAGTTTTTTCTAGTTTTTACCGTGGTTTTGGTCGGGGTAAACTGGTCTCTGTTGGTTTTATCCGACGTTTTGGGCTGTTTATCCGACGTTTCGGACTGTTTATCCGACGTTTCGGGCTGTTTATCCGACGTTTCGGACTGTTTATCCGACGTTTCGGGATGTTTATCCGACGAATTTGGGTATTTATCCGATTTTCGACAAAAACCGACACAAGCAACAGCCTGGCATTAACCCTCCACCATGAAAAACAATAACAAAAAATTCAAAATAGTGATAAAATACTGTTATCATATAGTTCTAATGATGGAGGAGTTACCTTTGAACAAGTACTTATTTATTACGACTAGAACAGAAAAATTTGACCCAGAGCAGATTCCTGCACATTATGAGTATCTCAATCGCCTCAAAAAGGAAAACAAATTAGAAATGTACGGCCCGTTCAGTGACGCTACAGGTGGGGCATATATTATCCGTGCTGGTTCATTCACCGAGGCACAGCGCATCGGTCAATTAGACCCACTCATTAAAAGCGGATCCTCCACTATCGTCGTGAAAGAGTGGATGACAAAATAAAAGATGCTTCCCGACTTGGGAAACATCTTTTTTATTTTAACAATGAATTAAAGATAGAAGACGAATGGCTCATTAGCCAATTTTAACTTTGCCCCAGAAAAGATTTCCACCTCTGTTTGTACAGGAATAGCCCTCCCATCTACGTAAGTGCTATTAGTTGAACGATTATCAATAATATAATAGCGTCCATTTTTACTGATAATATTCGCATGATTACGGCTCACTGCATTATTATCTATTACACTATAGTCACAGGACCCGCTATCCTTCCCAATCCGAAAAGTTGGCTTGTTGACGTCAATTTTCTCTTGCGTCTTTTCCCTTATCAAGTATGGAAAGTTTGGTTGTTCCTCACGATCAGCATATAAGACAGTGGTCCCCTCCGCATATCCAGGCGACATTCCTGGAATGCTTGATTGATTTGACGGCTCATTTCCCATCACATTTACATGTATCGGAGTACCACAGACTTTGCAAAACTTCGCGCTCTCCTCACCTACATTTCCACACTTTGAACATATATTCACTTTGTCTTGTTTAAAAATAGGTACAGATTGTTGCTGCGCCTTGTTTTCCACACCCTTACCCATCAATTCTAGAATCAATTTTTCAAAACTATGGATTGAAAAAGTAGTTTGGCTATTAAAATATTGCAAGTAATCGGCGATATACTCATGTTCTTCCTGCTTTGAAAAAACAACCCGAAAAGGAAGCTCTTTAAAAAATCCAGCCCAATTTTGACTAGACTGATTATTAAAAACTGGCCAAAAAATGCATTGAACCGTTTTGGTCCTTGGAGTTAGAAAAATATACTCCCAATCTAACATAAGATTGTTTACATTCATTAGATTTTTTTCGCATTCCTTCAAAATTGAAACAATCTGAACAACGATATCCAGAAACATTTTCTTACTAACAATCCCATTAAAATAAGTTTTTAATGACGCCATATTTTCAAAGGCGCATTTCATGATGATGCCCTTTTTAGATGTTTCCTTGGTAATCGGAAGCAAGCCACCAGCCTTTCTTCCAACAACAATCTCTAATTCGCGTTCGTTAATGGTTTCAGGCTGGACCAATCTATTCGTCACAACAAATTTGTTATTTTTTTGCTCAATTGCTATATTTCCCATAAAAATCTCCCACCATCAAAATACTAATAGTATAATTTTACCATGAAAAACAGAGAAAAACATGGGGACGGTTCTCTTGTTTCCCTAACAATTTCCATTTAAAGAGTGATCCATTCCCTTTCTTAAGCATCATTTAAATGATGGAGACCCTCCCATTTGAAAAATAAATCAAACGTTTGATTAATAAATCATATTTTGGTAGTAAAGCGGGTTTTAAACAGTTTTCTACTGAAAACGCAGCATCCAACATGTCAGAAGATGCTGTTTTCTTTTTTTCTAGAAGAAAATCAATTTTTATTAAGTGAAACTTCCATTAGTGGTGGTCTTCCTCATCCCACGCAGATGGTTAGTTGAACCCTTCAGACCTTTACGAGCAATTTATTCCCCACTTTTTCCTTTTATAAAATTAGAATATTGATGTAAGGATATTTAGGCATGTTAAAGCGAGATAAACTCATAATTATCCAACTTGAAATGATCTTGAAACCAACTAAGTGGTAGAAATTAGGGAAACGCCGGAACCGTCCGAAGCCACTGAAAAACTACTCCTAAAAAATGTAAAATTGACCAAAAACAAGAAAAGACCTCCAGTTTTGGTATAATAGAGTTGTCGAGAAACTATCACCCAAACGGAGGTCTTTTCTATGCTTAAAAGCAAAGATATGCAATTAAGTATCTATTCCATATTATATAACAAAATTCCAGAAAATAATATTTTCAAAATCCTTAAAGATAACCTTGATTTTAGTTTTATTAATAAACTACTAAAAGATTCCTACTGTGAATTTTATGGAAGGCCTGCCAAAGAACCTGAACTCATGGGCAAGCTGCTATTTCTGCAAAAAATGAAGAATTTATCCGATACAGAAGTGATTGCAGATGCCTCACTAAATCTTGCCTATATGTATTTTCTTGATATTAACCCAGAGGAGAAATTGCCAGATCCTAGCCTTTTGTCCAAGTTTAGAACAAAAAAACTTCATGATGTAACTTTAGATGACCTCTTGATAGAAATTGTTAAACAATGTGTAGAAAAGGGCATTATTAAAGAAGTTGGAATTAGTATTGATACTACTCATACTGTCGCAAACACGTTTAAGGCAACTCCCGAAAGAGTGATGAAGAGGCTGGCAAAAAAGATCTTTAAATCAGTAGATGAAGAAAATGGGGAGGTACCTAGTTCTGTCAGTCAAGATATTCCTGAATATAAAGACGTTGAAGATCCTAAAAAAGCCAAAACTGTAATGAAAGACTATCTCGAAGAGACTATTCTTCAAGTTGAAAAAAGTGTAGACATCGAAAGAAGTCCCAAAACAAAAGCAATCATAGAAAATGCAAAAGAGATTCTTAAAGACCCTAAATTTATTGAACAAAAAGGAGTTCGTTCAATCGTTGACCAGGATGCAAGGGTTGGCCATAAAAGTAAAAACGAACACTTCTTTGGATACAAAACAGAATACACCATTACAACGGAAGAGAGAATTATTACAGCTGTTAGAGTTAATAATGGAGCCTATGTAGATGGTACACAGTTTAATGAGTTAATGGAGCTGACCGAGAAAAGTGGGGTCAATATAAAAGAAGTTTTCGGTGATAAAGCATATTTTAGGAAACCTATACTTGATAAAATCAAAGAACTAGAAGCCAAACCCTATATACCTGTAAGTGCCATGGCTTATAGGATTGACGAAGAAAGATTCAGTTATAATAAAGATTCTGATGAATGGTTTTGTGAACAAGGAAACAAAACCGAAGGTAAAAAATACGCAAAAGTAAAAAGTGGAAGAGAATACTATAAATATTACTTCGAAAAGGAAAAGTGTAAAGGTTGTCCTTTACGGGATGATTGTATTAAAGAAAAACGAGTCAGAAAAATTCTTGTGGTAGGGCTAAATACTCCGGAATTTTACGGATATAGCCAAGAACAGAAAACAGAAGAATTTAAAGAAACATATAAGAAACGGGCTTGCCAAGAATGGAAAAACGGCGAGATGAAGAATTTTCACGGGCTAGATCGTGCCAGGGGGTACGATCTAAAAAGCATGTCTACACAAGCAAAATTAACTGCAATAGCAGTTAATTTGAAGAGGATAGCAAAAATAATAGCCTCATAAAAGAGGTGTTTCACACCAAAAAATAATAAAAATTAGAAAAAATCCCCAGTTTCTAGAAGTTAACTAGAAATGGGAATTTTTTGTTTGAAAATTAGGGTACTTTTTCAGTGGCTTCGAACCGTCCCTTGTTCCTTTGTGTTTTCCGTAGAAATTGTCACCACTAAAAATATTCTCCAGGTATAAAAACAAAAATTTTTATCGTCAATATTAATTTCTAAATAAAAAACACTCTTTGCCAAAAGGCAAACGAGTGCTTTATTTCG
>NZ_LR656175.1 GCF_902168435.1 Bacillus marasmi
TGCTCCTTTTGTAGAAGATGAGGGAACAAGTATGGTCTATCTCTTCTACAATAGGAGCCTTTTTATTTTTTAGAAATTAATTAAGTCACTTTTACATATTTTTCAAGTCGTGCAACGCTAGTGGGACAGACCCCCAACACTGTGCTACGGTGATGCAACGGGGGACTGGCCCCCAACACGGTGGTGCGGTGATGCAACGGGGGACTGGCACCCAACACGGTGATGCGGTGATGCAACGGGGGACAGACCCCCATCACGGTGATGCGGTGATGCAACGGGGGACTGGCACCCAGCACTGTAATGCGGTGATGCACCGGGGGACAGACCCCCAGCACGGTGATGCGGTGATGCGGCGAGGGACAGACCCCCAGCACGGTGATGCGGTGATGCACCGGGGGACTGGCCCCCAGCACTGTGATGCGGTGATGCATCCCATATATACAAAAAACCGAAGCTGAGCACAATTGCTCAAGCTTCGGTCGTCCATGCAATATTAAATTTTACAAAAACAAAAAATTACGCATTTAAATCCGAAACAATTTTCGTTTCGTGAGCAAGGCTTACTTCTTCTTCTTTGACACGTTCGATGTCGGCACCAAGAAGACGAAGCTTTTCGTGGAAGTTCACGTAGCCGCGATCTAAGTGTTTCAACTCAGTCACGCGTGTCACGCCATCTGCGACAAGGCCAGTCAAAATCAAGGATGCTGCGGCACGAAGATCAGTTGCAGCAACTTCTGCACCTTGCAGATTAGATGGTCCATTCATAATGACAGAACGGCCTTCGATTTTGATTTCGGCGTTCATGCGACGGAATTCTTCAACGTGCATGAAACGATTCTCAAATACGGTTTCGGTAATCATGCTCGTACCGCGCGCTCGCAACAACAACGCCATCATTTGTGATTGCATATCTGTTGGGAAGCCCGGATGAGGCATGGTTTTAATATCAACTGGTTTTAATAGGTCTGGACCAATAACGCGAACACCGTCATTTTCCTCGGCGATCTCGACGCCCATTTCTTCCATTTTCGCAATTAGAGAGGTTAAATGCTCTGGCACAGCTCCTTGAACAAGTACGTTTCCACCTGTAATCGCTGCAGCTACCATGAACGTTCCAGCCTCAACACGGTCAGGAATGATCGTATGGTCTGCACCAAATAGAACGTTAACGCCTTCGATACGGATTGTGCCGGTACCAGCGCCGCGAACCTTCGCACCCATGGCGTTAAGGAAGTTAGCTAAATCAACAATTTCAGGCTCCTTCGCTGCATTCTCGATCACAGTTGTACCGACTGCAAGCGTTGCCGCCATCATGATATTTTCTGTTGCACCGACGCTTGGAAAATCAAGATATATTTTCGCACCTTTAAGTCGATCCTTCACCTCGGCCTCGATGAAGCCGTTGCCAACCTTAACTTCTGCTCCCATTGCTTCAAAACCTTTTAAATGCTGGTCAATTGGACGTGAGCCAATCGCACAGCCGCCAGGAAGAGCTACTCGGGCACGGCCATTTCGAGCAAGCAGTGAGCCCATCACTAAAACAGATGCACGCATTTTACGAACGTATTCGAAAGGTGCCTCTTCCTTTAATGGTTTCGACGCATCTACAGTTACTAAATTATTATGAAACTCCACTCCGGCATTTAAGAAACGTAGCACTTCATTAATCGTGTATACATCGGAGAGAGCTGGTACATCACGAATTACGCTTTTTCCGTCACTTGCTAATAATGTTGCAGCGAGCACAGGCAAAACGGCATTTTTTGCCCCTTCTACTTTAACGGTACCGCTAAGCCTATTTCCGCCGCGGACGATGATTTTTTCCAAAGTGTATTCCCCTCCGCGTCCATTTTCTCTATATTAATATTCAATCGTAATGATTGGTGTGCCAACAACAAGGGTTGTCTTTGCGCCCATTCCTTGTGTTCGCAAGGCCAATTGTAGGTTTATGCTTTCTTGGTTTCTTTTTAGCGATTCGGCGAATAAAGGCGAAGCAGCCGTTACAGAAATAAATGATTCTTCAGATAGAGACTCTATTTCATTCGCATTCAATGCTTTTAATAAACCTTTTGTTGTTGTAGACAAAGTCGATATCATCTTATCATCTAATTCCGCTTGTACACAAGAGAAAATTTGTGGCTTTGTACGAAAGATATTAGAAAATGTCGAACGCAACCCAGAATTTAGGTGTTTTACCGTATCCTCTGTCCAGTATTGACCTTTGATTTCATAAATAACATACGCCTGGGTGCTTTGTTTTGTGCGGGTCGAAACAATTTTGACACTTTCTTGGAATGTGGAATGATCTGTGGATAGGGCTGTGGCCTCCCAATGAGCATCGTTGCTTGCTTCAGTCCAGTCCCATGTTGGAAATTGTTTCTTTAAGCTGTTGATATAATTTTCTATGTCCTTCGTATCGCTAACGCTTGTTAATTTTTCTCTTGCATGAATGGACCATTCGTCAATCTCGATATTTTCGCCTTCAATCCGTTCGGCTAAAGTGATTAAATCGATCGCTTCCGGTGCGTTGGAATTTGGTTTCGATTTCGTCGCTTCAGTCGGACGATTCCCGAATTGCACAAGGATAAAACTAATAATGACTAAAATTACCCATTTATTTATATGTTTTTTCATCTTCGAACTCCTCTCCATACTTACATTGTTACCTGAAGAGGAGCTTGCATACTTGGGAATTCTCGTCACATTTTGACATTCAGTTTTGCACGTTTCGAATTTCTTATTTTTGTAAAATTTTACTAGCTGTTTTTTTGTAAAAATAAAGCTACTTTAAGATTTTAAATTAAATTAATGTTGTTACGTTTCTTATGTAAGATAAACAACACCACCATGAATTGTACTGAATTAGTTTACGTTTGGGAACATGTAGGAAGACCTATATTTTTGACAAATAGATGTAATTACCTTAAAAATATTTAAATATTCTAACTATTATTGATTTTCCTACTAAAGTTCATCTTTATGGTAACAACGCTGGTAGCTGCTTTGACCAAAGTAGGTAATCTAGGAAAAAATTGCTAACCGCTGAACCGAGTACAATCGATAATATTATATATAGTAATCTAGCTTGCACGACGTGATTTTTTTTGATAATTTTCTCGATCTGTAGCGCCTGGATTGCCCACCAAGCAACCCCAATGAAGACAAGATGTGACACGATTGAGAGCAGTGCCTGCTGTCCAAAGTCGGTTATCATTATTTTTTACCCCCTCCCTTATTTCTCCGCTTGCAGCTTGCCATAATAGATATAGACGTGCAAGTCGTGAAAAGGTTTCATTTCTTTTTAGTTTTACATTTATAAAACCACCTCATGTGTAATAAGGTGGTTTTCTTATGGTGACTATTCTTCAACGAGCTCAGTAATTTCGACTGTTGAACGTTCTTCGAGTCCTGGATGTCTTGAGTGAACGGTCGCGGTTGTACCGTCTTCATTTAATGCGTCAATCCAGACGGATGCCCCATTATATTTTACATCAATTTCGGCTGAGGAAGATAGAATTTGTTTGATTCTTTTTGCATCCATTCGTACACACTCCCTTTATTTTATGGAATCCATCCTAGTTTTTGATGGTTGAGGTGTTTTATGTATGGAAATTTCGGGGTTCTGGCGTAATTGTGACTCGTTTCAGTCGGTGGATTAACGTGATTTTGTATTTATCGACGCATTTTCGGAATTTATCGACGCAAATTAAGAATTTATCGACGAATTTTACAAGTTTATCGACGCAAATTGAGAGTTTATCGACGTAAGTGGACAATGTCACACCCCCGCCACCAATACATCAAACATCCATAAAAAAAAGAAAGGGGCAAGTCGCGCGCACCCTTTCTCTTAAACCCCTTTTTATTGAATCCGTAATAAATTCTTTCCCAAGAAATATATCCTTTGTTCGTAACTTTATTTTACAATAATTTCGTAATTATTTCCAATTTTTTGTCCCAAGCCTTGAATCCCAAGCTTCTAGCCTATTGTTGGAAGAAATCAGCGAAATTCCTAAATTGGCTGTCGATGAAGTCGTAAGCTGTGTCTGGTGCCAAACCTAATACCAATGTACCGATGACACAGATTACAATTACAACTGCTACACCAATTGGCACGGACAGCTTAGGTGCATTTGCACCGCCTGCAGCCGGACGGAAGAACATTTGCGTCATGATGCCGAAGTAGTACACATACGATACAACTGTTGTGGCAATCATAATTGAAGCCAATACGTAATGAGCTGGTTGGTCAACCAATGCGCCCATGAAAATGTTTAGCTTACCGATAAATCCTGCTGTTCCCGGGAAACCAGCAAGCGACAGAATCGAGATTCCCATCGCCACGGCTAGTAGCGGTGAACGGCGGTATAGACCGGCAAAATGTTTAATGTCTTCTGAATCATGACCACGAGTAACGAGGCTAATAATTGCAAATGCTGCTAAGTTCATAAATAAGTAAGCTGCTAAATAAAACCATAATGTATTAAACATAAATTGTAAGGTCACGAAGCATACCAATAAGTAACCTGCGTGAGCAATACTTGAATAGGCAAACATCCGCTTTACATTCGTTTGACGAAGGGCCACGACGTTTCCGATGATCATCGTGATACCTGCTAAAGCAGCAATATAATCTTGGAGCTGATAGAAAATTGGCGTTGAGCCTGCACCCTCAGTCGGAATGCGGATAAAAATGAATAAGAACATCCGAGCCATCAACACAAAGCCCGCAGTCTTTGATACTACGCTCAAGAAAGCTGTCACCGGTGTTGGCGCTCCTTGGTAAACGTCCGGAGCCCACATATGGAACGGCGCAGTCGCTAGCTTGAACGACAGTCCGACGAAAACAATAAAGAAAGCTAGGCCGAGCAAGTAAACCATTTGCGTATCAGCAACGGTTTGAGCTGCTGCCGCTACCTGCATTAAGTTGGTTGAGCCGGTTAAGCCGTACACATAGCTCAAACCAAACAAGGTGATGGCTGTGGCAATACTGCCGTTCACGACGTATTTCATTGCTGATTCGTTGGATTGTAAGTTTTTCTTTTTCATACCAGCAAGTATATAAGAAGAGATTGAAAGCAATTCAAGTCCGACGAACATTGTGATGATGTCGCCGCTTGACGACATGATCATTGCCCCTAACAAAGCAGTTAGAAACAAGTAGAAATATTCGCCACGGTAATTTTCAAGTCCCTCTTTTGTATCATCACTGATTGCTAAAATTAAAACTAATGCAGCACCGCCAAGCATTAATAGCTTAAACGCCTTTGCAAATGAATCAAGTCGGAACGTATCGTGAAGAATGGAAGTCACATCAAGTTGGAATAGTCCAGCAAGTGAAACCATTGCGAGCAGGATACCAGCAACTCCAATCCAGCCGATGTTGCGACGATCAACGCTTTTTGGCATGAACAAATCGAGCAAGGACATCAGGGTTGCAACGATTAGGATAATGAATTCAGGAGCCATGACTCTCCATTCAAATGATAATAGCGTATCTAGATCCATCCTTCATCACCCCCCTATTCCTTGCATGATAGTTTCAATTGTTGATGTGAGCGGCTCGCTTAATAGCGTCGGATAAACACCAATTAACACGATGAGACCCATTAATGCAAACACTGGAATCATTTCAACCGCTTTTAAATCAGTAATACCTGCGAATTCTCGTTCTGCTTTTCCAAAAGTCATTCCGAGTACTGCACGCAGCAAGTAAACGGCTGTCATAATAATGCCAAGTGCTCCGACTGCCGCAAGAACAGGCATTTCTTTAAATAAGCCCATGAACGCCATAAATTCGCTGACGAATCCAGACATACCTGGTAAGCCGAGTGATGCCATAGCGCCGGCTAGTAAAAATCCAGCTGTAAGTGGCATCCCCTTAGCAAGTCCACCTAAATTATCAATCTTCGTCGTATGTGTTCTTTCATACATCACACCTACTAAGAAGAACAATAGTGCAGAGATTAATCCGTGAGAGACAACTTGGAAAATCGCCCCTTGAATTCCCGCTTCATTTAATGCTGCTAAACCGATTAAGACGATACCCATATGGGAGATCGAAGAGTAAGCAAGCACCATTTTGAAATCTGATTGGATAAACGCTAGGAATGCACCGTATAACAGGTTGATAACCCCTAGCACTGCTAGTACAACAGCAATTTCTTTAAATTGCTGTGGGAAAATTCCCATTCCGAAGCGAATGATACCGAATGCCCCAATTTTCAAAAGAATACCGGAGTGAATCATAACGATTGAAGGCGGTGCTTCAACGTGTACCTTCAGCATCCATGTATGAAGAGGGAAGATTGGTAGCTTCACCCCAAAGGCAACCATTAAGGCAACGAGCATTCCGAACTTCGCCGCTTCGGAAATTGGCGCAATCAGCTCGCCCCCTTCATTGTTCATAAAGAACTTTAACGCTTCGATATTTGATGTTCCTGTGCGAGCGAACAAAATCATAATAACAATTAATAAAATGGCAGAGCCTAAACCGTTGTAGACTAAAAAGCTATAGGCTGCTTTTTCTTTGTCAAAATAACCCCATTTACCGATAAGGAAGAACATTGGTACGAGAGTTACCTCAAAGAAAATAAAGAATAAAATCAAGTTTTGTGCGGTAAACACGCCGAGCATTCCGACTTCAAGCAATAGGAATAGCATGAAGTAGCCTTTCCATTCCTTTTTAATATGAATGGAAGCAATCGCTGCAAGGCTTGCCACAACTGATGTTAAAACGACCATGATAAGCGAAAATTCATCAACGCCAACCTCATAATCAACCGCGAATAAATAATCCGCCTCAAAACGTCCGAACTGAACCCAGTTTACTTTTTCCGCTAATAGCGCAAGATTTGCCCCATTCAAATATTGGATGAAGGCAACGATTGAAAACACTGCCGCTGGAAGAGTAGCGATAAAACCGATGATTTTTATCGTATCTTCCTTCGTCTTTGGAACAAATGCTAACACCAAAATACCTAATAATGGGGAGAAAATTAAGATGGATAAGAAGTTTTCCATATTCATTTATAAGTACCCCCCTGTCAAAGCAAAGATGACAACTAACAACGCAAGACCAACAAAGGCTACCGTACCGTACGTTTGAATTTGTCCGTTTTGGAGCTTAGAGCCCGTTTTGCTAAGCGATTGTACGAAGCCAAGCACTAAATTAATGATTCCTTCCACAAGGAAGATTTCAATAATTTTGAAGAGTTGGCTGATCCATTTTGTCGCTGTTACAACTGTTAGCTGATACAATTCATCGAAATAATATTTATTGTATAAAATGTTGTAAACCATAGGTGCGCTGCCTGATAACCAGTCGCGTGACAAGCTCTTCTTCGCGTACATAAGCCACGCAAGGAAAATACCTGCTAAAGAGACTAAAGTAGCAACGATCATAATCCAGGCTGGACCTTCGATATGGCCGTGGCCAAGTGCTTCGTTTCCTTCAGTAAGCCAATCGCCTAAGAAGGTTCCGAACCAAGGTGTGTTCACATATCCTGCGACAACCGCTAGCACACCTAGTACCATCATTGGTACAGTCATTACGCTTGGTGACTCGTGTACATTTTTCATTTCACTGCGTGCCTGGCCTGCAAAAACCATAAAGAACAAGCGGAACATATAGAATGCTGTAAAGAATGCAGCAATGACAGCAAGCCAGAATTGTACAACATTACCTGATTCCCATGCTGCGATTAAAATTTCGTCTTTACTGAAGAATCCTGAAAATAACGGTACACCGCTGATTGCTAATGTTCCAATTAAGAATAAAGGACCAGTAATTTTTAATTTTTTCCATAGTCCACCCATTTTTTCGATGTCCTGAGTGTGGACAGCATGAATGACGCTTCCTGCTGCTAGGAATAGCAAGGCCTTAAAGAAAGCGTGTGTCATTAAATGGAATACACCTGCTACATAGCCTGCAGAACCAAGTGCAAGCATCATGTAACCGAGCTGACTCACCGTTGAGTAAGCGAGCACTCGTTTAATATCCGTTTGAACAAGGCCGATGCTGGCTGCAAAAATCGCCGTAATAGCCCCAACCGTTGCAACTGTTAGCATCGCAGTTTCACTTGCTTCAAATAACGGGAAGAGTGTAGCTACTAAGTAAACCCCTGCTGCAACCATTGTTGCGGCGTGGATTAATGCTGAAACTGGCGTTGGACCTTCCATTGCGTCCGGTAACCAGGTGTGAAGCGGAAATTGACCGGATTTACCAACCGCTCCAATAAAGATTAAGATCGCTGTTAAGGTAATCCAACCGCCAGAAATTACCCCTTCTTCAACAGCTCTAAAGATATCATCATATTCAAAGCTACCAACCTGCCAGAATAACAGAATCATTCCGATTAATAAGCCAACGTCACCGATACGTGTCATAATGAAGGCTTTTTTGGCTGCAGCCTTTGCTTCTTCTTTGTAAAAATAAAAACCGATTAATAGGAAAGAACCTACACCAACGAGTTCCCAGAAAATATACGTTTGTAATAAATTAGGTGATAAAACTAAACCGAGCATCGCAAACGTAAACAGTCCAAGATACGCATAGAATACCGAAATTCGGTCATCCCCGTGCATATAACCCTTTGAATAGGTATGTACTAGTAAACTGACGAGCGATACGATTACTAGCATTAATGCATTTAATTGATTCACTTCAAAACCCGCTGTTATCACGGTATCCCCGAACGAAAGCCAGGTGGCCTCGCTCTTAAATGTTGATGCTGTAAAGCGTTCGAACAGCACCACTAAAGAGTAAATAAATGTGGCCAATGTTAATAGGATTCCGATATAGGCACTCGCTTCTTTAAGTCGTTTACCGACAAGAAGTAGGATGAAAAACGATAAAAGCGGGAAAAGCGGTATGATCCATGCATTCTCCATCAATATCACATTCCCCTTTTTTTACGCGTTGTTAGGCTAGTAGCCCTGCGTCTAATTTAATGCTTCATTATGTCCATTTCGTCGACGTTAACAGTTTTCTTGTTGCGGTAAAGGGCAATTAGGATTGCTAGCCCTAGTGCTGCTTCTGCGGCAGCGACCGCCATTGTGAATAAGGCAAAAATCTGTCCGTCAATCGATGGAACTACACCGTATTTGCTGAAGGTAACTAGGTTGATGTTGACGGCATTGAGCATGAGCTCAATTGAAATGAGCACGATAACCATGTTTCTTTTAGTTAAAGCACCGTAAAGACCGATTGAGAACAAAATAAGTGCAAGTGTTAAATATACTGAAATTGGCACTGAGCTCATTTATTTTTCCGCCTCCTTTTCGTCGTCTTTTTTGGCAAGGACAATCGCTCCTATTAACGCCACTAAAAGAACAACAGAAGTTACTTCAAACGGAATCACAAATTTGGTATAAATGGCTTCCCCAATTTGCTTAGTATTGTTTTCATGTAACGCAAGCTCGCTAGCTGGTAGCTCAAGATTATAAATACCAAAGTAGACAGCAGCTGCAAAGCCAACGACTCCTAGGAAGACGAAGAATTTGCGTAAGCGTCCAGTCTTTGGCTCCTCTACATCATCGTGTCGGGTTAACATGATTCCGAACATCATGATGATGGTGATAGCACCGGAATAAATTAAGATCTGTACTCCGGCAATGAATTCCGCTGATAAAAGGATGTAAATCCCTGCGATACTAATAAAGGTAAGCACTAGGGCTAATACCGCTTGAACAACTCCACGGAGGTTCAAGAGTAGCACCCCGCCGATAATTCCGACGAGGGCGAGACCCATAAATGCGATTAATTCACCCGTCATGGTTTATTCACCTGCCGAACATTCTCATCATTTTCGTCTAGCCATTCGAGGTTTTTAAATAAATCATCACGACTGTATGTGGCAAGCTCAAAGTTATTGGTCATGACAATCGCCTCGGTTGGGCACACCTCTGTGCACAGGTCGCAGAGGATACAGATTTCAAAATTAATATCATATGTGTCGATGATTTTCCCCTTTTTGGTTGGGTCCGGGTGTTTTTTGCCTGTTAATTGAATACAGTCAGTCGGGCAAATCGTGGCACATTGATTACATACGATACATTTTTCCGGATAGAATTTTTGAATGCCTCTAAATCGATCCGGTAGCGGCAGTGGCTCGTTTGGATAGTCATAAGTTAACTTATCCCGCGTCAGGTTCTTTAGGGTATACTTCAAGCCTTTCGCTAATCCAAGCATGTAATGTTCACCCCTTTTTTATTTCTTCACAGTGTGTATGATTGTGACTGTTTACACGAGCACAACCCTTGTTTATTTTTAAAATAAGTTAATAAGTTCCTTAATTAACGCTGTTAAGAAGATGTTTGCTAGCGCTACGGGTAGGAGTACTTTCCAGCCGAATTCCATTAATTGGTCGGCGCGGACACGCGGGAAGGTACTTCGAATCCATAGTAGGAAGAAGACTACTCCAGTGAATTTTAGCGCAAACCATACTGCTCCTGGTATGAAACCAAGGAATGGAAGCGGCAGCCAACCACCTAAGAAAATTGCGGTAATTAGTGCGGACATCGCAAACATATAAACATATTCAGTGAGCATGAAGAATGCCCAGCGGAACCCTGAGTATTCAGTGAAATATCCGGCAACTAGTTCGTTCTCTGCTTCTGGTAAGTCAAATGGTACCCGGTTCAATTCGGCAACAGCTGCAATGATGAACACTATGAATGCGACCGGCTGTAATAAAATATACCAGCCATCCTGTTGAGCAGCGACAATATCGTTTAAATTTAAACTTCCAGTTAATAAGATAATTCCAAGCACGGACATTACCAGTGGAATTTCATAGGAAATCATTTGGGCTGCAGCACGCATACCACCGAGTAATGAGTATTTATTATTGGAAGCCCATGCTCCTGTTAAAATTCCGACAATGGTCATCCCTGAAATCGCAACGTAATATAACAAGCCGATTCCCACATCAGCAAACTGAAGCTTGTCTGTGAACGGAATTGTAGCAATAACCATAAAAGATGGTGCAAATGCTAGAATAGGAGCCACGATGAATAACGGCTTATCTGCAAGCTTTGGAATCGTATCTTCTTTTAATAGAAGCTTTAAAACGTCAGCAACTGTTTGCAATAGTCCGAATTTTCCACCTAGCTGATCTGGACCTTTACGTAGCTGGATGAAACCCATTACCTTCCGTTCAGCAAGAATTGCGTAGGTAACGAACCCTAGAATAACCAACAGCAGCACCGTTGCAAGTAAGAAAAATATTCCGAAGTTCAACCAACCTGGGCTGGAATATAGTAAATCCTCAATCATTAGCCGTCCACCTCCCCGAGGACAATATCAATCGCACCTAAAATGGCAATTAGATTTGAAATATTTTCGCCCTCTAAAAGCTTAGGGAGAATTTGCAGATTGTAGAAAGAAGGTCTGCGGAATTTCAAACGGTATGGTTCTTTTTTACCATCACTGGCAATATAGCAACCAATCTCGCCGCGTGGAGATTCAATGCGGACAAAGCCCTCTCCTTTTGGTGCTTTAATTATTTTTGGCACCTTGGCCAGTACTGGACCTTCAGCAGGGAATTGCTCTACTGCCTGCTCAAGGATATTGAGTGATTGCTCAATTTCTTCTAAACGCAAATGATAACGGGCGAGACAGTCACCCTCATCGCGAACAGGTACATCGAATTCGAAACGATCATAGATTGAGTATGGCTCATCCTTACGAAGGTCCCATTTCACTCCTGTTGAGCGAAGGTTAATACCACTTAATGAATAATTTAAAGCGTCTTCCTTCGTATAGAAACCAACACCCTTAACACGATTTAGGAAGATTTCATTTCCTGATACTAAAGTGTGATAGCCCTTTAATTCTTGACGCATGTAAGGGATGAATTCACGTAATTTATCAATCCAGCCTTCTGGAGCATCCCATTTTACACCGCCAACACGCATGTAGTTAAACGTTAAGCGTGCACCTGATAGCTCGGCAAGCATATTAATGATCATTTCACGCTCGCGGAATGCATACAGGAATGGACTTGTTGCCCCTAAGTCTAGCAAGAAAGTTCCCCACCAAACTAAGTGGCTGGCAATGCGGCCAAGCTCCATTACGATGACGCGTAAATATTCAGCGCGCTCTGGAATCTCAAGTCCCATCATCGTTTCAACAGCATGGACAAGTACGTAATTGTTAGTCATAGAGGATAGATAGTCCAAGCGGTCTGTATAAGGAATAATTTGAGTATATTGTAGATCTTCAGCTAGTTTTTCGGTACCGCGGTGCAAGTAACCAATGACTGGAATCGCTTCCGTAATCATCTCACCGTCAATTTTAACGACTAAGCGGAATACTCCGTGGGTACTAGGATGCTGCGGTCCGATGTTAAGCATCATTTCTTCTGTACGTATCATTGTTTATACCTCCACATCATACTGTTCATAATCTTTGCGGAGTGGGTATCCGACCCAATCCTCACCAAGGAAGATACGATGGAGGTTTGGATGACCCTGGAATTTTATCCCTAGTAAGTCGTATGCCTCACACTCAGGCCAATCGGCACCTGCCCAAAGTGGCTGCAGTGATTCGATTTCTGGCTGGTCGCGATCAATCTTTACTTTTAAAGCAACAGATTGACGGTTTTTATAGGAGTAGAGGTGTACGTACACTTCCATATGGGTTTCAAAGTCCGTACCATGCAGCTCTGATAAATAATCGAAGCCAAGCTGCTCATTGTATTTTAAGAACTGGGCTACTTTAAAATAAGTATCGCGTTTCGCTACTAATGTAGGTACATCTTTTGAAAGCTTATTAATATAAGAATCTTCTAAAACTTCTTTACCAAGGTGCTCTTCAATGACCCGAACGTATTTATCAAGGTACTCTTGATTTGGTGACGGCTGTTCCTCAACAGGTTCTGTGGATGCTGCAGTAGCTCCTGCACCGGCAGCTTTTGCTTTCGCTGCGGCTGCGGCGGCGGCTTTCGCTTTCGCGGCTGCGATGGCTTTTGCTTTTTCATCGTCTGTTGCGGCTGCTCCACCACCTGCTGCTTTCGCTTTTGCTGCGGCTGCGGCCTTTGCTTTTGCGGCTGCGATGGCTTTCGCTTTTTCATCGTCCGTTGCGGCTGCTCCACCAGCTGCTGCTGCTTTCGCTTTTGCGGCTGCGGCGGCTTTCGCTTTTGCTGCGGCGGCAGCTTTTGCCTTAGCATCTGCATCAGCTGGAGCTTGAGCTTCTGCTTCAGTTGCTTGCTCCGTAGCTTTTTGCTTGGCTAGTGCTGCGGCCTTTGCTTTCGCAGCTGCGGCAGCTTTCGCCTTTGCGGCTGCTGCGGCCTTTGCCTTAGCATCTGCATCAGCTGGAGCTTGAGCTTCTGCTTGTGGCTCTGCTTCAGCTGCTTGCTCTGTAGCTTTTTGCTTGGCTAGTGCTGCAGCCTTTGCTTTTGCGGCTGCAGCGGCCTTTGCCTTAGCATCAGCTGGAGCTTGAGCTTCTGCTTGTGGCTCTGCTTCAGCTGCTTGCTCTGTAGCTTTTTGCTTGGCTAGTGCTGCGGCCTTTGCTTTTGCGGCTGCGGCGGCTTTCGCCTTTGCGGCAGCTTCTTTCTTTATTTGTTCAATATCTTTTTCCCCGCTCATCGATTACAGCACCTTCTTCCCGGTTTTCGCCTCGTAGCGGATCTTTTCTTTTAATTTATTAATTCCATAGATTAATGCCGCTGGATTTGGAGGGCATCCAGGAATATAGACATCCACTGGGACGATTTGATCAACACCCTTAACTACTGAATAGGAACGCACATAAGGTCCCCCCGCAGTAGCACAGGATCCCATTGCGATCACCCATTTTGGTTCCGGAATTTGGTCATAAAGACGGCGAAGGATTGGCGCCATTTTCTTAGTAACTGTCCCGGAAACAATCATACAGTCTGACTGACGTGGCGATGCCCGGAAGATGGTTCCGAAACGGTCCAAGTCATATGCAGCCGAACCTGTGCCCATCATTTCGATGGCACAGCAAGCTAGGCCAAAAGTCATAGGCCACAACGAATTACTAGTTGCCCAAGCTTTGACCTGTTCTAATGTTGTAAAAAACACAGTCCGTTTGATCTCTTCCATTTCTTGAGGAGAAATATCTTTTAAGCTTAAATCCATTTGAGCACCTTCTTTTTCCAGGCATAGATGAGTCCGATAAGAAGCATGATGACGAAAATTGACATTTCGATTAGTGCAAAAATCCCTAACTTTTCGTAGGCAACAGCCCATGGGTACAAGAATACAGTTTCTACATCAAAAACAACAAACATAAGTGCAAAAATATAATAGCGAACATTGAACTGGACCCTTGCATCATGGAATGGATCTAGACCGCTTTCGTAAGTGGTATATTTCTCAGCACTCGGTTTATATGGCCGAAGTAACCTTCCAAGTGTCAACGCAACAATTGGTAGTAATACTCCCAGACATAGAAACACAAAGACAATCAGATAATTATTCTGATACAGGTTGAGTAAATCCATGCCCATACCTCCCTATGTCATAAAATTTTCATATTTTCTTTTTGTAACCGATAACATTATATCACTGTTACAATTTTGTGTCGACAAACCGTTACTATTTTTACCAAAGTGAATTTCTTGACAAATAATCGTATTTCTTGTCGATAAACCCTTATTTTTTGCGCTTTTTTAGTGATTAGAAAACAAAAATCGACATGATCCTGTCGACATACCTAGTTATCAACATTACCCTCATACATATATGATTTAATATTATTCAAATATCAGATTACTTATCAGTAAAACTTGTTAAATACCTTAAATAGTCATAATAGTTAAAAAATTACATTCGCAATTTATTTTTTTCTAAAAATTTCCACAAACTACAAACCGCAAAAATTTATAGGTTCTTTAACGGGTTCACAAATACAAAACACTTGTATCACTGCATAACGATTCACTAATATTACGTCATGAAAGTGAGTAAAATAGATAGCTAGGATATTGACCAGACTCAGCTTTCACAAAAAAACACCCCCTGAGCGAGCGCTCAGAGAGTGTTTGGATTATGCTTTATGTTGTGCAACAGTGATACGGTTGATGGCACGTTTTAGTGCAAGCTCGGCACGTCTAAAATCAAGATCTTCTTGTTTATGTTCACGTAGGCGTTGCTCAGCACGTTCTTTTGCACGAAGGGCACGTTCGACATCGATGTCTTCAGCTTTTTCCGCAGTTTGCGCCAAAATTGTAACTTGTTCTGGACGCACTTCTAGGAATCCACCATTAACGGCCACGAATTCTGTTTTTCCCTCAACTTTTAAGCGAAGGGCTGCAATTTCTAACGGTGCAACCATAGGAATATGTCCTGGTAAAATACCAAGTTCGCCTGTTTGCGCTTTGGAGCTTACCATTTCTACATCCCGATCGTACACCGGGCCATCAGGAGTAACAACATTGACTTTGATCGTCTTCATTTTTTACCCTCCTGGACCGAAATTAGACCTGTACACCCATTTTTTTCGCGTTCTCAACCACATCTTCAATGCGGCCTACGAGACGGAATGCATCTTCTGGAAGGTGGTCATATTTACCTTCAAGAATTTCTTTGAAACCTTTAACAGTTTCTTTAACAGGAACATAAGAACCTGGTTGTCCAGTGAACTGTTCAGCCACGTGGAAGTTTTGAGATAGGAAGTTTTGGATACGACGCGCACGAAGTACGACTAATTTATCATCATCTGATAATTCATCCATACCTAGGATTGCGATAATATCTTGTAACTCTCTATATTTTTGAAGAATTTGTTGTACACTACGAGCTACTTCATAGTGCTCTTCACCAACGATTTCAGGTGATAATGCACGAGAAGTTGAAGCTAGTGGATCCACCGCAGGGTAGATACCCATTTCAGAAAGCTTACGCTCAAGGTTTGTTGTTGCATCTAAGTGAGCGAATGTAGTAGCCGGCGCCGGGTCAGTGTAGTCATCGGCTGGTACGTAAATCGCTTGGATTGAAGTAACAGATCCTACGTTAGTAGAAGTGATACGTTCTTGTAATTTACCCATTTCAGTAGCAAGAGTTGGTTGGTAACCTACGGCAGAAGGCATACGGCCTAATAACGCAGAAACCTCAGAACCTGCTTGAGTGAAACGGAAGATGTTATCCATGAAGAACAACACGTCTTGTCCTTGCTCATCACGGAAATATTCTGCCATAGTCAAACCAGTTAGGGCAACACGCATACGTGCACCTGGTGGCTCGTTCATTTGTCCGAATACCATCGCAGTTTGCTTGATAACGCCTGAGTCAGTCATCTCGTGGTAAAGGTCATTACCTTCACGAGTACGCTCACCTACACCAGCGAATACAGAGATACCGCTGTGCTCTTGGGCGATGTTGTTGATTAATTCTTGGATTAATACGGTTTTACCTACTCCGGCACCACCGAATAGACCGATTTTACCACCTTTGATATAAGGAGCAAGTAAGTCTACTACTTTAATACCAGTTTCAAGGATTTCAACTTCAGTAGAAAGCTGTTCAAAAGAAGGAGCTTCTCTATGAATTGAATCGCGACGAGCATCTGCAGGAATAGCATCAGCTAAGTCAATATTATCACCTAGTACGTTAAATACACGACCAAGAGTAACGTTACCAACTGGTACAGAGATTGGAGCACCAGTGTCAGTTACTTCTACATTACGAGTTAAACCGTCAGTAGATGACATAGCGATCGTACGAACTGTATCGTCACCTAAATGAAGGGCAACTTCAAGGGTTAAGTTAATACTAACTTCAGATTCGTCACGCGCTTGAGTGTTGATTGTTAACGCATTATATAGTTCAGGAAGTTGACCACTTTCGAACTTTACGTCAACAACCGGACCCATAATTTGAAGAACGCGTCCTTTGTTCATCGTTTTCCCTCCTAACATACTCTTACAACAAAATGAGCCATTTGGACTCATGCCTTTTATTGGATAAGGGGTCAACTACCCCTTTGAATGAACGTTTAACTGTTTGTTTTTTTCAAAAAAAAACAATAACGAAGAATAAATAAATTTCGGTAAACTTACTATTCTAGTGCAGCTGCACCACCGACGATTTCAGTGATTTCTTGAGTAATCGCAGCCTGACGGGCACGGTTAAACAATAGCGTATACGAGTTGATAAGCTCTTTCGCGTTATCAGTCGCATTCTTCATCGCTGTCATCCTTGCGGCAGATTCACTGGCTTTACTGTCTAATAGCGAACCATATATTAAGCTTTCAGCATATTGAGGCAAGAGAACGTCCAATATTTCATCAGCAGATGGCTCAAATTCATAAGAAGTAAGTTTAGAAGAAGTTTGAATATCCGTTAACGGTAATAACTTCTTAGTTGTTACTTCTTGAGAAATTGCGCTCACATAATGGGTGTAGTAGACATGTAATTCATCGAATGTACCATCAGAATACATACCAACAGATTTGTTTGCGATTTCTCGGATATCTTCAAAGCTCGGCAGGTCGGAAATACCAATAATATCAAGGATTACAGGCATTCCTCGCTTTACGAAAAAGTCACGTCCCATTCTTCCGATAGCAATAATTGCATATTCATCAGTCGATTTATGACGTTCCTGGATAGTTTGGTATACAGCACGAAGCACGTTAGAGTTATAGCCTCCACACAAGCCACGGTCTGAAGTAAATACTACGTAACCAGTCTTTTTAACAGGACGGCTTACGAGCATTGGATGGGTTGCATCCTTGCTACCGATCGCAATTGACGCTGTTACTTCTTGGATTTTTTCCATGTAAGGAACAAACGCTTTTGCATTCCCAACGCCTTTACTCCACTTTGCGGAATATACCATTTCCATTGCTTTCGTAATTTGGCTCGTCTTTTTAGTAGAAGTTATCTTTGATTTTATATCACGTAAAGATGCCACAGGTTCTCACCACCCTTTTACAAAGATTTCAACGCTTGAACTTTTTATCCACAAGTCGTTGTCCAGCTTCAGCGCCTAGCCCCTCGAGGTCACAAGTCAATCCCCTCCATAAGGCAAAACCCGCCTTTTGGATGGGCTCGCCTTGTGCTTGTCGGGGCTGACCGAGGCGCTTCAGCATTTCAAGTTAGACCCAAAATTACTCGGATACTGCGAAAGTTTTCTTGAATTCGTTAATCGCAGCAGACATATCAGCATCAGCAGGAAGTTCCTTAGTATTTTTGATATGGTCTAATAAATCTTTGCGGTTATGGTCTAACCATGTATGGAATTCAGCTTCAAAACGACGGATGTCTTGTAAAGGTACATCATCCAAGAAGCCTTTTGTTAATGCATATAGAATCGCAACTTGCTTTTCAACAGGAAGCGGCTTGTTAAGATCTTGTTTAAGAACCTCAACTGTACGAGCACCACGGTTAAGTTTTGCTTGAGTTGCAGCATCAAGGTCAGAACCGAACTGTGCGAACGCTTCTAGCTCACGGTATGACGCAAGGTCAAGACGTAGTGTACCAGAAACCTTCTTCATCGCTTTAATTTGCGCAGATCCTCCTACACGAGATACGGAAAGACCAGCGTTGATTGCTGGACGAACACCTGAGTGGAACAAGTCTGATTGTAAGAAGATTTGTCCGTCAGTGATCGAGATAACGTTTGTTGGAATGTACGCAGAAACGTCACCAGCTTGAGTTTCGATGAATGGAAGAGCTGTAATTGAACCCTTACCAAGTGCATCAGATAATTTTGCAGCACGCTCTAAAAGACGGCTGTGTAGGTAGAATACATCCCCTGGATACGCTTCACGACCTGGAGGACGACGTAATAATAATGAAAGTTCACGGTATGCAGACGCTTGCTTAGAAAGGTCATCATAAACAACCAATACGTGCTTGCCATCATACATGAATTCTTCAGCCATTGATACACCAGAATAAGGAGCTAGGTATAATAATGGAGCTGGTTGAGATGCAGACGCTGTTACTACGATTGAGTAGTCTAATGCGCCATGCTTACGAAGAGTTTCAACCGCGTTACGTACAGTTGACTCTTTTTGTCCGATTGCAACGTAGATACAAATCATATCTTGACCTTTTTGGTTCAAGATTGTATCGATTGCAACAGATGTTTTACCAGTTTGACGGTCACCGATGATCAATTCACGTTGTCCACGTCCGATTGGTACAAGAGCGTCAATCGCTTTGATACCAGTTTGAAGTGGTTCATGAACGGACTTACGAGCCATTACTCCTGGTGCATTATACTCGATAGGACGAGTTTTAGTAGTATTGATTGGTCCTAGACCATCAACAGGTTGTCCAAGTGGGTTCACAACACGTCCGATTAACTCAGGACCAACAGGAACTTCCATGATACGACCTGTACGACGAACCTCATCACCCTCACGGATTTCTAAGTAAGGTCCAAGGATAATAATACCGACGTTATTTTCTTCAAGGTTTTGTGCCATACCCATAACGCCGTTTGAAAATTCAACAAGTTCTCCAGCCATGACATTGTCGAGGCCATGAGCACGAGCGATACCGTCACCAACAGAGATAACCGTACCTACATCACTCACTTGAATTTCCGACTGATATTCTTCAATTTGCTTTTTTATCAGCGCACTAATTTCTTCAGCTTTGATGCTCATGAGTTTCACCCCTATCTACGAATCTTAGCCTAATAATGTACGTTCTAATCGTTCCAGTTTCCCGCGCAGGCTGCCGTCGAAAATCCGGTTTCCAATTCGTAGCTTAACGCCGCCGAGCAAATTGGAATCAACGATATTATTAATAGTAAGAGCTTTTTTGCCAACCTTGCTTGCAAAGGATTCTGATAAAGCTTTGCTTTCATCAGCTGTAATTGGGCGGGTAGTGAAAACGTCTGCTTCAGCTACTCCTCTTTCTTCGTTCGCAAGGATAATAAATTCATCTGCTAGCGCTGCCAAATGTGCAGCACGTCCGCGATCAATCATAATTTTTAAAGTGTTTACCACATATGGACTAGCCGATGAAAATGCTTCAGTTACAATTTCCTTCTTCTTATCTTTAGAAAGCTTTGGAGATTGTAATAAAGCTGTTAACCCCGGGTTATTAGTGACTACATCTTTCACTACACGAAGTTCTGTTTCCATCTGGTCAAGAAGCTGGTGTTCCTTCGAAAGCTGGAAAAGAGCTAACGCATAGCGTTTTGCTACTGCAGAGTTGCTCATCGCTTTTCTCCTGCCTCTTGAATATAATCATTGATAAGTTTTTCTTGATCGGCTGCAGTTAATTCTTTTTCAATAACTTTAGACGCAATCAATACAGATAAAGAAGCGACTTGTTCACGAATAGCAGTAACTGCTTTCTCTTTTTGAGTTTCGATTTCAAGTTTAGCTGCTTCTTTAATACGATCAGATTCTGCGCGTGCAGCTAAAATAATTTCTTCACGTTGCACATCGCCTTGTTTCTTAGCATTTTCGATTAATACGTGCGCTTCTTGACGAGCTTCTTTTAAAAGAGCGCGTTGCTCTTCTAAAATTTTGTTAGCTTCTGTACGGCTTTTTTCAGCTGCATCAATTTGACCGTTAACATGGTCTTCACGCTGTTTCATGATGCCCATTAACGGACCCCATGCGTATTTTTTCAACAATGCTAACAAGATGATAAACATTACTAATTGGAAAATGATGTCTCCACCATTAAAACCGCCATGAGCTTCAGCCGCTCCTAATACTAAACTACTTGTTAACACCCTCGATTCACTCCCTTCAAGAGTCGTTCACTTTCAACTTTAAGGACCATGTATATGAATCCTGATTTTTTGTCAAAAATAAATCAAATGGTTCTCAACTGGACATAAGAGAATGGCGAAGGTTCACATGGAATGATCTTCGCCACACTTGAACATCTTGCTTAGTAAAAATTATTGACCTTGAACCATGAACGCGATAACAACCGCGATGATAGGAATCGCTTCTACTAACGCTACCCCGATGAACATTGTAGTTTGTAACATACCACGTGCTTCTGGTTGACGTGCGATACCTTCTACTGTACGAGATACGATAAGACCGTTACCGATACCAGCACCTAGTGCTGCTAAACCAATTGCGATTGCTGCTGCTAAAAGACCCATTATAAAGTTCCTCCTTCAAATATGTGGAAAAATAGAATTTTTTTAAGATGCTCGAATTGAACATCGAAATATATTAATGGTCGCTACTCACTTTGTGAGAAAGATAAACCATCGTTAACATTGTAAAAATAAATGCTTGGATTGCGCCGACAAAGATTGAGAATCCTTGCCAAGCTAGCATTGGTACAATTGCTGCGATGTGGCCACCCACACCAGTAGCAAGACTACCTGCTAATAAACTTAATAGAATTTCACCCGCATAAATATTCCCGTAAAGACGCAGACCGAGAGTTAACGTATTCGCGAACTCTTCAATAATCTTAATTGGGAACATAAATGCAAACGGCTTAAGGAATTCTTTTCCGTATGCCGCAGTACCTCTCATCTTAACACCATAGAAATGAGATAAACCTACAACCATGGTTGCAAGAGTTAAGGTTACGACTGGGTCTGCTGTTGGTGATTTCCACCATAGCGTACCGTCGATAACAATTGAGAATGGAAGACCTAACATGTTTGATACAAACACATACATCATGATCGTAATACCTAAAACGTGGAATCTACCACCGGTTTTCCAATCCATTGTGCTGTCAATAATGTTTTTAACGAAATCCATAACCCATTCGAAGAAATTCTGCATTCCGGTCGGTCTCATTGCGAGTTTACGAGTAGATAAGATAGCAACTAAAAACACAATTACACTTGCGACCGTAATCATCAATACGTTGGCCAAGTTAAAATTAAGGCCTAGAAATTCAACTATAGGAGCTTCGTGATGCAACAGTATCACCTCTCTTCCGCGTTATTTATGTGAATGAAAAGATTGAAGAAAAAAATCTATCATAATGACAATATAGGATGTCATTAATCCCAAAACTACAGAAACAAGGTGAAATGATTCAGGATATTTCAGAGCAATCATTACCGCCAACGCGGCTGTTGCCATCCTTGAAAAGGATCCAAGTGAGCGGACTTTCTTTCCTTGAAGTATTGCTTCGCCGAATTTGTCCGTTTTTCTAACCATTAGCCATAAGTTAAACAAACTTAAAGCTGTCCCAAGAGTCAAACCTAGAAATACCGATTGATATGTAGTAAAGCCCCATCCTAAAACGTATAAAGCCATTAAGAAGAACATGTACTTTCGTTGGCGTGTATACATGGATTTAATATCTGACATGTTAGCTATCCCCTGATGAGAAGAATTGATTGACAAGCCGAAGCATCGCGAAGATCCCAGCTGCAAGCCCAAGCATTAATCCAATAATAAGAAACAACGGTTCAGTTCCTATCCATTGATCGAGTGCTCGTCCGGAAAAAATCCCAACGAGGATGCATCCTACTAAAGAAGATAATATCCCCGACATGAGCGCCATTGCTTTAAATGGGCGACGGTTTTTTTGAGTCATAAAAAACACATCCTCTCTTTCAGAGAATGGTAATTTCTTTGTAGAATCTTGAAATAATAGTTAAACTTGGGTGCTGATTATGTAGAAAAATCTTGATGGCTTTGTTGAAATATTATTGCAATTCCTGGAAAATTACTAATGTTTCAACGGAAAGTCTTGCTCAAAATAACAATGTAATGAAGGTGAAAATATCAATACTAGCATTGTAAACCCTATCATTTTATACCCTTAGTTAGCATACAATAGCACTTTCGCATTGTCAATGTAAATTGAGGAAATAAGTCACAATTTGGACACGTTTTTTTCAATGTTCAAAATTTACATATTGTTAAATAATTATAATAATTGTAACTTATTCTTGTAAATTCTTGAGGAAAATTGGATGAATAAAGGAAACTCGCCTTGAAAAATTTCTATTCTTCAAGGCGGTATATCTGATGTTTGTTCCTAATTTTACAGTAATTGTATGTTATTGGAATTGACTTTCCTCACTTTCCGACACAATTTTTATCATTGTTTCGAGCATATCCTCCTTTCCTCCCTTTTTGGCAAACACCTTCGCTAAGTAGAGTCCTGGTTCCGGCAACCGCTCTCCACTGATTTCTTTTTCCAGAAGACCACTCCCAACATTACGCTGCCAGTCTAGAAACCCATTAAACACCATTGACTGCGGTTCAAATAGCGCGATGCCAAACTCATCAGCTCCACCTGGTAAATACACCTCATAGCGATATATTTCTTCCTCATCACCCATGCCCATTTCAAAGCCCATGACGCGAGGATAATCCGGTTCCTCAAAAACATATAGGTATGGAATTCTGATTGTGTTTGATTCCGCCCGAAGTTCGAGATATCCGTCATAGATTTTGTTTGAAAAATGCTTCGGATCAACCGTCATGCTTATGTCTATTTGCTTTTCCTCGTTTGGCTTCAGCTGAAAGGATAATGGCAAATTCCATTCAATGCCGGCGATGCGCTTTGGTACATTAAAATAATAATTTTGATGATGGTTTGACGAGTTTTTCACGGTTATACTTTCTTGATGCTTATGGTGAATATCCTTGGTGTTAAATTTTCCAAATTGCAGCGAGCCAGGTGCGACGATGGATTCTGTTTTGATCGCTTCGGGTATTTGGATTCTTCCAGCACCTTGTTCGAATGTTTGATGGATTTTGCCTGATTGATTTTTGATAGGTTTGGCTGTATTCATCAACACAGCTTTTATTTGCTCAGGCGTCCAGTCGGGATGTGCCTGTTTGATGAGCGCACATGCACCAGCAACGTGGGGCGCGGCCATGCTTGTTCCCTGCAACTCAAGATAACCACCCGGGATTGTGCTATTAATCGCCACCCCTGGCGCAACGACATCAGGCTTTATTTCCCAGCTCACCGTGACCGGTCCTCTCGAGCTAAAGTCGGCTAATTGATCACTTTCTTCTATTAATAATGTTTTAGCATTCGTTGGACATAGTTGTTTCAGTTTAAGCCCGTCCTGCCGAGAAACGGCCATGACCGGAATATTGACCGCTTCATCAAGATTCCCCATGAAGCTTCCTTTTGTATTATTAAAAATAATGACTGCTTTCGCTCCAGCCTTCACTGCGTTTTTGGCTTTTTCAGTAAAAGTAAGCTGACCTCGCTCAATCAAAACAATTTTACCTTCTGCTTGATGGAGGTTATCGGGGCTACCTAACCCCGCAAAGATAAGTTCATGTTGGCGATTGTCTGGTGTCCAGGATATCGAGCCCTGGAGCGGTTCCATTTTTATTTTTCCGATATTGGTTTGGGTTTGGGCTTGCGTTTGATTGTGTTTTCCAATTAATTGTAAATACGCGATCTGTTGAACTGGCGTTGAGGCACCAACGGAGATGGCCTTCGTTGCTGTGCCCGGGGCACCAACTGTCCATTTGTTTGGGCCAGAATTACCTGATGAAGTAACTGCTGTAATACCTGATTCGACCGCTTTGTTTAACGCGAGACTAATCGGCAAATCCGGTCCATTCACTCGATTGCCTAGCGATAGATTTAAGACATCTACCTTATCTTCAATAGCTTGCTCGATTGCTGCAATGACCTGCTCAGTCGTACCGCTCCCGCCTGGCCCAAGTGCTCGGTACGCGATGATGTCAGCCTCAGGTGCAACGCCTTTCATTCTGCCGTTTGCAGCAATGATGCCGGCGACATGGGTACCGTGAATCGTGGAAAGACCGGCTATTCCCTTTGTTTCCATTGGATCTTTATCTCCATCAACAAAGTCACGCCCCCCCTTGTAGTTTGATGATAAATCTGGATGTCGGTAATCGATACCGGTGTCGATGACTCCAACTGTTACGCCCTTTCCAGTAAGACGTTGATTTTGTTCATCAAAAAGGCCTCTAATTTGTTTTGCTCCAATGATATCAAGATTAGAAGTGTCTGTAGATACGGTTGTTTTAGCTTGGTTTACATTAATGTTTGCTGGTGTTTCGTCCGTTTTGTATGTATTCACAGGAGAAATATTGATAATATTTGATTGGTTTTTTGCTAATTTTTCAAGTACTTTGATGGGACCTTTTACCGAAAAACCGTTGAGTGCATGCTTAAATACATAACGCAACTCCAGCTCTGGAAATTGGGATAGTATTTCCTCGACTGACTGCGGATGTTGCAGAGTCACAATGGCGATTTTTTCAGTTTGTGGATTTTCGGTTGGGATTGGTGGATGCTGCAGCTTTGTTGTTTGTAATGGGGTGTTTGTTTGAATTTTAACTTGGATTTTGTTTGCATATGCCTGATGCTCAGCTTGATGAAAAAGTGTGCCAAAAAGGATAATCACGAAAAGCAATGTACGCATCGGTGTGGACTCCTTTTTACTACTATGTTCTTCTGATGTGATGGGAATTATGCAGGGTTGTTGATAGTTTTGGGGATGCTGCCAAACATTATTTCTTTTTTGAGAAAAGGTCATTTAAAAGTTCTGTGGGCGGTGGTAGAGTCGGTTTTTGTTAGCGCCAGTGGTGGGGAGGTTCATTCTAGTTAATATTCTCTTCGCTAAGTTTGGGCATTCAATCTTAAGGAACTCCCTGCATTCTTTATTGGTAATCGTTTCGGAAATGATTAGTAAATAATCACGAATCCCCTCTTGGTGGGCAACTTTTGAATACGTTAAACATTTATCACAATACCATTTTCTTGCAATGCGTATTAAATGATATTGTCCACAGTTAGGACATCTGACACCAAGTAATAACTCCACTATTGATATTCCATGTTTTTTAAGAATGGATGGTGGAGCTGGAGTATGCTTTTTCAATAGGGTATGTTTTAATTTTTGCAACTGTTTAGGTGTTAATTGTACTTGTTGATACATTCTTTCAAGCTGGATGATTTCGTCTTCAATAACATCAGCATAAAACAGTTTATTAAATATTTGCATGTTATCTTTTGTTGTTGAAATGATTGTTCTTCTGTCAGCAATTCCAACTAGATCGATGATTGGGATTGGTGGGAATTTATGTTTTTTTAACCAAGCTGTTAGCAGTTTTTTCTGTCTAGCAACTTGAACAATTGGATTTTGAAAGCCTTGAACAGTCCCATTTAATTCTCGTGTTACTTGGGTAGAGTTTTTTTCAAAGATTAACTTACCAAAGATATTTTTTGATTCAATTATTAGAATGAAATAGCTTGTAACAATGAGTGTGTCAATTTGAAAGACCTTTTTATCGTGGAGTAATCGAAGTGAAGCATAGTATTGTGGGAATCCGTAATATAGGCATCAAGAAAGTAGTCAATTTGCCTTTCACCATAGTATCCACTCATATAGTTTCTTTTCTCGTCTTCGAGTTGGGCTCTTTTCGGATGAAATGGTTGAAGTCTACTTAATACAGCATCAATTTCTTCGACGATTAATGGAATTTGTCGAGGTTTTACGTTCAAAATGTCTCCTCCTTTAATGAAATTACCCATAATTTTCGTGTTTTACTATACTTCTTCCTGCTTAGAATGAGAAATAATTATGTATTTTATATGACTTGGAGATTTATCGACGAGTTTGGAGTGTTTATCGACGCAAATGGATGATTTGTCGACGCGTTTTCGGTATTTATCGACGCAAATAACACATTTATCGACGTAAGTGGAAAATATCACTCTAATCAACCTCCCAAAGGCCACTCCACCAAACCAAAAAAATCAGCAAATTGTGCTTTTAACCATTTCGGTTAAAGGCATGTTTGCTGATTTTTGGAAGTTCATCGGCCGAGAGCTGGCGATGACCGAACTAAAACTTTATTTAATTCCGTAGACTTTGCATTTTTCGTAAAAGCGGGTTTTGCCGATTTCAAGCAGTTTGGCAGCTTGAATTTTGTTGCCGTCGGCTACTTTTAGCGCGCTAAGAATGGCTTGTTTTTCGACGAATGCGATTGTGTCTTTTAGCGGTCCGACAGTTGGCGGCATTTGTACCGCTGTAGAATCAACGCTAACGCCGCTCACACCTCCGGCCGAATCGTCCGTTAAAACAAATGGTTCGTCGGCCACATTTAGGTCACGTATATATAACGGCAAGTGGATGAGTTCAATTTGCCTTCCAGTCAAAACATTGATGGCACGCTCGAGCACGTTCTCGAGTTCGCGAATGTTGCCCGGCCAAGAGTGCTGCTGAAGCCGCGCAATTACTTCAGGACTAATACTAATACCCTTTCGATAAAACTTCTTTTCGAGCTTCTCGACTAATTTTTTCGAAAGGAGCTCGATGTCACCTTTTCGGTCACGAAGTGGTGGGATATCGATTTTGATGACATTTAGACGATAGTATAAGTCTTGGCGGAACTTGCCTTCTTCGACCATTTTTTCGAGGTCGCGGTGTGTCGCCGCAATGATGCGGACGTCGATTTTGATTGATTTTTGCCCGCCGACAGGCTGGATTTCTTTTTCCTGAAGCGCCCTTAATAGCTTACTTTGCATCGATAATGGCATATCGCCAATTTCATCGAGAAAAATGGTCCCCTTATTGGCGAGCTGAAATAACCCCTTCTTGCCACCCTTTTTCGCACCGGTAAATGAACCGTCCTCATAACCGAACAGCTCCGACTCAAGTAAATGCTCCGGAATCGAGGCGCAATTGATTGGGACAAACGGCTTGAAAGCGCGCGGACTATTGTTATGTATCGCGTGCGCAAACAGCTCTTTACCGGTACCAGATTCACCGATTAAGAGAATCGAAGACATGCTGACTGAAACCTTCTCGGCGAGTTTGCGCGCATTTAGGAAGGTTTGGCTGCGGCCGATTAAATCATGAAAGCTATATTTACTGTTTACGTCTTTTTCGATTTGTGTTTTATAAAAATTAAGCTCTTCTATGAGCAGATCGATTTTTTCCTTATACGATTTCACTTCATCAGGATTGCCGAACATGACTGTTCCAAACGCCCCGACTAGTTCATCGTCGATGATGATTGGATAACGGTTGGCAATCATTTCGCTACCCTTAATTGGCTGGAGCGCGGCTAGCTCCGGTTTGCCAGTTTTCACGACGATATGCATTCGCGTATTTTCAATTACGTCCTGGACTGGGCGGCCGAGTGCGTCTTCGGGTTTGATCCCTAGGAACTGACAATAGCCAGCATTAATGTAGCATATGGTTCCATCCGTATCTACCACTACAATCCGTTTGCCTGATAGATTCAAGATTTCCTCTACCCATTGTCGCGGGATTTTATCAATTCCAACATTCACGTTTTTCACCCCAAACCCTTTAATCTCTCTACATTATACATGCAATTAAAAAGGAATCCCATTCCCAGCAACTGAATGAGATTCCTTTTTTTAAAGAGTTGGAGAGGGGCGCTCATGAAGTAGTTGTTCAATTTCAGTTATTGTGCGGTGTAGCCGCCATCGATTACAGCTGCTTGGCCGGTAATTCCCCTTGCTCGTTCGCTTGCTAAAAACACTGCATAGTCGGCGATTTCCGTTACCGATAACAGCCGCTTTTGCGGGACGAGCGGGAAGATGACCTCCTCGACGACGCGCTCTAAGCTAACCTTTCTTGTCTTCGCCAAGTCCTCGAGCTGGTTTTGCACAAGCGGGGTGTCACAATAGCCCGGACATATGGCATTTACAGTGATTCCATGGGGGGCGCCCTCTAATGCTGCAACCTTTGTTAGGCCAATAATTCCGTGTTTGGCACTGTTGTAAGCTGCTTTTCCTGCAAAGCCCACCAAACCGTTGATTGACGCCATATTAAGGATTCGGCCATAGCCTTGTTGCTTCATGATCGGAAAAACATGTTTAATGCCGATAAATGGCGCAGTTAACATGACTTTAATGAGTTGCTCAAACTTTTCAGTTGGAAATTCTTCGATAGGCGAAACATGCTGAAGTCCTGCATTGTTGATTAAAATATCAACCGTTCCGAACGTCGCTTTTGCATGGTGGAGGCTATTCTTAAATGCTGCCTCATCGGTCACATCACAAGGCGCGGCGAGGGCAGCAAATCCTTGATTGGATAATTCCGAAGCGACTGCCTCGCATTTTTCAGAACTAAGATCAGCGATGACGACTTTTGCCCCTTCTGCCGCAAACGTTTTGGCGAGCTGGAGGCCAATTCCACTTGCACCACCTGTAATAAACGCTACTTTCCCGTCTAAAAAATAGCTCATTGTCATTTCTCCCTTGGAAATTGCTGAGAATTTTTTATGTTAGCATCTGTCCGAGCCGCACGCTCTATCAATCTTTATTTTTCCAATTCTACTATACTAGCAATTCCCATGCCGCCACCGATACAGAGAGTCGCAAGGCCATAGCGGGTGTTGCGGCGCTTCATTTCATGTAGCAGTGTGACGAGAACGCGCGCACCACTGGCACCGATTGGATGACCAAGGGCAATCGCCCCTCCATTTACATTGAGGATTTCGTTAGGAATTTCTAAGCCTTGTCCAACTGCTAGCGATTGCGCAGCGAAGGCTTCGTTCGCTTCAACTAGACCGATATCTTCAATTGAAAGACCAGCTTTTTCAAGTGCCTTTTTCGTAGCAGGGATTGGTCCGATCCCCATAATGCTTGGGTCGACACCAGCAGTTCCATTTCCACGAAGAACCGCCATTGGCTTCACGCCTAATTCGTTTGCTTTTTCACGGCTCATGAGCACGAAAGCTGCGGCGCCATCATTGATTCCGGAGGCATTTGCTGCGGTTACTGTCCCGTCCTTTTTGAAGGCAGGCTTTAATTTCGCAAGCCCCGCAGCAGTTACGCCTGCACGCGGAAATTCATCTTGGTCAAAGCAGATTGGGTCGCCTTTGCGGTTAGGAAGCATAACAGGGACTATTTCATCTTTGAACTTGCCGTCTTTTATGGCTTGTTCAGCCTTTTGCTGACTCCATGCTGCAAATTCATCCTGTTGTTCGCGAGTTAATCCGTATTGTTCTACTATGTTTTCAGCAGTGATTCCCATGTGATATTCATTGAATGCACATTGAAGACCATCTTCAATCATAGTGTCGATTACTTTTCCTTCACCCATGCGATAGCCTGTCCGACCTTTTGGTAAAAGATAAGGTGCTAGACTCATATTTTCCATTCCACCGGCAACGACAATTTCCGCATCGCCTGTTTGAATCGCCTGTGATGCAAGGTGGACTGCTTTTAGTCCGGATCCACAAAGCTTGTTAATGGCCATCGAAGTTTTTTCAATTGGAATTCCGGCTTTAACCGCTGCTTGACGCGCTGGCCCTTGACCTACACCAGCTTGAAGAACGTTGCCCATAATTACTTCATCTACTTGCTCAGGTGTGATACCAGCTCGATTTACTGCTTCTTTTATAACAATTGCACCAAGCTCCGTTACCGGAGTGTTGCTTAATGACCCCATAAAATTTCCAATCGCTGTACGGACTGCACTAACAATTACGACTTCACGCATACCAAATTCCCCCTATTCAATATTTTATCTCTCTCTGGTTAGGAACACCCTTCCCTCTAATGTTGCCCTAGTTGTATCAATGAAAGCGCTAACACTCATGATTGTTTTTTGCTTGCTTGTCCAGAAGGTTATAGGTGATTTATATTCTGCTTATCGTTTTAATATGCATGTTCCGTGCCAAAATGAAAAAATACTGCAAAAATCCTAGAATTTTTTTGAAAAATAATGCTGAAACCTATGCACCATATGGGTTTATAAAAATATTACAATTTGAGAATGAACAGGGTATGAACATGATGTTAATTATTGTAAATACGGAAATTTCCATGAATACGGAATGACGGTTTCCGGAAATACGGAAAATAGGCCATGGTGATTTATCATTCGAGGGAGAGAAGAATACCCCTTCCTCAAAAATTCGGAGAAATTATAGGGAGAGGGAGTTCAATTAGCTTCCTTCCATTCATCGATGATTTCTTTTACTTTTTTCCTATTAATAATATTGATTGCGAAGTAAGTTACGGTTTTTTCTCGCATTTCTCTGACAGGGTGATGGGCGACCCCGTAAATATCTCCTAATGTCAGCACATCCTCAAGTGTAAAACCAATTAGTATGATCATCGGCTTCCCGTTTCCGGTCCAAGTCCCCCTTGTCCCAATAACGACGGGATGTGGATGCTTCTTTCCCTTCACGTAATCTGCGACCCATTCCTGCTCTGTTCTGGTTTTAAACATTTTCGACACTCCCGCTCAGTGTTGTTATGCTTATTTTTTTCAAAATTTAACAGGATATTCTAAGCATGTTATAAAAGTTATTTGCGAGGTGGATTTTTGAGGAACTTTTGAAGGTTTTCTTTGTTTATTTGAGATTTTTTTAGGAGAAACGTTAATTTTTTGCAGTAAAATAGTCTATTTTTTTTAAAAAAAGAAGATTTTCAATAACAAAAACGTTTTTTGACCTATTTTATTAAAGATGTCGTAAATTTTTTGCACAGGTTAATAGCGATATGCACAGGAAATTGTGGATATGATCAATTTGAAAAATTATATGATGCAACTTTTTCGATATATGCACGACTTTTGAAATATATGCACAACTTTTTAAAGGTGCCATAAATATATGCACACGAAAACCATCATTTGCACAAAAATAGCTAGATATGAACAATATTCCCCTTTTATGCACAACTTTCTCAAACCAACCACCAACCCCACACCAAAAATTACAAATCCTTTTTCTAAAAATAAAAAAGAGGCCTCACCGAAATTGGTTTAGCCTCTTGGGATAATAATTATTTTGTTCCGAATAGGCGGTCGCCGGCGTCGCCGAGACCTGGTACGATGTAGCCGTGATCGTTGAGTTTTTCGTCAAGGGCAGCGATGAAAATGTCGACGTCTGGGTGGGCTTCTTTTAGAGCATCCACGCCTTCAGGTGCTGCAATTAAGCACATGAATTTGATGTGCTTTGCGCCACGTTTCTTTAGAGCGTGAATCGCTTCGATTGCTGAGCCGCCAGTTGCGAGCATTGGGTCAACGACGATGAAGTCGCGCTCTTCGACATCGCTAGGAAGCTTAATGTAATATTCAACCGGCTTTAATGTTTCTGGGTCGCGATATAGACCGATATGACCAACCTTTGCCGCTGGGATTAATTTTAGGATCCCGTCTACCATTCCGATGCCTGCGCGCAAGATTGGCACAAGGCCGATTTTTTTACCTGATAATACTTTTGATTTTGTCTTGCTGACTGGAGTATCAACTTCGATATCCTCGAGCGGTAAATCACGAGTGATTTCAAACGCCATTAACGTACCAACTTCATCAACGAGCTCGCGGAACTCCTTTGTTCCTGTTTCCTTGTCACGAATGTATGTAAGTTTGTGCTGGATGAGTGGATGGTCGAAAACATATACTTTTGCCATTAGTATCGCCCCTTCGCTTATCAAATTTTGTCGTACTATGTATAATGGTGTACCACACTTCGATTAATTTTACAGAAAAATGATTGAACAGGCAACAATCTTCGTAAACTTATCACGTAATTGAAATATATGCTTAGGGTTTCCGGCTTTATGTAAAATAAAACAATTATTTCGGGATGTACTAAAGTTTTATTAGAAAAATAATAATCATGGTAAATCATAAAAAACAGGATGGTCAGTTGACCACCCCGATTGTGTATTAATATTCAGGATAAAGCGGGAATTTCGCAGTTAATGCACTAACGCGCTCACGAGCTTCTTGAAGTTTTACTTCATCTTCATGATTTTTAAGAGCAAGAGCGATGATGCTTGCGATTTCGTCCATTTCCGCTTCGCCAAAGCCGCGAGATGTTGCAGCAGCTGTACCGATACGGATACCGCTTGTTACGAACGGGCTCTTTGGATCGTAAGGAATTGTGTTTTTGTTAACTGTGATGCCGATTTCGTCAAGAACGTGCTCAGCCACTTTACCAGTTAAATCAAGTGATTGTAGATCAACTAGTAGAAGATGGTTATCAGTTCCACCAGATACAAGGTTGATGCCTTCTTTTTGAAGACCGCTAGCTAAGCGAGCAGCGTTTGCGATGATGTTTTTCGCATAGTCTTTGAAGCTGTCTTGAAGAGCTTCACCAAATGCTACTGCTTTTGCAGAGATTACATGCATTAACGGGCCACCTTGAACGCCAGGGAAGATTGATTTATCAATCGCTTTCGCAAATTCTTCACGGCAAAGAATCATACCGCCACGTGGTCCGCGAAGCGTTTTGTGAGTTGTTGTTGTTACGAATTCAGCGTATGGCACTGGGCTTGGATGTAAGCCTGCAGCTACAAGACCAGCGATGTGAGCCATATCTACCATAAGGTAAGCGCCCACTTCATCAGCGATTTCACGGAATTTCGCGAAGTCGATTACGCGTGGGTAAGCTGATGCACCAGCAACGATTAATTTTGGTTTGTGCTCTAGAGCTTTAGCGCGAACATCTTCGTAATCGATGTAGTGAGTTTCTTTGTCTACACCATACTCGATGAAGTTAAATTGTAGGCCACTGAAGTTAACTGGGCTACCATGAGTTAAGTGTCCACCCATTGAAAGGTTCATCCCTAGTACAGTGTCGCCGTGCTCTAGGATTGCATAGTAAACTGCCATGTTAGCTTGTGCACCTGAGTGTGGTTGCACGTTTACATGCTCAGCGCCAAAGATTTGCTTTGCACGGTCACGAGCGATATCTTCTGCAACGTCTACGAATTCACAGCCACCATAGTAGCGTTTGCCAGGGTAGCCTTCTGCGTATTTGTTTGTTAGTACGGAGCCTTGAGCTTCCATTACCGCTTCGCTTACGAAGTTTTCAGAAGCGATGAGTTCGATGTTGTTACGTTGACGTCCTAATTCTTTTTGGATTGCTTGATATACTTGTTCGTCTTGACGAGCTAAATTCTTCATATTAATCCCCTTTCTTTATTTAAACGATGTCTATTTCCGAACTATTATTTGAAAATTCTATTACATTTTACACGGTTTTTGTCTAAAAAGAAAGAATGAAAGCGAGATTAGGCGAAAAGTAAACGGATACATTTTAAAATTTCCGAATGATACGGATTTTAAGGTAGTGATAGTGGAAATTATTTGCATATTTTTGGAAAACTAGTCGGCCTGCAACATGCTGCTTTATTTTTCCAAAAGAAAAAGGTAAGTACTTTAAACTTAGTGTACTTACCTTTTGTGTTTACGATTCAGTTTAGTGACAAGTGGTGTTGTCAATGGTGCGTTCGTAAACGGCGCGAGGGCCGCCAATGAGTTTTGGTCGGGTTTTTGCTAGAACGACGCGGGCAGAGCCAACGGTTCGCTGTTCGGTTCTTATCGGTACGGCAACACGCTTGAGGTGCATACCGATCATCGTTTCGCCGATGTCGATTCCGGCTTCGGCCTGGATGGTTTCCACCATGACTGGGTCTTTCATATGTTCGAAAGCGTAGGTGGCCATGGCGCCGCCGGCACTGTGTACCGGAATTACGGAAACCTCGTCAAATCCACGTTCTGTGGCAGTTGTTCGCTCGACAACTAGAGCTCGATTTAGGTGCTCGCAGCATTGGAAAGCCAGTTGATAACCAATTTGCGCTTGATATTTCGTCAAGATGCGAAAAATCATTTCCGCAACTTCGGTTGAGCCGGCAGTTCCGATTCGCTGTCCGATGACTTCACTCGTACTGCAGCCTACCACAATAAGATTGCCGGACTTTAATTCAACTTGATTAAAATAGCTACTTAAGATTGTGTCTAATTCGGTTTCCCAGGTTTGTACTGACACGTGGCCCTCCTCCTTTCTTCGCCCATATTCATATTCCAGATATCTGGAAAGTTGCTTTCCATTACTCCAGAATTTTGTTGCAATCCCTATTTGTTGGGCAATGGCGCCCGGCTTGCTTGTCCACTATGGGGCGGAGCCGGATTAGCCAGTTTATTTATTTATTTCAATAGCCGTAATTTTATTTACACGATTGGCATGGCGGCCACCTTGGAATTCTGTTGTTAACCATGCTTTGGCGATTTCACGAGCAAGACCTGCGCCGATTACGCGCTCACCCATTGTTAAAATATTGCTGTCGTTGTGTTCGCGCGTTGCGATTGCGCTGAATACGTCATGGACAAGCGCCGCACGGATGCCATTCACCTTGTTAGCGGCGATGCTCATGCCGATTCCAGTTCCGCAAATAAGGATACCGCGGTCGAATTCGCCAGCTGCAACCTTTTCTGCTACTGGTTGTGCGTAGTCCGGATAGTCAACTGAGGATGCACATTCACAGCCGAAATCTTCATATTGAATACCCATTTCATCCATTAAATTTTTTATTTCTTCACGTAGGACAAGTCCGCCATGATCAGATGCGATTGCTACTTTCATATTATTGCCTCCTGTAATTGAAACCATATATTTTTTCCACATTTATTTTGACATGAAAGTTGGGAGATTTCAAATTTATCTTTATCGATGAGTTATTGTTTTTCTTCAGTCAAACGTTTGATGATTTTTCCGATTGTATTTTCGATTTCCGCAAAGGTTTGGCGATAGACTTCGAGCGTGCCGCCGTACGGGTCGCTGATGTCTCCGGTTGTTGACTCGACAGTCGCAAATTCCTTGAGGGTGAACGTCTTGTCCGATGCTTGTGGATAATAGCTGATAACTGACGCCTTATGGCCCTCGGTCATTGTAAATATATGGGTTGCCCAATTGATTTCTTCGTCAGAAAGCATCGTGGAGCGGTGCTCTTCTCGTATATTGTTTTCGCCAAGCACGGTCCGAGCATGGGCAGAAGCCGGGCTGCCGTCGATGGCGAATACCCCTGCCGATTTTACTTCGATGCCTTGGATTGCTTTATTTTTTAAAATAGCCTCAGCCATCGGGCTTCGACATGTATTCCCTGTACAAATAAATAATATCCGCATTTTCATCCCTCCAGCCTTTACCATTATTATAAGCAATATTTACTCTATGACATAATATTAAGAAGGGAAGCTGTATGGGGCAATTTTTCTGTAAAAATAAAAAAACCTCAGTTGTGAGCTAAGGTTTTGAGTTTGCTATTTTTGGTTGATTTTTATATTGGCAATAGTAGCTTGAGGCCAAAGCCGAGGAGAATGCTGCCTCCAAGTGCTTCGCTGTAGGTGCCAAGCCAACCTTGGACTTTGCGGCCAACAAGAAGTCCAGCCCAGGTTAAGATTGTGGCGGCAAGTCCGAAGCTGATGAGCACGGCGGCCATTTTGGCTTTGTATATGCCAAGCGTAAGGCCAACGGAAAAGCTGTCGAGACTGACGCTTAACGCAAACAGTATTAAGCCGAAGCCGACTGGAGTGATCATGCGGCTTTCGTCAGGTTTTAGACTGGACCATATCATTTGCAGGCCTAGAGCCAAGAGCAGTATTCCCCCAGCATAGCCGGCAAATTGGCCAAATTTATCTGATAGAAATCTTCCGGCAATGATACCTAATAGCGGCATCCAGACGTGAAATAATCCTATCAAAATGCCGATTTTGAATATTTGTTTGAGCCTGAGTTTAATCATGCCCATACCAAGACCGACGGAAAAGGCATCCATTCCTAGCGCAAATGCCACCACACATAATGTGAATATTTCCCCTATAATTGCGGCCAACTCTTTCGCCCCCTTGGACACTTGGACTTACTAATTCAGCATATGCACGTCCAATCGGGTTTAGAAGGGATAATTTGGGAGGGCTATTAGGCATGTGTGTTTTATTGTAACGCATCTCGCTATGCTATGAGACACTTTGGCTCTTTTTCGTGACTGTTTTGGGCCATAGAGCTACTCTATGGGACACTCTGGCTCTTTTTCGCGGCTGTTTTGGGCCATAGAGCTACTCTATGAGACACTTTGGCTCTTTTTTGCGGATGTTTTGGGTCATAGAGCTACTCTATGGGACACTTGGGTTCTTTATCGCGGATGTTTTGGGTCATAGAGCTACTCTATGGGACACTTTGGACCTTTTTCGCGGATGTTTTGGGTCATAGAGCTACTCTATGGGACACTTTTGACCTTTTCCTCGGCTGTATTGTCCGTATGAACCTATTCCATGTAAAACCTCACCTAAAAATTAACTCTTTTCATAAATGACTTGATTGCCCGCGGCTTTAGAAAGACGGTTCATGATGGCAACGCCGACGCCGACTTCTGGGAAGGTTTCGCTGAAAATCACCTCTACTTCAGAGTCATTGAAGGCACGCAATGTTTCATATAAAGAAGTCGCAACTGTTTCGAGCTCGCCGCGACGACCGCACGCAAGCACTAAATCAGCTTGATAATCGCCTGCTGCTTCGGCCGTAGTTAACACGCCGACTTTTCGACCTTCACGCCTTTTCTCATCAACGAGCTTTTGCAAAAAGGCATGGCTTCCTTCAACTAAATAAAAAGGTGCGTCTGGCGCATAATGGCGATATTTCATGCCTGGTGATTTCGGCGCTGCTTCGCTATTTTTCAAGGCTGGATCGACGGAGACTTCGCCAATCACTGCTTCAATTTGTTCCTTCGTAACTCCACCCGGACGTAAGATGGCGGGAATCTCGTCTGTGCAGTCAATTACAGTAGATTCAACCCCGACCCCGGTCGGACCGCCATCAACAATCCCAGCAATCCTACCATTCAGATCCTCAAACACGTGGCGCGCTAATGTCGGGCTTGGTTTTCCAGAAGTATTCGCGCTCGGCGCGGCGATTGGTAGGCCGCAAGCTTTGATTAGTCCCAACGCCACCGGATGGTTCGGCATCCGCACGGCAACTGTGGATAAACCAGCCGTCGCCAATTCGGAGAGCTTTCCTTCTTTCTTTTTAAAAATAATCGTTAATGGTCCTGGCCAAAAATGCTCCATTAAACTGGCTGCTTTAGCTGGAACCTCGGTTACAAAATCGTTAAGCTGACTCGTTTCAGCGATGTGAATAATTAATGGATTATCGGATGGACGACCTTTTGCAGCGAAGATTTTCGCAACGGCGTCGCTATTTTCGGCATTACCACCGAGTCCGTAGACGGTTTCGGTTGGGAAGGCAATCACTTCATTATTTTTTAAGTAATCGGCAGCTTGAATAATTTGTGGGTAACTTTCTAATTTATCCACAAGTTTATCCACTGCCCAAACATTCGTTTTCATTTTCATCCACCTTTAAAAATAGGTCTATTTATCGAGATTTTGACCATATTTCCTTTGAAAGTATAAAAGAAGATAGGTGGGAATACAAGATTTTATCCACAAATTGTGTATAAAAAGTGGCATTCCGTGGATAACTTTGTGGATATATCCACAATTTAGAGATTTAACTCCATAAAAAGTGAGTTATCCACAGTAAAAATGTGTTTGGCGTGCTTTAACTTTGTTAACGGTTCCGGAACGACCTTCGATTCTAGCAATTTAAAGCCTAACAGCTGGAAAAATGAAACCGATTGAGGCTTATTTGTCGCCAAATACAATGTGGATAGTGATTTTTTTCGGGCTAAAATAAACATTTTATTAAACAGCAAAAGGATGTCTGCTTCGGTAAGCTTGGGTGACATTGCCAGTGATCGAAGAAGCCCAACCTCGCCGCTGTGCTCAATTCCAAGCGTTGCTAGAATTTCCTGGCGGGCATCCTCCATGATTAGAAAATAGTCAATCGATTCAGCGATTCCTTCTGTGGCGAGGTTCGCGCGCTTTAAGTAGGCTGTTATTTTTTCAATATCCTGTTCATTAGCAAATCTTATATTTGGTTGCATTTATGATCCACCTCTTTTTTCATTTGAATTCTACTATTATCAATATGAAAAAAGAGGGAAAGTAGAACAGATTTAAAAGAATTTTGTCCACAACTCTACTACGAAGAATTTTACTTCCACTTCTTCTTCGTCTTGCGCCGTGTATACTGGTTTTTTCGACTTTTTAGCTGCTTTCTTTTCAGATTGCTTTTCTTGTTTTGATTTTTCCGATACAGGAGTAATGTTTTCCTCTGCATCAATTGGTTCCTCTTCTTGTTGCTTTACTTGAGTTTTTGGTTGCTCTGTTATTGGCGACGCTTCTGTTTGGGCCTGTGTAGTTGCTTGAGTAGTTTCTGTTTTTTCTGGCTTAGGCGCGGTTGTAACGTCGTCCTCGTTAGTCTGTTCGACTGATTCAGCTTGAGCAATTTTTCCACCATTTTTTTCAGTTTCGCTCGACTTGCTCACTGGATTCTTTTTGCTATTATCACCTTGCTCTTCCTCAAAGCCTTCACTAACTGCTACTCCATTTGAAAAATCAAGAAAGCATAGCGGCGGGAAAAGGACGCACCACCAATTGGCGCCTTCGCCTTCACCAAGTGTAATCAGGATTGCTTCATATTCACCAGCTGGATATAAAAACTGACCATATAATTTAGTTGGAAAGTTCACTTTTCCGAAATCTACTTTCACTGTTTGTGTTTCGTTTTCTTCCGCGACAATTTGTTCTGCTATTTTTTGAATCTCAGGAAGTCCTGATTTGATTGTTTTTCGTGCTTCTTCTAAAGAGGTTAAATCTTGAACCCATTGGGTAATTTCTGCGTTTACAGCGTCTCGAACTTTGCGCTTCAGATCCTGATCTTTATCGGAGTCACTGTTTGCTAGAATTCTTAGTCGGATTGCTTCGTTTGGAATGACTGTTTCCTCTTGTGCAGTCGCTTCGTTTTTCGGCATATATAAACTAAAAATAGTTGCGAATGATAATAATAGTAGGTATGAAGTAATTAATGTTCTTCTAAATTTTGTTTTCTTTGTCATCTCGGCCACCGTCCCCTCTAATCACATTGTGGACAGGAGGTAAGAATCTTAAACTAGTAAAATGAAAATTTTTTAGTAGGGAAATTGAGAGGGAGAAGGAATGGTTATCCGTGGGTTTTCAGGGTTTATCCGTGGAATTGGGATTTATCCGTGGATTTCGCAACTTTATCAGCAAGTTCCGATAATTCTATTAGCCTAATTCGGCGTTCTATTAGCTGGTTTCGGCCTTCTATTCGCCGATTTCGTATTTCTATTAGCCGATTTCGCACTTCTATTCGCCGTTTTCGCACTTCTATTTGCCGTTGCCATAGTTTTGTCACAAATCAGACCCCATTACAAGGACAAAAACTTAATAAAAGCCGCAGCAGACTTTTGAGCTGCCACGGCTGAAATATTCTTATTATTGTAGTGTTGCAAACACCATGCGGTCCTTGCCGTTTATATCAAAGACGATTTCAACTTCCGCGTCTGGGAAGGTTTCGCGGAGCATGCCAGCAACCGCCTCGCTTTGCCCGGCTCCTACTTCGAAGCCGACTAAGGCTTTATTTTTCAATACTAAAGGTAATTCCTCCATAAAGCGGCGGTACAGGTCTAGGCCGTCCTCGCCGGCAAATAAGGCGCGGTGCGGTTCGTGCTCGGTGACGATGTCGGACATCCACGATTCATCACCATCCGGGATATACGGAGGGTTGGAAATGACGACATCAAACTTGCGCTCCATTTCGATGAACGGCTGCAGCAGATCGCCGTGGACAAACTCGACCAACGCACCTAAGCGAGATGCATTTTCGCAGGCAACAGCTAGTGATGCCTCCGCCAAGTCCGAAGCGGTCACCACTAGGTCAAGGTTTTCGAGCTTTAATGATACGGCAATTGCTCCGCTTCCGGTTCCGATATCGACCACCTCAATTGAATCCTCCGCATTGTCGTGTTCGAGCCAAATGTCAGCTTTATTTTTTCCAAAAAGCTTGTCAATCCGTTCTAGAGTTCCGTAGACTAGCTCTTCCGTTTCCGGACGGGGGATGAGCACCTCTTCGTTGACGATATAACGACGGCCGTAGAAATCCTCATAGCCGATGATGTACTGGACTGGACGACCACCGACATGCTCGACGACCGCGGCACGGAACGCTGATTCAGCGTCCTCCGAAAGCTTGTCCTGAAAACTCGCAAACAGCTCTGCGCGCGACTTTCCCGCAAAATGGCGCAGCAAGAGTTCAGCCGCTTTTTCCTCGCGACCGTTTTCCTTTAAAAAAGAAGAAGCCCAGTGGAGGGCTTCAAAAATTTTAGTCATTAGATGCAGCTTCCAGTCTGCTTGATTGGTCTTCTAAAATTAACGCATCGATGATTTCATCAAGCTTGCCCTCGATGATTTGATCGAGCTTTTGTAGCGTAAGGCCGATGCGGTGGTCGGTTACGCGGTTTTGCGGATAGTTGTAGGTACGGATACGCTCAGAACGGTCGCCTGTACCAACGGCGGATTTACGAACTTCATCGTATTCCGCTTGGGCTTCCTGCAAGAATTTATCGTAAACGCGGGCACGCAATACCTTCATTGCTTTGTCCTTGTTTTTGTGTTGAGATTTTTCATCCTGGCACGTTACGACGATACCAGTTGGGATGTGCGTAACACGGATGGCTGATGCAGTCGTGTTAACGGACTGACCGCCGGCGCCGCTTGAACAGTAAGTGTCAACGCGTACGTCTTTATCGTGGATTTCGATTTCTACATCCTCTGCTTCTGGTAAGCAGGCAACTGTTGCGGTTGATGTATGAATTCGGCCGCCTGATTCTGTTTCAGGAACACGCTGAACGCGGTGCGCACCATTTTCAAATTTCAATTTAGAGTATGCACCTTTACCAGTGATCATGAAGCTGATTTCCTTGAAGCCGCCAAGACCGGTTGGGTTGGCATCGATTAATTCTGTTTTCCAGCCTTGTGATTCAGCATAGCGGCTGTACATGCGGTAAAGTGAGTTCGCGAAAAGCGCTGCTTCTTCCCCGCCCGCTGCGCCACGGATTTCAAAGATAACGTTTTTGTCATCATTAGGGTCTTTTGGAATGAGCAAGAATTTCATTTGAGCTTCCAACTCTTCTTTTTGCGATTCAAGTTCAGATACTTCTTCCTTTACCATATCGCGCATTTCTGCATCAAGTTTTTCCTCGAGCATCGCTTTGGCATCTTGAAGCTGTTCCTTTACATCCTTGTATTGACGATATGTTTGTACGGTATCTGAAATATCTGCCTGCTCTTTTGAAAAATCGCGCAGTTTTTTTGGATCATTTACGACATCCGGATCGCTCAAAAGCTCATTCAGCTTTTCGTAACGGTCCTCGACGGCTTGAAGACGATCAAACACGTTCTTCACCTCTTCTAGATTTTTTTTATAAAAAAAAGCGTATTTTTACGCTACATGAATTAACTTGTTGAAAGGGGGCACTTTTCTACCCATAACATTCTAATTATAGTATAGTCAATCACTTCAGTCAAAAATAAATATTTGTAAATACCATCAAAGCCGAAAAACTACCCATTCGACAAAATTCGGGTGGTGACAGGCACCATAATCTTAAAATTATATTAATAAAGTATAAAAAATTAAATTCGTCCATATTTTGTCTTACCATTTTGAATTATATGTGAAAAATGTCTAGCGTTAATTACGCTAATATAACGATACTGTAAAATCAAATTAATAGATAAAAACTATTACTATCTCATTTTCGAAGGGTTTGATGTGAAAAATACGTCTCCCCTCAACAAAGGGTGAAGTTTAGTTATATATATTGTGAAATATTTCACAATAATAACAAATCACCTTTTCCATCATGTTCAGTCATAAAATAAACGCAACCAGGAGTGATCTTATGCAACAAACGATCGCATTACCGTTGGTAGATATTTTTAGAGTAAGACAGTATTTTTATCAATTTATTCAGGTTTTATTTTTCGAACCAGTTACGAAAGAAAGTGTTGATCAGCTTCAAAATAGTAGCTGCCTAGAGGAATTGAAGAGTTTAGATGAGGCTGGGAAATATCTTTACCAGTTTTTTTCGAATGCTTCAGAGTCTGAGCTTCAGGAAGCTAAGGACGAATACTATCGGCTTTTCGTTGGGCCAGAAACCATCCTCACCCCTCCATGGGAATCCGTATATCGTAGTAAAGAGGGATTGCTTTTTGAAGAAACGACATTCCAGGTCCGTGAACATTATCACCGTTACAATCTAGAATTTGTCAAAGAAAACCAAGAACCAGATGACCATATCGCGATAGAGCTTGAGTTTATCCTCCATTTAAATCAATTGTGTTTGCAAAATTTAGATAGCGACAGGCTGAAAAAGCTTGTGAAGGAACAAATTGAGTTTCATGAACAGCATATGCAGCAATGGATTCCAGCGTTCACTACAAAAATAATTAACAATACAGATAGTCCGCTATATAAGGGGGCTGCCCTATTGTTGAGAGATTTTACAGTTTCTGATTACCAATCTTTGTTAGACATAAAGGAGGCATTATAGATGAAAGAGAAAAAGCCGATTATTTCTACAAATATGAAGCGTCGGACCTTCCTAAAATGGACAGGCGCTGCTGCTGTACCAATTGTTGCCGGAGGCGTTGGCGTCAAGCTGTTGGTTGACCGTGATCCTGCGAAAAATCCTGAAATTGATGACACACCGGAAACGATTGTGACAACCTGTAGCGTCAATAACTGCGGTGGTCGTTGTTTAATTAAGGCACACGTAAAGGACGGAGTTGTCGTTCGTATTAGCACAGACGGTCCGAGCGAGAACCTATCAACACCTTCCTTGAAGGCTTGTGTGCGTGGACGCAGTTACCGCTCGATGCAGTACCATCCTGACCGCTTGAAGTATCCGATGAAACGGGTTGGCAAGCGCGGTGAAGGAAAATTTGAGCGAATTTCTTGGGAGGAAGCCGTTGAGACGATTGCTTCGCAAATGAAGCGTATCGGTGACACCTACGGACCTGAATCCCGTTATGTTAACTACGCTTCTGGTAATCAAGGTATTTTAGCTGGGCGTAATATGGCACGTCGTCTGCTTAGCATGACTGGCGGTTTCCTACACTATCGTAACGACTATAGCTCAGGCTGTAGTAATGTAGCGACACCGTTCACTTATGGAACAAATAATACTGGAAGCAGCTATGATAGCCTGCTTCACTCAAAGCTAATTATTCTTTGGGGTCAAAACCCTGCAGAGATTATTTTCTCTACACCATATCGCGATTTCTTAATGAAGGCAAAGCAAAACGGGGCTAAATTCATCGTGATTGACCCTCGTTATTCGGATACAGCGATTACCTATGCTGATGAATGGATTCCAATTTTACCAACAACCGATACAGCTCTAATGGATGCGATGGCCTATACGATTGTCACTGAAAATTTACACGACCAGGCATTCCTTGATCAGTTCTGCGTAGGTTTTGATGAAAAAACAATGCCTGCGGGCGTTCCAGCAAATGAATCTGTGAAGAGCTACCTGCTTGGTGAAAAGGACGGCACTCCGAAAACGCCGGAATGGGCAGAAAAAATCTGTCAGGTTCCAGCTGAGAAAATTCGTGAAATTGCACGACTTTACGCAACAACAAAACCGGCAGCATTAATTCAAGGTTGGGGACCACAGCGTCAAGCATATGGCGAACAAGTTATGCGCGCCGGGGCACAGCTCGCCTGTATTACCGGGAATGTCGGCAAGCTTGGCGGTTGGGCAGCAGGAACAGGTTATTATTCTCGTAAAAGCATTGTTTTCCCAGTTGGCTTCACAAATCCGGTTAAAGCAACTATTCCATGCTTCCTTTGGACCGATGCAGTTGAGCGCGGTACAGAAATGACCGCTGCAGATGGCCTACAAGGTGCCGATAAATTACCAACCAACATCAAAATGATTTTTAATATGGCTGGAAACATGCTTGTGAACCAGCATTCTGATATTAATAAAACGACTAAATTGCTCCAGGATGAGAGTAAAGTGGAATTTATTGTGGCCAGCGACATCTTTATGACACCGAGTGTGAAGTTTGCGGATATCGTGCTGCCGGGAACAACCTTCTTCGAGCGCGATGACATCGGAACACCATGGGCAAATGGCGACTACGTGATACTAGGAAATAAAACGATTGAGCCGCTCTATGAATGCCGCAATGAATATGAGGTGTTTGCGGAAGTCGCAGAGAAATTGGGCGTGAAGGAACAGTTCACTGAAGGTCGCTCCATGCTTGATTGGGTGAAATACAGCATAGAGCAAACTCGCGCGACGATCGACCCTGAATTCCCAACCTATGAGGAATTAAAGAAAACCGGCGTTCACTATTATAAATATGATGAGCCACATATTGGTTTCAAGGCGCAAATTGAAGATCCGGCAAATAACAAGTTCGAAACTCCGTCTGGAAAAATCGAGCTGTTCTCAAAAGCCTTGTATGATATGAAAAATCCTGAGGAAATCCCGGCTGTTGCTAAGTATATTACGTCTTGGGAGGGTCCAGAGGATCCGTTAATTGAAAAATACCCGCTTCAATTAATTAGCTGGCACTACAAGCGTCGTTGTCATTCAACTCACGACAACAACGAGTGGTTGGAAGAAGCAGCTAAGCAGGAAATGTGGATAAACCCGGTTGATGCGAAGAAACGCTCGATCAAGGACGGCGATCGCGTTAAAGTGTTCAACGGCCGCGGCGAGCTCGAAATGGACGTAAAGGTAACGGTGCGAATCGTTCCTGGTGTTGTCGCTATTCCGCAAGGCGGCTGGTACTCACCAAATAAAAAAGGAATTGACCAACGCGGAGCAGCCAATGTGCTGACTTCACAGCGTCCAACGCCTTTGGCAAAAGCAAATCCACAGCTGACGAATCTCGTTGAAGTGGAACGAGCTTAAATCGGCATTTTACTAGATTGATATTTTTGTGAATTCTAGGCGGATCAGGGGTGGTTGAGGTTTTCGCCTCTGACCCGTATTTACACAGTTAAAACTTCATTTCAAACAATAAAATTTCCTTATTTTTAAAAGGAGTGAAAAGGTATGCCACAATTAGGTTTTTATATAAATCAAGCGATTTGCATCGGCTGTAAAGCCTGTACGGTGTCTTGTAAGGATAAAAATGATCTAAAGGTCGGAATGAATTTCCGCCGCGTCTATTCTTATGAGGAAGGCAATTATGACCAAACTGGTGCTGGGATTACGCCTCATATCGCAGCTTATACGTTTTCTATCGCCTGTAATCACTGCGATAATCCAGCCTGTGTGAAGAACTGCCCGACTGGCGCAATTGAAAAACGCGCTGAAGACGGTGTTGTCATCATTAAGCAAGATGTGTGTATCGGTTCGAAATATTGTATTTCCGCCTGTCCATATGGCGCACCTCAATTTAATGAAGAAATTAAAAAGGCAAATAAATGTAATCTTTGCATTGATTTGCTCGAGAAAGATGAAAATCCTGTTTGCGTCGCGTCCTGTCCAATGGGGGCAATTGAATTTGGCCCAATTGACGAACTTCGTAAGAAATACGGCAAGGTAGCGCAAATCAAAGGAATGCCAAGCGCGAAAACGACGAATCCAAATCTCGTCATTAACCCGCACCGTGATGCAAAGCTGTAGAAAAGCGGAGGCGGCTTGTGGTTATTGCGTAGGAATTTTGTAAAAATATGTAATAGGCAGGTGTGACCATGTCGCTTATATTTAAATGGCTTGAGAGTCTATCAATAGATTTAACTATTACGGATCGTTGTTCTCGGCTGGTGAGTCCAAAATCCACCTGCACTACCTGTTTGGAGCATTGCGATGTCGAGGCTTTGACCTTGGTAAATGGTAAAATCGAAATTGATGTTAATAAATGCGATTCATGTGGTGAGTGCATCACCTCGTGTCCCGTTAGTGCGGTGAAGGGAAATGTGCCGAGCCGCACTGTCAAAAACGGACTCCTTTACTATGAGCCACATTACTGCCCAACCGTAAAAGAGTTATTGGTTTTTCGCAAATGCGGTGTGAAGGGGATTGCCGTTCCTGGTGGTACTTTAGATGATTCACAATGGGTCGATCATATTGAAGAAGCGAATCAATGGTTGGTAAAACTCGGGCTCGAGCCTTTCTACTTCTGTCGTGCTGAGGAATTAGCACCTCCAGCCATGTCGCGACGGGACTTATTTACGTCAGCTCGAAAAAAAGGCAAGGATGTTGCGAAGGAGATGGCTCCTGCTGAATGGCGTCAAAATCCTAATGCTTGGTCACTTCCTTTTCATTATCGAGATGTTCAGTTTTTTGAGGTTCAATTAGATTTAGAAAAATGCACACTATGTCAGAGCTGTGTTAAGTTATGTAAGCAGGACGTATTTAATTTGAGCGTTGATGCTGCTGATGGTGGTGCTAGTTCGCTTTTCATTAATCATCAGAAGTGCACAAATTGTCAGCTTTGCATCGATGTGTGTAACGAGGATGCAGTGGTGGTGGCCGAGAAGGTTAGTGCCAAGACGGAAAGTGCTATTGAAGTGGAAGAACGTACTTGCACGCGCTGCAAAAAATCGTATTTGGCATTTAGCGTTAGTGAGGATGAGGGCAAATGCCCGGTGTGTTCACGAATTCCATCTGACTGGCTGATGCCTTGATAGATTAGTTTAGTTCCATATTTTTGGTAATGTAATGATAGAGTATGCCCCCAATTCTTTGTGATTGGGGGCCTTTTTTACTCTGAAAAATAGCAAATTAATCTTCCATAACACGAACTTCAATTTGGTAGCGTGGGAGAGCTTCACTGAGGCGCGAATGAAGCTTTGCTCTAGCATCTCTCACCTCCGCTTCCGTTAGCTGGCCGTTTGTATACACATTTGCCCATAAGCCGTTCCCATCGAACCAAACCTGACCAGGACGCAAATTACCCGATTGCTTTATGACCTCATTAGCCTTTTCAATTTCCTTAGCACGAGAATTTCGCATACCATCATTATTGATTAAATTAGGGTTTTGATCGCTCATTGTCCTTCCCGGTGCGGCGCGCGGGCCTTGATTAGGGTCTGTTCTTGTATCGATTATTTGCACTTCCTCATTTTGATCTCCAGCAGTGTTTACACGACGCTCATCATTCATTGCACATCCTGCTAAAAAGGCGCTCAAAAACAAGCTAAGTAAGATGAGTTTTTTCATATTATACATACCTCCTGAAGATAGTATGTCCGTTTCAGCAGAATGGATTTGTAGGTAAAATTTGTATTTTTTCAGGATTTAATGAATACTAGGGACGTTTTGCGGTTGTGAGTGGAAATAAAAAACCTGCCCAATGACAATGGACAGGTCGTATATAATCTTTATTTTTCAGAAACAACTGTATCTGCGTTGTTTACAAGTGCTTGTGGTTCGTTTTCTTTTGGAACTTCGTGATGGTGACGGCATCTTGGCTCGTAGGCTTCCGATGCACCGACTAAGATGACGGGATCGTGGTAAGAGGCCGGCTTACCATTGATTAGGCGCTGCGTGCGGCTTGCAGGCGAACCGCATACGGCACAGACTGCCTGTAGCTTTGTTACCTGCTCGGCAATGGCCATTAGGGCTGGCATTTTTCCGAAGGGTTCACCGCGAAAGTCCTGGTCGAGACCAGCTGTAATGACGCGATAACCGCTATCGGCAAGCTGTTGGATGACCGCGACAATATCTTGATCGAAAAATTGTACTTCGTCTATCGCAACCACATCGACATCCTCGTCAACGTATTGGAAAATTTCACTCGAATTTGCAATCGGCAAGGCAACAAAGGAAGAGCCATCGTGTGATACAACTGCTTCTTTGCTGTAGCGATTATCGATTTTTGGCTTGAATACTACGACTTTTTGTTTGGCAAATTGGGTTCTTTTCACACGGCGAATCAGTTCTTCAGATTTACCTGAAAACATGCTTCCACAAATGACTTCAACCCAGCCGCTTTGCTTCATTACGTACATGAACGGCCTCTCCTTCCACGCCCATTAATATATCGGTTAAAAAATATGATTTTTTGCTGTATTGTATGAACTTATGAGACTTACTTGAGTTCATTTCACATCATTTTTTGCTGTGTTTTGGACTCATGAGACCTTCATGAGTTCATTTCACATCGTTTTTTGCTGCGTTTTGAACTCATGGGACCCTCATGAGTTCATTTCACATGGTTTTTTTTTTGTGTTTTGAACTCATGGGACCTTCATGAGTTCATTTCACATCGTTTTTTGCTGCGTTTTGAACTCATGGGACCCTCATGAGTTCATTTCAAGTCGTTTTCTAATGTGTTTTGAACTCATGGGACCCTCATGAGTTCATTTCACATCGTTTTCTAATGTGTTTTGAACTCATGGGACCCTCATGAGTTCATTTCACATCATTTTTTGCTGTGTTTTGAACTCATGAGACCTTCATGAGTTCATTTCTCATCGTTTTTTAATGTGTTTTGAACTCATGAGACCTTCTTGAGTTCATTTCACATCGTTTTTTACTGTGTTTTGAATTCATGAGACCTTCTTGAGTTCATTTCATATCGTTTTTGGCTGTGTTTTGAACTCATGAGACCTTCATGAGTTCATTGCACATGGTTTTTGGCTGTGTTTTGAACTCATGAGACCTTCATGAGTTCATTTCTCATCGTTTTTTAATGTGTTTTGAACTCATGAGACCTTCATGAGTTCATTTCACATCGTTTTTTACTGTGTTTTGAACTCATGAGACCTCCATGAGTTCATTGCACATGGCTTTTTGCTGCGTTTTGAACTCATGAGACCTTCATGAGTTCATTTCACATCGTTTTTTGCTGCGTTTTGAACTCTTGAGACCTTCATGAGTTCATTTCACATCGTTTTTGGCTGTGTTTTGAACTCATGGGATCCTCATGAGTTCATTTCACATCGTTTTTTAATGTGTTTTGAACTCATGAGACCTTCATGAGTTCATTTCACATCGTTTTTTGCTGCGTTTTGAACTCATGAGACCCTCATGAGTTCATTTCACATCGTTTTTTAATGTGTTCTGAACTTATGGGACCTTCATGAGTTCATTTCACATCGTTTTTTGCTGTGTTTTGAACTCATCAGAACTTTATGAGTAATTTTAATTTTTTATGGCGATAGAGAGCTTAACAATAACAAGAAAACAAATCTAATTATTGCAAAAATGCCTTTTTAAAAAACAAAAAACAGGCAAGGGGTATGATACACTTTGCCTGCTTTTATGCATTTTGAGTATTTCTGGATATTACTTAATGCCGTATTTTTTGTTGAAACGGTCAACACGTCCGCCAGCTTCAGCGAATTTTTGACGACCTGTATAGAATGGGTGGCATTCAGAACAAGTTTCAACTTTAAGCTCAGGCTTAACTGAACCAGTTTCGAACTCGTTACCACAAGCACATTTCACCATTACTTTTTTGTAGTTTGGATGAATTCCTGCTTTCATTCTTTTCATCTCCTTCCGCCCTGAATCTTTCGAAACAGAGTTATCTATTACAGGTTAGATCGAGGCCTAACTCCGTAAACTTCTAAAACACACTGAAATTATTATAACAAGGTGACCTGTGATTTGCAACAAAGGAATTATGGCAAAAACAACAGAATCATCCGTTGTAAACAATTACCAACTTTATCGCAGTAAAGCAGTGGGGGACAGTCCCCCAGCACTTCACCGCAGCACAGCAGCGGGGGACTGTCCCCCTAATGATTAGCCGCGTTTTGCTTTCATTTCTTCGCCGAGCATGGCGAAGAATTCTTCGTTTGTTTTTGTTTGGCGAAGCTTTTTCAGGAATTTCTCAGCAAAGTCTGGTGAATCTGTCATCGATTTGCGAATCGCCCATAGTTTATCAAGCTGATCCTTCGGAAGCAACAACTCTTCCTTCCGCGTACCAGAACGACGAATATCGAGTGCAGGGAAAATTCTGCGTTCTGCTAAGCTACGATCAAGATGTAATTCCATATTTCCTGTTCCTTTAAATTCTTCGTAAATGACATCGTCCATACGGGAGCCAGTGTCAACGAGTGCAGTTGCCAATATCGTTAAGCTACCGCCCTCTTCAATGTTACGAGCTGCCCCGAAGAAACGCTTCGGACGATGGAATGCTGCTGGGTCAATCCCCCCTGAAAGTGTACGACCACTTGGCGGAATAACCAGGTTGTATGCCCGCGCTAAACGAGTAATACTATCCATCAAAATGACAACATCGCGCTTATGCTCAACAAGGCGCATCGCCCGTTCAAGCACGAGCTCGGCCACTTTAATATGATTTTCTGGAACCTCATCAAAGGTTGAGCTGACTACATCACCAGCAACAGAACGCTCGATGTCAGTCACCTCTTCTGGTCGTTCATCAATTAAGAGCACGATCAGCTCAGCATCAGGATGATTAGTGGTTACGCTATTTGCAATTTCTTTAAGAAGCATGGTTTTACCGGCTTTAGGCGGAGCTACGATTAAGCCACGCTGTCCAAAGCCTACCGGTGCAAGAATATCCATTATTCTTGTTGAGAGATGTCTTGGAGTAGTTTCAAGCTTCATTAAACGGTCTGGATATAATGGCGTTAAAGCTGGGAAATGGACCCGTTCTTTAGCTGTTTCAGGGTCATCGCCATTTACGGCTTCCACGTGGAGTAAACCAAAGTATCTTTCGTTTTCCTTCGGAGGTCGAACCTTTCCGGAAACTTTATCACCGTTTCTTAAATCAAAACGACGAATTTGCGAGGCAGAAATATAAATATCCTCAGAGCTTGGCGAATAATTGATTGGTCGCAGGAAGCCAAAGCCCTCTGACTGAATAATTTCAAGAACGCCTTCCATGAAGAAATAGCCTTGTTGTTCAGCTCGTGCTTTTAAAATGGCAAAAATAAGTTCTTTTTTCGTTAATTTACTGTAATATGAGACCTTCAAACTGCGAGCATGCTCGTACAGTTCCTTAAGCTTCATATTCTCTAAACTGGCAATAGTCAGTTCCATGATTACACCACACTTTACAGTTTCATATGTTCCCCCATATGTATGAATGGTAAAAAATGTTAATTTTTCAAATGATATGGATGGAAGTGTTTTGATATATTTTCGAAGGATCTTGAAGTATAGGAAGAGTAAATAATTGATTTGCAGATAGCTAAAATAAAAGGAAAAAACAATTAATATTTTACCCATATTTGTAAATAATAATCAACAACATTTTTTTGAAAGGAGCTTAATGGCAGGATAAAAATGCGGTTAATAAGAAAGAAGGCTGGCTCAAACCTAATAAGCATTGCCGAAACTATACTATATCTAGTGTTCCCTGTCAGATAACTACCAAATATTGATATAAACAAGCTATTCTTGGGTTCGAGCCAGCCGATTATTCAATTTGAAAAATAATACTAAATTAAAGTACTAAATTTGGTTTTCTAGTTAAATAATGGCGTCCGTCAATAAAACGAACAGTACCAGTTTTTGCACGCATTACAACTGATTGCGTAGTACCATGAGAGCCTTTAAATTGGACTCCTTTTAGTAGCTCACCGTCAGTTACACCAGTCGCTGCAAAAATACAGTCATCGCCTTTCACAAGGTCTTCCATTTTGAGGACTTTGTTTACTTCGATTCCCATTTTGTGGCAACGTTCGATTTCCTCATCGTTAGAAGGAATTAACTTACCTTGTAGCTCGCCGCCTAGGCATTTTAGAGCAACAGCAGCGATTACGCCTTCTGGTGCGCCACCAATTCCGAATAAAATATCAACGCCAGTATTTTCGAAAGCAGTGTTGATTGCTGCCGCAACGTCTCCGTCATTGATCAATTTAATTCTAGCGCCTGCTGCACGAATTTCATCTATGATATGTTGATGACGTTCACGATTAAGCACAGTCGCTACTACATCGCAAACATCTTTGTTTTTAGCTTTGGCTACAGCTTTAAGGTTTTCTGTAACGGATGCATTGATATCAACTTTACCAACCGCTTCAGGTCCAACTGCAATTTTATCCATATACATATCTGGAGCATGAAGTAGGTTGCCTTCATCTGCAATGGCGATAACAGCCAGTGCATTCCAGCTGCCTGCAGCAACGATATTGGTTCCTTCTAATGGATCAACAGCTACGTCTACACCAGGTCCATGACCTGTGCCCAGCTTTTCCCCAATATATAGCATTGGTGCTTCATCCATTTCACCTTCACCAATTACTACCGTTCCTTGCATCGGAATGGAGTTAAACTCATTTCTCATTGCAGTAGTTGCAGCATCATCTGCTTCTTCTTTTTTTCCGCGACCCATCCACCTAGCTGAAGCAAGTGCAGCTGCTTCTGTTACACGGACTAACTCCATTGTTAAACTTCTCTCCATCGGTTTCCCGCCTCCCAATTGCTTTGGTGTTCTCTCTAAGAAGTCTATCTCTTTGTAAAATCACTATTATTTTAAGTCTACGACTTAGAATCACTTTTGTACATATAACATTATGTGTTTTTTAGTTGTTCTTTTTCTTCTTTTGTCATTTCTTCACGCCATACGGTTGCGCCCAGTCCTTGTAATTTTTCAACAATATGACTGTAGCCGCGGTCAATGTGCTCAAGTCCAGTTACCTCGGTAATTCCCTCGGCCATTAATCCAGCAATCACTAGCGCCGCTCCAGCACGAAGATCACTTGCTTTCACTTTTGCTCCATTAAGCTGGACTGCACCGTTAATAATCGCAGATCTGCCTTCGACTTTAATGTTGGCATTCATGCGACGGAGTTCATCAATATGTTTGAATCGAGCACCATAAATAGTATCAGTTACAACTGCAGAGCCTTCTGCTCTAGTTAACAGCGAGGTAAATGGCTGCTGCAAATCGGTTGGAAAACCTGGATAAACTAAGGTTTTAATATCAACAGCTTTTAATTTTTCAGCCGGGTTGATAAATACTTGTTCATCGCTTTCTTCGATTTTTACACCCATTTCTCTAAGCTTTGCAATTAATGATTCTAGATGCTCCGGTATCACATTATCAATTAATAGGCCTTGTCCTACTGCCGCACCTAAAATCATATAAGTACCGGCTTCAATTCGGTCAGGAATAATCGTGTGACGGCAGCCATGTAAGTGGTCAACACCATCAATCCGAATCACATCAGTTCCAGCACCTTTAATGTTCGCTCCCATGCTAGTTAATAGAGTAGCTACATCGATGATTTCTGGTTCTTTTGCAGCATTTTCAATAATTGTACGGCCTTTTGCACGCACTGCGGCAAGCATGATATTAATTGTTGCTCCAACACTGACTACATCAAGATAAATCCGAGCGCCACGCAGTTCGTCAGCACGCAAATAAATAGCCCCTTGCTCATTGGTTATTTTTGCACCTAGAGCTTCAAAGCCTTTAATATGCTGATCGATTGGACGCGGCCCAAGATGACATCCTCCAGGCAATCCAATTACTGCTTTTTTGAATCGACCAAGTAACGCTCCCATTAAATAATAAGAGGCTCTCAGCTTTTTCACTTTCCCATTTGGCAAGGGCATGGAAATCATTGAGGTCGGGTCTACGGTCATTTCATTGTTCGAAATATCAACTGTGCCGCCAATTTCTTCTAAAAGCCCTTTTAAGATTTGAACATCTGAAATATCTGGTAATCCTTCAATTGTAACAGGAGATTCTGCCAAAATTGTTGCTGGAATCAAGGCAACCGCACTGTTTTTGGCACCACTAATTCGAACGGTTCCTTTCAAAGGATATCCGCCTGCAATCTTAAGCTTTTCCATTATTAGCTCCCTTCTAAGCCTAAAGTGAAGAATGATCGATTCAAAAAAACCCTGGTAAAGGTATGATTCACAGCTCAACACCTTTAAGGCTTGTCTTATTTTAGAGACTAGTACAAGGCACCCAAAACTCACGGTCAAAAGTCAAGCATAAGCGCCTTGCCTATTCTAACCTATATAATAATATAAAGCTTTTCTCATTCTCTATTATACAGGTATCATTTTCCATTGCAAAAGGCATAGTGTTTTTTTACTAGCATTCTGTACAAATTATTCATATGTTTATACAGAAAAATAGGAAAGATGTCCTAAATTCATAAATTTACTGTATAGCTGTAAAGGGTAAGTAATGCTTGCTTTGCATTAAAAATCAGAAGATAAATAATACAGTGAAACCGCACTCTTTTAGGAGGGCGGTTTCACAGGATCTATGCAACAAAGTTACGCTTTGTTTGATGAACCAAATTCACGTATTTTGCCAATAACAGTTTCCTTGATCGCATCGCGTGCTGGACCTAAGTATTTACGAGGATCGTATTCATTAGGTTTAGCCGCCAATACTTCACGAACTACTTTCGCAGAAGCAATTTGGTTTTCTGTATTTACGTTAATTTTAGCTGTACCAAGTGATACAGATTTTTGAATATCCTTCAATGGAATACCAGTACCACCGTGAAGTACTAAAGGTACACCAGTAGCATTTCCGATTTCTTCCATTTCTTTAAAGCCTAATTTAGGTTCACCTTTGTAAGGACCGTGAACTGAGCCAAGTGCTGGTGCAAGGCAGTCGATACCTGTGCGTGTAACTAATTCAACGCACTCATCTTTATCAGCATAAATGATACCCTCAGCAACAACATCGTCCTCTTGTCCGCCAACTGTTCCTAATTCCGCTTCAACAGAAACACCTTTTGCGTGAGCATACTCAACTACTTTAGTTGTAATTTCGATGTTTTCTTCAAATGGATGATGAGATGCATCAATCATTACAGAAGTAAAGCCAGCGTCGATTGCTTCCTTACACTTTTCAAAGCTTGAACCATGGTCAAGGTGAATCGCAACAGGAACAGTAATGTTAAGGTCTTCTAGTAGACCTTCTACCATTTTTACAACTGTTTTGAAACCAGACATATAACGAGCTGCACCTTCAGAAACACCAAGGATTACTGGTGACTTTTCTGCTTCTGCTGCTTGAAGAATGGCTTGTGTGAATTCTAGATTATTTAGGTTGAATTGACCAACAGCATAGCCCTCTGCTTTTGCTTTTTTTAACATTTCCGTCATTGAAACTAAAGGCATTCTTTACTTCCTCCTTCTTGGTGATCGCAGTTACTTTTACATAAGCAATATTTCTTTTACAGGGTAACCTTCAAATCTCATGATTATGTATATTACTTTTGCCTATGATAAAAATCCATGCGACCTATCAAACTCCCTTTGTATAATACCAAAAAGATTTTAGAATTGCTATGGTTCCGACATCGATTTACACTTTGTTCATAAAGCAAACGGTTACTTGTTTATTTTTGTAAAAAGAGCCCGAAAAATATAGATTTTTCAAGCTCTTATCGTAGCATATTAATTTGAAGAAACAGGTATATATTTACGAACTGCCGCACGAATATCATCAATATCAAACGGCTTTGCAAAATGCGTTAATGCTCCTAAATCCTTCGCTTCTTGAATCATATCTAACTCGCCATATGCGGTCATAATGATGACGCGAATATCCGGTTCCACAACCTTCATGCGTTTTAAGATTTCAATTCCATCCATACCTGGAATTTTCATATCTAATAAAACTAAATCAGGAGTGTCTTTATTCACTATTTCTAGCGCTTGCACACCATTGGCTGCTTGGAAAGTTTGATAGCCTTCCTTTTGCAATACTTCATTGAGCAAAATACGAATCCCAAATTGGTCATCTACAATTAAAACCTTGCCTTTCATGAGTCCACCCTCTTCATTTTTTATGCTTAACTTATTTTTGCTTTTTTATAAAAAATAATAATTATTCTCGTTGCCTTTGACCTTTGCCATCGGTTAGCATTTCTTAACCACACTAAACAATTATGGCATATTTCTTACCCAATTGTTATATTTCGATTATGATTGGATAATTTCCTTCCTAATCCCTTTTTCAATATTGTTTTTCTTGTAAATTTGTTTCGACAGATTTTTTGCCTTTTTGTCGATTACTAATATAATTTGATATAGAAATTCACATTTGGAGGCGGCTTTTTCATGTTAAAAATGTTTTCAACTCAATTATCTGGATTATTTAAAAAAATTCAAGAGGTAAATGAATTCTCGTTTGAAGATGGGGCCCGCTTGTTAGCTCAGGCTGTTGTTGGTGACGGGCATGTTTATATTTATGGTAATGGCGAGATGGCGGCGATGGCGGCGGAGGCGACTGAAGGTGCGGAGCCGCTCAAGTTTATCCGAAATTGGCGCGGAATTGAGGAAGTAACTAGCGCGGACCGAGTTGTTTTGTTTACACGGTATTCAAATGATGATGCTGCTCTCACAGTTGGACAGGAATTATCTGAGCGCGGGATTCCGTTTGTGGTGGTTTGTACGGTTCTGGACGACGATTCCATTGGAAGTATTACCAGTTCGGCAGATGCGGTGATCGACTTGAAGCTTGAGCGTGGCTTAATCCCAGATGAAACAGGCAATCGGGTCGGGTATCCAGGCGCAATGGCTGGTTTATTTGCTTATTATGGCCTGCGCTTCACGTTAGAGGAAATTTTAGCGGACTATGAGTAGGCTGAATTGTGCTATCTTTGGATTAAGATTCTTGAGTTAAGCAAAATTGATCAATTATAAGCGTTTTTCCTTAAAAATTTATCTATTTTTTTAAATATTAAAAATTACAATGTAAAAATAAGCTGAAAACCAACAAAACAAACCGAAAATAAGCAAATTGAAAGAAATTCGAATGAATTCTACTTTTAATTTAGAGGCAAAAAAATTATATGCTCGACTTTCGGGAATATATGCTCGGCTTTTCAAATTTTATGCTCGACTTTTCGGAATTTATGCTCGGCTTTCCGATTTTTATGCTCGACTTAAAAATTTCTATGCTCAGCTTTATCAATTTTTGCCCATAAAACAGCATATACGCTCAACTACGGAAGGAAATGCTCGATAAAATCAAGTTATGCTCGAACTCTTCAAATACTAACCATCTACAATAATAAAACCTCGCCGCTTTCACAAAACGGCGAGGTTTTTTTATATTTATTTTTCCCCGTATTGAAGGGATGCTTTGATAAAGTCACGGAATAATGGCTGCGGACGAGTTGGTCTTGATTTGAACTCTGGGTGGAACTGAGATGCCACAAACCATGGATGATCATTAAGTTCAATTACTTCAACTAGGCGGCCGTCTGGGCTTGTACCAGAGAAGACGAAGCCAGCTGCTTCCATATCTTGACGGAAGTGATTGTTGAATTCATAACGGTGACGGTGGCGTTCGTATACAACCTCGTCTCCGTATGCTTCGTAAGCTTTAGAACCTGCAGTTAGCTTACATGGATATAAGCCAAGGCGCAATGTTCCGCCCATATCCTCGATATCCTTTTGCTCAGGCAATAGGTCGATGATTGGGTATGGTGTTTCAGGATTTAACTCAGATGAATGTGCATCTTTTAAGCCAAGTACATTGCGTGCGTACTCGATTGATGCTAATTGCATTCCTAAGCAAATTCCAAGGAACGGTTTTTTCTGCTCACGTGCATATTGAGTTGCAAGGATTTTCCCTTCAACACCACGATCGCCGAAGCCGCCTGGAACAAGAATTCCGTCTGCGTCTTTAAGCAACTCGCTAACATTTTCTTCGGTAACGTGTTCTGCGTTAATCCAATCGATATCAATATCCGCATCAAAAGCATAACCTGCATGTTTCATTGCTTCAACAACGGAAATGTAAGCATCTTGAAGCTCTACATATTTTCCGACTAAAGCAATTTTAGTTTTACGAGATAAATTGGTTACTTTTTCTACAAGTGCCTTCCACTCTGTCATTTCCGCTTCTGGAACAGCAAGCTTTAAGTGGTCGCAAACGATTTGATCAAGATTTTGTTCTTGTAACGCCAATGGGATGGAGTAAAGTGTATCCGCATCTTCACACTCGATTACTGCATTCTTATCGATATCGCAGAATAGGGCAATTTTATCCTTCATATCTTGAGAAATTGGCATTTCCGTACGTACGACGATGACGTTTGGCTGAATACCTAGGCTACGAAGCTCTTTAACACTGTGCTGTGTTGGCTTAGTTTTCATTTCGCCAGCTGCTTTAATGTAAGGAACTAACGTACAGTGAATGTACATTACATTGTGCGTGCCAATGTCGCTCTTGATTTGACGAATCGCTTCAAGGAATGGTAGTGATTCAATATCACCAACAGTTCCGCCGATTTCGGTAATGACAACATCTGCGTTCGTTTCATGACCGGCACGGAAAACGCGCTCTTTTAATTCGTTGGTAATATGTGGAATTACTTGTACTGTTCCACCAAGATAATCTCCACGACGTTCTTTTTTCAATACAGATGAGTAAACTTTCCCTGTAGTTACGTTGCTAAACTTGTTTAGGTTAATATCAATAAAACGCTCATAATGTCCTAAATCAAGGTCTGTTTCCGCGCCATCATCTGTTACGAATACTTCACCATGTTGATATGGACTCATAGTTCCTGGATCCACGTTAATGTATGGGTCAAATTTTTGAATCGTTACACTCAATCCTCGGTTTTTTAATAAACGGCCCAGTGACGCTGCGGTAATCCCTTTTCCTAACGATGACACAACACCGCCCGTAACAAAAATATACTTTGTCATAAAGTTTCCTCCTCATAGGTTAAGTTTGTACAATTTTTTAGCCTTTATTTAAAGACTTGCATCGCAATTTTAGTTGTGGGGTGAAGATCCTCTCTATTTCAAAAATCAAAAAGAATGAAAGGATATGTATGATTTTTCTTTTATAAAAAAATAAAAAACGCTCCGCCTACCATAATGGTAAGGGAGCGTTGTAAGAATCAAACTAACGTCGTCCTTTTTTAAGGAGCCCAAAAAGTATTCTACAAGCGCCTGTCGAAAAAGTCAAGATAATATCGAAAAGTGGAGGGCGCCTGGGTATCGGCGACAGGCACAAGACGAGCCGGCTAGAAGGTTGCCTTTCGCCTTCTGGACGGATTGGCTTGTGCCCCCGAGCCGATGGCGCCCGGAACTAGACAATCGAAAAGTGGAGGCGGCTTGCTCAGGGGCGAGTTTCACTATTGGAATCTTATGTTTAATCGCCGTTTTTCCAGTTTAATCGCCGAAATTTAGATTTAATCGCCGTTTTTTCAGTTTAATCGCTGAAATTTAGATTTAATCGCCGTTTTTACGATTTAATCGCCAAAATGCATTTCAAGCAGCACGCAAAAAAGCGCTGGACCATGCCCAGCGCTTTACAAAACATATTATAAATTTTCGTCCTCGTCGTCGAGGTCTTCGTCATCGTCCAAATCATCATCTTCGTCTAGTTCAATTTCTTCGATATCATCGTCGTCATCATCGATATCTAGGTCATCGTCATCATCAATTTCTAAATCCTCGTCAAGGATATCGTCATCATCATCCAGTTCATCGATATCATCGAAGCCAAGATCCTCGTCTTCTTCAACTTCATCGAAATCATCGAAGTCGTCCTCAACCACTTTCTTCGCCTTTTTCTTCTTCGTTTTCACTGGTGTAATGATTTCTTCTTCGACTTGGTCAACTGGGTACCAAACGCGAAGACCCCAGCGATTTTCACCTAAACACAAAAAGCGTCCATCTATATTTAAATCTGTATAAAATTGTGCAATTTTGCTCTTTACTTGCTCGTCATTGAGGTTTAAAACACTTTTAATTTCATCCATAATTTCTTGAAACGTAACCGCTTGCTTTCTTTCAGCTAATAATTCGTAAGCAACCTCAATAAAAGACATCTCTTGTAATTGCTCTTTTGAATACTGTTGAAGACCCAAGTTCAGCACTTCCTTTCACTATTAAAACCCCTAACGGGAATATCCTCCAAAATACATATTCTTCATTATAAACAAATTCCTACCGTTTATGCTAGTTCTATCTATCGTTCCTTCACTTTTTTCTCATACTTAAGAGAATCATCGGTGCTCCCCTGACTACCTTTTGATTTTCGCAGCTGCCGATAGGCAATATAAAAGAGAAAAAGAGAGATAGCGAAGAACGGGATTGCGCCTAGCTGTTTTGAATAAAGATAATAAGTTCCTATTGCTACTACTATAGCCAAAATCACATACATGACTTGTTTCAAGCGCACCACATCCAAACAAAATATGTATAGGTCAAGCAATGCTTTAACTTCATAAATAAGAAAAAAGCCACGCCCTTAATTTTGATTATATTAGAAAAAATCAAATAAAAATAGGTCTGAACGTGTCAGACCTATTTCTTTTATGAGAAAAATATGTCTAGCTGCAGGCACCATCGGCTCGAGGTCATAAGTCAATCAGTCCAAAAGGTAAAAACCAACCTTTCGGCCTGCTCGCCTTATGCTTGTCGCCGATAAGCGGGCGCCTTCCGCTTTTCGTTCTGTCTAGCTGCGGGGGCTAGGAGCTCGAGGTCATAAGCCAAATCACTCCAGAGACTAACGTCTCTTGCGTGATTCGTCTTATGCCTGTCGCTCCTGAGCAAGCCCCTTCCGCTTTTCGTTCTACATATTTCGACGATATTGGCCGCCGACTTTGTATAGGGCTTGCGTGATTTGACCAAGACTTGCCACTTTAACTGTTTCCATTAGCTCTTCGAAGACGTTTCCTCCTTCAATAGCCACTTGTTGTAAGCGAGCTAGTGCAGCATCTAACTGATCCTGATGCTTAGCTTGGAATGCTCTTAAGTTTGTGATTTGTAGTTCTTTTTCTTCATTGGATGCACGAGCAACTTCCATGTTGTTGATGTCATCTTGTGAAGCTGGGTTCGGATTTAGGTAAGTGTTAACACCGATAATTGGAAGCTCACCTGTATGCTTCTTCATTTCATAAAGCATTGATTCGTCTTGGATTTTTCCACGTTGGTATTGAGTTTCCATTGAACCAAGTACCCCGCCGCGGTCATCCATGCGCTCAAACTCTTTCAGAACTGCTTCTTCCACTAGGTCAGTTAACTCTTCAACAATGAATGAGCCCTGAAGTGGATTTTCATTTTTCGATAAACCTTGCTCCTTCGTAATAATCATTTGAATCGCCATTGCGCGACGCACTGATTCTTCAGTTGGAGTTGTAATAGCTTCATCGTAAGCGTTTGTATGAAGTGAATTACAGTTATCCTGTAAAGCCATTAACGCTTGAAGCGTCGTACGAATATCGTTAAAGTCAATCTCTTGAGCATGTAATGAACGTCCAGAAGTTTGAACATGGTACTTCAGCTTCTGGCTGCGGTCATTTGCACCGTATTTATCGCGCATTGTCGTCGACCAAATACGACGAGCCACACGGCCGATAACAGTATACTCAGGATCAAGACCATTTGAGAAAAAGTAAGATAGATTTGGTGCAAAGTCATCGATGTTCATACCACGGCTTAAATAGTACTCAACGAAAGTGAATCCATTTGCAAGCGTGAAAGCAAGCTGTGAAATTGGGTTCGCGCCCGCTTCAGCAATGTGGTAGCCTGAAATCGATACTGAATAGTAATTACGTACTTGATGGTCGATAAAGTATTGTTGAATATCGCCCATCATGCGCAGTGCAAATTCTGTTGAGAAGATACAAGTGTTTTGTCCTTGGTCTTCTTTTAAGATATCCGCCTGTACTGTACCACGAACAGTTTGCAATGTTTGCTCTTTAACTTCTGCTAATTCAGCCTCAGTAAGCGCACGACCTAGCTCAGCCTCTTTACGCTCAACCTGTTGAGCAATTGCTGTGTTCATGAACATTGCTAAGATGATTGGTGCTGGACCATTGATTGTCATCGATACAGATGTTGCAGGGTGGCATAAGTCAAAGCCTGCATATAGCTTCTTCATGTCATCTAATGTACAAACGTTTACGCCACTCTCACCGATTTTACCGAAAATGTCCGGACGGTGATCTGGGTCTTCGCCGTAAAGTGTTACAGAGTCGAATGCCGTACTTAAACGTTTCGCAGTATCATCCTTTGATAAATAGTGGAAACGACGGTTTGTACGCTCTGGAGTTCCTTCACCAGCGAATTGACGCTTCGGATCTTCACCTTCACGCTTGAACGGGAATACCCCTGCAGTATAAGGGAATTCACCTGGAACGTTTTCACGGTATACCCAGCTTAAGATTTCGCCGTATTCTTTATATCTTGGTAATGCCACTTTCGGAATGTCTGTGCCAGAAAGTGATTTTGTTTTTAAAATCGTTACGATTTCCTTATCACGAATCTTCGTTACAAACTTATCAGCTGCATACTTTGCTTTCTTTGCTTCCCAAGTATCTAAGATTTGTTTTGATTCACGAGTTAACTTCGTTTCTGTATCAGCCTTAAGGGCTTCTAATGATGCAAGCACTTCTGGATTAGCTTCTTTTTCTTTAACTGCTTCAATAGCGCCTTCCAATTGGAACAAGCGGCGAGCAACTGCGACTTGATCCATCGCTTTTTTGTGATAGCCACGAACAGTATCTGTGATTTCACGCAAGTAGTAGCGACGATCATTAGGGATAATAATGTTTTGCTTTTCTACCTTAGCTTCTTTAGAGAAAGTTGTTGTCCAATCAGTGCCTGCTTTTTCATTAATTGTTTCAATTAATGCTGCAAACAGTGCGTTTGTACCTTTATCATTGAATTGGCTCGCAATAGTTCCAAAAACTGGCATTTCCGAATAATCACGGTCAAACAATTCACGACTGCGTTGATATTGCTTTTGAACTTGACGAAGCGCATCCTCAGAGCCTTTACGCTCAAATTTGTTGATTACAACTAGGTCAGCGTAGTCAATCATATCGATTTTTTCAAGCTGTGATGGTGCACCGAATTCGCTTGTCATAACGTAAAGTGCTACGTCACAAATTTCAGCGATTTCTGCATCACCTTGACCGATACCACTTGTTTCAACAACAACAAGATCAAATCCAGCTGCTTTTACAACCGAAATAGCATCTTTAATTGCTAATGAAAGCTCACTTTTTGAATGACGAGTTGCTAAGCTTCTCATGTAAACGCGTGAATCGAAAATCGCATTCATGCGAATCCGGTCACCAAGTAGCGCGCCACCCGTTTTTTGTTTAGTCGGGTCAACGGATAAAATCGCAACACGCTTCTCAGGAATCTCATTCAAGAAACGACGGATCAATTCATCCGTTAATGAGCTTTTACCTGCTCCACCAGTTCCTGTGATTCCGACAACAGGTACTGTTTTTTGAAGCGTTTTGATTTCTTCTAAAACAGACTCAGCAGCTGCTGCAGCTTCTGTTCCTGCTTCTACATGCTGTTCAGCAAGAGTGATTAATTTTGCAATGGAGTTTGTATCGCCAGTTGGGAGTTGTTTGATTGCTTCTGCAGTATTTTGATCAACAGTTGAAAAATCACTCTTTTCAAGCATATCATTGATCATACCTTGTAAACCTAGGTTACGGCCATCATCTGGAGAATAGATTGCGGCGATACCATATTCTTGAAGTTCATCGATTTCTTTTGGCAGGATAACACCACCGCCACCGCCAAAAATACGGATATGTGAAGCGCCTTTTTCTTTTAAAAGGTCATACATGTATTTAAAATATTCAACGTGTCCACCTTGATAGGAAGAAATGGCAATCCCCTGGGCATCCTCTTGAATCGCTGCATTTACTACCTCTTCAACTGAACGGTTATGTCCAAGGTGAATAACTTCTGCACCACTGCCTTGAAGAATTCGACGCATGATGTTAATGGAAGCATCATGACCATCAAACAAACTGGATGCGGTTACAAATCTAATATGGTGTTTTGGCTTATAAGTTAAAGTTGCACTCATTTTTTCCCCTCCGGTTCTTTAGTGATATATCCTTTTAATCCTTCAAAAATCCAATCTGTTTGCATTTTAATATAATCCTCAAGATTATATTGTTTTTGGATCGACCAGCGCCGAAATCCCCACATCTGGCCTTGGACCACAATGTTATGGGCTAACAGATTTACCTCTTGTGGTGTCATGTTCAGTTCCCCATTTTCAACAACTAGCCCAATGACATCCTCAAGCATCGAGACCATCCCGATTTCTTTCTTTAATACATAGGGCAAGGCATCCTTTGAAAGCGATTTGGCTTCCTGGTACATGACCAGTACTTCTTCTTGCACGCCATCCATAATCCGGAAGAAATTTTCGATACCATGTCGCAGGCTTTCAAGAGTGCCTTGGTGTGATGCCAAGTCCCTTTGCAATTTATCTTGAACTTCATCGTAAATATTGTCACAGACAAGGTACAAAATATCTTCCTTTGACCTGATATATTCATATAGGGTGCCTATGCTAAATCCGGCTTCCCTGGCAATTTCTCTTGTCGTGGTTCGGTGGAAACCTTTTTCTTTAAAAAGAGCAACAGCGCTTTTTATCATTTGGTTCCGCCTTATTTTAACAAGACGTTCATCCTTCACAGATGCATGCACTTCACGCTTTTTCACGATTCCACCGCCTATTCACCGTCCTATGCAGTTTTGAGTTGGGGGCTGTGAGTTAGTTTCTATGTGTGTGACCCCATTTAAGATGTTAGACGCACTCCATGAAACACTTTCTCGAGTTTTGAACTCGGTTTTGTTTCATAGAGGTCCTCTACGGAACACTTCTTGAGCTTTTATCCCAATCTTTGTCCCATAGAGGAGGTTTATATTGTTATTACTTCGTTACCATACGAGAAATTACTAGACGTTGAATTTCTTGAGTTCCTTCGTAGATTTGAGTGATTTTTGCATCACGCATGAAACGCTCTACTGGGTAATCTTTTGTATAGCCGTAGCCACCAAAGATTTGAACTGCGTCAGTTGTAACTTTCATTGCAGTGTCACCTGCGAATAGTTTAGACATTGCAGATTCTTTACCATATGGAAGACCTTTAGATTCCAACCATGCAGCTTGGTAAGTTAATAGTCTTGAAGCTTCAACGCTAGTTGCCATGTCAGCTAATTTGAAGCCAACACCTTGTTGCAATGCGATAGGCTTACCGAATTGAACGCGCTCTTTCGCGTAATCGATTGCTGCATCTAAAGCACCTTGAGCAATACCTACAGCTTGAGCTGCGATACCGTTACGGCCGCCATCAAGAGTCATCATTGCGATTTTGAAGCCTTCACCTTCTTGACCAAGTAGGTTTTCTGCTGGCACGCGGCACTCTTCGAAAATGATTTCAGTTGTAGGTGATGAACGAATGCCTAATTTCTTTTCCTTCTTACCTACTGAGAAGCCTTCGAATCCAGCTTCAACGATGAATGCGCTTGTGCCTTTTGTTTTGTTTTCTGGATCTGTTAATGCGAATACAACATAGATATCAGCTACTCCACCGTTTGTGATGAAGATTTTTGAACCGTTTAATACGTAGTGATCGCCTTCACGACGAGCAGTAGTTCTCATACCGCCTGCATCAGAACCGCTGCCTGGCTCAGTTAAGCCGTAACCACCGATACTTTTACCTTCTGCCATTGGGCGTAGGTATTTTTGTTTTTGTTCTTCGTTACCGAATTTGAAGATTGGCCATCCAGCTAATGAAGTGTGAGCTGAAAGTGTAACCCCAGTTGAAGCACATACGCGAGATAGTTCTTCAACAGCGATACAATATGCAAGGTAGTCACTACCGATTCCGCCATATTGTTCTGGCCAAGGAATACCAGTTAAGCCTAGTTCAGCCATTTTGTCGAAAATTTCACGATCAAAGCGCTCGTTTTCATCGCGTTCTGCAGCACTTGGAGCTACCTCGTTGCGAGCAAAGTCGCGTACCATTTTACGAATCATTTCATGTTCTTCAGTTAATTGGAAGTTCATTGTATTACATCCCCTTTGGATTAATTGATTAATGTATGTTGAATGTGAACTATGTAGCTTAGTTAGATTGCTGCTACCAGTTGATTTCCGTTCCAGGCACTTCGCTTTCCGCGGGCGGTGCGGGGAGCCTCCTCGGCGCTTTGCGCCTGTGGGGTCTCCCCATGCCCTTTGCTCCCGCAGGAGTCTTCATGCCTTCCACTTCAATCAACATAATTTAAACAACACAGCAGTTTACTTAATTAAATGTTTGCTAATTACGAGGCGTTGGATTTCGCTTGTGCCTTCGTAAATTTCAGTGATTTTTGCATCACGGAAGTAGCGTTCTACTGGATAGTCTTCTGTGTAGCCGTAGCCACCGAATACTTGGATTGCATCAGTAGTAACTTCGACTGCAGTTCTTGAAGCGAATAGCTTTGCCATTGAAGCTTCAATGCCACAAGGCAGACCTTTCGCACGCAAGTCAGCAGCACGATAGACTAATAGTCTTGCAGCTTCAACGCTTGTCGCCATATCAGCTAGCTTAAAGCCTAAGCCTTGTTGGGCAGCGATTGGCTTACCAAATTGGTAGCGAGTTTTTGCATATTCGGTTGCCGCTTCTAGGGCAGCTTCTGCGATACCAAGCGCTTGAGAGGCAATACCAATACGGCCGACATCTAGGTTGGACATGGCAATTTTAAAGCCTTCGCCCTCCTTGCCGAGCAGATTACTAGCTGGTACTCTCATATTTTCGAACGTTAGCTGGAGCGTTCTAGAACCGTGAAGGCCCATTTTATGCTCATCTTTGCCAACGATAAAGCCTGGTGTATTTTTCTCAACAATAAAGGCTGAGATGCCTTTAGTGCCTAAGGTCGGGTCGGTTACCGCAAATGTGATATACACGTCGGCTTCCCCGCCATTTGTAATGAAAATCTTCGATCCGTTCAGGACGTAATCATCGCCGTCCTTGACCGCGCGCGTTTTAATACCGCTCGCATCGGATCCAGCTTGTGGCTCAGTTAAGCAAAAGGCGCCTAAATATTCGCCCGAAGCCAACTTCGGTACAAATTTTTGCTTTTGCTCTTCATTGCCAAAATAAACTATAGGATTTGTGCCAACAGATGTATGAACTGAAAGGATAACACCGATTGTGGCACTTACCTTTGATAACTCATTGATGGCAATAATATAGGAAATAAAATCCATTTCCGCGCCGCCTAGCTCTTCTGGAATTGGTATTCCCATTAAGCCAAGCTCGCCCATTTTATTTAATATTTCGCGTGGAAAGTGACCTTGTTCCATTTTTTCAATAAAAGGAGTGATTTCTGTTTTAGCAAAATCGCGAACCATGTTGCGCATCATCTCTTGTTCGTCGGTGAACTTGAGGTTCATTGCGATTCCCTCCTGATTGAGTGTTTGAACCGCCTTACTCATAGACGTAGAAACCACGGCCAGATTTTTTACCATACCAGCCTGCCTTTACATATTTGCGTAATAATGGACATGGGCGATATTTGTCGTCACCAAAGCCTTCGTGTAATGTTTCCATGATGTATAGGCAAGTATCTAAGCCGATAAAATCAGCAAGTGTAAGCGGTCCCATTGGATGGTTCATACCAAGCTTCATAACATCGTCGATTGCTTCAACTGATGCAACACCTTCGTGTAAAGCATAGATTGCTTCGTTGATCATTGGTAAAAGGATACGGTTTGAGATGAAACCAGGTGCGTCGTTTACTTCAACAGGAACTTTTTCCAAAGTTTTAGTCATATCTTCGATTGTTTGGTAAACTTCGTCAGCTGTTGCTAAACCGCGAATGATTTCAACAAGCTTCATAACAGGAACCGGATTCATAAAGTGCATACCGATTACTTTTTCAGGACGCTTTGTTGCTGCAGCGATTTCTGTGATTGGTAGTGATGAAGTGTTGCTCGCTAAGATTGCGTGAGCTGGTGCGATTTCATCAAGTTGTGCGAAAATTTTTGATTTGATTTCCATGTTTTCTACTGCTGCTTCGATAACTAGGTCAACTTGTGAAGCGTCTTGTAGATCAGTAGAAGCTGTGATGTTTGCAAGGATTGAATCACGAGTGTCAGCAGTGATACGTCCTTTTTCTACGTTGCGGGATAGGTTTTTGTTAATTCCGCCAAGACCTCTTTCTACGAATTCTGGTTTAAGGTCATTTAGGAAAACTTTGTAGCCTGCTTGGGCACATACTTGAGCAATTCCTGAGCCCATTTGGCCTGCTCCGATTACCATAACTGTTTGAACGTTCATTTGTATCCTCCTTAATTCGATATGCGCTTAGGCGCGTATTGTGATTGTTATTTTTAAAAAAAATATTGTTTGAGCATGGTTGATTTCCGTTCCGGGCGCTTCGCTTTCCGTGGGGCTAGTCGGGAGCCTTGTCTAGCTGCAGCGGCTAGCCCCTCGAGACACTTCGGTCAATCAGATGAAGTCAAAATGCGGACTTCATCCGTTTGCCCTCCAGCGCTTGTCGGGGCTGAGCGAGCCGCTTCCGCTTTTCACCCTCGGCGCATTCGCGCCTGTGGGGTCTCACCTGTCCCGCTGCTCCCGCAGGAGTCTCACACCTTCCGCTCCAATCAACCTAAGCAAATATTGTCTTATTGTTTAGGAACTTCTATTAATACTGCATCGCCTTGGCCGCCGCCGCTACAAATAGAGGCGATTCCTAGGCCGCCGCCACGACGTTTTAGTTCGTGAACAAGGGTTAAGATGATTCTGGCACCGCTTGCACCAATTGGATGTCCTAAAGCAACAGCACTTCCGTTAACATTGACCTTTTCTGGGTCAAGCTTAGCGATTTTGTTACTTGCTAAGCATACTGCTGCGAAAGCTTCATTAATTTCGATTAGGTCAATTTCTTCGATACTCTTACCTGTTTTCTCGAGTAGCTCATTGATTGCGATCCCTGGGCTAATTGGAAACTCTTGTGGCTCTAGGGCTAGTGCGACATGACCAAGGATGTAAGCTTCTGGAGCGATTCCTTCTTGGTTAGCACGTTCTTCACTCATTAATACGATGGCACATGCACCGTCATTTACGCCTGGTGCGTTACCTGCTGTGATTGTACCTGTGTTATTAAAGGCTGGACCTAGCTTCGCTAATTTTTCTAATGAAGTATCACGGCGAGGACATTCATCATGTTCAACTAGAACTGGCTCACCTTTCTTCTGAGGAACTTCAACTGTAACAATTTCCTCTGCAAATCGGCCTGAATCAATTGCTTCAAGTGCTCGCACATGGCTGCGGTATGCCCAAGCATCTTGCTCTTCACGACTTAGGTCGTAATCGATTGCCGTACCGTTTCCGTATGAGCCCATATGTACACCAGTAAAGCTACAAGTTAAGCCGTCGTGTACCATTAAATCCTTGACTTGGCTGTCGTTCATTCTGAGACCCCAGCGTGCGTTAGGCATAAAATATGGCGCATTACTCATTGATTCCATTCCGCCAGCAACGATTACTTCAGCATCACCAAGGCGGATAATTTGATCAGCCAAAGTGACAGCGCGCATTCCTGAAGCACAAACCTTGTTGATTGTTTCTGTCTGAACGTTCCAAGGTAGACCAGCTAATTTTGCTGCTTGGCGCGAAGGAATTTGTCCCTGGCCCCCTTGAAGAACTGTTCCTAGGATCAATTCATCGACTTTCTCAGGGCTTACACCGGCATCCTCTAACGCAGCTTTTACGGCAATTCCGCCAAGCTCTACTGCTTTAAGCCCGCTTAAGCCTCCGCCGAATTTACCAAAAGGCGTTCTTTTTCCTCCAACGATAACTGTTCTTGTCATATTCCCACTCACTCCTTATTTCTCAAATTTATCTATTTCTCTTGCACGAATATTACGTTAATCCGTTAAAGCGACTGAACGCTCGCTCGGCTACTTTACAAAAAAAATATTTGATTCTAGTTGTTTCAGTCTGCGTTGTAAACCTAGTTCAATGTGAAAGGAGCAACTCTTCTTGAGATCCACTTACCATTATCTTATTTCGGGAACAAGCCAAATTATATCACTTTACTGAAATTTCTAAATATTAAGTGTTCGACAATATTTTACAGTTTCGGTTGTAAACAAAGGAAGGCAGTTTTATCAAATCATGATATTATAGGCCTTCCTTTTGTTTAGTTCCTACAAATCTTGTTATACTTTCAAACATTCTGTCGAAAACTTGTTTCGTCAAAAAAGTGGTTTAATGGACAAGTTCTTTCTCGTCGCCGCATACTGCTTTTTCAAGTAGTTCAGCAACATCGTAAGTTTTCACAGTTTCTTCCACTTCTTTTGCCTTCGTTCCGTCTGTGATCATCGTTAAGCAATAAGGGCATCCAGCACTGATGACAGAAGGATTCACAGCTAATGCTTGCTCCGTTCTAGCCACATTGATACGGTGACCAGTTTCCTCTTCCATCCACATTAAGCCGCCGCCTGCGCCACAGCACATACCGGTTTCACGGTTACGCTCCATTTCGACAAGTGTCACGCCTGGGATAGCTTTCAGAATTTCACGTGGCGGATCGTACACTTCGTTGTATCGGCCTAAATAACATGAATCATGGAAGGTAATCTTCTCGTTGACTTCAAATTTAGGCACCAATCTGCCTTCTTTAACAAGTTCAGCAAGAACTTCAGTGTGATGGTACACTTCTGCTTCTAGGCCAAAGTCAGGATACTCATTTTTGAAAATATTAAAGGCATGTGGGTCAATCGTAACAATTTTCTTCACATCATTCTTTTGGAATTCATCGATATTAGCTTGAGCCAATTCTTGGAATAAGAACTCGTTTCCTAGACGACGTGGTGTATCGCCAGAGTTCTTTTCCTTGCTTCCTAAGATGGCAAATTTAACGCCAGCTTCATTTAATAGCTTCGCGAAAGATAGAGCGATTTTTTGGCTGCGGTTATCGTAAGAGCCCATTGCGCCAACCCAGAATAAGTATTCGAACTCTTCGCCAGCTTTTTTCATTTCTTTAACCGTTTTAACTTCAACATCCTCGCGAACATCGCGCCAGTTTTCGCGCTCCTTACGGTTTAAGCCCCAAGGGTTTCCTTGGCGTTCGATATTCGTCATGGCGCGCTGAGCATCAGCGTCTAATTTACCTTCTGTCAGCGTTAAGTAACGACGAAGGTCAATGATTTTTTCAACATGCTCGTTCATAACTGGACATTGGTCTTCACAGTTACGACAGGTTGTACAAGCCCAGATTTCTTCTTCTGTAATAACCTCGCCAATTAAGCTTGGTGAATAAGCAAGTGATGCAGCTGCTTCTTCAGCACCTTGACCACCAGCAGCTAACGCTAATTGGTTCCCCTTTGTATTAGAGAAAGCGAATGTTGGTACCCACGGTTGTTTAGAGGTTACCGCAGCACCATGATTCGTTAAGTGATCACGCAATTTAAGCATTAAATCCATTGGCGACAACATTTTACCTGTGCCGGTAGCCGGACACATATTGGTACAGCGTCCACATTCAACGCAAGCATATAAGTCAACTAGTTGAAGCTGAGTAAAGTCTTCGATTTTTCCTACCCCGAAAGATTCCTGTGACTCATCTTCAAAGTTAATTGATTTCAATTTTCCCGGTTTATCGAGACGATTCAAATAAACATTGGCAGGTCCTGCAATTAAGTGCATATGTTTACCTTGTGGTACGTAAACAAGGAATGTTAGTAAAAATAGTAAATGAATCCACCATGAAATATAGAAAACAACAATCGCAGCTGTTTCACCGATTCCGGAGAAAACGCCTGCAATCGATGATGCAATTGGTTCTGACCAAGATGCCTCATGGCCATGCCAGATCATGCCCATTCCATTTCCAAGTAAAACAGATAACATTAATCCACCGATAAAAATTAATACAAGTCCATTTTTGAAACCGCGCTTAAGGCGTACAAGCTTTTCAATATAACGGCGATAAAAAGCCCAAACAACTGCTACTAAAATAACTAAAGTGACAATTTCCTGGAAAAAGTTAAAGGCAGGATACAAAGGTCCTAGTGGAAGGTGTGCACCTGGTACAATCCCCTTAATAATAAAATCAATGGCTCCTAGCTGGACAAGTAAGAATCCATAAAAGAACATGATATGCATGATTCCACTTTTCTTGTCCTTCATCAATTTCGTTTGTCCAAAAACGTTTACCCAAATTTTGTCGAGTCTTGCTTTCACATTGTTATCAAACTCTTCTTGTTTTCCGAGCTTGATGTAGGTGATTCTTGTTTTTACAACGTAAACAAACAAGCTCACCGCGTATGCTGTTACAGCCAAAAAGGCTATTAAGTTTACCCACAGCAGTCCGTTCATCAACAATTACTCCCCTTTCTGAAAATCTCCATTATCGCATTTTTCGACAGAATATTACATTATTTTTGAATATTCTGAATTTATTCTTAATTCTATTATATTGTGAATGAGCGTTCAGTCAACATTTATTTTTCAATTAAAAGGAAATATTTTTAAAAAAATCTTCATAGCTGAAATGTTTTCGGAAAAACTATGAGGAAATGAGTTGAGGAGAGAATGGATTTGAAATATGTCTTGATGGGGCTTGCACTTTTATTCGTTCTTTTCATTTTGCTTTATATTGATTATAAATTCGGCCGAAAAAGTCATTTAGCGAGTAGTGAACGGAAGGAATATCCAGTTCGCTCCTGCCAGCTTTATTTATTTAACGAAGGACCAGATTTGTTTAAGGATATGTTTCAAGAGATAAAAAATGCTAAAAATCATATTCATATTTTATTTTATATTGGGAGGAATGATGCCTTCAGCAAAGAGTTCTATTCACTTTTGGAGGTCAAAGCGCGCGAAGGTCTTGAGGTGCGCCTCCTCCTTGACTGGGTTGGAAGCTTTCGACTTTCCAAACAAATTATCGCCGAGCTGGAGGCAGCCAATGTGCACTTTGCCTTCAGTCATGTACCGAAGTTTCCATTTTTATTTTATAAGGCTAATGTCCGCAATCACCGCAAAATTGCCGTCATAGATGGAAAGCTTGGTTACCTCGGCGGCTTCAATGTCGGTAAGGAATATATCGATAAGGATCCCAAATTATCACCGTGGCGTGATTACCACATGAAATTATCCGGAGATATCGTTTGCGACCTGCAAACTCAGTTTTTGCTTGATTGGGGCAAGGCTACGAAAGCAACTGTACCGATGCTTTCCCGCTATTTCCCTCAGTCTGGCCAGGCTGTAATGTCGAAGCCCGCCTTCCAGGATGTCGAAATGTCGAAACTCTTTGAAGCGCCTGCTGAGAGTATGAACGAGCCTGAATTAGCTGATAAGAATGCCGTAACCAAGATTCAAGCAGTCGCCTCTGAGGGTGCAATGATGGAGGGGTTATTTTCCAATCGAATTCGAGCTGCACAAGAGTCGATTTTTATCGGGACACCTTATTTTATTCCCAGCAAACTGCTGCTTGACGACCTATTAGATGCCGCCCGGCGCGGTGTGAAAATTACCATTTTAGTACCTCATGCCGCCGACCACATGCTTGTGCAAGAAGCTTCTTATCGATTTTTACGTCCACTACTTGCTGCTGGCGTTGAGGTGTATCAGTTTATGAATGGATTTTATCATGCTAAAGCACTGGTTTTTGATGACTTGATTTGTGATATTGGCACGACAAATTTCGACCAACGCAGCTTGTTTTTAAACTATGAAATCAATTGCTTTATTACTGATAAACCTTCCATTGCAAAAATAAAGAATGTTATCGATTTGGATTTACGTGATTCGAAACAACTGCAGCTAGCAGATTTAACGAATGTAAGCATGATGACAAAGGTCAAGGAAGTTATCGCACGGCCGCTTGCACGGTTTATGTAGGCCTTTGCTTCAAACAAATCCAGTTTTCACAGCAAAAAACTCGCCTGATGATGCTGTCATAGGCGAGTTTTATTTTATTGATATATTTATTTTATTAAATTCGTAAGCCAAGGAGAGATTTTTGCAAAAAGCTGGAAGCCTAAGTAAATACCGACGATACCAATGACCCCCTCCAATGCAGGTGGCGCTGGAATCGGTAGCTTGAATAGGGCAAAAATAAAGCCAACAAGAAACCCAGTAAATAAAGATAATAAAACGATGTTCAAGGTAACCCTCCTTCAGTAGATGTCAGACGTCTGTTCACTATATTATCCTACCATAAAGTTAGCATTCCCCGCTAGTGTTTGTACATGAATGAAAAAATTGCTATTTTGGAGAGGTAGTTAGTGATTCATTACCCTATTTGGGATTTTTCTGTGCTAGATGGGGCGATTAGATTCTATTCATTACTCTATTCTCAATTTTCACGGGCTAGATGGTGCGATTAATCCCTATTCATTACTCTATTCTCGATTTTCACGCGCTAGATGGTGCGATTACACTCTATTCATTACTCTATTCTCAATTTTCACGGGCTAGATGGTGCGATTAGACTCTATTCATTACCCTAAGTCGGCTTTTCTCGGGCTAGATGGTGCGATTACACCCTATTCATTACTCTATTCTCGTTTTTCACGGGCTAGGTGGTGCGATTAGACTCTATTCATTACTCTAAGTCGGCTTTTCTCGGGCTAGATGGGGCGATTAGACTCTATTCATTACTCTAAGTCGGCTTTTCACGGGCTAGATGGGGCGATTACCACACTAAAACCAACATAAAAAAACTACCCAAGTTTTTCCAACTTGAGTAGCTTTGTTTTAATACCTTTTACATTTTTTCTGGTGCGGATACGCCGATTAGCGCTAACGCGTTGCGAAGTGTAATTTGGACTGATTTTACTAAAGCAAGACGAGCCTCAGTTTTTTGTTTATTTTCTGGATCAAGCACCTTTTCAGCATTGTAGAAGCTATGGAACGCAGATGCTAGGTCATAAATATAGTTCGTGATGCGGTGCGGCATGCGTTTTTGTGCAGCCTCAGCTACCGCCTGTGGGAATTCACCAAGCTTTTTCAAGAGCTCGATTTCCTTCTCTGCACCGATTAAAGAGTAATCCGGTGCGTCACTAGAACTTAAGCCCTGCTCCTCGCCTTGACGAAGGATGCTCGAAATTCGAGCATGGGCATATTGCGCATAGTAAACAGGGTTTTCATTGGATTGCGATACCGCTAAATCCAAATCGAAATCTAAATGAGTATCGGCTGAACGCATTGCGAAGAAGTAACGAACTGCATCTAAGCCAACCTCTTCTACCAACTCACGCATCGTTACCGCTTTACCGGTACGCTTACTCATTTTCATTTTTTCACCGTTTTTATACAGGTGAACGAGCTGGATAATTTCTACCTCTAAAGCCTCGCGGTCATAGCCAAGCGCTTCAATCGCTGCTTTCATACGCGGAATGTAACCGTGGTGGTCAGCACCCCAAATATTGATTAATTTTTCAAAGCCGCGCTCAAGCTTGTCCTTATGGTAGGCGATATCAGGTGTTAAGTAAGTATAAGAGCCATCTTGCTTAATAAGCACGCGGTCTTTATCATCACCCATTGGCGTTGTACGGAGCCAAGTTGCGCCGTCCTCTTCATAGATGTGGCCGTTATCTCTTAACGTTTTTAACGCAGTATCGATTTTTCCGTTGTTGTAAAGCGATGTTTCTGAATACCAAACATCAAAACGAACTCGGAAGTTTTCAAGATCCTGTTTTAATTTTTCCATTTCGTACTTTAAGCCATATTCGCGGAATGTGTCGAAACGTTCTTGATCACTTAATGCGACGAACTTGTCACCAAATTCCTCAGCAAGGCGCTTCCCGATTCCAATAATGTCAGCGCCGTGGTAGCCATCCTCCGGCATTGGCTTGTCGATGCCTAATGCTTGGAAATAGCGCGCGTCAACAGAAAGGGCAAGATTATTGATTTGGTTACCAGCGTCATTGATGTAGTATTCACGGGATACATCATAGCCAGCTAGGCTTAAAATATTGCAAAGTGAGTCGCCGACTGCAGCACCACGAGCATGACCAAGATGTAGGTCGCCAGTAGGGTTGGCAGACACGAACTCAACCTGGACTTTTTGGTGGTTGCCGACGGTCGTTGCACCGTATTTCGGTCCTGCCTGTAAAATAGTTGGAATGAGCTCGGTTAAGTAGCTATTATTCATGTAAAAATTAATAAAGCCAGGTCCAGCAATTTCCATTTTTTCGATAGAAGCCTTCGATAAATCGAAGCTTTGGATAAGCTCCTCAGCAATCGCGCGCGGCGGCTTTTTCGCGAGGCGAGCTAATTGCATCGCCATATTCGTTGAGTAGTCACCATGAGATTTGTCTCTAGGTGTTTCTAAAATGACATCTGGAATATTTTCTTCAGTAGCAAGGTTCGCCCCAATGACGGCTTGCTTTATTGCTTCTTTAAGCTTCGTTTGAACTTGTTCTGCAATATTCATTTTCGTTCCTCCTTGTATTTGATTTCGAGATTGTATGTACCGGCAAGTGTTTCTTGCATCGATAAGTCGTATTTAAGTTTGATGGTTCCTTCGTTTGTATTGTTGTTGTGTTCATGTGCGAAGGATTTTGCTTCGGTGACGATTTCCATGTATCCATGCGGGGCATGGTAAGTGCCTGATACTGGTGTATTGGGTCGGAAAACCATGCGCATTTTAATAGCACCGTTTCGTAAAATCATCATTTCCCTGTCGTTGTGCGCGATTTTTACCGTGGTATTGACAGTTCCTGCCTCTAAAACCTCTTGATAGCGTAGATAGGACGCGGTCGCAGTGCGCTGATATTGACCAAATACGATGAGTTCATATTTTTCTGGTTCTGTGGATTCTGGATGGTATATGACTGTTTTTATGTATAGTTTCACAGGTATTTGAGTCTGTGATGCTCGGTGTTCTTCAGGCAACGGCAGCACTTCCTTTGTTGTTCATCTATTATAACCTTTTTAGTATAAGTTTACTGATTGGAAAGCGCAAGATTAGGGTTGATTTTTAAAAATAGTAATTTGAATTCGGTCGAAATGATGTTTACTTGCCAGATTAACCTGCTTACTTGCCGGAATTTTGATTTACTTGCCAAAATCCAGATTTACTTGCCATTTCCGCTCGAATACTTGCCAAAATCCAGATTTACTTGCCATTTCCGCTCGAATACTTGCTAAACTCATCAAAAAACGGAGACTGTATGTTCAGTCTCCGTTAGAACTAGGTTGCTATTTTATCCAGCCTAAAATCATTTCACGGATAAGCTTGCTTGCTGTGTTTGCTGTTTGTTCAGATGGATCATAGATTGGCGCAACTTCAACTAAATCGCCGCCGACAACGTTAACATCAGATTTAGCAATTTCATGGATTGAAGCGAGCAGCTCGCGTGAAGTGATACCGCCTGCATCAACAGTGCCTGTTCCAGGTGCGTGAGCTGGGTCAAGAACATCGATATCGATTGTTACGTAAACCGGACGGCCTGATAGCTCAGGAAGAATTTCCTTCAAAGGTTGGTGCACATCAAATTTAGAAATATGCATACCGACTTCTTTCGCCCACTCGAACTCTTCCTTCATTCCGGAACGGATACCGAATGAGTAAACGTTTTTAGGTCCGATGAGCTCGGCAGCCTTACGAATTGGTGTCGAGTGTGATAGCGGCTCGCCCTCGTAGCTTTCACGCAAATCTGTATGTGCGTCCATATGAATGATGGCTAGGTCTGGGTATTTCTTGTACATCGCTTTAATAACTGGCCATGTTACTAGATGTTCCCCACCCATTCCTAATGGAAACTTGCCATCAGCAAGAATTTTGTCTACAAACTCTTCAATTAAATCAATGCTTCTTTGCGGGTTTCCAAACGGAAGTGGAATATCACCAGCATCAAAATATTTTACTTCTTCAAGTTCGCGGTCTAAATAGGCGCTGTATTCTTCAAGACCTGGTGAAACCTCGCGAATTCTTGTTGGGCCGAAACGTGAGCCCGGGCGGTAGCTTACCGTCCAATCCATTGGCATTCCATAAAGGACCGCTTGGCTCTCCTCATAATTAGGATGACTCTTAATAAAAACATTCCCTTGATAAGCTTCATCAAAACGCATAAAAATGAATCCTCCTTCTCTCTTTGGGGACAGTCCCCCAGCACTTCACCGCAGCACCGCATCGGGGGACTGTCCCCCACTGCTTTACTGTGTTAAATCGTTCACGAATTTGGGCAGGACGAAGGCTGCTTTGTGAAGTTCTTTTGTATAGTATTTTGTTTGTATTTCGTGGAAGCGATCAACGCTGACTTCGAGCGGATCGTACTTCTTTGAACCAACCGTAAAGGCCCACATGCCGCTTGGGTAGGTTGGAATATTTGCTATGTATAGACGTGTAATCGGGAATATCTCACGGACATCCCTTTGAACATCGCGGATTAAATCCGCCTTGAACCATGGATTGTCAGATTGCGCGACAAATAGCCCGTCATCCTTCAAAGCCTTGGCAATCCCGGCATAGAAACCTTTCGTAAACAAGTTCACAGCCGGCCCCACTGGCTCAGTCGAATCCACCATGATGACGTCATATTCATTATCACTATTAGCAATATGCATAAAGCCATCATCGACCTGAACATTAACGCGCGGGTCATCTAGCATTCCAGCAATTTCAGGCAAGAACTTCTTCGAATATTCGATAACCTTTCCATCAATATCGACTAGCGTTGCCTTTTTGACACTTGGATGCTTCAATACTTCGCGAATCACCCCACCATCGCCACCGCCAACGACTAACACATTTTCAGGATTGGGATGGGTAAACAACGGAACATGTGCCACCATTTCGTGATAAACAAACTCATCGCGAACAGATGTCATCACCATTCCATCGAGCAAAAGCATATTGCCCCACTCTGCTGTTTCAACCATTTCGAGCTTTTGAAAATCAGTTTGTTCTGTATGTAAGGTACGTTCCACTTTCATGGTAATTCCAAAGTTTTCTGTTTGCTTCTCGGTAAACCAAAGCCCCATAAAACTCACCTCGTTATTCCCATTTTATGTTATTGTACCCAAACTCAAATTTTCAAACCTTAGAAAAGTATAGTAGAAACAAACGAAATTGCATAGTAAAAAGTTAGGGATTTTGTCGAAAAGTGACACAAAAATCCGTTCAACTAGCAAATTAATGTTTACCATTTTATGTTTAAAATACTACCAATTATTTCATACTACTAATATTGCTATCATTCTCTTACTAGGTTGATTTTTAACGACGAAGAAGAATTAAAAAGTGAGGTGACTTCAAATGGAATTAATGACAGACCATGGCTTCCGTAGGACGATTAAATATTTACGGGCGTTATTCATTATCAGCTTAATTGGCTTCACATTAATGATGCTGTTGTTCATTGGCGTATTAAGTTATGCCAAAATCCTTGGAGCACCGCCTCTAGTTGTCCCGCAATCGACGCTGTACTATGCCGACGATGGCTCAATCATCGGCGAAAGCAATTCCGGGCAAAAGCGTTATTGGCTGCCATTGGAAGAAATTTCACCAGCGTTTGTTGACGCAATTATTTCTATTGAAGATAAAAATTTTTACAATCATCATGGCTTTGATATTAAACGAATTGGTGGAGCTGTGCTCGCGGACATCAAGGCAATGGCGATGGTCCAAGGGGCCAGCACGATTTCGCAGCAATACTCTCGGAACTTATATTTAGATCATGGTAAGACGTGGAAACGAAAGCTAAACGAAGCGTTTTACACCATTCGTTTAGAAATGAACTATTCTAAGGATGAAATTTTAGAGGGCTATTTGAACACGATTTATTTCGGCAACGGCGCCTACGGTGTTCAAGCAGCAAGTCAGTATTATTTTGGAAAAAATGCTTCAGATTTAACGCTCGCTGAGGCTTCATTATTAGCTGGCGTACCTAAAGGTCCAGGCGTCTACTCACCGCTCGTCTCAATGGAAAATGCAAAAAAGCGGCAACAACTCATCCTAAACTCGATGGTCAACCATCAGCTCATTGATAAAAAGAAAGCTGAAGCTGCGGCGGCTGCGCCCATTAAGCTTGTCGGCAAACATCAGCATACGAAAACCGGAATTGCCCCGTATTTTCAAGACGCGGTTCGTCAACAATTAAAATCAGTATTGAACGTGGATGAAGGTACGATCGAACTCGGCGGGTTAAAAATTTATACTACCTTGAACTTGAAGCAGCAGGAGATCGCCGAAAAAACAATCGAAAAGCTGATTTCTGATGAGTCAGAAATTCAAGCGGGACTTGTGGCAATGAATCCAAAGAATGGCCATGTGAAAGCGATGGTCGGTGGCCGTAATTATCAAGAAAGTCCATTTAATCGGGCTGTTCAAGCGGTCCGGCAGCCAGGATCAACGATAAAACCACTCGTTTATTATGCAGCGCTCGAGCATGGTTTTACCCCATCGACAACGATGAAAAGCGAGCTGACAACGTTCCGATTTGAAAATAATCAACCTGAGTATACACCGCATAACTTCAATAATCTTTATGCGGAAAAAGAAATAACGATGGCTCAGGCACTTGCTGTTTCTGATAATGTCTTTGCTGTGAAGACTCATTTATTTTTAGGTGAGGACGCGCTTTCGGAAACGGCAAAGCGCTTTGGAATTCACTCGCCAATTGAAAGGGTGCCATCTGCGGCACTCGGAACTTCCGGAGTGCGAATGATTGAAATGGCCAACGCCTACAGCATTTTTGCCAATGGCGGCAAACAAGTGGAGCCAGTTTTGATTGAAAAAGTCGTCGACCGAGATGGACATATTCTTTTCAGCAAGGAAAAGCCGAGCAATCAGGCAATTAAACCTGAACTTGCCTATGTAATGACCCATATGATGACCGGAATGTTTGATAAAAAACTCAACGGCTATACAGGTGTGACTGGCAGCACCATTTCTAACAAAATGACGCGCCAATATGCCGGGAAATCAGGCACAACAGAATCTGATAGCTGGATGGTTGGCTACTCGCCACAGCTCGTTTCCGCAGTCTGGACTGGCTATGATAAAGGGAAGCCGCTCGAGCTGACCGTTGAGAAGTCTTATGCGAAGAATATTTGGATTAATTTTATGGAAGAAGCATTAGCGGATAAGCCTGTTAAGAAATTTAAGGCACCTAAAGGCGTCGTTGGTGTAAGTGTAGACCCTGAAAACGGTTTGCTCGCGACGAAGGATTGTCCGGTAAAAAGAAAGACTTATTTTGCAGCCGGCACCGAGCCTACAGAGTATTGTACGGATCATATTGCCGAGCATGAGGGCAAAAAGCAGAAAAATGGCAAGCAGCCTAAGCCTGCAGAAGGCAAGGATGACCCATGGTATAAACGGATATGGGGCTCATAGGCTTTTGGCCTCATGAGATCTTCATGAGTTCATTTCTTCGGATTTCCTACCTTGTTTTGAACTCATGAGGCCTTCATGAGTTCATTTCTTCGGATTTCCAATCTCGTTTTGAACTCACGAGCTCTTCATGAGTTCATTTCTTCGGATTTCCAATCTCGTTTTGAACTCATGAGCCCTTCATGAGTTCATTTCTTCGGATTTCCAATCTCGTTTTGAACTCATGAGCTCTTGATGAGTCATTTAAGTCCGTTTTAACACTATTTTTTTAGACAAAAAACCCCGAGACTTAAGGTCCCGGGGTTTTTCGTGTCCTAGCTTCACGTTTCTCGTAACGTTTACGATTAGTTTACAATTTTTATCCAAAACTCGCAAGTTATTTGTGCAAAAAAATTATTTATACAGAAAGGTCATTTTTGAGCTTATCTGAAGCTAATTTCCACATCTCTTCGTTATGATTTTGCAAAAATTTTGCTAGGATTTGCTTTGATTTTTCATCCATATGATCAACGATGATTTGGCGCTTCAAAGACTTATCCATGCGGTTAACATGCTCGGGTAATGATTTGTAGCCACGGCGGATTTCACGGTCCACTGTCATTTCGCAGGCTGTCACTCCAGCGTAATATGAACCTTCAGCTTTCTTGTCAATCGTCACCCAAACGAGCCAATAAGGCTTGCCATTTGGTACCTCGTCTCGATTAGCCAAGAATTTGATTCCCTTTTCAACGACGCTTCGAGCGTGCATGGCACCGACATCGACCTCTGCTACCCCTGCTTCAACGTCGATGATAACCGGTGAAATATTATCGAGGCTTAGCGTTCCGGCCCCATACCCACCGTGTCCTTTTGTTGGATCTTCCTTTTTGATAATGTTAAAGCCAATTGGCTTCTTTTTGTTTTCCTCCATCCTTATCCTCCTTTGTTCATGTGCGTGATAGATTGATTTCAGCCGCTTTAGGCGCAAAGCCGATGAGCTTCCACCTAATTATTTTACAAAAATAATCCAGAGAAGAAGCTATTTAAGCCGTTTGCGAAAAACGGAATGACTATGTTCATGATTGGATGAATCGTATAACGATCTAGCGGTGTAATGACTAAAATTAAAAAGATAATCGACCCGTACGATTCGTATTGTGTTAAGCGCGGGCGGACATTCGCAGGCACTAGATCCTCGATAATGCGATAACCGTCCAATGGTGGAAACGGCAATAAATTAAAGACAAATAACACCATGTTTAATTGAATAAATATGTTGAAGAAATCAAGCAAATTCATGCCAACTGTTTCGCCAAGTCCAACCTTTAGCATTCCGTACCAAACCAAGTAAGCGAGTGAAGCCAAGAGTAAATTGCTGAGCGGTCCGGCAATCGAAACGAGAATGCCGGCTAGGCGCGGGTTTTTGAAGAAGAAACGATTGACTGGCACAGGCCGAGCCCAGCCGAACCCTGCGATAAAAATCAGAATCGTTCCCAATGGATCTAAATGCTTCATCGGGTTCAATGTTAATCTGCCTTGATTTTTCGCAGTTGAGTCCCCGAATTTAAAGGCGACAAACGCATGAGCAAATTCATGCACGGAAAAAGCAATAATTAATGTAATGATGACATAGGGCAAATCGTGTAAAGAATACAGCAAAAATCGTTCTAATTGCTCCACTGAATCACTCCTTTTTAAAAAGTATAACTGAAACAGAATAAAATGTGAAAAATGATGGTTTAGTCCTTGCCTAAAGAGTGAAAATATGAAAAACTACATACGATATAGTAACGCTTTCATTAGCTTGAGACGTTGCTACCCAACATATGGGAAATACACAAAAGGAGAGAATACATATGCCATACGTAACTGTGAAAATGTTAGAAGGTCGTACTGAAGAGCAAAAAAGAGCTTTAGTAGAAAAGGTAACAGAAGCAGTAAGTGAAACAGCAAATGCTCCAAAGGAAAATATCGTTGTTTTTATCGAAGAAATGTCTAAAAATCATTACGCTGTTGCTGGAACTCGCTTAAGCGACAAATAATTCTTAATAGCGTTCATGCATATCATTACAAAACGAAAGCTAAGCACATTTTAGTGCTTAGCTTTTTCTGTTAGTGAAGCAATATAGTCATAGGCCTCATCAATTTCTTCAACGGTGTATCGCTGCTTACTTTTTAAAGTAAAGACCTTCTCCTCTACTTCCTCTTTTGGAAGATTATTAAAATATAAAACAGTTGAAACTAACTCCAAAAATCTAGCATTTTGACCATTCATATCGTTAAGACAGTCTGGAAGTGCTGGCATATTCACTTCATGGATGCTCAAAAACTCTTTACCTGCATCAGTCAACTGATAGCGATATTGATAGTAGCCGCCCTTTTTCTCTTTAATTTCATTAATAAAGCCCATATTGCACAGCTCTTCGACTCGCAAGGTTAATTCCTCAGAATATGGACCGTAAAAATGGAACTGGAACCGCTCTTGAAACGGGAACGAAATCTTTTTCGCGATATAGATCATTTTCTGCAACTTCTTCCGCCCGATAATTTCCCCGGAGACGGAAATAGCATGGATAATTTTTGCGTGGTCTTTTAACAAAACAAGTCAGCTCCTATTGTTCTTAGTGGAGATTTTATTATTCATCTATCACTGCTCAAGCAGTGCTTTGATTTGTTTTTTTATGTCAGCGTTTGAAGATAAATCGTCTATAATATCAGCTGGATAATAGAGCTTATGGTCCGTTCTTCTTTTTCCAGAAATCGCATCGACAATGTCTGATTCGCGCGACAGTTCGCGTAATTCACCTGATTTCCTTAAGAGGTGAATCGGCAGACGCTCCTCTTCTTCACCAGGCCGATAAAAATCATACGGCAAATCGGAAGAAGAATCAACGACCAAATAATAGTCAGGTTGTATTCCAGCCTCTTTAAAAAGCTCCGATAATTGGGTGAGCTTGCGATATTCCTTAGCTGGGTCAAATTCTACATATTTTAGCAAATTGCGATTCATAAATCGGCGCGCTAAATCACTGAGGATACCGTCTTCCTCTTCCTGCCATAATTGGAAATAAAACAGAATTACAGCCTCATCTAATTTTAAATAGTCTTCTAGCGTTACTTTATTTTCAAAAAAAGAAACAAAGTGTTTTGGCTCTGATTTGAACTCATAATCACTTTCATAAAGCTCTTTAGCTCGATGGAGGATTTTTGTTAAAATCACTTCCGCGCTGCGGGTAACTGGATGGAAATACACTTGCCAATACATTTGATAACGGCTCATGATGTAATCCTCAACTGCGTGCATTCCGCTATGCTTGATGACAACCTGGTCCTCGCGAGGCCGCATCACGCGCAGGATCCGCTCCATATCAAAATGGCCATAGCTTACCCCTGTAAAATAGGCATCACGCTGCAAGTAGTCCATGCGGTCCGCATCAATTTGACTTGAAATCAAGCTAACAACTAGCTTGCTTGAATACGTTTTGGCTATGACTTCAGCAACTTTAGCCGGAAAATTAGGATGAACTTTGGTCAACACCTGGTTTACTTCTGTATCCCCTAAAATAATTGCTCTCGTAAACTCTTCGTGATCAAAATCAAATACCTTTTCAAAAGAATGCGAGAATGGACCGTGCCCTAAATCGTGTAACAGCGCTGCGCATAATGACAGCAACCGTTCATCTGGATTCCACTCCGGTCTACCTTCGAACACGTTATCGATAATTCTCCGGATAATTTCATAAACACCGAGCGAGTGGTTGAAACGGCTATGCTCGGCACCATGGAAGGTTAAATAAGTGGTTCCTAACTGCTTAATTCTCCGCAATCGTTGAAATTCCTTAGTACCAATCAAGTCCCAAATTACTTTGTCCCGTACATGTACATAGCGGTGAACGGGATCCTTGAATACCTTTTCCTCATTTAATTTCTCCGCTGCATACTCCATGATTGACCCCTTTTCTTAGTGTAGCGCCCCTTTATGAGCACCATCCGCTTTTCAAAATAACATATTACCATTATATCCCGTTTTATTGCCCAATTCACGAATGTTTCAGTGACAATTTTTTATATAATTTGAAAATAAAAATCACCCCAGATTCATGAATCGAAGGTGATTTTGGACACGTCGAGCACCTGCGCCTAGCGACTAGTGGACTCCGCTAAACTTGCGCTTCGTTATTTATTTTTTCAGCTTTGCTTCAATTTTTTCTATTAGTGAATCCTCTGAGAGTGCCGCTACTGGCCGATTATTGACAAACGCAAAGGTTTTCTTCCGACCGGGACCGCAATAGGATTGACAGCCAATTTTAATATCTGCATCTGGATCTATTTTCTTCAATCGTGGAATAAGCGTTTTTGTGTTTACTGCCTGACAATCGTCGCAAACACGAAATTCGTTTGCCATTTAGGACAACCCTTTCTTCACTCTATATTTAAGAAAAGCGCAAGTCGCTTAGGCTTCGGCGACAAGCATAAGACGAGACCTGCAGGAAATCCTGATTTCCGGAAGGGATTGGCTTATGACCTCGAGCCGATGGCGCCTTGCGCTAGACACTGTTTCAGTTCAAAATGTATTTTTTTATCCAAATAAATCTACCTATTAGGTCACATGTATTTTACAGTTTCTCCAACACATATGCAAGTAGCTTGGTTTTCCACAAAATTGGAAACTGTTGAGATTTTCGGTTACCTTATATTTCGGTTCCCTAAATACTATATGAAAATATTAACAAAAACTATTATCCTTTTATTCAATTTGTATATGACTTCAAATATTTGGGAAAGATATAAATACAATTTGAAATTTTATATTATTTTTCCGGGAGTTGAGGATATGAAAGTACGCCAAGATGCTTGGACGGACGAGAATGATTTATTACTAGCCGAAACTGTCTTAAGACATGTAAGAGAAGGAAGTACCCAGCTTAATGCCTTTGAAGAGGTAGGGGATAAATTAAATCGCACTTCTGCTGCATGCGGTTTCCGTTGGAACGCCGTTGTCCGTCATCAATATGAAAAAGCACTAGATTTAGCAAAAAAACAACGAAAGCAACGCCAGAGAGTACTAGGCAAGGATCAAGGTGGGAAGAAGAAGCTACTCTATACACCACCTGTTGTTCAGGTTAGTGAGCTTGAACCTGTCCTAATCGGCGCGAACGGCATGGAAATGGAAGAGTTTGCAAACGAGCTCCATGTTGGTGGAAGCGAAACTATTATTAGCCAAACCGGAACAAGCCAGCTCGAAAATCAAACTGAAACTGCGGCTGAGGAAGATTCACACATTCCCGCAGTACAAGTGCCTGTTACACGGCGGTTAACGATGCCGACACAGCCCGTTAGAACGATTACAATGGATATGGTCATTGCTTATTTACAAAGTTTTAACCATTCAAATTATCAGGTTGATATACTAAAAAGTGAGAATGAAAGATTAAAGCGTGAACTCGCTGACCTAAAAAAACATAACCAAGAGCTTCAAGGCAAAATCAATCATCTTGAACAGGATACCGAAACAATACAGGAAGACTACGAAACATTGATGAAAATCATGAATCGTGCCAGAAAGCTTGTCCTATTTGAAGAAGAGGAGCGTCCACAAACCACCTTCAAAATGGACCGGAATGGGAATCTTGAAAAGATGGCGGAGTAATCGAAATGCGGAGGCGGCTTGCCCAGCCCCGACAAGCTTAAGACGAGCTGGCCGAAAGGTCGCACTTTGACCTTTTGGACAGATTGGCTTAAGACCTCGAGGGGCTAGCCGCCGCAGCTAGACATATCGAAAAGCGGAAGGCGCCCGTTTATCGGCGACAAGCATAAGGCGAGCAGGCCGAAAGGTTGTTCTTTACCTTTTGGACTGATTGACTTATGACCTCGAGCCGATGGCGCCTGCAGCTAGACATATCGAAATGCGAAGGCGGCTTGCCCAGCCCCGACAAGCGCTGGAGGGCAAGCGGATGAAGTTTGCATTTTGACTTCATCTGATTGACCGAAGCGACTCGAGGGGTTAGCCGCCATAGCTAGACATACCAGAAAGCCGCTTCCACTATGGAGGCGGCTTTTTATGTTGTAAGCATTTTATGATTGCGCTCTACGACGCGGTCGTAGTAATCAGAGAAGAGCGGAATTTCTTGTTGCGTTAATTGCCCCGAATTAATTTGTCCGCCGAATTCCTTGATTGATTTTAAAAATCGAAGCAGGCAATCAGCAACCGAAATATTCACTCCGAGCAATTCGGACAACGAGGCCATCACGTTTGGATTGATGTTCGGATATTTAATCTTCGTCTGTTCGCCCTTTTTGCTTTTTTCATAAAAATCCTTAATGATTTCGGCACGCTTGGCCCCACTTCCAGTCACACAAAGATAGATTTGCACCGCCACTCCGTTTTTGAGCCTGCGCTGCGAAATGCCCGCGAACTTTTTCCCGGCAATACTCAAATCATAGCTTCCTGGGCAATAGGATTCGGCGATTTCATAAGCTTCAATCTCGTGTCCTGCCTCCGAAAAATCAGCAAACATTTGCTTTATTAATAAAAACATTGCTTCATAGCCCCTGTTAATCTCAATTCCTCTATCTTTTTCAGGAAGGACAAGGGTCAGGTTGAGCACGCCTTCATCGAGGACAACCGCAAGTCCGCCAGAATTCCGAACAATATAGGAATAACCCTGTTCTTTTAGAAACTGCAGTCCATCTTTTAGGTGGGGAAGCTTCGTGTCCTGAATGCCAAGCACAATCGTCTTGTGATGGACCCAAGCTCTAGCTGTTGCCGGTGCTAGTCCAGTTCCGACTGAGGCACAAAGGGTGTCATCGATGCCAAATGATTGCAATGCGCCAAATTGGGGGCCTAGTCCTGTTTGGTCGATGATACGCCATTGCGCTTGACGAAGTAATTGCTGAGCCTCGTTCATGTGTTTTCTCCTTTTATCGTAGTTATCGACGAGTTTGAGCCATTTATCGACGAGTTTTGACCTTTTATCGACGAGTTTGAGCCATTTATCGACGAGTTTTCAATTTTTATCGACGTAAGTGAATTTTGTCACAGGTTATCTGTATTTACAATCGAAAATATAGCTTTTTTTTACAAGAAAAAGAGTCAGTCCGCAAATGAACTGACTCTATTTTACTTCATCAAATTATAATGCTTGGCCGGCGGTAATCAATGCGAGTTTGTATACATCTTCATCGTTACAACCGCGGGATAAGTCGTTAACCGGGCGGTTTAAGCCTTGTAGGATTGGGCCTACCGCTTCGAAGTTACCTAAGCGTTGCGCAATTTTGTAACCAATATTCCCCGCCTCTAAGCTTGGGAATACGAAAACGTTTGCATCGCCTTGGATGACTGAGCCAGGAGCTTTCGCCTTTGCCACAGATGGAACGAAGGCTGCATCAAATTGGAATTCACCGTCAATCACAAGCTCAGGCGCACGCTCTTTCGCAATCTCTAGCGCAGCTGAAACCTTTTCTGTTTCCGGAGATTTTGCTGAGCCTTTAGTTGAGAAGCTTAACATTGCCACGCGTGGATCAAGGTCAAACATTTGCGCTGTTTTCGCGCTTTCAATCGCGATTTCAGCTAAGTCATTGCTGTCTGGTGAAATATTAATTGCGCAATCGGCGAATACGTATTTTTCATCGCCACGTACCATGATAAATACACCGGAGGTTTTTGAAACACCTTGCTTAGTTTTGATGATTTGCAATGCAGGGCGAACTGTATCAGCAGTTGAATGAGCTGCACCACTCACAAGACCTACTGCTTTATTTGTATGTACAAGCATTGTTCCGAAGTAATTTTCATCAAGAAGAATTTTGCGAGCATCCTCCTCAGTTGCTTTGCCTTTACGGCGTTCTACGAACGATGCTACTAACTCGTCCATTTCTGCGTAATTTTTTGGGTCATAAATCTCGCAAGCATCGACAGATACATTCAGCTCAACAGCCTTCTTCTGAATCTGTTCGATGTCACCCACTAACACAGGAGTTAAGATTTGCTCAGATGCTAATCTTGACGCAGCCTTTAAAATTCTTTCATCTAATCCTTCTGGAAAAACAATTTTCAGCTCGCGCCCACTTACTTTTGCTTTTAAATCTGTAAATAAATCAGCCATAAATACCCTCCTAAAAAACACTCTTCCTTTAGAATACTTTACCCAAAAGAAAAATCAATATTCTACAATACAATTATCACCACTATGGCTAAAGTTCTTCTATTCTTAATTTTTAAATAGTGAGAATAGTGCCTTCCACTAAACAATTTCACTTAGGTTATTATACCTAATCGCGCATTATTTTTACAATCTTTGACAATTTCTTTTAGCTTCAGAGTTTATTCGTATGTCCTTCGGCTAAACTATGATATAGTAATGTTGAGAATTTTAGAAACACTTTAGGAGTGATTTAATAATGAGTGAAGCAGCACAAACTCTTGATGGTTGGTATTGTTTACACGATTTCCGTACCGTCGATTGGACACTTTGGAAAATGTTATCGAGCGATGAGCGCCAAACGGCGATTCATGAATTTTTGGAGCTTGTAGAAAAGTGGAATCAGACACAAGCGAACAAAGAGGGTAGCCACGCTCTATATACAATTGTTGGCCAAAAAGCAGACTTTATGATGATGATTTTGCGTCCAACGATGGAAGAATTAAATGAAATTGAAACAGAATTCAACAAAACAAAATTGGCTGAATATACAATTCCGGCGCATTCCTATGTGTCTGTAGTTGAATTGAGCAACTATCTTCCTGCTGATGAGGATCCATATCAAAATCAACAGGTGCTTGCTCGTCTTTTCCCAATTTTACCGAAAAATAAATACGTTTGCTTCTATCCAATGGACAAGCGTCGCCAAGGCGATGATAACTGGTACATGCTACCGATGGAATCTCGCCGCGATATGATGCGCAGCCACGGCATGATTGGCCGCAAATATGCTGGTAAGGTGAAGCAAATCATTACTGGTTCAGTCGGTTTCGATGATTACGAATGGGGCGTAACATTATTCGCTGATGATGTGCTTCAATTTAAAAAGCTAGTATACGAAATGCGATTTGATGAAGTAAGTGCTCGTTACGGCGAGTTTGGTTCGTTCTTTGTAGGTAACCTTCTAACTGAAGAAGATGTAGCCAAGTTTTTACATGTGAATTAATTGGAAAAGCTCCCAGGCGATTGACGCTCGGGAGCTTTTTCTCTTATAGGGATCAGACCCATAAGTTCATTTAGAGCACATATCCTCGTTACGTGACTCATCTTAAGAAAATAGAACTTGGCTTTAAACGATTGGTGAGGTCAGACCCCGATTTCACTTGGTTTGAGATGATTGGTGGGTCTGACTAAAAAAATAGAGGGAGAATTTCCTGTTATTTTAGGAAATACCCTTATTTCCCTAATAATAGAGGGAGTTTTTCCGCTTATATTATTAAAATCATTAGTTTTTGCCTTATTTTGAGGGGTTAAGCGGAATTTCTCCGCTTATTTCTGCTTCTTTACCCACTTTTATAAACATTAAGNGTGAGGTCAGACCCCGATTTCACTTGGTTTGAGATGATTGGTGGGTCTGACTAAAAAAATAGAGGGAGAATTTCCTGTTATTCTAGGAAATACCCTTATTTCCCTAATAATAGAGGGAGTTTTTCCGCTTATATTATTAAAATCATTAGTTTTTGCCTTATTTTGAGGGGTTAAGCGGAATTTCTCCGCTTATTTCTGCTTCTCTACCCACTTTTATAAACATTAAGCGGAATTTCTCCGCTTATTTAGTATCAGTTTAGGGGTCAGACCCCACAATTTCTTTTAGTGCACATATCCTTGTTACGAGGCTCATCTTAAGAAGATAGAACTTGGCTTGAAACGATTGGTGAGGTCAGACCCCGATTTCACTTGGTTTGAGATGATTGGTGGGTCTGACTAAAAAAATAGAGGGAGAATTTCCTGTTATTCTAGGAAATACCCTTATTTCCCTAATAATAGAGGGAGTTTTTCCGCTTATATTATTAAAATCATTAGTTTTTGCCTTATTTTGAGGGGTTAAGCGGAATTTCTCCGCTTATTTCTGCTTCTTTACCCACTTTTATAAACATTAAGCGGAATTTCGCCGCTTATTTAGTATCAGTTTAGGGGTCAGACCCCACAATTTCTTTTAGTGCACATATCCTTGTTACGAGGCTCATCTTAAGAAGATAGAACTTGGCTTGAAATGATTGGTGAGGTCAGACCCCGATTTCACTTGGTTTGAGATGATTGGTGGGTCTGACTAAAAAAATAGAGGGAGAATTTCCTGTTATTCTAGGAAATACCCTTATTTCCCTAATAATAGAGGGAGTTTTTCCGCTTATATTATTAAAATCATTAGTTTTTGCCTTATTTTGAGGGATTAAGCGGAATTTCTCCGCTTATTTCTGCTTCTTTACCCACTTTTATAAACATTAAGGGGAATTTCTCCGCTTATTGAGTATCAGTTTAGGGGTCAGACCCCAACATTTCTTTTAGAGCACATATCCTCGTTACGCGACTCATCTTAAGAAGATAGAACTTGGCTTGAAATGATTGGTGAGGTCAGACCCCGTCAGACCCCACAAGTTTATTTTGAGCACATATCCTCGTTACGCGACTCATCTTAAGAAGTTTGGACTTGGTTTGAGATGATTAGTGAGGTCAGACCCCGTCAGACCCTACAAGTTTATTTAGAGCACATTCCTTTGCTATGCAACTCATCTTTAGAAGGTAGAACTTGGTTTGAGATGATTAGTGAGGTCAGACCCCGTCAGACCCCCCACTTAACTTATGATTCTATTATAGATTGACCGTGCGCGGACTGGGTCGTTGGTGCCGTGGATGATGGCGCGACCATCACGGAACAAGACAATTCGATGGCCTTCATACTTGAAGGACAGTAAATAGGTGTTCGCGATGACCTCATCGCTGATGCCGACCACTGCTTGCGCCAATAGCTCCAACGATGGCACCTTCGCTCCTCCAGGACGGAGCTGCACTGCGTCACGACCGCATAACACATCCGTTTTGGTGCTATTTTCAAAAGACAAATATGGGAAGGTAGCAGCCTCGCCACAAGTTGGGCAGCTACTCTGCTTTAATTTTTCAATATTAATCTTCGAGCTTTCGCCCCTCCAAATGTCAAATGAATTTAAAACCGGCGGGACTTCACAGCCAGTTAATAGTTGAAATACCCTTGTCACCTGAAACGATGCCACGACTGAAACAATCGGGCTGATCACCCCAACTGTATCACAGGTCATCCCTTGTGTTGGAAGGTTGTCCATCAAGCAATGCAGGCACGGAGTTACACCAGGCTGTACTGTAAAAGAAAGCCCATAACTGCCCACGCATGCCCCAAATACAAATGGAATGCCAAACTTCACCGCAGCATCATTAACAATTAGCCGCGTTTCAAAGTTATCGGTTGCATCGACAATAACTGATTTACCAGCAACGAGCTCTTCAATATTTTGACTATTCACATCAGAGACAATCGCTTCAATCGTAATTTCACTATTAATCTGCGAAAGCCGCATTTTTGCAGCGACTGCTTTTGGTAAAGTTTCAGACGCATCACTCTCAGTATAGAGCTGTTGGCGCTGCAGATTGCTCCATTCAACATAATCACGATCAACAATCGTCAAATTCCCAACACCAGCGCGAGCGAGCATTTCAGCACTAGATGACCCAAGTGCACCAGCACCAACAACCAAAACATGCGCATCATGCAATTTTGCTTGATTGTCACGTCCTAAAAATAATTCCTGTTTTTTGTAGCGCTCAATCAAGATGTCACCATTCCTGTCAGTGGGCTGCTGGCAACAGCGTAGTTTTTCTCAGGGATTCGTCCAGCTTCAAAACCGAGACGACCAGCTTCAATCGCCATTTTCATCGCCAAGGCCATTTTGACCGGATCATTCGCGCCAGAAACGGCAGTATTTAACAGCACTCCATCAGCGCCAAGCTCCATTGCATAGGCAGCATCTTTAGGAGAGCCAATCCCAGCATCAACAATAACCGGAACAGAGGATTGCTCGATGATAAATTTAAGGTTTAATGGATTCAAAATTCCTCGACCTGAGCCAATAGGTGAGGCACCAGGCATAATGGCATGAACGCCAAGCTCACAAAGGCGACGAGCCAACACAACGTCATCAGAAGTATAAGGTAGGACGATGAATCCTTCTGCTAACAGCATTTCCGACGCTTTTAAGGTCTCAACCGGGTCTGGTAGCAATGACTTATCGCAACCGATTACCTCAACCTTAATCATATCGCATAAGCCAGACGCTTTAGCCAATCTGGCAATCCGAACCGCTTCTTCAGCCGTTTTTGCTCCAGCTGTATTCGGGAGCAGCTTATATTTCTGCAAATCTAGCTGTTCGAGAAAATTAGGCTGTGAAGCTTCAAAAATATTCATTCTGCGCACTGCAAAGGTGAGGATTTCCGCCTCAGACACTTCCACTGCCTGCTTTTGAATTTCAAAAGATGGATACTTACCTGTGCCCAATAGTAATCTAGATTTAAAAGTTTGATTTCCGATTTTCAACATGTTCATCCGCCTCCAACAAAATGGATAATTTCAATAACATCACCAGCGACAACTGGTGTGTGTTTATAGTTTTCTTTTACAGTGATGTCCTTGTTCACTTCAACTACGACAATGCGATTTTCCAACTCATAAAACTTTAGCAAATCCCAAACAGACTCAACATCTTCAGGCAGTTCAACAATTTCCCCATTAAGCTGCACCTTTTTTATAAGAACAGTCATCATACTCCCCCTTAAATTAGTACTGGATTGCCCCGGCCAACCTTGAACGCTTCGACCCAGTTTTGATTAACCGCACGACCAAGCATTAAATCTCGAATCATCATTCCGGTTACAGGTGCAAGGAGGACCCCATTGCGAGAATGGCCCGTTGCAAAGAAAATCCCATCTTGCTCAGGGTGCTGGCCGATAAATGGCTTTGTGTCAAATGTTTGTGGACGTAAGCCTGCCCAAGCAGATTCTATTTTCATCTTCGCTACGTCAGGGAACATCGTTTTAGCCTTCGCAATAATCTTTTCAATATTGGCCACCGTCGGATAATCGCTCCAATCATGAGCTGTCATCGTCGAGCCGACAACAAAGCTGCCATCACGTCGTGGGACGATATAGCTGCCATTATGGAAAATGGTGTGTTTTAGTGTTACCTGGTCGCTAGAAAGCGAGAGGATTTCACCTTTTATCGGAAAAAGCTCGTGGCTTAAGCCTGCCTCTTTAAATAACGTACTGCTCCAAACCCCATTTGCGACAACGACCTTTTGTGCTGTGAAGGCGCCTTGCGTAGTTTTCACCTCATAGCCGCTGCCACTTTGACTAAGCGCTACAACACTAGTATTCTCAAAAATTGTTCCGCCTAGAGCTTGAACACCCTTACACATTGCCCGTGAAGCTTGAGCTGGCATAATATTGACGTCATCCTCGATGTAAGCTGCCCCGATAATGTTTTCAGCGACACCTGGCAACGCCCGCTTCACCTCGGCTGCCTCAACCCACTTCATTGTTTCTAATGCCAATGCACCAGCGAGCTCTTGCTTTTCAGTTTCAGAATAGGCTAGCTTGAAAATACCACCAGCCTTCATGTCAAAATCAAGCCCGGTCAAGCTTTGCACTTCAGCTTGGAGTATATGATAGGCCTGCTGGCTCTCTCTGGCGAACGGATAAAAAAGCTCAAGGTCATCAGCTTCAGAATGGGCACCAAGCATTCCTGCTGCTGCACCAGTTGCTTTGCTGCCGATTGCACCTGCTTCAAATAAAGCGACATTCATGTTCTCCTTGGCCAAGTTAAAGGCGACACTCGAACCGATAATTCCCCCACCGATTACAACTACATCAAATACTGTCTTCATTTCGTTACCTCCATTTATCATAAAAGTTCCTTGCATCCTTAACTGGATCCTTTGCGGCAAAAATCCCTGACATCATCGCGATTCCTTTTGCACCAGCAGCACTAACCAGCCCTACGTTTTCTTGGGTGATGCCGCCAATTCCATAGACTGGAATCTTGAGTGTTTGTGCTATCTCTGATAGAAGTTTGAGCCCATTTGCCGGCTTACCAGGCTTACACGTTGTTTCATAGCAATTTCCGTAAAGGACGTAATCAGCCCCCGCTTGCTCGACCATCTGTGCTTCCTCTAATGAATGAACTGAACACCCTACTGTTAATTGCGGAAATGCTTGCTTTACTAATTGAACAGGAAGACCATGACCAGGCAAATGAACGTTATTGATGCCAAACAGCAGTGCTAAATCCAAGCGATCATTGAGAACGATTTTTCGAAAATCAACATTGGCTTGCTGCAAAAACGTTAAAAGTGTAGCGATTTCTCCAGCAGTTTTGCTTTTCTCGCGTATATGGATGTAATCAACGTAGCTTTGTATACTTGCAATCATTTTTGCCAGTTCGGGAACTGGATACTGGTCGTTCGTCACAGCAAGGATTTTCATCATCAGTTCACTTCTCCTTTAAATACAAAAAAACCACTCTCCTAAATAGGAAAGTGGTTGGATTCTTCAATTGCACGTCAAAAAGACGCGCATAAAAGTATGCGCCACTTCCCTACGCAGGTACGAACCTGTTCAGGTTTTGAGGGTTTAAAAGTAACTACTTTATTCTCAGCCCTTATCAAGGGATCCCCTAGTGTTATTTAGAAAAGCGGAAGGCGCTAAGCTTATCGGCTTGTGACCTCGAGCCGATGGCGCCTGGAGCTAGACATTTTTCAATTCAAATAAAATCAAGGCTAATTATAGCACAAATCAAAATTGTCGCAATAATCAATTTCAAATTAATTTTTACAATGCACCTGAAAAAGGGGCAATCACTCGGCTTAAGTCCTATTCGTGAGTTTATGTAAACATTTGCTCAATCATAATTTTCCAATTAACTCATATTATTTAATTAGTGATTTTGTTTTTTAAAAATGGGGTTCAAGGAGGGAAATTAATTGAGCTATTCAAATCCATATTCGGATTACAGAGCATATCCGCAAGGTTACAATCCATATGCAACAACCGGAGGACAAATGCCGGGCTTTCAGGGACAAATGCCAAGCTTTGGTGCCCAAGGAGCATTTCCACCAACACCAACAGGAAGTTTGCCGCAGGCTGGTTTTCAGCAGCAAATGCAGCAACAACAGCAGGCTCCTGTTTCACAGATTCCAGGTATGCTCCCGATAGAAGAATCTTACATTGAGAATATTTTCCGACTTAATAAAGGAAAGCTCGCAACAGTCTATGCGACATTTGAAAATAACACCCAGTGGAACGCCAAGGTGTTCAAGGGTATAATCGAGGCAGCTGGGCGTGATCATCTTATCCTTTCCGACCCGCAAACTGGGCAACGGATTTTGCTTCCAATGGTTTACTTCGACTATGCGACCTTTGATGAAGAGCTTGAATATGAATATCCATTTGGAGCTGCTCCACAGCAGCTGGCCACTTATCCTCCACGATAATAATAAAACTCCGCAGGTTTCAATACCCGCGGAGTTTTGTTTTATTTTATAAATGCTTGACTGCTGCAACGATAATTAATACCCAAGCAGCTAGAAAAGCCACGCCCCCAAACGGCGTAATCGCTCCAAGTACACTGATTTTCGTTAACGCCAATACAAATAGGCTACCAGAAAATAGGATAATACCTGTCAGCATTAACCAACCAGATGTTGTGACAAGTGAGGTTTGTGGCAGCTTAGCTGCAAGAATTCCCACTATAAGCAAGCCCAACGCATGATACATTTGATATTGACAGCCAGTGTTCCAAATATCGATGTAATACTGGTCTAGCTTTCCCTTTAAGGCATGTGCCCCAAATGCCCCTAAGGCAACTGATAAAAAGGCATTGATTGCCCCTAAAATAATAAATACTTTCACTTTCTTCCCCATCCTCTTTATTAATTAAGAGCTAATTGCTAGCTCCTGCTCCCCTTGATATTAGTTCAGTTTTCCATTTTTTGTAATAATGATTAAAAGCCATATAAGTGACCTTTTTTCAGATCTTTTTTAAAAATAGGGCACGTAGATTCGCTATACGTTACCTTTTCTCATGCTTTTTTCAATATTCGGGTACGTAGATTCGCTCTAGGTTACCTTTTCTCATGCTTTTTTCAATATTCGGGTACGTAGATTCGCTCTAGGTTACCTTTTCTCATGCTTTTTTCAATAATCGGGCACGTAGATTCGCTCTATGTTACCTTTTCTCATGCTTTTTTCAATATTGGGGCACGTAGAACCTCTCTATGTTCCCTTTTCTAATGCTTTTTTCAATATTCGGGCACGTAGAACCTCTCTATGTTCCCTTTTCTAATGCTTTTTCCAATATTCGGGCACGTAGAATCGCTCTAGGTTACCTTTTCTCATGCTTTTTTCAATATTCAGGTACGTAGATTCGCTCTAGGTTACCTTTTCTCATGCTTTTTTCAATAATCGGGCACGTAGAACCTCTCTACGTTACCTTTTCTCATGCTTTTTTCAATATTGGGGCACGTAGTACCGATCTATGTGGCCTTTTCTCTAGACCCCTTCAAAAATTGGACACTAGAACCCATCCCTATTTAAAAATCAAACAAAGAATCACCATTGGCATCATCCTCGCTGTCGAGCTGACGACCTTGCGACTGCCTCATAGGCTGTGGCTGAACTGGACGCAACTGTGAACCAACTATATTGTTTGGCGCAGTTGAACTCGCAATCCCTGGTTCCTCCAAAACTAACTCGCATAACGTCTTAATGGCTCGAACTCTTTCTCGTATATTCGCTTCTGAGGAAGTTGATTGCGCTTTCTGGATTTCCTCTTCCATTTTTTGAAGCAACCGACTTAGCGGGATATTCATAGTTTCTTCACCTCAAGCGTATTTTTGTGGATCGTTTGTCAGGTTTCGTCGGAATCTGTTAAAAATACTGCCTCTATCATACCCGATTTCTCAAAAAAGTTCCTAATAGTTAGCTTGAACAAAAAACACTTATCGTTTTGAGCTCTTTTGAAGTTCGCTGTGTTTGAAAATAACGGGAAGAATTCCGCTTAATTTTAAAAACATCATTAATTCCCTCAAAATAAGTGGAGTTTTTCCGCTTATTTGATCCAAATCACCGGATTTTTTCATATTTTGAGCATTTAAGCGGAATTTCTCCGCTTATTTCAGCTATTTTTGCTCCTCCAAGATACATTAAGGGGAATTTCTCCGCTTATGAAATCTCATACCTAATCCAACTTTCCTCCAAACGCTAAAAAACCCGTATCTATTGTAAGATACGAGTTCACATTAGCCAAGTAGGCGTTGGTATATTGATTTAGCTTGGTTTAAGTCTTTTGTACCGTGAATCAAAGCTCGGCCGTCAGCGAAAATGACCATCCTTGTTCCTTCATATTCGACTGAAAGCAAGTAAGGATTCGCTTTAACTTCATAGCCTAATGAATCGAGGCTAGAGGCTAAAACATTTAAATCGAGTCCACCTTCTTGTTTTGGCGGGCGAATCTGAACTGTATCGCGACCACATAAGACCGTCGATTTCGTCATGTTATCAACATCGAGATATGGATAGGTTGGCGCCTCTCCGCATGACAAACAGCCAGGATCCTTTGCTTTTGACATTTTCATTGTTGAATATTGATTTCTCCATAGATCGAAGCTAACAAAGCCTGATCGCACTGCCTCCCAATCCTCAACGAGAATTTTCAAGGCCTCCGCAGCTTGATGAGCAATGACCATACCAACGGCTGGGGCAATAATCCCCCCTGTATCACAGGTCATCCCTTGAATCGGAACGGTCTTTAATAAACAGTTTAAGCAAGGAGTTACCCCAGGGATAATCGTAAAGCTCATTCCAAAACTGCCAACACAAGCACCGTAAATCCAAGGAATCTGGTATTTTTGCGAGATATCATTCAGCATCATTCTTGTTTCGAAATTATCAGTTGCATCAAGTATTAAATCTATCGGCCAACCCGAACCTGAATACGAACCTGCAGCCGAACCCGCACCAGCCCCGACAAGCTCCTCCATTAATTCCGGTGTAGCATCAGCAATTAATGCCGTAATCTCGACCGCCGAATTAATGGCCTTTAGACGCTTTTCGGCTGCTGCAGCCTTTGGCAATTTTTCAAGTACATCCTCTTCTGTATATAGCTGCTGACGCTGGAGATTGCTCGCTTCGACATAATCGCGATCGACGATTGTCAACCGACCTACACCAGCTCGTGTCATCATTTCGGCACTGCCCGATCCGAGCGCACCTGCGCCAATAATTAGCACATGCTTATCGCGAATTTTACTTTGCCCGATCGAACCAATCGGAGGAAATAACACCTGTCTTGAATAGCGCTCGCTCATCCGCTCAACCTCCGCTTACAGGTGGAATAAATGCAATAACATCGCCAGCTTTGATTACTTCATCATTCGCGGCAAATTCTTCATTTACCGCCGTCATCACTGTATCGAGCTTTAACGTAGGATATTTCTCATTGATTAACGTTTTAGCCTCAGCAATTGTTTTTCCATCAAAATCGAAGCTGACGGATTCTTCGCCAACAGCGTCGCGGAGATGGGCAAAAAACATGACTTTATTCATGTAAATCACCACTTTCTGGTTTCCCGGATGGATATGCGACGGTTTCGAGCTGGTTGCCAATCCACTCTTCGCCATCTTCCCAATGTTCTTTTTTCCAGATTGGGACGATTTCTTTAATACGTTCAATCGCATAACGATTGGCATCATAGGCATCAGCTCGATGTGGAGTTGACACAGCAATCACGACCGCTATATCGGTAATTTCAAGTCGACCAACACGATGAGTAATGGCTACTTGTGCGCCTGGCCAACGTTCGTTAATTTCAGCACCAATTTGTTCTAACTTTTTCACAGCCATGGATTCGTAAGCGTCATAAATAAGGTAAAGCGTTTTTTTGCCCTTTGTGAGCTCGCGGACTGTACCGATGAACGTTGTAATTGCACCAGCGTCACGCTGAACTACTTTATCGATGATCGATTGAATATCAATTGGCTCTTTTGAAATAGCAAAGTTCATTGATGGTCACCTCAACTTGTTTCATTTATTAGTCATTAGAATTTCCAAAAATGGGAAAGCGCACTAAGTTATGCATTAAAATAAATTGGCTCAGGGTTCACCTCTACTGTGTATCCACCAATTTTTTCTACTTCTTGTCTGAAGCTTTCACTGCCGATTACCTTAAGGAGCATTTGGCCTTGTTCACTTTCAAAAAACGCTCGTGACATCAGCAAATCATAAGACTCATCAGCAATAGCCTGGAAGTTTAGTCCCATTGCTTTTGCTGCAGGGTAAATACCTAAACCACAAGCCTGATCGTCACCTTTCACTTCGGCTGCGACAGCTAAATGGGAAAACATTTCACGCTCATATCCGGTAATATCATCTGCGGAAACGCTTGCTTGCTTGAGAAGCATATCAAACAGAATTCGCGTACCTGCCCCTTTTTGACGATTGACAAAATGAAGCTCTCTTTCAACTAATTCTTTCACATTCATGTTGTCTATATCACTATCTTTTGGTAGCATCCAGCCCTGGGTTCTTTTTAAAAATGGATATAGAACTACGTTTTGACCAGCTAATAATTTCTTCACATAAGAAACATTATATTCGCGGGTCTCTGGATCTAATAAATGAATTCCTGCTACATGCGCTTCGCCTTTACGAATAGCCATAATTCCGGCCATGCTGCCAACATGTGCAGAGACGATTTTCATGTCGCTGCGTTCTTTTCTCAAGTTGGACGATAATAGGTCAATCGTTAAATCATGACTTCCGGTGAAAAGCAAAGCATTTGTGATTTCCGAAAGCGGTCTTAATAGCTCGACTTCAGCCATATCACCTTGCTCATAGCCAATGACTTCAGAAGGAATGACCAAAAGCCCATCGGCTCGAACGTATGACATGGTTACCCCAGCCGCTCTTGTTAGCGGGTTAGCTACGTATTGACCATTCACATAACCAATATTCATTCTAATAAAGTCCTCTGCACCCATTGACGAAACAATGCGGCGACCAAGCTTTACTTCGATAGTTTGCCGCTTAGGCTCCGGTATTTGCAAATACTTACAAATCAAAGGTCGGACGAACCACTCAAGGGCAAGATAGGCTGATACTGGATAACCTGGTACTCCGACAACGACCTTATTGTTAATTTCCGCTAAAATAACCGGTTTTCCAGGGCGAGCAGCGACGCCATGGGTAAATACCGTTCCAAGCTCTTGTAAAATATGTACTGTATAATCCTTCGAACCAGCAGACGAACCAGCATTAATCACAACAATATCAGAGGTCTCAACAGCAGAAAGGAGCGCTTCCTTAATCTTTTCAGGCTGATCACGAACAATTGGGGATAGGATTGGCTCACCACCCCACTCCTTTACAAAGCCTGAAAAAACCGTGCCATTAAATTCGATGATTTGTCCTGGTGCAGGTGTTGAATTTGGTGCCACAAGCTCATTACCAGTTGGAATGATAGTAACAAGCGGTTTTTTTGTTACGTTAACCTCTAAAATCCGCGAGGCGATTAGCACACCTAAATCCGCCGGTCGTAAAATATGGCCTTGTGGAAATAACATTTCCTCTTGCGTAACATCCTCACCAATTGGACGGATGTGCTGCCAAGGCGTGGCAGGCTCGATGATTTCGATTGTATGTTCATCGATTACATGAACATGCTCTATCATGATGACGGCATTGAATGGTGAAGGTACCGCATTTCCCGTATCAACATAGGAAAACTGTTCACCTATCGTTAGATGGAGTGGATTTTGCTCATGGGCTGTATATGTATCTTCGGCACTTACCGCAATTCCATCCATAGCCGAAGCGTGGTAGTGTGGTACCGATACTTTTGCGAAGATGGGCTCAGCCGTTGCGCGTCCAAGTGCTTGATCTGTCGGAATGCTTTCTGTTACGATCGGCAAATTGAAAGCTGCTAGAATCTCTTCTTTTGCCTGATTTCGTGGTTTATCTTCTAAGTATATTTTGCGTTTATATCCGTTTCCTTCCACGTTTGCCGCTCCCCTCTATCTTGTTGGTAATACGGGCACATATTCCCCTTGGAAAATACCTTCCTTAACTGAAGCGACTTCAACTATTCCATCGCTCTTTACAAGAGTAGTAATTAAGCCAGATTTCCCAATGATCGGTTCAGCCCACCATTCTCCATCCTTCTCAAACAAACTGACGCGAATATAATCCGCTCGACCTGGAGCTGAGGCGATATTTTTCGTGATTTTTGCAAAGACTCGATCCGGTTGTTTCGTTAATTTTTCGCCTTTAAGTCTACGAAGAATACGTTCGCCGAATAATTGGAAAATAATCATCGCGGAGGCGGGATGACCTGGTAAGCCGATGACTGGTTTACCTGATGCAACGGAAAGAATCGTTGGTTTGCCAGGCTTAATTGAAATTCCGTGGACAAATACGCCTGGATTGCCCAAGGATTGAATCACCTCGGTTGTATAATCCTTAGCCCCAACCGAGCTTCCTCCAGATAAAATTAAGCAGTCGACACGATCAAATAATTGTTTAGCCTGATTCGCAAATTGCGTGTAATCATCCTTCACAATTCCACCGTAAATACAATCAATATTCCAATTTTCCAGCATACCCGCAACCGTTAAGTAGTTAATATCGCGAATCTGACCTGTTTCTAACTTTTCTGTCTCGTATGGAACGATTTCATCGCCTGAGGAAAGATAGCCTACAGTTAGGCGACGGTACACTTTCACTTCAGTAATGCCCAAAGAGGCAAGAGCACCAAGCTCTTGTGGCCGAAGCTTTGTGCCTGCATCAAGAACAATAGCGCCAGACTTAATATCTTCGCCACGCTTGATGATATTTTCACCTGGGGCAATTTGCTTATATGTATTCAAAAGTCCATGGATATCCTCACAATGCTCAATCATAATGACAGCATCACTTCCAGGCGGAATCATTCCACCGGTTGGAACATAAATGGCTTCAGAACGGCCCACAGGCTTTGATGCTTCCTGACCCATATTAACTTCTCCAACGACATTTAAGAATCCTGGCATTGTTTCAGATGAACCATATGTATCCTTTGCACAAACAGCGTAACCGTCTACTGTGGAACGATCAAAGCCTGGTACGTCTTCGCTTGCTAGTACTGGCTCTGCAAGTACATAATGGAGGGCATCCTTAATCGGTCGAACTTCAGTATCATGAATACCATTAATCATCTCATCGATTAGGGAGAAGGTTTCCTCCACTGTTTTAACTTTGAAAAATTCCATTGTTCCTGTACATCCTTTCTCTGACGATGAAAAGAGGTTATTGTTCAGTGTCAGCCATCCTTTTGGCAACTTCGTACTCTTCTGGTCGATTCATATTGAAAAAATATTTATCTAATTGATGCTGGAGATGCTCCGGTAAATCAGCTTCCGTCATATATCGGACATTAAGCCGCTTCAATAATCCTCTAACAGTAAGCTCATTTTGAACTATACATGCTTCAATTTCGGCACAAATGCTCTTTCGATAAACAGCAAAAAGTGGTTGATGCTTTCCGTGAATAACCGGCAGCACCGCATCATAATTGTCTGTAGCATCTAGGAGATAGCTCCCCAATTCCATTGAAATAAATGGCATATCACAGGCAACAATTAAATTAACATCAAAGGACGAAGCCAATAAGCCCGCGTGGATTCCAGCAAGTGGTCCTTGGCCCGGATACACATCAGAAACCGTATTTAACTGTAAAAACTGATAGGTTTCTGGATTATTCGATACTAGGACAATCTCAGAAACAAGCTTATCAAGTTCATCCTTAATCCGTTCAATATTTGGCTTTTGGTTTATTTTAAGGAGGGATTTGTTCGTTCCCATTCGGCTTGATTTTCCACCTGATAAAATAATGCCTCCTGCTTTCATGAACAGCACCTGCTTTTCTTTCTTTTACTATAACCTAAATAACATAAATACCATTACTAATTTGTTTTATCACCTTCTGGTTGATTACCAGTTGAGCTGTAACCTTTTTCTTGGGCAATATAATCAAGATGGATTGTCTTTAAGTCAAGTAACGTCGTTGATGGCTTTTCAAGATGTTGTCTAGTATCAATAACCTTAGTATAGCCTTTACATTTATCACAAACATGAATTTGTGAGGAAGAATCTCCTTCAATCGTTAGAAATTGAATCGTACCATGATCTGTGTTTCCACAGTGTGAACAGGAAATTTTCTTATCTAACCAATATGCTAAGCAGCGCGGACAGTGTAACACTTTTTGGCCTTTTCCTTCGAGTTGACCAAGACGAACTGGTTCACCGCAAACAGGACAGCCACAACCTGGAACAGCTACTCCCTTTTCAGCCGCATTTATTCTTGGCTGAACTTTTTCAGCGATTAATTGTAAATACGGACGCAAGGCAGTCTCAGCTAAAAATTGCGGAAGCCATGGCTCCAAGCCATGTTGATTGGCATATTCTTGGAAATAAATATGATTTAAGGCATATGCTTCTTCCAGCCATAAAACAGCAGTTTGTTCATCTAATAGCTTTGCTAATTTATCAAATTGCTCAGATAGCTGTGGGTTATTTTTTAATAATACGTCTTTTAGTTCATCTATCCACTGTACAAATAGTGCAATATCGAAATCAATCGCTGTAAAGGCGGCAATTGGTACGCCAGTTTCCATTACTGCTTGATCATAATTTGGTCTAACTGAATCAGGGTTGAGTCCCTTTTTCCATTGCTCTTGAAGCTGGATGATTTCCTTTTGTAGATTTAAATATTCCTTTGATACCACAGATGTCTTCATGAGCTGCACCTCTTTCGTTTTTAAAGGGAATGGCTGTCCTTTTACAGACAGCCATTTTAAGATTATTGTTATCTGCGTTACCGCATTTTATTTATTATGCGCCTTTAGATTTCTTGTCATCATCGTGGCCATGAAGTGGTACATCAGGGAAGTTACCCTTTCTTACTTCTTCATCATACCAGTCAGTGTAGTGGCCCTTAGCCCACCATGCTGGTACTTTACCATCAACAATACCTCTGAATCCTGGTGATGAATGCTTGTGAACTGCTGCTAAATAAATATGACCGACAACTACAGCAATCGCAAGACCCATACATGCACTATGAAGGAAGTAGCCCCACTGTACTGCCCATTGCGGGAAGAAATCAGGGAACCATAGTGTGAATCCTGATGCGATAATCATGATAGCAGTTAAAATTTGAATCCAAGAGTTAATCTTTTCACCTGCGTTAAAGAATGATTGTGGCACATGCTTAAACTTAAGACCCACAAGTTCCTTAACTGTTTCTTGGAACCACTGAAGATCACGTTTTTTCCAAGTAACGATATCTTTGAACCAACGGAATAATCCTTTACGGTCAAAAATAAACCAAATGAATGTCGGAGTGATGAAGACGACTGCAAAAATACGGTGCAATAGTCTTGCCATTTCCGGTCCACCTAAAACTGGATAAAGCCAGTCAAAGAACTCTGTATACATTGGTAAGGCCGTTATATACAAAATGAAGAACGAAATGAAATTGATATTATGGGCCCAAACAAACGCCAACGAGAAGCGTCTTACTTTAACCTCTGGCTGATTTGGTTTACTCATGGCTATCACCTCCAGCATCATGTCCTTTGTCTTTGTTAAATAATCTATAGGACACTGCTAATCCAAGAACACCCATTGTAGTTGCACCAATCATCATCTTACCAAGTGGTTGTGCGTAATCTTTCCAAAGTACTGCAGATGTTGGTACTTTTGGTTTTTCAGGCAGGCCGTAAACGGATGGCTTTTCAGCTAACACGTAGATTGTGTTTGTTCCGCCAACACCTTCTGGATTATAGATCATTGCGTTAGGATAACGGTCTTTAATTTGACTTAAGCGTTTTTCTGCTTTAGCAATCATTTCGCTTCTTTCACCAAATTCAAGTGCTCCCGGATGGCAAGTCGTTACACAAGCTGGCTGCATACCTTCTTCGATACGGTCTGTACACATTGTACATTTTGAAGCCTTACGGTATTCCTTACCTTCTTTATCCTTGTAAGTTGCTAATGAGATAACATCAAACGGACAGTTTTGTACGCAATAGCCACAGCCTACACACTTTTCGTGGTCAACTACAACTGTGCCGTATTTTGAGTAAGTGATTGCATCTTCAGGACAAACTTTTTCACATGCTGCCTCTTTACAGTGGAAACATGCAGAATGACGGAATAGGTAGTCTAAATTGCCTTTTGTGTTTTCATGCTCGATAAATTCGATTACATTCCAAGTATGCGCAGTAACCTTTGCATGAGATTGATTACTTCCTAGGAACTCCTCTGGCTCAGCCGGAAGGTCATTCCAGTTTTTACAAGCAACCATACAGGCACGGCAACCATCACATTTCGTAACATCGACTAATTTTGTATATTCTTTAGCCATTATTTTGCCCTCCTAACATCGCAAAGGAATGCTTTATATTCTGGGATGTTTGTATTGGCGTCCCCAATATGCGGTGTTAAGTGGTTCGCTGTTCCGCCAGTTGCGATTCCCTTGAAACCAAAGTGCCAAGGCATACCAACTTGGTGAACAGTTTTACCTTTAACCTTAAACGGCTTAAAGCGCTTTGTAACCATTGCGTATGCTTTAATTTCACCGCGAGCAGATGAGATAATAACTTCATCTTTATTTTTGATGCCCTTTTCACTTGCAAGTTGTTCGCCAATTTCCACGAACATATGTGGTGCTAATTCAGATAACCATGCTTGGTTACGTGTCATCGCTCCTGCCTGCCAGTGTTCAGACACACGATATGTTGAAGCAATGATTGGGTATTTAGAAGCATCACCTTGTGTCATGAACTCCTTCTCACCAAACTTAGTAGCAGGGTTCAATTGAACACTTGAGAATGCATTTGAAACTGGAGTTTCATATGGTTCATAGTGTTCAGGGAATGGACCTTCATTCATTGGTGCAAATAATCCACCTAATCCAGTCGCATTCATAAAGTATGCATCTTTTCCTCCAGGTGCTTCAGGACCACGATCTTTCGGGAAGTCTGGTACGTCTTTACCAACCCAAGCGTTTTGTGCTCCATCCCACCAGATTACATCTTGGTTATTTTCTTTAGACCATGGAGTACCATCTGGTTTAGCAGAACAACGATTGTAAAGGACACGACGGTTTGCAGGCCAAGCAAATGACCAGTTTAGATAGTTACCATTTCCTGTATCTTTATTATCACGACGCTGTGATAAGTTTTTGCCTTCTTCTGGATAGAATCCGGAATAAATCCAGCAACCACTTGCAGTAGAACCATCAGCCATTAGCTTAGCAAATCCAGGTACTAACTTCTTCGTTGCTGTCTCGTAACCATTAATTTCACGTGCAACTAAATCGATATCAATATGATGTCCTTCACCATATTCCCATGTCATAGCATTCATTGATGCTGCTGCTGGTGTCGATTCATTTTTATAAAGCTCTTTTAATTTAATTGCCAATAGGTGGATAATTTCTAAGTCACCTAATGATTCACCCTTTGGCTCAATTGCTTTCCAACGATACTGCATCCAACGGCCAGAGTTAGAAATTGATCCTTCTTTTTCAAATGATGAACATGCAGGTAGGAAGAATACTTCTGTATCAATCTCACTTGGATTAACACCAGCTTCCTTCTGCCAGAATGCGCTAGTCTCTGTTTCCCATAAGTCTACAGCGACCATCCATTTAAGATTGCTTAGCGCTTCATGTTCCTTACCTGAGTTTGGTCCACCAACAATTGGGTTTGTACCAAACATGAGTAAACCTTCGATTTCACCTCTAGACATCGCATCGAAAATTCTCATATGTGTGTAATCTTTCTTCGGTGTTAACTTAGGTAACCAGTGGTAACCAAATTCATTAGCACTTGTTGCGTTATCACCATAGAAAGCTTTTAACATACTTGTGTAGAACTTAGGCTTGTTTGTCCAGTAACCTGCTGCAGGTGTTACTTTCTTTAAGAAACCTTCGTAAGTTGCTTCTTCAGGAGTAGAAGTCGGAACTTCCATATATCCTGGGACATTGTTATATAATAAACCAAAGTCTGTAGAGCCTTGTACGTTTGATTCACCACGTAACGCATTGATTCCGCCGCCTTGTAAACCGATGTTTCCAAGTAGCAATTGAAGAATCCCGTATGAACGAACGTTTTGTGAACCAACTGTATGCTGAGTTGTGCCCATCGCATACATAATTGTTCCGGCTTTACCTGGCTTACCAGTTTCAGCAAATGCCTTCACTACATTTAAGTAGTCTTCCTTTGGTGTACCAGTTACTTCTACAACTTTTTCAATCGTATAACGTGAGTAGTGCTTTTTCAGTTGTTGGAACACACAGCGTGGATCTTGAAGTGTAGTATCGCGTATAAACTTACCTTCTGCATCCTTCTTGAATGTCCACTTAGATTTATCATAGCTTCTTGTTTTCTCATCATAACCATTGAAAATACCATCATCATAAGAGAAGTCATCTGTAACGATTAAAGAAGCATTAGTATAATAACGAACATATTCTTCATGATATAGCTTGTTTTCTAAAATATAGTTAATCATCCCGCCAAGGAATGCAATATCTGAACCAGAACGAAGTGGGGCATAAATATCTGCTTGGCTAGATGTTCTTGTAAATCTTGGGTCTACTGAAATGATTTTTGCACCACGTTCTTTTGCTTGCGTTAACCATCTAAAGCTAATTGGATGGTTTTCTGCTGGGTTTGCACCCATGATTAGTGCGCAATCAGTATTTTTCAAGTCAACCCAGTGGTTTGTCATCGCGCCACGACCAACTGTAGGTGCCAGACCGGCAACCGTAGAGCTGTGTCATATCCGGGCCTGATGCTCAAGATAGGTTAACCCTAATCCCGCACGCATCAATTTACTTAGGATGTAAACTTCCTCATTATCTAGAGCTGCTCCACCCATGCTGGCAATTGCTTCTACTTTATTTGCAGGCATGCCATTTTCAGTTGCGATAAATTTACGATCGCGTGTATCTTTCACTTTCTTTGCAATTTGTTCAATTGCCCAGTCCCAATCGACCTCTTTCCACTTATCAGCACCAGGTGCACGATACAAAGGTTTCTCTACACGCTTGTCTGATGTGAAAATTTGACGAACAGTTGTACCTTTACTACATAGGGTTCCTTCGTTGATCGGATTGTCTGGGTCCCCTTCTGTGTAAACTACGTCTTTCTCATTGGCATAAACCAAGATTCCGCAGCCTACTCCACAGAATGGACAAATGGTTGGTGTTGGTTTTAATGCTGCAATCTTAAATTCTTTTGTGCTTGCTTTGGCCTTTTTATCATCGAAGCCAAGTTCGACTACGGCCATCGTAATCGCTGTAGCACCAGACAACTTCAAAAATTGCCTTCTTGTAAAATCCATATTTCTGCCCCCTCTACTACTGTTGTATATCATCTATAAAACCCTAATTAATAGGAAGAACCCCCGACTTTCAATTCGACGAGATCATTGTTGACCCTACCAAAGGAAGTGTAGGCAATCGCCATTTTTCCTCTTAAATAGCCAATAAGCTCGATATTTAAATATTTGGCAAGTTGAACTGCTTGCTTTGTCGCAGCTGTTCGTGAGCCAATAACAGCAAAGCCATATTTAGCTGCCTTTGACAGCATTTCGTATGAAACTCTACCAGTTGTTAATAGTATTAATTTCTGCGGGTCAAGGTGATTTCGCAGTGCATAGCCGATGATTTTATCGACTGCATTATGGCGACCGATGTCCTCACGTACTGCGATGCTCCCATCCTCATGGACGATGCAAGCACCATGCATGCCGCCCGACTCTAAATACAACGGCGACTCCTGCGCGAATTGACTCCGCTTTTTTAATAGATAGCTTAATTGATAGGTTTGTTGTGAATTCACTTTGTCAAAGCTTTTGACATCGGTCATTGAAAAGAAGGTTACTCCTCTTCCGCAACCAGCAGTATAGTGTTTCTTTTTCGTGAAAAACACTTCACTATCAAACGCCTCGCTCAAAGTCACATGGATTGTACCCATATCTTCATTCACGCTAACCCCAAGCACATCTTCAACCTTATCTATTAATCCTTCTGAAAATAAATATCCATAAGCCCAATCTACTAGATCCATATTCGTTAATTGAAAAACAGCGATTTCATAACCATTTACAATCAATGAAATTGGATATTCATCAGGACAGCCTTTTCTATTCATAACTTCACCCCTTTTAGGTCCATAACACCGACGGGATTTGCTGATTTGGTTTCCCTTTACCATCATAGAGATTAGCAAGTAATCTGACTGCGACAAAAGTCACACAAAAAAACCGTAAACACTAGAGAAATAGAACAAACTATCCTCTTAGTATTAATGTACAGCAAAAGCGATTGTTGACAGCGGTTACATTGTGGCAAAGTTATTCCGATTTTATGACTTTTTTTTGGATATTTTGTGAACTACCACAGTAATAATCTTTACCATCTATTTAATATGATAAATGTTTATTACTTGTCTCTTAATCTTAATATCAGTTCCAAATTATCACAGTAACTTTTCTCACGCATTTACGGAATTTTTGACATTTTACGCACTTTTATATTAGTTTTTTGTATAAATTTTTTCATTAGGTAATGAGTATAATAAAAGGAATTTTTTCACAACGTTATAATACTGATATAATGATATCGATAAAATCGTTCTAGGATGATTTAAGGAGGATTAACAATATGGTGATGAAAAAAGTACTAACAATTGCCGGCTCTGATACTAGTGGAGGAGCAGGTATACAAGCGGACCTAAAAACATTCCAAGAGCTTGGAGTTTATGGGATGACAGCACTTACAACAGTTGTCACAATGGACCCGAAAAACCATTGGCATCACAACGTGTTTCCAATTGCGTTACATACACTAGAAGCACAGCTTGAAACGGCTCTATCCGTTGGTATAGATGCAATGAAGACCGGAATGCTTGGCTCGGTTGACATTATTGAATTAGCTGCAAAAAAAATGGACGAAAGCAAAGTGAGTTCAATCGTTGTCGATCCAGTTATGGTTTGCAAAGGCGAAGATGAAGTTCTTCATCCAGAAACAGCCGATGCTTTACGTGAAGTGCTCGTTCAACGAGCTACAGTTGTGACGCCAAATTTATTCGAAGCCAGCCAACTTGCAAAAACAGGACCGATTCGCACTGTTGATGCAATGAAAGAGGCAGCAGCTAAAATTCATGAACTAGGTGCAAAGTATGTGTTAATAAAAGGCGGCAGCAAGTTAGCGCACGAGAAAGCTGTTGATTTATTGTTTGATGGGAAAAATTATCAGCTATTAGAATCTGAGCGAATTGAAACCACATATATTCATGGTGCAGGCTGTACATATTCAGCAGCAATTACTGCAGAACTCGCAAAAGGGAAATCAGTTGAAGAGGCAGTTAAAGTTGCTAAAGATTTCATTACTGAAGCGATTCGCCACGGCTTTAAGCTGAATGAATATGTTGGACCAACGATGCATAAGGCATACCGATTATATGGCGCCGGCGCTTTAGAGGCTGAGCAGCTTAGCAAGTAGGGACTGTTTTTGCAGGGTGACCTTAGTTGGGTTGAGGGACATTTCGGTTGTGCATAAACTAAGATTTGTGTGCATAAATCGATATTTATGTTCATATACAACCTTTCTTGTGCATAAATTTAACACTGCCTGGAAAAGTTGTGCATATATTTTAAAAGTCGTGCATATATCAAAAAAGTTGTATCATTTAATTTTTGAAATGAAGCATAAACATCAAAATCTGTGCATATATCACTGTTTGTGTGCAAATAGATTTTCGGAAAAGTGTCTCTGATTAGTTTTTGGGTATAATTTATTCCCATTTCTTCAAAAAAGGGACCTACGGCATCGAAAATTGAACAATATAGGATTTTTTTCTCCAAAAACACATTAAAGTGACGCAAAAAGCCCTCTAATTTCTAGATTTTTTTGCTATTAAGTGCCTAAAAGTTTGATTGCATCATTAAATGCTATTCATAGATTATTTCAGACAGGACCAAAAGTATGGTCCTGTCTTATTTTGGAAATTTTTACCTACTAGTGCCTTATTTTTCGCAAATCAATATTGTTTTTAGTAAGATGTATATATGTCAAATTAGTGAAGCTAATCAGTAGTTTGGAAAGAATACAGGAAGGAGCAGATATTATGGAGCTAATTATTCCAGAAAAGGTCCAGGCAGAAATCGATCGCTTTGCACAACAAGATGTCTACCTCCACCTCGAAACAACCAACGGAGCCTATGCATCCCATTATAATGAAACTTTTCTTTCTGCTGGTGCATATATTCGCAACGCTTTAATCCGTTATGAGCATGGAAAAATCGTTGGAAACGGGCCATACCGTGTCGGACTCAAACTGGGAATCGGTTGGGTTTATGGAGAGGGACTAACGCATTTTGAAATTGCTGGTGAAGACCGCTTATTATTAGCTGGCCACGATAGCGAAGGAAAACTTGCCGTCGCACTAGAGCTAAGCAAAACCCCGTTTGAATAGGAAAAGCGGAAGCGGCTTGTTCAGGGGCGACAGGCACAAGACAAGCAGGCTTGAAGGTCGTTCTTTGACCTTCTAGACTGATTGGCTTGTGACCCCGAGCCCCTAGCCGCTGAAGCTAGACAAATCGAAAAGCGAAAGGCGCCCGGTTATCGGCGACAAGCACAAGACGAGCCGGCCTGAAGGTCGAACTTTACCTTCTGGACGGATTGTCTTGTGACCTCGAGCCGATGGCGCCTGCAGCTAGACAAATCGAAAAGCGGAAGCGGCTTGTTCAGCCCCGACAAGCTTAAGACGAGCCGGCCAAAAGGTTGTTCTTTAACCTTTTGGTCGGATTGGCTTAAGACCTCGAGGGGCTAGCCGCTGCAGCTGGACAAATCGAAAAGCGGAAGCGGCTTGTTCAGGGGCGACAGGCATAAGACGAATCACGCAAGAGACGCTAGTCTCTGGAGGGATTTGGCTTATGACCCCGAGCCCCTTGCCGCTGCAGCTGGACATTAATCAAGTTCAAATACTTATAAACCAATAATGTAGATAGAAAGGAGTTTTCCAAATGGAGAAAGAGCGTCAATTACTAGTGATTTTTCCGCACCCTGATGATGAAGCCTTCGGTGTTTCAGGGACAATTGCTCAACATGTCGCAAACGGGACACCAGTTACTTATGCCTGTTTAACACTAGGGGAAATGGGCCGAAATATGGGAAACCCTCTTTTTGCGACAAGAGAATCACTTCCAAACATCCGTAAAGAAGAACTAATCAATGCTGCTAAAGTGCTTGGTATCCAAGATTTAAGAATGATGGGCTTGCGGGATAAAACGATAGAATTTGAAGATGAGAATAAGCTTACGGAGATGATGACCTCCTTAATTGAAGATGTAAAACCATCACTTGTCATTTCATTTTATCCAGGCTACTCTGTCCATCCCGATCATGACGCTACTGGGGCAGCGGTTGTACGCGCTGTTGGCCAGTTACCTGAACATAAGCGTCCTACGCTCCACTGTGTTGCTTTTTCTAAAAACTGTGAACAGGAGATTGGCGAGCCGGATATTATCAACAATATCAGTTCAGTAGCTGAAATTAAAATGAATGCGATTAAAGCACATCTTTCCCAAACGCAATTAACAGCTGCCGCCATGTCTGATAAACTCAGAGAAAATGATCCAGAAATCATTGCTCGAATGTTAACAGAACGTTTCTGGACGTATAAATTTTAGATATCATACTAAAAAAGTTAGCGAGGTCCATCCTCACTAACTTTTTTGTTTTTATTCGGACACACGGTCCCTTATTTCGGTTAAAATCCTTAGTTTTTGTAATTATCCGGACATACAGTCCGCTATTTGTTTATTTAGAAGGTTGTTTTACGTGATTTAAGATAAATAAGAGCACCGGTGTCCGTTAAACGATCATTGTAGCATTTATTCGCAAAATAAGGGCTGCTATGTCCGCCAAAATCATAAACCTGCAATAAGTCACCCCATTATCCTCAATTTCGCAATACTATAATCAAAATCATGCGAAAACCTTCGCACCATTAGCCTCGATTTTGGGTCAAAGCGCAGAAGTGGCACCAATCAAGAATAATGATTTTTTTGCCTTGAATATCAATAACGCCGTCCTTTTTTAATTTAGAAAATACTCTGCTAATGCTTTCTCGGGAGGTTCCGACTAGTGAAGCAAATTCCTGAACAGTTAGGGGTATTTCAATATGCATTCGATTGCAGTGGTTGGCGCCAAACTTTTGAGCGAGTCGTTCTAACGTTCTCATCGTTTTTGTATAAACGTCAAGCAAAGCGATATCTCGCATAATTGTCGTCATATCCCGCAAAGCTTCACTCATATAACGGATCATCTGTACAGCCATTTCAGGTGACTTCATCAATTCGGCCTCAAGGTCGAGTGTATTAAGGAAATAAATATCTCCAGACTGAACCATTCGTGCTGTAGCTGGATAAAGGCTGCCAATTTGATTAAAAAGGCAAGCTTCCGCGAAAATTTCACCTTTCTTTTTTATACACACAATAATTTCATTTCCTTGGTCGTCTTGCTTCGTTAGTTTAACGATACCTGAATGAACAAAATAAACCCCTTGTGCTTCTTCGTACTCAGAGATAATTTGCTCTCCTTTACGATGAGACTTTTTTATGATTCGATTCTCCAACAGGTTAAAGGATTTCTTAGGAAGGTTTTTGAACACTTCGATTTTCCCCAAAAACTCTTCAACTGTAGTCTTTTCTTGATTGTATATAGTTGAATTAATTAAACCATTGCTCATTTACCCCATTCCTTCCCACCGTCACTTTTCCTTATTGTAACGAAATTCAAACACTAATTAAGTGAGGTTTTTCACAGTTTCGTCATTTACGAACATTTTTTGACGATTTTAACCAATAAGGCACACTGACACAAAAACGTCACTAAAGGCCTGAAAAACTGTGAACTACGTCACAATACGAGAATGGCATGCGCGTTAAGATGATTCATGTAATTAAGTCTAGGGGGGAAAACAACTTGAAAAAAGCGACTATCTATTTTCTTATTAGTGCCTTAATCGGACTTGGCATAGGATATCTTGTTTTTGATGTCATGTTGGGCAAAAACAGCCAAACGGATGCGATAGCAAGCTCTGACACGAGTTCGGAGGAATCAAGTAGTACAACTGATGCAACGACGGAAGAATCTAAAGGTACAGAAACGGCTGTATCAGCTGAGGCTGAGATCCTTAACCAAAAAGGATGCCTTGGATGCCACGCTGTTTCATCACTAGATTTAAGCGGTGGTGCAACAGGTCCTGACCTTTCTCAAGCATTTAATAATGTCGAAGGAAAGCATGGTAAACCTGTTAACGAATTCTTAAAAGAACCAACTTCAGCAGTTATGTCTGGGGTAATTAGCGGAAGTCCATTATCAGATGATGAAATCTCTAAAATAACTGAATTGCTACAAAAAGCAGCAGAAGCAAACTAAATCAATAAGGTGGTGCTTTATAGATGAAAAGTTGGATCCCAATCTCAAGCGGGTTAGTTGCAGGATTGTTAGCGGCAACCGTATTTTTTGGAGATTTTACTTCAGGAGCTAAAACTGAAACAGCATCGAATGACAATAAATCAAACGCAGAAAAAGTTTATGTCCCATTTGGTGAAAAAGACGAATATTATTTAATGGCATCAGGTGGACACTCTGGTCAAATGTTTGTTTACGGTGTTCCTTCCATGCGTAAAATTAGAACGATTCCAGTATTCTCACCAGATTCTGCAACAGGCTATGGTTTTGATGAACATTCTAAAGAAATGCTAGGCGATTACACTTGGGGCGACCTCCATCACCCAGCAATATCTGAAACAAATGGGGAATACGATGGGAAGTACCTTTTCGCTACAGACGTAGCCAATAGCCGTGCAGCAGTCGTAAACTTAGAAACTTTTACAACGAAAGATATTATTAATGTACCGAATACAAGCGGTCCACACTGTGCGGCCTTTGTTACGGAAAACACTGAATATATGTTCCTACCTACTCGCTTTGCAGTGCCAATTGGTAGTGAGTATGCAAGCTTAGATGATTATAGCGATAAATATCGCGGCGTTATGTCCGCTGTAACGTTTAATGAAGAGAAAGAAGAATTAAATATTGCTTATCAGGTGGCACTTCCACCTTGGTCATATGACTTATCAGATGCAGGTAAAAAGATTTCTAAAGATTGGGCAGTTATGACCACATACAATACTGAAGAGGCGACAACAAATCTTGAAATTAACGCATCTCAAGCTGACCGTGACTATATCGTTCTTTTTAACTGGAAAGAGCTTGAAGAAAAAGTTGCTAAAGGTGAATATGATAATGTTACTGGGCAAAAAATGATTTTCCCTGAAAAGCATAAAGGCGGAATTTATCTTGTACCAGTTGCAAAATCTCCACACGGTGTTGATGTAACTCCGGATGGAAAATACTTTATCGCTTCTGGAAAATTAGCACCGGCAATGACCGTCTTCTCTTTTGAAAAAGCATTTGAAGCAATTGAAAAAGGTCAATTTGACGGTGAAAGAAACGGTATTCCAGTTCTAAAATATGATTCAGTAATGGAACGTGAAGTTGACCCAGAAAACGCACTTGGACCACTTCATACGCAATTCGATGATAAAGGTATGGCTTACACAACAATGTTTATCTCTTCTGAGATAGTTAAATGGGATCCTAAGACTGGTGAAACTTTAGACCGTGTTCCGGTACAATACTCACCAGGTCACGCTGCTGCTGCAGAGGGTGATACAGCTACTCCTGATGGTAAATATATCGTTGCACTTAATAAAATTGCCAAGGATTCCTATTTATCAGTAGGTCCATCTCATCCAGAATCAATGCAGTTAATTGACTTAGCAGGTTCAAAAATGAAAGTAATTCAATCTGCACCAGTAGATCCTGAACCACACTATGCTCAGATGATTAAAGCTGACAAAATCAAAACGATTTCTGTATATCCAAAAAATGAAAATAATAAGCTAGCCGTTTATAAGCAAGAGGATGCACGAATTGAACGGAAAGGAAATGAAGTTCACGTATACGGTATTGCAATGCGTTCTAAGTTTATCTTTGACGCAAAAGCAAAACGTCCTGATGCTATTGAAGTAAATCAAGGAGATAAAGTATTCATACACTTAACTAATATCGACCTTGATCAGGATATTACTCATGGATTTGGTATCAACCAATATGACTTAAATATGGAAGTCCAGCCTGGTCAAACCAATACATTGGCCTTTACCGCAGATAAAGCGGGTACCTACCCACTTTACTGTACGAACTTCTGCTCAGCATTACACCAAGAAATGTCAGGATATCTTTTAGTAAAACCACAATAAGCATGAATAAAGCAAAGAGGCTGGCTTAAAACTATTAAGGTTAGACCATCAAACTGCGAATTCAAACAATGGCTCAAAGTAGTCATAGAATTCCTGTTTTGCTGGAACACCCAAAATAGCTAAACCAGCCTCTTTTTCTTTCTGTTACAAAATACGTAGGATTGATGAAAGAAGGCGCGTTTACGATGAACGGAAAAAAACTTTCACTATTTTCTAGTCTAATGATTGCGATTTCTGCTTTACTGATTGCCTCATCACTATTTTTCCCATGGTGGAAAATGGAATTCTTTGCACCTCAATATCCAGAGGGATTAAACATCGTCGTTTATCCTGATAAGCTGGAAGGCGAAATTGATAATATCAATGCCTTAAACCATTATATTGGTATGAATAAATTTAGCGAGGAGAGTTTCCCTGAGCTACAATACTTAACTTATTTAATCGGTGGTTTAGCTGTCATTGTCTTATCAGCTGCACTAATTAGAAAGAAATCGTATTTATACGGAACAATCATCCTTTTTGCCGTAGGTGGTGCAGTCGGCGTTTGGGATTTACGACGTTGGCTCGTGAGCTTCGGTACAGACCTTGACCCAAAAGCACCAATTACAATGGATCCGTTCGTACCACCGATTATTGGTGAAAATATCGTTGCAAATTTCACGACCTACAGCTTATTGCAAACAGGCTCTTATCTGATTGTCGCTGCATTCATTTTGATTTTAATTCCGCTATGGAAGGACCGACAAAGATGACAAAAACTCTGCTCCTCCTCATGTTCAGTTCAATATTGATGATTGCCATGCCGCAGGAAAGCACTGCTGCTGAAAATTTGCAGGCTATGATTGATTCTGCTGAGGAGGGAGCAGTTCTCCAGCTTGATAATAGGACGTATGAAGGAAATATCGTGATTGATAAAGAGATTCAAATCATCGGGAATAAGAAAACCATTATTAAAGGGGACGGTACAGGGAATGTCATCTCTGTGACCGCTCCAAATGTAACTTTGCGGAATTTAACTGTCACAAACGGCAGCATGAACCGCAATTCTGCTGAGGAATATGCAGCAATTAAGCTATATAGTAATGGGAATACCGTTGATCACATCGCTGTTACTGATTCATTCCATGGCATTTATCTAAGCCAGTCCCATCATAATACGATAGAAAACTCTAACATAACGGGGCATGGTTACGGCATCATTGCTAAACAGGGCAATGGCTTACATATTTATTACTCGAATGATAATCTCTTGAAAAATAATATCGTAACAGGAACGCGCGACGGCATGTATTTTGATTATGCCAATAACAATAAAATTGTCGGAAACAAATTAAGCGAAACGCGATACGGTCTGCATTTCATGTATTCAAATGAGAATGATTTCCAAGGAAATACGTTTACGTTTAATACCGGTGGCGCGGCCATAATGGAATCGAACGGAAATAAGCTCAATAACAACGATTTTATCTTTAATTATGGTCACAAGTCTTTCGGGTTATTTTTACTCTCGGCGATTGATACGGAAATCACCAACAATACCTTTATCCTCAATCAGCGCGGACTGTATATTGACCAATCAACCAATAATTTAATAAAAAACAATACGATTATTCGTAATCAAATTGGGGTCGAGCTCTGGGCCAGCTCCAATGATCAAACCTTTACGTTAAATAATATTTCGGAAAATACGATTCCGGTGTTCGCGCTTGGTGGCCAAGGGCGTAACTACTGGACAAAGGACAATCAGGGAAATAACTGGGGGAATGAATTCCCTGTTCTCGACTTAAATCAAGACGGACTTGGCGATCAGACAGTAGCCTACCAATCGTCTTTGTATGAGCTTATCGAGGATCAGGAATTGACTTATTTATTTTTAAAAAGCCCTGCGATAGGAATTTATGAAAAAATCAATCAGTTCTTCAACCAATCAAAAACCATGTTTGAGGATTCCGCGCCACTGGTCGTGCATGATGAATCAACCGGACGATGGCCTTGGTTTCTAGCTGCAGCTATCGTTATACTAGCGGTTATTTTACTAAAAGGGAGATATCCACTATGCATTATATTTGGAAGGAATGGAAGGAAAACATAAGGGGAAAAGGCTTTTGGCTCTCACTTGGAATTATTGTGCTTGTTTCTACTAGTTTATTGTTCAATGCTTCCACTCTTTCCTTTGAGCAAGGCTTTTATGTACTATTAATCAATTTATTTGATGCTTTTATTTACTTCATACCGATCCTTTGTTTATTTTTGGGTGCCTTTGCGATTTTTCAAGAAAAAGAACAGAAAACACTCATCATGCTCCTGACGCGACGCGATGACTTTAAAAGCTTTCTATTGAGAAAAAGCTTGGCTATCCACCTTTGCCTACTCGGACCAATTATCATTTGGTTTTTAGTGTACCTGTTACCGTTAAAATTTTTATTTGAGCTCGATTTTGCCAGCTATCTTTCGTTTTTAATCTCGCTCATTTGTATCGTGATTATTTTCGGCCAGATCGGGATGCTAATAGGCAGTATTAGCCGCTCAAAAATGCAAATTGTCGGGGCAACAATTGCTGTTTGGTTTTACTTTTTCTTTTTACATGACTTTATTCTGCTTTCATTTCTTGCTGATGTTACATATGAGAATGTTAAATGGTTTTCTAGCATTTATTTTCTTAATCCTCTCCAAGCTGCACGTGTCTTTTTGGAATCGTCGCTTGGTGTATACTCCTTTGACCATATGTCAAAGCTTTTACAATCATTTATTTGGCTAAAACCAGGGCTATTTTTACTCATTAACGCCACCCTGTTAATGTTACTTTCTTATCTTAGCGCAGTCTTGTTCCATCGGAAGGAGGGCGTAGAATGATTGAAGTAAAAAATCTTTATCAATCCTTTGGAAATAAACAAGTATTAGACGATGTAAATATGGTGATTGAAAAAAATGAAATAACCGCACTCGTCGGCCGTAATGGCGCTGGCAAATCAACGCTCATTAATAGCCTGCTGGGATTACTCCCTATCAAAAAAGGGAAGATTAATATCAAAGGAAAAATCAGCTATCTTCCTGAAAAATTTATGCTTTATCCTGCATTAACTGGAATGGAAAACATGCAATTTTTTGCTGAGGCTATCGATAAAAAAGCTGACGCAGAGCGCATAGAGGAGCTTTTGCGATCGGTAAGGCTCTGGGACGATCGGGATATGCAGATAAAGGGCTATTCAAAAGGGATGCTTCAACGGCTCGGGCTCGCCATTACGCTTTACCAAAATAGCGAAATCCTGATCTTGGATGAGCCAACCAGCGGAATCGATCCAATCGGTCGCAAGGAAATCCTCGAGGTTTTGAGATCACTGACTGATAAAACGATTTTGCTTTCCTCTCATCATCTTGATGAAATTAAACAAATTTGTACGCATGTTGCGTTTCTAGAAAACAATAAACTTGAGAAATATACGGTTGAACAATTTCTACAAATGAACGGCTAGGAGGGCAATCCCTATGTTGAAAAAATCATTACATTATATGCTTCTCGGACTTGTATTACTGTTATTAAGCTCTTGTGGAACACCCGGGGAAAATTGGGTTGTTGATTTCACTGAGCCACTCCGCTATACGAAAGGCGCAGAAACGCAAATTGAGGTTAAAATTATTGAAGAAAATGAGCCCGTTGTTGATGTGAGCGTCAGAGCGCACTTTGAAATGAGTTCCATGAGTCATGGCAGTGTTGATATTAAGCTCGAGGAGCAAGGTGAGGGTATTTATAGCGGTAAAGCAGAATTCCCGATGGCCGGTAAATACACTGCAACATTCACACTTAAAAAAGAAGGCTACACAGTTGAAAAGATAGTTGATGTAGAGGTCGAGAAGGTCGAAGGGGTCGCCACCATTAATGGTGAGCCCATAAATTCAGATGACCTCGAGTTCTACAAGTTTATTAACGAGTTGCATATCGCCATTAATCGCGAAGATGATAAAAAAAAATTTTCTGGAGCTGAGCTCGAGCAGCGGATGGCTCATTGGGATGATCAGCAACAACAAATTCAAAATAATAACCAGCTGTTAACCCAGATCATCCGCCTCCGCGCAATGGCACTACTTGGAAAAGAAAAAGGCTATACTGCTTCGGATGCTGAAATTAATAAAGAAGTCGAAGCCATTCGCGACAAGTATTATCAGTCTGAAGTGGCGAAAGACATGATTAATAAGTTTGGCGAGGATAAGTTTTGGAGCAAAGAACAGAAGCAATATGAATATATTGTATTAACGCAAAAGGTGCAAAAGGACGTAACTGAAAAAGTGAAAAAGGAAAATCCCAATGTCGGTGAACAGGAGATTAATTTCTTAGCACAAAAAGATTACGAAGAGCTGCTCGTTTCCCAAGTAAGTTCTTTGGATATCGTGATTTTGTAGGATCTCAGCCATTTGACGGACACAGATGACCTTATTTGGATAAATTCTACTCTATATTTGTATTTAGCGGACATAGATTACCTTATTGATTAAAAAATCACTAAATCATTACCGATTTTTATAGAATAAGGATTCTGGTGTCCGTTCGCCAATAAAATTCATCCTATTTTAATGAAATAGCGGCATATATGTCCGTCAAACTCATCATTCACAAAGTGAGTGATTACTCACTTTACAAATCACTCTTTTTATTTTATTATCTAAGTGAGTGATTACTCACTCCAAACAAAACGAGGTGACATACCATGAGTAAACGCGAGAGCATAGTCAGTATTAAAGATGTCTCAAAGTCATTTGGTAAGCAACAAGTGTTAAAGAATGTATCCCTCGAGATTGCGAAAGGGGAAATTTTTGGGTTCCTAGGTCCATCCGGTGCTGGCAAAACCACATTAGTAAAAGAGCTTGCAGGTCTTGATACCCCATCAACTGGGGAAAACCTTGTCTTCAACGATAAAATGCCATCGCTCGCACTTATGCAGCGAATCGGCTATATGGCTCAATCCGACGCTTTGTATGGTGAGCTTACTGCAAAGGAAAATCTGCAGTTTTTTGCTTCCCTCTACGGACTAAAGGGTAAACAGCAAGAGGCTCGAATAAAAACCGTGATGGAAATCGTAAACCTTCACGATGACTTAAACAAGCTTGTTTCTAATTATTCTGGTGGCATGAAGCGCCGACTTTCGCTTGCAGCGGCCCTATTGCATGAGCCTGAGCTTCTCATCTTAGATGAGCCGACCGTCGGGATTGATCCATTGCTGAGAAAAGGCATTTGGGATAGCTTTAATGAGCTCAATAAAAAGGGCGTAACGATTATTGTCACGACACATGTTATGGACGAAGCCGAAAAATGTCACCGGCTCGGGATGATCCGTCAAGGTGAATTAATTGCTGTCGGCACTCCAGAAGAACTGAAAACTAACACGAATAGCGCGTCGCTTGAAGATGCCTTTCTAGCTTACGGAGGTGCTCAACTATGAGGGTTAAAGCATTGATGGTTCGGATATTGCGACAAATTGTTCGTGATAAGCGCACAATGGCTCTAATGATTATGGCACCTATCTTAATTTTAACGATGATGGATTTAGTTTTTAATGGCGAAGCTTATACTCCTAAAATTGGAATGGTCAATATACCTGAACCAATTGAAGCTAAATTAGAACTAGACGATGCAAAAATAACAGATTTTGATTCATCTGAGAAAGCTAGAGCAGCATTAGAGGAACGAGATATCGACGGCTATATTGAATTTGCTAATGGTACTCCGTCCATCATGCTCGAAGGCAGTGATCCATCTATAAATGGAGCAGTGATGAAATGGGTGCAAACGGCATTTAAGCCGTTACAATCAGTAGGCCAAGGCCAAAGTCAAGGTCAAGGTCAGGCTCCAGTAATTGAACCCGAAATCGAGTTTTTGCACGGCTCTTCAGATATGAGTCAATTTGATTATTTCGGTCCGGTCTTATTAGGATTCTTCGTATTCTTCTTTGTTTTCTTGATTGCTGGTGTTTCATTTTTACGTGAACGGACGAGCGGAACGCTTGAGCGCTTATTATCTAGTCCACTAAGAAAATGGGAAATTGTTATCGGTTATGTATTAGGTTTTGGCGTGTTCACAATGCTCCAAGCAACGATTATCGCCAGCTATGCCATCTATATTTTAGACATGCAAATGGTCGGTACATTTTGGTTTGTGCTCCTGATTATCTTATTGCTATCAATGTCAGCGTTAACGCTCGGTACACTACTATCAGCTTTTGCTAACAACGAGCTGCAAATGATTCAATTTATTCCGCTTGTTGTCGTACCGCAGGTGTTCTTTTCCGGATTATTTAATCTGGAAACAATTACTGATTGGTTAAGCTGGATTGGCGTGGTGACACCGTTGTACTACGCTGCCAATGCACTCCGCGATGTTATGGTTCGCGGACTTGGTTGGGAATCAATTTATCAAGATATTTTTATTCTAATAGGCTTTTCGGTATTGTTTATTACTCTAAACATCTTAGCGCTTAGAAAGTATCGGAAGGTTTAAGAAATCTAGCTTATGTTAAAATAAAAAAAATAAGTTTGTAAGTTAGGAGAATCACTGTCATGACAGATCAAGACTTATTGCTATCACAATGGTTCGAAGATGCTGATGAATTAACTGATAAACAAAAGCAGATCCTCCTGGCAGCAATTGATTCTTTTTCAGAAAAAGGCTATGCTGCAACCTCAACAAGCGAGATTGCCAAAAAAGCCGGAGTGGCCGAAGGAACCATTTTTCGCCACTACAAAACGAAAAAGGATTTATTAATGGCAATTGTCGCACCAACGATGGCCAAATTTTTAGCACCATTTATCATAAAGGATATTAGCAAGGTGTTAAAGACTGATTATGATTGTTTTGAGGATTTTTTAAGGGCAATGATTGAAAATCGAAAGGTTTTTCTACAGCAAAATCTATCTCTATTTAAAATCATACTACAAGAGCTTCCGTTCCAGCCCGAGCTTCAAGCACAGTTTAAAGCACATATTCTGCCAACCGTTTATGACCGGATTAAAGGACTGATCAAGCATTATCAGCAAAATGGGAGCATTATCGAAATACCACCGTATTCCGTGGTAAGGCTAATTGCCTCGACGATATTTGGTTATTTGATCGGCCGCTATTTGCTTTTTCCAGAAATAGATTGGGATGAAGAAGCTGAGATAGAGCGAACCATTCAATTCATCATGCACGGACTTGCCACAAAGGAATAAGAAAAAAGGGGTCTGAACCCAATTAGGTTCAGACCCCTTTTTGTTTCACATGAAACAATTTATAGGTCGCTAGTAGCACTAGTGAGCTCAATCTTGTAGAGCTTGTCGGCATTTTTAGTGGGTGTGCCTCGACCATCGGTATTGTTGGAGATAAAATAAAGCGTGTCTCCCACGATGAACACATCACGAATACGGCCTAGTCCGTTAACTAAAATCCGAGTGGTTTTGTTCTCAACGTCAAATTCCCGTACCGCATTGCCTCTTAATGTGGCAACATATAACTTATTTTTATCATAAGCCATACCTGATGGTGCCCAAGTCTCCTCGCCGGATTCAAACAAAGGGCTCTCCATTCCAATCTTTTCTTCTCCTCCGACAATTTCTGGCCAGCCATAATTTTTCCCTGGCTCAATTTTGTTTATTTCATCATGAGCTGATGGTCCGTGTTCACTTTCAAACAGCACTCCCTCCGCACTCCAGGCAAGTCCCTGTGGATTGCGATGTCCTAAACTATAAACATAAGAATTTGGAATAGGATTGTCACTCGGAATGGTTCCGTCTAGGTTCATGCGTAGAATTTTCCCGCCAAGTGAAGCAATATCCTGGGCGACTTTTGGATCACGCGCAGCATCACCAGTTGTAGCATACAGATAACCGTCTGGACCAAGCTCCAATCGACCACCATGATGATAGGCACCACTAGGGATTTTATCAAGCAACACTTTTACCTCGCTCCATTCATTCCCCGTTAACTGCAGCTCAATAATCCGATTATATTGTCCCGAACCGTTCTCATAAGTGTAATAAGCAAACGCTTTGTGCGTCTTTTGGAAATCAGGCGCCAATACAAATCCTAATAATCCCGCTTCAGCTGCTGTCGCTAGGCGTTTGGTCAACTTCACCTTTTGGCGCGTCATTTCCCCGTTAGGTGCTACTTTCACCACATGGCCATTACGCTCACTAATGTAAAACGTATCTCCTGATTTGGCAATCGACCATGGAATCTTTATGTTTTCAGCAACTACTGTTGGCTGGCTGCGATCGGCAATAACTGACTCCTCTTGATTTTTACGCGGTTGCTCAGTATTCGCACTACATCCAATCAAAGTGGACAATAATAAAATCAGCAATAGTTTTGATTTAACGATAAGGCTCACCTCAAATTCATTAAGCTACGATTCCAACACCGCCTGGATAGCTTTTGCCACACCATCAAGCTCATTTGTTTCAGTAACATAATGAGCTTGGGCTTTAATATGCGCTGGTGCATTACCCATTGCCACCGCTTTCCCTACAAGCTTTAACATGGATAAATCATTATCGTTATCTCCAATTGCCATTGTTTCTATAAGGGAAATCCCTTTACTGCTCACAAATTTTTGTAATGCAATGCCTTTTTGGGCTTGGACAGAAGTTATTTCCAAGTTTCCATCCCCTGACGAACTAACAGCGATATTTGTAAATGCTGCTAATGCTGACCGCGCTTCCTTAAGTTTCTCTAATTTAGATGAGAAGGCCAGAAGCTTATAAACCTCCTTGCTCTCATCCTTAAAGATCTCTTCAAAATTTTCAACGGAATGCACAAAGCCTTCAGAAATGCGCCCCTTTGCGAAAGCTTCCACCTGTTCCTTTGATATGTGATGATTTGCGCTTGTAAAAACGTCAACCATTACTGAGATGGCCTTTTCTAAGTTATTCGTATATGTCCCATCATTCGTATAAACCTCAAAATAAATATCATCATTTGCTAAAATTGCCGCGATTGCGGTTGCATCCTCTTTGGAAAGCTGCTGAGAGGTAATCATTTTCCCATCGTTTCCTACCACGACGGCACCATTCACACTAATCACTGGGCAAACAATTCCCACCTGTTTCAAAGCATATTGAGCTTCTTGATAAGAACGTCCGGTGGCAACAATGAATTCGATTCCCTTAGCTTGTGCGAGCTGTATTGCCTGCTTATTTCCCTCCGAAATGCTCCCACTTCCTGTTAATAAAGTTCCATCCATATCACTTGCGATGCATTTAATCATATATGTTGTTCTCCTCTTCTTAGCGAATTGCTATATTACTATATTAACATGAGTGTGTTAATAACCTAATTAAATATACTTTGAGCCTTCACGAACACTTAGCGGCTTTAAGGTATGACTGTTAATAAACTGCTTCACTGAGTCAGGGTTTGTCTTTGAATACTCCCGCAGCGCCCATCCGATTGCTTTTTGAATAAAAAACTCCTGGCTATCAGCATTTGCAACGATATAACGATAAAGCAGATCCGCATCAGTCTCTTGCTTATATTTTAGTTGTATTAAAATCGCACTGCGCCGTAGCCACATATTCTCATGATGAGCCCAGCCATCGACCACTTCAGGTATTAATTCCTTCGCTTCTGCAACAACTGGACCAGCGATATTTGCTGCAAGAAGATCGACAGTATCCCACCAAGATTTTGTCGTTATTAATGTTTGAATTAAACCAATGTGCTGTTTATTTAACTTCTTGACTGATTTTGCAAGATAATCTAATGCAAGATATTGGTACTCCCGCTCAGGCAGTTCCCATAAGCCCAAGACAAAAGCCTCATCAAATGGCTCTTTTTTAATACCAATTTTGTTAAATATTTCTCGGGTTAACTTTCGCCGTTCAGGCGTTTTAATTCCTAAATATGGAAACAAATTCTTCATGTAATTGGCCATCGGGATTGCATTTTCAGGATTCCTATGCTGTTCTAACGTAGTTTTAACCATATCCAACTTCAAATTAATCCTCCTCCTTCATGCCCTCATTTTATTATTTTACGAAAAAATAAATCCTTTCTCTCAACTATCTCCCTTTTTCAAAAATAAAGAAAGATTGCGACTATAGTAAATTGGGTTGGCAAAAAAACATTATTGCATTAAAATAAGTTTCGACTTATAAATATACTCCAGGAGAGAATATAGAATGAAAGAATCTAGCATTACATTAAAAAAATCAAAATCGAACACAAACATTCTCCTATTTCTAATACCATCATTAATAGGAATTGTATTGTTTATGCTACCTATATCATATCAAGGACAAATGACTATTCCTATTGCCATCCTATCTGGCTTAGTGCAATCTGGTTTAGAAGGTTATTTGCCACAAATCATGACTGTCATCATTGTGCTAACCTTTATTTGTACAGCAATGGCAAAAATGATCCGCCCAGCCATTCTTGCTCGAAATCCGTTTTTAAAAACTTTGTTTGATGTAACACCTGTTTGGTTTTTTGCAAGAGGACTAGGTGCAGTGTACGCTGTGCTTACAGTATTTCAAATTGGTCCAGAATTTATTTGGTCTGAGAATACCGGCGGCTTACTGCTAAACAGCCTATTACCAATTTTATTCTCAGTGTTTCTATTTGCTGGTCTTTTCTTACCTTTACTATTAAATTTTGGTTTACTAGAACTATTTGGTGCATTACTAGTAAAAGTGATGCGACCTATCTTTAAATTACCAGGTCGCTCCGCTGTCGACTGTGTTGCTTCGTGGCTCGGTGACGGTACAATTGGTGTTTTATTAACGAGCAAGCAATATGAAGAAGGATATTATACAAAGCGTGAAGCCTCCATTATTGGTACAACATTTTCAGTTGTTTCGATTACATTCAGCTTAGTTGTTATTTCCCAGGTTGGCTTAGCACACCTATTTGTTCCTTTTTATTTGACTGTTACTCTTGCTGGGTTTGCGGCTGCCGTTATTAGCCCGCGCATCCCACCGTTATCTAGAAAACCAGATACATTTATTACGGAATCAAAGGATGAGTACTCAGAAGTCATTCCTAACGACTATACGCCATTTCAATGGGGAATGAAGCAGGCACTCGAAAAAGCAGAGACAAGTAAAGATGTTAATAAGTTCTTCATTGACGGTACTAAAAACATCCTAGATATGTGGATGGGTGTAGCACCAATTGTGATGGCACTTGGTACGACTGCACTAATGATTGCTGAGTATACGCCAATTTTCCAATGGCTTGGCACACCGTTTATTCCGTTATTAGAATTGATGCAAATTCCAGAGGCAAAAGCTGCAGCTGCTACACTGGTGGTTGGTTTCGCGGATATGTTTCTTCCATCTGTAATGGCGGCCAGTATTGAAAGCGAATTGACTCGATTTGTGATTGCCGCGGTTTCAGTTACACAGCTTATCTATATGTCAGAAGTAGGCGGCCTGCTATTAGGCTCGAAAATCCCAGTCACATTCAAGGAATTAGTCATTATCTTCCTACAGCGGACACTGATTACACTACCAATAATAGTCATTGTCGCACATATACTATTTTAATAATAAGGACACCCCAGTCGCAAAGGACTGGGGTGTTCTTTTATTACTATGAAATTTATGATTTGATTTTTTCGTGTTTAAAGCCTTTTTCAGTTTCAAATACTTCGTACCAGTGATACTCTGGCGATTTAAACCATTCATGTTTTGGTTGATACACAACATAGGATAAAGTACCCTCGGCATCCACCAGTGTGTTGAAAAGTGTAACAGTGTTGTAGCCAAATATTTGGTCTAAATATCCTTCAATGCCTTCTCTGATCTGATTTAGTTTACCATCTTGTTCCTGCTTATGTAATTTCAACAGACCATCGATAAACATACTCAACAAGAAAAAGGTGATTAGGATTAGCAAGACCATTAGTATTTTAATCAAGGTGCAACCTCCTAAACGTTTTAAGATTCGTTACTATTTTACATTCACTTCAGATTGTGTACTGTGATGTAGATAACATAATGAACATATCTATAAAATTTTGTTTAGGAGGGTGACTTTGACTTTAAACTCCAATCAATTTGGGTTTATTTTGCTATCTGTAATAATTTGTTTTTTATTTCCTGGGTAATCTGGTCTAGTTTTTCAAAATCCATTGCCGGGGTGTAAATAGCCTCTAATTCATCATTTAGATCCTTCGCTTCTGCTAATAACCCAATCGCTTCCTTCATTTTCGCCTTATAGCGACCTGAAATCTCAGCTATCTCCTCGCTATGTTTTTCATCCGTTCCTGGCGTGATTAAGTGTTCATACATATCGATGATTTCATCACCTTGACGATTTGGAAAATATTCATGTGGCGCCGTGCTATCAAAGATAGAAAAGCCTAATTCTCGAACAATAACCATATCAAGGCTATTGGGGTCGAAGCCGCAATGGTATACCTCTACCTCAAAGTCCCGTGATTCTGCATGAGCTACTAATTTTTTCAACAAGGTTGACTTTCCAGAGCCTGGACGACCTTTAATAAAATAACGATGCGGAGTTTCTTCAGTTAAGTTTTGAACGAAATCAACAGCTCCCTTTGGCGTAGCTGCACCTAAGAAACGATGCCGAACGATCGCTGCTCCACTGCCACGCTGAGTACCGAATAGTTCTTCAATAAGCTGGTCTGTAAATTGGTTCGTCTTTTCAAAATCCATATTTTCGATATAAATTTTCTCCCACTCATCATGGACCCTTAATGCTTCGGCAAAGGTGCTATAAGCCTTTTGAGTTGTAGCGTTAATCTTATTTGAAAGCTCAAGGATTCTTTCTTTATGAGGGGATAGTTTGCTAGAGTCCCAAGCTACACCAATATTTACATATTCCTCTACAGCTCCTGGTGCCTTCGGCTCAATTACATGTGGTGCAGTTCCATCGACGATGCCGGCTTTGAGTGCTGGGATTTTGACTCCATCAATTGAGTCGTTGTCGGAAGGACAATGTAAATATTCTACATCAAAGCCTTGTTCTGAGAAGGCTTTCCCGATTCTTTTCATCAAGGTTGACTTACCTGTGCCTGGACCACCTTTTAAAATAAACAATTTATTTAAGTCTTGAAGGCTTGATTCATATAAGCTATAAAAGCCTCGTGCTGTATTTCCGCCAGCGTAATAATTTAATACCTTTGCCGTCATACTCACACTCCCTCGTTTCGTAAAGAGTTCTTACACTCAATCCAATTTATGCGTAGAGTATGACTTAGGTGATTGCCCACAGTGTGGGATTTTCCCTTAGGAAGAGAAGGGGTGTTAACTTCCTTATGCAATAACATTCTAAGGATTGGGGGTGTTTTCGTTTTTGAATTTGAGGTTTGGATGTAAATTGATGCTGCGGAAGTTGAATTGGGAATTTCACAATGAGATTGGGGTACATTACGAGCCTCTATGGGACTTTCTCGCTTTTTTCGCGAGGTTTTTGGTCCATAGAGCATCCCTATGGGACACTTCTCGCTTTTTTCGTGTGGGTTTTGGTCCATAGAGCCTTCCTATGGGACACTTCTCGCTTTTTTCGAGCGGGTTTTGTCCCATAGAACATCCCTATGGGACACTTCTCGCCTTTTTCGTGTGGGTTTTGGCCCATAGAGCCTTCCTATGGGACACTTCTCGCTTTTTTCGTGCGGGTTTTGACCCATAGAGCCTTCCTATGGGACACTTCTCGCTTTTTTCATACGGGTTTTGGCCCATAGAGCCTTCCTATGGGACACTTCTCGCTTTTTTCACGGGGGCTTTGGTCCATAAGATACTTTCTTTCAGTCCGATCATTAGGCCTTGTTATTTTACTATATCAAGCATTGTTGCTGCGGTAAGCTCAGCTAGGTTGTTTACACTGACTTCGATTTGCAGTCCGATTTTGCCACCACTCACGACCATTGTCTCAAGACTTAAAGCATGTTCATCAATAAATGTTGGATATTGCTTTTTCATGCCGATTGGCGAGCAGCCGCCGCGGATATAGCCTGTATTGGCTTGGATATCCTTGACTGGTAGCATTTCTAGCTTCTTTTCACCTGCAGCTTTAGCTGCTTTCTTTAAATCTAGCTCTAATTCTACTGGAATCACAAATACATAAATATTTTTGCTTGCCCCACGTGCCACGAGCGTTTTAAATACCGTATTGACGTCTTTACCTATTTTTTGGGCAACTGAGATGCCATCAATTTTTCCGTCTTTATTTTCATAGGTGTAGTATTGATATTCGACTTTGTGCGAATCGAGAATTCGCATTGCATTTGTTTTAGGCTGAGCCATATTCTCCGCTCCTTAAATAATCTACAACAACAGTATAGCTAATTTCCTTTTATCAGCAAACATAATGCCAAACAATGACACATGAATTTTCCGATATAGGAGAAATTATCCACTATAAGCTATTTTAGGAGGAGTACTATATGACGAAAAGCTACAGCCAAGGAAGAATGCCCCAATATCCAAAAGCCTACTGGCTTGATTCAGTCAGCATTCCATCATTTCCAAGCTTAACAGAGGATGTCGATGTCGACGTGGCCATTGTCGGTGGTGGAATTACCGGTATAACTAGTGCCTATTTATTATCACAAAAAGGGGTAAAGGTGGGCTTAATTGAATCGGGAAGGCTGTTAAACGGGACTACTGGCAGTACAACCGCAAAGGTAACAGCACAACATGGGCTTATTTATGACGAACTCATTACGACCCTTGGTGAAGAAAAAGCAAAGCTCTATTATGAAAGTAATAAACAAGCGATGGACTTTGTTAAAAGTGTGGTCAAAGAGCAGCAAATCGACTGTGAGCTTCAAGAGGAAGACGCCTACATCTATACGCAATCAGCGGATTATATTCAACAGCTTACTAATGAAATAAATGCGTATGAAAAATTAGGTATTCCGGGAGAATTTGTTTCCTCCACACCACTTCCTTTTCCGGTTAATGGTGCTGTTATTATGAAAAATCAGGCCCAATTTCATCCGTTAAAATATTTGATTTATTTTATTAATAAAATCACCGAAAATGGTGGGCTTATTTTCGAACAAACACCAGCCGTTGATATTACGACTGGACCACGGGCTCAGGTTATTGCGAAAAATGGGAATAAATTATCCTGCAACCATATGATTATCGCCACCCATTTCCCATTTGAAGACAAGCTTGGTTTCTTTTTTGCGAGGATGCATGCAGACCGTTCGTATGTGCTTGCTGTAAAAACGAAGCAGGAGTTTCCAGGAGGAATGTATATAAACGCTGAACAGCCAACCCGCTCACTCCGGTATACAATGATAAATGGCGAAAAACTTGTTCTATTTGGTGGAGATCATCATAAGACTGGGCAGGGAATTGACACGTTCAAGCATTACGAGGCACTTGAAGCATTCGCAGACAGTACGTTTGGAATTGAAAAAATTCCATATCGCTGGTCTGCCCAAGATCTAACTACCTCTGACAAAGTTCCGTATATTGGAAAAATGACAGACCAATACAATCATATTTTCCTCGCAACTGGGTATCGAAAATGGGGTATGACAAATGGCACGGTAGCTGCGCTAATGTTATCTGATATGATACTAGGAAAAGAAACACCATATGAGGAGCTATATCGTCCGTACCGTTTTCATGCCGATCCTGATTTAAAACAGCTCGTTACAGACAATTTAGATGTGGCCAAACATTTAATTAAAGGGAAACTTGAATTGGTTAAACGCCAGCCTGAGGACCTCGCTAACGATGAAGGTGCTGTTGTTTCAGTAAATGGCAAGCGAGCTGGCGCTTATCGGGATGAACAAGGCAATCTGCACATTGTCGATACAACCTGTACCCACATGGGCTGTGAGCTAGAATGGAATAATGGTGACCGTTCATGGGATTGTCCTTGCCATGGGTCTAGATTTTCAGTAGATGGTGATGTCCTCGAAGGTCCAGCCGAATATCCATTACAAAAACTGGACTAGCTCAAAGAAATGATTAAGCCAATTTATAAACACGAAAGAGCTCAGTCTGCGACTGAGCTCTTGTTTAATCTTGGTCTTCCTTTTGTTCGTTTTGGTCATCCTGATCATCTTGATCGTTTTGGTCATTTTCTTGACCAGGTTTTTGGGTTTTCATCGGATGATGTGGCATGGTGAAACCATTTTGCTCCATCATTTCGTAATGTTTCTCAAAGTGAGCAATCATCATTTGACCCTTTTCTTCTTCAATCACACCAAACTCCACATACTTCTGAATCATTTCTTTCTTTTTTTCGAGAATGTCCTTATGTAGCTTGGCTAGTTCTGCCTTTTGTTGCTCATTAAGCTGAACTTGTGGCTGAGCAGGTTGAACAGGTTTATTGACAGCATTTTTTTCAGCGTATGCTACCGAAATCACCATAGCAGATAGGAACACTGTGACCATGACACTCCATAAATATTTACGCATCTTTAGAAATCCTCCTTTTTTGTTGGTCGATTTATTATTTTCCAACTAAAGTTTTTTTATGTATGTTTTTCCAATTAAAAAAATACATAAAGTGCCAGGAGGCATCCGGATTCTAATCCTCTAACTTTTAAGCCAGCTTTTTAATTAAGTATTTACAATGCTCATCACCATTTACATTGCATTGCACTTCTCGCAATATGAACTGTTTGTTCCAAACCTTTGAAAGGGCACCTTCCAAAATCGCTCCTTCTAAATCACAAACCATTTTCCCTTCATGAGCAGGTAAGCCTTCACAGAAACAATCGTTAACGACTATCTCCATCTCTTTGTCAGTGTCGCGGACTATTGATGGAATACCAATTTTCAGTTCCACAAACATATTTAAAATATCCTCTACAGAATTTGCGGGTAGGCTAGTACCAATCTTTCTGCCGATGGCAAGTGTCGTACTTTTCCCGTTCATTGGGAGTCCCTCATACATTCCGATTAAACGAATGGCTCGAAACAGTTCGAGTGGTACATCTTTGCCAAGTCGGCTTCGTTTAATTTTTTTCATATCAGTAAATTCAAATGTCATCGAAATTCTCTCCTTGAAACACTAATTTCTTCTATTGTCTTAGATTCAAAGCAAAATGTACTTGATTTAAATCAATGTTCAAACAATGAATAGGTTGTATAAATAGGTTAGATAGTAATGGAAAAGGAGTTTGGGGGATTTTCATGACAGAATCAGACATAGTAGCTTTTTTCGAAGATAGAACTAGCGATGGCCCGCTTGAGAATTTATTTCAACAGTTTAGCCAAGGGGTGTTGATTGCTGATGATAATGGGAAAATCCTTAAGATTAACCAAGCCTTTGAATTATTATCGCAATATACAGCAAATGAACTTTTTCATAAAAATCTTGAAGATTACGCTTTTGGTTTACCCAAAAATGAACATATAAGTCGAGCTGGTAAATGGAAGGGGGAAATTCCATTCACTCGTAAAAGTGAGGAGTCCATCCATCTTTGGTTGGAGGTACTAAGTTACCAGTCTCAAGGAAAAAAACATTATCGCCTTTATTTATTTAGAGAGCTTCATCCTTTGGCATATAAGGATCCGCTCACTAATTTGCCTAATCGACGTTGTTTCCTTCAATGCATAGATAAGATCATTAAACAGAAACAATTCCGCGATGGTTTTACGATTATGTATTTGGATTTAGACCACTTTAAAAAGATTAACGATACTCTCGGACATAGATATGGCGATGAATTGCTTGTTGAGGCAGCCAAAAGAATTCGCGCCAGTATTCGTAAAAAGGATGTTGTAGCTAGGCTCGGTGGAGATGAATTTATCTGCCTCTTAACGAACCTCATTGACAAAAAGGTAGCAGAAAGCATTGCCGTGCGAATAATTGATGCCTTTTCCAAGCCCTTTTACTTATTAAATCAGGAGGTCTACATTTCTGTCACTATTGGCTTAAGCCTTTATCCTTTTGATGGAGAAACCTTTGAGGCACTGATTACAAATGCCGATATGGCGATGTATCAAGCAAAACGATTGGGCAAAAATCAGTGGCGTTGGTTTCAAGCAGAACACCAGGCAAGCCAATTCGAAACATTTATTTTGGAAAATCATTTACGAAAAGCGATCCAAAATAATGAGTTTACCTTGCATTATCAGCCGCTACTTAGCCTTAAAAATAGGAAAATTTCAAGTGTTGAAGCACTAATACGCTGGAATCATCCTGAATACGGTCAAATTCCACCTAATGACTTTATTCCAATCGCTGAGGATACTGGCATGATTATACCAATCGGCAATTGGGTGCTACTTGAGGCTTGTAAACAAAAAAGGAAATGGACCGCTCAAGGTTTTTCCTCCGTAAAAATTGCTGTAAATGTATCGCCAAGTCAATTTTTAAGGAGGGATTTTCCAGCAACAGTTAAAGATATTATCAAGAAAACTAGCATGGACCCCAAACAATTAATTATCGAAATTACCGAAAACGCCATTATTCAAGATTTTGAAGTTGCTACTGAAAACCTTAATCAGCTTAAAACACTCGGAATTTGTATTTCTATTGATGACTTTGGGACAGGTTACTCTTCCTTACATTATTTAAGTAAATTGCCGATTGATTATTTAAAAATAGATCGTTCATTTATTTGCGATATTGAAACAAATCAAAAGAACAAAGTGTTAACAAAGGCGATGATTTCACTTGCTCATGCTTTAGAGCTAGGCGTAGTTGCTGAAGGAATTGAAAACGATAGCCAAATGGATGAGGTTACAAATATGGATTGTGATGTGCTGCAAGGATATTTAATTAGTAAACCCTTAGAGCCTACTCAAGTCTGTGATTTTTTTTGTAACAAGAAAGGGGAATGAATGATGTTAAATATTAAACAGGATGGAGTTCGGATGGTTATTGATATTCGGGAATTAGTAAAGCAGGGGATGCATCCGAAGCGGGAAATTCTTGAGACGATTCAACATGCCCAAAAGGGTACTATCTTTGAAATTCATCTGCCACATGCAGCTCAGCCACTCGTAGCTGCCATTGAAAGTCTAGGTCAGGACTGTGTCGTCAACCAACTTGGCCCTGGACATTTCCGATTACTAACATTAAAAATGGACTAATTAAATAAGGCTGATCTCTTAATTGAGACCAGCCTTTTACTATTTAATATTGAAACGAATTTTCTATGCTAATCCAGCAATTTCCTTTAGTTCTGCAATATCAAAAAGTTCTATCCCTTTGCGCCCGTTGAGCTTGAGTAGCTTGAGCTCTTGCAATGAGACTAGTTTCCTGCTCAGCGTTTCCGGAGTTGTACCGATTAATGACGCAAAGTCTTTCTTTGAAACTGGTAGGTCGAACGTAAGCTTTTTTTCTTTTTCATAAAAGGTAAGAAGAGCTTTTGCAAGACGCCTTTCTACCTCCATCAAGCTGATTGCGCTAATCCACTCGTCGGCAGCCTGAAGTCGTTCGCTTAATACCATCATAAACTTCATTGCAATATTCGGATTGCGTTCAAGAATTAAGCGGAAATCGTCCTTATGAATACTGCAAACCGAAGCTTGCTCAAGCACTTCGGCATGAGCATGGTGCTGCTTATTTTCAAGCAACGCGTATTGTCCGAAGAAATCTCCTGGAAAGAGCAAGCGAATAATTTGTTCCTTACCCTCATCCGATAGCTTTGATACCTTTACCATGCCTTTATGGACGATATACAGTGTATCAGACTGTTCACCTTCTTGAAAAATATATTCTCCCTTTTGAAAGGTTTGACTGTTTATGGCCTGTTGAATTTGGCAAATTTCCTCATCATTAAGCCCTTTAAAAATTGGCACATTTCTTACGCAAGAACCGGTCGACGTATGGCATTGGCAGTTCATAAACTCACCTCTAGTTTTATCCATATTTCTTAGCATAACCGATTTAATTTGAAAAAATTGTGCAATAAATCACCTTTACGAAGAGTTTCTTGATGTATGTCAAGGTTTTTGGAGATGATAACAAGTATCATAAGATTGTAAGCAGCATTATCAATTTAAACTTCCTTGGAGGGATTACCATATGGATAAGAAATCAATTAATGAAGCTATTACCTATAATGAAGAGCGTTTTACAAAAAGGGTGATTTTTCAAAAAGGGGACAGCACCGTTTTTATCCTAAACTTTATGCCAGGCCAAGAACTGCCGGCACATAACCATCCAGGAACAGAAGTGTATTTGCTTGTTCTTAATGGATCCGGAACATTTACTATTAATGGAATTGATACAGAGGTCAGTGCAAATGACATCGTCCATTGTGCCGGGGACGAAAGCCTCGCGTTTAAGAGCACAGGGAGCGAGCCAACTAGCTTATATGTCATGCTAAACAAAGTCCCAGACGAGCGCTATGTGCAGAATATTTAAGGCCTTGTGTGGCTTCGATTGAATCTTAAATTGTCATGAGTATTTGGATGATATTTTGTTGTTTTTTATGAAAATTGGGCTGTTTTTCTTAAAAATCGAAATTGCGTGATATGAAAAATTGCAAATTAGCACCAAAATCTAACCAAAAATGCAAAAACAAATAAAAATTAACGATTTGAACTATAAATTTTTAAATGAAGAAAATTTTATGCTCGGCTTTTCGGAAAATATGCTCGACTTTCAGGAATTTATGCTCGGCTTTTTAAAATTTATGCTCGGCTTTTTAAAATTTATGCTCGACTTCAAAAATTCAACGCTGAACTTTTTTAGTATTTGCTCGACTTAAGAGCAATATGAGGTGTTTTTGGAAGGTTTGCTCGACTATTATGCGATATGAGCGAAAACAAGACCACTGTTTCGCCCTCCTCCCCAAACCAATTAAAGGCTGACTTGCCCAAGAGCTAGTCAGCCTTCTTTTATCATTTAAAACACAATCGTCTTATTTCCGTGTACAATGATGCGGTCTTCTAAGTGCCAGCGTACTGCACGTGCCAATACACTACGTTCAATCGAGCGACCGATTTTCTTCAAATCCTCCACCCCATCACGGTGATCGACGCGCATTATATCCTGTTCAATAATTGGTCCCTCATCCAAATCATTTGTTACATAATGACTGGTTGCACCAATTAACTTTACACCACGCTGATAGGCACGGTCGTAAGGTCGCGCTCCAACAAACGCAGGTAAAAACGAATGGTGGATATTAATGATTCGAAACGGATGTGCTGCAACAAAATTAGGAGTCAAAATTTGCATATAACGCGCTAGCACAATCGTATCAACCTCATATTCTTCCAACAGCTTAAGCTGCTGCGCTTCCACCTCAGCCCGATTCTCGCGGCTAGCAGGAATATAATAATACGGAATACCTAACGATTCAATAATTTCACGTGAATCGTCATGATTGCTTACCACTAAAGCAATCTCGGCCATCATATCACCGCTTTGCCATTCCCAGAGCAATTCTCTTAGGGCATGAAGTTCTTTTGATACGAATATCGCGATTTTCTTTAATTCAGATACAAGGGATAGCTGCCACTCCATTTTGAAGCCTTCAGCAATTTTACTAAATTCCTGCTTCAATTCTTCCTTTTTTGCTTGTAAGCCCGGACATTCAAACTCAATCCGAATAAAGAAAGTTCCTCCAACTGGATTCGTAGAATATTGACTTGATTCAATAATATTAGCGTTGTGATCAAATAAAAACTTTGATACAGCAGCAACTATTCCGGGCTGGTCCGGGCAATTGACCAATAGTCGGCCACGATTCTTACGTGCTTCCTTAAAGGTTGTTAATTTAGAATAAATGTCCTGGTTCATACACACAGTCCTCTTTTTCACTTTTTAGTTCAAATTATAAAGCAGTGACGCATTAATTTAAATATTTTTTCAAAAACTTCAACAAAACGACTTGCGTTAAAGTTGAAGTCTCCCCAACAACAAGATTTGGAATTTATTGAGCATATTCATTTTTATGATATACTAAAACCGATGCGAACAGACAAATTATTCAGAATTAATGATAAAAGAGCAAATAAAGGGGTAATGACATGTCCTATTCATTTATTAAATGGTCCATATTACTATCACCAGCCTTGATGGTGGGAATTTGGGAGTACGTTCGACATGAATATCTACTTCCCTATATTTCAATGGATGCAGGGAACTGGCTGTCACCTTTAATTGTCGTTTTCTTTACATTAATCTTCTCTACTCCGTTGTTTCGGAAACTTGAGAAAATGCAAGATGAGCTTAATCAAGAACACGAGTATAAAGCGATGATGGAGGAAAGACAAAATATTTCTCAGGAGCTTCATGATGGAATTTCACAGTCGTTATTTTTATTATCTGTAAAAGTGAATAAATTAGAGAAAAAAGTTACAGGTGAACAATTAAGTGAAGTCCATAAAATTAAGCAAACAGTCCAACACATTTACGAGGATATTCGTACGTCGATTCAAAATTTACGGACTCCTCCGCATGAAGAAGAACAAATTTATTTATACCAAACATTAAAGAAAATGTTAAAAGAGCTTAAAACAGAAACTAATATAAAAGTTCACTTAGATTGGGATTTTCCTGAAAGATCATTATCCTATAAAGAAAAGCTCGAGCTTCTTTCTATTATGAAAGAGGCGTTTATGAATGTCCGTAAGCATTCGCAATGTAAAAATCTGTACATCACAGCGAAGGAGCAAGACCTTAAGTTAATTTGTAAAATTAAGGATGACGGAATTGGCTATAAACCAACAGAGGATAAAGATAGCCATCATGGTGTAAAGATTATGAGTAATCGTGCCCGCAGTATTGGCTGGAACTTTAATATTGAAACTGACACTTGCGGAACGATGCTTTCGATTGTAAAAGGGGGATAGACCATGAACGATATAAAAATAACAAAAATTTTGATCGTTGATGACCATGCCCACGCTAGAGAAGCTATTAGGGAGCAACTAAGTGAATATAAAGACTTTCTTATTATCGGTGAAGCACAGAACGGTGAAGAAGCCATCTTTTTAGCTGATGAGCTCAATCCTGACCTAATTTTGATGGATATAAATATGCCTGGTATCGATGGCCTAAAAACGACAAAGCTTATTAAAGAACAGCACCCAAATATCATAATTGTCATCTTAACCGTTTCCGAAGATAGCACACATTTGTTTGAGGCTTTAAAGCAAGGGGCACAAGGCTTTTTAATCAAAAAGGTTAACCCCGGCGATTGGTATCCATATTTGAAATCAGTCGTATCGGATAACATTCCTGTTTCTTATGAATTTGTTAATGAAGTGCTGCAAACGATGTCAAGCCATCCTAAGAAAAACACTAGCACCATACCAAATCCATTATCACAGCGCGAAATGGAAATATTAAAACTGGTCGCAAAGGGCTATACAAACAAAGAGATTTCAAACATCAGCTTCATATCAGAAAATACCGTGAAAAATCATTTAAAGAATATCACCAAAAAGCTAGGTATCAAAAATCGAGTCCATTTAACAAGACATGCTATCGAAAATGGCTGGATTGAACCATAGAAAAGCGGAGGGGGCTTGCTCAGGAGCGACAGGCATAAGACGAATCACGCAAGAGACGATAGTCTCTGGAGGGATTTGGCTTATGACCCCGAGCTCCTAGCCACCGCAGCTAGACAAATAGAAAAGCGAAGGGGGCTTGCTCAGCCTAAATAAAATAATAAAAACAGAGACGGATTAGTCTCTGTTTTTTATTTGAATCCATAAATTTCCTTATTTATTTGATAAAGTCTTGAATGTAAGTGGTCACGATCTACATCGTTTACTTCAATGACATGATAAATTTGACCTTGATGCAAAAATACAATCACATCAGCAATCTGTGCGGCTACATCAAGCTGATGAGTTGATAATAAAATCGTCTTACCTTGTGCGCGAAGCTGTAGCAAAATATCAGCAAAGGTTGACACCCAAAATGGATCGAGTCCATTGGTCGGCTCATCAAGCAAAATCAAATCACTGTCACGAATATAACTTTGCGCGAACACTAAACGCTGTCTCATCCCTTTTGACAGATGACCTAGCTTTTCATTGCTTTTTATATCTAAACCAACTAATTTCAAAGCCTTCTCGATTTGTCCTTTAGGAGCTCGAGCAAGTTTCGCATAAAATGTTAGCCATTCTTTTACTGTTAAACCAGTCGGAAAATGAAAATCGTCAGGCATATAACTGATTTTATTTAGATAGCTTTTACGATTTAGATAATCTAAACCACCAACAGTAACCTCTCCGCTCGAGGGCTTAAAAATTCCACCAATCATTTTGATAATTGTACTCTTGCCGGCGCCATTTCCACCGACTAATACTCCAATTTGACCCTCATCCAACTGTAACGAAAATGGGGCTAGAACTTGCTTTTTATTAAAACTCTTTGTTAGATTTTTAATCTCTAAAATAGGTTGGCTCATTTTCTAACTTTCCTTCCTATTAGAAAAGTAGATATTGCTAGCATTCCAAAAACATAGAGTAGAACGTATATCAGTAAATACAGAAATGACTGAGTGCCTTTTAAGAAATCGATGATTTGATAGTATTGCTGTCCAAAAATCGAACCACCCTCAAATTGTATAACAAAGAAAACCCTTAAAAGCTCTGCTGGATTTAAAACTGTTAAACCTAATAAGATTGGTTTTACCAAATTATATTTTAAAAAGCTTAGGCTACCAATCAACAACATCGGCCATATCATAATAAAAATAAACCAGAGGGCAATTGCAATCATCATTGACTGCCAGCGTGTCGAAGAAAGAACACCAATTAGAATACCGATAGCTAAAAATGCTGCGGTGACCAAAATGGCAAAAAGAAAAATAAGTAGAATTCCGTTTACTGAAGTGGATCCATTAAAAATGAAGCTCATAGCGGTGAATACACCGAAGCTAAACGTAATAACAATTAGATGTGTAACAAATTGACCTAAAAATTTCCCCATAATAAAGGATGTCATCTTAAAGGGATACGTTAACAAAAGTGCAAATCGTCCTGCTTCTCTCTCTTCGGTTATCGAGAAAGCACCTAGCAACATGACAATGAGCGGCAGTGAGTAAAGCAGCACATTGAAAGCTGTTGCGGTAACATTTGTGAAGCTGTTTAATCCATCGATATTGAGCTGAATCATAAAAATAAACGCCATTATCAATAGAAACAAACCGGCAAACAAGTAAAAAGACTTTTGCCTTAAGGACGATTTCCATTCTTGGCGAAAGAAAACATATGTATCCATGTAAAACTCCCCCTTTCTATTGAATGCAATGGAATGAGGCTGAAAAATCAGCCTCATCCTTTATAGATTATTCAGCATGGTTCATGCCTTCATCCATTTACATGCTCTCATCAGAATGCATACCATCCATGCTGTCATTATGCATTTTCATTGTCATATTGCTTTTATCTTGTGGCCATTCATGTTTATCTAATTCAGCCTTAGTCATAATAGTTCCCATACCGTTTTTATCGATGAACTTTTGTGCACCAGCTTCATCTTTAAAAGCAATAACACCATAACCCATTGCAGTTGTAATTTTTGGATCAAATACGTATACAGCTTTATCATAATCTAACCATTCTTTATCATGGTGACTACGAACGAATGCTTCATCAATATCATCAGTACCATTTGTTCTAATCCATTTATTTACCATACAGCCGATATCATCAAATACTAAAGTTTTTCCATCCTTTAACACAATCTCAGTTGCATCTGCATTGTCTCCAACAGCCATTTTACAGTTTTCACATTTGTCGACAGCTTCATCAATTGGTTTTGGCTCAACTGCTGCCTTTTCCTCTGTTTTTGGATCCTCTTTCTTTTCAGTGTCTTTCGCTGAATCGTCTGAATTACAGCCTGCTACAGCAAACATTAACACAAATAGTAACATTAAAATCCCCAATTTTTTTTTCATTGCAATTTCTTCCTCCCCAAAGAAAATAAAATAATACTTGCTAGTATGAATAGTATAGAAATATACATTATACCCATGTTTAAGCCTGACGAGCTTGCTTGTTCAATGTTAGGCTCCATTGTTGGTGATAAATCCTTAATCAATGTAGCCTCATCGCTTTTAAACAGCTTTTCCATCAACATCATTCCTGGCGATTGAAATAGCAGTCCAAAAGCAGAATTCTTATCCGTTATCTCCATAAAATATGGATCAGCAACAACTTTTAAATCACTTAAGTCATCACCATTCACATCCAAACCTTGTTGGTTATCCCAATAGTTTTTTGCAAGATTGTTCTGATTTGAACCATCTCCATAGGTAAGGATCGTCGTTGCATTGATTTTAAAATCATTATTTGTAATATCATTGTCTGTAGACTGTTTAAAAATAATCCCTAAAGCATTTCCTTGAACATCATTCTTGGTAATTAGATTGGTAAAGCAATTGTCAATCATAATCCCAATTCGATTATCCTTAATCAGATTATTTTGAAATTTCGAGTCGTGAACGTCATATAAATATAGACCTTGCGAATTAACATTTTGTCTATTTTCCAGCAACTTATTATTCTCATATAACTCATTATAGGAAACCATTATCATGCTGCCCGTATGGTTGTTTATAAATGTGTTGTTCCTAACTACATTATCCTCGGTATACATAAAATGTAGACCATATCGAGAACGGGTAATCGTATTACCGTGAATTTGGTTGGCGTTACTATACTCAACATAAATCCCGTCACGTATATCCTGTACCGTGTTATCGGCAATTTCATTATTAATTGAACGGTACAAATCAATACCGTTACCAACTTCACTAGCACCTGCGTAACCCTCAACTTTTACATTTCGAACTTTGATATTGCTGGCTTCATTTAATCGAACCCCTATCAGCGCTGTCTTAACTGTGACATTTTGGAGTGTATGCTCCCGTCCCGAGATAAAAATAGCGTAATCAGAATTCTTATTTTCCACACTTAGATTTTGAACGGTGGCACCTTTATTTTTAATGATAATCGCCGGTGATTCCCCATCCGATTTAATTGTTACCTTATTTTGCCCAGTGACTGTTATTGCCTTATTGATTACGATGGGTCCCGTATATGTCCCGCTTGGCAATTCAACCGTATCACCATCCTGACTATGATTGATAAGGTCTTGCAAGTTTTCTTCTGCGGCAACACTTGTAAATCCAAAGGCTATATAAAGCAGTATGAACAATGAGATCATTCTTTGAAAAAGTTGCATTTCTCACACCTCTCACCATAAATATAGCATGTGGATTTTTGGTGACATATGACTCTTTATGGCTATAATTGTGACAAACAAATGACGAAAACATGAAGAAATGTGAAGTAAGAAAAGCGGAGGGGGCTTGCTCAGCCCCGACAAGCTTAAGACGAGCTGGCCGAAAGGTCGAACTTTACCTTTTGGACGGATTGGCTTAAGACCTCGAGGGGCTAGCCGCCGCAGCTGGACAAGAAAAGCGGAGGCGGCTCGTTCAGCCCCGACAAGCTTAAGACGAGCCGGCCGAAAGGTCGTTCTTTGACCTTTTGGACGGATTGGCTTAAGACCTCGAGGGGCTAGCCGCCGCAGCTAGACAAGAAAAGCGGAGGGGGCTTGCTCAGGAGCGAAAGGCATAAGACGGATCTCGGAAGAGACGACAGTCTCTGGAGGGATTTGGCTTATGACCCCGAGCTCCTAGCCACCGCAGCTAGACAAGAAAAGCGGAGGGGGCTTGCTCAGCCCCGACAAGCTTAAGACGAGCCGGCCTGAGAATAACATAAAAGGCTCTTAACTAAAAGAAAACTATCATTAGCGGACACTCAATCCCTTATTTATGCTAATAACAGTATTTTTGAGGAGGAAGCGGACACTGAATCCTCTATTTGTAAAAAAGACTGTTTAACTTTCAAAATTTTGACCAAATAAGGTATCTGATGTCCGCAAAACTGATAAATGGAGCCTCTATATTGAAAATAAGGTATTCAGTGTCCGTTGAAAATTCAAACGCTTTTTGTATATCAAAAACAACTTTCTTTGCGAAAACAGCAAAATAAAAAGACCTGAATTCAGCTTCAGATCCTTTACCTATGTACTTACATTATTGCTACTCACGTTTTAATTTAACCATTAATTGCTTTAAGCCAGGTGGCAGTGACAATTGAAGTGCCGAGAACCAGGAGGCATTCATATCAACGCCAATTGAAGCGCTTACAGTTCTTTCATTTAAATCTGTGCCGCAGCTTTTACACTCAATTTGGTACTTATTGTAGTTCTTTTCCCCACAACTATAGCAATATGCTTTTGTCCGGAATGGTTTTACACCACATTTGGGACAAATCTCTGTAGTGTTAGCTATCACGACTCCACAATTGGAACAATACAATTTTTCTTCCCCCCATAAACAAAGATATGAACGAACCTTGTGCAAGTCTCTAAGTTTTAGCTATCCGATTGTTATAAAATATAAAATGTTTACACAATTATTATTATACTAAAATAAATACCATGATTTACACATCCCTCCAAAAAGTTAGAAAAGTATTCATAATTAGACATTTACAGAACAAAATAAAGACAGTCTCGACTAAGACTGCCTTGAATATAATTTATATTGTTTAGTTCATGCAAAAAGCGGCTAAGTTCATAAGCCCTTGTATGTTTCTTACCTTATTGATATTGCTCTAATCTATGGAAGAAATCTTTAATAAAACCATAAAAGGCCTTCTCTGACGGTGAAAGTTCCCGTTTCTTTGGAACAATGACTCCAACCGTTCTTCTGACTACTGGAAACTCAATTGGGATTTTAACCGTAAAACGAGGTGGCTTTACATCAAATGTACTTTCCGGAAGCAATGTAACTCCCATCCCTGCTGCCACGAGACCTTTAATTGCATCTAGATCTTCTCCCTCTGAAGATGTTTTTGGGGTAAAACCAGCTTGCTTACAAGCGTCTATGGCAATTCTATGAAGGATCATTCCTTCTGGAAACAAAACAAACTCTTCATCCCTTAAATCATTCAGTCTAATGCTTTTTTGATTTGCTAATGGATGGCTAGCAGGTAATAACGCCGTAATTCTTTCGGAAAATAAAATATGAACTTCAATATCAGCATCCTCGGGCGGAACTGGGCCTAAAAAGGCTATGTTTATTTCCCGATTTTTCACTGCATCAATTAAAAATTTATATGAACCTTGTCTAAGTTGAAATGAAACATTTTGATGTTTTTCTTTAAATGCAGAAATAACAGTTGGCATAAAGTGACTTGCCAAGCTAGTTGGAAATCCAATTTTAATCGTTCCTTTTTCTGGGTTTAAATATTCATCGATTTGCATTTTGGCATAATCGATTGCTTTTAATGCTGTTTCTGCATGCTCTAAAAAGAGCTTTCCAACCGGTGTTAATTTAACATTCCGTCCATCTTTTTCAAATAGTTGAACGCCTAGCTCATCCTCTAAGTTGCCAATCTGTCTGCTTAGCGCTGATTGGGCGACATGGATTTGCTGTGCTGCTTCAGAAACATGTTCTCGTTTCGCCACTTCTATAAAGTAACGTAATTGTCGAAGCTCCATTGCTTTACCCCTTTTTCAATATGTCTAGCTTCAGCGGCAGCCCCTCGAGGTCTTAAGCCAATCCGTCTTGAAGGTTAAATAACAACCTTCCAGTCGGCTCGGCTTAAGCTTGTCGGGGCTGAACGAGCCGCTTTTGCTTTTCAATCATTCTCGTTTTGAGATAGTTATTATCTAAATTATATATTGTTTATGCTATTTTAAAAAGATACTATATGACTTGTAAATGGTTATTTTTTTACAGGATGTTAACAAATTCGACAAACTCCATCAAATACCAGCATGAATATCAGAATTTATTATTGTTTCTAACCACAGATTAGAATAGAATACAAGTGGATAAGAAATAATATAAAAATTCTGATTTTTTAAATACCTTATTAATATAATTAATTTAACTAAAAAGGAGATAGTGAAATCCATGAGTGTAGTTGCGGAAAAATTAAGCCCAGAATTACAAGCGTCTAAAGAGTACGTAAATGAAGTGTACGGCAAAGTAATCGAAAGAAATCCAGGTGAAAGTGAATTCCACCAAGCAGTTAAAGAAATTTTTGATTCACTAGTACCAGTATTCGCTAAGCATCCAAAATACAAAGAAGCTGGAATTTTAGAGCGTATGGTTGAGCCAGAAAGAATGCTTAACTTCCGTGTAGCATGGGTTGACGATGCTGGTAAAGTACAGGTTAACCGTGGTTTCCGCGTACAATTCAGCTCTGCAATTGGACCTTACAAAGGTGGTTTACGTTTCCACCCATCAGTAAATGCAAGTATCATCAAATTCTTAGGCTTCGAACAAATCCTTAAAAACTCACTTACTGGCCAACCTATCGGCGGTGGTAAAGGTGGATCTGACTTCGATCCTAAAGGTAAATCAGATGCAGAAGTTATGCGTTTCTGCCAAAGCTTCATGACTGAGCTTTCAAGACATATCGGACAAGACACAGACGTACCAGCTGGTGACATCGGTGTTGGTGGAAGAGAAATCGGATATTTATTTGGACAATATAAAAGAATGCGCAATGCTTATGAAGCAGGAGTACTAACAGGTAAAGGTGTTGGCTATGGCGGTAGCTTAGCAAGAACTGAAGCTACAGGATTCGGTACAGTTTATTTTGTAGAAGAAATGCTTCAAGATAATGGCAAGACTTTCCACGGCAGCAAAGTAGTTGTTTCAGGTTCTGGTAACGTATCTATTTACGCTATCCAAAAGGCAACTGAACTTGGTGCAAAAGTAGTAGCATGTAGTGATTCTAATGGTTACATCTACGACGAAAATGGTATCAATTTAGATACTGTTAAAGAACTTAAAGAAGTTAAACGTGCTCGTATTAGTGAGTATGTAAATTATCACCCAGAAGCAGTTTACACAGAAGGCTGCAGTGGCATTTGGACTATTCCATGTGATATCGCACTTCCATGTGCAACTCAAAACGAAATTGATGAAACTGCTGCTCAAACATTAGTTGATAATGGTGTTAAAGCAGTTGGTGAAGGTGCAAACATGCCTTCAACACTTGAGGCAATCGATGTATTCTTAAAAAATAATGTATTATTTGCTCCTGCTAAAGCTGCAAATGCAGGCGGAGTAGCCGTTTCAGCATTAGAAATGGCTCAAAACAGCATGAGATATCCATGGTCATTCGAAGAAGTTGATTCAAAATTACACAACATCATGACAAACATTTATCGTGAAAGCGTGAGCGCTTCTAAAGAATATGGCTATCCTGGAAACCTTGTTGTAGGTGCCAATATTGCCGGATTCCTTAAAGTAGCAGAAGCAATGCTTGCACAAGGTGTATATTAAACATTAATTCACACTATATAATAGAAGAGGATGATTTACCGGCTAGATCCGGGAAAATTATCCTCTTTTTTTGTGCTATCCATTATCCGGTTCAATTTTAGCTGGAAAGCTTACCGTTACCATTGTTCCTTTACCAATCTCACTATTATAACGAATTGCACCGTTATATTTTTCAATAATATTGAAGCAAATCATCAAGCCCAAGCCCGTTCCTTTGCTTTTTAACGAATAAAATGGGGTGCCAATTACCTTTAATTCCTCATCTGTCATCCCTGAACCGAAATCTGTAATTGAGATATCGACCGTTAGCTTGTTTTGTTTTGCTTGAACAGAAACAGTAGAGCCATATGGCGAGGCTTCTATTGCATTCTTTAGTAAATTAATCATTAATTGTTTAAATTCAATCAAACTACAATTGATGTAGCTATCCTCTTTTATATCTATTTGTATGGAAATATTATTTATTAACGCAAAAGATTGGATTAAATCAACTACACTATACAATGATTGCTTAACGTTAATCACCTGAGTAGCATCTCTAGTATCTTTTTCCTTTGCAATTGTTAAAAAGTCGGAAATTACTGTTTCTGCGATGTTTAACTCATCAAGCATTAACCGAAAATGCTCCCGTTTCTCAACAAAAGCTTTGTCCTCATTAAATAGCTGCAAAAACCCCTTAACAACAGTGATTGGGTTCCTGATTTCATGTGCTACTGCAGCAACAAGCTGACCAGTTGTTTTCAATCGTTCCGCCTGTTGAATTTGTTCATAATATACTTGCATTTTTTTTATTCTGGAATTCATGATAAAAAAAATAAGAAAAACCGTTGCTTGACTGGCCAAGGAGTTCAATACATTTCCAGTTAAGTCATTATACAAATTTGAATAAGATTGCCCTTTATCAATAAAGTTTACATAGCAAAAGATAGAGCTAAGACCTAGCACATTTAGGCCAAGCGAGAAGTAAAAAACTCTTGGATCAAAAAATAATATCGCAATTCCAGGGCTTAAACACAATAAAACAAATGTAGAAGTTGTTTCTGGATACATAATAAACAGAGCATAAAAGTAAATCATAGATAATATCGTAATCGTCGCTTTAATCATAAGCGACTCACGTCTTGGATACACCCATAACGAGAATGCCAAAGCCATAACAAGAATTAAATGAACATAAAACTGTAATGATATAGCACTTGATCTCGTAAATACTACATATACCCCTGAAAACATGAATAATATGATTAAGATTATCGAAAGTCGGTAATATTTTAAGTTTGCAAAGCTATGAAGGTCCTTCATATATGTCATCCTTCAGATGAATTTATTGGTGAGTTTGAAGCAAATTATACTATGTAGCGCAAAAAGTGCTAGCTCCCCATTTTTATATTAATATAGTATCCAATAATTTTCTGTAATAAAATTCACACTCAAAATCATTATTCACAAAAGCCTCATTTTTATTGTAAAAATACTTATTGACTTTAAAAACGTCGAATAATATAGTTTAATTATCGACATTGATAATCATTATCACTGACAAGTATAAACATTCACACATTTTAGGAGGTTAATATGGTTCGCCTATATACAGATGATCTTAACATTGGCTATGGGGAACGGTTAATCGTTAAAAATCTTAGTGTTCGCATTCCAGATAAACAAATTACAACGATTATTGGTTCAAACGGTTGTGGAAAATCAACCTTGTTAAAAGCGATTACCCGAATCATCACCCATCAATCTGGCTCTGTTGTATTAGATGGAAAAAACATTACGAAAGAGAATACTAAGCTACTTGCGAAAAAAATGGCAATCCTTCCGCAATCTCCAGAAAGTGCAAGTGGATTAACTGTCGGTGAACTTGTATCCTATGGTCGTTTTCCTTATCAAAATGGATTCGGACGATTAACTAAAAAGGATTATGAAGTAATTGATTGGGCACTAGAGGTTACAGGGACAATTGACTTCAAATACCGACCTGTTGATGCCTTATCTGGAGGACAACGTCAGCGCGTTTGGATTGCGATGGCCTTGGCACAAGAAACCGAAATTATTTTTCTAGATGAACCAACTACGTACTTGGACATGGCTCACCAGCTCGAAGTATTAGAGCTATTGCAAAAGCTAAATCACGAGCAACAACGTACAATTGTTATGGTTCTTCATGATTTAAATCAAGCTGCTCGCTTTGCCGACTATATCATTGCTTTAAAAAATGGTGAAATTGTCAAAGCAGGAGCATGCGAAGAAGTCATTAATCATGAAGTTTTGAAAAAAGTATTTAATATTGACGCCGAAATCGGAATCGATCCGCGTACGAAAAAACCAATGTGTCTTACTTACAACTTAATTAAAGGAGAAACTACAAATGAAAAAGCTATTAGTTCCATTTATGATCGTACTCTTGTTAATTATTAGTGCATGTAGCAATGATTCTACTGATACTGAAAAAAACTCAAATGATGATGCAAACAAAAAAGCAGAAACTATCACATATCAATCTGAAACAGGCCCGATTGAAGTACCAGCTGACCCACAAAGAGTTGTCCTTCTATCTGGATTTGCTGGAAACGTACTAGATTTAGGTGTCAATGTTGTAGGTGCTGATACTTGGTCTAAAAATAGCCCGCAATTTGCAGCTGAGTTAAAAGATGTTGCAGAAGTTTCAGAAGATAATCTTGAAAAAATCATTGAACTTGAGCCAGATCTTATCATTGCATTATCTACAGCTAAAAACCTTGATAAATTAAGCAAGATTGCACCAACAGTTACCTATACTTGGGGTAAAGTTGATTATTTAACCCAGCACGTAGAGATTGGTAAGCTTTTAAACAAGGAAAAAGAAGCTCAAGCTTGGGTAGATGACTTCGAAAAACGCGTCGCTGAAGCTGGCGATGAAATTAGAGCCAAAATTGGTGAAGACGCTACCGTATCTGTCTTTGAAAGCTTCGACAAGGATATTTATGTATTCGGTGATAACTGGGCCCGCGGAACAGAAATTTTATATACAGGTATGAAATTAAAAATGCCTGAAAAGGTTAAGCAAGTTGCTTTAGATGCAGGCTATTTTGCGATGTCAGTTGAAGTATTACCTGAGTACGCTGGAGATTATATCATTTTAAGTAAGTATAAGGATGCCGACAGTTCATACCAAGAAACTGAAACTTACAAAAATATTCCAGCAGTTAAAAACAATCAAGTCTTTGAGATGAATGGTAACGGTGCTTCCTTCACTGATCCAATTACATTAGAAATGCAACTGAAATTCTTTAAAAAATCATTTTTAGAAAATTAATCCCATAAAGAGGGTGACATTGTCATCCTCTTCCCTATTCTAAGAAAGAAAAGATGAGACAGATGACGAAAAATCAAGCTTCCATCCCATTTATTATTAAACTTATCGTTAGTATCATGGCCTTTTTGATTATGTTTGTCATGGCGATGATTTTTGGTGCTGCCGATATTTCTTTCAAGGATGTTTGGCAAGCGCTCTCAACAAATGCAACTGGAGAAAAGCTCTCAATCATCCGCGAAATCCGCTTACCTCGTGAAATTGCTGCCATTTTTGTAGGTGCCGCTTTAGCAGTTGCTGGTGCAATCATGCAAGGCTTAACACGAAATCCATTGGCAGACCCAGGAATTCTTGGTCTAACTGCTGGTGCAAATGCCACTTTAGCGATTACAATTGCCTTTATTCCTACGATTAATTATTTTGGAATTACGATTGCCTGCTTTTTTGGCGCTGCACTTGGAACGCTATTAGTATTTGGCATTGGCGCCTTAAATAAAGGTGGGTTTTCACCAATCCGTATCGTGCTTGCTGGTACGGCTGTTTCCACTTTCCTTTATGCGGTTGCCGAAGGGGTTGGAATTTATTTTAAAATCTCAAAGAATGTGTCAATGTGGACAGCTGGAGGTATGATTGGAACCTCTTGGACCCAGCTCAAAATCATTGTTCCCTTTATTACCATTGGGATTATTATCGCGATTATGTTCTCGAAGCAACTCACCGTATTAAGCTTAAATGAAGAGGTAGCGATTGGATTAGGTCAAAATATCGCAAAAATAAAAATTATCCTGTTTATCACGATTATTTTATTAGCTGGTGCAGCTGTTGCCCTAGTCGGAAATATGGTATTTATCGGATTAATGATTCCACATATCGTCCGTTCTATCGTCGGTACGGATTACCGTTATATTATACCGATGGCCGCAATTGTTGGCGCAACATTCATGTTGTTTGCTGATACATTAGGGCGAACGATAAACGCTCCGTTTGAAACACCAGTTACCGCCATCGTCGTGACGATGGGATTGCCATTTTTCCTGTTAATTGTCCGTAAAGGAGGGAAGGCATTCTCATGATTCATCCATCAATCATTAGAAAGCAACGCATCATTCTTGTTTTATTATTTACTTTAATCATAACAACGATATTCGTCAGCTTAGGTTTAGGTTTTTCGTCGGTTTCGTACGACCGAATACTTCCAACAATATTCGGTGAGGGGACTTTTAAAGAGGAATTTATCCTGTTTTCGATTCGCCTTCCTCGCATCATTATTACTGTACTAGCTGGGATGGCACTTGCTTTGTCTGGCTCGATTTTACAAGGCTTAACACGCAACGATTTAGCTGACCCTGGGGTTATGGGAATAAATAACGGCGCAGGTGTCGCCATCTCGATATTCTTTCTTTTCTCGCCAATTGAACCTGGATCACTTATATACTTGCTCCCGCTTGTTGCATTCGCTGGAGCATTGATTACTACCATCCTCATTTATTTGTTCTCTTATAGCCGTAAAACTGGACTGCAGCCTGTTCGTCTAGTTTTAGTAGGTATCGGATTTGCCTTTGCCCTAGCTGGAGTATCAGTTGTGTTAATTTCATCAGCCCCCCGGGAAAAGGTTGATTTTATCGCAAAATGGCTCGCGGGAAACATTTGGGGCACTGATTGGCCGTTTATATGGGCGCTCCTACCTTGGTTAATCGTTCTTATACCGTTTACTTTATATAAAGCGAACCGTTTGAATTTGCTAGGCTTGAGCGAGCCTGTGTCGATTGGCGTCGGCCTCTCAATCGAAAGAGAACGAATCATCTTATTGTTCACGGCAGTTGCCTTAGCAGCATCGGCAGTTGCAGTAACAGGAGGTATCGCCTTCATCGGTTTATTATCTCCACATATTGCGAAGGCATTGGTCGGTCCTCGTAACCAATTATTCATTCCTGTTGCCATATTAATTGGTGGTTGGCTCCTGTTATTCGCTGATACAGTCGGACGTAATTTAGTTGAGCCCGATGGCTTACCAGCCGGAATCATGGTAGCGATCATCGGTGCACCATACTTCATTTATCTATTGATGAAGCAGAAATAGAATATGATGGTGTTTTAGCAGCAGCAGTTAAATAGTCGATTTTAAAAAGTAAGAAGCTGGGACAGAACTAAATGATTTTTATGCAGGACTATATTAAAGTTCAGTGTTGATTTTCATGTAGGTATGAGAATCTAAATAAGAGTAGAATTTCCTCTTATTGTATGTAAGGGGGGCTAAATGAGCTAAAATAAGAGTAGATTTTCCGCTTAACTACTCCCCAAAAGATAAAATCAATCGATTTTTATGAAATAAGCGAAAAAACTCCCGTTATTCTAAGGGAAATATGGGTCTTTTCCAAAATAAGCGTAATTCCTCCGCTTATTTTCAAACACAAGGAAATCAACATTCGGGTTAACAAACCCTCAAGCAAAAAAACTGCACTTAATGTGTGATCCAATCCACATTTATTTCAGGGTAGCTCTATAGTAAATAGGAATAAGAAAATCGAACTATTAGGAAATTCAAAGTAGAATTTCGCATGATAGTTCGGTTTTTTGTTTAGCTGAAATACTTTTGTCCCAGCCTCTTTTTTTTGGTTTTTAGAAACCTTTATATGTTTTCTTGAAAAAATTGAGCTAATACTTCTTGATTTTTCTTAAATCAGGTCATTTTTTCAGAAAAAATCGGTTAGTTTTCGCTTAAAAGCACATCATAAGCCGGTTGACCAGGTACTATTTGCACACAAAAGTTGGTATATGCACAACATTTTGTGTATATGCTTCATTTGAAAAATTATATGATACAACTTTTTGGATATATGCACGACTTTTCAAATATATGCACGACTTTTTAAGATTGAGCTACTTTTATGCACAAGAAATTGTGTTTATGAACGTCAAACGACATATATGCACACCAAATCAAGTTTTTGCACAACTTACTTAAAACTCAAAAACAATCTCCAACTTACTAACTTCCCACTATACGAAAATCATGAATCCGCAGAATGCCGCAACCCATAATAGTGGTACTAAATTGATTATTACCGCCAATCGCGTATTTCCTCCTCGTAACTTCCACGCAATCAACGAACAAATAATAATCGCTACTGGATACAATGTTATCACTAACACGAATGCGGAATTTCCAAAACCAATTCCACTATCAAAACTCATAAACGACATCATCCAAATGACGTACCAAGGTAGCAGACTTAATGAATAGATTATTTGGGTAATAATTAAAAATGGCTTCATATACACCTCTCACAAATCAACTGAAATTTCAAACAATATTATTTTATGAATAATCGTATAGCGTAAATGAGGAAAGTACAAGCATTAGGAGAAAAAACCTTCATTTATTACCTGCCAAAAATTTCTTGAGTTAAAGCGTTTGCAAAATCTAAAAATTATATTAAAATACTTGTATACAAGTATACTTGAATATAAAGAGGTGGATATATGTCTAACACAAATGAATTTTTATATCCAAAAAAGTGGCTTTCAAAAGCATCTACTGGAGATCGCATTGCTTGTGAGCTTAGAATGCGAATTATTTCTGGAATGATTGAAAGCGGTACCACCTTATCTGAAAATAAATTAGCTGCGGACTTTGCCGTTAGTCGCTCGCCTATCCGTGAAGCACTTAAAGCTCTTGCAGCTGAAAATATTATCCGATTAGAAAGAATGGGTGCAATCGTGATTGGATTATCCGAAAAGGAAGTGAAGGAAATCTACGATGTGCGTTTACTAATAGAAACGTTTGTATTTGAACGATTAGTTAGAATTGATGTATCCCAATTAACAAACGAGTTAAATAAAATTTTAGAAATGATGAAAGTCGCAATCAAATATCGAGATGCAGATGAGTTTTCGTTTCAAGATGTTTTGTTTCATGAAACAATCATCCGTGCCATAGATCATTCGTATGTCATGATGATTTGGAATAACTTAAAACCTGTTATGGAAAGTTTCATCCTATTGTCTATGCGGGTTCGTTTCCAGGACAAATACGATGACTTTGCAAGGATTATTACAAATCATGAGCTATATATTGATGCTATTAGAACAAAGGATCGGCAGCTTATGATTCAGTCCTTACATCAAAATTTCGATGATGTACAAGACAAGGTTGAAGACTTATGGCTGTCACAACAAATGCTCTCGAAAGGTGTTGAGCAACAAGATGACTAATTACATGTTGGGAATTGACATTGGTACGACTAGCACAAAGGCCGTACTATTCACTGAAAAAGGTGAAGTCATTCAAACTGAAAATATCGGATATCCCCTTTACACACCGGATATCTCAACAGCTGAACAAAACCCGGATGAAATTTATCAAGCGGTTTTACAAGCAATCTCTAATATTATGAAGCAGCATTCCCAAAAGCAGCTTTTGTTTATTTCGTTTAGTAGTGCGATGCATAGCGTTATTGCCATGGATGAAAATGACCAACCATTAACACCATGTATTACCTGGGCTGATAATCGAAGTGAAGCTTGGGCCCATAAAATCAAACATGAATTAAATGGTCACGAGGTTTATAAACGTACGGGGACCCCGATTCACCCGATGTCACCACTAAGCAAAATCACGTGGATTGTAAATGAACGACCTGAGATTGCCGAGAAAACCAAAAAATACATTGGTATTAAAGAATATGTCTTCAAAAAGTTCTTTGACCAATATGTCGTTGATTACTCCTTGGCTTCAGCAATGGGAATGATGAACCTTACCGCATTAGATTGGGATGAGGAAGCGTTAACTATCGCTGGAATCTCAAAGGATCAGTTATCAGAGTTAGTTCCAACTACAAAAAGCTTTAGCAACTGCAATACAGAACTAGCAAAGCAAATTGGTATTGATCCACAAACTCCATTCATCATAGGCGCAAGTGATGGTGTACTGTCCAATCTTGGCGTAAACGCGATTCGAAAAGGTGAAATTGCCGTAACGATTGGGACAAGCGGTGCGATTCGTACCATCATCGACCGACCACAAACGGATGACAAAGGAAGAATCTTTTGTTATGCCTTGACGGAAAAACACTGGGTTATTGGCGGTCCAGTGAACAATGGTGGCATGGTGCTGCGCTGGATTCGAGATGAATTTGCATCCGCTGAAGTTGAAACAGCAAAACGATTAGGAATTGACCCGTATGAAGTTTTAACGAAAATCGCTGAACGCGTGAGACCAGGTGCTGATGGATTACTATTCCATCCATATTTAGCAGGTGAACGTGCTCCATTATGGAACCCAGATGTACGTGGTTCATTTTTCGGATTAACTCTATCACATAAAAAGGAACACATGATTCGCGCCGCATTAGAAGGTGTCATTTACAATCTATACACTGTATTCCTCGCATTAACTGAATGCATGGATGGTCCAGTAACAAGGATTCAGGCAACTGGCGGCTTTGCCCGCTCAAATGTCTGGCGGCAAATGATGTCAGATATCTTTGAATCGGAAGTCGTAGTTCCAGAAAGCTATGAAAGCTCTTGTCTTGGTGCGTGTTTATTGGGGTTATATGCTATTGGGAAAATTGACTCCTTTGAAGTGGCAGGCGAAATGATTGGCAGCACCCTCAAGCATACGCCACAACAAGAAGCCGTTAAGGAATATCGAGAATTATTGCCAATTTTTATTCATTTATCGAGGAATTTAGAAGAAGATTATACCCGCATTGCAAACTATCAAAGAAGTTTAATTAAACACAACTAGAATTACTTTAGGGGGAAATCACATGCCATTATTTATAGTTGCCCTTGGCATTATTGCACTACTCGTTTTAATCATGGGGCTAAAATTAAACACGTTTATCTCATTAATTATTGTCTCATTTGGAGTTGCGTTAGCTCTCGGAATGCCGCTTGATGCAATTGTCAAAACCATCGAAGCAGGTTTGGGCGGAACACTCGGCCATATCGCGCTTATTTTTGGACTCGGTGCGATGTTAGGGAAATTAATCGCAGACTCTGGTGGAGCACAACGGATTGCGACAACGCTTGTTAATAAATTTGGTGAAAAGAATATTCAATGGGCAGTCGTTGCTGCTTCATTTATTATCGGTATTGCTTTATTTTTCGAAGTTGGCTTAGTTTTATTGATTCCAATCGTATTTGCTATTTCAAAAGAATTAAAGATTTCTATTTTATATCTCGGAATTCCGATGACAGCCGCTTTATCTGTTACACATGGTTTCCTACCGCCGCATCCAGGACCAACTGTTATTGCCGGTGAGTATGGGGCAAATATTGGCGAAGTATTACTTTATGGCTTCATCATCGCTGTTCCAACCGTCATTATAGCTGGACCGATTTTTACCAAAATTGCCAAGAAACTAGTACCCGCTTCATTCAACAAAACTGGTAATATTGCTTCTTTAGGTGAACAAAAGGTGTTCAAGCTTGAAGATACTCCTGGCTTTGGTATCAGCGTTTTCACTTCTTTACTACCTGTTATTTTAATGTCGATTGCGACTGTTATTACTTTGCTCCAAAAAACAATCGGATTTGAAGATAATAGCTTGCTCGCAGCGATTCGTTTTATTGGTGAAGCAGGAACTTCGATGTTAATTTCTTTATTAGTTGCCGTTTATACAATGGGGATTGCTAGAAAAATCCCAATTAAAGAAGTCATGAATTCTTGTACAACTGCCATTACTCATATAGGAATGATGCTGTTAATTATCGGAGGCGGCGGTGCCTTCAAACAAGTATTAATTGACGGTGGTGTAGGTGACTACGTTGCAGAAATTTTTAAGGGAACTTCCCTTTCACCTATCCTACTCGCTTGGATTATCGCAGCAATCTTGCGAATCTCACTTGGCTCAGCTACTGTAGCTGCTTTAACTACTGCTGGTTTAGTGATTCCAATGTTAGGTCAATCAGATGTTAACCTCGCCTTAGTTGTATTAGCAACCGGAGCTGGAAGCTTAATTGCCTCTCACGTTAACGATGCAGGTTTCTGGATGTTTAAAGAGTATTTTGGCCTAAGCATGAAAGAAACGTTTGCAACATGGACTTTACTCGAAACGATTATTTCTGTAGCAGGACTTGGATTTATTCTATTATTAAGCTTATTCGTTTAATTTGATGCAGAACTAAAGGCAGTAAAGTCCTCTCTTATCCCTGACATTTTTCAGGAAATAGATGAGGGTTTCACTGCCTTTTACTTTAACATAAGGAGCAGGTGAAATGATCAATACAATTGGTGTAATTGGATTAGGTGTCATGGGGAGCAATATTGCGTTAAATATGGCCAATAAAGGTGAACAGGTTGCCGTTTATAACTATACAAGAGATTTAACTGATCTTTTTGTTAAAAATAACGAAGGTAAATCGTTCCGCGCTTATTACGACATTCATGAGTTTGTTCAGTCGTTAGAGGCCCCTAGAAAGATTTTTCTAATGGTTACAGCTGGGAAGGCTATTGATTCAGTTATTAATCTATTACTTCCACATCTTGAAGCAAATGACATCATCATGGATGGCGGCAATTCACATTTTCTTGATACGGAACGCCGTTATGATGAATTAAAAGCAAAAGGTATTGGTTATCTAGGAATTGGTATATCAGGTGGTGAAGTTGGCGCACTAAACGGACCATCGATTATGCCCGGCGGTGATCAAGAAGTGTATGAAAAAGTGGCTCCCATCTTCACTAAAATTGCCGCCCAAGTAGAACAAGACCCATGTTGTGTTTATTTAGGTCCTAAAGGGGCCGGTCATTTTGTTAAAATGGTCCACAACGGAATCGAATATGCTGATATGCAGCTAATTACAGAAGCGTATACTTTCTTAAGAAATCGACTTAATCTATCTATTCTTGAGATTGCTGATATTTTTGATGAATGGAACCAAGGTGAGCTAAAAAGCTATTTAATTGAAATCACAACAGAGATTTTACGAAAAAAGGATGAAATAACAGGCTTACCGCTTATTGATGTGATCTTAGACAAAACAGGCCAAAAAGGAACAGGGAAATGGACAAGCATCCAAGCAATTGATAACGGGGTCCCTGCATCCATCATTACAGAGTCATTGTTTGCGCGTTATCTTTCTTCATTAAAAGAAGAACGAATCGTTGCAGCGGATATTTTGGCCGGTCCAGAAATGGAGCAGGTCGCCCTTGATCGATCTACTTGGATTGAGAATGTTAGACAAGCATTATATTTGGGGAAAATTTGTGCCTACACTCAAGGATTTTCGCAATATAAAACAGCTGCAGAAACATATGGATGGGACCTACCGTTACAGGATATTGCCCTCATTTTCCGCGGTGGCTGTATTATCAGGGCTGAATTTTTAAACACCATTAGCGAGTGCTATCAAAAGGATCCGCAGCTAGTAAATCTATTACTCTCTCCTTATTTCTCAGAAAAAGTGAAAGAGTATCAGCCTGGTTTACGTAAAGTAGTCTGTGAAGGGATTGTTAATGGTATTTCATTCCCTTGTTTAAGTGCTTCGTTAGCCTATTATGATAGCTATCGAACTGGCAACTCAAACGCCAGCCTAGTACAAGCACAGCGTGACTATTTTGGAGCACATACTTATGAACGTAACGATAGACCGGGGACATTTCATACAAACTGGTAAACCGTAAACATAATAAGGGAATCCCAATTGATGACTGGGATTCCCTTATTTTTTGGCTTTATATTATTGACTGGAAAGGTATTTCTCTAGTTATATTTTGGTAGAGTAATCATTGCCTTAAACAAATCTCCATCAATTTGAATCTCAAATTTGCCATGTTGATTTTCAATTAAACTTTTGGCAATCGATAAGCCTAAGCCACTGCCTTGGCTTGAGCGTGCCTCATCTCCACGCTTAAACCGTTCCATTAATTCTTCCTCAGAAATATTTAACTCGTAAGCTGAAATATTTTTAAAAGAAAGACGAACTTCATTTCCTAAATCCTCAATATCGACGTAAACCCTAGAATTCCCAAGTGCATATTTGAAGATATTGGAAAGCAGGTTTTCAATTGATCTCCACAGCAACTTCCCATCCGCACTGACATAAACCTTATCGTTAGGATGATTAAGCTTAAACTGCAAACCTAAATCCTCAATCTTATCGTTCATTTCGCCTAAGCCTTGGGTAATTAATGATTCTACATCAATCCGCTCAAGATGAACTGGTATATTACCACTTGATGCTTTCGCTGCTTCAAATAAATCATCCGTTAATACCTTTAAGCGATTCGATTTTTGAACAAGCACTTCTATATACTCGTCCACTTTTGCAGGATCTTTTTCCTGCTTTAATAAGTCCACATACGTGATAATTGAGGTTAATGGTGTTCGGATATCGTGTGATACATTCGTGATAAGCTCTGTTTTGAGTCGCTCACTTTTTAGCTCATTATGAACAGCATTCTTTAGACCATCGGAAATTGAGTTAATATTTTCGGCAAGGTCAGCAAATTCACCTTTTCCTTCGACTTCAATTCGATGATAGGAATCACCATTCTTGATTCTCTCGACCCCAGCTTTGATTGCATTAAAGGTCTTGATTTTTTTCATAGCGAACCAAGCTGCCACACCAAGTGTAATCGGAAAAATAAAGAATGTTGCCGCCACTACTAATGGATAGCCGACTACGATTAGCACCGTTTTAACGGCAATATTTCCACCTTTGTACACTTGACCGACAAACCCAACAAGCTTTGCAAATAGCCAGTATAATAACGAATGCTTGAACAGGCTTCTATTTTTCACATGCTTAACAAGTGTCATGATTAGCAGAAACCCTAGTGCTGCAATTGGAAGTGAGATTGGAATGATATAATCCAAATTAGGAAAAGTATTTTCAAGCATGGCCACCCATAATACAATTAGACCAAAGCAGATAGCTAAATTGATATCATTAAATAAATGATCTAGAGTATTTAAGTGTAACTTTTCATCCTTAAACGAATCTCGGCCGATGACAATAACAAGATAGATAAAGGCTGCTAGGAAACCGGCCAAATATGCAAATAAAACAACTAAGCTGTCCTTAACCTCAGCTTGATCCTTTTCCCATTCATTTATTTGTTGATTGAGAAACTTATCAGTAAAGCCAATATACACTACCGTATCATCCGTTATCATGGAATCCTTTGTATCAATAAATCGGTATACTTCCCTGTTATCGTTCAGCTTCTGCGGATAAAACTCGTGTTGATATTGATCAAATAATAGATACGCTGGATAGTCCTTAAATTGATTCTTTTCTTTTTTGGTTGTATTAGAAAACTCATTGACCCCATCACTGGCAAAGTACAGTGGATTTTTGTATTCCTTAATATTTTGAAGCAGACGGTGATATTCTTTCAAATCCTCTTTGATTAATTGATCCTTAGCCTGTTTAATTTTTTCAGCATATTCTTCGTTAAACACTTGACGGTTTTCTCCATCTGCTAATTGGGGGTTATAACTCCTGGAATTTCCTTGAAACTGAAAATACAATTCATCTTCCGCAGCTCTTAATTCACCCTCATCGATTGTAGCCCCGCTTAAGATATGCTCTTCACTCTTATAATTAGTAATTAACCATGTTAACTCACTAATTAGCAGCTCATTTTCACGAACGATGGCATCACTTTGAAAATAGTTCTCTTCAAAAATAACGCCGAAATCACCATCATTTTTCACTTCAACTTCAATAATTTGTTTTAGTAATAACGAGAAACAGGTAATCATGATCATGAAAACCACAACTTTTATAATTATTGAATGGCTATAACTTCTCGACTTTGTAGCCAACTCCCCACACCACCTTCAAATATTTTGGCTCGCGCGGATTGATTTCGATTTTTTCCCTGATTTTACGGATATGAACAGTTACCGTATTTTCCGGGTTAAATGATGGTTCATTCCAAACTTTTTCATAAATTTCCTCAATCGAAAAAACTCTACCTGCGTTCGCCGTCAACAGCTTTAGTATTTTATATTGGACCGGCGTCAGATGAACACTTTCACCATCGACCGTGATGGTTTTTGTTTCATCGTCAATCTCGAGTCCTCCAGTTTTATACACATTGCTTTTTGTTTCCATTCCGCCAAAGGTTGTGTACCTTCTTAGCTGCGATTTAACCCTCGCAATGAGCTCGAGTGGGTTAAACGGCTTCGTAATGTAGTCATCCGCGCCCAAGTTTAGTCCTAGAATTTTATCGGTATCCTCTGATTTGGCAGAGAGCATGATGAGCGGGATATTATGTTCCTCTCTAATCTTCGCTGTTGCTCTAATACCATCAAGCTTTGGCATCATGATATCCATAATGATTAAGTGAAGTTCTTTTTGTTCGACAATTTGCAAGGCCTCAAGGCCATCAAACACCTTAAAAACTTGATAGCCTTCGTTTTCTAAATAAATTCCAATTGCATCAACAATCGCTTTATCATCATCACAAACCAATATGTTCATGGAACTCACTCCTAAATTGACTTTTTATCATTCATCACCCCTTAAGCTTATCTTCTAAAGGAATGATATCAATTAAATCTTAACAAACTCCTGATGCAAATCTTAAGATTTTCTTATTGTTTTAGCACATAATAGCGATGGCGAGGTCGAAGATGAAGTTGAAGTTGAAATTAAAGTTAAAGTTAAAGTTGAGCATATCAGTGCTACACCGAGCAATTCTTGATTAAGGTGAGCAAATACGCATTCAACTGGGCAAATACTCTTTCGACTGAGCATATCTTTGTGTTCCGATATTAAAGTTGAGCATAAAATTTTAAAAGCCGAGCATATATTTCAAAAAGCCGAGCATAAATCTTTAAAAGTCGAGCATATCACATCAGAAATCGAGAAAGTATATTAGAAATCATTTATACTACTTCAATTAATCAATGTATTTTAGGAAGATTTCCATTTATTAATTAGATTCATTTAAAGTTCACACTTTTTTTATATAGATTATTATACTCTCTTTCCATTTTCTCTAAAAAACAGCGTCTATTCACGAAAGTTCATCGGTTTGTCACACGTTTTCACAACTGATTAACCAGTAGTGCTTACTTCACATACTGTAGTGGTGGGGGGATAGTATGAATACTGCAGTTTTTATTCAGGAAATGTTGGTCCTTTACAGTATTGCACTGTTAGGTTTCATTATGAGGAGAATCGGAGTGATGAACGAGCATGCTACCACAGTTATTACCCAACTGTTGCTCAATATTACTTTACCTGCCCTTATCCTATATACATTAGATGCATCGTTTTCAATGGACATTGTCATTGATTTTCTGTGGCTCGTTTCGATGTCTGTTTACGTTCTTACTATTTCTATTTTTCTCGCAATGTGGTTGAGTAGACACAAAGATTTATTAATACCACAAAAATCAGTTTTTGAAGGATTGATCATATTCGGTAATCAAGGCTTTATCGGCTACGCCATTAGCTATATTGTACTTGGTGAACAAGGTGTATTCTATTTAACCTTATATAATGTCTATTATTTGATTCTTATTTGGACATACGGCATCTTCCTTTTTAGTAAAAATAAGGGGTTTATCAACTGGAAAAATATCATATTTAACCCTGGCATTATTTCTACATTAATTGGCTTAGGTATATTGTTATTGCCGATTAGTTGGTCGATAACTATTTCATCAGCTCTTGAGCTTGTTGGTAAAATGACTATACCGCTATCGATGATGATGATTGGCATGTTAATTGCCAATATTGAATTAAAGGAGGTTACAGCACAACTGAAAAATATACAATTATGGAAGATTGTCTTACTCAGGCTTCTGATTATTCCAGCACTACTACTGCCGTTTTCCCTTGTGGACGTTCCCAGTTCCTTGCTTTTAATTGCCGTGCTCGTTTCTGGAATGCCCTCAGCACCCACAATTTTTCTTTATGCAAAACAATATGGTGGAGATCTTCATTTTGCCACATTGGGGGTACTTTTAACGACCCTACTTTGCACCTTAACCATCCCTCTGCTTTATACAACAGTGTATATAATTGGAAAATAGCGTTCAAAAAGAAAAATGTTTCACATGAAACATTGCCCTCCTTAAGAAAAATCTCTTATGTAAACAAATACAAAAAGATCCCTCGCATGAAGCGTAGGGATCTTCTTATTTTATCATTAAACCAATTCTGGTACTTTCTCTTCTTGTTGTTTGCCTGCTAAGCCTAGTACCTCTGAAGTCGATGTTTTGACTTCTTGTAATAGAGCTGGATTTTTCAGTAATGATTCGCCAAATGACGGAATCATTTCTTTTATTTTTGGCTCCCATTCTTTTAATTGTCCTGGGAAGCATTTTTTAATGACCTCTAGCATAACGTGAACAGCAGTTGAGGCACCTGGTGAAGCACCAAGCAATGCTGCAACAGAACCATCAGCAGCAGTAATAACTTCGGTACCAAATTGAAGTGTTCCTTTGCCAGATGGAGTATCTTTAATAACTTGTACACGTTGACCAGCTACGACTAAATCCCAATCCTCACTCTTAGCAGTTGGGATAAATTCACGTAGTTCTTCCATACGTTGTTCTTTTGATAACATAACTTGCTGAATGAGATATTTAGTTAATGCCATCTCTTTTGCGCCTGCAGCTAACATAGTTAATAGATTATCAGACTTAATAGATGTGATTAAATCCATCATAGAGCCGTTCTTTAAAAACTTAGGTGAGAAACCGGCAAATGGTCCAAATAGCAACGATTTTTTATTATCAATAAAGCGAGTATCAAGATGCGGAACAGACATTGGTGGAGCACCAACCTTAGCTTTTCCGTATACTTTCGCATGATGCTGTTCAACAACTTCTGGATTGTTACATACCATGAAAATACCACTAACAGGGAATCCGCCAATATGTTTGCTTTCAGGAATACCCGTTTTTTGCAATAAGTGCAGACTTCCGCCGCCTCCGCCAATAAAGACGAACTTTGCAGTATGAAGTTCAACGTTGCCTGTTTCAAGGTTGCGGATTTTTAATTCCCATGAACCATCACTAGTACGTTTGATATTATCAACACTATGTTGGTAATTGATTTCGACATCATTATTCTTTAAGTGGTCAAACAACATACGCGTTAACGCACCAAAGTTGACATCTGTACCAGTGTCAATTTTTGTAGCAGCTATTGGTTCATTTGCTGGGCGATCTTTCATAATAAGTGGAATCCAGTCCATTAATTTATCATGGTCTTCTGAAAATTCCATTCCTTGAAAGAGCGGATTGTTTGAAAGCGCTTGAAAACGCTTCTTCAAAAACTCAACATTTGTTTCCCCTTGCACTAAACTCATATGAGGTAATGGCATGATGAAGTCTTCTGGATTTTGAATCAGATTACTTTTTACAAGATAAGACCAAAACTGCATTGAAACTTGGAACTGTTCATTAATGCTGATAGCCTTGCTAATATCAATAGATCCATCCTGTTTTTCACTAGTGTAGTTAAGCTCACATAGTGCTGCATGTCCCGTTCCCGCATTATTCCATTCGTTAGAGCTTTCTTCCCCTGATGTTGCGAGCTTTTCAAACACTTTAATTTTCCAGTCTGGAACTAATTCCTTCAGCAGTGACCCCAAAGTGGCACTCATGATTCCAGCACCAATCAAGATAACATCTGTTTTAGTTTGTCTGTTGCTCATTTTTCCCATCCCTATATTCTAAGATTTGCAGAAAGGATGTATGTGCTCCTACAAAGGCGCTTGCAGTAAGCTAGGCCCAAAACCAATTCACACATCTTTTCTGGATCAATAATAACCTTTTATAAGTGTATCACTGTTATCTAAATATTAAAATATTTATTTACTATTATATAATAGTTAAAAGCTATTTAAAAGCTGAATGTCTTTTCTCCTCTTTATTCAACTTTTAAACAGGATTTTTACCCCCTAATACAAATTTCATTATACCATTATTTTCAGAATTTTCATCAAGTACTATTTTCACTTATAACCAGTAATATACAAACAAAACTTATTAACATTACCATTCAGCAAAGAATGGGGATTCACTAAAAAAATTTTCTATTCTACTTTTCTACTGTTTTAGCAATAATTGCCCCAACTATCAAGCCCCACACTGGAGCACTAATATGCAAGAAAGAGATTTGTGATAATGGGATAAGAAATGCAAATAGTGAACTTAGTCGATATTTATTATTAGAGAAGCCCATTTGCAAACTAGATAAAAGCACACCAATTAACGAAAAACCGGCTAGCATTGCTACGAATGCTTGCGGCAATGCCTGAATAAACGGGACTATTTTCCATGCAAATATTCCAAATAATACTGTCAAAATTCCTGATACCATTGAAGCGATATAGCGCTTTGATTTTTTTCCAGCATCCGAGTTTGAACAGATTGCCGTCATCATTCCGGCGATATTTGAACATTGCCCGCCAAAGATGCTAGCAATAACTGAAAAAACACCACTTAGTGAAACAATTTTACGGATCGGAGGTTCAAAATCGGCGCTTTCCAATGCCCCAATTCCAGTAGCCACATCATTGCTTAAAATTAACAAAGCTAGTGGTATAGCCAGTGTTACTAATCCCATCCACGTGAATTCCGGCATTGCAATTGAGGGGAGCTCCCACGGTATCCCTTTTGAGGCTAAATTGATTTCTTGTGTTAAAAATAAAAAAATAAATGCAACAACAACTGCAATCATAACGGCAGGTATTTTTTTTGATATTCTCGTGCTGATAAAAAAGCTAAACAAGGCTGCACCACCTACTAATGGTAATGCCTCCACACCTTGTACGAGCTGAACAACGTAATTGGTTACTAGACCAGCTAACATAGCCGAAATGATTTCTTTTGGAACCCATTTAATCATTTTCGTAAATAATCCTGATAATCCAATTAGCAGAATCAATAGACCTGACATGAGGTATCCGCCAATTAACTGCGAATATGTAAACTGTGCTGTAACTGTTGCTAAAAAGGCGACTCCTGAAATAGAGTGACCTCCAGTAATTGGGATTTTAAACAAAAATGGAAGGATAATCCCAAATAAACCACCAAAGAAATACACAGAAAAAATCCAATTGATTGTTTGTTGATTAGAAAACTGCCCGGCAGCAGCTGCTTGGAGAATAATTAATGCGGGGCCTGTCATGATTAAGGTAAAGGAGATTAATCCCGAACTTACATTTTGGCTTGTAAAATCTCGAAAAAAAGACTTCTGATTGTTTTCATGCGATAATTTTTTCAGCTGTGGTTGCCCCATAATTTCCCCTCACCTTAAACTTAAGTCTTGCTTATTTCCTCAAGTTATGTTTTTTCCTAATAATATAAAACATTTTAAAAACATGCAAAAGGGATTTGCCCAATAAAGACAAATCCCAACATCCTATCATTCTCCTAGCGAAAGTTTATTTTTGTTTAGACTTTGAAATAGCATTCACGATACTTCCTGCCAGGCCGCCCCAAATAACAACGATTCCAATAACCATCATAGTAATCGCACTTCCGTCCATTATTCTGAAACCTCCTCGCTCTCATTCATATCAAGATTGGATTTTTTCCATTTTATCAGTGAGAATATAATTCCCAGCAAAATAACGCCAACTGCAACAGCCCAACCATATGCCGTAACAAACCATGTCTCAAATCCACCATAGTTTTCAGCTATGTTTGTTTTAAGATTATCAAACATCATATACCCTAAAATAATTGGTGTAATAACACTTAAACAGATTCTCCACCAAGCACCAAGCTTTATGTCTGAGACAGAGTTTGCATGCTGCTGTAGGTTTTTCAGTTCTCTCGCAAACCAGGCAATAGCAATTACCTCTATTAATCCAGCTAATGCAACACCAAAATTATTGATGAAATAATCGGCTACGTCTAAGAAGTATAAGCCACCTTTTGTAGCAAACATAATCGAAATAATCGCTGCTAAGCCACCACCAACTAATACAGATTTAGTGCGGGATACGTTGAATTTATCCTGAACACCGGCAACGAATGTTTCGACAATCGAGATTAGCGATGTTAACCCCGCTAACACTAATGATCCAAAAAATAGGAATCCAAAAAATTCATTAAAGGCTGGAAACTGATTGATAATTTGCGGGAAGACAACAAAGGCTAGGCCAACACCACCAGATACCACTTCATCCACGCCAACCCCTTGCTGCAAAGCCATAAATCCAAGGATACTAAACACACCAATTCCGGCTAATAGTTCAAAACCAGAATTTGCAAAGCCGGTTATAAAGGCATTATTAGTAATATCTGATTTCTTCGGAAGATAGCTAGAGTACGTTACCATAATTGCAAAGCCAATTGATAAACTAAAGAATATTTGGCCATAGGCTGCCACCCATACTTTACCGTCGAAAATCACATCCCAATTAGGCTTAAAAAAGGCATTAAGTCCTGTGATAGCTCCATCTAAAGTTATCGCACGAATTACTATAATTAAAAATAATACAAAAAGTGCAGGTAACATGATTTTATTAGCAACCTCAATACCTTTTTTAACTCCCTTAAACAACACTCCTAATGTAATCACCCAGACAATAATAAGAGGAATTAGTACTCCTGGCACCAAACTGCCGAATTCGCCTGGTGTTTCTGCTAATTTTAAATATTCACCAAATAAAAATCCCTCAGTATCGTCCCCCCAGCTTAATTTAAGCGAAAAAATAGAATAAGACATAGCCCAAGCAATGATAGCGGCATAATAGACGGAAATAACGAATGAAATTCCTAATTGCCACCATCCTATCCATTCATACTTTCTACTGATTCGTGCTAATGACAATGGAGCTGACCCTCGGTACTTGTGACCAATGGTGAATTCCATAATTAAAAGCGGAATACCCGCGGTCAATAAGGCAAATAAATATGGTAAGAAGAATGCTCCGCCACCATTTTCATAGGCAACGGCCGGAAAACGCCATATATTCCCTAAACCAATCGCAGAACCTGCAGCTGCTAAAATAAACCCTGCACGAGACCCCCACTGTGGTCGGTTTTCCATTGTGTATTGACCTCCTATTATTCTGATTTTCTCTTTAAACAAATTAATGAAGTAGTAACAGCACATTATTTAATTCATGCGTAGCATATCGATAGCAACTGACGATGAAAACGTTACCAAAATTATGGGATTTCATTAACATAACTCATACTCTGGCTTGCACCCCCTTTTTTAAAGCTTATTCACCTTTTTACAATACTTTCGCCTTTTTTAAATTATTAAACATAAAAGGAGCCTGATTATCTTTACGATAAACAGGCTCCCTAACATTCATATTCAAATATTAATAACCAACACAAATGGTTGTTTGCTTCACTTCATTTTATCAACTTCCCAATGATTCTTTTAAAAAGGTTGTTAAGTACTCGACATTGGTTATTTTTTTATTACATTCACTGCTGTCTGCGCAGATCAGATTGCCGATGGCCTTATAATAATCTGGGTTCCTCGCCTTTTTCGCTTTTGTTACAGTAGAGAAATAGACAACTTCACCCATGCCATGACAGATAGAACATACATTTTTTTTACTATTTGATGTAAACTCACATTCAATACCGACCATATTCCCATCTAACTCAAATACGATAAATTTCTTATTAGATCTCAGGTCGTTCCAGCTTAAATAGGTTAGTTGACTATGGTCTATCTGTGTTAAATCAGGCAGTTTTAATTTTTTTTGCTTCGGAAACATTTTTTTCAGCTGCTGCTCAGTGATTTTTGGAAAAGGCAGCATATATTCCGACAGTCGCTGAATATATTGCTCGTACTCGTTTTCTGTTTTAGGTTTAGAAAGGTCCAACATTTCTTGCTGTTCCTTTGTCGCATTTGGGAAAAGGTCTAGAATTTTAGCATTGGCTAAATCAATTACAGCAGCCAATACGTTTTGAGGTACGTTACTTTTAGCACTTTCTTTAATTAAAGCAATCTGCTTTTTTATAAAATTTAACTGTTCATTTTTTATGAAATTTTCCTTCATCACTCAATCTCCAATCACGATACTACCTTCCTTCTACACTATCATATACAGTTCAGCAAACTTCTAAAATGGAGATAATGACTTATAAACGTTTTTTACATAAAGTGAAACTTCCATCAGTGAGGGTTTTCTTCAAAAAACCGCACTGATGATAACACCAGTGCGGTTCCCTTACTTTTTATGTGAATACACTATTTTCTTAATCGTTTCAGTTGAAAGGAAGTATTCCTCAGCAAGCTGCCCAATACTGCTGCCACGATAAAACGAATTTCTAATGGCCTCATTGCGTCGATCAAGCATCTTTCTTGCGCCACTCGAAGTACCCCATTTTTGATACTTTGTCTCTTGCTTAGGAATGTAGAGCGTTTCCCCCTGAACGTACTTTTGGATTTCCATAATTAACTTATCTGGTAAAACTTTATTTGCATTAATATATTTCATTTTTGCCCGCTCCTTATTTTGTTTTTGAAAATAAGGTGCAAAGCCAAAATATTAGAAAAGACTTTTCAGCGATGTATTAAATGTTTCGCCCCATGCAAAGTATCGCCTTTCCAATAATAGGCTTTGCATGAGTGGAAGAAGTACCAGACAATCTTATGTGATTCTCCATCTGTAAGCACCCCCTTTAGCTCTACATTATAACGTAAATTGCTAATCAATTGAACAGCTTTTGCTTGGGTTATTTTAATAGTCATAGCTAATTCAGGCTTTTTTGGTAAGGTTCTACATGATACTTATCCAAAACAGATTTGATAAGATTATTAAGCTTACTGATATTGACCTTTTCAGTCAATGTATCATCTAATTCATATTTTTCTTTTAACTGGAGTATTCTTGTAACACTTTCATCAATTCTTTCTTCTGATATTTCTCCATCCTCAACAGCCTTTTTCAATGTGGAAATCACTTTAATCATTTTCTCGTAATCATGAGCTACCATGATTATATCGCTGCCTGCTTTTATCGACTCAACCGCAGCACTTCCAATATCAAAGTTACCTGTAATGGCCTTCATTGTCATATCATCAGTAATAATTACACCATCATACCCTATTTTGTTTCTTAAAAGCTCAGTAATAACAGCTTTGGATAGTGATGATGGATAATCTTGATCAATTTTCGGCAGCATGATATGTGCAATCATCACCATATCAGCTCCTTCATTAACAGCGCGATTAAATGGAATTAACTCGAGCTTTTCAAGTTCTTTAAGTGATTTATTCACTGTTGGCAATTCCAAATGGGAATCAACAGAGGTATCTCCATGACCTGGAAAATGCTTTATTGTCGCGATAATTCTCTCTGACTGGAGTCCTTTCAACGTCTGAATTCCTAATTCACTAACAAGTTTTGTGGTTTTGCCAAATGAACGGTCTCCAATGATTGGATTTTCAGGATTACTATTGACGTCTAGTACTGGGGCAAAATTAATATTAAAACCATAGGCACTTACTAGTTTTGCAAGAACACTTCCTATTTCAAAGGAGAATGACGGGTTGTTTAGCTTACCAATTTCGATATTGGTAGGTAGATTTATTAAGCCTCCAGGCAGCTTTGATATTCTCCCACCTTCTTGGTCAATACCAAAAAATAAAGGTAGCTTATTGTTCTGATTCTTCAGCTTAAGAGAATTGATATAATCTACTGTTTGGACTGGGCTGTCCATGTTTTTCTTATTAAAAATTATCCCGCCAACTTTATAATCAGTTACTAATCGTTCTGCAAGTGAATCCGGTTCTGTGCCTGAGATGCCCGCAAAAGTCATCTGTCCTATTTTTTCATCCATACTCATATTATCAATAAGATTACGAATAGCTATTGAAGGATCGCTTTGATTTGGTATAGTGATTTTTCCACTAACTCTGTCTGCATCAGAATGACCGACATTTTCAGGTGGTAATGGATCATTTTTTTCTGATTCTATTTTTATGAGTAATACAGAAATCAGTGTCAAACCAAAAATGATTGATAAAATTACAAGCCATATTTTCTTGTACACTCTCTTCCTCCTAAAATTCTTAATTTCTACAATGAATATTACAGCTCAATTAATTAGACATATAAAAATAGTGTTTTGTTACATTTATCATACTTTCCGTAAATTGAAGTATTTAAATAAACATTAATTGTATTATTGGGTTTTTTGTACCCTATTTGTTTCACGTGGAACAAATCTCAAAATTGGATATATCTTACTCTAGACTTGGTTAAACTATTAAGGAATTGGAAGAATATTAAAATTTGGGAGGAATCGTTTATTATGTCTCTTATTGGAAAAGAAGTACAACCATTCAAAGCACAAGCTTATAAAAATGGAGAATTTATCGAAGTATCGGAACAAGATTTCAAAGGACATTGGACTGTTGTTTGCTTCTATCCAGCAGACTTTACCTTTGTTTGCCCAACTGAACTGGAGGACCTTCAAAATCAATATCCTGCCCTTCAAGAACTAGGAGTAGAAGTTTTCTCTGTATCAAGAGATTCCCATTTTACACATAAAGCATGGCACGATACATCAGAAGCAATTGGCAAACTTACTTATGCTATGATTGGTGACCCTGCACATGTTCTCTCCCGTCACTTTGATGTGCTCATTGAAGAGGAAGGAGCTGCAGACCGCGGTACATTTATTATTGACCCTGATGGTGTGATCCAAGCTGTTGAAATTAATGCAGGCGGAATTGGTCGTGACGCGAGCACTCTCATCAACAAAATTAAAGCAGCGCAATATGTACGCAATAATCCAGGTGAAGTTTGCCCAGCTAAATGGCAAGAAGGAAGCGAAACACTTAAGCCAAGCCTTGATTTAGTAGGTAAAATTTAAGGAGATCGATTATAAATGGCACTTGATGCAGAAATTAAATCCCAACTAAATCAGTACCTACAACTACTTGAGAATGATATCGTCCTTAAGGTTAATGCAGGTACCGATAAAATTTCAAACGAGATGTTAGAGCTAGTTGAAGAACTAGCCTCTATGTCATCTAAAATAAAAATGGAGAAAGCTGATTTACCAAGAACACCAAGCTTTAGTGTAAACCGTGTTGGCGAAGATACTGGTATTACATTTGCTGGTGTCCCATTAGGACATGAATTTACTTCATTAGTGTTAGCCCTTCTCCAAGTGAGCGGACGAGCACCAAAAGTGGATCAAAGTGTCATTGATCAAATTAAAAATATTGACGGTGAATATCACTTTGAAACCTATGTTAGTTTAACCTGCCACAACTGCCCTGACGTTGTACAAGCTCTGAACATTATGTGTGTGTTAAATCCTACTATTTCCCACACAATGATTGACGGTGCAGCATACAAAGAGGAAGTTGATAGAAAAGATATCTTAGCCGTTCCGTCTGTTTATCTTAATAGCGAGCCTTTTGGCAATGGTCGTATGTCAATTGAAGAAATTCTTTCAAAGTTGGGGGAAGGTCCAAGTGCAGAAGCACTTTCCGATAAAGACCCGTACGATGTCCTTGTCATTGGTGGCGGTCCTGCTGGATCAAGTGCAGCTATCTATTCTGCTCGTAAAGGGATCCGGACAGGAATTGTGGCTGAGCGTTTTGGCGGTCAAATTTTAGATACGCTAAGCATCGAAAACTTTATCAGTGTGAAAAATACTGAAGGTCCAAAGCTTGCAGCTGCTCTCGAAGAGCATGTTAAGGAATATGATATCGATGTCATGAACCTACAACGTGCGAAGAAATTAGAAAAGAAGGACTTCATTGAGGTTGAACTCGAAAGTGGTGCGATTCTTAAAAGTAAGACCGTCATCATCTCAACTGGTGCACGTTGGCGTAATGTGAACGTTCCTGGTGAACAAAAGTTTAAAAATAAAGGTGTAGCCTATTGTCCGCACTGTGATGGTCCATTATTTGAAGGCAGAGATGTTGCTGTTATTGGCGGTGGTAACTCTGGAATTGAAGCTGCGATTGACCTTGCAGGAATTGTAAAGCATGTAACTGTTCTTGAATTTATGCCAGAGCTTAAAGCGGATGAAGTTTTACAAAAACGCCTTTATAGCCTTCCAAATGTGACAGTTATTAAAAATGCTCAAACAAAGGAAATTACCGGTATTGATAAAGTAGATGGTATTACTTATATTGAACGTGAAACAGGCACGGAACATCATATTGAATTAGCAGGTGTATTTGTCCAAATCGGACTTGTACCTAACACTGATTGGTTAGAGGGTTCACTCGAACGTAATCGAATTGGCGAAATCATCGTCGATAAAAGTGGAGCTACAACTATTCCTGGAGTATTTGCTGCGGGAGATTGTACTGACAGTCCTTATAATCAAATCATCATTTCAATGGGATCAGGTGCAACTGCGGCATTAGGTGCTTTTGATTACTTGATTCGAAACTAATATTGAGTACTACTGAAAAAAATCCCCCTTTGTAATAAAAAGGAGGATTTTTTTCAATATAATGATATTAAACCTACATAAACTATGATTTCATTTTCCAAACAGCAGCTATATTCGCAGCACTTCTCTCTACGTATTTTTCTGCATGTCTAAAGGCATCTTCTAATGATATGATTCCAGGGATAATACTGAATACTGCATCAATACCATGTTCATATACAATATGGCTATCATCAGACACGTTTCCGGCAATCCCTACGACGGAGACTCCATATTTTTTAGCTGTCTTAGCAACCCCAATAGGCGTTTTTCCAAAGATGGTTTGCCCGTCAATCCTACCTTCTCCAGTGATGACTAAATCGGCATCTTTAACGATTTGTGATAGGCCAGTAGCTTCAATGACGATTTCGACACCACGCTTCAATTCTGACGGTAAAAAGGCCAATAACCCTCCGCCAAGTCCGCCCGCTGCTCCAGCTCCCGGTACATTGGTTATTATTTTGCCAAGGTCTCGTTCAATAATAGCTGCAAAATGGCTAAGGTTTTGATCCAACTGTGCTACCATTTCAGGAGTAGCTCCTTTTTGAGGCCCAAAGATAGCAGATGCGCCTTTTTCTCCTGTCAAAGGATTATCAACATCACAAGCTACCTCAATTTTAATATTCGCTAACCTCGGATCAAATCCTGAGATATTAATAGAGGCTAAGTCACAAAGAGAGCCACCACCCTCGCCAATTTCCATACCATTTTCATCTAGTAGAAGTGCACCAAGAGCTTTAGCCATGCCCGCCCCGCCATCATTTGTTGCACTCCCACCAATTCCAATAATAATATGATTCACGCCATTATCTAGAGCAGCAGCAATTAATTCTCCTGTCCCTCTAGTAGAGGTAATAAGCGGATTTCGCTTCTCTGTTGGCACAAGGTGTAAACCTGATGCAGAAGCCATCTCGATTACAGCTGTTGTTTTATTCCCAAGGATTCCAAAGAAGGCATCTACTGGTTTCCCTAGCGGTCCTGTTACCGTTTTATAAATAATTTCACCGCCTGTAGCATCCACTAGAGACTGGACCGTCCCTTCTCCGCCGTCAGCCATTGGTACCTTTATATATTCAGCATCAGGAATTACTTGCTTGAAGCCTTTTTCGATCGCTTCAGCTGCCTCTAATGCTGATAAACTTTCTTTAAATGAATCTGGAGCAATGACAATCTTCATCATTTTCCCTCTCCTGTCTAATTGATTTTATCCGAAAAATTGGAATACACCGTAAATCAATGTAGAAATAATCGCTAACGTTAAACCTACAAGCGTTTCGTATGGAATCACTTTTAGGCGTTCTTTAATTTCCATGTTCACGCTTCCTCCTGTTGCGTGGAAGAAGCTTCCGTGCGGTAAGTGGTCTAGAACGGTTGCACCAGCATGAATCATTGCAGCACCAGCAATAGCAGAAACACCCATTTCTAAAATCGTTGAACTAAATACCTGGCTCGCTACAGCAGTACCTGCAGTTGTAGAAGCAGTTGCAGCTGACATAAAGATACCAGACACAGGTGCAAGAACATAACCTGGAAGTCCAATTACATTTAATCCTTCTATTAAGACGTCTTTCAATCCAGAATTAGCAATAATACCAGCTAGTGTACCTGTCCCAAGAAGCATAATGGCAACACCAGTCATTTTTCCTAAACCTGAGATGGAATACTCGTTTATCTGTTTCCCTCTGCCCATTACAATCGCTCCCACAATACCACCAATAGGTAAAGCAATCATCGGATCGATACTAATATCAAATAATGGTCTTAATGATAATAGTATAATCGTTACTAATGGTGCGATTAAAGCAGGTAAAAATGCAGGAAGCTGTCCACCATTATGTGTTTCGATTTCTTGGACTTGAACAGTTGAGCCTCTTTTTACTAACTTTTTCGCAATTAAATAGGTAACAGCAAGTCCAAACATGGCTGGAATAATCCCTGCTGCCATAATTGAAGTTAATGGAACATTAAACGCATCAGAAGCAGCTATGGCATTTGGGTTAGGTGACATAATGTTACCAGCTTTCCCTCCACCAATCATCGCCAGTAAAATAGCCGTTTTAGAAATACCGGCTTTTTTAGCAATTGCAAGGGCAATTGGAGAAACGGTTATAACAGCAACGTCGATGAAAACTCCAACTGCAGTTAAAATCATGGTTGCAATCGCTAATGCTAGCAATGCTCTTGTTTCCCCTAGTTTTTTGATAATTGTTTCAGCAATTACCGCTGCAGCACCTGATTCAATTAGAACTCCTGCTAAAATACCCGCAGCCAAAATCCGTAATACAGCTGGAATAATTCCTTTAGCACCTTCCATCATTAATGTAACAGTATTGGTTATATCTGCTCCTCCAACAAGACCACCGATTAACGCACCGGCAATCATTCCGTAGGCAGGTGATACTTTCTTTAAAATTAGTACAATGGCAACAACTAGTGCAATGATTGCACCTAAAGCACTTACTTGAATTTGAGCATCCATTGGATTACTTCCTCCTTGGTTGATGTACCACCATTGTAAGCGTTTACCTGGCGATTTACATTGTTCAGACCATCAAAAAAAGGCTTGGGGAATTCAAGCCTTTTTGTGCATTTGCACAAATCTATTTAATTTGATTTTGTAAAATAGAAAGATAAAGTACTAATAAATCCTTAACCTTACGTGGATCCTTGTTTGTTAAATCAGTAATCTTTTCCAAGCGATATCTTAGGGTGTTTCGATGAATAAAAAGCCTTCCCGCGACTTTATTCACATCTCCATTTTCTTCAATATATACCCTCAATGTTTCCAATAGTTCCCCTTTTTTATCATGTTGTTTTATTTGTTGAAAATAAGGACCAATTTCCTCTCCAATCTTATGTTGGTTTGCTCGTGCAAGAAAAATAGGCAATTTATAGTCCTCATAAAAATAAATGGATTTATCAGGATCTATTTTTTCCCCAACATTTAAAGTATAGACAGCCTCTTGATAAGACTCGGAAATCCCTTTAATTCCTTGGCGGTAGCCTCCAATTGCCATTTTACAACGTAATTGTTGGTGTTTTTCCAATTCAGCAACCCATTTTTCCAATTGGTTTAAAGTATTGGTGTAATTCCATTCTGCTTGCTTTAAATCTACCTTTTTTAATAGAACTATGTACTCTGAATGCATCACATATAAGTCGTCTTTTTCCCGTTTATCGTGAATCCACTTATACCCTTTTGATTGGTTTTCAGTTGATAAGATGATTGCTACTCTTGGGATAGCTAAGTTAATATCGAGTCGGTTTACTCTTTCAAGGTATAATGGATTTACACTTTCCGTTCCTTGCAGTAGCTGAGAAATCAATTCCTCTTTTAATCTTTCATCCCACCGCATTTCATTGATGAGGACTGCTTGCTGAAGTATCATTTCTGCAGCCATTTTGACCAATTCTCCGTAATTTCGGATTTCCTCAGGTGGTCCTGTAATCCCAATGACTCCAACGACTTGATCACGAAAGTTAATCGGCAAATTAATTCCCGCTTTAACTCCGTGAAGCAGTTCAGCGTCGGTTTCACTTATTTCAAAACCTGACTGGGTCGCTATTACCCTAACTGCCCCTTCATGAATGGAATCTATCCTTGTTTTATCACCTGAACCAATAATAACTCCCTTCTCATTCATGACATTAATATTTCGATTTATGATTTTCATTGTTCGATTAACGATTTCCTGAGCCAAGGATTGATCTAAAAATCTCATGATATATTCCCCATTTCAAACTTTGCTAAAAAGGCTGGGATTATTTTAACACTAATCATTCATTTAATCGATTTGCAGTAAAAAAGGCAACGACAATTAACTTCTCTCTGGAAAATTGATTACACTTATACATATACTGAAACCAATAAATTATTTGTCATGAAGAAAAAATTTGATTACCCATATCTTTTCATTACAGTTGTTCGTTTATAAAGTAGACACGTGTTGAAGGAGTGATTGTTGTGCACAACAAACTTTCTAAAGTCTCAAAGGACATTCAAGATTTTCAAGATAATCTAACTGATGAAAAGCTTCAAGAATTTTACCCGAAGCTTCGCCGATATTGCCAATTTATATCACAAAATTGCTGGGATAGAGATGAACTTGTTCAAGAATCTTTGCTAAAGGTACTGCAGCACTATATGCACCTACCCGAAATACCTACAGCTTTACTGAATAGAATTGCACGAAATGAGTGGATTGATACCGCACGAAAACGGAATAAAGAGTCGATTGAAGCAATCCCAGAACAGGCATATGATGAATCAAAACGAATTGAAGACCGTTATGAAGTGATTCAAAAATTAATGAATAACCTAACTCCAAAGCAGACAGTTATGTTTGCCTTAAAAGAGGGCTTTCTGTTTCAAATATCTGAAATTGCGATGCTATTTAACACCACCGAAACTGCTGTTAAAGCAACCATTTATCGGGCCAAACAACGTTTGGAAAAGCAATGGACTATCGAAACAAACCCCATTATCAATCGATATTGGGATTTTGAAGACCAACAGCAAATTGAAAAAATCCTTTATCATTCTTTTAAAAATCAAGATCCAACCATATTAATCAAATCTATTCCTAAAATCCCTTCTTTAAGGAAAGGTACCGACTTTACTTGCTCTATGCACAAATCAAGTCACATTCACTTTCCTTCAAGCACTGTCCGTTTTGCAGCATAAAGGGAGGCAATGTTCCAAAGTGTTTCTTTTTTACAATTGAAGCAGAGGAGGTAAGATAAATGAGTGTTATTCCATATGTAATTGAACAATCAAATCATGGTGAACGTTCATACGATATTTACTCAAGGCTTTTAAAAGATCGGATTATTATGATCGGTGAAGAAATAAACGACACTGTTGCAAACAGTGTCGTAGCACAGTTGCTATTTTTATCTGCAGATAATCCTGATAAAGACATTTCTCTTTACATTAATAGCCCAGGAGGCTCAACCACAGCAGGTTTTGCTATTTTTGATACAATGCAATATATAAAGCCTGATGTAAGAACTATTTGCACCGGATTGGCTGGATCTTTTGGTGCCCTGCTCTTACTTGCAGGAACAAAGGGAAAACGTTTTGCCCTGCCTAATAGTGAAATTATGATTCATCAACCACTGGGTGGCGTTCGTGGGCAAGCAACAGAAATCGCAATTACTGCAAAACGAATTCTTAAACTCCGAGAACACATTAATCAGATTATTTCTGAACGAACAGGGCAGCCTGTAGAAAAGGTAGCAATTGATACAGAACGAGACTATTTTATGAGTGCAGATGAAGCTAAAGAATACGGGATTATTGATGAGGTAATCAATAAAGCATAACAAGGAGCTTCCTCAATTTATATTTTGAGATTAGAAAAAACCGGCCTTCTTCACAAAAGGCCGGTTTTTGTGTATTGGTGATGGCTTCAACGTAATTTATCAACATGTGATTACAATCAGCAGCGTTTCTCACTTATATTAGGATGAAGGTTTGGAAATTCTATTTAGAAAGGAGTGGATAAATTGAATAATCAAAATAGTCATATGCCTTTTCTAGAACTAACCGCTACCGAAGTATCTAACCTTTGGTCTTCCTTTTTAATGAATAGTATGCAACAAAGACTTTTCGAATATTTTTTGGCTAGTACAGATGATAGCAAAATTAAACAAATTATAGAAAAGATGTTGACTCAAGCTCAAGAGAGTCTAAATGCACTCAAGGAGATATTTAATAAAGAGAATCTTAATACTCCTCAGGGTTTTACAGAGGAAGACGTAAGGGTTGACGCAACCAAAGTATTTTCTGATACATTTATTTTATATTTTTGTTTTGATTTGACACATCTCTCGATGAGTACATATCCTATTGCATTATCAGATTGTACTAGAAGCGATATTCGCAATCATTTTCAAGTAAACATTGCATTCTCTGTGAAGATCCAGGATGAAATTGTAGAATTAATGTTATCCAAAGGAGTATATTTGAAACCTCCACATATAGCGATAGATAGTGAGGTTGAATTTGCTGATAACTCTATGTATTTTAATGGTTTTTTTGGTGGTTCAAGACCCTTAAATGCACCTGAAATCGCCAACTTAGCAAGGATTATCCATAGGGCACAGTTTTCAAAAATGATCTTTGTTACCTTTAGCAAATTGGCCAAAACAAAGGAGCTAAAACAACATTTTGGTAAAGGTAGAGATGGGATTGAAAAAGTATTAATCTCACTTCAAGAGGTTCTTGATAAAGAAAACATTCCGATTTCAGCCTCAGGGGATTATCAAATTTCCAACGTAGAAAACTCTCCTTTTTCCGATAAATTAATGTTATTTTTTGTGAATACTTGTCTTGGAATATTCTGTTTTGTTATGATAAATCAGGCTATGACTTCTAGTTTAAGAACAGATATAGTTTCTAAATTAGGCAAAATATCAGATGAAATGCAGAAGTTTTATGGTTTGGGATTAATTTTAGCAATTAAAGAAAATTGGTTTGAACAACCTCCCCAAGCTGTTGATAGAAAAGTTTAGTTAGAAATTTAATATTAATCCATGGGTTAACAGGCCGAGATATCAAGTTTTATTATAAATTTGATATTTCGGCCTGTTCCATTACTTCCATCAAACTTCATTTATATATAGTAAGGTTCCCCGTGATAAATAAGTTTTTACACAACTATTTCAAGTAATATTGTGTTTAACTTAGTATGTAAACTTTTTCGGTTATTTAAAATTTTACTTTGTTAAAAAACACCGCGCTGTTATTATTAAATGGTATTCCTTGAATTTTTATTGGATATTCTTATGTTTATAATATCTTAAAGTGAAATTGTATTATCGGAACTATATCATCATGTTAACTAAAAGACAGCTCATGCATTTCTTAGAGGTGAAATAATAATGAATATTCAAAATCTCCATAGTAAAAATGTTTTGCTAATTCGTATTTTATGGGGATGTTTTCTACTATGTATGTTTGTTCAAATTCTTAAACATAAAGACCCTACTTTTATCAGCGTCTTCTTTGCAAGTGGTATGTTAGTATGTGGAACCATATCATATTTCGTTTTCAAGAAGCTTTTTATTAAGCAAACAATGTATTTATGCGTACTGGGAATGTCATTTGTTACATTTGTCCTTATAGATAATGAGCCTGTAATATCAAATTTCTATCTCATTTTTTTAGTCATTTTCATTTTATCTCTCTATCATGATTACCGCCCAATCATTTTTATGAGTATAATAAGCATTTTTTTAGGCGCCTATTTTTATCAATACGAAGAACGCCTTAATTATACTTATCAAAAAGGTGATTATTCTTACTTTTTATTTACACTTTCTGTTACCTTTCTTGTAGCTTTCTTACAAATTCGCTATAGCAAAGCAGTAGAAAAAAGGGATAATGCTAAAAAGGAAGAAGTAAGAAGGGACAATGAACAACAAATATTAGCCCTAATCAATTCAATGCCCGATTTAATATATATTCAGGACAGTACAGGGAGATTTATTGAAATGAATCAGTATGCTAAAGATTTGTTTAAACTGAATCATATTGATTATAGGAATAAAAATTTAGACGAACTTTTTTCCAAAAATGAATGGTTTAGAAACTTTCAAAATTGCTTTTCCAACGATGAAATTTCTTGGGAGAAGGGTACACCTTATAGATTTGAATTGGAATTTGCTATAGAAAATCAATTATCCGCTACATTTGATATTATTAAGGTTCCTACCTTTTTTACTGACGGTAGCAGGAAAAATTTATTGGTCATAGGACGTAATATTACAGAACAAAAGAAAGCATATGACCTAATTTTAAGATCAGAAAAACTTGCTGTGGTCGGAGAGCTTGCTGCTGGTGTGGCACATGAAATTCGAAACCCTCTAACTTCAATAAAAGGGTTTATACAGTTAGCTGATCAAAAAGGAACATTTAATCCCCATCACGTACAAATAATGTTAGGTGAAATATTAAGAATTGAGTCTATTGTTTCCGAATACTTATCATTGGCGAAACCAAACGAAAACTCACCAAAATCTCTTCAAAATATAGATACTCTTTTAAGAAATGTAATTACTCTGTTTGAGAGTCAAACAAATCTAAGAAATATCGCTATTCACTCAAAATTAGATCATTCTTATCAAATCATGTGCAACCCCAATGAAATTAAACAAGTGCTTATTAATATTTTTCAAAACGCTATTGAAGCGATTGGAAGTAATGGGGACATCTTTATATACTTGAAGAATATCCCGGGAAGTGGTGTAGAAATCACCTTTATAGACAACGGATGTGGTATTGAGAAAGAACGATTAAAGAAGATAGGTGAACCTTTTTTCTCAACAAAGGAAAAAGGGACTGGGCTTGGATTATTAACCTCCAACCGTATTATTGTAAAACATAATGGTACTATAAAGATTAATAGTGAGGTAAATAAAGGGACTGAAGTGAGAGTCTTTTTGCCAAATAGCTAATCTTGGAAATTGCCAAAGTTTACTTCCTTGCAAAATGCAATAAAAAATCAGCACCTTCCTGCTAATTGGGGAAGGTGCTTTCTTCTTTCTCAGAAAAGCCTCATTTACTTATAGTACGGTTCACCTTGTCTTATCTAAGTGAGGTTTCCTTAAAGTAACCAACAAAAGTAAGTATAATAAGCGGAGAATTTCCCGCTATTTATAGAATGGAGCCCGTTTCGGGGAAAAATAAGTGGAGATTTTCCGCTTATGCACATAAAAATTGTCTATTTTTACGTTTTTTTAGTCATTAAGCGGAATTTCTCCCTCTATTTAAGCTATTTTCAATGCTATTTTTAATATAGGAGCATTCCTGTTAGAAGGATTTTCGGGGACTTGAACAACAAAGAGCCCTCTTGGTATGATACGGGGTGTCAAAATCTGCAGAAATTGACCCCTAATTTGTAACCAAGGAGGACTCCATAATGG
>NZ_LR656197.1 GCF_902168435.1 Bacillus marasmi
TTGGGTATGAACTTAATTGTTTTAGAGGACTCGGGAGAATTTGCTAGATGTATGTATTGTGCAGATATTAATGATGACAGAGTATTTAGTTGGGAAAGGGGGGGAACAGATTTACACCCAAGATATAATACATTTGATGACTATGTAATAGACATATTTCAAGAAGGAATTGATAACTGGTAAAAAACAATGAGGTTAATCCAGGGGATACTTATGAATCAATTAACGGACTCGTACAAATTCGTAAGTTTAATGCAGTAGTAGTGATTAAAGAATAGGTGCCTGTGACCGCCCGAATGTACCGGGAAGGAAAAAGTTAGATGAATGAAGAACAATTAGATAGATTATATCAACTGATAGCAGGAGTTGTTGTAGAAACTATTCCAGAAGAATGGTCTAAGGTTTATTTACATGGTGAGGTTGTTGAAGGATCTCAGACTGCATATTTTTATTATTATCCCGAACGCAGTGATAAACCCATATACAGTCATGAAATAACTGAACTATTTACAGTTAATGAACTTGAATACACAGAAAAATGGCATCAAATAGTTGATTTTATTCAAGAACTTTGGAGAGCGTTTAAAGATAATGGCCATGAGCCTTGGACAAATTTCACTATGGTCTTTGATAATATAGGAAATTTTAATATTGACTTTAATTATGATGATCTTTCAAAGATAGACTCTCTTGAAAGGAAAACTATTTGGAAGTATGAGCATCTAGGCATCATACCTAAAAGTAATTCTGGGAAAAGGCATTTAGAAAAATACCTCTCTACACTGGAATAATTTCTTCGAAACACGGGGAAACAAGGGAATGGGTCGAAAAGGACCCCCTTTGTTTCCTTTTTTTGGTTCGTAAAGAATATCTTTTGGGAATCTCCCCAGTTAATTCCAATTAATATTTAATGCAGTAATGTTCTACTAAAAAACATTTCTTTAAGTACTTAGTCTTTATGTAAACACGTTAAAATCAAGATGTAGGAACAAGGGACGGTTCCAGTGTTTCCCTAATATATTCCATTTTTAAAAAGCGTAAGCATTAAATGGTCACTACCGATAATTTCGAAGGAGACCTAAGTAATTATTGAGTTATATTGTAAATACAACACCGCAAAAGGCCAGTACATAGAACCATTACTCTCTGTATGGCCTTTTTTATATGGAAAATTTAAATGAATGAATGCTGACGTGACTAATCCGGTGTTAGTGATAATATGGGGAAGCTAGGCTTAAGTTCCGGTGTGAAAGGTGGCGTCCAACAGGGAGCTACTTCTGGTATTAGTAACTTAGTAGAAACCGCATCCAAGTTTGGAACAGACCGCCTACGACGAGCAGAAGCAACCTTCCAAAACGGCGCCAATATTGTGAAAAATAAGGTTATAAAAGAAACAATAGAAGTAGCACAAGTCGCGGATAAAGTGGCTACTGGAGCGAAAAACCTTAACCCACTTCGAATAAAACTTGTGGAAGATACAATGGGCAATAAAGTATTTGCTCATGTTTCAGCCGTCAATACACATAGTATTGAAAATGGTTTAAGAGATTATGTAAGTAGGATTGAAGGGGTTAAGGTTGGTAGTGGGGGAACTAAGGGTACGGTAAAATTGATTACAATCTAGCTAAAGGATATATTAGAGATGTTGAGTCAAAAACTGGATTGAAACTTTATAAAACACAAATAGAAAAATTAAAGGACGCATTAAGAGAAAATATATATGAAAAAATGACACCATTGGAAACTTTAAAACACAGAAATAAATTCAATAGTGTAAAAAATAAATTGATTAAAGAATGGGAAGAAAACACGGGACAAACTTGGCCAAGATACACTAAAGAAATTTATGATAAAAAAGGAAGATTAGCAAGGGATATAGGTCAACCATATGATGCTCATCATATTATTGATAATAATTTTGGTGGTCCTCGTGAATGGTGGAATATACACCCTGCTAAATTTCCTGATGAACATCAGGCGGGAATTCATGGTAAAGGTTCGCCATCAAATATGTTATTTTCAAGGGGGGAGTTTTAATGGCTACATTTGATTTTTTGAAAAATGAGAAACATAAATTTATTAGGCTACAAGAAAAAGAACTGTTAAATGCTGAAGAAAGACTTGGGTTTGAGTTACCTAAAGGACTTAGAGATTTTTACTTAGAAGTTGGCTATGGCTTTATAAAAGGAAGCAATGGGAACGCAATAAATAGATTTATGGATCCAGATACTATAGCTGATATTACTTTAAGAGAAGGTATTTACGAGTTTGATCCAGATTTAGAAGGAATATATGAGGAGGATGATAAATTAGTGTTTTTTGAAGTAAATGAGGGGGTATATTTAACTCTTGATTTAAATTATCCGAAACAATCTCCTGTATATTTTTTTGATACCCAAATTGCTGGTTCATTGGAAGAATTTACAAGAAAGATTAATGAGGATGCAGAGTACTTTATGGATATGGTTGAATAATACTTCAAGGAACAAGGGACGGTTCCAGTGTTTCCCTAATATATTCCATTTGTAAAAAAGCGTAAGCATTAAATGGTCACTTCCGATAATTTCGAAGGAGACCTAAGTAATTATTGAGTTATATTGTAAATACAACACAGCAAAAGGCCAGTACATAGAACCATTGCTCTATGTATGGTCTTATTTATATATAAAATTTATATGAATTAATGAATGATGACGTAACTAATGCAAGATTACGTATAAAATATTTAACCAAACTATCCTCAACCTCCTGCAATCTGGCAATCTAAAATATTCTCTTGAAGAAACCCTTCCTTCTTTCCACCTTACATTTTTCAACAACGTTTACAATGTTACAGGTTATTTGCAAAATTTTTAAATTTTAGTAAATGGGAATATTTAGGGAAACGTCGGAACCGTCCCCCTGTTTCTTTTTTCAACAACGTTTACAATGTTATAGGTTATTTNTAAAATATTTAACCAAACTATCCTCAACCTCCTGCAATCTGGCAATCTAAAATATTCTCTTGAAGAAACCCTTCCTTCTTTCCACCTTACATTTTTCAACAACGTTTACAATGTTATAGGTTATTTGCAAAATTTTTAAATTTTAGTAAATGGGAATATTTAGGTAAACGTCGGAACCGTCCCCCTGTTTCTTTTTTCAACAACGTTTACAATGTTATAGGTTATTTGCAAAATTTTTAAATTTTAGTAAATGGGAATATTTAGGTAAACGTCGGAACCGTCCCCCTGTTTCACACAAGTTTGGATCAGAACGCTTGAGACATGCAGAAGCAGCCTTCCAAAACGGCGCTAATATCGTGGGAAATAAGGTTATAAAAGATACAATAGAATTAGCACAAGTCGCGGATAAAGTGGCTACTGGAGCGAAAAATCTTAACCCACTTCGAATAAAGCTCGTGGAAGATACAATGGGCAATAAAATATTAGCCCATGATTCAGCCGTCAATACACATAGAATTGAAAATGGTTAAAGAGATTATGTAAGTAGGATTGAAGGAGTTAAGGTTGGTAGTGGGGGAACTAAGGGTACGGTTAATGGTATTCCCAAAAATGAATATAAAAATTTGAGGTAAAGACACCAAGTAACGATATAAGAAAAATGGTTAATCCAGATGGTCCTAAAGTAGACCCAGTATACGGGTATGAAGTTGATAAGTTTGAAGCAGACCATATTGTTTCAATGAAAGAAATAACTGAAATGGATGGATTCAGTAGGTTAACTAGAGAACAACAAATAGAAATTCTAAATCTAAAAGATAATTTTGTTGGTCTTGGAAAATCTTCGAATGCATCTAAGGGGGCATATAGTTGGGCTGATTGGAAAGGACATTCTAAGATGGGAGAAGTTCCTGATAATGTTAGAATGGAAATGCTAGAAAAAGAGAAACAAGCTAGAGAAGCTCTAAAAGTAGCTATAGAAGAGAGGTTGAGGTAATGAAGAAATTTGAAAAGATTATTATGGGTAAAACAATTATAGTGACTGCTGAAAAAGAATTAGAACCTCAAATAGAAATTTTGTTTACTATGTTAGAACAGTTAGATAGTAATAAATTAATTCATGGATTTTCTATACAAGTCGGTTGGTCCGTCTATTTTTTACATGAGAGAGAAACTGGGAATTTTATACTGACTACTCCTGACTACGCTAGAAATCCATTTGAAGATATAACAGAAGATTTAACTTTAGCATTGTGGGTACAACTAGAACAAAGTCATTTTTTGAGAAAGATAAATGTTGAAGGTTTATCAATAAAATTTAGTGATAAAATCATACTTACTAAAGGAGTACTAGAACTCGAGAAAATATATTTACAAAGAAATGGGGATGTTGAAAAGGGAGATTCAGGTTGGTATATAGGCCCTGTAGAAGATAATAATACTACAGAGTTGTATGCTCTATATGCTTATCAACTACTAAAAATTAGACCAGAAATCATTCAAGTTCTTGCACTACCAAATGACTATATGGTTGTTTTTGAAGGTAATGAAATAAAAGCAGTGTTAAACGAAAACGATGTAGATATTTTTAGAGGATCTATATAGATTTTATTTACGGAAATCTTAAGATACACAACTAAACTATACATGAAGTAAAACATTGAATAAGGCACTTGATTGTCTACTATAGGCAACAAGTGTTTTTTGTTTTTTAAGGAACAAGGGACGGTTCCAGTGTTTCCCTAATATATTCCATTTGTAAAAAAGCGTAAGCATTAAATGGTCACTACCGATAATTTCGAAGAAGACCTAAGAAATTATTGAGTTATATTGTAAATACAACACATCAAAATGCCAGTACATAGAACCATTGCTCTATGTATGGTCTTATTTATATATAAAATTTATATGAATTAATGAATGATGACGTAACTAATGCAAGATTACGTGTAAAATATTTAACCAAACTATCCTCAACCTCCTGCAATCTGGCAATCTAAAATATTCTCTTGAAGAAACCCTTCCTTCTTTCCACCTTACATTTTTCAACAACGTTTACAATGTTACAGGTTATTTGCAAAATTTTTAAATTTTAGTAAATGGGAATATTTAGGGAAACGTCGGAACCGTCCCCCTGTTTCTTTGTCTTCCGAAATAAGGGGGGAATAAAGATAAAAAAAATAAAAGTAATGGATGATGCGATTATATATTGGGATGTTTTAGATTGTGACGATGAGAATGATGAAAATGAGGATTGGGACATCCAATTTGAAGGCTGAGAATGAATACTGCAAATGGGAAGATAAAGAAAGTCGAATCAAAATGCATCGGTATATTATACAGAATTCTTTACAGTGGCAATGTAGAGGCTGGAATGAATCGGAAAACTAATAGACTAATCTCCTTATATTAAGTTAGGAGGCTAGTCTATTTATTTTTTTATAAAAAAATAATTTAAGGAAATTTTAAGATGAATTTAATTAAGATTTTCAATTAATCACTGAAAATAATGAATAGAGATATTGAGAGCATATACAGGTGAGAGGAGAAAATACACGATGCTTCTTTATGCGATCATAACGATAAATTTAGCTTTTTTGTTATACACGCTTGGTGTTTGGAGTGAAAAACAGCAGGGCAGCTTGAAAAAATGGCACTTATTAATCTTTTGGTTAGGGCTTGTTTTTGATACTGTCGGAACGACGTTGATGAGTATAAATGAAAGTGGCTTTGAATTCGATTTACATGGGATTACTGGAACGCTTGCTATTTTATTAATGCTATTTCATGTTGTTTGGGCGTCATTTGTGATCATTGCAAACAACCAAAAAGCTCAGATGCGCTTTCATAAAATAAGTCTAGTTGTTTGGATGATTTGGATCATTCCATTTTTTACTGGGGCTATTATGGGGATGAGTGCATAGTGGTTTGTAATATCAAAACAAATATCATATTCATTTTCAAAATGAAAATCAGAATCAATATAAATCAATGAAGGTATTCTGTAACGATGAAATGTCCTTTTTATTTTTCAAAAGTAAAACTGCTAAAGACATAACTATCAAGAAAAAAATTTACCGTTCGCATTAGAAAAAAATGGTGCCTGTCACCGCCCGAAAAATATTGTTTCACAAAGATCTGTGAAACAAGAAAAATCGGGTGGTGACAGGCACTCTTGGTTAAACTCGCAAATAAATTGGTAATATTTTACTTATGAGGAATTTAAGGTGAAAAATTGATATTTACACTATTACTCTACTAAATATAGTAAAATGATTTTATTCAATTTATTAATAGAGGTGCGCAATATGCTACAAAAAAAGTATCAAAAATCATCGGGGATTATACTTTTACTCCTTTCATTCCTTATAGTATTTACTAGTTGTTCACAACAAAGTGATACAGGAAAGAATCAAGATGGAAGCAAAAAGGAAGAATCCACTGTTGAAAGCAAAAAAAGTACATCTGACGATGAAGCCGAAAAAACTGTTAGTGAAAGCGTTCCTGCCAATAGTGCACAAACGACAACAAGTGTTAATGGTGACTTTGACTACAGCAAATATACACTTATTGAAGTAGATGGTGGAGATTTATCAGGTTATCGAAAGCCGAATTCAAGAGTTGATATTGGGTTTGGAGACAGGGAATATTGGGCTTTTACGAATGAATACGGACAGCTCATTCGTGTCGAGGCGAAAAAGATAACACTTCAAAATTCGAAAACTGAAGATGTTTTATCGTCTGGGCGATACTATTCTGATGAAGCAAAGGTTCCTGGTACAGAGAGCCCAGACTTAGATGAAGGGCATGTGATTGCTGACGCACTTGGGGGAGTATCAAACGCATATAATATTACACCTCAAAACAGCATTCTCAATAGGCACGGCGATCAGGCTTATATGGAAAAAGTGATTCGAGATGCAGGAGGATGTACAGATTTCGTTGCAGAAATTCAATATCCAAATACTCAGACGCAAATTCCTAGCCACTATAAATTCACATACAAAATCCATGGCAGATCCATCACAGATGAATTTGATAATGTAAACCCAGATGAAGTGAACAAAAATTTAGGGATTACGACTGGTGGAAGCAATACGCCACCTCAAACAAACACTGTACCAGCAAACGAACCAGTAAGTAGTAATGAAGATGTTAGTAAGGTGGATACCAATCGTGATGGAAGAGTCACAATCGCTGAAGCTAAAGCGGCTGGCTTTAAAATGCCGATCACGCGCGATTCATGGCTCTACAAATATATGGACGACCGAGATGGTGATGGACTAGTAGGTGAGTAAACAAATCAGATATTTATACACATGCTTCGACAAACGGCGCTTTCCAAGTACAAGGAGAGCGCTTTTCTTTTTAGGAACCGTCCCTTCGTTTCTTCAAAAAGCAATAAGTGAAACCAAGGAAAAATAGCTAAGCTTTGATATAATTGTCGCATAACAAGCGACCTTAACTACTGTTAAATATATTAATCTAATGATGTGTAATCCCCATGATTTTAATTAAAGGTAGGGATGTTTGGTGGCCATAAATTATAAACAATGTCCAAAGTGCGAGTCTAAGAATTCAATTAAAATAGTGTATGGAGAACCTAGTCATGAATTGTTTTTGGAAGCAGAAGCAGGGAAGGTGAAATTGGGTGGTTGTTGTATTTCGATAGGTGATCCAGATTATTACTGTAAGGATTGTGAGTTTACCTGGAATAGGGAACAAGCTATTGATGCTGCATATGCTAAAATCAAGGTAATTAAGGCATCAATTGGTGGGTATTTAGATGGTTATTATCATGCTGTGGTAGATCTCGAGAATAAAAAAACTACTTGGAGTTTTAGTCTTTACGGTGAAGGGATAGAATTTGAGAAGTCTATTAGAAGAAGAACAGCAGAAAACTTTATAGAACAATTGAAAATGGTAGATTTGCTGAATTGGAAATCAAGCTATGTTGAGCCTGGAGTCTGTGATGGTACGCATTGGAGTTTGGAAATTGTAACTAATAGAAGAACGATTAGGAAATATGGTGATAACAAATTTCCTAAAGAATGGGATATGTTTTGTTCTTTAATACAGCGAGTAGTTGGGAAAACGTTTAGTTGAAGGGCAATTGTTTTTATTTTTTTTGAAAAGAAGGAACTTTGGATAGATTTATGGACTGAGGTTCTAAAGAAGATTAACGATTCAACACCTAAGCCAAGTTTTCAAACATGGTTTGTAGATACGACTACTGAAATAAGTGATGATGTCATTATTATAAAAACAAAAAAACGAATTTGCGGTTGATTGGTTAAAAGAACGATATAAAACGTTAATTTTTGAAACGGTTCGAGAGGTTGCGTGGAAGACCTGTAAGCTTGATTTTACATCATAAGACATTGAGGTAAACAAGAAAAGTCCCCATGAGAAATCATTAATTAAATAATATTTGATCGTCTTTACCTTATAAAGGTTCATTGTTAAATAACATAAAGAAACAAAAAAGGTCAGAACATAGAACCATTATTCTATGTCCTGACCTTTTTGTATGAAGAAACCAACGAACCACTAAACTATTTCTCTTTTAAAATCATGGAATAAATTATCAATTTATTTAAATTCAACCAAAAAAGACATAATTAATCACATAAAAGTATAGTAAAATAACAATAAAATGATAGTATTTAATTCCTAAAAAGAAGGTAGATTATGATGGCGGTAGCAAATCCGATAGAACTATTGAATGGCACACCAATAAATCCTGAATTACCTCCTTCACAATCATTAATGCAGCAATATGAAAAGATGATTGTAACAACTTTATTGCGGTCTTTTGCCCTCGATTTTATGATTAAGGATCAAGATGGCGGTAACGTGGACACTCCATTAACAGCACGGGAGTATGGTTTGAAGGATAATGAAGCAAAACTGCGATATAAGAATCGTGGGGATTATAAGGAACACAAAAATAATTACCACAGTCATAAAAATTATATTCATCATAATCGTCAAGCATCTGAGCTTAAAGATCAGGGCCAATTAACTGACGCATATACTGGTCAAAAAATTTCACGAAATGAAAAGTATGATCTCGACCATACTATTGCTGCCAAGGAAATCCACGACGACCCGGCAATTTATTTAGCGGGCTTAAACGGGGTGGATTTGGCGAATGCAGATACCAATTTGAATCATACCAATAGCTCGATCAATCGTTCGAAAAAGCAAAAATCGATGACGCAATACTTAGCTGAACTAAAGGAAAGAGAAGCTACATATGACGCACGGATTACAGAATTACATAACAAACAGAATTTATCCGACAAGGAAAGAAAAGAGTTAAACAAGCTAACCAACCTCCGAAACGCAGATAGTGAGAAAATGAGGGAAGTAGATGATCATGCGCGAAAAGAGTACGACAAAGGTATCAACAAGGCCTATTTAAGTCAAAAAGAAACCTATATCAACGTTGGAAAAGATGCGATGAAAACTGGTTGGAAGATGGGGGCCCGACAGGCTCTAGGGATTATATTGGCCGAGGTTTGGGCGATTGTCCGAAAAAAGTTTCCTAGTTTGATTGCCAAAATGAAAGAACAATTTTCACTGAAAGAGTTCTTTCTTCAAGTGGCCGATGTATTTAAAGAAGCTTTCGAGACGGTTAAGAAGAAATTTAAAACACTTATTGCAAGCTTTGCGAATGGGATGCTAGCCGGTGTTCTATCTTCTATTTCAACGTTTATGATGAATTTTTTTATGGGGACTGCGAAGAACGTTGTAAAAATGATTCGGGAGTTTTGGGGCAGCATTACAGAGGTGTTTAATCTATTAGTTTTTAATAAAAATCAATTACAGCCTGGAGAACTCATTCGGGCGATTTCGAAAATTCTAGTGATGGCTGCTGCGGTTATTGCTGGTACCTATGTTGAGGAGCTTTTATCGAAAACGGGAATTCCAGATATACCTGTTATTGGTGAGGCTTTAACGATTTTCTTAAGTGGGTTAACGACCGGGTTGATTAGTATTTCACTGGTTTATTTTATCGATCATTCTAAGGAAGTTGAGACACTTGTAAAGTATTTAAATACTTTTGCCGACCAATTGGAACAGAAAAGAGAATACTACGCCGAGTTTAATAAAATTTTAAAACAAAAGGTTAGTGAATTGGCGCAGTTGCCTATTGAGGAACTGGATCAACAAATTGCGCATGTCAGCATGATGACTCGTGAAATGAATCTTGCCGAAACTGATGAGGAAATGAATAAAATTGTCTCTAAAGCGGTTAAAGATATGAGGCTTAAGCTACCTTATCAAGATGAAGAAGGCTTAAGAGAATTCATGCTAGATAGAAATGCATTATTACATTTTGAATAGGGGTTCTGTGTAATGGGGATTTTTGATAAGCTTCGTGATTTAAAGCTTGACATAGAAATAAAGGCTTCGGATATCCGCTATGCAGTTAGCGACAAATTTGATGATGTCAAATACTTCGTTGAAGATAAAGTTGATGACGTCAAATATTTCGTTGAAGATAAAGTTGATGATGTGAAATATTTTGTCGGTGATAAAGTAGACGATGCAAAGTACTTTGTTGCGGATAAAGTAGACGATGTGAAAGAATTTGCAGGTGATAAGTTAAAAATCAAATCAAAGGGCGATGTAGCGGAAATTGCTGCTAATATTCTTTTTCCAGCACAAATTCCGATCAAAATGCTTATGAGTTCACTTGGAAAAAATGCAGCTGCGAATATTCAAGATAAAAATGATCTGTTATTAAAACATGTTCAAATGCTTGAAAACCTACAAATTCGAGGTGAAAAGCTAGAAAAGGAAGTTCAAGACAATCTTTCTAGTATACGATTAACAAAGACGGAGCTTCAATCACACTTAACGATTTTTGCAGATTTATTTGAGCGGATTCATAATCGTCCTACTTATCGTATTCAATACGCTGGGGCATCATTTTCTTTAGTTGAACTTTTCGACCGTTCTGTGCAAGAATTGGATTTTGCTAGATTTGATGACTACTTAATCAATCTATATGACGAGGAAGCTGGCATACTTCAAGGGTTGCTGCGCACACCTGTTTTTGCGGCGATTTTAAAGTTTCGTGAAAAAACGCTAATTAATAAAATCGATAACGTTAAGTACGAGGTAGATAATTGCATAATCAATTTAAGATCACTTGTAAAATATTTAACCAAACTTTCCTCAACCTCCGGCAATCTGGCAATTGAGTTAAATGCAATTCTGGATATTTTTAAGAATCAATTAAACAAACTTTCAGAGATTGTCGGTAACAAGAACGATTTTAGCCAATTTAAAGAAAAAGAAATCACGGTCTTGGACACAAATATAAAGCTAGTCCGAATAATTGTCACTCTTTTGAACATCCATATTTTCAGCAAGGATGAAATAGACGAAAAAGGCTTTACCAAAATCAATACAGAAGAAGTTGAACATAGCATCAACGAATCTGAAAAGGTAAGAATTGCAGTTTGAGAATATGGGGATGGCTCCTTTGTTTCCCTAATATATTCCATTTGTAAAAAAGCGTAAGCATTAAATGGTCACTACCAATAATTTCGAAGCAGACCTAAGTAATTATTGAGTTATATTGTAAGGATTGAAGGGGTTAAGGTTGGTAGTGGGGGAACTAAGGGTACGGGTGAAGTTGCGGGGCTTAAATCCAGAAAATTATCTTCTGAACAAATTGAATTAGATTGGCTAGCTGACAAGTATACTGCTGTAGAAGTAAAAGGAACAGTTAAAGTTGGTGGAAAGGAAATAGATGTATCCAGAAGAG
>NZ_LR656176.1 GCF_902168435.1 Bacillus marasmi
CCATTATGGAGTCCTCCTTGGTTACAAATTAGGGGTCAATTTCTGCAGATTTTGACACCCCGTATCATACCAAGAGGGCTCTTTGTTGTTCAAGTCCCCGAAAATCCTTCTAACAGGAATGCTCCTAAATGAGCTTTTCACTTCTGATTATTAATAGAATAGTATTAATTAAAATTCTTTATGATGCCAAGAATTACACAAAAAGAAAACACCCCAACGCTTGTGGGGTGCATGTAATAATCCAAAAATTCCTATTCTTCATTTTCAGCTAGCAATCTGGTAGCTTCACCAATTGTTCCTCCTTGAAGATTCCAGATCATATTATGATCAGACACAGCATGGCTAAAATCACCAGCTTGCCAATTTTTTAAAATATCCAAATAGAGCTCTGCGTGATTGTACTGATCGCGATTTTCCTCGACCACGATGATTAACCGATCAATCCGCTCTTGTGTAGGTTTCAAACTTCCCCACTTTTCTTCAGCATAAACCTTAGTATGACTCATATGATGAATAGCCGATTGCACTTGATCTTCACGCAAATCTGCAGGAAACTCCAACAAGCGCTTAGAAATTTCAAACTTTCCATCTTCGATTATTCGTTTTATAGGATTACCTTGTTTCCTCTCTTCACTTGAAGAATTACCAGTCAATTGATTTGAAGAAATGAAGGATATATAAACAAAAAATAAAACAATTAAAATAGAAAAAAGTATAATAAACCTCTTTTTATTCATCATCTCCCTCCTATTCTAGTTATGATCCTTCAAATGCTTCCGTCTTTTTAATTGTTCTACGAATAAATCCTTATTACTTTCATAGTGCTTTTTACGGTGACCATTCGCGCCTGATGGATGCGGAAAATTAAATAGAATCGTCTCATGGTTGATTTTTCTAGCTTCAACTAAATATTTCAACACTTCGGACACCGCCTTGCCTGTCGGAATAATAATGGCATCGTTTAATCGATTTAACTCAGGAACCAATAGCTCGTCAATCATATTTTTAAATAATCGATGTCTTAACATTTTTGGTTTACTACCTGTGTAATTTTCTCCTTCAATAAAGGTAGGGTAACGCAGTACTGAAGATGTATGTAACAAATCATGTTTTTCGTTAAATAGCTGTTCACAACTATCAATCTCTAAATAATGTTGTAGGTCTATTCCATCCAACATATCAATTAAATTCTTTCGCATTGTCGTTCCACCAAAGCTTGCATTGTCCTTCGCATGACAAATCAGTTGTTGGTAAGGCTCATTGTTGAGGTGATGTCGGACATAATTAAACGCCAGTTCCATTTGTGTCCACCCAGGTGTTATTCCTAAAATAATCACTTTTGCGTCCTCATTTATGTATTCAAACGGAGCCCAGAAAACCTCGACATCCCCTTCTTTTGCGTACAAAAATTTCTCCGTCCTTAATTCCGTTTTATCGTATGTATCTTTTACCGGTAATTCTGTTAACGCCTTTTCATACTGCTTAAAATACATGCCAATTCCCCCTATTAGTTACATCTCTATAATCTTTGCTATCAGTTAACAAATAAAATTGCCTAAGTGTTAAGTCTTGTAAATAATATAACCAATTTTCTCGATTATTGTCAACCACTTTCCCATATGTTATTGTTATTTTATAACATATAGTTAAAAGAGGATTATAAAATGCCCAATTCAATCGGAGAAAGAATAAAAAATAGAAGAAAAGAATTAAAAATGTCTCAGACTGAATTAGCGAAAATGGTTGGACTGCAACCACCTGCTATTAGCCAATATGAATCCGGGGCACGAAGACCTTCATATGAGGCATTAAGAAAATTAGCATTTGCGCTTACCACCACAACTGAATATTTAATGAACGGAGAACAAATTGTCGGAGAAGAAAACACACTGTTAATGTCCGACCGTGTTTTCCTAAAAATCCTTCATTCCCTACCAGTATCTGAACAGGAAAAACTTGTTGAATATGCTGCATTTTTGGCATCAGGGCGAAAAATCAAGCTTAATGAACTATTTGAAAATCCAGCAGATTACGCCAATCATTTATTGACGGAAAAATCAAGTCATAGCATACCTGTTGATGTGTTTATCATTGCAAAAGAATTAGGAGTTAAGGTTGTCGAGGAAGAATTAGCTGAAGCCGAAGGACTGCTCATTCAAGGAGATTACCCCATTATTGTTTTGGATAGTAAAGTCCCACATTTAGAGCGAAGAAAATTTACTTTAGCAGCATTAATTGGACATTATTTGATACCTTGGCATTTAAAACCTAACTATTTAAAGAGAAAATATATACATTCCGATAATATAAAAATCAAAACGAAAAAGTCAGACATTCAGCTAGGTGCTTCTACCATTCTTATTGAGGACTTTGAAGAAATCGAAGCAAACCAATTTGCTTCAAATCTCCTTGTTCCTCATCGTGAACTAAAAAATGATATAACCAACCAAGCTGTAAATTTTGAAACACTAAAAAACCTTGCACAAAAATATGAAGTATCATTATTTTTCCTATTAAACCGAATCGTTGAGATTGATAATAAAAAGTTTGCAGTAGTTCAATCAGAAAATAACGAAGTGAAAAAAGTTTTCCAGGGAGAGCGACAAATCAAAAAAGGGGTTGTAGATTCAAGTAGTATTGCGGCAACCTTTTTTAGTAATCCAAGTACTATAGAGGAAATACGAATTGGACACGTTCCCGCATCCTGCTGGGTCCAAGATGCTGAAAAACATGAAACGGTTTACGAACAATCCATTTTCAATCCAGAAAAACTCAGTAGTGTTTTAACATTATTAACCTTTGATGATTGAGTTTAGGCAAGCTTGTAAAAATAACACAAAAGAGGCTGGGACATAAATATTTCAGAAAAAAAACCGAACTGCCATGCGAAATTCTAACTTAGAATTTCGCATGGCAGTTCGATTTTTTATATTGATTCCTTTTTAATTGACACTACCGTAAAATAACTGTGGATAAATTTTTTCACATGTGGGTCTGTTAACCCAAATTTTGATTTCCTTGTGTCTGTAAATAAGCAGAAGAATTCCGCTTATATTGGGAAATACCCATATTTCCCTAATAATAACAGGAGTTTTTCCGCTTATTTCATAAAAATCACAGGATTTTGTCCTTTTGGGAGTGGTTAAGCGGAAATTCTCCGCTTATTTCAGCTCAATTAGCCCTCCTTATATACAATAACGGGAAAATCTCCGCTTATTTATTATCAAACCTAGATGAAAATCAACACTGATCTTTAATCATTTAGTTTTAATAGCGGACAATTTAGTTTTGTTCCAGCTTCTTTTCATCCTTAAAAATCTCTTTACTGACATACAATCACTTCTCGTGAAAATGTCCCCTTTTTTACAACAGCTCTGTCTACTACTGAAAAACCAGCTTCAGCGAGGATTTTATCTATAGGCTCCACGGTAACCACAACAACTTTAGTTGCGAAACTTCGAGCACATTGGATCATTTCTAGCTGCTCTTCTTCGGTAATGACCGAGCATAAATTATATGGTAAATCAATAATTGCCACATCATACTGCTCGTCAATATCGCGGATATCCATCTTTTTCACCTCACATGAGTAACCGAAATGAGCGATGTTTTCTCGAGTTCCTTTTAATATTAACGGGTTTCTATCACTACCGACAATATCGATTCCCATCGATAAGGCTTCAACGAGGACAGTTCCTATCCCACAGCAAGGATCAATGGCCTTAATACCCTTCGAATTCGGAATCGCTATATTCACAACTGCTCTCGCCACGCGTGTATTAAGCGCAGTCGAGTAACTGTGTGGCTTCTGTTGGTGCCGAAACCAAACGGATTCACTTTTTTCATACTTTCCGAACAGCCACCTATCCCCAATGGTTATCACACCGTACACTTGCTTTGGATTATGTATGTCCGCAACACCCTTTAGCTTTAAACCGATTTCCTTCTCTATTCTCCGGCGCCTTGCAGCTTCATCTGCCTTTCCAGTGCTTCCTCTTTTTATATACTTGACTTTATATGTTTCAGTAATCGGTGTTAGTTCTTGTACTTTGCTTACCAGTTCCTCTAAGCTTAATGCCTCTAAAATTATCTCAAGTCTTTCCTTAATAAAGGGGCTTCTACTCGGATTAATTTTCACAGCACTTTCAATGACTCCTGTTTGCGAATCTTTTCCGAAAAGCGAGCGCATTTCTAAACTCACTAAATCTCGCTCATCTTCATAGCTTGCATAAGTATATAAATAGTTTACATTTTGATTATTGATTATATCCAAATACGTTCATCCTTTGTGTTCTTAATTATGCTGATAACAATATTTAACTATTATTTCGGATAGTCCAAAATTTTAACCCCCTGAATAGGATGAACTACTTCCAAATCCGGAGCTCCCTTTGGCTACAGTCCCATTCGATACTGTACTACTAGATGTCGTTAAGTTGGTAGAGTTAGTCGAGCCTTTTGTCCCTTTATACTCAGCACTATTTTGATAATCTATGTATGCAGAACTGTTATACAGATTGGATTTGTTGTTGTAGTAGGTACCCGCATAAAAGTAATGACCAAAAAAGGATGAGTTGCTATCTTCACATTCCCAAACACCGTCATCATAGTCCCACTCCCATTCGGCGCAAGCTTCGTCCTCAGGAATTGGAAGTAAATCGTCTTGGTCATCATTAAGAGTTACTGCATTACCTTCATTTTCTAGCGTTGTTTCTGATGAGTATGTATCACCGTATTCCTCTTCTTCAAAACTTTCTTCCTGAATCGCACTACCGCAACTAGCAGCTGCTAGCAACAACGCTGTCGATACAATTCCAGCAATCACTTTTTTTGTTTTCTCCATAGACTCACCCCGTTACTTTAACTTAACATACTATACGACTCATTTTTACAATAGTTTCAGAATATCCTATTTTTGTAAAATACATAAATACATTTATGCTAGACCAATACATTCTTCTTTTTCCAACAAGATACAGCAGATTTCCGTATTTATTGCTAACTATTAATGGTTTCTTTATGCAGTAATTATAGATTTTGCTTGAATTCTATAAGAAAATGACGATTGAAACAAAGGTTAATTGTAAAGGAAATATGAATAAAGAGTTGAATTATTAAGTATACAGGGATTGCACCCTAACTCTTTTCGGAAAGGTAGTGATTGTATGAGAGTATTTTTGCTACATCGAAAGGTTCCTAGTCTTACGAAGAGTGTGAAAGAAATTGATGCCAAGGAGCTTGTCCGGAAAGTTCTATCAACGGTTAAAGTCATGACCATGTTGAGAATGACTGAGAAAGTGAAGAGTGCAACCAGGAAGCTGGCGATACAAGGAAGGTTAAGCCTTAAACAGGCTGGTCCGCTTCCAAGTCTAATCCGAATTCATTTGGAGGAAGTGAAGAGAAAAGTTAGAGTCCGTTCTCCGGAATCGAAATTGTTCATAGGTCCAGGTGATTAATATAAAACTCCAAATAAGGAAGGAGGGATAGATGAACTCATTTTTGATGGAAACACATTTTGCAAAGTTAAACTTCATATAATTCCTCAATACTGCAGCCGCCTTCTGCAGAAATACAGCGCTCCTTTGGATCCGAGGAGCGCTGTATTTAATATACATATACTTATGTTGCCTAGTCTTTTTTCTTTTCAACAAAAAACATTGATATGGCCCCTAAGCCAACATGAGTTCCAACTGACACTCCCATTTGCATAATATGAATCTCGCCAGAAAAATCAGTTTCAGTTTGAATTTTTTCTTTTAACGTTTGTGCAACTAAGCGATCAGAGGTATACCCAATGATAACGAAATCGGTAATACTTTTATCAATTCGGCTAACAAATTCATTTACATAATGCTTTAACACTTTGTTCCGGCCACGTTCTTTTGCTACGATTGCCCCTTTACCGTTTTTCATCGTCATAATCGGTTTTAGCATGAGTACCTTACCAATAAAAGCGCTTGCATTTGTCAGTCTACCACTTTTAATTAAATGGTTTAAATCATCTACAGATAAAAAGTGTTTTACATTTGTTTTATACTGTTCGTTGAATCGGATGATTTCGTCAAAGCTTGCTCCCGCTTCACGAAGCATCGCACTTTTCAATATCAACCAACCACTTCCATGACTCATTGATTTTGAATCGACTATATAAATTTTCACAGAGGAGTCTCGATTTTCCTCATAAAAATACTCCTTCGCTAATTCCGCAGATTGGTAGGCTCCACTCGTTCCACTCGACATGCAGATACAAAGAATTTCCTTATAACCGTCATGAACGGCTTTATTCATAATAGCTAAATATTCTGAGGGACTCGGCATACCTGTTGTCGGAAATTCGGATAATCCTTTCATCATTTGATAGAACTCATCTGGCTGGATATCGATGCGATCTCTATATGTTTTCCCCTCAATATTTATCGTTAATGGCGCTAGGCTTATATTATATTGTTTTAAAATCTCCGTTGATAAATCACAGGTAGAGTCAGCTAAGATTTTGATCATTTATTTCCTCCATTTAGTACATCAAATAACTTGCACTCCTTTCATCTTAATACAGATGTTAAATAATTTACTGTGACATTTTCTACATATTTAGCAATAATGATCTTCGTGAGATTAATAGGCATATTTTCTGATACCCTTTCAACAATTGATAGCTAATACATCTACAACTATAATAATAGGTATTCACTTTGAAATGAAAAGAAAGAGTGTGTGAACATGGAGATTCTAAGAAATGATTGGGATAGCTTGCTAGAAGAGGAATATAGTAAGCCTTATTATCAGCAATTACGAGAAAGTTTGAAGAAAGAATATGTTTCAAGCGTAATTTACCCAGCGCAACATGATATTTTCAATGCACTAAAACATACTTCTTACAATGATACAAAAGTGGTCATCATCGGCCAAGATCCATATCATGGAGCTGGTCAAGCCCACGGACTTAGCTTTTCGGTTAAACCAGGTATTGCCATTCCCCCATCATTGAAAAATATTTACAAAGAACTTCACGCTGATGCTGGATGTCCAATGCCTAACCATGGCTATTTGGGGGAATGGTCGCAGCGAGGTGTATTGCTGCTTAACGCAGTGTTAACAGTTCGAGCGGGGAAACCAAATTCACATAAAGCACTTGGTTGGGAGAATTTCACTAACAGAGTTATCGAAACCTTGAATAACCGTGAAAAACCTGTAGTGTTTATCCTTTGGGGCAATTTTGCTCAAAAAAAAGAAAACCTGATTACGGCACCACAGCATCTAATTATTAAATCTCCACACCCAAGCCCCTTGTCAGCAAACAAAGGTTTTTTTGGCAGCAAACCGTTTTCAAAAGCTAATTCCTTTTTACGAGAGATGGGTTGTGGGGAGATAGATTGGGAAATTACCAATCATCTTTAATATAAAAATAAGACATCTTTATTTTTACATAATATTCAAAATATATTGACAATTAGACTATAGTCTGCGAAAATAAGTTTATCTGTCATATATGTTTTAGTAACACCTAAATGTAAGCGCTTTATTAGTTAATAAAATAAGAATGGAGGCTGCCGAGTTGATCATTACAGGCAATCGAACTCTGTACGATTTAATTAAGGAAAAAAGCACCTTACATCCAAAAAAGGTTATTCTGTACTATGAAGACCAAGCTATTACCTATGAAGAACTACTAACGCGGGTCAATCAAACAGCGCATTTCCTTAAAACGAAGGGTATAGCTAAAGGTGATAAACTGGCGATTCTCCTAAATAATACTCCTGAGTTTTATTATTTTTGGTTTGGCTGCGGCGCTATAGGAGCAGTCCTCGTACCTATAAATACAGCATCTACCTCTTTTGAAATTGAATATTTTATTGACCATTCTGACTCAGTTGGATTTATTGCTGAGGAATCTCTTCTTACAGATCAAATTAACAACGTAATTGAAGCTAAGCCATTATCATTTACAACAATTATCAATCATAAATGGCAGGATATTTTACAAGGATATTCTAATGATAGTCATCATGATGCCGTTGATAGTCAAGATGTGTGCTGCATGATGTATACGTCTGGAACAACCTCCAAACCAAAAGGAGTCGAAATAACCCACGAAAATTATCTTTTCGCAGGAGAAACATCTGTTAGAAATCAATGGTTAACTCCAAATGATAGATATTTAATATTCCTACCGTTATTCCATGCAAACTCACAATACTACACCTCAATGGCATCTCTTGTGGCTGGTTGCTCAATCATCCTTAAGCAAAGGTTTAGCTCCTCTTCCTTCTGGGACGACGTTGAGCGCTATCAACCTACCATCACAAGTTTAGTAGCAACTGTTATTAAAATGCTCCTTCAGAATAATTACCGCCCTAACGAGATGAATCATTCACTAAAAAAGGCTGGATATGGATTGTTTGTCACTTATCAAGAATTACAGCAATTTGAAGCACGATTTGGTGTCAGACTTTTTCAATGGTATGGTATGACCGAAACGATTACTACATCAATTGTAACCCCACTATATGATGAAAGAATAATAGACGAACAAACAGGCATTGTCCCTATCGGAAAAGCTGCGGTTGGTCATGAAATAAAAATTATTAACGATGACGGTCACGAGCTTGGGCCAGGTCAAATTGGACAAATCCTTGTTAAGTCGCCTTCATTGATGAAAGGCTATTATAAAAATCAACAAGCGACTCAAGAGACAATTAGAGATGGATGGCTCTATACAGGCGATAATGGATATTATCACGACAATGGGTATATCTGGTTTGTTGATCGCAATAAGGATATGATAAAACGCGCTGGAGAGAACATCTCCTCTATCGAAGTTGAAAATGTCATCCGAAACCACCCGAAGGTTGAAGACTGTGCAGTGATAGCTGTTCCGGATTCTTTACGTGAAGAAGCAGTAGCTGCATTCATCAAAACTCAGGATGGTATAGAACTTACAATTGAAGAACTCAACCAATATTGTAATGATCGATTATCCTACTTTAAAGTCCCGCAAATTTATGAGTTTGTAGATGATTTTCCACGAACATCGATTGGAAAAGTTCAAAAGAATGAATTACGGAAAAAATATCAACCTAACTGAACAAAAAAACTGTCGTCCAATCAATTCAACGACAGTTTTTTCTTATTTTTAATTACGTAAATTTTGTATTTGCGATAGTACTGTTTCTGGCTCAGCATCAGCTGGGATTTTACCAAATAATAACCCGGTTTTTGGAATAGTGCCTGTCTGAATCTGACCTTCCCAAAATCTCTGATCAAGTCCACCACCAATAGCCTGACCTTCTTCCCAAAGAGAGGTTAACTCAGGGAATGTTAGTGAAGAAATGAGACAAAAATCAACCAGCTTCCTAATTTCTGTTGGATTTAAACAAGTATCCATTTGCAATCCTAATGACCATTTATAATGCTTTGCTACATTTGTTATCGGCTGGTACCTCTCTAGTAATTCATCATGGGTAAAAATCGTATTTTCGCTCTCTTTAATAACAATTGCAGATATATTAAGGGTTGAAAAGGAGCGCAGAAATTCCGCAATATACATGGAAGCACGTTCGATCTCATCCAAAGATAAACTAATCTCTCCTTCACCCTTTACAGACTTTGAAGCTTCCTGTAGCCATTTTTGCGGGGAATCGATTGATATTACGACTGGTTTTTTTGACAATGACTTTAACCCATTAATAATTTCGGTTATCAAGGATTTTGGTTTTTCCTGTGCTAATATATTTTTCATAATCACAGGAAGTCTTTTACTTTTAATGCTTTGAACAAATACTTGTTCATTTTCCAAATACACTTGATAAAATGAACTTACATCGATATTTAATACATCGGGATTAAGTAATCTTTCCGCTTGAGTAAAAATAGAAATAAACAGATCCGGCTTTTGATAAAGGTCCTTTTTACCATTGTTTAATAATCTGTTTGCATAATCCGTAAAATCTATTAAAGTAAGCTGTTTTTCATTAATACAAGTAAAAATAGATTCATATGATCCTACGTTCATTATTTTCCCTCCCAGTAAAATAATCTAGAAGAGCCAGCTCCAAAAAGCTGACTCTCCTTTTATCAGAAATAGCTTATTCGATTTATATTTGCCCTTTCAACATTCTAATTTCTTCTTCTAGCTTTTGAATACGTACTTCTTTTGGATCTGGCATGAATACAGGATGCATATTATCTGCAGACATTTTATTATTTGGTGAACCAGCATAAATAACCTGTTCATTCTTCCAACGCCCGTAAAATGGAAGATGTTCTGCTGGTTCTTCTGTTACCCAGTTCTTAATAAACTCTGAGTAAGGAACTCCGCGTTTAAGGCGTGCCTCTTTTTCTTGCGTTCTAGCCTCTTCCGTTTTTTCGATATCAAGCGCAAGTGTTTCCGAATTATAGAACACTTTATAAATATTATTAGCAGTATCTTGCGAGATTAAGTCCTCTTCGACATCCTTCATCACCAGCTCTGGGTCTCGATCAAGTACGTCACCATATCCTCCTCCTGCACCCTGGGTAATCATATATAGCTCCCCTTCTTCAACCTTTTCATATTGAAGACCTGTGTGCTGGGTCGTATAGATTCCGTTTTCAAATGGACGATTATTCATCACTTCCTCAACGGTAAAAACCATTTTCTCTGGTGTTTTTTCCATAATGTCAAAAATATTAATACCTTTTACCTTACTAAGCGGATAGGTTGGACACGCATAGCCACCAAACAATCCATAAGTGGTCGGATATTTAGAGCCAATTGTCGTTGTCATAAATCCGAAGAATGGCGAATCTTTTACGGTTAAGAACATTTGATATCCCTGACCGCCTCTGTATTTACCAAAGCCTTGATTATCCTTCATAATTCTTCTAGACAACTGCATTAATGGTACTTCTTCTTCGATCAATTCCTGTTCTCCTTGCTCAGCCATTGCCGCAAAAATGGGTGCGATAGAGTGTTCTCCATCCAGTCCATCCCTTGCTCCGCCAGGCATACCGTTTAAGTCAGCTGCCAAGTTTCCAACCGTTTCACCATGTTGTGTTACCCCACCATAGATACATGTCTGAATCATGTTGTACCATGGAGCAACTACTTTAGTGGCTTTTTCGGGGCTATTATATAAAAATTTAGCTACACACATTTGCCCCGCTGTAAATGCCGGGAAGAACGTCATCATACTCTGCGCATTAGGCACATCAAAGGCAGCATTGTAAATGGAGTGGTCATCTACAACAAATTTCATCGGTGCAATTACCGCTTGGTTACGAGGTAAATCAGGCCAAACAAACGATAAGAACATTTGTCCCATCATGCCTTTCATTGCCCCTAAAACAGAGTTGTTTGGACGATTCGCAAACGCAGGTCCTGAACCACGGAAATCTAAGGTTAGCTCATCACCCTTTTTAGTCATTTTTAGACTTGTTTTAATTAAAATATTTTCACGAAGAGTACCATCGGCAATGCCCATCGTACTTACAGTACCGTCAGGCCATTGAGAAAGACGACGTTTTACCTCTTCCACCGTATCATCTAGTGTTTTACGTAAAACTGAGATAACCGTATCTACACCATACTCAGCAATTGTTTCTTCAATTCGTTGATGAACACGTCTTGCAGCATGAAGCTTTGCTTTCATATCAGTAATCATCAGTTTCGGTTCACGAACAGAGTTTTGGAAGTACGTATACAAATCCTTGTGCAACTTGTTATTCGTACCTATTTTCATCGGAGAAATCATCAAGCCCTGGTCATAAACCGATTCAGCAGCTGAAGGCATACCACCAGGTTCGATGGAACCGTTCTCTCCTTCATGAACAACAGCGACAATCCAAGCAATTAATTCTCCCTTCTCAAAAACAGGTAAAATCAAGTTTTGGTCAGTATTATGAACGCCACCATAACGTGCATCATTATAATAAAAGATGTCACCAGGTTTTACGCCAACTTCAGGATCATTAAGCCAGTTTTGAACAATATGCTTCACACCATATTGGGTACAACCAGCAAAAATGAGAACCCCTCCTGAACTAACAATTGACAGGTCGCCTTTTGCGGTAAAAATACCACAGACTAAGTCACCCCATTTTGCACCTGGTGCTGCACCAATTTGCTCGAGCATTTCAAATGCTTCATTCGTTCCAGCCAACAACTTACTCCGAGCCACACTTAGAATGGAAGGATCATTCACCTTTTTAATCGCTTCGATTTCTCTTTCAGTAATTTCCTCAAGCGTATGATCCTGCATATTTCTTGGATCCGGTCCTAGAAAAAGTGTAGTATCTTTTAAAAACTTTTCAACAAGCTCCTGTTCTCTTTTCAACTCATCTACAGACATTATGCCCCACTCCTTTATATTAGGCTTTCGCTTGTGTTTCAGCTTTATTGACGATTTTCGTACCCGTTTTTTCAGTATTTAAAATCCATGCTGAACGTTGTTCTCCCATTACCAGCTTCCACCCAGGTTCAATTAAATAACTAGTTCGCGGAGATTCAACAATTGCAGGTCCCTGAATTTCTACTCCGGACTGTAATTGTTCAGAACGGTATACAGCAGTTTCCAACGGCTGTTCAAAATCAACAAAGTAGCAATCTCTAACACTATTAGGTGCAGGAGCTTCGAGAACGACATCTGCTGCTTTCTTGAATCTTACTTGTTCCAACTCAACATAAGACAGAACGCGAATTGTATTAATCCGAATTCCAGCCTCCGGTTGTTGACTTCCCTCTCCGAAACGTTCCCCATAGTTTTCGCTAAACGAGTTAACAAGTTTCATAACAGCAGCTAAGTTTGTTAAGCGATTGACAGGAGAAATAACAGAAGTTTGAGTTAACTGGTTTCCATAGCGCATATCTAGCTCTAACCGGAATAAGATTTGATCCTCGGAAATACCTTGGCGCATTAACTCTTCCTTACCCTCTTGTTCAAGCTCTTCGACAATCTTATTAAAACGATTAAAATCGTTAAATAAACTGCGCGTGTTGGAGTCATAAATATTCATAAATACTGATCGTTCATGAATATTTACCTGATTCATAATGCCCGCTCCAACAGCAGAGAAAATCGGTGCAAACGGAGGGACTAAAATCTTATCAATTTCGAGTACCTTTGCGATGCCGCAGCAATGTAAAGGGCCATTTCCGCCATATGCTAGCAATGTAAAGTTCTTTGGATCATATCCTTTAACACCTAATTCTTTAAAAATGGCGTGTGCCATGTTAGAATCTACTTTCTTCTTAATTTGAAGCGCAGCTTCGACGATAGACAAATCCATTTCATCGCAAATTGCCTCTTCGATGGCAAACTCTGAGCGTTTTTTATTTAAGTTAATATGACCCTCGGCATAGTAACCTGGATCGAGGTAACCGAGCACTAAATCAGCATCCGTAACTGTAGGGTCAAGTCCACCTCGGTCAAAACATGCAGGACCAGGTTCAGAACCAGCACTTGAAGGTCCTACTTCAATATGGTTTAACGTTTGATCATATCGAGCAATCGAACCACCGCCTGCTCCAATGACTCCAAGGTGTAACATCGGAACACTGACAAGCCAGCGGTCAATGATTGGATTGAAGTCATAGAATCTGATTCCGCCACCAACAACAACCCCAATATCACAGCTTGTTCCACCCATATCCATCGCAACTAAGTGTCCTACATTAAACTCCTCAGACAAATGCTCTGAGGCATTAATCCCCGACGTTGGTCCTGAATGAATAGTCTGTAAAGCGTGTGTTGAATTTAGTTGTGCCATTCCACCAATATTATGAACAACTAGCATCGGTTTTTTATAGCCATAATCTTTGAGAGTCATCTCGAGTGAGCTTAAAGCATGATACATTTGGTCATGCAAATAGGCATCTAGTATGGAAGAAGTAATACGTACGTATTCTCCTTTTCGCTCTGCTACTTGGTGTGATAGAATAACCGGCATGGACCCAAGCATATGGGTAGGATATTCGTTAAGGATGATTTCCTCAACTCTTCGCTCATGAACGGGATTAACAACTGAATTCACTAAGCCGACAACAAACGCTTGAGCACCACGGTCGACAAGCTTGCGAATTTGTTTTCTTAAATGTACTTCATCTAAAGGCATATTAATTTTGCCGTTATAGTCAATTCTTTCTCGAACACCCGCAATCATATTTGGAGGAACTAATGGTTCAGGTCTTTGTCCAGCAGGAAGGTCCATCTGTTCCTCTGGAATCAAACCGTCCCCATAACCACGACCACGGCTTAAAGGAACTTGACTCTCATAACCCGCTGTAGTTAATAGACCAATTTTTGGTCCTTTTCGCTCAATTAAGGCATTCGTACCAAGCGTGGTTGCATAACGGACTGAGTCCAGCTGGGACAAGACTTCGCGGATAGTTTTTCCCAACTCGGCACAAGCTTGTTCCAGAGCATCCATAAAACCAAGAGCTAAATTATGATGCGTTGTTAATGCTTTAGTTTCAATTAGAGTTTCATCCCAAACTAAAAAGCAATCAGTAAAAGTACCACCAATATCAACACTTACCTGTTTCATACATTTTGCCCCTTTCTATTTTTGTATCGTGCTTTTAATGCATCAATATCAAAATCCATATCTCTAATCGGTGGATGTCCAGGAGGTAAATATTCGACTTCTACCTGTGTAGCGCAGTTAGGGCAATAGTATTCAATGATTCGGAGCCAATTTGGATCCGGTGAATAGGTATATTCATATAAATCAGGATTAATAATCGGTTTATGGATTTCGCGAGGATCGCGAATGTGGACTAGTAGTCCTTCTTTATAGTTCTCACGGGCTGGACCAATGTTATGCTCGCATTTCCGACAAACCCATTTTTCAGTTTCCAGATCAATGGCCAGATATTCTGTCATATTTTCCTTCATCTGTTTTCACTCCCCTTTTTTCGATAAAAAGATATCTTTAAAGTTATTTACTTCAAACTCCCAACCTTCCAACACCCGACAAGTAAAGTATTCGTCTTCAATTAACGCAGGACCAACGCCTTTAGTTCCAGGTGAAATCTCTTCAAAGGAATAAACTGGAACGTCCTCCCATTTGATATTCTCATTAATAATTTGTTGGTGACGAATAGGGGTTAACTCTTTCGTTTCATTTGATTGACTTTCCTCAAACTTAAAGTGAACAATCGGCTTTTCAACTTTAAGATGTAAGCGAATATCCGCTTGTCCAGCAATTTCCCGAATCGCGTCTTTAAGATTTGTTAGTTTCACAATCTTTTCTTCATCCTCTGAAAAATAACTAACATAGGAGATTCGACGGCACTCAGAAATATTAAAGCCTTCCGCAAACATATCTCGTTCTGCTTTTTCAGTTAACTCGATTAATTTTTCATTTATTACTTGTTCGGTAGTCTCAGTTAAATAGGTTTGATATTCATGAGCGATGTCACTAAACCCAATTCCAAACGCACTGAATACTGCAGCTAAGCGTGGTACGATAATGTTAGAAATACCCGCTGCTTCAGCAACGCCACAAGCACTCATCGGTCCTGCCCCACCGAATGCGAGTAAAGTAACTTCATCAACCTGTTTTTGATAGACTGATAATCCGTCTGCAATTTTTTGGCAATATTGCTTTTCCATATGAATTAATGCGTTTTCAAGGCCAATACCTAGTGGTCTTGCTACTTTGTCAATGACTGCTTTTTTCGCACGTTCTTCATCTAAAGTCATGCTGCCACGGAAATAGGAGCTAGAATCAAGAACCCCCATTAAGAAGTAAGCATCGGTAACCGTCGCTTCCTGACCTCCTCTTCCAAAACATGCAGGACCTGGAACAGCGCCAACACTCTCCGGACCAACCTGAAGTTCTTGGTTTTTAACCGAGAACACTGAGCTTCCACCAGCTCCAATACTGATCAAATCACTCAAGGAGAACGAGGTTGGAATTCCTTCAATATGTCCGTAGCGATCCACCTTGATTTTTTCTTCTTTTACTAGCCCAATATCGGATGTTGTCCCACCAATATCTAAAGTTAATAAAGCTGGAATTTGGTATTGTTGCGCAATCGCTTTTGTCCCTTCCATACCACCACGTGGGCCAGATCCATATGTCTTAATGGCAGTTGTCTTAGCCACCCTTGCTGAGTTTCCATCATTATGAAAAATAAGTAATGGATTTTTCATCCGATGTTCTCGGAGGAAGTTTTCAGAGTTGTATAGGAATCTCTCCATTTCCATATGAAGAAAAGAATTGATTAACGCTGTCCATGTTCTTTGACTATCATTTTTATCCTCGGCTACCTCGTGCGAAAAAATCATTGGAATAGCACCTAATAAATGGCGAGGATACTTCCGTAAAATGATATTTTTCACTTTTATTTCGTCTTCTGAAAGGGTATTTCCAGTAAAACTAATAGCAAGTCGGTTGACCCCTTGAGATAATAATGTATTTACTGCTTTAACAATTTCAGCTTCAAGATTTTCCTGTTCCTTATCTGGATCGATTTCAACGATTCGTCCATCGACCATAGCTTTAAACATTTCTTGTTTTTCCTTTGAATCCACTAAAGAGGAGGTATCTGTCCCCTTTCGGATGATTAACCCAATCCGCGGACCTCTTTTTTGAACAATTGCGTTTGTGCCTGCTGTAGTTGAATAGCGAAGATATTCTGTTTCCTGGAGGAGTTTTCGAATATTTGGCTCACCATATAATTCCTCTGATATTCGGCTAATCACGTCGATAAAACATTTTGTTAAATCATAGGGTGTTGTTAATGTTTTGGCGCGGACAATTTTGTCTCCTTTAATTAAACATGCATCCGTGAATGTTCCGCCGTTGTCAATTGTCATTAATACGCTCATCTGCTTTCCCCTTTCAAAATAAGTGATTGTTTTTTATCCTCCTCGCTTTTTATATATGCAATATCCATGCCAAAACTTAAAATGGCTATATTTCAAGCTTTACCGAAAGATTCTCATTATCTTTTTGTATCATTGCGACAATTTCTGTCTCATTTGTCTCAAAAGTCTCATTTGTCTCGCCTGTCTTTACGCAAAAAAAATCCGCCTCTTGGTGAGAGGCAGAATTTTTAGAAATGATTAATATTAATACCATTTTTAACATGGCTACTTTTAATTCCGAATTTTTTCATTTTTCGATAAAGAGTTGCTCTTGAGATGCCCAGTTTTTTTGCAATCTCACCCATGTTTCCATTCGTTTCTTGAATCACTTGAATAAAATCTTCTTTTTCACTAGTTATTTTCTCCCTAACAATTTCATCAGGTAAATCACTGACGGAGATCATATTACCTTCCATATTAAACAACATTTGTTCGACAACATTTTTTAGCTCTCGGATATTTCCCGGCCACGTGTACTCTTGTAATACTTCAATAACCTTTGGCTCAATGTGAATCTGTTCATTTCTAAACTGATCCCCTAATTTCCTGATAAAATGATGAACGAGTTGCGGAATATCTGATTTTCTCTCTTTTAAAGAAGGAATTTCGATATTAATCACCTTCAAGCGATAAAATAAATCCTCTCTAAATTCGCCATTTTTGATAGCATCACGAAGATTTTTATTCGTCGCAGCGATGACTCTTACATTAATTGGAATGGCTTGGTCACCACCGATTCTTTGTATCTTTCTTTCTTCTAGAACCCTGAGTAGATGGACTTGAACATCTATCGGCATATCTCCTATTTCATCGAGAAAAATAGTACCGTTATGTGCGAGCTCAAATTTACCCTTTTTACCTTTTTGATGTGCTCCGGTAAAAGAGCCTGTTTCATATCCGAAAAGTTCACTTTCGATTAAATTTCTGGGAATAGCGCCACAATTTACTGCGACGAAAGGATGTTCACTCCGGTCGCTTTGACTATGGACTACTTGGGCCAACACTTCTTTACCCACACCTGTTTCACCTGTAATGAGTAGGGTAGAATCAACTTTTGCCGCTTTTTGCGCTCTATGTACTGCAAGTTGAAATTGGTGAGAGGAACCTATCATATCCTCAAGATTATAGTCAGTTTTCTGAATAATTGTTTGATTGGTAGTTTTTTCTGCTTGTTTCGATTTCAGCTTTGATTCATTTAAGCGGACGATTACACCACCAATATTTTCGCCATCGACGTTAACTGGATAAATGGATACAATATATTTCTTCTGATTAATGTTTATTTCCTTTTTAAAAAATTTTTCATTGCCGTGCATTACTTTTTCAATAAGAATTTCTAAGTATGGATAACCCGTTAAATTTTGAACCTTTTTTCCAAAAATACGATTAGTCACTTCATTTGTTTTTATGACGTTTTTATTTAAGTCGACCGCCATTAGACCTTCATCGATAGAACAAATTGCCGTTACTAGAAAGGGATTTAACTGATTCACTTCATCTAAAAACTTTCTCTCAATTCTTTGAGAAATGATGCTCGACATACTAATGGCCATGCCAAGTGTGTGTTGAGGGAAACCCTTCCATTTACCAGATAAATCTATTACGCCCATCAACTCGTTTGTAAGCGGATTCAAAATAGGAGAAGACACACACGTCCAATCATGCCAACCTGTGCAAAAGTGCTCTGTGTGGACAATCTGTATTGGTTTTTTCTCCTTTAACACTGTGCCAATTGCATTTGTTCCTGCCTCTTCCTCACTCCATGGAGCGCCAGGATAGAAATTTATTTTCGAAGCTTCCTTTAGCGTATATTTATCACCGTACATTTCAAGAACATATCCATTTTTGTCAGATATCGTTAGCACTGAATTAGAACCCTCGATGGCTTGTTGGAGCTGTTTCATAACAGGGTGTGCATACTTTAGCATTTTTTCATTTTTTTCACGTTCAATTTTTAAGTCTTGATCTCTTAAACTTTTGGAGATACAGCTTTGAAAAGGGTCGACTCCATATTCCAAGGAACGTTCCCAGGAGGATAAAATATCAGATGAAAGAATTTTTTTCGGCCTATCACCGTTATTAATAAACCCATTCCACGAATCTTTAATAGAATTAATAAATTCATCAAATGGAATCGAGATTTGCGGTTTTTGAAACAACACCTCTGACAAATAAATACCTCCTCGTTTATCAATTATTCATATCAAGTGGAATTAAAAGGAAGTAGCCAAACGGAGTATTATTCTGACTTTTTTGATTATTCAAAATATATCATATTGGTTGGCAAAATACAAGATATGCTAGTAATAGTTAGCAATGTAAACTTCTTTTAAAAATAATGATTGACAGAGATTGCGATACGTCTTATCGTTATTTTTTGGAGAAGAACAGATTTTGAAATAACAATTGGTGGCCAAAAATGAAAGAAATAGTTATCACACAAACTAAAAACAGATTTAATGTAAATTTTAATTTTTTAAAAAAAGATATGGTATTTACAATTTCCCTATTATTGGCAATTTCAACCAGCTTTGTAAATACTCCTAAACTTGAATATATTAATCTAGAAGTGATGGTCAGTCTATTTAATTTAATGATTGTGATTAAAGCACTTGAAGAACTAAAGGTATTAGATAAGTTTGCTATCGACATATTAAACAAAAGTAGTCATAGTAGAACAGTTTCAGCTGTACTTATCTTTTTGTCATTCGTAAGTTCAATGTTCGTGACAAACGATGTGGCATTGCTTACGTTTGTACCATTAACGCTAATTATTAGTAAAAAGACCAGCTTGAATATGATGGAGACAGTAATTCTACAAACAATTGCAGCGAATATTGGTAGTAGCTTAACACCGATGGGAAATCCACAAAATCTATTTATTTATTCTTATTTTGAATTAAAGGCAATGCCGTTTTTTTCAGCCATCCTACTCATAGCAGTTGTTGGAATTGGTATGCTTTTATTTTCATTAAAACGACTTCCGAAAACCGAACTGGACGTTGATCTTTCAGCCATTATTATTGATAATCGAAATCAAGCACTCATTTGGGGAATATTGCTTATTGTGATTATTGCATCCATTTTTGGCGTGATTAACCATTTGTTTGCTTTTTTTGTTACCCTATTTATTATCACATGGTTGAATCGGAGTCTATTATATAGGCTGTTTTCGTATAGATTGTTGCTTTCTTGACCATATTAATAGAGTGTTGATATAATACGGTTTCAGGAGGCGTTCAACTATGTGGTTAGACATCTATGAAGAGTTCGGTGAACTATCAAAATCAGAACAAATTGCATTGTTCAATGCTATGAAAGAAGACTTATTTCCGGATGAACCAGACAAAATTACAGAGTTGCTTAAAACTATTAGAGAATCTCGTTTTGCTTCAGGTATAGGTTGTGTTCATTGTGGAAGTTCATCGGTAAAGCGAAATGGTAAATACCGTACAAGACAACGCTATTTTTGTAATGATTGTGGGAAAACATTCAATGATATGACGAACACGCCATTTTCAGGTTCTCGTTACCCAGAAAAATGGGTGAAATATATTGAAATGATGGTAGAAGGATATACACTTCCTAAAATTGCTGAACGTCTTAAAATCCACATCTCTACTGCATTCTACTGGAGACACAAAATTTTGAACTCATTAGGTAGTCTTGGGTTTGAACAGCTCAAAGGAATTGTTGAAAGCGATGAAACATTCTTTAAAGAGTCGATGAAAGGGAAGCGAAAAATTACCCATAGAGACCCCAAAAAACGTGGTGGTAAAGACTCCAAAAGAGGGGTTTCAAACCTTAAAATTGCAGTTGTTGTAGCCCAAGACCGTAATGGTAATGCAGTTGCTCGAAAAGCTGGTACAGGGCGTGTTAGAGCAGAAGAAATAGACCTTGTGATTGGCGGGTATATTAACCCGTCTGCTTTGCTATGCACAGATACAGCAACGAATTACAAGAAGTTTGCCAAAATAAAAGGCTTGAAACACGAAGCTATAAACGAGAGACAAAAACAACGCGTAAAGAAGGGAATATTTCATATCCAGCACGTAAATAACTTTCATCATCGTTTAAAAGATTGGATGGACCGTTTTCAAGGTGTGGCAACTAAATACTTGGATAACTACCTTTACTGGTTCCGTTGGCTTCAATTAGGGAAGAATTTAGCATTCGAAAAACAAGTAGAACAAATGCTTATTTCAGCGTGTCAAAAATCCAATTATACAACAGTCAATGTTTTAAGAAGTATTTAATAAAAGGGAAAAAGCCGTCAATTGACGACTATTTTGTTGGAATGATTTTTCTTTTTCGCTGAATAACCAGAACAATTATTACAATTAAAAACCAAAGTAAAAACACACTAGCATAATAAGGATAGGAAGATGAATCAAAGGCATAAATAGTTTTGTCTAATATTGAGGGGTGTTTCTTGTTTTCAATTGCGTAGCTTCCCACAATCCCACTAAAGAATGAAAATAATAAAAAGCCCAATGAACTTATAACAAGTTGAATGATATAAATAATTTTTTTCATTTGGTATACCCTCCCTTAAAAAATAATTTTCTTTTAGTGTAATTTTACACCAAAGGGGAAAATTGTCAATTCTCAGTTATTTTTTTATATCCAAAAACCACAAACTTTACGAAAACAGCCATTATATAAAATTGACTACTTGTTATTAATCACTTTTATCTGCTTCTTTATTACTATCGGAAATTTATCAAATTTACATTCTGTTCAAACCTATGCTAGCGCAGGTTTGAAGGACAGCACATCGGTATACTTCAGTTCCATTATATTGAGTCAATTTATTAGCAATGTGCCTGCTTCAATTTTATTATCAAGCTTTACTGACGATTGGAAACCTTTATTAGTGGGTGTTAATATAGGCGGTCTTGGTACGATTGTCGCTTCATTAGCAAGCGTGATTTCCTACAAGCTCTTCAGCCAAGCTAACCCTGCTCAGAGCAAGTTATACTTTGTGAAATTCAGCATCTACAACTTTGCATTTCTAGTTATTTTAGCATTGGTTCAATACATGATTGGTATCTTATAAAAAAAGAGGACACTGCATTATTGCTGTGTCCTCTTTACAAGTCTTGTTTTTGTCTATATTAAATTCAATATTTCCTCAATCCGATTGATATTTTCCAGAAATTCATTAAAATCTTCATACACATATTCTTGTGAGTGAGCAGTATTATTCCGTAATTCTTCAATTGACCTAAAAAACCGCCCCACTTCTGTCTTTGAAACAAAACCTAATTGCTCACTAAGTTGGGGAGTTTTCTTAATAATTGTACCTTTGTCTGATAATTGCAGACATTCAATCAGTGCTAAGCCCTCGTTTTTCTCTTTCCTCATTTCATGTACTTCTTTTACCTTCGCTATTCTTCCTTCACTTAAGCAGTTTTTCCATTGTTCATCAGGATAAGTGCGTTTAATCAACTGCACCAATTCCATTTCTAACAAAGATATCAAACCAAACACTAACATTCGGATCGGCTGTTTTTGTAAATCAGCAACCGTGATTAATTTACTGACTTGATTTTTTTCTAAAATAAAGACGGGATGCTGTTCTTTCAAAATATGTAATAGTTCGAGTAAAGGAGTTGATTCTGACACAAGATTTGCCATTGTAAAAGTGTGTACATGGTCTGAGATAGAATTATCTGTGAGTTCATCTTTAATTATATAACCAACCAACTTTCCACCGGACTCCACTCCTAAATAATCAAAATCAAGCTCTTGCATTTTGTTTTTAATGTTTGTTGCGTCATCTGTGATCGAGCAATAAATGATGTCCTCTGCTATCAAAGTGACCGACAGATTATCGGAATAGATTTTACGGAGCGTATGTAAGCTTTTGTTAAAATTGTAATTGGGCAAAAGTTGATCCCCTCGATTCATTCTAATTCCCACAGCACTTTTTATATTTTTTCCCACTGCCACACGGACAAGGGTCATTTCGACCAATTTTCTCATCATTACGAACTGGCGGTGTAAAAATAAAGCTTTCTTTGTTGCTCGTTTTTCTATAATACATTTCTCTCTCCAACGCCTGATTTCTCCATGATCCCAACTCAGGATGGCTCAAATTTAAAATAGAAAAATAGCCATAAGCAGTCTGCTCGATATCAATCAAACTTGAGAATTCCTCTTTTTCCATGTGGCTGCTAATTTCAGGGAGTGCTGCTTCTGATAATTGATGGCAAAGTGCTTCAAATATTAAATCTTGATCTTCAAGTTCCACTACATGGAGGTATGCATCCCTTAACACCGCAACAGCAAGGTCCGTTTTAATATTTTCAACGATGGATGCTGCGTAAATAAGAGATTCAGAACGCTTTAAATATGGAGCAATCGCTTCAACTACTTTATCTGATTGGAATCCAATTAAAGCTGCAGAAACTTCTTCCAATAAAATATCATCATCGCGCTCCAACAAACTTGCTAATGTTGGGATATACTTTTCTAATTTCATTAAACCGAGCATATACACATTCATGATTCTATTTAACGAGAACCAATCTTCATTCATTTCTTCAAGAATGACAGAACTAATCTCATTTTCAGTAATCCAGCCATTTCTAACGATACGTGCTGCTAGCATTTTTGCCTTTATGTATAAGGTGTGTTGAAAAGAATCCACATGTTCCAAGGAAGCTAGGGTTTCCCCGTATTCAGTGTATACTTCTTCCTCTGTTCCATTAATAAGTAGTTCGTATAAATTCCACCTGTCTTTTGGAAGATATTTCTCCAATTGGACTCGATACTTAAGTGCCAGATCAGGCTCTACATTGTCAAATAATCTTATTGCTAAATGAGCATTGGACTTGTCCATTGTTGGTATACTTTCGATAAGAACATTAACTGCATCTTCGTTAATTGGTTGATGATCTATGTAAATCAATATCGCATCTTGCGTTTCGTTATTTTTGAATGCATCCTCTATTAAATGTTTAGTCCAGTCTTCTGGGAAGAATGGATAATCGTGTATCGTATGCAATACTGTTTCTTGAATTAAAAAGTCATTACTAGTTAGGTGCGGTTTAATTTTGTCTAGAAATGTCATATTAACATCCTCTCGATTAGGTTCCAGGTAAATGCAAAGTTATTTTAATTTTACCATAAAGCGCCTTAATGAATTCCACAAATACAAACTTCGCCAGTTGACCTTTACCTTACGTAAACGTTTATACTAAATATAAAAATATTCATATAGGGAGGCTTAAGTATGGTCCAATTTCATACCGTAATGGAGAAAGGACGATGTTCTGAATGTGGGGCGAGGGAAATTGACGGACATTCCTGTCACGAAATGTTCCAATACCCTCTTGTTTGGGAGCATAACGATCCAAAATTATATGATTTGCACTTTTGGCTAGTATCTTGTTATATGCTGCAACATCCTTCTAATTTTACAAAGGAAGGATACGATCTTATGAAGACCTTATTTATTGAAGCCTATGAAAATAATTGGGAAACAAGCTATATATTAAAGAAAAATCGAGAACTTGTTGCCAAAATCGGTAAAATAACCAATCCCCTACCGAGCACCAAAAGACAACGAAACACTAGAAAATGGGCTATGACAATAGAAGATGTCTTTCTTTGTGGCGAAGAAAATGCGATTAATAAAATAAATCAATGGAAGGATTCTGTAAGGGTAAACTTAAATGGATTTTTACAGGAGCCATACTAAACAATGGGGGACCCACAACAAAAAGTGCATGGGCCCTCTATTTTTTGTAAGAATGTATGGATTTATTTAACGAAGAGTCACACTTAAACAATCTGTTCCGAGATTTTGAAGAAAAGGACTTGGTTCACCAACACTATAAAGCTTCAAGTAGTGCATGGCCCGTGTACATGCAGTATAGAACAATCTACGCAGACTTTCATCCCCATAAGTTTCCGCGGATGCATTGTAAATAATCACTGCATCAAATTCAATTCCTTTTGCTAAATATGATGGAATAACCACAATCCCTTGTTCATATTCTATAGAGCCACTTTTTACTAACTTGATATCCTCGATGTGACTTAAAGCTTCGTACGCATTCAAACTTTCGGAAGCAGATTTACAAATAATTGCAATTGTATTGTAGCTTCGCCCCATTAACTCGTTTACTTTAGAAGTAATATCGCTGTGTAAGTCATCATAATTGGACAATTTTGTCAGCTCGGGCTTCTCCCCGCCACGGTCAAAAGCAATAATTCTGTTTCCGTCTGGCAAGAGAGCCCGAGTAAATTCCGTAATTTGTTTTGTAGATCGATAGCTTTGAGTCAATTGAATGATGTCTGTTTCTTCCTGACCATATAACCTTGTTAGTGTATGAAAATCAACCATATCACTGGCATGCATGAAGATTGCCTGATTAAAGTCTCCAAGCACCGTCATCTTTGCTGCAGGAAATAACCGTTTCAAAAACTCAAATTGAAATGGCGAATAATCCTGGGCCTCGTCTATCAATATATGTTTAATAGAAGTATTCGTTTGGAACCCTAGTATTAGTTCTTTTAAAAGTAAAAACGGGGTCGCGTCCTCATATAATAAATTTCCTTCATTAATCATATTTGTCGTCAAGAGACAGATTTCATTCCACGCCTTAGGTTTATTTCCAATATTCCAGTTTCGGAATGTATCAGAGGTCGAAAATAACTGCTTGTAAATTCCTGTAACATCGATAAAGCTTAAGGATTTAACCCATTTTCGATGCGGCTTTAGCTTTTTTCGAACAATCATTTTCCCAAGCATTTTGCTCTCTTTTTCATAGTCCTCGAAAGAGTTTTCTGTAAATACCTCTTTTTCTTGTAGTATTTTGTAAACCTTCTGGTACTCATCCTTGCTAAGCAACTGAATTTCCTCTTCAACCCAGGACTTTTTCAACTCAAGCTTTTCGGTTTCATCTAATAATGTGTTTAACCAATCGGTTAGCTTCTCAATGCGACTATGGAAGCTATAAGAAGAGTCATATTGATAAAATTTTTCTTCGAGTTGTTTAGAAGTGACTATCGGTTTTCCTCTAAATTTTAAACCTTTGAATAACATACCGTTATCTTCCAGAGATTTTCTGTAAGTTTGAACAACCTCATAAAAATCAATGGAGGCTTTATACTTGATGCTTCCAATTCTCGTCTTGTATGAAGGAGTATTCATTCCAGTCAGCACATATTCCAATTGCTGATATGGATTTTCTACTTGAAACGATTTACTCAAGCGGTGGTCCAAGTATTCCTGAAAAGTGACTTGCTCCATATTTTCTTCACCTAACTCAGGCAACACTCTCGATACATAATGATTAAACATGGCATTTGGGGAAAATAGTATAATTTGATCTGCTTTAATCCATTCTCGATATTTGTAAAGCAAATATGCGATTCTCTGCAATGCTGCTGATGTTTTCCCGCTACCAGCTGCCCCTTGAACAATCAGCAAACGCCCACGATCATGCCTAATAATTTTATTTTGCTCCTGTTGAATCGAAGCAACAATGCTATGCATATGTTTATCTGTACCTTTTCCAAGCACCTGCTGTAATATCTCATCTCCAATGGTAACAGTCGTATCAAACATCGATTCAATAACACCATCACGAATGATATATTGCCATTTTTCTTCTAACTCTCCACTTATTTCTCCACCAGGTGTTGAGTAATCTGCTGGACCTGGTGGATAGTCATAGTAAACGCTCGAGATTGGCGCTCTCCAGTCGTAGACCAAAAAATTTTCTCCACTTTTATCCGTTAGTGTTGAGATGCCGATATATATTTTTTCTGTTATGCTTTCTCCTTCTTCCTTAAAATCAATTCGACCAAAATAGGGCGAAGCATGCATCCGGCGCAATGCAGATAGTTTATTAAAGGAGTGCCTGTGTGTGCTCTGACTCACGGACAGTGCTTGAGCTTGTTGTCTAAGTCCAATAATAGTCTCAAGATAATCGTCAAACGTATCGATGTTAACCTTAACGTCGTCCCAAAAGTGCTTTCGAATATTTACGACTTCTTTCCGAAGTTTACCTGTATCATCTTCAAGATGATTGATTTGTTCAGAGATCGTTTCAATTACTTTTAACAAACGTTCTTGTTCATGGCTTAGTTCACTACTCATTGCATGCACTCCTTAAAAAAATTTGATATTAGAGTTGACATTTTGAAAAAAATGCTGTAAAATTAAAATTGGGAAGGTTTGATTTGTTTAAGTGTAATCAAGCGTTTCTATACTACTTTATCACAAACTTGATATTTACACAATCCATTTCGACCAAAATAAAGAAACGACATTCTATTCTTGAATGTCGTTTTATTATTTATATTTTTAAAATAGTCCACATTTTTCCTTATTTAGTTTCTAGATCGGTTGTTATAATCTTGCTCAATATTTTCCTTCCAACTTCGATCAATTTTTTTACCGCTTCGAAACTTCATGACAACCTCGTTTACTGCTTCATAGTTTAATTGAGTGCCAATGTTGTCCGCACGATAATCAACTGCGAAATCCTCATCTATTCCAAATTGTGCAGCAGTTGTAACCGCATCGATGTTTGCGCCTAGGAAAATGAATTCCCAACCAAATTTTACTTTTTGATGCTCTACCATTTCTTTGATTTTTTTCGCAGTAAATTCACGACTGGCGTTTTCCATTCCATCAGTAGTGATGACGAAAAGGACTTTATCTGCACGTTCTGTTTCACTCGTTCTTTTTTGGACATTCACGATTTTTTGGATTGTAAAACCGATTGCATCGAACAATGCGGTTGTCCCACCAACTTGATATTCCTCATCAGAAATAGGCGCTATTCCTCTTACATTAATACGGTCATGCAATAATTCGTAACCATGGTCGAATAATACGGTGGTGACAATTGCTTCCCCTTCTGCATCTTGCTGCTTTTTCAACATGGAATTGTATCCGCCAATCGTATCTGCCTCAAGCCCTGCCATAGATCCACTTTTGTCTAAAATAAACACTAATTCGGTCAAATTCTTTTTCATTGTTTATCATCCTCCGTTCCTTTATGAACTAAGGATAACAAAGCATAGAAAACAATTGGTCGCTTTGGAAGCGACATTTCTGCACAGGTGATATTTTGTTGCTTCTTTATTTTTGAACTACAGTTTGGTAAACATTATAATGGTAGTGTTATCAATAACTTACCGGAGGGATTACTTTGTCTAAAGCAAAACAATTTGTAGACAGTTGGATGGTACATCGTGCAGTTACTGAAGAATTGATTGAATTTGTATCAGATAAGGATTTAGACTTTAAACCTTGGGCAGATGCAATGTCTTTGAAAAAGCTCATTCTACATATGATTACATCTGCGGACTTATTTGCAACTGCTGCCAAAGAAGGAGCCATTATCGATCAATCTGGAGCAGGTTCTGAAATTCAAACAGCCGAAGCTCTTAAGCAGTTTGCTCGAGAAGTATCGTCTAAAACAACAGCGACATTCGAAAACTTATCAGACAACCAGTTTGATGAACTCATCGACTTAACAAGCTTTTTCGGAACAAAATTACCTGGACATGTATTATTACAAATGACAAGAGATCATGAAATTCATCATAAAGGTCAGTTATTCACCTATTTGCGTATGATTGGTAAAGAGAATCTACCGATGTTTAAAAAATAACTTTCCAAGGGTATATAAGTAAACAAAGAGAGAAATCCAGGAATCAATTTTTAAGGGAACCTCTATTATAGAGGTTCCCTTAAACTTTATGCCCCAAGCAACGGCTGCTCAAAAGCAAACAAGGCTTCGTTAATTTCATAGATGTCGTAGTTGGTTTCCCGGATAAAATACTCAATAATGACATCAAATTTACTACTATGTGAGAGCGTATATCCTGCTGTGCCCAATAAATCGATTGTTTCATCCAGGTTTAACTGTAAGGCAATAGCAAAAGCAATAGCTGTTTTCTTTTTAGGAGAATAATGGATATCGTTGCGGATTTTCGAGAATAAGCGTCGATCAATGTTAGCACGATGATACGTTTCAGCATCAGTCAAACCTTTTTCATCGATAAGACGTAGCAATCTTTCAGAAAATGACTCATCCAACTGGTTTAGGAGGTCAACCAAACTCCGTTGCTTTGGAGCATGCTCCGCTTCTTCTAGTACATCTTGCACCATTAAATCTTCATTATAAAGCGGTTCCTCCATTAACCGCTCTTCAATTCTATTAAGATTAAAACTCATCGTTTTTACTTCTTCAACATAATGCTCATCGATGAATTGATGAATTGATGTGAATAATTTTTTACTTATTCCAAAGGACTTCTTATCAAAAACAACGAGATACACGAGCATGTCATGTTCCAGCAAAAATGAACTTATCGTCGAAACGGCTATTTGCAAAGCTTCCTCTTTTGGATATCCATAGATGCCAGACGAAATCAATGGAAAAGCAATCGAGTCACAATGATACTCCTTGGCCAGTTTCAAGGAATTTCTGTATGAATCTTTTAATAGCTCAGCTTCATTGTTTAATCCACCTTGCCAAATGGGTCCTGGTGTATGGATAATATATTTTGCATTCAGCTTGTACCCGTCTGTTATGACCGCTTGTCCGACGGGACATCCGCCAATTTTATCGCATTCCAATTGCAGTTCGTTTGCACCAGCAGCGTGAAAAATAGCTCCACAAACTCCCCCGCCCTTTTTCAGTTCTGTGTTTGCAGCATTTACAATCACATCTACATGCATCTTTGTTATATCATTACGAACAATTTCCAATGGCATGATTCAATTCCCCCTTCTACATATGGGCATGCTTCAACCAATTAAAATAAGGTTTTTATTATCAATTTTACCATTTTCACAACACATTTCAGCCATACATGCAATTCGACAAATTTCGGGTGGTGACAGGCACCGGGAATTTTACATTTTTTAACACAGGTTGATAGAAATAGTGTAATATTACACTATATAGAATGATAACCAATAAGGAGTTAAAACTATGAAAAAGAAGTTTCTGATTGTTTCATTGAGTATTATTTTAATTGCTGTAATTTTGTATAGTGTGAAGGGTGTTTCTAGTGTTGCGAACTCTGACATTGTCAAACAATTAAACGGAGAAATTTATTACCTTAAAAGGGTCGATGGCGCTCTAACACTGTTTAAATCAGATGCAAATCTAAAAAATGAACAAATGCTTTATTCTCATAAAGGAAAAGGGAATGATGGTTATGGGAGTTTAAACGACAATATCATCGATTACTATTACGATAGCAAAAAAGAAAAAATCAGTTTCATTGCTATGAATGAAGGGGACTGGAGTTTATTTTCTTTAACAGTAGGAAGTAAAAATCCAACTTTAATAAAAAAAGAAGACTTTATCACTAAATCAGATTATTTGATGACTTCCACAGCCAATCTTTCTGTTAAATCAAAGAAAGGATCAATCTACATAACAGAAAATGGTAAAGAAAAATGTATAAAAAAGTTCTATGGTATGTATGATGAAAAATTTACTGGTTATGGTCCGATTGGGTTGTCCCCAGATGGTAATTATTTAATTTACCATTCAATGGAGCATCTCACTCCTTTTGGTTCGATATTAGAAGGAATCATAAGCGATTCTAGTTTCTATGGGCATAACTACGTAATGGACCTAAAAACAGGAAAAAGCACGAGATTTATAGACGCTATCAATTTTCAATGGATCGACAAATAAACCGAGAAGGACAACCTTCTCGGTTTTGCTTTGACAGTAACATTATGGCCGCTTTCTCGAAAAAGCTTTACTTGCTTTATCAATAGGCAGCAATATTTTCACTGTGGTTCCAATATCTTCTTCACTTTCGATTTCGATTTTACCAAAATGCTCCTCGATGATGTTGATACTTGTCATCAATCCGAGTCCAGTTCCCTTTTCTTTTGTTGAATAAAATGGCTCACCTATCTTAGACAGTCTCTCCTTAGAAATCCCACAACCGTTATCTTGGATTATGATACACACATATCTATCCTCAATTTTGGAACTAATATGGACCGTCCCATTCTCTTCCAACGACTCCATTGCGTTACGTAATACATTCAGTAACACCTGTTTCAAAGAGTTCTCGTCACCGATGATTCTTGGAATTTCCCCTATTCGGACTTTAAGCTCAATGTTTTGCATTAATGCTTCTGTTTGAATAAGGTTTACTACTTTCATGATGAGTTGATCAACCTCTAATACGATCATTTTGCGTATTGACGGCTTGGCCAAAGCCAAGAACTCTGTAATGATGTTTTCAATTCGTTTTATCTCATCAAGAATAATTTCGATAAAATAAGGATTGTATTCTCGTTTATCAGATAATAACGAAATAAACCCTTTAATTGGCGTAAGTGGGTTACGGATCTCATGTGCTACTGCAGCAGCCATTCTCCCTACGATTGCAAGTCTTTCTGATTTATTTAAGAGCTCGAACGTTTCCACCCTCTGCTGAATATCCCTTGATACCGAGATTATCTCCGTTAATTCACCGGTTTTTATATCGAATACTCCTTTAATATTCGTTTCTATCCAAATGTAAGAACCGTCGGCTTTTTTTATTCGATAGGAAAATAGATTACTTGTCTTTATGCCATCCATTAATTGTTGATGAAGCGCATTTATTCTTGGTTTATCCTCTGGGTGCATAAAGTCATATGGGGACGAGACACCGATTAATTTATATCTGTCATAGCCCAATATTGCTTCAAACGAGGGAGAAATGTATTGATATACTCCATTTACATCATGAAGTAAAATCATGTCTGAAGAATGTTCTGCTAATAATCGATATTTCTTTTCATTCTCGATTAATGATTGGTTCATAATGATCTTTTCAGTTGTATCGATAACCTGTGCAAACATATATTTTTCATTCGAAACTGGGTCTGTAATAAGAGAAACATTTAATGTACCATAAATGATGGCTCCAGACTTATGAAAATAGCGTTTCTCGAGTTGATAGTAGTCCCTTTCCCCACGAAATAACTCGTTCATTAATTGAGCATTTATTATATAATCTTCAGGGTGAGAAATGTCCCGAATGGTCATTGCATTCCATTCTTCCCTTGTGTAACCGATAAAATCGTAGAAAGCTTTGTTCCCTTTCGACTTTTTCAAATCAAGGGTTATGATGATTTGTGGAACATGCGATTGTTCAAACACCTCTCTAAACAAGTCGAACCTGTTCATGATAGCCTCCTAATAAAGCGAAAAGCACTTTTACTCTATCTTGCGATAATTATTTAATTACAAAAAAATAAACTATTATTACTAACAGCTATGTTAAACCTTATACTCATTATTTTACATGTACTTAACATGTTTTAAAATCAATATTTTAATATATTTAAATAAAAAATACCAGCTTCAGCCCAATTTTGGGTGATTTCTGGCATTTGATACTACTATTGGTTATAGATAATGCTAACTTAGTATTATAGAATTGATTGATCTGTTGTGGCGAAACTCCCCTTCTTCACTGGCTTAAGAATAGATAATCCGATCATACATAAAGAAATTAGTCCCGATACACCTAATGTCACCATTCCGCTTTCAAACGGACCCTTTTTGAAAAATAATAAATCTTTAAAACTCTCTACACTAAAACGGAAGGGTATCCAAGAATATAGATAGTCCCTTGTGAATTCTGGCAGCATCTCAGGTGCCATGGTGAGAATAGGAGCAGAAAAAAAGAACAGTAAGATAATTATTGGTGCAGCAAGATAGCCAATCCACATTAACAAAGCATTCTGGATAAGGAAGAAACACAAGCCGATTAAAACCAACAACATGAACAAGTCCCCTTCATTAGGAACGCTGACACCCAATACCCTAACCGCCAAAATCAAAATACCCCCGCTAGATATAGATACATAGAGAGTCCCAGCAAGAATTTGACTCACCAAACTCCATGCTGTCTGATTTTCTTTCGGTCCTTTTTTACGAATGGTAAACAACATCATCGAACTAATAAAAGTAACCAACCACAATATTTGAGTAAACAGCGCTGGAGTATTCCCATTAGCGTTGTTGGTCCCAACCGGATTCCTTTTTACAGTATCGACCTTAAATGGTTCTGTAATGGTCTTTGCTAAATCAGGTGTAATAGGGATATTCAGTTCAGCCATCAGTGAAGACAATTGAATTGTAATTTGCTTACTGAATTGAGTTACTACACCATTAGCAATTTGTAAAGCCACGCTCGCCCCAACAGGATTCATCCCTTCGTTCATGATGATTGTTGCAGTTGGTATCGTTGGCTTGTTAGTAACCTGCGAAAGAACATCCCTTGTAAAGTCGCGCTGAATAATAATCACTGCGTAAAATTTCTTCTCATCCATTGCCGACAATGCGGACTGCTTTGATTTCAATAGCTTCCACTTAACACTTGGTGAATCTTCTTTTTGAATGTCCTTAATTAACGCCTCACCAAGATTCATTTGCTTGCCATTTGCTAGTTGGACACCCTCATCTTCCACAACAATCGCTAATGGCATTTTCTTTGGAGTTGAATTTATAGTGGAACCCATAAATGCAAAAGTTAACACGCTGGCAAGAAGTATAATCCCTCCTAGCCCAAGCCAAACCATCTTATTTTTGAAAAATCCTCCCATCTTACACACCCCTTTTTTGACACTATGTTGTATATTTCATATCATGTCGTTTATAATGCCATTATAGAAAATAGAGCGTACATATCAATGAGCAAAATCTATTGACCTGTTAATTAAACGACAGTTATTCATAAATTGTTGATTATTTTTAAATGAGATAAAAAAGGAGTGCCAATATGGAGAAAAAGACTGACCTTAGGGTGCTACGAACAAAAAAATTAATAAAAGAAGCCTTCCTATCACTTATTGATAAGAAAGGCTTCGAGTCCATTACGATACAGGATATTGCCGATTTGGCTTTTATCAATAGAGCAACTTTTTATTTGCATTACCAGGACAAATACGACCTTCTAGATCAAATTTGCGACAGCTATATATTGGAGTTAATCTCTACCATCAAAAATCCCTTTCACCTTATAGATGATGGAATCGACATTAAGCAAATACAAATAACATTATTAAATGTATTTGAAAATATAGAAAAGAATATTGATTTTTATAAAATCATGATGGGACCAAACGGAAACGCTGATTTCGCTAACAAGGTAGAAAGTTTTTTATTTGAAAAGTTCACAGCAAACTTTATCACGGTCGTCGGCGATTTAAACAAATTAGAGATCTCTGCAGATTTTCTATTAAAATATTTATGTTCTGCCTATATCGGTGTAATTAGATGGTGGGTTCTTAAAGACAATCGACATTCCACACAATATATGGCTGAGCATCTGACACAAATCGTTACGAAAGGCCCGCTTAGTATGATTGGACCTAGAATTGAATAATGAAAAATGGATTACTGACTGGACACCTTAAATTACATATTAAAATATTGCTTTTTCAGTTGCTGGAATTGAACATGATCAATCTCGCGCTTGTGCTCTTTTCCATCTATCCGCTCAGTAAATGCAGTCTCGGTCAAAACGATATTACCCCTATCTGTTACCTTAGTAAGAAGCGGAGCCTTATTAAACGGGGATAATGGACTTTCCACAATAATTTGCTGGACTTCATTTAATACAGTTTCCCCCACAATTGGATGCTTTGTATCAAATATGTATCCGCTCCCCCATTCTGTATCCCGTCCTTTGAGCTTTATTTCCATCAAATAATCTCCATCCTCGCTTTTAACCCAGCAAATCCTGAACTCACCAGTCTCCGAAGTGACTACCTCACCTGAAAGAGGAACCGGCTTCAAAGGTAAGTTTAATCCGAAGCCACTATCAACTACATAATTTTTACCATCATGAGTTAACAAAACAACCACATGAGTTCTCCCCGTCGGACTCCAAGTTTGTGCTGCATGTATATACGTCCGACCACGAATCAACTTCACATCAAATCCATTTTCCATTAAAAAATGGTAAAGCATCGTGTTAATTTCATAGCAGACTCCACCTTCATTATTGGACAGAATTTTTTCACTTAAATATTGCTTAGAAATGACCTTATAGCTTTTACTTAAAATGGCCAAATTTTCAAACGGAATACTTTTAGCGGTTTTTTCAAGAAGAATGTCCAATGAATCAAACGAAATAAATTGATCCTCAGGAAAACCAATTCTCAATCGGAAAAGTTTGTTGATATTAGACATTTGCTGGCTCCTTTATTACTGAATTTATTATGTAAAGTTAGTCAGAAAAAATTGATATTCATAAGTAAAAATGGCTCAGGAATATTCTGAGCCCTACTAATTATTTTTTTGGGATTTCACATCCGTCGTCATCACAGACTGCTCCGTCCGCGTTATTCAGAATGGTAATCTCATCCTCTGCGATAATTTTACGCAATGCCTCGATAAACATTTCAGCAGGTTGGGCACCAGTAATGGCGTATTTTTTATTTATTAGAAAGAAAGGCACACCCGTAACACCGTATTGTTTAGCAGTTTGCTCATCATGACGAACCACTTCAGACATCTCATCACTCTCGAGCATCTTTTCCACAGCTTCATGGTCCAAACCAACTTCTACCGCCAATGCAGTTAATGTTTCGTGGTCGCCAATGTGTTTAGATTCAATAAAATGGGCACGTAAAATTCGTTCTGTCATTTCCTTCATCAAACCGTGTGTATTCGCATACATCGTCAGACGGTGAGCATCGAAGGTGTTAGTTAATATTAATGTATCCATTTGGTAGTCCAAGCCAATTTCGTTTGCCATTTGGACCAGTCTTTGATTATTTGCCTTTGCTTGCTCAACACTCATTCCATACTTTTTGGCAATTGCTTCATGAATGTTTTCTTTTATATCTTTCCCAATTGTTGGATCCAATTCGAAGCATCTATAGGTCACCTCAATCGGATGGTCAATTTGCTTAATAGCGTCCTCCAGACGCCTTTTGCCAATGTAGCAAAATGGTCACGCAAAATCAGTCCACATTTCAATATGCACAAGTATACCCCCTAGTCGTTATTCTTATATAGTATAGGGGGAACACTGAAAATTTACACGTGATTTGACTTGAAAAGAAATCCACATACCTTTCTGTGCTTAATCATTAATAACACCCCAAACATTGCTAAAATGGTAAAATACTAACACTAGAAAATTGGGAGGCAATAATGAACCATTTATTAATGTTGATTGAACAGAAATAGGGGAGTTTTAATTATCTTTTTTTATGGATGAAACTAAAATAACAAGTCCACCTTTTTCGCCATGATCCCACATTTTGACCCATGGATTTGTATCTTTCGGAAGGTAAAAAACTCTCTGTTCTAATGGTTGAATTGGCGCCATATCACATTTTGTGCCATGAGTTTCTGTAGCAGGATGAATAATCACTTTTCTATTAGTATCATTGATATAGACGAATTTTGTCGTTACTCCCTCTAATAGATTTACTCTCTGTTCGAGATGTTTTATCTTTTCCTGGTGCTCTATTAGTTGGTCCCTTAATTCTTCATAAGCACTATTGTTAGAACGATTTGTTGATGGCTGCCGTCTCAAATCTGTTCCATCAGGATAAGAGAATACAATTTTCATGTTCTTTTCCATGACATTCTCCACAGTTTCAGAAATCAAGGTTAAATATCGTTCTTCTAACCAATCAGCTTGAAATTCATTTTGTGTTTTAACAATTAATTCATCGTCACTTAGTTCAGCTGATGTATTTTTAAGCCAAGTCTCAAAACTTGGTCTACCAATTTTTTGTTTAATTTGATCTAAAACTTCATTCCATTGTTCCATTTGAATAAATCCCCTTATTTTTCAATTTCAATTTTATCCAACGGCCATTATAGATATCACTATTTATATTAGATCATCGCAGTATAATCAATTACCTGTCTCCTATTTTCCCTCTCCTTCCAATCAATATAAATACTATTTCCCCAACAGACACGCATAAACATTTACCGTCAATTGATTGACCATTTTACGTCAATATTCATTTTGTTTATCAAAATGGTCTACGAAAAGGAGATGCTAATACCTCAGCATCCCCTTTACCATTCTTAACATTAATGTTGGTTGAGTAATTCCACTAACTTTTCTATTTCATCCTTTGTTAAGGTTACACCCTTACCCATTTTTTCATGATTTTCGGACCACTCTCGTAAATCGTACTTTGGTTCTCGACCGTTCCAGCTCACTAAGTTTAGTTCTTTTTGCCATCCCTTTGCTGATACTGAAAGGACCCCAATTTCTTGAACAATTTCATATTTTATATCTGCCATGATAATAACCCCTATTCTTAGTTTTTTATCAATTTAAGCTAACTAACATTCTAAATTCTGTATGATTCCTCATCCCTTAAATTTCCTATTTAGTGTATCACTAAACACACTTGGAAATCATTAATCAAGAACAAGAAAAGAGAGTCCACTTTATCCCCGTATAGAAAAATTTATCGGAACAACCGATAAGTACGTATCATCACATCCTTTATGCTATAATTTTGATGGAGAAAAAAATATAGAGGTGACCATTCTTGGCAATACATGTTGTACTATATCAACCTGATATTCCAGCTAATACTGGAAATATTGCACTTACTTGTGCCGCTACAGGGACAGCCCTGCATCTAATCCGACCACTTGGCTTTTCAACAGATCCAGAAATGTTAAAGCGAGCAGGTATTGATTTCTGGGATTCTGTTAATATAACGTATTATGATTCATTGGATGACTTCTTTTTAAAAAATCAAGGTGAGTTTTACTATATTGAAACCTTTGGTGAAACGACGCATTCAGCTTTTGATTTTAGTGATGTCTCAAAGGAACATTATTTTATGTTTGGAAAAGAAACAACGGGGTTACCAATGGATTTACTAGAAGAAAATAAAGACCACTTTTTGAGAATACCTATGAGTGAGAATGTTCGTTCCCTCAACCTTTCGAGTACGGCTGCCATTCTAGTATATGAGGCGTTGCGCCAGCAAGGATTTCCCAATTTAAAATAAAAAATCTTCCGCTTGGAAGATTTTTTTCTGTTTATATCCATAATTCCTCTGTTAATGGTAATTCTAATTTCTACTTTTCTTTACTTTTCCAAATGGCTTTAAATACGTAATAAAGGTCATAAAAGCCAAACATAAAAGATTAAAACTAGATGTAATGACGATTGATGTCCAAGTCGATTGGAACTGTTCGTTCTGTAAAGCCAAAAATCCGATATCTTCTATTATTACCCCTAATCCAGCAGTCCATTTATTTAAAAAGAAGATTCCAATCAAAATCGTTATTATCGTTAATACCAATTTGATAATTATCCAGTAATGCTTACTTAGCCCCCACTGTGTCCATACAGATAACAAAATACCTGAAATTAATGAAAGTAAGGCAGGATATTTGAGTAAGTTTTCATCGATTACTTCCATGCTTGCCATAGTATATAATAGCTGTTCGCCATTGGCTCCATTTGGCAAATAGAAGGCAAGGCAGAGCATTCCAAGTGTTCCGCCAATCCAAGCTGCAACAGATAAAACATGAATTGCTACAAGTATGCTTTTTTTCCTTTGATTGAGTCGATATGCCATAAAGGTTATTCCTCCCGTTTCTTTTGTTGTCATATTAGGTACGTTCTAAGATTAACAAAGAAATGTTGTGAACTTGTTGCAGTCATATACGGTTTCAGTGAAATTTTTATGATTAGATAAATCGTAGTGTATAATGTGGAAAAAGCTGAAATAAAAGGAGAAAGATTCATGGCCGAAAAGATTCTTTTAGTTGATGACGAGGCAAAGGTTCTAGATTTTATGGGTTCATTTCTAATAAATGAGGGCTTTGAAATCTCCACCGCACAATCAGGCAGTGAAGCTCTATCTATGATTAAAGAAGTCAATCCTGCCTTGGTTGTCCTTGATTGGATGATGCCACAAATGAACGGATTGGATGTTTGCCGCGAAATTCGAAAGACGAGTAAAGTAGGCATCATAATGGTTACAGCTAAATCTGATGAAATGGACAAGATTGTGGGGCTTGAAGTGGGTGCTGATGATTATATTACAAAGCCCTTTTCTTTACGCGAGCTATTAGCCCGCATTCGGTGCGTGCTTCGCAGAGTGGGAGACAACTCTGCCGCATCTAATGACACAATTGAGCGAGGCGAGATTACAATATCAGTTCCGCAATATCGGGTTTGGAAAAACGGCGAGGAAATTACCATGACACCAACCGAATTCAAGCTTTTATTAACCCTTGCTGAAAAACCTGGAGTCGTTTATAGCAGGCTACAGTTATTAAAAGCTGCACTAGAGGATGAGCTATTAAATGTTGAGCGCACAGTTGATGCCCATATCAGCAGATTACGGAAGAAAATCGAGGATGATCCAGCTAATCCAAAATACATTCATACCGTATATGGATTTGGCTATCGATTCGGTGAACAAATATGAGTTTTCACCGAAAGATTTTCCTTGCATTATCCTTTACAATTGTAGGAATTAGTACTGTCTTTATTTTACTAAATTATTTAATCGTAAAAAACACAATTGAAATAGGCATCCAAGAGACCAGAGGGAATGAAATGGAATTTCTTTCTAAGGAACTAACTGACTTTTATATCGACAATCATCACTCGTGGAATCAACTTGAACAAATAAACATTTTAAAAAAGGTTAATCAAGAAAGGTCGGAAATACTAGTTCTTGATCGTGAAAATCGAATTGTTTATCAAAAAGGTTCCTCACCACATCAATTAGTGCGTCATTTAGGAATCAATCGTGAATTAATAGTTGAAAACGATGTCGTTGGTGAATTCTATTATTATGACCCCGAGGTTGCAAATTTCACGAAAATCATGATTGGTATCCCAATATCAGTTGTATTTTTACTGCTTATTAGTGGTTCCGTTCTTATTTTGATCTCACTTCTTATGGCATATCGATTATCAAAATGGCTCGCTTCTCCCTTGCAACGACTATTGCCTGCCATTGACAGACTAGGAAAAGGAGAACTTGGCATACAAGTTGCGTCAACGACAAAGGATGAATATGGTAAAATTGCTGAAGCCTTTAATCATATGTCAAAGGAATTGGAGCATGCGGAAACAGTCCGAAGAAATCTTACCGCAGATGTTGCCCATGAGCTTAGAACCCCCTTGACTATTGTCAGTGGTCATTTAGATTCTATACAGCAACAAGGAAAAATGATTAAACCCGAGGAACTTTTGCCTTTACAAGATGAATTAATTAGACTAAATCAGTTAGTGGAAGATTTAAGAGTCTTGTCTTTAGCTGAAGCTGGAAAATTAACATTGCATTTAACTCCAACAGATATATTTGAACTATCATCTCAACTCCTATTAGCGTTGGAGCCTTTGGCTGAAGAAAATAATATCCTATTGAAACTAGATAAACAAACTGAAGAAACCGTCCTAAATATTGATCGTAATCGCATAAAACAAGTTTTATTAAATTTGCTCATGAATGCCTTACGATATACTCCTGAAGATGGTCACGTATATTTAAGACTATTGAAGGTAAAGACAAAATGTTTAACCATTATTGTTGAAGATACCGGAGCAGGGATAACTCCTGAACATCTGCCACACCTATTTGATCGCTTCTATCGTACCGATGATGCTCGTTCTAGAGACAGTGGTGGTACTGGTCTAGGTCTCGCCATTGCAAAACAATATGTGCTCTCTCACGGTGGTAATATTGATGTCGAAAGTAAATTAAATGAAGGAACTCGTTTTGTCATTGAGTTGCCGTTAGCATAAACCTTCAATATTATCAGAGTTCTCTATATAATAATGTAAAATCAAAACACTCACGTATGTTTATAAAACTAGTTCGTGAGTGTTTGTCTAATGAAAATTCCCTTTCCATCGTCAATTTCTTATTCGATAGTAGGACCTCAAAATTGAAAGAGCCAAACCAACGATGAACATGATTGCAAATAAAATCATCGCAGCAGGATAAAGTCCAAACGCATCAATAATAGTTGAACTGTTGTTTTGTAACGTTGGAACGATAAAAAACAGCCATCCAATCAATAAAACAGGAAGCAATTGAGGGATTAATCGAAGGAAAAATCTCCACGTAGGATGTTGTTTTCTCTTTTTCGACCACTCTTTACTTTTCACAACCCCCTTGATTCCCAAGATCAAATATACTATCGTAATAAAGCCAAGGGATAAGTCGAGTATCATCGGTACAGAAGCTTTTATTTCAGGTTCGTTTCCCTCTGTCAATTGGATTATCCCTGAACTAATCTCATAGGCATGTTTCAATGTAGGAGTAAAGCTATTAAGTAAAACGGAAACTGCATAGCCACTACTTGGGACAATGTCTTGTTGAGTTTGATACGTTGATAAGTCACCACTATGTGACTTGCGTGCCGGGTTAACGTTTGGGGAACTTAACTGCCAGCCAAGTCCATATTTTTCACTTCCAGGCTGAGGTGAATAGGACTCTTCCAATAGTTCTTTTGATAGTAATGCTTCACCTTTTTTATTTTTTCCATCGTTCGTGTGCATTGAGAGCCATTTGCCCATGTCAGATGCTGTTGTTACAACTCCTCCTGCCCCCGCAAACATTTGTTCAAGCTCCGTCCATGGAATGGCTGTACCATATGCCGTTACATATCCTTTTGGTAGACCTTGTACAGGATCCCCAGTGTTGATGGCTGTAAGGGAGTCATTCATCTCAAGTGGAGAGAATATCTTTTGCTTAAGAAAATCAGAAAATTCGATACCGCTCACTTTTTCTACTAAGAAGGCTAACATCCAGTAATTCGGATTACTATAAGCAAATTTTTCTCCAGGTTGTGACTGAAGTTGCCAATCTTGTAAACGCTCTACCCCTGCTTTTATAGTATTCGCTGGAGCTACAATAATTGGACTTGGTATCCCTGAAGTGTGACTTAGCAGTTGCCGTACAGTAACTTCTTTCCATCTAGAATCATCCAGTTTGATCTCTGGTAAATATTTCGCAACTGGGTCATCCAATTTAATTTTCCCTTGATCCACCAATTGTAAAACGGCAAAAGCCGTAAAAGATTTGGATGCAGAAGCGATTCTCATTAACGACTTTTCAGTGATCGGTTTTCCTTCAGCATCATGTCCATATCCTTTTTCATAAACTAGTTTACCATCTTTCACAACCACAATAGCTGCACCAGGTAAACGATTTTTCTTAATATATTTACTAACGAATTCATCAATATCATTTGTATTCAACGGTCCAGCAGCTTGAATTGATGAAGGGGTAATCCATAGGCTCCATATTAATATGGTTATTAGAAAAATAAATCCGAGTTTCTTGTACATTGACAATTCTCCATTCTAACTCACTGTTTCTTTGCTGCGTTCCATTCACATATGATAGACAATTGCCCATCATTTAGCTGCCCAGAAATTGTACCATTCATTTTTTCCATAAGACTTTTCGCAATAGACAACCCCAGTCCGGTGCTTTTACCAGAACGCGATTGATCGGCCATATAAAATCGGTCAAACATCTGATTGACATCTTTTTCGGTTAATGAATAGGCAGCATTTTTCACAATCAATCTCGCAATTGAATCTTTTTCTTCAAGGATGATGACGATGTTTCCATCAGAATGGTTCATCGCATTCGCTACTAAATTTTCAATTGTTCTTGTTACGGCTGAATCATCAGAGATAATGAAAACTTCATTTTCAGGTATGTTTATGATTGGTTCCCTATTCTTCTCATTGAAACGGTCATAAAAGCTCATTAATACATCAATCGTAATCTCCTTAAGATTGATTCTTTCAGATTTCAACTGATGATCTGTAGATTCTATAACGCTTAGCTCAAAGAATTCCTTTAACAATGTTTCTAATCTTTTTGCTCGGTTGTTTGCAATCGAGATTAATTCGTTCTTTTCAGCTTCAGTAATATCATCATCTTCAGCCATCTGGATGTATCCTAGAATAGAAGTTAATGGTGTTCGTAAATCATGAGACATGTTGGCAACAGCTTGTTTGTGCTCTTCTTCAAAACGTATCCTCTTTTGATGCTCTATCACATATAAATCGATGAGTTTATTAATATCCACACCTAAATTTTCTATGTCATAATCAATAAGGGCGATGTCCACCTTTTTGTCTGTCAATCGGTTGTTATATTTCTGCAACTGTTTACTGATTTTCTTTATTTCTTTTTTCATTAAAAATAAACGAGTGAGCAAGCCCATTGTGATTATTGATAAAGTTATTACTATATAAAACAATGCTCTCACCCGCTCACCTGAAATTATTTAATTTCTTTTCGGTTAATCATAAAAACACCACATGAAATAAATACAACAAATGAAATGACACCGATGAGAATCGATACTATCAATTCACCACTCGTCATGGTATATTTGAACGCCTCATTAAATTGATAAAAGAATGTGTTCTCATAAAACAACTTGATAACTGGCTGCGTAATAAACTTCTCGATTGCAAACATCACAATCGCGAGTAATAGCGTAATAATTATCGTTTTCCCACTATCCTCTGTCGCAATTGCAATGGTGAGTACAATCGCTGTAAAACTTAAAAATTGGAGGGAAAATAAACCGTATGCTCTAGCTAAATACATGAGGTTTGTTACGCTTAATAAATCCCCTAAACCAAATAAAAAAACTAGAATAATTGCAGTTATGAATGGGATTAAAATTGTAATGATGAAGGAACCGAGCGAAAATACAATGTACTTTGCCATAAAAATATTCGTTCTTTTATTTCCACTCATCATCTGATTTTTGATGACACCACTTTGGTTTAACTCCGTAGAAATAAAAAAACCAGCTAACGTACTAACAAGTAAGTTAAAGAATAGAAGGACAATAAATGGAGATAAACCATTAAATTCACTTATACCAGCCTTCTCAAATTCAGTTCCTGATAATAGCCACCAATCCATTAATATCAGGCAATGTAACAATGCACTTAATCCAGTGACGGAACTTACTAATACCCAAAAGGTTTTATTCCGAGTTAATTTATAGAATTCAGCCTTCAGCAAATTCGTCATGCTCTACACCTCCAACAAGCTTTGAAAAATAACTTTCGAGACTGTCACCTGTTTGTGAGAGATGTTCGATCACTAGACCATTATTTGTTAACGCGAGTGATACCTTTCGCATATCTTCAAACTGACTATATAGCTTAATCGTCCCATCCTGCATAACCTCAAAATCTGTTGTGAATAGATTCTTCTCAAGTACCGTTGCTCCTAAGGTTGGATCATCAACTTTGATTCGCAAATGTTGTCTGAATTTTTCATCCAGCTCTTTTGATGTGAGTTCCTCTAATAGTTTCCCTTTATGGATAATGCCAAACTTTGTTGCAAGTTGGTGGAGTTCACTTAATATATGGCTTGAGATTAAGACGGTAAGGCCTTTTTCACGATTTAATTTTTTTATTAATTCCCTCAGCTCAACAATTCCCATTGGGTCCAAACCATTTGTTGGTTCATCGAGTATAATGAATTCCGGATCACTCAATAAGGCAATACCTAGACCAAGTCTTTGCTTCATTCCAAGTGAAAAATTTTTCGTCTTTTTCTTGCCTGTATCCGAAAGGCCAACGAGTTCAAGTGTTTTATCAATACAGTCTTTTCCTGGAATACCCTTTTGTAGCCTATGAACTTCCAAATTTTCACGCGCGGTCATATTGAGAAAAAGAGCTGGGTTTTCGATAATCCCCCCCAATCTTTTCTGTTCTTCGTGAAACTCTTTAGGATTTTTGTTTCCGAATAGTTCGATTGTTCCGCTTGTTGGAAAGATAAGGCCAGTTACCAAACGTAGAAATGTCGACTTACCTGCACCATTTTGACCTATAAATCCATATATTTCGCTTTTTTTAATCGTGATATTGATATTTTCAATAGCGAAATCATGTTTATATTTTTTAGAAAGATTTTCAGTTCTTAAAATGTATTCACTCATATGAACAACCTCCTTCGTACAACATTCAGTATAGCGGGTAAATTGTAAGAAACTCTTAAGATAAACCTTAAGAAAAGTTTAAGATTTTAAGCGATACCCCATACCCCAAATAGTTTCAATATACTCTTCATTTGGATTTGCCTTAGCGAGCTTGTTCCTTAAGTTACTCATATGTACATTCACTGTATTATCATCACGGTGGAAAGCTTCATTCCATATACTTGAAAAAAGATTTGATTTTGAGAAGATTTTATTAGGAGATGACATGAGAAGACATAGGATTGCATACTCACGGACAGTCAATGTTACCTTTTTTCCATTTACGACTACTATTTTTGCATCGGTATCTATCTGAATATCTTTATGTATCAACAGATTACTTATGGGAGTTTCCTTGTTTTGTTTGAACCTTCTTAACAGTGCATCTATACGTGCCGATACTTCTTCAACATCAAAAGGCTTCGTTATAAAATCATCCGCACCAGTACGTAAACAATCAATTTTTGTCTGCTGTACGTCCTTTGCAGAAATAATAATGACTGGAGTTGTTCCCATTGAGGTGATTTTTTCAAGAAGCTCTTCCCCAGACAATCCTGGAAGCATTAAATCTAACAAAACTAAATCCCATTTCTGTTTTTCCAAATAGATCAGCGCCTCTGTTCCTGAATAGACAGGTTGAGACAAGTAATTGCTTTTTTTAATAATTCTGCATAGTAATTGATTTATATCATTATCATCTTCTATGACTAAAATGTTTATTTGTTGGTCCACTTTTATTCTCCCTTTCGTGCTTAGCTTCAAAATTCCAACTAAAATGAAATTGAAGGCACACATCATCCTTTATGTATTTATTTTTAGTTTACCCCAATAACTCAATAGAAGAAAATCATGGTAGAATGGAACAAATTAAACCAAAAAGTTCACTAGGTAAATAAAGGAGAATCATTAGCATGACTGAATTAAAAGATTGGAAAAATGGCGCTAAGGGGCGAAAATTCATTTCCTCTTTTAGTGGAGGAAAAGATAGTGTTCTAGCTTTGTATAAAGCGTCCCAAGTAGGCGAAGCAGTTGGACTCATTGTAATGATGGAGGAAGAAGGCAAACGCTCGAGATCACATGGAATGCCACCGGAACTAATTCATGCCCAAGCAAATTCTATCGGATTACCAGTATATACGGCTGCAGCAAGCTGGACAGATTATGAAAAAGAATACATAAAACTATTAGAGACTGCTAAAGCGCACGGTGCAGAAGTGTTAGTGACTGGAGACCTGGATATGCCTGAACATGGCTGCTGGCATGAGAAGGTTACAAATAAAGTTGAATTAAAGCTCGGGATGCCATTATGGGAAATGAATCACCGTGAAGCGGTGGAAGACTTCATCAATCTTGGATTTGTGACGATGATTGTGACTGTAAATTTATCGTTAGGGATGAGCGAAGAAGATTTAGGTCGCACTTTAACTCGCGATTACATAAATGAGCTTGAAGCGCGTGGAATTGATCCATGTGGAGAAGGCGGCGAATTTCATACTACAGTTATTGATGGACCGATTTTTAACCATCCAATTGCGGTTCAAAAATGTGATATTGTAAGGGATGGAGAATATGCGTTTTTACCGTTAGAGCTGAAACAAACTGCAGATATTTAATTGTTATTAGGCATCGAAAAAAGTATTCACACTCTACTCTGGATACATATTCAAATATTTTTTGCCTGGGCACCTATAAAGGGTGTCTTTTCTATTTGGATCCAATATTATCTCTTTGTCTTTTTCATTTATCATAAAAAGTTCTACTAATATTGTTAACACATATAAATACATTTCCACTATAAGTACTATCACATACTAAATCACTTTTATGCTACACTAACGTTATATCAAAATAATTAATGTGGTTTAGTTAGGAGCTTAGTGATGAAAAAAACAATCATAGTAGTAACGCAATTATTATTTCTTTGGCTCTTAAATGAATTGGGGTATTTTTTAGTTTCAAGCTTTGACTTACCCATTCCTGGAAGTGTCATCGGGATGATTATTTTATTCTTGCTGTTGATTACAGGGGTAGTAAAATTAACATGGATTGACGATGCATCGTCGTTATTGATAAAACACTTAGCTTTTTTCTTTATTCCGATTGCTGTTGGATTAATGAATTTTGGAGCTTTATTTTTAAAAAGTGGGCTGTCATTTCTAGTTGTTATGATTGGAAGTATTGTGGTTGGAATACTTGTTACAGGAGTTGTATCACAAGGATTAGTGATTAAAAAAGGTGGTGCAGAAGATGGTCGTATTCGTCACACTGCTTAGTATTGCGATTACAGTTGGAGCGTATCTTCTCTCAAAAGTTGCAGGAAAAAGATACCCTTCTCCTTTAACAACTCCAGTATTTTTTAGTACAACATTGATCATTATCCTCTTATTAATACTTGACATCAACTATGATGAATACACGCCCGCCAAGGAGATAATGACCTTCCTATTAGGGCCAGCAACCGTTGCTTTAGCGGTTCCTTTATATAAAAATCGAGCTATTATTCAAAAACATAGTATACCTGCGATATTAGGTTTAGTTTTTGGAACGTTGTCAACCATCATTTCTGCTGTTATTTTAGCAAAATTATTAAATTTATCTCATGAAATCATTGCTTCAAGTAGTGTAAAGTCAGTGACTGTGCCAGTAGCTGTAGAGGTTTCGTCGATCATTGGTGGTGATCCTGCTCTAACTGCAGCATTCGTGGTTGCAACTGGTATTTTAGGGACCATTTTAGGTCCATGGTTAATGAACGTCACGCGGATTACTAATCCGCTTTCAAGAGGACTAGCACTTGGAACGATTTCTCATGGTCAAGGTACTGCCCAAGCTGCCACTGAAGGTGAACTTCAAGGTGCAATTGCTGGAGTTGCTATGGGGCTCTCAGCTATCTTTACAGCAATCATTGCACCGATTATTGTGCCGTTCTTTTTATAAATGTGGATAATAAATGCTTGGAAAGATGTAAAATTTTTATTTCAAAGGAATGGGAATAGATAGCACAATTCCCATTCCTATAGTACTAAAACGGTACCGCGTTTACCACGATCAAATAATCAAAATCCATTCTCCACCAACCATTTCATAATACTCTCTTCTCTTTCCTTAATATCGTCATGCTCCGCATCGTGCTTTTGCATTTTTTTTTGCGCAACGATATTTCCATCTACCATAAACAATACTCTTTCGGTTTTGGCCGCTACCTTTGCATCATGGGTTACGAGCATGATGGTTGTCCCTTTTTTATTAATGTCAGAAAGTAGTGACATAATTTCTTCAGTTGATTTTGAATCTAAAGCTCCAGTCGGCTCGTCCCCAAAAATGATATCGGGATCATTAATCAGAGCTCTACAGATGCCGACCCGCTGCAACTGTCCGCCAGAGGCTTGGGTAATCTGGTTATCTGCAAGTTTTTCTATTCCAGTAATTTCTAAGAGCTTTTTTGCCTTTTGATGGACCGCTTCTTTATCGGTGCCTTTTTCAATCAGCGCGGGAAACATGACATTATCAATAACTGATAGATTTTTTAATAGATTAATATCTTGAAAAATAAATCCCATGTGCTTCAGACGAAGCTTCGCCAGGTCCTCTTCTTTCATCGTACCAATTTCCTGATTCTTGAATCTTACACTCCCTGATGAAATCCGATCCATCCCACTCGCATTATATAATAGCGTTGACTTCCCGCTTCCGGACGGCCCCATGACTGAGACGAACTCACCATTTTCTATGTCTAAATTCACATCTTTTAAAATATGAAGCTCATTGTCTTCTGCTAATATTACCTTTTTGTTCATGCTTCTTGCCTCTAGAATAGGACACACAACGTTCCCTCCCCTACGTTTTAGCTTCGTAAAACTACCGATATATCATCTTTCACTGTTACGTTACAGCACACAGAAATCGTGATTCCAACAACCACTATCAGCGCTAACGGACATAAAAACCAAGTTTGCCAAGCGTTATTGACAAATTCGATTTTGGCCGCTCCCATAAAGGACATTGCCATACTCACAAGAAACTCGCCAATATAATCTGATGCCAGCACTCCAAGAAAGATTCCCATTATCAACACCATCATAGTCCCCGCCAAATATTGATTTTTTATATCCTTTGATGTTAATCCAACACTCCTCATGATGGCAATCTGGGACATGTCCTTTGACAATAACATCTTAAGGAATAATGCTGTTATCAATGCCACAATGATGAGAGAAATCATCATTCCTCCGATAACTACTGCATTCATCTGATTAATGAGGTTTCCAAGAGTCTGTTGTGTATATTCTGCGATATCATTTACTTGAGCAGATTCATATGTCTGTCGGTAATAGTCCATTTTCTCACCCTTATCAACTCCCGGGGCCACATCTAAGCTAACGATATACCAAAGTACTGCTTCTTCGTTTACACCAAAGCTTGTATCAGCCTTAGCTGTTTTTCCGCCATTGGTAATGTCTTGATATATACCGGAAACCTTCAGAGTTTTCTCGGTCCCGCCAACTTTTACAATAACATCATCACCGACCTGCTTGTTTAATCCATCTGTTGAAGCATTCGCATGGGAAAGTGAGATTTCACCTTCATGCTTCGGTGCACTTCCTTCAAGATACTTTAATGGGAAAATAGAAAAGTCTCCAGTTTCAATATAGATATAATCCCAAGCATCTTCTGTATTTTTAACTTGGTAAGAGCATGTAACGTAAGCTGCGTGTTTGGCTATGTCTTTATCGTTCTTTAAGTCTTCCTGTAACTGTTTGAAATCTTCCGTTATGCTATCCGTCTTACGTAAATCAATTCTCATGTCGCTTTTTCCGATACCCATATATGTAGAAAATTCCGGTGATTTCATCGTGTTATACATATTTAAAGGCATAACTACAATAAACGTACAGACGATATATATAATCAGCACGAGACCGTATATTTTAGAACGCTTCCCAACGTCCCGAAGTCCCATGTATATATTGGTGCTAAATATTTTGTTTCTAAGTAGTGAAAATCTGTATTTTCGGCGTTTGCCTCGGTCTAGGACATCCGTGCGTAATGCTTCAACCGCTGAAATTTTATCAATTTTTTTCATTACTCTCTTACAGTCCAAAACAATCATGGCATATACAACTAATGGAGCAATAAGTGATATGCCATACTTTAAGTTTCCAGATACATCTGATGATAAATACAGTCTCATATTACTATTAAACTGATATACAACTGCGAAAGAAAGCAAATAACCAATGATTCCAGCTACCACTGACATCAATCTGTATTTATTGAGGTAAACCTTCTTAATATTTTTTCTCGAAATTCCGATTGCCTTCATGACTCCGATTTCTTTAATATCCTCATCAATCGTCGCAAGAAAAGTAAGTCTAATACAGAACGCTGCGATCATTACTAGCAGTAGACTGATCAGAATAATCACGATGGCAACTGCCACATCAGACATCGCATTAAAAATCATAAACAATTTTCCTGTGACAGTAGGACCATTTGCTGGAAGACCTGCATCTATGTATGCTGTCTGGACCGTTTGAGAATCTCCATTTTCTTTCAGTTTAAATTCTATTAAATACTCAAGTTCTCCAACATGGTTCTCACGCATCTCATCATAATCCGGGTTACTTAATACAAACCGTTTCGATGAAGTAAGCGACGAGTTCATTTCGTAGTCTCGTGCATAATCTGAAATAACAAACTCTTTTTTATATCTTCCTTGGTGCACCGTTATGGTATCACCAATTTTCATGTCATACTCTTCCATAAAATAAATAGGAACTGCCACTTCCCCTTTTTTTACATCAAGCTTTTCATTATTCAGGTCCAAAATAAAATCAAACTTCTTATTCTGCATAACAAAAGAAATATCTTGAACAGTACCAGCCATCGTTTCGTTTTGACCAAAATGGATATTCATTCCTTCAAAATTAATAAGCTCCATCGTCTCCTGTTGGGCAATGTTCTCCTTTTGGCCTTCAGCAAATCGGTCGATGGCTACCTGATCATATTCTCCACTATGCATCACGGTAATGTCGGCTGGAACTGCACTTTTTTGAAGGTCTGATATTGACTGAATCAAGTTGGAAATGACATTTGTTGCGCTAGCGCCTAAAAGAACAGCCATAGTCAAGAATACAAACACGGTCAAAGTAATGATTTTCTTCCGTTTACAATCATTCATTACGATTTTTAAAAACATGATTGTTCCTCCTTTCTAAAGTATGTTGACAATTCTCCTATAAAAAAACAAAAAAACTTCTCACTTCCTGCAGTAAAATCTCGGTGAGGGCCCCATTAACCCAATCCCATAAGCAGACAGTGACAAGCTATATCGCATCATCAAACATATTAAATAAATCCCTGGTCGGCTCTATTATAGCAAACACCCTCGAAAATAAAAAACGTAAACAAGCTAATTCTCAAAAACCGTCTACTTTGGTGGGATAAAGTGTATCTTTATTGCCGACTCTATATTCGTAAATGGTGTGATTCGCTGCTATTCATTACTCTAACACGCTATATTCCGTTCTAGATGGTGTGATTCGCTGCTATTCATTACTCTAACACGATAATTTGCGTTCTAGATGGTGTGATTATTAGCTATTCATTACTCTAACATGCTATTTTCCGTTCTAGATGGTGTGATTCGCTGCTATTCATTACTCTATCATGCTATTTTCCGTTTTAGATGGTGTGATTCGCTGCTATTCATTACTCTATCATGCTAATTTCCGTTTTAGATGGTGTGATTATTAGCTATTCATTACTCTAACATGCTAATTTCCGTTTTAGATGGTGTGATTCGCTGCTATTCATTACTCTATCATGCTATTTTCCGTTCTAGATGGTGTGATTCTCATTCTATCTCTCCTTTGTTTAAACACACTCACTATTTTAAATTGGACAGAAAAGGCTGGGACAGAACTAAATTGTCCGCTATAAAACCGAATGATTTTTATGTAGGTATGAGAAATAAGCGGAGAATTTCCCGTTATTGAATGTAAGGGGGCTAATTGAGGTGAAATAAGAGTAGAATTTCCGCTTAACTACTCACATAAAGACAAAATCCAGTGATTTTTATGAAATAAGCGGAAAAACTCCTTTTATTCTTAGCGAAATATGGACATTTCCCAAAATAAGCGGAATTCTTCCGCTTATTTTCAAACACAAGTAAATCAACATTCGGGTTAACAGACCCACATGCCAAAATTTTGCATTTCAAGGTAATGCACAGTTATTTCAGGGTAATGTTTTTTGTAAAAAATAAAAAAATCGAACTATTAGGAAATTCAGAGTTAGAATTTCGCATCATAGTTCGATTTTTTAGCTGAAATACTTATGTCCCAGCCCCCTTATTTAAACAATTTCTTTATAAGCTTAAAAATATCAAAAGTTGTTCGGTTGTACACTTTGTTATAGGCATATTTCTTTGGGTTCCGGAGCCAACCATAGCCTCTTGGCATTTTTAATCCGGCACGATGAACGATTTGTCGTTTAATACTTGTTCGAGCTGAAATTCTTTTCTTCAAACTTGGCTTTCTCATTCCAAACTTCATAACAAGCACTCCTTACTAATTTAAATAAACAATTTAACTGACTACATTAAACTGATCCATTTCCATCCCTTTTTTGATTGCTTCTTCTGCGCAAAGTAATACGGATTGAATGCCGTTTTCATATGTGGTTGCAAAGGGCTTGTTTATTTCTTTGCAGATTTTTACAGTTTGGATCGAAGCAGCGTGGCTTGTTTCACCAATTATGATTACAATAACATCTGCGCGATTAATAGAGGGGCATAAGCGCTTTTCTCCTTCATTGCCCGTGATGGTTTCTAGTTCAAAGTTTAAAGAATTGAAAGCATCTGCATAATCTGCATGCCTGCTCTCCCCTCCTACCACTAATACTTTTTTATTTTTAAATAAATGGAGATTTACAGGGTATTGCCTTTCATTTTTTTCATCAGCAGGTCCTTTGTGACATTTAGCATGGGATAAAAGTCGTTTTTGTTCCAATGTTTGTTCATGCGGTTCCTCTATCTCATGCTTATATATCACCTTCATTTTCATAGGGTTCTCTTTGTAATAGGCGATATCGATTATGTCACCCTCGTGTAAATGATAGATATCCACATCCTTTTCTCGAATAATGAACGTATATGGAACTTCATCTAATTTTATCATTCTACCTTGGCTAGTCTTTACAACAAGTTCCCCTACTTCTTTTTCCACGTTGCAAAATCTAAGTTCAACTCGGCTTTTGTTGGTCTGATTGCTTTTCTTCTCGACGACAAACCGATAGGATTTATGGTCCTGTGGTCCCTTTTCAGATACGACTCGGACCAAATCTCCATCATCCGCATTCATATCGCGGACCATCTTTTCAGGAATAATATACCCTTCATCAAGTTCAGGAATGACACCTCCACGAAGTTTCCTCTCAAATCGATAGACCGTGCCAATGATAGAATTTGCATCTTGCTCTTGCTCTAAGGATTCAGCTGATTTTTCCTCTATGTCTTCCTCATTGTGTTGGATTGCAGTTTTATCTTCGGTGGGTAGATTAGTGGTTTTTTCATCTTGATTTTTTACATTGTGGTGATTCTCAAAGGGGAGAGTGTCTAACGCTTGTAGAAAAGAAAAAAAAGTAGTGATTTCTGCCTGTTTCTTTTCTAAATTTTCAAAATTTAATAGTTCTAATTTTTCCTGTATCTCTTCTTTAATTACACTTAATATCTCATTTTTTCTTCTCATGCTTTTTCAGCTCCTTTTTTTCGCTCCTCCTTTAACCTAAACACTTAAATCGTTTTCCTTACTCTATCTTTAGTATAAACAACTTTGGATAGAATTTCCTGTTTCAAACCTATCAAACATAATGTATTAGAAAAAGACGATGGTTTCATCGCCTTTTTTCTATTGTTATTTTATTATTAATTACAGTTCTATTTTGGCAGCTTCATAGCCTGAATCAAAGTTTGCGTATTTAGATCCCATAGCTCAATCTGTCCCTGTCCATAAAGTGCGATTGAACATGAACCATCCTTTGGGATTGTCGTACTTCCTGGGTTGAGTACAATAACACCGTCCTGTTCTTTTAATACCTTAACATGGGTATGTCCAGAAACAACCACATGGCAACTCAGTTCTTTCGCCCTTCGAATTCTTTCTTCTTCCGTTTCTTCATACCCGTGAACAAGATAAAATCGGTATCCATCACAAGTAACTACTTTTGATTTTGTTGAAAGGTCTTTGTTAAGTACCATCTCATCCACGTCTGCATCACAATTTCCACGAACATAGGTAATGTCGATCCGATGCTTTAGAACTTCAATTAATTTTTTCGGATTATACGTTGCCGGAATGTCATTTCGTGGACCGTGATAAAGCACATCTCCAATATGGCAAATTTGTTCACAATCCCGAAGCATTTCTAGAGCTTGGATTGTATTTTCATATCCTCCATGAGTATCACTTAAAAACCCTAATCTCATTTGATGATTCCCTCACAATCAGCATAGGTACATACCTGTTTTTCACATTCATAATAATCCTAATTTTTATAGTTAAAACCTACTGAATTGTTAATCATTATATTGGATATTATATAGCAGATATTAGATAAGGAGGTATTTTAATTGTATATATCGATTGACGATTTCATAAGAGAATGGAATTCGGAAGGAATCCTGACGCAAAACATACTAGATGGCCTAACAAATGAATCATTACAACAGCAAGTATATCAGGAGGGGCGCACTCTAGGAAGGATAGCGTGGCACTTAATTACCAGCATCCCGGAATATTTAAATCATTTTGGGTTGAAGCTTGATGAAGTGGAAGATGCCAATCGTGTCCCTGATTCTGCTAAAGAAATTGCTGGAACTTTTAGACGTGTATGTTCTTCTGCAGCACATACCATTAAACAACAATGGACTGACGCTTCTTTAGAGAACGTGCAAAATGCCTTTGGGAGAGAAGAAACAAATGCGCAAATATTAATGGGACTAATAAAACATATTGTACATCATCGCGGGCAAATAACTGTGCTAATGCGTCAAGCAGGGATAAAACCAGCTGGGGTTTATGGTCCTCCAAAAGAGGATTGGATTCATTTGGGGGTAGAAAATCCACCACTGTAAAAAATCATATTTCTTCAAAAAAATAAAGAAGGATTCTTCCAATGGATTTACCATAGAAGAATCCTCTTTTTGTTTCCTTACCCCATAACAAGGCGCAATAATCCAAATTCCACAATTGCTCCCACCATGACCCAAATGATAGCAGGTTTAAGGATAGGTGTTAATTCTCCGTTATGACTCAAATGCTCTTTATATGGTTTGGTTAGTAATACCAAATAAAGATAATAAAACAATAAACAAGCAAATTTATACAAATAGCGAATTACCTGCGCCTTAATAAGTAGCGTACCTTGGAAAACTAAGCCAAACGCCCAAAATTTTGCAGTCAAAAGAATTAATCCAAGCGCAATTAGTGAATAGCTGTATTTTTTTGGAATTTTAAACCAATTTGCATTTTGTGTGCCCATTACCATCATCGGAATGACGCCACCTATAAACCCGATAAAAAAGAACTGATAAATATTATACGTTTTTGATTCCTTCGAACTCTGGTTTCCAGATAGTTGATAAGCATTACTCGTTTCGTTCAATCTAAGCTGCCCCCTTCAAATCAACATAGTTATCTTTATCGTGCCACGAAATTCAACAAAAATCGATATATTATTCCAAAAAAATAATGACAATCTATTATTAACATAAAAAAGCAATGAGTATAATCCCAATCGATCACTCTCATTGCTTAGTTCATCATTTTTATCTAAAAAACACTTTATCAATATTATACTTTGATTTTAGTTCGTTAATAATATATGTTTCATAAATCTCTCTATGGACAGGATCATCGATGATACAGACAGCTATTTTAGCTACTTCATCTCTGTGCATTTTAATTGGAGAAACAGAATCCTCAAAATGCTTTTTAATTCTTGGTCTTAATTTTCTAGCTTTTCCAACGAATAATAGTTCTTTTTTATCATTATAAAACATCATAATGCCACCCTTATCCCTAGGGATTAGGTGAAAATCAGTAAATCCATAAACATTACTTTGCTCCGGATTTTTTTGTTTTGTAATGGTCACATCTGGTTTAGGAATCGTTATGTTAATCATTAAAACTCACTTCCTCATATTGTACTGCAATACATGCTATCACAATTCTGATGATATTGCGAATCAGGAACAGAAATCATTGTCGGTATACACACAGTTCACAATGATAGCCCCCAAACAATTATGCTAAAATTAATATATCAATTTTTCAGGTGATGAGGGATTATATGTATAAAATTATGATGATTGAGGACGACGTAAAGATACGTAAAATAGTCGCAGAAACACTAAAGAAATGGCAGTACGAAGTGGTGGAGGTGACCGAATTTGATCAGGTAATGATTGAATTTGAGCAATCCGAGCCACATCTTATTCTATTAGATATTAATCTCCCAGTATTTGATGGTTATTATTGGTGCCGGCAAATCCGCACGGTGTCTAAAGTTCCAATTATTTTTCTTTCCTCTAGAAATCAAAATATGGATATCATTATGGCAATTAATATGGGTGGGGATGATTTTATCCAAAAGCCATTTGACTTGGACATCCTTGTCGCTAAAATCAGCGCCTTAATTCGCCGCAAATATACATATGAGGAAGCTGAAAATATTCATTTCAACCACCGCGGCCTGAAATTAAACGTCACAAATTCAACAATTGAATACAACGGACAAACTACGGAATTGAGTCGAAATGAGTTTGTTTTATTACAATTCATGATGAGAAAGGTCGGGAAAATTGTTGCGCGTGAGGACTTGATGCAAGCTCTTTGGAATGAAGAGCAGTTCATCGATGATAATACTTTAACCGTAAACGTCAATCGAATGCGCCGGAAAATAACTGCCCTGGGACTCGAGGACTTCATCATTACTCGTAAAGGAATGGGGTATATAATCGAATGACCTTCCTTCGATTTCTTCATTATAAAAAGCAGTATATATATTTGTATTTAACCTGCTTCTTCATTTCTGCTGTAGTTTTTTTCACCGATAGCAGTGGTAGCATGTCTTGGAGCACGTTCTTCTACACCTTCTCTCTTGTTTCAATCGTGTTAATCGGATTTTTGATTTTTCGCTATCAAGAGCAGTTGCGGGTTATCCGGCAGATGGAAAGTCAGGATTATGACAGCTTGTCATTGGAAGGTGAATTCGCAAAATCGTATATTGAGGAGCTAAAACGGGACCATATACGTGAAAGAAATCAAATTCAAAACAAACAAAAAGATCATTATGATTTTATCATATCTTGGTTCCATGAAATAAAAACTCCGATTGCCGTACTTCGCCTACTGCAGCAAACGGACATGGACGCAAATAGTTTAAGGGAAGAGATTGCTAAGATTGAGAATTATGTAGATCAAGCTCTTTATTACGCCAAACTCGATAGTTTTAACCAAGATTATGATATCCAACAATGTGATATTGTCAAAATTACTAAGGAGATTATTAAGTCTCACTCAAAAACTTTTTTCTCGAAAAATTTACGGATTGAACTTCTGGCAGAGACGCTTGAGGTTCAAAGCGACCCAAAATGGCTTCTGTTTATTATCAATCAACTTATGACCAATAGTTTAAAATATACTGATGTTGGTGGAGTCATTACCATTTCAAGTTCTGAAACACCTCAAGAAAAACAGCTTTTATTTCGCGATAACGGAATCGGTATTAGTCAAAAGGATTTACCGAGAATTTTTAACCGTGGTTTCACAGGGGAAACAGGACGCACCTTTACGAAGTCGACTGGAATGGGTTTATATTTGGCTCAACAGTTAAGTAACAAATTAGGTCACTACATTAGTTGTACATCGGTTATTGAGGAGTTCACTCAGTTTATTATTCATTTTCCTAAAGACAGTGATCCGTATTTAAAACTGCAAAAACACGATGAGTAAGAGAACTCATCGTGCATTTTTTTCATTGATAATTTTGAAATAAATAGATGTGGATGATACGTAAAAAATGATATAAGTTAACACATACATTCCCATGACTGAAAAAATAATCGTCGTTAAGGAAGGCAAGTCTTTTATTAATGAAATAACAGTATAGTATAAAAGAAACCAGCTATGTAACAATCCTAAGATTAATGGTGGTAAGAATACGAATAGTAATTGTTTTCGGATTATCTTCTTCATTTCTTTATCTTCAACACCCATTTTTCGTAGAATCGCATAGTTTTCTCTCTCTTCAGTTGCTTCGCGCAACTGTTTGAAGTATATGACACTTCCTAAAGCAAACAAAGCAATGACTGCGTAAAACGCAACCGAGAACAATAACAAGGATGATGACTCAGTATCTAAAGAATACATATCGATAAAAGCTGAATAATATGCTCCCTCATTTTCCATCACAATGTCATATACTTTTCGAGACACATCATTGGATGTTTTCGGATCTTCAATTTGATAGATTTCATACGATGATACTTCTTGTGTTTCCTTTAAGTTTGCAAAAGCTTCATCGGAAATAATCAGTACAGAAGGCTGGGGTTTTGTATTACCACCAGGACTTGTCGGAATACTCAACAACGGATATCGTATTTTTTCTACTATACGGAATGTACTGTTTTCTAATACGGTCATTTCCGGCTGAGGACTTTTATATCGATATGGTTCATCTATTCCCCTTGATAAAACAATTGCTTCGTCAGCCTCAACATCTACCTTTTTACCTACTCCACGTAAATCAACAACTGCATTTAATTGCGATTCTGGAAAGAGGTAAAACTCCTCGGTGTAGTATTCGGGGTGACTATAAACCATATTTCTACTTTCAATATTTTTAGTTTGGATCCCCGTAATCGTTTCATGAGCAATAATTGGGTGTGAGTCATTGATTATTTGTTCAATTTGTTTTTGAGCTTCAACATCCTGTGTTGAAAATGCTAAATGGTTTGGAAATTCTTTTTTGACAACATCCGCTTTCACCGCATAATCAACAGCAATAAAACCTACTGCAAAGATGACAATTGCACTTATAAGGGAATTAAACGTAAAGTTTACAGTATTTCCTCGAATCGAAAACCGCAGCGAGGAAATCCATAACAACTTATCACCCATAAAGTAGTTCTTGCTTTTACACATTCTTTGTAAAATCCAACCGGAAAACTGGCGAAAAAATAAATATGTTCCAACTATCAATGTCAGTGTTGTTGCGGCAAAAGTTTCTTTAAAATGTTCCTTCCAAATAGCGGTATCTCCACCTAAAGTAATCATGTAGTAGGATGCTCCGATTAGAACAAGAGACAAAAATGCCAATCCAAAAGAAAATTTGAGTGGTTTGTCCATTTTTGCTTTTGCATGAAACAATTCAACTAGCTGGACACGACGGACGCTAATATAGCTTTGAAAAGTGATAATGATGATTAATAAAGCAAATAACAGAATAGTTGAGACAATTGCTTCTAATGGAAATGCAAAAGAAATGTCTTCTTTGTAATGCATTAAATTCATTAACACCCTACCGAAAAACTTCGATAATAATCCACCGATTAATATTCCGCTGGATACAGCAATGGCACTTAAAAATAGCGTTTCAAAAAAGACCATTGTTGCGACTTGCACTTCTTTCATTCCGTAAAGTAAATACATACCAAATTCTTTTTTCCGTTGCTTCATGAAAAATGAGTTAGCATACAGGATAAAAAACACTATAAACAAGAAGACGATTATCGAGGCAATGAAAATTACCGTTTTGTAGTTTTCTTTATTTTGAATAGCTGCTACTACATCTTCATTAAACATTAATCCAGAAAAGGTAAAGTAAATGACAACCCCAACAAGCATCGAAATAAAGTAAATGGTATACAAACGGAAATTCCGTTTCATATTCCTCCATGATAAATCAATTAGGTTCATCGTCGGTTGCCCCCTATGGCACTTTGAATCGTCAGGATTTTATCAAAGAATTCCTTTTCCGATTGTTCTCCTTTGTACAATTCATTGACGATTTTTCCATCACGGAGAAAAATGACACGCTTACTATAACTAGCTGCATAGGGATCATGAGTAATCATTAAAACCGTTGTATTAAATGTTTGATTGAGTAATTGCATTTGTTCCAACAATTGAGTAGCTGAGCGGGAATCAAGTGCCCCTGTCGGTTCATCGGCAAATACTATCGCTGGATTCGTAATCATTGCCCGAGCTGCTGCCGTACGTTGTTTCTGACCACCAGATATTTCTGATGGATATTGGTGTAGAATTGATTCAATATTTAACGCTTCAATTACTTTCGTTAATCGTTGCTCCATTTCAGAAATTGGTGTTTTTTGCAACGAAAGTGGTAATAGAATATTTTCCTTCACCGTTAAAGTATCGAGAAGATTATAATCTTGAAAGATAAAGCCCATTCGTTTTTGGCGGAACTCCCGCAAAGCTTTCTTTTTCATATCTAACAGGGATTTCCCCTCAATCCAAACTTCTCCACCATCAAAGCTATCTATGGTTGATAAAGTGTTCATTAAAGTCGTCTTCCCTGATCCAGACGGCCCCATAATCGTAGTGAATTCACCTTCTTCAATGGACATATCAATATTTTTTAACACTTGCATTTTTCCGTAGGATTTAGATAGGTTTTTTGTTTGAATCATAATCATTTTAGTTTCGACCTCCTTCACCACCTTACTATACCGATTAATTTTCCGCTCAACCATCGATGTAGAAACATCTAATGTGACAATTTTGTCATATAGGAAAAAATAATAAGGAACAACAAAAACAGGACAGGCTATGTATTATCCTGTCCTGTTTATAAAAGTAAAATTTGACATAATCTAATGTGGAAAATATAATTCAATCCTTTTTCTAAAATTATTGCTTTGTAAAATAAAGTAATCTTGATAATCATTATCCCTTAAGAGATAGGGATAATCCTTAAATGTAATAATTAACACATTGTTACTTCTTTTTATAAAAGAAAGATTTTCTATCGATACCTCCAATGAATCAAATTCAAATCCATCTCGCTTCCATAAAAAGTCTTCTTCATCATAATAGTTGAGAACAACCTGACGATTTTGATAATGACTTAGATTGAATAAGTCCATTGTTTTTTCCCCCATACTATCCCCCCTAGTATTATTTTATATTTATCATTAGTTTGGAAAATTGATATAAATCAATTCATTCAAAAGTGCAATCAATTGACTCATATTCAATATAAAATACCAGGAAACAATATAAGGATTGATTCCTGGCATTTTGAGATATCTATCAATTAAGTCGTTGCTTTGGTTTAGTTCTAAACCTATTAATTTCTGTTTGGTTTTCCTTTTGCCATTCCTGTTCCTCCAGTAGTCCTAGCCAACAATTCTTTTACTTCATTATACGAAAGTCCAGACTCTGCATTTAATCTTTTTACTTCATCAATATTTGTACCAACAATAGTATATTGAGTATCAATCTGATTTCTCTTCTCTGTCATAAAATACCCCCTATTCGTTGATATATTTTCACCTAAATTAGGGTTTAATATTCTAGCCAAAATCGGTTAAGATTCATGTATAGTTGTACCCATAATAAAAAGACATTCCCTTAAGAATGTCTAATTTATTGAAGTAGTAGACAAAGAGAATCCGGAGAATGTGGTTTGATTTAATCGAGCAAAACTATTTGTTGTTTTTGTAATTATTATTTTTTTCTGCTTCCTGACGATTTTTCTTATCTTTCCATTGCTCAAAATTCAGCCCACCCCTGTCAGGGGCGTTTAGGTAACGGATATATTCAGTAGTTAATTGAAAAAACACTTCAACCACCTCCATTGTCTTACTATCAATGTATGCGCTTACATATACTTTGTTGAGTTCATTTGCACGTAAGTTTCGAGGCTATTTGAGCTATTCGAGCGAAAAAAAGGACGCTATCGATACCGTCGACTGCGTCCTTTAATGCTGCTTTATATAATACTAAAACTTAGAATGATAGTTTTCGATTTCCCATGAAGAAATTGCGATACGGTAGCGATCCCATTCGGATTTTTTCAAAGCTACAAATTCTGTGTAAACGTGCTCACCAAGAGTTTTTGCACCGATTTCTCCTGCTTCTAATTCCTTAATTGCTTCTTCTAGGCTACCAGGTAGGTTCGTAATTCCTTTGAATGCTCTTTCTTCATCATCCATATGGAAGATATCTTCATTTACTGGAGCTGGAGCTTCAAGTTCCTTTTCGATTCCATCTAAACCAGCAGCTGCAATTACTGCAAAAGTTAGGTATGGATTAGCTGCTGGGTCTGGACAACGTAACTCTACACGAGTTGCAAGACCTTTTTTCGCTGGAATGCGGATAAGAGCTGAACGGTTAGAAGCAGACCAAGCTAAGTATACTGGAGCTTCATAGCCAGGTACTAAACGCTTATAAGAGTTTACTAGTGGATTTGTTACAGCTGTAAAACTCTTTACATTTTCTAGTACTCCTGCGATAAATTGGTAAGCTTCTTTAGATAATTGTAATTCATCACTAGGGTCAAAAAATGCATTTTCGTTTCCTTTGAAAAATGACATATTTACGTGCATACCAGAACCATTTATTCCAAATACAGGCTTCGGCATAAAGGTTGCATGCAGACCAAATTTTTTCGCAATAGTCTTAACTACCCATTTGTAAGTAGTTGAACGATCAGCAGCTGTTAATGCATCACCGTATTTGAAGTTAATTTCATGCTGTCCTTCAGCAACTTCATGATGAGATGCTTCGATTGTGAAGCCCATTGCTTTTAAAGCACGGTAGATTTCTAAACGAACACGTTCACCAAGATCATGTGGCGATGGCTCGAAATAGCCTGCTTTATCAGCAAGTTCTTGTGTTGTGTATCCATTGTCATCATTTTTAAAAAGGAAGAATTCTAGCTCAGGTCCAACAGAAATGGTATAGCCTTTATCTGCCGCACGTTCCACAGTCTTCTTAAGAACATTTCTAGTATCTCCCTCATAAGGTGTCCCATCTGGATTAGCGACAGAGCAAAGGAAACGAGCCTCTGAATATCCAGCTTCAACAGTCCAAGGAAGAACAGCAAAAGTGCTTAAGTCAGGCTGAAGATATAAATCTGATTTGTTAATTGGCGAAAAACCTGTAATGGATGAACCATCGAACATCATTTTACCTTCAACAACGTCTTCTAATTGTTCAACAGTTACAGTTACATGCTTTAAGATTCCTTCGATATCAACAAATTGCAAATGTAGTAATTCAACGCTTTTTTCGTTAATAGTTTGCTTGATTTGATCTAAAGCAGTTGTTGATGCAGATAAATTCGAAACAGCCATGTTATATTACCTCACATTTTTATGTTATATTTTATTACATCAGTTATTCAATAATTAGATTATAGTTAATTCTACATAGTTTGACAACTATTTTTTTAAACTTTTTTCTGAATATTTATACTTGATTTTTTATAATTAATACGTTTTCCCGTATCTTTATACAAAATGATGCAAAAAAACGACATCCCCTTGGTTAGAATGCCGTTTGTACGTTTATTTTTTTAGAATGATGGATACTTTATCTATTGCTTGTTGAAGCTTTTTACTATTGTCTTCGTATAGTCGCTTTGAATCTGTATTTTCTGTTGCTAGCGCAAACGACTCTAAGTCCGCTTGACATTTTTTCATGATAGAAAGGATTAAAGGTCGACCTTGAGGAGCTACAACTTGCAATTTATCGTCATAGAGGTCTATTGTTAATTCTCCATAAGAATTTACCTGCCCGAGAAACACATTTTCAAGGGTAACATCTAATTTTTCTAGTTCTGTATGTAGCCATGACCGACTGTAACCTATTGTATTTAAAGGTTCATCACATATTTCTCCATCCATAATGACTGTTTGAGGCTCTTTGATTGAAGCAACCTTGAGATCTATATCCTTTGCTGTAAGTGGTTGTTTCTCCTTCTTTAACATTACGGATAAATCTCCCGTAGCTTCTAAAATCGCAAATTCCACATCTGCTAACTGAAAGACATCTTTTTTTCGAAGCAACTCTAATAACTCATCAGTAGTATATCTTTCTTTTTTTAAATTATCTTCCATGATTTTGCCGTCTTTAATGAAAACTGTCGCTTTGCCCTCGACAAAATTGCGAAAAGCTTTACTCTTTAATGAAAGCAAACCAGAGAAAAATGGAATTGCAGCAAAAACTAAAATGGCAATAATGCCGTGTAAAAAACTCCGTTCAAGCCCCACAGCAACTTCTGCACCAATACTTCCTATGGAAATACCTGTAACGTATTCAAAAAAGGATAATTCCGAGATCTGCTTTTTCCCTAATATCTTTGTAATTAATAATAAAATGACAACAAAAAAGATTGATCGGACTACTATATCAAGACTATCTGGCACTACTCAAACCTCCTACAACCAAATTTGTGCTAAAAGCCTCTGTATTGAACTTCCTCTCTTTCTATTTCGTTAACTCGCTTTTTCAAGTCCATCACAATTTCATGAATGAGCATCATTGTTTCATGTAACGAACGCTTCGATTCATGATCTTCGGTTTGCAGTGCTAAACGTGATAAGTCCGCTTCAACTCCCTTGAGGTTGGCAAGAGTATGCTTTACGTTTGATGCAACCGTCATTTTTTATCACCTTTTCTGAATATTGTTTTTAAGTTCTAAAAAAGGTTGGTTTTTTCACCAACCTTTTTATCATGCAATTCTAATGCTGTTTATATTGAGGTTCTTCAGCCTCAATCTCTTGAACACGGGGCTCAATACTATCAATAACAGTTTGTGTTTGCTTAGCAGCGTCTTGGTAAAGTTGCTTTGCTCGTTGATTATCTGTGCTCAGAGCAAAAGTTTCAAAGCTAGCTTGAGCGCTTTTTAATCCAGCTAACGCAGATTTCACATCATTGATAACCGTCATAAGGACACCTCCAGATTAATAAATATTTCTTAGAAATTATTGTTTCACTAATATTAAAAATTAAACCCATATGCCTTTACCTCAATTTTAGCAACTCTTGCTTCTGCTTCTTTGGGAATTTCAGGGTATGCGAGTTCAAAACCTGCTTCAGAGCCTGGATTAACTCCAATATCAACCAACCCTACAAGTACACCAACAAGCTTTCCAGACTCATCTAATAGTGCAGCAGCTAAACGAATATCATCTTGTTTTGCATCGGTTGTATTTTTCACCATACCGGTAACACGATAAGATGAATAATCATCTCCTTTTATTCCTTTAACCACAGAAGTTTCAAGTAGCGTGGGGTCCTCTTTTGTTTTGTCAAAACCAAAATTAAAGGTTGTTTCTTTAAAATTTGCAGAATCAGTTTCTCCATCAAGAATTGTGGTTTCACCAATGAAGGCTGTTTCATTTGGACCCACCACAGATGGGACAGAATATACCATTGTACTTGTTCCGAGCACACTACCATCTTGCGCTTTATAGTTCATTTGGGTTTCACCAATTTCTACCGGAACATCACCAGTGTTTTTATATATGGCACCGGTGTGAACCCAAACTGAACCTATTGAATCTGTCCATGCACCACTTGCTTGGTCAACTATCTCAAGCTTTGCCTCTTGCTCGTCTTTTTGATTATCCGTTTGCTTTGTTTCTTCGGATGTATCTTTAGTATTTTTCTCATCTGAAGTACCTGCATACTCATTAGAACACCCAACAATCAATACCATTGTTAGTAATATGATTATTGAAACGAATTTTCTCATTAGGATGCATCATCTCCCTTTTCAGCGGCACAGGGATAGTCCGGGCCTATTCTTGTGCTTCTTCAGATTCCAAATCTTCCAGCGCATCTGGGTAAACTGTCTCACCGATTACCTCACCAGTTGCAACATCTTTTACAATTATTTTAACCTTTATATTTTCTGAGTCCTTTCCTTGAAAAAGCTGGTAGTACATCCCTGAAAGTCCTAATCCAAACACAGCAAAGCCATCAAATGAGTTTTCATATCCAGCGCGGTCAACTTCTAATGTAAATTCAGAATATGATTTGTTGGCAGTGACCTCTTTAATTGAAGGAGAATCCTTTCCATTTTTCATTTCTTCAATAGATTTTTGCAGTTCTGTTTCCATTTCTCTCATCATTTCTTTGTGCTTAGCTTTTGACATTTTGTACGTTACTGATCCATCAGCGTTCTTCGTGACTTGTATTCCTTCTGCTTCCGCCTCCGCTATTGAGCTTTCAGCATCTTCCCCTTCAAACATTGATGCCGGAAGAGTTATTTCTACACTTAATAAATTTTTATCTACGTCTATGGACTCACTACTATCTTCTTCCTTTTTTGCATCTTTTGCCGTTTCGTCCGCGTTTGATTTCTCATCAGTTCCACAGGCCGTAACAAATACAAACATGAAAGCCAGCAAAATAACCAATAACTTTTTCATATTCATTTAAGTGCCAGGCACCCCCCGAATTTTCTTGTTTCACAGGATGTTTTACGGTATTTGTTGATTGTTGTTATTAAATTTTCTTCGCTTTCCAAATTTGTATCCAAAGTCAAACAAATATTGGTAATATAGAGTTAGTTTAATCATTAGCTTAGTATGTGCTTTATTCAGGAGGAAATTCATATGAAATCACTAGCAGTTTTTTGCGGTTCGAAGTGTGGAGCATCAGATGTTTATTTAGAGGAGGCAAAGCTACTAGGTAAAGAGCTTGCACAACGGGGCATTACTTTAGTTTATGGTGGGGCTAGTCTTGGAATTATGGGTGCGGTTGCGGATTCCGTCTTAGAATCCGGCGGCAAAGTTATTGGGGTCATGCCAAACTTTTTAGATACAAAAGAAAGAACTCATAAAGGTTTAACGGAATTACATATTGTAGAGTCCATGCATGAACGAAAGGCTAAAATGGCAGAGCTTTCTGATGGTTTTATTGCTTTACCGGGCGGTCCTGGCACTCTTGAGGAATTTTTCGAGATTTTCACCTGGGGACAACTGGGACTTCACCATAAACCACTAGGGATTTTAAATACGAATTATTATTATAATCCCCTTGTAGCACTGTTCCATCACATGACCGATGCGCAGTTTATGGATGAAAAGTTTCGTTCGATGGCAATTGTAGATACTGAACCCGGAAGACTTATTGATCAAATGGAAAATTTCCAACCAGTTACCGCTAATACTTATTTAACAGATGATCAAACTTGATATTAATAAACCAAAGTGACGCTTCTGAGCAGAAGCGTCACTTTATATTAAGGTTCAAGTCGTTTCATCAACCCAAATTTGACTTGATTTCTATAATTTGATCAATGTAGCGTTTTTATAAGTAAACGGGAGTCCTAACTAAATCCTGTATACTTCCATCCTTTGCACTTCTTGTGTATACCCAAAGTTCCCCACCAATAGTTGTTGGATTCCGATCAAATGGAATTGAGCTAGTAAAGTAACCATAGGCAGGTGCACCTTCACTTGCTGTTGTATATCGCTCATTAGAAACAATTACTCCGTTATAGTCTCTCAACTGGTGTAAAACATTGGCTTCGAACGCCCTAGCTTGACCATCTATCATTTGACCTGATTTGATTTGGGTCACTGGAAGTGGTGACCACAGGACAATATTTCTTGAAGTTGGTAATGGAATGATTACATGATACCCTGCCCAAATCAGGTCTGATTGAAATCCTAATCGACCTTGGTTTACTTTAACAATGTTTAATAGTGGAATCCCAAATCTTTGAGCAATTGTTGTAATGGAATCGTTGATTTGTATTTCATAAATAAAAGCAGGTACTACTAGTGAATGGCCTTGATAAATCAGATTCGGATTTGTTATCCGATTAATTCCTGCAAGCAAATCTGAAAAAGTGCTAAATCTTGTTGCAATTCGATTGATGTTATCACCAAATTGAACAATATAATTAACCTTTGCCGTATTTTGGGTTGGGACAAGCAACACGTTTCCTGGATATATCAAGCCTGGATCCGTTACAGGTGGAAATATATGATTAATTTTCATTATAGTTTCCACCGAACTTTGAAATCTGCGGGCAATTGAGTACAGTGTATCTCCTTGTTGTACCGTACAAATAAATGTTTGCTTGTTAACTACCGGCACTACCTTCACCCCAAATTATGTTGTAATTCCTCATGTATATGTATTATGCAATGTGAAAATTTATGATGCTTTAATTTCTTCAGAGCTTTCTTTTTTATAATAAAAAAACACCCGCAACTTGTGTGCGAGTGTAACTAGTAATATTAATTAAGCATATTTCACGCCAGCTTGTCTAATGTTATTGATATCAGATGAGGTGCATGGTGTAACAGCATAGGTCATTTCACATTTTGGGCAATTCATAATTACCTTTTCTAGGATAAACGTCTCACCGCATCCGCACGCGATATTATGTAGTACATTTGGTTCAAAGTGTGCTTTTCCTTGTTTTTTTACATGATCGACAATTGCTTTTCCATCAATAAAAGGTCCACATCCACAGCTCATTTTCATAACCTCCAAGTAATTTCTCTCTGTTGAATTCTCTTTATATAGTTTAAAAGTATCATAGAATTTAACGGACTCCAAATATCAAAAGTCACATACTTTATAGCATTTTTGTGTCAACTATACAGTCTAAATCCCTATTTAATTAATCTAATGAGTGACAGTACACTTTATAGTACCTTTTGCTCTCATAAAAAGCATCCTCAATTAAGGTTATTTTACATTTAGTATTATAAACTATTACTTCATTTTCCTTAGCATAAAGATGGTCTTTGTAATGATGATTAACAACAAAACCTTTTACGTTATCACAATAAAGGACTATTGGTACAAATTGATCATGGTAATCTTTTATGGATAACTTCTTATTTCTTACCATTTTATCAATGATATCCTCTGGAACATATTCAGCCAAAGCAAATTGCGTTGCTACCTGTTCATCAATTGACCAAGATGACGCCAGATCCCAATGGCTATATATGTGTCCAACTGTTACATCTTCTAATAAATACATGATCCCTCTATATAAACGAGGTATCCGTTCCCGTCGATTTTGAATTAATTGATATAGACCCTCCCGAGGCTCTCGAGTACCTAAATATTCATCCAGTAAGTATTTTTCATTATTCCCTAAAGGTGGAGCAATTAAAGTGGTAGTCATAATAGAGTCCTCCCTTTAATTGTTGAATGATACTAGATATAAACTTTCTCATTCTTATTTTAATGAATAATCTGTGAACTTTCCCCCACATCCATCACATTTATTGAATTTTTTCAAATTATTTAAGCATTTACTTGCAAGCAATGTTGGTTTTTAATATAAATTGTTAAAATACTATATAGATACTTTTTACAAAATACTAGAAACTAGGTGCACGACCATGGATATAAAGCATTTACAATATTTTATTGAAATCTCAAAATTCAATAGCTTTTCTAAAGCAGCTGATAGTTTGTTCATTACACAGCCAACGATTAGTAAAATGATCAAGAATCTGGAAACAGAGTTAGGTGTTTCGTTGTTTGACCGCTCTCGCAAGCAGCTTGTACTAACTGATGCTGGAAAAATTATTCTGGAACAGGCTCTTTTTATAGATAAGGCATTTAAAAATTTAGAAATAAAAATCGGTGACCTAAGAGGATTGAAAACAGGACAAATCCGTATTGGTCTTCCGCCCATTTTTAACGCTCATCAATTCTTACAAATCGTCGGATTATTTCATGAAAAATATCCCGAGATTACGTTTCTAATTGAAGAATCCGGTTCAAAGAAAATTGAAGAGGACATAGAGAATAATCTACTAGATGTGGGTGTCATTGTTCTTCCGACACAGAATCAGATCTTCAACCATTTTGCCTTCATGGAGGAGGATTTGAAGCTTATTCTCCACCCCTCCCATCGACTTGCGGAAAAAGACGTTGTTCAATTAGCTGATCTCGAGGAAGAATCTTTTATACTGTTTAACAAAGATTTTGTTCTAAATGACCGAATTATACAAGCCTGCTTAAAGACTGGCTTCAAACCACATATTATCTCCGAAAGTGCACATTTGTTTTTCATTGAAGAAATGGTGGCCAATAAACTTGGTGTTTCGCTATTACCTGAAAGTATTTGCAATAGACTTGGAAACAACGTTAGATCGATTCGGGTCGAAAATCCATCAATTAACTGGAGCTTGGCCATCATTTGGGGAAAAAACCAATACATTTCCTACGCAGCAAAGGAATGGTTAGATTTTACAATTGAACAACTCAAAAATATAACTAAACGCTTATAGTATAGCAGAAAAATAATTCTAACTGATTGTTTAACTGATTTTTCTAAAAATTTCCTCTATATAAAAAGCCTTCACAATAAACGCTTTCATAGACAAAAGCTATGCTAGCAATAACATATAACCATTTTACATGACATTAAACCAGTCGTAGACTTAGTAATAATCAAGTTGTATGAATTATCAGAACTGAGTCGTTTCACTTCATCAACAAAATATAGGGGGAAATTTGATTGATCACTTTTAATTGTATTAATGATTTAGAACAAGTGTGTCAAGCATTGGAGAATTTAGAAAAAAATTATCCTAATATTCACAAAAAACTAGTAGAATTAGTGTACCTCACCCGGGCACTTAACTTTAAATTTCAATATATGGGAGCTTTATTAATGGATAAGGACCCAGCTGAATTCACACCAAATTCGGTTCATGACTCTGTCCTTCGATTATATGATAGAGAATTGCAAGCATTAAAAGATGATCCTGATTTTAACGAGTTGGAGCAGATCATTCACAAATTTGCGCAAACTGGTTTTACTAATATCAGTCATTTACTGCTTGGAACTGATCCAGAATCATTGGTTGGACCAACCGTAGAAAAATAATTACGGTACTAAAAATGTTTATACCCTAACTTCATTCATACGTTAGAAAAGGCATTGATCTTCGTGATCAACGCCTTCTTTTTTTACTATTTCATGAATTTCCGTTTTAATTCAGCAACTTCGTTAATGGCAGAAAGCAATCGTATTTCGTAATCAATTTCATAATTAACCTCATAGACTGCTTTCCCCGGGTCGCGAAGGAAAACAAGCTTCATCGAATCAATTTCTACACCGTTTGCCTTTTCATATGCCATTTTATACAAGTAAAGCTGCGGTTTATAGTATTGGACTAGCTCTTCAACATTGTCATGGATGCGATTTGTCTTTAGATCAACTACCTCAAATACTCCATTATTTATTATTACTTTATCAATTTCACCGATGATTTGAACCCCGTTTAGCTCTAAAACAAAATCCCATTCATTTTCTACTGGCTCGCCTAACGCTAATCTCTGAAAAGCTTTAATTAACGGAGTCACCTGCTTTAAGTAGAGTGATTCCTCCTCTAGTGGGATATGATTTGTCAACGCCTCTCGATATGCATCCTTTTCCTCATAACCACGGTCCAACAGTTCACAAATTCGGTGGACGATTGTCCCTAAGACCGTTGGCTTAACCTCATTCATAACTACTGTTGCAGTACTTTCTTCATTCAGCATCTCATCTATGTTTTCGATTGGAACCTCTTCTTCTTCTTCTCCTGTATCTTCAAGCCATGCTTCGTCGAGCCTTAAAATATGTTTCTCTAAAAACTGCTCTGGAGCATTCAAATAACTCATTACCTCGGAAACGGAAAAAGTAATCGGAATCTCCCTGTCTATTTTCACACTAGGACCAGCATACTCATCTGCTCCCTCAACTATCGCCATTTCTTTTGGTAGCTCGTCAATTACAGTAATATAGTCATTAATCATCTCATTATTTATTAGTGCAAGCTCAAGCCAACTAAACCAGCTTTCTTTTTGCTCCTTATCCTTTGATGTTAAAATTAACAAGTCGCGAGCCCGTGTAAGAGCTACATAAAAGAGCCGCTTCGATTCTTCGATTGCCTGATTCCTAGCCTCCGTCATTAAATCACTAAAGTTTGGCGCAGCAATTTTTATTTTTTCACCAAGCAAATTCTCCTCGTCTTCCAATTCGAATTTCACTGAAATGCCACGCTCAATATCAAATCTAAAAGTCCCTCGATCAGCCGGAAGTGCTCGAGATAAATTCGGAACAAAAACAACTGGATACTCTAACCCTTTAGAGCCGTGAATCGTCATAATGTGAACATAATTCCCACCAGTCAATTCAACCTCTGCATCGCCTTCCTTTTCAGATAAGTCTGCCAAAATCGCAATTTTAGCTAGCATCTCTTCCATTGATTTCGCACGTAGATCCACTATGGTCTCGATTAATTTTTCAATATTTTTGACTTTCATTAAATTGTTCTTTTGGAGAAGCAGCACATTTTTTAGTCCGCTGTCTTCCAGCAGATTTAATAGATCCATTTGAATAGAGGCTGACCAGCGGAATGGTGTCCATCTTTCATATAATGCACAAAACCGTTCAAGCTTTTCGTTTAATTCATTAGATAGTCGTCCAAGATATCTTTTTTCGTACAGGAACTCATGCAATGACCATTCGACACCATGTTGGTGATGAATTTCCAAAAATTCATCCATCGTTAAGCCGAACATTGGACTTCTTAACACAGCCATGATATAAAGCTGTTCATATGGTCGATTCAACCAGCGCAATAAGCTGAGAAAATCAATTACCTCTTGGCGATCATAAAATCCTAATCCACCATACACGTTATATGGAATATCTAACTCCTTTAAGGCAAGCTCTAGTCTCGTTAAATTTGTTCGTGAGGCCATCAGAACGCTCATATCACGCCACTCTACTGGTCGCCAGTAACCTTCTTCTTTATCGAAAATTTCTGTTTTATTTTTCTTTAATTGTACCATGCGTCTAGCAATCATATTATATTGATTTTCATCTACGCTCACTTCCTGGGCTTCACTAACCTTTATGTATTCGACACGACTCTGGCTACACCTTTCATCATTACGAAAAGCATTCAAGCGTGAATACTCTGTTTTGTACAGTGGTGCACCTGTCTCTAAACTTGTACCCATTAAATGCTCCTGTTCAAACAGCAAATTTATAAATTCGATGATGCTATGACAGGTTCGATAATTAATATTCATATCAATAAATGCGTACGTGCTGTCCTCTTTCGCCTTTTTCACCTCGCTGTTTAGAAGCTGAACATCTGCTCCGCGAAACCGGTAAATAGACTGCTTGCCATCGCCAACGATAAAGCGATAAGGTGGATTAATTTTTTCAACCATCCTTAATTGAAGCTGATTTGTATCCTGAAACTCATCGACTAAGAAATGCTTATACAAGCTTGAATAGTAACCTTTAATATCAGAATCATTAAGAAGACTGAGCGCCTTTTGCTGTAAGTCGGAAAAATCAAGCAGTGCCAACTCGCGCTTTTTTTCTTCATACTTCTGGTCAAAGGTAATAAAAAACGATTCGAACTCCACCAAAATTTGTTCTAGTCTCTCTTCGTTTTCTTCTGGTTCATCGAACATATCGCGGACGGCTATCAGAGCATTCAATACATTAAACATCGATAAATTTTGTGTTTGCAGGTTTTTTGGAACATTTTTTTTAATATCTATTTTTCCTTTAAGTGCCATCAATAACTGTTCATCGTGAAGATTTCGAAGGTAAATATCATGCATATTATCATAAATTTTCTTGTTAGCAGGCGTAAGTTTACTTGTATCCGGATCTGTTTGGAAGAACGAGTAAAAATCCACATCCAATTTGTTTAACTTTTCTGACTTCGAGAGCTTCCACTCTGTAAGGAGTGCATCTATATTTAATTTTTCCTGCAGGCTCGTATTAATTTCATACTCTTTCACCTTCCCATAAACCGCAAAAAGGCTTTCCTGAAGGGAATAGCTAGTGATTGCGCTTAATAACAGGTTCCATTGTCCGCTGATTTCGCCTTCTTCCACCAGTTCAGAAAAAATCTCTGCTTTCAAAAGCTTACTTTGTGTATCATCCATTACTGTTGCATCAGGATAGATATTAGCTTCGAATGAATTTTCCAACACAATCCGCTGACAAAAGCTATGAAACGTGGAGATTACAGCATTGTCGAGTGCTTCGATTTGGTTTTTCCAATATTCAATTGCCACATTTGTATGATTTGGATATTCTCTACTAGCATGGCGTCGTTTTTCAATTAATCGCTTTCGAATCCGATCCTTCATTTCTAATGCAGCATCCTCGGTAAAGGTAAGCGTAACGATGCTACTAACGTCTGCAGCTGCGTTTTCTTTCTCTTTTATGCCTAACTCGACGTTTAGCTTTAACTCACACAAGTGTACATAGCGCTCTGACAACACTTTTGTCTTGCCGGAACCAGCACCTGCAGCGACCACAATCAGAGGCTCTTTTCCAAATATTGCTCTCTCTTGCTCTGGATTATATTTCATTTTTCTCACTCCCTCCCTCATATGTTCTGTTGCTCAGTTGTTACCCGACAAACCGGTTTGTAAATGCAATATTTGCACTCATCTGCATTAAAAGGTCTAACAGAAAAATCTGTGAATGTTCCCCGCCAAAGCCTTGTTATTAGTTCGTCCAATTTTAATTCTTGGCGTAAAGACTCACTTTCTAAATTTACAATATTCGTTTTATATTTCTTATTTGGCTCAAAGCGGACCCGGTGATCTTGATCCTTCCAGACCATATTTTGTTTTCTACGATGAGGGTCTTTCATCGAAATATAGCCGCCACCAATGGCTTCTCCATGGTTGATTTTATGATTTTGATACTTTCCTTGATTGAATTCATGCGCTAAAGCCATTAAGTACAGGGGAATCTGTAAAACAACACCCGCTGGAATATGATTGTTAAAATCTAAATTCTTATCACTTGTTTTATAGTCATAAATTACAAACCCATGTTCATCTATATCAACACGGTCTATTTTTCCAGAAAGCGTTAATTCCTCATTGTTTTCCAACGTAAAACTCAATTCAACAGGTTCCTCAATGCGAAAAATCCGCATTTCGGCCAATTCCCCGTTATGCCAAAAACGCTCTTGTTCCGCAGCTAGCCATCTTCTAAATTTTTTCCACCAATCCTGCTTTGCTTTATCAAGCTTTATCTGGCTAATTTCGGGATGAATTCGTTTCAACTTCTCCCATTCCACCTCAAAAATTGATTCCAATTTTGCTTCGGCACTGCCTTGAAAAAATTCTGCCAGTTTTGCGAATGGGACACCTTTTACTTCACGATAAAGTGTTTCAATAATACGATGAATCATGTTTCCTGTCTCAATAGGGTCCATTCTGCCTTGCTTATTCAGCGGCTCACGAACTTTAAAAATCCGCTCTAACCCAAATCTAAATGAACAGGCAGCATATCGTTCCAAACCAGTAATCGATAGCTTATTTTTCGCAAGCTTTTCAGCCCATTTATCAGATAGGATTTCTTGGCCAGACTCTAGATATTTGAGATTAATGATATATTGCCGGATAAGCCCTTGAACCGTTGCTATTTTTTTCCCAATGCCATAATGATAGGCAAGCTTTTCAGTAAATTCTTCGTTAGATTGATAGGTTATTGACTTATATCGTGATGCCGTCGAAAAGCTTTCTGTGATTGGCTCATCCATTATATATTTCGAAGCCAGTAAAGGTTGGTGTGGATTCATTCCCCCTACATAGGAAAAAGAGAGCGTTTCCGCTATGTATTTAAGCTGGTCAAAGGCTGCGTCATCCTTTTTTCGAAAAACATTTGAAAGTGGTAATGGAAAAGGACTTGTGTAATTTTCTAAATACCGTTCTTGAAAATAACCAATTAAGCTAGTTTGTTTAGGAAAAACTCCTTCATTTAGCCCCATTACAAAAAGATGTTTCCCCCTAAACAAAGGAACATCACGGAACGAGTAGATGTCTATTCCATCCGCAGGGGTTCTTTCCAAATAAAGAAATACCCTATTAAGTTCTGCTAAAAATACATCTCGAAAACAATCAATATGTACGTTTAAATTGCTAATAGTATCAGACATCGAGTCGAGCGATTGTTTCAGAAGCTCCATAATTCGTTGTAATGCACGCATTTCTAAAGCAAGCTGTTGGATATAGGGTGAATTTTTCTCCTTAATGAACTTCTTCCAAATTGACATTAATGGAAGTTGCTGAATAAATTGGTAGAACTGCTGAGAAAAATCCTTCATTGTTGAGGTTACAGGCAATTGCGATTGGAATTTTAAGGTCTGTTTTAATATTGCAGATATTTCTGGGTCCGAAATTTCCCCAGTTGAAATAAACATTTCTTTCACTTTTATGAATTCAGTAGATGTTTGAATGCAAAGTGCCGTGATGGCTTCAACGAGGGCAAGTTGCTCCCATTTTGTTGATAAATGTTCATTATCGAATAATAGCTTTATGAACGAAGCAAAGCTCGTCTCGGTTACCGGTAGTTTCCGCGGTTTTAAAATAGGAATTTTCATTACTTTGCTAAGTTGTTGTAATGTTGATAGATAATTTGCTTCTGTTGCCAGGACAATTCCAAATTCACGATACTGCCCCTGACCTTTATGTCTCTCTATGGTCGTCAGGACTCCAAAGATTTCTTCCTCAATTGTTGTCGCCTTGTAAGTAGTCGTTTTTTTGCACAATAAGTTGGGGGTAGGAGCTTTTTCTCCTATAACCTCCACTCCCAACCTCTGAAGTGTTGTTTTGGTAACCTTAATCATTTCATTATCCAAAATTGGCAAGTTTATTGTGAAAGGCACATTTTTCTTTTGCAAGTATTCTATGAAAAGGTATTGCACTGGGCTGAAATCCATAAAACCATCTATCACCACTCCGCTAAGCGGAAATTGATTAAGATTTTCTGCAGCTTCAATTGCCTTCATTATCCTATTTTCCGGATCATACATACCCTTTTCATCACGATATTCTTGTTCATATGTATAAAATGTATCAATAAGAGCTTGAAGTTGAGGTGGTGTGTCAGCAACCTTAAGCCCTAGTCTTTTTAACTGACCATAGCTGTCACTGTATGCTTTTGCCTTTTTTGAAAGCTCTATATCAAAAACAAAATGCTGCTCACGATTTAATATTTCATAGAAGAATAGGATGCGTTCTTCTTCTGTTATTTTAGTAAATTTAACTTTTGTCTCATTTAATAAAAGTACCGCTAAATCATCAAAGGTTTGAAATGCTATTCCAGGTTGGTTTTTTCTTGCGACTTGCAGCCATTTATTTGAAGGGAATAAATAATAAATAGGTCTGTCCTCATTCGTCTGGTATTGAAACCATTGCTCCAAACGTTTGACAAAATCATTGTAGGAAAATGATGTGAAGCACAACTCACCCATTCATAATCACCTCTCGTGGTTTAAATATACATTTCCAATAACTTCTTAATTTATATATTACGCCTTTTTCCGACAGAACCCTTCCTAATTATTGGAATGGTTTGAAATTTGAACAATTATTCATACTTTCAATATTTCCGTTTTTTTGAAGTATGAACCACCATTTCAAGATAAAACTAACATTGAGTTTGTTTGGATTAAGGATGTGTTCACTTATGGATTTCTTTCAAGGTCAAGAATCACTTTCAAGTTATGAATGGATTTTGCGGGCAGTCATTGCCTTCTTCTTTTTAGTAATAGTTGCTAGAATCCTTGGTCAACGGGCTATTTCACAGCTCAGGCTTTTGGATTTTGTCATGGCATTGGTTATCGGTAACATCATTGCCCATCCACTATCGGATGAAGAGCTTGGCTTAAAAGGTTCTATGATCACAACAGCTGTATTGGTTTTGTTATATCTAGGTGCGTTATTTTTGATGTTAAAATTCCCCTGGTTTAGAGGCTTACTTAATGCAAAACCAATTACTATTATTCGTGATGGTCAAATTCTAATCAAAGGCTTAAATAAAGCAAGAATTTCTTTGGATGTTTTGATGGAAGAACTACGAAGGGAAAAAGTCGTGAATATGAACGAAGTAGCTTTTGCAATATGGGAAGCGGAGGGAAGGCTATCAGTCTTTTTGGATCCAAAATATGAACCTGTAACTCCTAATGACTTAGTCTTAAAAACTGAGCCTTTTGATTTTCCGCGCATGATTATTAAGGAAGGAAAAATTAATAAAACCGAATTAATTGAGGCGCATAAAGATGAAGTCTGGCTTGTTGCTCAACTAAAGACATCTTTTCAAACAGAGGTTCAGAATGTACTTCTTGCTACCGTCGATAGGAAGGATACTCTTAAGGTCTTTTTATATAAATGAGGCATATCAAAAATCCGCATTAGACTAATTGTAATCGTACAAGCAAGTAAGCTTGTCTTGAGTATAATAGGTTAAGGAAATTTGCATTCCTCCTCATGTAATGAGGTTGAGAAGAAAGTCAGTCAAATACAAAATAGTGAGTTGGGGGTGTTAGAAAGTGGAACCAGAATTAGAAATTAATCCAATACTAACATTTAAAACAGCTAAGGGAAGTAGATATTGGTTAGATGAAACGGGGCGTTCCCAAAGGTATAAATTTTACCATAAGGAAACTACCATTAAGGGGCAAGGAATGCAGGAGCCCTATCGCTATATTATCTTCGTTAATAATGAAGATGCTAATCTAATTGCTAGTGCTACTGCCAGTCGCGAAAAAAGTACGATGATTATCCGTAACGATAAGCTTTATATCGTCTTGAGTAGAAATAAGGACATTACTAAGGTTTATGGTCCATTTAATCTCTGTTACGATCCTCAACTTGGATTGGCACCAATAGAAATCACGAATCTAAAGTATGATGCAAACACTGAAGGCTTTATTGTGCAAAGTTATTACCATATCGGAAATGAAATCGTTAATATACAAAGTTTGATAGATTGGTAACTACTACGACTCCCTAAAACAAGAAAAAAAGAGCTTATTGAAAGAATATTATGGACAAACACGTCTAAAAGCCTGTTTGTTACATATATTTGTAGAAAAGGAGGTGCCTTTATTATGGCTCAAATTTTGTGTGAGGTTACTAACTGCATCTACAATAGCGAAGGCAAAAAATGCGGGGCGAAGGAAATCTTCGTCGGAAGCTACAATAATGAGAAATCAGTGATGACGCACGAGGAAATCGGCTGTAAAACTTTTGCCACAAGAAATTAATCCATATACTTAGTGAGACCATATGCAATGGACAATATGAAAAGAGCCAGGATTTCTCTTTCAGAAATTCTGGCTCTTTATATTTAAGCTCTGTTATAACATAATGTTGATTTTCCCTGTGATTGGTTACAGCCACCCCTCCGGAATTCCGCTATTGTCGGCGATTTCGAACGCAGCATTCGTAATGGCTTCAGGTAGCGTTTCACCTGTTGCGCAAATTCCATTAAAGCAAACCTCTGAATCTCCTTTTTGTTGATAGGAAAATCCGTATTGTTTCAATTTATCAACGATGAGCATTGCATGTTCCAGTTTTTGTTCTGGTTGAAATTCGTGATCGTAAATGAAGATACCCTTTTCAGGATCATGCCAGCGGTCCCATCTATTTAACTTCCAACCTAATATCCTTCTCGCAATAATTTCAATTTTGTTCATTTCTTGTTGATCCCCTTTAGTTATAATTGTTTATTTTATCATCTTAATTAAAATCAAACAAAGGAGATGCACGGTAATTATTGTTGTAAAGTCTCGATTATTCATTCACCTTCATGACCTCGTATTTGAAACCTAGATATTGATAATTTTGCTTTCTGTACATTTCTCTTGGTGTATCTTCCCCACTTGCCACTAGAATCACTGTCTTGTCCATAAATTGATCCATTACATACCTTTGTACCATGCTACCAATACCCCGTTTCTGGTAAGCATCGAGGACGATTAATCCATCAATTTCAACCGTATCATCAGTGATGATTAAATCAACACTAGCCGCAGGCAAGTCCTGATAATACGCAATTACTTGCTGAAACCTGTCAGAATAGAAATTCCGTCGATGCTGTGCTTGCCGCTGCTCCGCATATCCAAGTCCATATTTGAAATCTAGTTCATACTGAAATTTCAAGAAAGTATCTAAGCTATCTTCTGTTATTGATTGGACAGATATCTCGGGATTTTCCTTTATTTGTGGGAAATCCTTCGGCTGAATACTATACAACTCTAAACGACTCGCATGATAATTCAATTGGTTAAAGTATTCACGGACTTCTGGTAATATTGTTTCATTTTCAGGAAAATAAAATTTGAGATGATGCTGATCATGTTTTAAATGGAATTCGCGCAAATAATCCTCGACTTTGGTAAATTCCGTCAAAGTTGGATTTTTCTTGAATTGGAGAAAATTACAATCATACATTAATAACATTCCTGGATTATGAATGTGGATATACAGGTCATTTTCAAAAACTTTTATACCGTAATGGTTTATTTTTTCAAAGGTAACAGCCTCCAAACTTATCTCCCCTTTATTGTTATGGATTCATTCCTGTTGTTGTACTAAAGCGTTTAGAACTCATGAGTCCTTCATGAGTTCATTGCTTAGATTTTTTCTCCGGGTTTTGAACTCATGAGCCCTTTATGAGTTCATTACTTAGATTTTTTCTCCGGGTTTTGAACTCATGAGCCCTTTATGAGTTCATTACTTAGATTTTTTCTCCGGGTTTTGAACTCATGAGCCCTTTATGAGTTCATTGCTTAGATTTTTTCTCCGGGTTTTGAACTCATGAGCCCTTTAAGAGTTCATTATTTAGATTTTTTCTCCAGATTTTGAACTCATGAGCCCTTTATGAGTTCATTACTTAGATTTTTTCTCCGGGTTTAGAACTCATGAGCCCTTTATGAGTTCATTGCTTAGATTTTTTCTCCGGGTTTTGAACTCATGAGCCCTTTATGAGTTCATTATTTAGATTTTTTCTCCGGGTTTTGAACTCATGAGTCCTTTATGAGTTCATTTTTTAGATTTGCTCTAATATTTACGAACTCATCGATACCCTCAGTTTATATAATCTATTACCAAGCTCCATCAATTCCTCTTTTACAAGAATTTTGGTTTTAAAATGTTCAGGCAGGGCGTTGTACCCGACTTCAATTCCTTTTAGGCCACATGCGATTGCAGCAATGGTGTCACTGTCTCCACCTTTATTAGCAGCTTCAATCGCAACATCCGAAAACTCCTTAAAGTGTACTAAATAATAGAGCACCCAATAAAAAGTATTCACCACATATCCATCTGCCGGGACAATAGGTTTATTATGAAAGACGGAACTAAACTGAGTCCCTTGTATTTCCTTTTCTATCGCCTGATAAAGTTGCTCATGATTAAGAAGTCTTGATGCAATTTTATTGTAAATTTGGCATATTTGTGCTGTTTGCTCATCATAATGTGTCATCATAGACTGACGGAAGGTGATGTCGAGCATTTTCTCATTGTCCGCATAAGCGAGTGCAATTGGTAAAGTGCGCATTAGCGAACCATTTCCAGCACATTTTCCATCCATCTGCTCACAAACTAGTTTTGCAGCTTCTTCCCAATCTCCTTGATATTGACTTAGAACACTCCTAATCGTTATGCCAACGTCCTTTGGATTAGTTCCGTACCAGGCTAAGAATTCCTCGCCAATCTTCGTTATTGGTTCCAGCGGTTTCTCCAAGATGCCTCTCGCAACGGCAATCGTCATTGCTGTATCATCGGTGATTTCACCGGGCTCAAGGCTCCAACACCCGCCACCACTGATTTCTGTGAGCCGACCATATTTTGCGCTGATTTCTGATTCAGTCATAAATTCTGTTGTCCCACCCAGTGCATCTCCAATAGCCACACCGAATAGACCACCCATTATTTTATCTAACACGAGGATCCACCTTTCAACCTAAAATATAAACAAGTTATGGATTTTCCTCCATATAATCCGGCATTGCCGTTTCTAAGTTACGTACTCCAGTAGAGCAACAAGTTATAAAAATTCCACCTAGTAGCAGAATTCCACACACTACAAAAAGCAATGCAATTCCAGAACCGGGTCCTTGTCCGAAAACGCTAATTAACCATGTCCAGCGACCCTCTACCATTGATGGTTCAAGCCAGCCATCGACGATTGGACCTGTAACAAGAAAGGACAACGGTGCGGACAGTGCGGATAATTGCCCGAATACTACAAAAATCCTTCCATGCATATGTAAAGGCGTCTTTCGTTGTATAAGTGAAGTAAATAGGGCACCAGTCATTGCCAGTGGCAACATCAACAAGAAAATAGTTCCAGCCATTAGCCAAACATTTTCGTTTAATCCTAAAAAAATAAACATTCCTGCTGTAAGAATTGATCCAGAAACAATAAATCTAATTTTATGATGGAAATATCCCCACCACACTGACAGCAATGCCCCCACCATCGCACCTGCATTCATTGCGAGGAGTAACCAGGACATCACCATATCATTTCCGGTTTTGAACAAAAAGTACGGAATGGCTAACTCTAAAGGACCATTTAATATGAAATTCCACCAGGCAAAATAAAGAAAAAGGTATAGTAATGATTTATGCTTCCATAGGAAACGATATCCTTCCATTGCCTCATTCCATAGACTTCCCTTCTTTACCTGTATGTCCTTATACATTTTTCCAGGTAATGATAGACTGGCAACAGCAATGATACAAATAATGAACGTTACTATATCAATGATGACTATACCAACCAAACCAATTGGTTCAAAAAGCATCCCTGCTAAAAATGGAGCGATAATTCCAGCTAGTGGAAAAAGAACTTCCTTAAATGAATTAACCCGATCTAATTGGTGATTGTGAACCATTTGTGGGATTAATGCAGAGGAAGCGACACTTTGCAAAGCCATAAACAATCCTTGAATTGCCACTATCATGTATATTAAAGCCATACCCGTACCACTTATTAGACTGAAGACAAGAAAAATCGTGCATAACACTTGACCCGCATCTCCAATCAGAATGGCGGTTTTTCTATTCAATTGATCCACTGCTATACCAATTAGTGAACCAAAAAATAATATGGGCAACTCATTACATAAAGAAATCAACAATAATGGTGTAACAGTACCTGTTTCTTTAACAAACCAAATCCCGATAGCGACTGCTGTTAATCGGCTTCCAATTAGCGAAAGCCCTTGAATTCCCAGAAATTTATAGATAGTTTTATGACTTGTGCTCATTTTAGTTTTCCCCTTGGAACTACGTAAATATCTAATTTTTCAGTTTGATATCGTTAATCAATACCAATCTTTGTGCTTCTTCTTTCTAGCAGAACCACATCACGCCATACTCCGTTCATCTTTCCGAGTTTTTCTCGTCTTCCGATCTCTCGGAAGCCATTTTTTTTGTGGATTTTTAGACTTGAAATATTTTCTGGAAAAATACCAGATTGTAATGTCCAAAAGCCATGCTGTTCACTTTCTTCAATTAATCTTTTTAATAGTAAACTGCCAATCCCCTTGCCGGAGTATTCAAGCCCTACATAAATACTTACCTCTGCTACCCCAGCATATACACATCTACTTGAGGTCGGGCTTAGCACTGCCCAACCAACGATTTTATCACCTGTTTTTGCTACTAAACGGCAAGACTTAACATGCCCGTTATCCCAATCTTCATAGCTAGGTGCGCTAGTCTGAAATGTCGCATTGCCAGTAGAAATTCCTTCGAGATAAATGCTACTTACTTGTTTCCAATCTGATGGCTCCATGTACTCAATCGTAATTGTCATCCTGTGTCATCCTCCATCATAATTTCAAAAAATCGTGATTGTTTACTGTTTTCATAATTGGCAATTCGCTTAAAATATAGTAAATTCCTTCTTAAATTCTACTATCTCAATTAACAATGTGAAAGTGTCACAATGTGTTTGAAATAATGGTAGTATTTTCTTAAAAGTATCCTTTAAAATTATTTTAATGGGTAAAATTGTACTTTTATTAATCCACTTGGTATTTAAATAAGCAACGAGGGTGTTGGACTTGGATTATAAAATTAATTTCTTTGTGGATAATACTAGTCTATATCGAAAGCTCTTTATATTATTTTTTATTGCTCTTCCTATCATTAATTATTGGATATATGCACTGAACTCATTATACGTACTGTCTGTTATTTTTTTAGGCATCGGCTTTTACTCAAAGCCACGTTGGTTCCTTATTTTATTTACATTTCTGGTTGTTGTTCAAAGATCCATCGTTATACAAGATATTGATAGTCTTGCAACCTTTTTCATTCGCCTATTGGTGTATTTAGCAGTAACTTTCATTTCTGTTGAAGTAATTAAACAGTTTAATATTCAAAAAAATAATAAAACTGAAATCATTATGTCGATTTCGAAATTACTTGATTCACGGGATGCTTATACAGCTAATCATTCTGAAAACGTGGCGAAATATTCATTGATGATTGCAAAAGAAATGAAACTGTCAAAATCTCAATGTAAAGCTATTTATTTAGGTGGATTATTACATGATACTGGAAAAATTGGAGTACCTGAATCGATTTTAACCAAACCTTCACAACTTACGAACAAGGAATTTGAAATCATTAAAAATCATCCAATAATTGGTTACGAATCATTGAAGCATGTATCATCTTTAAAAACAACCGGAATACTTGATATGGTCAGATTTCACCATGAACGATATGATGGAAAAGGTTATCCATATGGGTTGAAAGGAAAGGACATTCCCCTTGCAGCAAGAATTATGGCAATAGCCGATTCTTTTGATGCTATGACGTCTAAGCGTGTATACAATGATGCTCGTAGTATCGAATTTGCGATTAGTGAGATCACCAAAAACAAAGGTACTCAATTTGACCCAGAGATTGCTGAGTTATTTATCAATATCCTCAAAAATCAAGACTTGCCTGATATTAAGCATAATTTCTACCATAAATATGAATCAATTGGATAAAATAGCACGTTCACGCTTTACAGTTCACTGTTGTGATAATATTAAACGCCTTAGGATTTTTTCATGATCCTAAGGCGTTTTGTTGAAGCTCATTTTAACTAAATAAGGAAGTGCTTTTCCAGCTAACAATATATTTTGTTAACTCATTTGGGGTGTCGATTTCAGGATCCACCACTTTCCATTGTCCGTCTATACCTAATTCTCTACATGCCGAATCAAATTGGCACATTGCAATTCCCATATCTAGTAATTGCATGTCATACCCCAATTTTGTGCTATAGTTTGGTGTTTGTTCAATGAAAAAGTGACATATTGTTTTATTTGCATTTATTACTAGGCGCCACGGTTGTTTATTTGAAGCAGATGGACCAAGCCTTACCATTTCAATAGGTATTTTAATTATTTCTGCTTTGGCATCTGTTAAAGAAGTTTCAAAATTCTCATCGAAAAAAAGTTGATCCCAAGGCTTTTTATTATCAGCTTTTACTGCAAAGCGGAGTGCTTTATCAAGTACCCTTTGCTTTTCATGCGGGTAACCTATAGGAGTAATGCATGGAATAAATTTCTTGTCAATTAATGGTATTTCTTTTTCAAAAGAATTCCGATTAAAAGTCCCTCCCATCCAACATGTTCCGATTCCATGTTGTGTTAACAAAAGAATAAGTTTTTGAAATACATATCCAAAATCCAACAAAGATTGTTTATTATTTTCTGTGATACCAACTAAATAGGCCTGTGGATTTTTTATCATACCGTATGTTCCCAATTTAATCCCTTTATCCGAAACGTTGTTTGTAACTGAAACCAATTCGATCTTACCTTTTTCACCAAACGGACCTATAAGATTTTCTTCGTTATTTATGTATTGAGAAATCAAATCAATATGTTTGCTGCTTAATGGCTGTTTTTGAAAAGAACGGATTGATTTACGCATCCTCATTACATCAAGTAAAGTGCTATCGGTCATCATGTAGAAACCTCCGGATACATACTTCCTACCCTTTATTGCTGGAACATTCTAATCTTAATGATGTTTCAACCTAAATAAAATAAAACCGCAGTCAAAAATCGATATAGGCTTGAGCGGTCCTTTCTGAACTACGGTTTATTGTCAATTAAGTTTAGTTATTAACTCGCATTATCATTTGATTCAAGTAATTGGAAGAATTCCATTTCATTAATGATTTTTATTTCAAAACCTTTTTCAATTAAAGAATAGGCTTTTTCTTCCTTTGTGCTGATTCCTTTTGCTCCGACTAAAGTTTTATCTTGGCGTCCCACCACAAGAAAATCAGTTTTTCGGCTCACACCGCTTTTAATGATTCCCCCAGCATCAACTGCTTTTTGCATAGCTGTAGCTCTTTCCATCATGCTCAATTCACCTGTAAAAACCATTTGTTTTTCAAAAAATGGATGATTGCAATCCATTTCCTCGCATGAAGGAGTGATGTCCTGGATATCAATTTTTTTGTATTTCTGAGGTTTTTTTCGGTAAAAGCTGTTTTGATGCTTAAAGCGTGCTAAAGATTTGACTGGTATTGCAGCACTATTGATACTTAAATAAGAATCTATTGATTGATGATTGCACAACTCAACACTTTTTATCACCAATTCAGCGCAGGCTTCTGCATCTGCAAGTGCATTATGGTGATGTTCAAGCGCAATTCCAAAATGTTGGGTGCGGGCTTTTAATGAACCTCTAACTCCATTGCAGGCAAGTGAACTAATGGAAATACTACAAGCATACTGAATATCTGGAACATCAAGTGAATATTCTAACAAACAACTCTTCAGCACACTCATATCAAATTGAGCATTGTGTGCAACTACAAGTGTACCAGGTTTAAAGAAATGTTTAATTTCCTGCCATACCTCATCGAATTTTGGTGCATTTAGAACATCCTCTTTTGTTAAGCCATGGATTTTTGCCATTTTTTCGTCAAATATGAGACTTGGTGGTTTAATGAGGTAATATTTTTTATCTACAATTTGGTTTTGGTCTACAAAAATCATACCTAGGGAACAAGCGCTATTTAAATTGTTATTGGCAATTTCAAAATCGATTGCGATAAAGTCCATTCTATTTCACCCTTTATTTTATCGGTTGATCATTATTCCATTTTCCCATAAAAGATTAAAATCGAAAATACGAATCATGATAATTTTGGTGTGAAACTATTTTCCTATTTTGGACGTCATATTTAGTAGAATAAAAGATTAATTGGAAAGGATCGGCTCTCTTGAGATTAAAATGGATGAAAAGCACTATCACCACGACATTACTTGTTATTATTGCGATTTTCATTTACTTTCAATATGTTTCAAAGCCCCAAGTAACACAAACGGCTGAAATGCCCACCTCTCTTCACCCGGTTGTGGAAGAAAAAATGAATCAACTAATTGAACAGGCTGCAGGTAAGGGTATATCCGTTGTGATTACAGACGGATTTCGTAGCGCAGAAGAACAGGACCGCTTGTATGAAAAAGGTCGGTCCTCGGAGGGAAACATTGTAACGCACGCAAGAGGCGGAGAGTCCTATCACAACTACGGTCTGGCAATTGACTTCGCCATCAAAATACCGACAGGAGATATTTTATGGGATCGTCAGTATGACGGGAATGTTAATGGCGTTGCGGATTGGACTGAAGTAGTGACAATTGCCAAAGAACTTGGCTTCGAATGGGGCGGGGATTGGATTAATTTTAAGGATTACCCCCATCTGGAAATGGATTTCGGATTGGCCATTGATGATTTACAACGTGGTGAACGCCCTTCTGATGTAGCTTTACAATCTGAAGCTAATTAAAATAATTCATTGTAGAAAAAATTGGCCTCATGATTCGACTGTTGAATCATGAAGCCAATTTTTTTGAATTTGATTGGAAAATCGCTCTTTAAGTTAACATAATTTTATTATCGGAAACAGACTTTATATAACCTTCGAATATATCTGCCTTAAATACGTTTTCCTCATCACGAAGAAATAGATTAGATGAAAAACCAGGAAACTAGCTAAAACATAAAGGAAATTATCAGTTAACGAAACTGGTCCCACTACTCTATCTACTAATTGTTGCAAGGCCACATACGCGATACTGCTGTGGATGACTGCAATCATAAAGGGTAGGAAGAAAAGAACTCCCATTTCTCTTGTTACGACTTTTATTAATTCCTTTTTCCCTAAACCAATTTTCGAAAGCATCCGGAATTTCTCCTGATCCTTTTCCAAATCAGTAAATAATCTAAAATAAAGAAAACTAGAAGCAAACACAAAGAATACAATTCCAACAAGCACCGTCAGTATTGAAAAAATTCCATTCAATTGATTAATTGTCTGCCATTGTATACTTAAAAAAGAAACATAATAGACTGGATTTTTTATATCGTAATAAAGTTGCTCTTTTATTTTTTCAGAAACAGTTAATGTTTCTTTCCAATCCTCAATTAAAAATCCATATCGATGTTGTTCAGAAACGCTATCATTATTGTCTGTCGAATTTTTCTCCACAAGTTTCAAATACAGTGAATCATTCACAACGTACACTGGCCGGTAGGATTCAAAATATTGATTAGTAATCACTTCTTGGATAGCAACCTTAAACTCATTATCATGTAAGGTAACGAATGAATCTTTAACCGGATTTTGCTGAGATAAAGAACTCTTAACTACAACAACAGCATCTTCATTATTAAGCGTAATTGGTTTGAATCCTAGCATTTTTGCGTTTTTGTTATACTCCGAAACTTTCATCGTTTGATAATAAGTTTTAGTTGTTTGAAAGGACATTTCTACAAGTGTAAAAGGTATTTTCTCCTTTTCCAACTCGTCCTTTATTTTTGCAATGTGCTCTTGTTCTTCTTTATTTTCTATATCAGATTCATATTCTATCGCATAAGTTGTATCAAGCTCGTTGAACAGAACTTCGCCAACAGCTGAAGATGTACCAATCGCTGTAAACGCAACTGCTGAGATAACGGCAACTAAGAAAAAGGTTACCGAATTATCCTTTATTCGATATACCAATTCTGACACAGACAGGATATTGGTTTTTTTGAAAAATAACTTTTCACTTTGTTTGATTGCTTTAAGAGCATATACGCTTAACTGGGTGAAGAAGTAGTAGGTCCCTGCGACAACAAGCGCTACTGTGCCTCCCATATAGGCAAACATTTCCTCCTGAGACATTTCGTTTACATACATCGCAAAGTAAAACACAACCGCATACCCACATCCAATTAGGAGCATTGCAATTAGGGACAACAAGATTGATGCTTTTGGTGCTGGTTTCGGCTTTTCCTCTGATTTAATCAAATCAACTAGCTTTGTCACGCGGATGGTTTTAGAAGTAAACAGTGATATAAGCACAAACAGCACCATAAACCCAATGCCAGTTATCGATATCGCTTTTGTCGGAAAATAAAATGGCAAGCCTTTTTCCAATGTTAGTACTGATGCGCTAATCAGTAAGATTAATTTTGAAAATATTAAGCCAATCCCAATTCCAATAATCGTTGCTGCAGTACCAATAATAATATTTTCATAAAACACAAGACGATTGAATTGTCGAGGTGATAAACCAAGAATCATCATAATCCCAAATTCTTTTTTCCGTTTTTTCAAAAAGGAACTGACAGAATACAAAATAAAGATAACCGAGAAAATATAAATGATATATTGCGAAACCTGAAAGCTACCCTTTCCTAACGTATTCATCATCGAACTGACCTCAGTAATATTGCCCTTTAATGCCGGATGAAAAGCAATTAAGCCAAACGTGAAGAAGATAATTACCGCAAAAGTACTACTGAGAAAATGCCCAATATATACCCTTTTGTTTCGTAACACATTATTAAATGCGAACTGTCGAAAAGTCATGAGTATCTCCCCCCAACAGCGATAAAACATTCATGATTTTTTGATAGAAAACTTGGCGACTTTCACCATTGTAAATCTCATTATATAGTTCTCCATCTTTAATAAATATGACGCGACTGCAATAGCTTGCGGCGATTGGATCATGTGTAACAAGCATCATTGTTGCCCCTGCTTTATTAAGACCAGACAAAAGCTCCATGACATCTCGAGCTGATTTTGAATCAAGATTACCAGTTGGCTCATCTGCTAATATTAGCTGGGGCTGATGAATGATTGCTCTCGCGATTGCAGTCCGTTGGGCTTGACCGCCTGAAATTTCGTATGTTCGCTTATCAAGAATCTCTTTTATGCCAAGCTTATCCGCAATATCAGCTAATTTAAGATTCATCGCCTTTAAACCTGTTCCATCTAAGGTCAATGGCAACAAAATATTTTCTTTCACAGTTAAGGTTGGCAGTAAATTAAACGACTGAAACACGAAGCCTAGTTGCTGCCTGCGAAACTTGGCAAGTTGTTCTCGTTTTAATTGATGTGGGTTTTCTCCCTTAATAAGGACCTCACCTGAAGTGGGTGAATCAATCGTTGAAACTACATTTAAGAGAGTTGTTTTCCCGCTTCCGGATGGACCCATTATCCCAACAAACTCACCCTCTTTTATACTTAAATCGATTCCAGACAATGCTTTATAAGACACTTTTCCATTGTATATTTTCGTTAATTTTTGAACCTTTAGGATTTCCATATTGGTAACTCCCCTCATATTCCTTTTCCTTATTTTCAGTCTACCCAAAACCCCTAGCTGCACCTATTGATTAAGCTTTCATCTTTCTTACAGCTCTGTAAGATTTCTAATTACACATCCTTTGAGCGATTTCTAGTTGGTAGAATGCTGTTTTCGATTTTTTCATAAATTGACAGAACCCAATTTGAAAAATAAAGCTTAGAATTGCCCCAATTTATTAATATCGCAGCAATAATTGCAATCGTTGCTCCGACGATGACATCAAATGGGTAATGTACGCCAACACCGATTCTGGAAATCCCTGTTGCAAAAGCGATAACTAGCCATACTACACCTTGTTTCTTCTTGACAAGCCATATTGAAAAACATACTGAAAACATTAAAATTGTATGATCACTAGGAAATGAATTATCGACTGCTCTTTCAACGAGCTGATTGACATTTGATAGTTCGGCAAAGGGCTGGTTGTTCGAATATAAAAGCGCTGCGATCTTTCCGATTATTTCTGCTAAGATGAAGGCTATTGCCGCATTGATAGTCATGATGCGATTTTTCTTGATTGTAGTAAACCAAAATCCCAATAAACCTAATACTAGAATATAGACAGTGTATTCAGCGAAAAATTCAAACACAGGGTTAAATGCAGGATAATCCTTTCCAAGATTGTTAATGGTGCGAAACCACGTAACATTTACTTCAGACAAATTCATTTGTAACTCTCTCCTTACGTATGTTCTAAGGAGACTATATCGCGACTATCCCTAAAGTCATATCGAAGTTCCTTTCACAGAGGTGACAAGCTTGTAAGGTTTTTTGTAATAATTGTAAGAAATAACAAAGCACAAAAAAAGCATGTGCTTTTGACACATGCCTTTTCTTGATATTAGTATATCAGTTACTCTATGTATCCTTTTTCCTTCATGTGTTGGTAAGCCGCATCCTTGTTTTCTGCGTCGATTAAGTATTCTAATTTTTCATCAACGACTTTAGCACACTTACCTCCGAATGGTTTGAGCTCCGCTTTAATTTCTTTAATATCAAATTCACCTTTTGCCGGATATTTAACTTTCATTATTCGACACCTCCCACTAATAAATATAAGGAAAGAGTTACCAAAATACAGTGATAAAGATTACTTACTATGATGAGAAAATAATCCTAGCCGTTGTACCCTCACCAACTTTTGATTCTAATTCAATTGAATGATTGAGTTTTTCGAGAACTACTTTGACTAAATACAATCCCATTCCTGTTGATTCCTTAAACATTCGACCATTTTCTCCAGTAAAAAAAGGCTGAAAAACCCTTGATAAATCTGATGTAGGAATACCCACACCACGATCAATGATTTCGAGAATCACCGCATGATCTTCCTTATATGCAGCAATTGTAATTTTTTCACGAGTCCCAGCTGAATACTTAATCGCATTGGTCAGTAACTGGTCAAGAACAAAACGGAGCCATTTCCCATCTGTTCTTATTTTGAGATGCTGGTCCACTTTTAATTCAGGATAAACATAATTTCGAATAAAATATTGCTTATTTTCAACGACCACTTTATTTATAGTTTCATACAATGAAATGTCCTGTACTAAAAAATCTTCTGTAAAGGTATCTAAACGGGAGGTATATAAAGCCATTTCAAGGCCCTTTCTTAGTCTCAGGGTTTCTTCAGCTATGCTATCAAATCGGGGGTCATCCTCACTTTGAATAATCAATTCAATTACAGACAGCGGCGTTTTCATTTGATGAACCCATTGATTCATAAATGTAAATCGTTCTTGCTGCTTTTCTTCCCATGTTTCTAACTTCGCTTGATATTGACGAAATTGAATGTCAACAAAGTCATCGACTGCGCTTGCGAGAGGAGTATGGTTAGTTTCAGTTATTGTTTCCTCAAGTGTTTGCGGAGGCTTAGAAAGCTTTGCATACAGCTGAGCTTCACTGAAATACCTATAAGTTAAATATACAATCAATATAAAAACACCTAGAAAGGCAGAATAGCTTAAAATAAGCAAATTTTGAAATCCAGAAAACCAGATAACGAGTAGCATTATCGATATTTGCAGCAATGAAAACATTATTAAAGGAATATGTTGACGGATAAATAGCTTCATGATTTTGCCTGATTCCAGGTCATATTTAAGCGATAGCCAGCGCCTCGCACGGTTTCAATCGCTCCTTCAATGCCTAGTTCTGTTAATTTTTTTCTTAATCTTGTCATGTTGACACTAACTGTATTATCATCAACAAATATCATATCGTCCCACAGCTTCTCTAAAATTTTATTACGGCTCATAACCTTCGGATAACTAGATAAGAACATTTCTAGTAGCTCGGCTTCCTTTTTTGTTAAAACTGTCGTCTTATCATTCAGTGTAACTTCTAATCGTTCTGGATATAGGGTCAATCCTTCCAATTCAACGACCCGCTCCTCTATTTTTGGAGCGTATTCACCATATACTCGCCTCAAATGACTCCGGATTTTGGCCATTACCACTTCATAATGAAACGGCTTAGTAATATAATCATCTCCACCATTTTCCAACGCCATTACTTGGTCCATATCACCGCTTCGGGCAGAAATAAAAATGATAGGACAGGTGGAAACTGTACGAATTTGCCTGCACCAATAATAGCCATCAAATGTTGGTAAATTAATATCTAATAAAACCAAATGCGGCTCAAATTCCTTAAATTCCGTTAGCACTTGGTCAAATTTTTCTACAATTCTTCCTTCGTATCCATATCTTCCAAAATAAGAATGAAGCAATTCAGCGATTTTTGAATCATCCTCAACAATTAAAATTTTTTCCAATATAAATACCTCCAATTTACATAAGCCTTATTATTATATTGTGTTTTGGTACATAGATTTCACAACTTCAGTTTTCACAATCATATCGTATATTGATTGTTTTCTTTTTGTAAATATCGCTGTCAAAATATAGGTGAACATTAATCCATAAATTATCACACCTAAAAGTGTGTAGGTAAGAGGAATAAATTGGTCACCTAGGTGTACAAGTCGGTAAACAAGATAATGTGAAAGCTCCCACGGTAAGAATTTAAGCGCATTTCTAAAAATCGAACGAACCAGAGTTGGATTACTGCCAGTATCATCAATGACGGAAATTCCCATTTTTCTTTTTCCAAAGCTCTGACCAACTAGGGATGAATCGCAAATCGCAAAATACAGTAAAACTGGTAATGTTAACAAAGCAAATCCTGCCAATTGGGCAACCAATAATGAACCGGTGAATAATTCCTGTATCGCTGGTATCAGAAAAACACTAAGAATAATCAGTAAAACTATATATCCTAAGATTAAAAGGTAATCATATAAAAATGCTTTCAATCGTATGAAGAAGGAAGCGTTCATCACAAGACCTCCATTTGTTTTATCTGGTGGACTATAAGAACATGCTAGAAATACCCTGCCTACCGCTTTGGAGTAAATCAGTCTGTAGCAGTAATCGTTTAATCCTACTTATGAGAATTCATTTTGGTGTTAATGAACAAATATAGTAAGCCACCAGTAATCGGTAAAATATATGCCGGAATGAACACGAGAAGGAAACCTGACAGTAGCATAGCAGCTGGGAGCATTATTTTCGCAATACTTATGCCAATGCTCATTACCCTGCCCCGATACTCATCTGGAATTTCAGTTTGCATCAAGTAAGCCATTGGAATATCAATTAACGCTATGGTGGTTCCGATGAGAAACATAATACAGCAGTAGAAAATCATGTAGATTTGATTATTAAAAAGGAGCACTTCAAGCCAAATTGGCAACCCAAGCAGCATCATAAATAATGCTAAACCATAGCCTATAGCTTTCAGTAATTTATGATAAGGGATTCTGGCAATGATATATTTTACTATCAACGCTCCCACCAGCATCCCAATTGGCATTGAAGCTTGAATAATCCCTAAATCACGTGAGGAAAGCCCTAAAACTGACGTTACAATAAATGGTAATGGTACCGTAATGGCATAACCGGAGAAAAAGTTAATCGCAATTAAAATAACGAATAATTTCATGATGATTTTTCTCTGAACTAAATATCGAAACCCTTCCCTCATATCTTCAAAGATATGAATTTTCACATTTTGCTGTTGTTCCGTCACATTCAAGTTAAAATCCATAAATAAAATCATACAGCCAGACAATATAAATGAAATGGCATTAGCGATAATGAAAAGCTTTATATCTACTAAACCGTAAACGACGCCACCAATGATTGGTCCAAGAACAGTGCCAAGCGAATCAATACTTTTACTTATTGAGTTAATGCTCATTAATCTTTGTTTTGAAACGACGTTTGGCTTTGCAGCTTCCAACCCTACCGCAAAAAAGGTCGTAAACAACGTTAACAAAAATGTTGTTATATAAATGAGCAGCAAATTGAGCTGGTACAAATAGGATGCACTAAAGACAGTGAGTAACATGATTCCACTAAGAAAATCCATGGCTACAACCAATGTCTTTTTATTAACTTTATCGGCAATGACACCCGCAAATGGAAAGATTAAAATCATCGGAATGACCCCGAGCATCAGTGTAATTGCAAAGCTTAACGGTGATCCTGTCAGCTTTAACACATATAATCCCAATGCAAAATTAAACAGGGAGGTCCCGAAAACCGAAATTGTTTTACTAGAGCAATAGAGAAACAGATTCTTCCCTTCTGTCTGTTCCTGCCTTTTGCGATACGTATATTGTATAGCGTCCATTTCAGATCCACCTCACTTAAACATTTACTGTTTTTAGTTTAAGTGATTGGGTTGACACCACATCAAGTAGGCGTATATAGTTATTCTTTTAAGTGAAAATTACAAACGTTGGGTTAACCCCACCTTTTTCCCGAAGAATGAATATGTGTACACCTCTTCACCCTTCACAAAAAAATCCTCGTATTTTCCACCGTATTGTAAAATCTCTGAGTTTTTATCATCAATTAACTCATACCTTAAATCAACTAACTGTTCCTTAATATAACGGATTGAAAAATTCGACCTGAACTCCGGTGCGATTTTGCTTTTACTACCGAAATTATTAAAAATAAAGAACGAGCCCAATAGATGTCCCTCAGCTTTCACAAGTTGATCAACTCCCTTAAGTAAAAAGCTTTCATTCTCGAAGGAATAATTGCTTGTCCCAGTATGATCAATCAATACATCGACGGAATGGCTTACAATTGGAATTTCTAAAAAGTCAGCACAAATAAACAATACATTTCGCTGTATACCCGTTCTCTCAAGCAAACCTTTTAAAAAGCGGAGTTTTTCAAGATTATGATCAACGGCAATGTAAAGACAATCATCTGGTAAATCCTGATAAAGATTACGGAGGAAGATGCCCATCCCTGAACCTAATTCAAGAATGATTTTTTGCTGAAGATTTAAACTATCCAATTTCCGTATTGCCCAATGCAGGCTTCTATTGATATTTTGCAAATAGTTAGGTTCAGTTATCATAATATATTCATTGATTTGGCCATCATAAATGGGTTCATCAGTTTGTAGTACGGGCCGATTGACGGAAATGATACCGGATTGAATGGTGTACTTGTGTCCACAGGTACAGGTAAGTGATCCTTCCATAACTTGGTTTTGGCTGATTGAACCGTTTTCGAGAATCAGCGGTTGGTCGCACTCAGAACAACTAAGGAGTTTCAAAGTATTAATGTGTACACCTTTAGTAAACACAATGCTGCTATTTTGTTTATTAAATTGGTCTATTTTCCGGTCGAGTTTTGCTTTAATTTGCTGCAAATCATTTATTTCTTTTTCAATTTTTTTACGCTTCATTGTAAATAATGATTGATAATATGAATCTTCATCATAGTTCGTCAATTTGCCAATATTCTTGTAAAGAAAAAACAGTTTGATTTCATTTAATTGAAATCCCATTGCTTTAAATTCAGTTATCATCTTGAAATCATTTTGGCAACCGTCATCGAATTCATACTGCCCACCCTTTTTTTCAGGTACGATTATGCCTAGGTCCATATAGTGGCGGATGGTATCCACGCTGACTTCATTCACCTTTGCAAACTTGCCAATCCTCATCTCGATCACCGCACCTTTTATCATTCTTCTTATGCTCATTATATCCTTACCTAACCCTTGCCACCATTTGATTTGTCACTTAAAACCACAATTGTAAAGTTACTAAATTTTCTTTCTACTAAACAAAATACTCTTGAAATTCATCAAATATTTTGTTATATTACAGTCAACTAAATATTTCTTACTTCAAACATTTTGAAGTGGGTATAGAGGCGCAGAAACCATTAGTAAGTAATTTGAGGATGATGAGATCCGGTGATTTTTACTGAAAGGGGAATTTGCCGAAGCTATAAGAACCTCATTGTTCTTAACGCTGGGTCTGTATTGAATAAGTACAGAACTGTCATATAGGAATCCCTATATGGAGGGCTATCTCACGCATCGGAACGTCTTTAGATTATGTTCTTTTGCAACAGCGAACCCTCGTTGTTGCTTTTTTGCGTTGTTTTTTGAGTAGCCTTATCCCTCTAATTTTTCAATAAAATTATGTAAAGGATGAGGAATAATGAATTTCGGACAAGTATTAACAGCTATGGTTACCCCATTTGATGAAAATGGTGATATTGATTTTAATGCAACGAGAAATCTCGTTAATCATTTAATTGCCAATGGTACAGATGCAATTGTAGTGGCGGGGACTACTGGTGAATCACCAACATTGACTTCGGATGAGAAGGTAGCACTATTTCAATTTGTTGTTGAGATTGTTGATGGTCGGGTTCCGGTTATTGCTGGTACTGGCTCCAATAATACAAGAGCGTCTATTATTTTAACAAGATTAGCTACGGAAGCTGGCGTAGATGGCATTATGCTCGTTACTCCTTACTACAATAAGCCATCACAAGAGGGAATGTATCAGCATTTTAAAGCGATTGCCGAAGCAACTTCTTTACCTGTAATGCTCTATAATATTCCTGGACGAAGTGTTGTCAATTTATCTGTGGATACAGTAGTTCGTTTATCTAAGATTAGTAATATTGTTGCTATTAAAGAAGCGAGTGGGAATCTTGATGCTATGGCAGAAATCATTGATAGAACAGCAGATGATTTTGTGTTATATAGCGGTGATGACAGTTTAACATTACCAGTATTATCAATTGGTGGAGTAGGTATTGTATCTGTTTCAGCTCACATTATTGGTAATGAAATGCAGGATATGATTAATAACTTTAAAAATGGTCACTTACGCGTGGCAGCTGCAACACATCGCAAACTCCTGCCAATTATGAAAGCGATGTTTACTGCTCCTAATCCCACACCGGTTAAAGCAGCTTTAAACCTCACAGGCGTGTCTGTTGGTGGGGTACGCTTACCGTTAATTCCTTTAACTAGTGACGAAACGAAAAACCTAGAACAAGTATTACAAATCAAAAATAATGAAGTCTTGAATTCATAAATGATTAGGCTGCTAATCCCCTTTGGGATGGCAGCCTATTTGTTAAATTAAAAACTATTTTACCGGAAGCAAATGTTCAACTACTATACTATTAATTGCATTGATATAAGCTAATGCACTTGCTTTCATAATATCCGTGTCTGTTGCTTTTGCTGTATATTTCTCTCCTTTATACTCCACTTGGATTTTCACTTTACCTAATGCTTCTTTTCCTCTTGATACACTGTTAATGTTGTATTCAATCAGTTTAATGTCTAAGTCACAAATTTCTGAAATAGCGGAGTATAAAGCGTCAATTGGTCCAGAGCCGACCGAACTACTTTTTAATATGATATTACCTTTTTTCATTTTCACACTTGCTGATGGAAAGATTGGATTACTAATCACTTGCAAATCAATCAATTCATAAAAATGTTCACTATAGTTGGTTAAGTCTTGGTTAGTACTATCGTGTTTTGAGAAATAATTTTCTACAATCACATACAAATCATGATTATAGACTTCTTTTTTTGCATCCGCTAATTCAAGAAACGCTGTAAATATCCCTTCAAATTGTGTTTCAGTTAAATGGTTGAACCCTAACTTTTCAAGCGCATTTCTTACTGCGTGTCGACCAGACCTAGCTGTTAATACTAGTTCCATATCCTCTAGACCGACTTCTGTTGGGCTAATAATTTCATAGGCATCTCTTGATTTCAATAAGCCATCCTGGTGAATACCAGAGGAATGTGCAAATGCGTTATCTCCTGTAATTGCCTTATTTACTTGAACATCTAGACCCATTAAACTACTAACAAGCCTTGAGGTATTCATTATTTCCTTCGTATTAACATTGGTGTACGCTTGATAGATTGCCGAGCGGGTATTCATCGACATTACTACTTCTTCTAAGGCTGCATTACCAGCCCGTTCTCCAATTCCATTTATTGTACACTCCACTTTATCCGCGCCATTTTTGATTGCAGCTAATGTATTGGCTGTTGCCATACCAAGGTCATTATGACAATGCACACTTAGTAACACTTTATCATTAAGATTTTTCAAACGATCATTCAATTTATAAATGAGGTGGCCAAACTCTTCAGGTTCGGCATATCCGACTGTATCAGGGACATTAATGATGGTGGCCCCTGCTTTTACAACCGCTTCTATCGTTGACCATAGATATTCAAAGTCTGAACGGGACGCATCTTCTGTGGAATATTGTACATCCGGCAATAATGTTTTAGCATATTTCACTGCTTCAACACCAATATCTAAAATTTGACTTTTTGATTTTCCAAATTTCTTTTCAACATGTATATCTGATGTACCTAGAACCATATGAATTAACGGCTTTTCAGCATATTTTATACTATTAAAAACAGAATCAATATCGGACTTCACTGCCCTCGCTAACGCAGTTATGATGATGTCATCAGTGTTTCCAACTTTCTTGGCTATTTCTTTCACCGCGTTGAAATCTCCGGTTGATGACGCAGGAAAACCAGCTTCAATAATATCCACTTGCAATTTTTTTAATTGCTGTGCTACTTCGAGTTTTTCATAAAGATTTAGCTTTGCACCTGGAACCTGCTCTCCATCTCTTAAAGTCGTATCAAATACCCAAATTTTCCTCGTCAAATCAGAAACACTCCTTTATTTTTTTTTATAGAAAAATAAAAAAGCCTCGCCTCTATAAAAATTTATAGAGACGAGGCATTGCTCGCGGTACCACTCTAATTGATTAATCCTTTTATGATTAATCCACTCATTTTTCAGTGGCTATCACCACCTATCCATGTAACGGTAGAAAACCGACATCCCCTACTGATAAGTTCAGAGAGTAGCTCTTGGACGAGTTCAAAGGGAATAACTACCGATTCACACCAACCATCGGTTCTCTGAAAAGTTTACTTCACCTTCTACTATTTCCAATCTTTGCTTGTTATTATTTAATTAAAAGTAATATTAAATTGAAATAATCATTTTGTCAATACTGAATCTTCAGTTTATTCTCTAGAAATGGCACCAGGTACTTTTTCAAGCCATTCTTTATTGATGAGCAATCTTGTTATTTTTTCCGCAAAGGAACCTGCCTTACTAATCAATGCAGTATATGTAGTGAGCAAATCATGCTTCATTACAGAGCCGAGTGCAAATCCATACTGAGAAAGCAACGAACCAAATAATCCTGCCAAATGACAAACCATAATCCTGTCAGAGAATATCCTCACTTTACTGTCTGTTAATTCAGCTGTATGGCTTGGAGGGATTGGTAAATTGTCGTTTGATAAAAGGTCGTATAAGGCATGGTACTGATTTTTTGCCAGATTACCACCTTTTAAAAAAACCTCCTCAATGTCAGTTGTTGAGGTAGTTTGTGCAAAACCTGTGCATATCGTTTCTATCATCAACAACAACTCAAGAATACTGTAGAGGTTGGCAATTTCCAAACTGTTTAATGGTCGTGTATCTCCTATCCATCCATCAAGATAGCTAGTCTTTTGAATTTTTTCATGAGCTGTTGGGGCTGGCAATGTTGGTTGCCGCCAATAAACCCCTTTATTTAGCATTAGTTCCACTACTCGATCATTTAATTGAATCGCATCATCGACGCAACCAGAATGATATTTACGTACATCCTCCCTTGTTGCATATGCAAGTGAGCGTACATGAAATTCCAAACCTAGACGCGCTCCTATCAGTAAGTATGAAAGAAGAAAGCGATCTGTGAATATAAGGGGCGCAGTCGGATTGATATCAGTTTCAGAAAAACCCTTCGGTAATGGGTACCCCTCTTGGGAAAGTATCTCTCCTCTTTTAGCCAACAATTTCCTCGCAATTCCTATCGCAAAGTTAAAGAGCTCTTTAATGTCATTGTCATTTGCATGTTCACTAAATATTGTTAAATACCAAACAGACATCTCATTTATTGAATAACCCGTCCAAAGATAGCCAAGTTCAGACGATGTTAATGCAATATTATTTTGATTTTTCATGGTAGGTTTACTCCTTTCATTACCTTCACATAAGGACGTAGTAAGAAACTTGCCACTTTTAGCGGATCGTAAACTTTTGTTTGAAATAGCTTTTTACCCCAATATCCCTTCATGCCGCCTACAATTCGATCAATTCCATCATTCGACAATTGTTCGATCCCCCTTCGCAAGACAAGTGAGTTTTCATAGCTCTCTCTGATAGGTTCCATTAGTTCTTCGTATTTCCCCTTTCCACATAAATCATAGGCTGCAAAAACTCCGCTTAATAGAGAGCAATATTGCCCAAAGCCCATGAATGGCATCATCGTTCCAAAACAATTCCCGATAAAGAATGTGTTTCCGATTCTTGCGGTTTGGCATATTCCGATGGGATAGCCAGTAATCTGGAACTGATCGGTAATTTTTAATTGCTGTTTCCAATCGAATCTAAGCTTTTGAATGAACTGCTCATATAGAGCATTTATATTTACAGATTGATTTTTTGGTAAATCTGGAATTGCAATACTAATGGACGCCTCTTTTTCAGAAAATGGAATACAAAAGCCATATCCATATGGAGCTAAATCATAATCTATCCATGCCATCACTGTATACCGATCAAAATCCCCTTCTATTGTTGCACCATGAATCGATACGCTTAAATCCTCCCGGAAGTTATGCATTTGCTTCGCATATTCTCCATCTCCTGTGGCCATCACAACGTGCGTATATTCCTGGAGCAATTGTTCATACGTTTTTTGTGAGTTGTAATTTACAGTTGTTTGAAGCTGCTGAACTAATTGAGCTTCAAATGATGCTTCCACTCTACCACGGAGATTGGTAAAACCCATTGGCGTTTCAATCTCTGCCATTTCATGTTTAGAAAAAAGTTTTATTTTTTGAATATGTGATGTCGGTTTTAAATAAATTCCATATTTTTCGGAAAGAGTTGCAATGCAATCATGGGTTGGTCGTGTGAATATCGACATCAGTGTTTCGCCATTTACAAACCTGTCCCCTACTTTGCTTCTTTTTTCATAAATCTCTGGAGTAATCCCGTACTTCTCGAGGGTTATTGCACACGCTAAGCCCGAAAGACCTGCTCCCATAATAGCTATTTTCATCAAAATACATCTCCTATAGTAGTTCATTACAATAAGAGCATTCCCTTTGTTAATTGGATAAATGTATATTAATTTCCATTTTAATGGTAATAGTTAGGTGTCCCTCGTATAATCAATTTCAACATAATAGCTAAACAGGCTACCACAATTACGTGGCAGCCTGTTCCTTTTATTTAATCGATTTTTTATTATTTGTACCCGCACTAATTTCTCGGGATAACGAACCACTTCGTTACTACCCAAAAAGTTTTTTAAGTAACATTTAATAATTACTATTTTTTGTTATATCTATCCATTCGTCGGTTTGCTCAAGCAAGTTTGCCATTTGAAAAAGTAAATCCTCTCTTCCATTTGCCGTCATGAATTGGACTCCAACTGGTAATCCCTGTTCATTTATATGAAGTGGAACACTCATTGCAGGCTGACCTGTCAAATTAGCCAGCTGTGTAAATGGAGTGCGCTTTAAACTGTTTTCTATCATCTCATCTATTAATCCCATCTTTCTCACAACTCCTTGGAGTTTCAGTTTACCTATTAAGTTAATCAATCGTTTCTCCGTATTTGTTGGATCGAGCTCCCCTATCTTAGTTGGTGGGAATGCCGTCGTTGGAGTCATAAAAAAGTCGTATGTTTCATGAAATTGTTCCATAGCAAACGCTGCTTTATCCCATTCTCTAATACTAAGAACGAATTCATCAGCAGTGATGACCTTTCCGATAAGCCCCAAAATATAAGTAGCAGGTTCAACATCTTTGTAAGTTACCTTTCTCCCAAGCTCCTTTTCAATATCATGAAATTGTGCTGCTACTTCCCCAAAATACAATGTCATATAGCTGTTTGCTATTTTCTTACCATCAACCGGTGCCTCGACTTCTTCGACGATATGCCCCATTGATTCTAATAGTTTCGCAGTTTTTAATACGGCTTGTTTACATTCTGGATCTACTTCTTTTCCTATTGGTGATTTAGTCGAAAAAGCAATTCTTAATGATCTCTGAAACTCTACCTTCAATATTTTAGAATAGCTTGTATCATATGGACTACAATGGAAAGCAGCCCCTTTTTCATAGCCTTTCACATAATCTAACATGAGTGCGCTGTCTCGTACGGTTCTAGTTAATACGTGATTAACTGCCGCTCCATGCCAATGTCTACCTTCTCCTTTACCGACTGGTGTTCTACCCCTTGTTGGTTTTATTCCAAAAAGTCCGCAAAATGCTGCAGGAATTCTAATTGAGCCACCCCCATCACTTGCCCCTGCAATCGGAACCATCCCTGATGCTACAGCAGCTGCTGATCCACCACTTGAACCTCCAGGTGAATGATTCAGATTCCACGGATTTCTTGTAGGTCCATAGTATATAGGCTCAGTAATTCCCATTAAGCCAAGTTCGGGTACGTTGGTTTGACCCACAATCATCATACCGGTTTGTTTAATTCTTTCTACAAATGTTGAATCCTTAATAGCTCGTACATCTCTAAATGCTTTAGAACCTCGAGTGATGGGTTCTCCCCTGATGTCTTGAGCAATATCTTTAAGTAAAATAGGGATACCAGTAAAGTCACCACGCTGAGTTTTTTCCTTTATGGCGGCTCTTGCGCCTTCGTATGTTTTATTGATGACAGCATTTAGTTCAGGATTTTTCATTTCAATTTCTTTTATTGCTGCCTCAAGAACTTCTTCAACTGTTATTTCACGACCGCTTATTAATTGTGCCAAGCCGACTCCATCAAAATATTTATATGGAAATATAGCCACCCCATCACCTCCAGTGGTTTTTACTTCCTATTTTATTCCGAAAATCTTAATCTATTAACGAAGTAGATAAGTTGTAATGAGATAAATTATATATGTTATAATTTGGTGAAAAAGACAAATAAAATAGGTGAAATATGAGGAAGAATTACTCAAATCTAAATGGAAAAAATAATCAAAAAACCTATAAAGATCTACGACGGTGGCAAAAGGAAAGAAAGTCTAAGGTGAAGGATTTATCGATTCAAATTGAACAGTTTCCTAACAAAATGATTGAAGCGCTACAAAATAATCGCAGTAAGATCACTTATACATGGATTGGTCATTCAACCTTTTTACTCCAAATAGAAGGATTAAATATTTTAACTGATCCAGTTTGGGCAAAACGAATGGGTATGCAGAAACGGTTAACACAACCAGGCATTCCTCTTTCTGATATGCCTGAAATTGATATTGTCGTCATTTCTCACGGCCATTATGACCATTTGGATTTCTCAACGCTAAAAAAATTATCTGGCGATCCTCATTATTTTGTTCCCGTCGGAATGAAAGCCCTTTTTAACAGAAAAGGATATGATAAAGTTACAGAGCTATGCTGGTGGGACAAAGTCATTCATGGGAACCTCACGCTTCATTTTGTACCAGCGCAGCATTGGACAAGAAGAACTCTCACTGATATGAATTCATCCCATTGGGGTGGCTGGATGATTCAATCACAGGAAAAGACCTTTTATTTTGTCGGTGACACAGGCTATTTTGAAGGATTTAAGCTGATTGGCGAAAAATTCAGCATTGATACCGTATTGATGCCGATTGGTGCATATGAACCAGAATGGTTTATGGCAGAATCACATATTAATCCTGAGGACAGTATTCGAGCATTTCTTGAACTCGGAGCAACTGAATTTGTCCCGATGCATTACGGTGCGTATCGATTAGCAGATGATACGGGACCAGAGGCATTAGAGCGCTTATGTAGGGAGTGGACAAGACTTAACCTTCCAAAAGAGCAATTACGGGTTATGTTAATTGGTGAAACCGAAATAAAATAATCTATTTCCTTTACAACGTTTATTAATGCGTTGTTTGGAACAACCTAAAACAGGATTATTTTATGGAGGTGTTGAAATGTCGGAATTAGAGCCATTGGAATACGAAACAGGAACGCCTATCCGAGACTACGATATCATAGAAATTACCAAAACAGCTTCAGGCTATGAGGCTTTGCTTGATATCAATTTAGACAGTGGATATTCATTGACCCGAACAACGTTGGAAATTTCTGATGAAGACTTGGTTGGCTATGAAACCGAAAGTGTTGAAGAAGCAATTAAATATGCATTGGGGTTTTTCGAAACTCATTAAGCAGCACTAAAGGACATAAGGGAAGTAGCCCTCGTGTCCTTTTTTATCTTCTATATGATATGATTGATGGACTCCTATTCATTACGTGCCAATCCGATTTAATCATAAACACACTTTAGAATAGATAACGTCTTTTATGTTGTGATTTGATTATTGACCCTAAAATAATTTCTACAACACCTACAGCGAACATTGTCGGCTGCAAGAAACTATACTCACTTACCCAATAAATTTCAGCAAGAATCCAAATAATCATCGCTACACCAAGCCCCATCGTCATCCATCCTGCAAAACAATGAGTTTTAATGACTAACCATGCACCGATTAAACTGGCTACTCCATTAATTGTAAACAAAGCTAAGCCTGGAAAAAAATAAGTATCGAAAGGTGAATTTGTAATGAGATCAAGTGATAATTTTATCAATTCTCCATTAGGCTGAAGCATTAGCATCAAACCACATACGACTCCACCCAATCCAATAAATGCCAGAAACGCACCTGTAAAATAAGATATCATTTTTTGTTTCTTCATATTCCTATCTACACTTCTTTCATTTAGATTAGGAAATGAATCTGCAGGACCATTGAAGTGATTTCCTTAATGCTATTTTACATTTTATTAGTAAATAAATCTGCCCTCAAAAGCTGTAGAGTACCATTAACTTTTTGCATAGTATTTATCAAAAGAAAAATTCCATAAACCCAAGCTTGAAGGGGACAAATACTATGCAAACCCAAATGAAGTTGGATGTTTTAATGAAGGACATCGATGAAACGATTCAACTGTTTGAAAAAAGACGTGACCGCCATAAAAATAAAGCAATAATCCTTAAACTATCCTCAATTATTGGCTCAGCACTTGTCACGGTATTATTAGGTTTAAAAAGTCTACAAAACAACCTAATTTCAGATATTGCGTTAATGCTATCCGCTTTTATTACGATATTTAACGGTATCGAGGGTTTTTACAATCATCGAAGCCTATGGGTAAAAGATGTAAAAACACTAACAAGCTTGAGAGAACTGAAGCGTGATTTGGAGTTTTTTATAGCGGGTGAACCTGAGGAGCAAATGTCTGTTAGGACACTAGCGCGCTTTAAGGATCGTCTCCAAAATATTTGTAATGATGATGTTAAAACTTGGTCGAAAATAAAAGAAGAGCAGGCCATAACGGATAATGATGAGAAATCTGGAAAATGAATAGCGAGAGGCATTTAAAGCTATTTCGATAGATCGCTCCGTGTGGCCATCAACTCAATATAATTATTGGCCACAGGGGGTCACATTTGCCTTCATTCTTTTAATCCCTTCGGTAAACGCTGACTCACTTCTTCAATTGGAATCGCAAGCCCTTCCATCTCTTCATCATTATTCACTTTTGGAATTGTTGAAGCAAACACCACTCCAACTACCTCCCCAGCTTCGTTGATTACTGGGCTTCCACTATTTCCTCGATATACAGGAGCAGTGATTGCAAGTACTGGGACCTCCACACCGTTAACTGCTCTTAACCCAATCATTTCACCTTTATTAGCAATTTGATAAAAAGCTAACGGGTTACCAATCACAAACAGTTTATCACCTTCATTCCCATTCAACTCCTCGGCAAGTTTCAAAGAAGGAAGATTTTCACCTTGAATTTCTAAAAATGCTAAATCGAGTTGAGGATATTCCCTATCAATTCTTGCCTTGAACACTTTTCCATCAGCAAAATGAACAAGGATTTGCTGCATTTCCTCAATTACATGATAATTCGTTATGATGTATCCCTCATCAGAAATATTAAATCCGGTACCTTTAATATTATTTCCCTCTACAGCAACAACGGCTTTTTTATATTCCTGAATGTCATCGCGCTGTGATAGTTGAAAGGATATCTTCACAAACTCCAGTGCAGGGAGGTTAATAAAAGCAGAGAATACTGATAAGCTACTAATGAAGAACACAAGTGCTATCGAGGAAGCTCCAATACGAATAATGTTTCTTCTTCTTTTCTTTCTTCCCTCTTTGTCTGGATCTTCCTCTTCAATTAAAAATTCGTCAATCGATGGCTCTTCAAATCCTTGTGGTTCATCCTTGTTTTCATTCATTAGCCCCCCTCCTTCACTATTATTTTTGTTATTATACCATAAGATTATTTATTCATTTCGTTGCATAAATAACCATTTGGCATTATAATAAATTTTGTTGGAAAAATATTATTAAATAATGCAAAATCTATCAACTAAGTAAAAATCATAATTTCAGGAGGTTTTTTGATGATGAGAAAAAAATGGAGTCTGTTTTTTATTATGTTAGTATCCTTTGCCACAATTCTTTCTGCTTGCGGAACTGGTAAAGAGAAATCAGAGGGTACTGATAAAGAGGATAATGGTAGTAAGAGCTTACGTGTCGTTACAGCAGCTGAGTATGCACCATTTGAATATATGGATAAAGGTGAAATCGTAGGTTTCGATATTGATTTAATCAATGCCGTAGCTAAAGAAGCTGGGTATACCATCAGCGTTGATAATGTAGGTTGGGATCCACTTTTTGTTGAAATAGGCGAAGAACGCGCAGATCTTTCTGCTTCGGCAATTACCATTAATGATGACCGTAAACAAACCTACGATTTCTCGGCCCCTTACTTTTTATCAACAAATATGATTATGGTAAAAGAAGGAAGTTCTATTAAAACTGCTGGAGATTTAAAAGATAAAAAAGTGGCTGTTCAAAATGGTACTACTGGTCAAGATGCCGTTGAAGGTATTTTAGGAAAAAACAACGAAAACGTGAAGAAGTTTGAAAACATTCCTCTTGCGATTATGGAATTGAAAAATGGTGGCGTAGATGCGGTTGTTGCAGATAATACAGTAGTGGAAGAATATGTAGCAAACAATCCTAAGGACAAGCTCATTGTCATTAATGATGAGGAAGAATTTGCACCAGAGTTTTTCGGTTTCTTACTTCCAAAAGGCAGCAAGTTAAAAACTGATCTGGATGAGGCATTAAAAGCTGTGATCGACAACGGAACCTACACAAAAATTTATAAAGAATGGTTTGGTGTAGAACCAAAAATTGAGAAGTTAAAAGAACAACAATAATCATATTGAAGGGTGCATGTTCATTTGGATTTGCACCCTTTTGTTTTCATTATTTCCTAACAAAAAGAAAACCTCTCCACATTGTGGAAAGGCTTCTCATTTTATACGTTATGCTACGTTTTCTGATTTATCTTTTACATTAAGTGCAAAAAGCTTTTGAATTCGAACAAACACACCGCTAATGACAATCGCAATTACAACTGGTAATAACCAACCTAAGCCTTGGCTGTATAACGGTAATACTTTTTCATAGAACGAAATGATTGGAACCATCCATCCGAAATTATCCATTCCGAACAGTGCACAGAATGTTTTAAATCCATCAATAATGCTGATTAAGAAAGTAACTCCAATTGCTGTTACATATACGATTTGAGAATGATTAAAAAACTTAGAAACGAAGGTTAATAGCATTAGCGCTACTGCTAATGGATATAAGAACATTAATACCGGAATTGAATAATTAATAATGTTGGCTAAACCAAAGTTAGCAATCACAAATGATAAGATTGAAAAGAAATATACCCATGCTTTATAGCTTACTTTGGGGAACAATGTATTGAAATACTCACCACAAGCAGTAATTAAGCCAATGCTCGTCGTTAAACAAGCAAGTATAATAATGATTGATAACATTACGGTACCAGCAGTACCAAAATAATAAGTTGCTGTCTTCCCTAAAACTTGTCCACCACTCGCTAATATACCGAATTCTTCAGTGCTTGTTGCACCTAAATACGCTACTCCTACGTAAATTAGACCAAGAAATCCTGTTGCTACCACACCTGATTTTGCAGAAGCCATTAAGACGCCACGAGTGGAAGTGACACCCATTCCACGAATTGCATTAATAACAATAATTCCAAATACTAGAGATGCTAGTGCATCCATCGTATTATAGCCTTCCATAAATCCTTTTACGAATGCGCCGCTAGTATAAGTATCTTGGGGTGCTTGAATAGAACCCATTGGTTTCACAAATACCATAATTAACAAAACTGTTAAAAGAATTAAGATGCCTGGTGAAAGAAATTTCCCTACATTATCAACGATTTTCGCAGGATTCAACGAGAACCAAAGCGTAACCCCAAAGAATAACACAGTAAAAACCAATAATCCTACTTGCCCCATGCCTTCACCCACAAACGGTGCAATTCCGATGTCATATGCAACAGCGCCTGTTCTTGGTGCTGCAAAAAATGGTCCGATTGTTAAGTAAAGTAAAGCCGTAAACCCTATCCCATATATTGGATGAACGCGACTTGCAAGTTCTTGTAAATTTTTACTACCCGAGATTCCCATTGCTAGAATCCCTAAAAACGGTAGTCCAATCCCGGTAATCAAAAATCCTAATACCGCCATCCACACGTTAGATCCAGCATTTTGACCGAGTGAGGCAGGGAAGATTAAGTTTCCTGCTCCAAAAAATAATGCAAATAACATAACGCCAACAACAAAATACTTTGAAAATGGTAATCTATTTTCCATAGCTATTGTCTCCTCCATGATGTCCCAATAAATGATATTCGACAAGATTTGATATATTACGATAATATTACTATGCTTATCCAAGAATGACAACCCTATTTATAAAGATTTTTTTGACTATTTTAAAAAGACTAAAAGTGGTAATTGTGAGCAAATTACTTGATTTCCAAAAAAACTATTTATTAAAGGATAACAAGCAGGGTTCAAATTATTGAACCCTGCTCATTTTCAAACTATATATCTTCCTGTTTTAAAATAAAAATTTTTAATGTTGAATCTCATTAAGGTCAGTAATGGAATCTTGGACAAGTGTGACTGCTTGACTCATACTTGCACCACCACCAAACGCTGCTGCCACACCCACAACCTCAAGTATTTCATCCTCAGTAGCTCCTTGATCTAAACAACCTTTCGTGTGGTAAATAATACAATACTCATCCTGGGAAAAAATACTAATTCCGAGTGCTATTAATTGTTTTTCTTTTTGTGATAGTTTTCCTTCTTGGAAACAAGCTTCAGTAAATGCGTTATAACTCTCAGCTAAATGAGGCATCTTTTGTGTAAATACACCCAAACCATGCTTATACTCATACAATGCCACTTCTGTCTCATTCCTAGGGACGAACTCTTCCATCATCATCACTCCAATCGCAAATTCACAACATTAGTATCATTAATATTGTGAATTTTATTCACCGTAACTTACATGATAAACTTTAGTCATGCTACTACAGTACATCACTAGATAAATGCGATGGCTGAAATAGTTTATCATTACTAAAAAAAGGAGGGCTATTATTGCTTGCAGACATCATAAAAAAAGACACTGGTTGCATTGTCAGATTCGAAAGAATGTTAAATCATTCCGCGGAAGAGATTTGGCCTTGGTTAACCGAGAATGAGCGTCTTCCCCAATGGTTTCCAGAGCTTAGAATAGAAACACTTCAAAAAGGTGGAAGGATTAAGTTTGATATGGGGGATGGTTCATTCGAAGAAATGGTTATCCTTGATTTAGAAATTTTTTCTATGCTTGAGTTCACTTGGGGTGAGGATACTGTACGATTTGAAATCACTAAAAAGGACAAAGATCATCAGCTTACACTTATCGAGAATATAAACAAAATAACCAACCATACCGCAAAAGATGTAGCTGGGTGGCATGTCTGTTTAGATGTGATTGAGCACCTACTTAATGGTGAAGGCATCCAATCAGTCTCTAGAATGGATTTATGGAAAACCTACTATGGGCAATATGACCAGAAGATAACGGAAATAAGTGGGTAATCATTCATCATTTCCTGGGTAAGCGCAAGATATGACAGTCTTACGCAAAAACTTCAAGGCGATCGACTTTTCTTTGTCGAAAGAAATCTAACCGAGAAGGATAAAGAGAAAGGGCGTCATTTTTTAATTACAGACGTCTTCCTCTTTATCTCATTTTTTGTTTTTGTTTTTGTCTATGTCTATCGTCTTCTATTGCGGTACTTCAGCTTTTTGTTTTTTCTCTTTCACTAACCATTGAATGATTAAAAGACCAATAAAGCTAACGATTCCAATTACGTCTGTCACAGTACCAGGATAAATGAGACATAGTCCACCAACGCCCCCTATCACCCGTTCCCACCAATAAAGCTTTCGATACCAATACCCAATAATCCCAGCGCCAATCATCATCATACCGAACAAGGCAGAACAAATAAGCCAAATTAAATACGGAATCGTTGTATTAATCATTAATAGCTCTGGTGACAATACAAACATATAGGGAATGATAAAAGCGGCAATCGCTAGTTTTGAGGAATTAATGCCGGTTTTTATTGGCTCCCCTCCTGAAACACCGGCCGCAGCAAATGCAGCCAACGCAACTGGTGGTGTAATATCTGCAATAATTCCAAAATAGAAGACAAATAGATGAGCAGATAAATCTGGAACACCTAATAAAATAATTGCGGGAGCAGCAATAGTTGATGTGATGACATAATTAGCAGTAGTTGGCGATCCCATCCCTAAAATAATTGAGGCAATCATGGTTAGGATTAATGTTGGGATTAATGCACCTCCTGCGAAATCCAGAAGTCCATTAGCAAATTTTAATCCCAATCCTGTTTTGGTTACTACTCCGACAATAATGCCTGCACAAGCTGTGGCAGCTGCCACACCTAAAGCAGTTCGTGCCCCATCTACAAGTGCTTCGATGAATCCCTTCCAGCTAATTCTCGTTTCTTTACGAATGGCACTAACGACAACTGTGACCACAATTGACCAAATTGCCGAACGCATGACACTCATACCAGACATTAACAAAACAACCACTATTACAATAGGAATTAACAAATACAGCTTACTAAACACTTCTTTTTTATTTGGCAATTCATCCTTCGTTAATCCTCTAAGTCCGATTCGTTTAGCTTCCAAGTGGGTCATTATCCAAATTCCTGTAAAATAAAGAACCGCTGGAATCGCTGCCGCTTTAGCTATATCCCAATATGAGATACCATTTCCGATAAACTCCACCATCAAAAAAGCTGCTGCTCCCATAATCGGTGGCATGAGTTGTCCACCTGTTGATGCACTTGCCTCCACCGCTCCAGCAAACTCTTTGCTATAGCCTAATCTTTTCATCATCGGTATCGTAAAGGCGCCAGAAGTAACAACATTGGCCACTGAGCTACCACTAATAGTTCCTTGAAGCGCACTCGAAAAAACTGCAACCTTAGCTGGTCCACCAATCCGACGACCAGCAACTATGAGAGCCAAATCATTAAAATACTCTCCTACCCCTGTTTTAATCAAAAATGAACCAAACAAAAGAAACAGGAAAATAAAGGTGGAGGATACACCAAGTGGCGTTCCTAATATTCCTTCCGTTGTGAAAAACATCGTTTGAACAAGTCTTTCTAAAGATATACCACGATGAGCAATGAAGCCAGGCATGTAAGGCCCATACAAGGCGTAGATTAAAAATAATCCCGCAATAATGGTTATAGGGAGACCCACAGTCCTCCTGGTGGCTTCCAATACTAACAAAAGAGCGACGAGTCCAATATAAAAATCTAGCGAAGTCATTTGGCCTGCCTGCAGTACTAATTCATCAATCTTAATAGGCCAATAAGCACCCACGGCAACAGCTAGAATCGCTAAGACTATATCTAACCAGCTCACTCGATTTCTTGATAGATTTTTTCTGCGTAGCGGAAAAAGCAAAAAGATAAGGGCAAGTGCAAAGCCTAAATGAATCGACCGCTGGAGCTGTGCTGTTAGTACACCAAAAATGGAAGTATAAAGCTGAAACAACGAAAATCCAAGCAAACCTATAAAGACAATCCAACCCATAATTCCAGCGAGCTTTCTCGTTCCTGCCTCGGGATCATACTTTTCCATCAGTGCCTGTTGCTGTTCACGAGTTAAAGTCTCGTAATCATTATTCAAGGATGTTCACTCCCTTCATTTGTTGAATTAGGTTCAAATGCTTCGATTTCAACCTGACCCATGTTCCGGGTTTTATAAACTTAGTTAAAGGATATTGATTTTCTCTGTAAATGACTGTGTGATTGGCTCTAACTTGCCCAATCCGCAAATCGATGTAATGGAAAAGACGATTCATATTTTTTATGAAATATTTTCCATCACTCTCAATAAACATTTCACCATCTTCTGCATTTGATGGCATTCCGACTGCAAAATCTTCGTACTCTAATTCGTATAACTGAATGACTCCTTCATTAGTTAACCTAAAACTTTCCTGAACATCACTTAAATGAATGGAATGAGTATATTTGATTTTAAACTTCACATCTTGTTTAATTGGGACAAATGCCAATTGTTTATCTGAATTTTCGAATTCAAAAACAAGTGCTTGTTGATAAGGAATAAAGAGAACTGCCAACAATATTCCAAGCATCGTTAGTAGCCCAAGCAATATTTTAGCTTTCATAACTCACACCACCCAGAAAAAGAACAGGAAAAGATAGACCGGATGCATCTGGTCTATCTTTCATTGATTTGTTTCGTACATACACTTATTATTTAATTTGCTTTAATCCCTTTCTCATCAAAGTACTTCTGGGCTCCTGGGTGAACATCTATTCCAACACCATTTAATGCTTTTTCTGCCTTAATCAGTTTCCCTTTAGCATGTGTTATCTTGTCTGTATTTTCAAAAATCGCTTTCGTAATATCGTAAACTAGAGATTCAGATAAATCATCACGAACAACTAGCATCGCTTGAACAGCAACAGTCGGAACTTTTTCTTCTAGCCCATAAACACCTGAAGGCACCTCATCCGTTGTATAATATGGGTATTTTTTAATCAATGCTTCTACTTTATCCTTATTAATCGGTACGATGACGACATCTTCAGTTGCAGCAAGACTTTCAACTGCTCCAGTTGGTGTGCCTGCAGTAACGAAAGCTGCATCAATCGTTCCATCCTGAAGACCAGCTGTTGATTCATCAAAGGATAAATCTTGCTTTTTAATGTCTGCAAAGGTCAATCCATGAACTTCAAGAATTTGTTCGGCGTTTGCCACAGTTCCAGATCCAGGTGCACCGACAGAAACCCGTTTATCCTTTAAATCCTCAATTGATTTGATACCTGATTTTGAGGTTGTAACAATTTGGATTGTTTCAGGATAGAGTGTGCCGATTGCTTTGACGTTATTGATTTTTCCAGTTTCAAACATCAGCTTTCCTTCTACGGCATAAGAAGCAATATCAGTTTGTGAAAAGGCAAGCTCGGCTTCCTCGTTTGCTAATAGATTCATATTTTCAGCCGATGCTCCTGATACCTCTGCATTCGTTTTTATACCTGTTTCATCCGTTATAATTTTGGCAAAAGAACCCCCCAATGGATAGTAAGTACCGCCAGTTCCTCCCGTAACAATACTAATAAACTCAGGTTTCTTTTCATTACCATTTTTCTTATCTTTTTCATCACTGTCATCTACCTTGTCCGTTCCACAAGCTGCCAATGTTACCAATAAAATGCTCATTACAATAGCCCAGATGGACCTTTTCTTTTTCAATACAATTCCTCCTTAAATTAGGATGCTTGCATCCTCCAATTATTTGCTTTCAATATCCACACAGGTAATACTACTTGTACTATGATTTTTATATCCAGATGGAGAAATATATGATTAATATAAGAACTTATTTTCATTTTTTCTAAAAAAACAAATAAAAGGCTGACAAAGGGTTACTCATGTCAGCCTTTCGATGTAAAAATTTAATTACCTACATACAAAAAAGGTGCGATTTAGTTTCATCGCACCTTTTTTTCTTCCTCACTTTTCTTTTTCATAAGCAATGACAACAACTTCCTTATCAGCTTGTCTACTTAATTTTTCTTCAACTGATTTTAACTCACTCACCAAATTTGGTGATAGGTCAGCTGCGACAAATTGCTGGTCCTTATCCATCATTTATCACTTCCTCTCAGCCTTAGCTTTTCCTAGACAAACTCTAAGCTATTCATTTTTTTCAATATCACAAAGTGGATTTTTCAGGCTCATTTGGTGAAGATATCAATAGGAGGGATTGCTATGGAGGACATGAATAAAAACGTTCAATCTACAAACGAAGCAAATGATAAAATAAACCAAATATTAGAAGATAGTCAAACACCACCTTTGGCCGAAGAGGGGCTATCCACAGAAGCCATGACAAATATTAAACTTAATACAGCTATGAATGATAATCACATTAATGATTCTGAACAAGCCCCAACGTATTTATACAATAATACACCGGCAATTAAAATAAACGAGAGGTTTGACTAAACAAAACAGGCCTGACATTATTGTCTTGGCCTGTTCTAACTACTTTGTATTCAGCAAGATTTCCATACTTTTATAAAGACGATTGGCAATCAGTTCATAGCCGGCTGAGTTTAAATGAATTGAATCACTGTATAGATGTACTTTTGGCTGCATTAAAAATAAATCTATCGTTGGTATAAATTGAGACGGACGATAGTGATTGGCGGTTTGATTGATTTCCTCGTTCCATTCTTCAATTAACTTTTGGATTTGAACACTATTTTGATACTCCGTATATGGATGATAAAGACCGAAGACAATTAACGTTGCTTGTTCATTTTCTTTTCTTATTTCCGTAAGAATCCGCTCAAGATTATTGATGTAATGAATTTTCCCTGAGTTCATCCTTTTATTAGGAAGCTGTTCGAATTTATATTGAGCGCTTTTTCGAAAATCATTTGTTCCGATGTAGACAATGACAAAATCAGCCGAATGAATTGCTGCACTAATTTGTTTATCTCTTAACTGCCTCAATGTATCATCGGTTGTATATTTAGGAATTCCAAAGTTGCTAATTTTGATATTCGCCAAGTGTTCCTCATCATATATTTGTTGAAAACGCCCTATATATCCCATTCTCAAAGGATCTCCCGTTCCATGCGTAATCGAGTCTCCCAAGGCAACAAGATGAATTTGATTTTGATATGCAGATGAACTAAATAATATGAGTGCGAATAACGCAAAAATCATGTATAACGAAATTAAGATCTTTTTCATTTGTTAACCCCGGGTTTTCTATTTTTTCAACATGTAATACGACTTACTTCACTGCATCATTCAAAAGTCCCTTGCTCTTCGACTTGATTTGGAAGTAATTTTTGTGTTTTGAGTTTCTCGTAAACTTTATGCCCATAACTTTTTAAGGTGGAAATCTTTAGCTCAATTAACGGTTGTGTTATTGCATTAATAGCATTGCTTGATAATATGACAATAATGAATAAAGCGATCACTGACATCATCAAAACTTGCCATGGCTCAGATAGCAGTTCTTTATATTCACTACTTCGAAAATATTTAATAAAGAAACCATGTAGTAAGTACACATAAAGCGAACGTGTACCCCATTTTGTAAAAAAGTAATGCCCCTTTGGTACAAAAGCAAAAAAGCTTAATGTTGCTAATAATGTTAATCCATAAATACCTAATCGGATTAGACCACCGTAAGCGCCATTAACATCAAAATCTTCATATGGTTTAGACCCAAATAACCATTTATAGTTAAAATCTGGAATTAAATAAAAAATAAGCAAAAGAGTTAGGAAAACAATGATTGAACTAAGCTTTATTTTCTTCGTTAACAGTCTCTCAAAGTTTTCTTTTTTGAAAAAGAACCCAAGTAAAAATAATGGAAAGAACACAAATGTCCTTGATAGGCTAAGAAAATCATTGATCCCTTCTATATATCCGACCATGATTCCGACACTAATTGCTAATGCTAGTGCAATGAACGACTTCCATTTTGCAAATAAAAATAGTAATACGTTCCAACAAAACAAACTTATTAGAAACCATAAAGACCACTCCGGAATAAGTGGGTCAAAAATAAGCTCTTTTTTGTGTTGGAGAAAATAATAATAGGAAGCATACATGCCTTGAAAAATAATATATGGGATGATTAATTTTTTTGCTACTTTCAATAAATAACCTTTTTTTCGAAAACCTTTTGCGAAATATCCGGAGATGAGTATAAACGCCGGCATATGAAACGAATAAATGGTCGTATACACTGTAAAGATCAGCTTACTATCCTGGATGTACGATTGAATTAAATGTCCAAAAACCATTAAAAAAACCAGAATTGACTTGGCATTGTCATAATAAGCTTCCCTTGTATTCATGGTTAAACTTGAAACCTCCGAAATTCATAATTTAAAACTCTAATATTATTTATCAAAAATAGGTTTTTTTCAAGACATTTTTTCATCAAATGCTTTACCCAGCAAATCTATTAAATCGAGGCAAAAAAAGAGAGACCCTTTGGCCGAGGGCACTGAAAAAGTCCTTTTTATATGAAAAGGGACATTGAACTTTGCTGTTGATTTCCGCTCCAGGTGCTTCGCTTTCCGCGGGGCGGGCGGTGAGCCTCCTCGGCGCTTTAACGCCTGCGGGGTCTCACCTGTCCCGCTGCTCCCGCAGGAGTCTTCGCACCTTCCGCTCCAATCATAGAAACATAGGGCTAATAAAGCCAACCTAGATAGAAAAGACGACTCAAAATCCACATTTGTGAATTTTTAAGTCGTCTTTTTTCTATTTCGTTTTTGGATTCTAAAAAAACTAATGGTTTTTCAGTGCCCTCACTTTGGCCTCTTCTCATTCTTCGTCTTCTGACACATGATTTACGATGTCATACAAAATTTGTTGACTATTTATGATTGGCTCATTTGCAAACCTAAGTCGATAATGATAGACACCATGTTTACTTTGAATTCTCGCCTTCACATTATCTGACAGTACCAATGCAATGATTTCTTTAATCCTTTTTTTCAATTTACCATCAAAAATAGGAAACAATATTTCTACTCTTTTCTCCATATTCCTTGTCATCAGGTCCGCTGAGGATAAAAAGATTTTCTCTTCTCCATTATGATGAAAATAATAGATTCTGCTGTGTTCTAAAAAACGACCAACAATACTGCAAACGGTAATATTTTCACTGACGCCCTCGATTCCGGGACGAAGGCAGCAAGTACCTCTGACAATTAAATCAATTTTTACTCCAGCGTTTGAGGCTTCATAAAATTTCATAATAATTTGCTTATCTGTTAATGAGTTCATTTTAGCTATGATACGACCATTATTAAAACGTTTATGATATTCGATTTCCGCATCTATTAATTGGATAAAATCCTTGCGAATATCTAATGGAGAAATGGAAAGATGGTGAAATTTCGGTTTCTCAGTAAATCCACTTAAATAATTAAAAAAATTTGTCGCATCAATTCCAATCTTTCGTTTTGAGGTGAACAAGCCCATATCTGTGTATATTTTTGCTGTTGCATCGTTATAATTGCCCGTACCTAAATGAACAAAACGCTGAATGTTATTATTTTTACGCCGTACTACTAGTGTGATTTTACTATGGGTTTTTAATGATGAAATTCCATAAATAACATGGCAACCAGCTCTTTCCAATTCCTTTGCCCATTGAACATTGTTTTCTTCATCAAAACGTGCTTTTAACTCAACTAAAACGGTTACTTGCTTCCCATTTTCCGCTGCTTTTTCAAGTGCCTTAATAATCGGAGAATCACCGCTAACTCGGTATAAGGTTTGTTTGATTGCTAACACATCCGGATCGTTTGCCGCTTGGGAAACAAAATCGATTACAGGTTCAAATGACTCATATGGATGATGGAGAAGAATATCCCGTTTCGATATTACATCAAAAATATTTTGCTTTGGCTGAATATCTTGTGATGGCTTAGGTATCATTGCATCATAGACTAAATGATCCTTCACCTTCGAAAAAGTTTTATAAAAATCAAATAGGAAGGTTAAATCCAGCAAGTCATTAATTAAATATATATCTTTTTCATGAACTTCAAGTTCTTTCAAAAGATAGTTTAATATTTCATCATTACAGGTGCTTTCCTTAATTTCTAACCTAACTGCTGCTCCCCATTTCCGCTTTTTTAACTCCTCTTCGATTTCCTTTAGTAAATCTCTTGCCCCTTCCTCGTCAATTGTCATGTCAGCATTTCGAGTAATTCTGAACTGAGTGATGGCTTTTATGGTATAACCTTTAAATAGCTTATTAATATGATGACTTATGATATCCTCAAGCAAGACAATTTTATTTATGTCCTTATCAAAATCTAAACAAACAAATCGCTCTAATACAGCCGGAACTTGTACTATAGCTAGTTTTGGTAGGTCTTCATCAGCCTCATCATGATCCTCTAATAAAATGGCAAGATTAAGACTTTTATTTAAAAGCATGGGAAAGGGTCGATATGCATCAATCGCCATTGGGGTTAGTACTGGAAAGATATGTACATCAAAATGGTCCTTGACAAACTTCCTTTCACGTTCGGATAAATTGTTAATATTTTTTACCAACTCAATTTTTTCAATTTTTAACTCTGGAATTATCTCCGCAAAAGTATCATATTGCAAATCTACTAAGCGATGATTCTTTTGAGAAATGGCACACAATTGCTCTTTCGGAGTTAATCCAGCTTTATTTTCCGGCTTATTAAAACCTGCTTTCACCTGATCCTTCATGCCTGCAACTCGAACCATAAAAAACTCATCTAAATTCGAACTAAAAATTGCCAAAAATTTGATTCGCTCTAACAATGGATTGTCTGAATCCATTGCTTCTTCTAATACCCTTTCATTGAAAGCAAGCCAACTCAATTCTCTATTGTTATAAAATAATGGATGATCAAGTTGGAGTGGTTTTTTCGATATAGTCGTAATCACCAAAATACACTTCCTCATTACTATGAAAATTAACATTATTAAAAATATTTTCTATATTAATGTTATCATAATAATATTCTGTGGTATTAAATGGGTGTAAAGTGTTTGTAAAAGAATTGTAAAATTGAATACTATTAGGAAAACAAAATTTCAATATTTCGTTTCAATGCTTTTTCTAAATGCTTTTTTTGTTTATTTGCCTGATATTCTTCAGGTTTCCAATCTTTTTTGCATAAAGCCTCAAGAAGAATTGTTCCATCGCTTACACTTAGCTTTAAGCAATCGACAACATTTCGCTTTGTACTATTTAAGCTATTTGCCAATTTTAATATCGCACCAAGAAGCCTCATTTTTTTCAATTCATTTTTGGTATACCAATGCTGATAATGTTCAACAAATTGGCGGAATAAGTCCTTTTTCTTGTATGAAGATATTAAAGCAAGTTTAACTCGGTCCTTATGCTTCATTCCATCAATCATCCGATTGGTTAATAAGTAAAATGTATGTTCACTACTGGATTCATTAGAAACATGCTCTCCAAAATTATAAATCGAAGCGCCTTTCATTAAATAAAAAAGATCTTCATCAGTAAATTCTGCCAAAGCAAGTTTCTGTAATTGTGTAAATATTGAAAGGGCTAGATAAGATACTTGCTTAGCATGTTTCTGGTCAACTTCATAATCCTGTGCCAAAAGAAATAAACTCTTCTCCACGACATTTTTAAAAGTCTTTGATCCATGTGGTCTAGATAATTCTTTATAGAAGATCCCATCCCTTAGTCCCTTTCTGCTAATCAAGAACGTAGTGGTACTAGAAGTATCCATGATTTGTTCAAATACAAGAACGGCTGGCATGATAATATCGGCACGATCACTTGCTAATCCATCCACTTTCGTTAGTTGCGAAAAGGATAGTGGAGCAAGCAATTCCTTAACTTCTTGTATGTCAGTTAGTGCCATTTCATATTGGTGGATATCAGCTAGTGGATATTTGGTAATTGCTTGATGAATCTGGGCCATATTTCGCGCACTTCCACCGATTGCAATAACAGGAACTTGTTTATTTTTCAACCAATCCAGCGTTTCAAAGTTCTGTTGCACAAATGTACTAATTCTTTGGTTCTCCTCAAGTGTCGGAACTTCACCGCTTACAAATTGTTTCTTTAAGGCTAGTGCGCCGAAAGGAAAGCTATGATATTCGATTAATTCACGTTTATTAAAATAGGTAACCTCGGTACTTCCTCCACCGATATCAATCGTGATGGCTTCATCGATGGCAAATGAGTTTAACACAGCGAAATAACCGAAATATGCTTCCTCGTATTCTGATAGTATTCTAATTGAAAAATCAGTCTGCTTTTCTACTTCAGCAAGAATCTGCTGCTGATTTTTCGCTTGACGAATTGAGGCTGTTGCCACACATTTCACCTCTTTTATTTGGTGATGTCGTGTTACCTCCTGAAAACTAAGTAGTGTCCTAATTAATAGACTAATTCCTTTTGCCGAGAGAATTCTATCATTGTTCAGATATACACGTAAACGAGCAACAATTTTTACGTTTTCTATTTCCATTAAACGTCCACTCAAATCACGTTTATATATGACTAGACGCATTGTATTTGAGCCGATATCTATGATTCCATATTCATTGTACAATCTTATCAACATCCCTTCACAAATAACTTATTTACGGTTGATTATGGTTAATCCTATTTTAAAAGATTGGAAAATAAGAAACCATGATTTTTACAAAACCTTAACGATAATCGACTTAAAAATACAATTTGTTCTATGGGAAAGTATTTTTACATAAAAAAGTTATGACAAAAGCACAAAGAGACATCTTCAAACGCTAGATGTCTCTTTGTATTAGGACGTTTTAATATTTCTATTTTATACCATAACCTTACAAATATCATTAGTGAACTCGACTGGGTCAGCAATTGGCAGACCTTCGATTAATAATGCCTGATTGTAAAGTAGTTTTGTATATAATTCAAGTTTTTGTTTGTCAGACTCAAACGCAGCCTTCAATGATTGGTATACCTCATGGTTTTTATTGATTTCAAGGATTTTATCTGCTTTTACTTGTTGAGTATTATCCGGCATTGCTGCAAGAATCTTTTCCATTTCAATTGAAATGTCACCTTCCGTCGCTAGACAAACCGGGTGAGATTTCAAACGTTTTGAAATACGGACATCCTTCACCTTTCCAGCCAAGGCTGACTTCATATAATCAAACAGTTCTTTGCTTTCTTGATCCTCTGATTCAGAGTCAGACTTATTATCTTCTCCTTCGATGCCAAGGTCATCACTCGAAATCGATTTAAATTCTTTTTCTTTGTAATTCATCAACATTTTTATCGCAAACTCATCAATATCCTCAGTGAAGAACAGGATTTCAAAACCTTTTTCAGAAACAAATTCGGTTTGCGGAAGCTTTTCGATTCTTTCGACGGATTCACCAGCTGCGTAATAAATGTATTTTTGATCCTCAGGCATTCTAGATACATATTCTTCCAAGGTGACTAATTTCTTCTCTTTTGAAGAATAGAACATAAGTAAATCTTGGAGGGCGTCTTTATTAGCACCAAAATCTGCATATACTCCATATTTTAGCTGACGGCCAAACGAATTATAGAACTTTTCATATTTCTCTCTATCATTCTTAAGTAGGCTTTGTAGCTCACTCTTAATTTTCTTACCAATATTTTTGGCAATAAGCTTTAATTGACGGTCATGTTGAAGCATTTCCCGTGAGATGTTTAGCGATAAATCCTCTGAATCAACCATACCTTTAACAAAACTAAAGTGATCTGGCAAGAGATCAGCGCATTTATCCATGATAAGAACGCCGTTAGAGTATAACTCGAGCCCTTTTTCAAATTCTCTCGAATAATAGTCAAATGGAATATTTTCTGGAATATACAGGATTGAATTGTAACGAACTGTTCCATCGACCGTAATATGGATTGATTTTAGCGGTTTATCAAAACCATAGCGTTTTTCCGCATAAAAGTTCTCATAGTCTGCATCGGTCAGCTCGTTTTTATTTTTCCGCCAAATTGGAACCATGCTGTTAATTATTTCTTCTTCTGTGTATTGTTCGTACTCACTTTCGCTGCCCTCTTTTAGCTTGCTCTTTGTCACATCCATTTTGATTGGGTAGCGGATAAAGTCAGAGTATTTTTTGATGATTGTTTTTAAGCGATACTCATCGAGATAATCATCATAATTTTCATCTTCTGTGTTTTCTTTGATTTTTAACGTAATTTCTGTTCCTACTTCTGCTTTGTCAACAGCTTCAATCGTGTAGCCGTCTGCACCTGTTGATTCCCACTTATAAGCGATATCACTGCCTAGTGATTTACTTACGACCGTAACAGTGTCAGCAACCATAAAAGCAGCATAAAAGCCAACACCAAATTGACCGATAATATCGAAACCATCTTTAAGCTCGGTTTCTTTTTTGAAGGCTAAAGAACCGCTCTTAGCAATTGTACCAAGATTTGTTTCTAGTTCTTCCTTCGTCATCCCAATTCCAGTGTCGGTGATTTTCAACGTGCGGTTTTCTTTGTCATGCACAATTTTGATAAAATAATTGTCTTTGTCAAAACTTAATGATTCATCCGTCAAGGCTTTGTAGTAGATTTTATCGATTGCATCACTGGCATTGGAGATTAACTCTCTTAAAAATACTTCCTTATGCGTATAGATGGAGTTAATCATCATTTCTAATAGGCGTTTTGATTCTGCTTTAAATTCCATTTTTTCCATATTGATTTCCCCTTTCGCTTATGTAAAACTACGACTGTTTAAAAATGCATCATCTTTATGATAGTCATAAAAATTGAACGACAAACAAATTAGCACTCAAGTTAACCGAGTGCTAAATCATACCTTTTTAATATCATATTCTTTATTTTTCTGTCAAGAGTTTCGCTGGAAGTTTCCTTCTTAATATAAATCCAACGCGTTTTGATGCATTATTTAAGTGATAATTCACCTATTTGTGCATTTGAAGTTAAGTCGTGTGCACTGATATTGTCCGGAGATAGAGCGTAAATAGTATCTCCTATTGTTACAAGTCTTTGAATGGTATTTTCCCATTGTTCAAATTGACCTTTTTCGGTCTCATGACTAATCTTTAGCTGAAGTGTAAAGCCTGTTTCGGGATTGATTTTGTAAAGATAGGCACCTTGAAACTCATAAATTTGTTCGTATTCATTTTTCGTGCTGTTTTGATAAACAGAAATCGGGAAACCAAATAAGTCTTTATTTTTATTAAAAAGAAGCGCTTTATGATCATAATTTAATGTTGAATAGGTTCCACGACCTCCGATGACTTCAGTATATTTCTCTTTAGGATTGCTCATATCACTGACATCAAACAATGAGATTTTCACGCCATTTGTTATGACGCGAGGTGGGCCATTTGAAGCCTTATCATCGACAAGCTTTGTGTCCTGGCCAAAGCCGATAATATGGTTTTCATCATATGGATGCAGATAGTTACTAAAGCCAGGGATTTTTAATTCACCGAGTACTTTTGGCTGTGTTGGTTCTTTGGCGTCAATAACGAATAGTGGGTCAGTCTCTTTAAAGGTTACCATATAGATTTTGTCACCAAGAAATCTTGCTGAATATATCCGTTCACCTCGGGCAAGTTCAGAAAGATTTCCGACCTGCTTTAAGTTCTCATTTAATATCAATAACTGATTTGTTGAAGGCTGTCGTTCGTCCCATGCGTATCCCTTTGTCGTGACTAGACGAAAATAACCATTATACTCATCCATCGAGAATTGATTTAACAGTGTACCAGGAACAACTGCTGAACTATGGAATTTCACTTCAGTATCCTTAACTGAAAACTTATAGATTGTACTATCTGGCGTGTTGACCTTATTTGATAAATCAAATGCTTTTTCCTCATAATGAGGGACAGCTAAATAAAGATTGTCCTTTGACATGTAAAGTTGATTTCCGCTTCCCAGGTATGTCGTGATGGCTGCTTCTTTTTCGGGCTGCGCTAAATTAAACGAAGCAATCATTGTATAGTTTGCTTCCTTTGAATCCGGAAAATATTGAATCTTATCATAATCTACTGGTATTGAAGAGGTGCTTACGACAGAATCTGAAAAAGTCGGACGGAGGTCAATCGCTTTATTTTCCTCCAGTATCCAATATTCAGGGAACTGATTCGTGATAAGGTATACGAGACCGTCGATTCTCCGCGATGACACGTAAGCTCCATCAAGCTTTATTTCGCGAATTTGCACTGGCTTTTCAGGATTTTCCACATTGTAGACAACAGCTTTTGTAGCTTGAGACACTGGTGCCATTTTCATATCTGCTACAGCAGACTGGTTTGTATTGCCGTAAGCTTCATATTTATGGCTTTGTCCAATTACGACTAACTGATTTTGATAAAGGTAAAGTTCAGTAGGTAAAAAAGAAGGATCATAACTTATCGAAGATGCTACTTTCATATTTCTAGCCTGATTAACTTCAATAATAGTCACTTGATTCTGCCGCACTTGATATATGTAATTACCATCTGTTTTAACAATGTCTGCTTCATCCACACCCTCAACCTGAACATTTGTTTCGGATGCTTGCTGATTCCCACTACTATCAGCACTTGTGGCATCGCTTGCTTTTGATTCGATCAAGTTTTCCTGTGCGCCAAAAAACGACCTTGTGCTTTCCGTGTCTTTTATAATTTTTTTGAAATAATTATCTAATTTTGCTTTTGTCCCAATTACTGGTAATTCTCCATCAGTCCATTCATTCCATTTTGGTTCGGAACTAGGCTGAAGGTAAACATATATAATGATAATCGTTAACACTGCAACTAATATGCCACTAACACCCCATAGTATTTTCATCTGAATCCCTCCTATCACATTAGACGCAAAAGGATGTCCAGAGATACATCGAACGGAAAAATATATTCTCATTACGTTTTTATTTTTAATAAAATTATGAAATTTACTTGGCTTTTTTATAAAGTTTTGTCCCGCACACATGAAAACTTATCCCATAAAATATGAATAAGATAAAACCCTCTTACGGGAAAAGGAAGATGTGGTGCTGTTTTATGAATAATAGCTATTTTACTGAGTATTCCTTTCAAAATCTCAGGGAAGCCGGAATGAGCTTTGAAGAGGTTTTTAAGCGAATCTTGCAGTTTATGAGTTTATCCCCCTGTGGAAATTATAAATTAATGATTGGAACAGATTCCCAGGTTCATAAATGTAAAACGGTCTTTATCACAGGTATCGTGATTCAAAATGAGGGAAAAGGTGTATGGGCTTGCATTAATAAGTTAACAGTCCCTAGAAAAATGGTCCATTTGTATGAGCGCATTTCCCGAGAACTTTCATTAACTGAAGAAGTTGTTTCATTTTTCACAAAAGAAAGGAAGGATCAACTAATTAACATCGTTCTTCCCTATGTCTACCAAGGCGCTTCCTTCACCATGGAAGGCCATATTGATATTGGTGCCGGAAATCGGAATAAGACAAGCGAGTTTGTGAAAGAAATGGTCGCCAGAATAGAATCAATGGGTGTTGAACCAAAGATAAAACCAGATGCCTTTGTTGCCTCTAGCTATGCAAATCGGTACACACGCTAATTGTGATCTGGGACTACTTCCCCAGATCTCTCCTATCATTCTTTCCTCTGTAGGAAATACCACATATAGAAAAAACACTAACATATGACAAAAACCTCTTATTTCCAACAAAAACTTAAGCAAGTTATACCCGAAAAACCAAAAAATATGTCATAATAGAATTACTTAGACAATTGCATGCGATTGAGGAAGTAGGTGTAACAAATTGGCGACTGAAATTGAAACGATCTATTATTTGGAAAATCCTGAGAAAAACATTGTGAAATTTGCGACAGGCTACCAATTAAGATACGACGATATTGTTAAGGATGTTTTTGGTGTCGCATGTTTAAAGGATTTACCTATGATGATTAAGTACAACAAAAGCTTTCAAGAAAGCCTCTGTAAGAGTAAGGGGATTATCGAAAGCCAAATTACGATGGAAATGGTCGTTCATGTTGCTTCTAAAAAAGAACTGCTGCAGCTGAGAAATGAACTGATTCAAGATCAGCATCAAAACGACTCTGCTCTGCAGGAAAACATCTCCTGTCCTTTTGATACTATGATTCGATTACAAGAAGGTATTTTCCAATGGGATCCAACAAGCTCTACCTATAATATTGTCAATGCTTAAATCAAAAAAATCCAGTCCTTCTATCATCGGACTGGATTTTTTGTTTCTATTCATAGGTAACTTTTACTGTGTAACCTAAGTTAGCAAAAAACTCTGTTAATACTTTTTCTGCACTTTTTTCTGCTGTCTGCAACAAACCGATGTTTGTTGCTTCCGCTTTTATTTCCTTTTGAGCTACTGAAGCAAGATCAAAGCCCTCTGACCAGTCGACTTCACTTCGAAATAACCCCTCATCAGAAAACACAATTACTTTGTCCATCTCAATAGCTGGCTCTTGGATTAATTTTGCATGGGGCAGAATAATTTCAAGTTGTTTCGTCTCTTCATCCACTTTAACTTGATTTGAAGTTATATCCTTTAAATCAACACCAGCCAGGACCGTAGCCGGTACAATTAATATTAGCTCACGCTTAGTGCCTGGAAAGTTCATCGATATCTCTTTTCCAAAGAACCGATTATCCTCTTGCTCAATTACAACTTTAATGTGAGCTTTTGCTGTTGCGAGTGTCGCAAGCTCCTGTACTTGTTCAACAAAACTTGTCTTTTCTATTTTGGTATTACCATCTGATAAATACCAAAATCCAACAGCTGCGATTAGAACTATAACGATTGATGCAATGATAATTCTTTTACCCCACATATTAATTAATAGTTTTATTAAAGATTGGGATAATACAGTGGAACTTACATGATTCCTAAGCACAACTGATGCTGCACTTTCTTTTTCGGCTTCTTTTAGTTCGTTCATGATGCTCTCAAGCTGTCGCGTTAAATCCTCTTGTTTCCCCATCTACTTCACTTCCCTTTTTGCTCATATCTAACTAGAAGTATTTTAAAATATTAAAATAAGAAATTACTATTTATTAAACCTTATTTTAACATAATTTACGACAGAGTTCGACACAACTTACACGCATATTATCCACTATTTCACTTTATCATTTGTACATTTAACAATACTATTTTTGTGTAATTATGCACGCAAACGCACGCATCAATTCCCAATTATTTGGATAAGAACCGAAATTCGGGCATGAGAAGTGATATTCCCCAGAGAATATAGGGTATAAACATTATTCCTCACTAATTGAGTCATATACTCCTAACTTTCCCGATAACCCTTGATATGATTTCTGAACATGTTACGATAAAATGAGAACACCATACGAACACACTCGGAAGAGATTACATATTTCTAAAGACGACTTAATGATATAGACAACATATCATCACCCTCACAATGAAACCAATAGAAGCCAAAACATTATTATCTTCAATATGTGCTTGACATCTACTACAATTGCTAACTAAACCTGTTAACCCGTGAGTTCCAACATTTAAACATAACGGAACGGAATCATCGTAAACCTTATATTCGGTGGTTAGTCACACTTGTCATAATCTGAATTTTCAAATCTACTAATTTTTCAGTTTTTTACCTTTTGTCTGGTATAGCTTGAAAGGAGGTGAGTTTATGGAATTTAGCATCCCTACCGCTACTTGGTTATGGATTTTAACACCAATGCCAATGTTAATTATCTTATCAATCATTACCTATTTTAAAGAAAAGGAGAGAGATCACTATGACGGCCTTTAATTCAGCGACTCTTATTTCAATCACAATTTACCTAATTGGTATGTTAATTATCGGCATCGTTGCTGCCAGAATGACTAAAGATTTGAATGATTATATCCTGGGTGGGAGGCGCCTTAGTGCTGGAGTAGCTGCTTTAAGTGCTGGATCTTCAGACATGAGCGGTTGGCTAATGCTAGGATTACCTGGTGCGGTTTATGTAAGTGGTCTAGGATCCATTTGGTTACCGATTGGCTTAGCAATTGGTGCCTACATCAATTGGCAATTTATTGCAAAACCATTTCGAATTTACAGTGAACTGGCAAATAACTCAATTACTGTTCCTGAATATTTTGAAAATCGATTCCACGATCAATCAAAACTACTCCGGGTTGTATCTGCGATTGTCATCCTGATATTTTTTACCTTTTACACATCAGCAAGTTTAGTTGGTGGTGCTGTTCTACTCGAGAATTCATTTAATGTAGATTATACTTTAGCACTTTGGATTGGGGCAGCTGTGATATTATCTTATACGCTTTTTGGTGGTTTTCTTGCTGCAAGTTGGACAGATTTTATCCAAGGGATATTAATGTTTTTAGCGCTAGTAATCATTCCAATCGTTGCCATTACTCAGCTTGGTGGTTGGAATAAGATGGTTCAAAAAATTGGAAACATTGATACATCATTCCTTAATGTGTACTCAGGAGCAACACTAATAGGAGTAATCTCTTTATTAGCTTGGGGCCTTGGATATTTTGGGCAACCACACATCATCGTACGCTTTATGGGCATCAAATCTACAAGTGAAATTCCAAAAGCAAGACTTATTGGTATGGTCTGGATGATTATTTCCCTTTTTGGAGCAATATTTGTAGGATTTGCAGGAATCGCCCATTTTTCTGAATCTCCCTTAGAAAATTCCGAAACAGTTTTTATCATGTTTTCTCAAGTATTATTTAATCCATGGATAGCAGGGTTTTTACTTGCAGCCATTCTCTCAGCAATTATGAGTACAGTAGATTCTCAATTACTAGTATCTTCAAGTGCCTTAGCACAGGATTTCTATAAGGCACTCTTCCGAAGAAATGCTTCTAAAAAAGAAGAAATGATTGTTGGCAGAATGGCTGTTCTCGGTATCGCATTGGTTGCGATTCTCCTCGGATATAATCCAAATAGTAAAGTTTTAGAGCTAGTGGGTTATGCTTGGGCTGGTTTCGGTGCAGCATTTGGACCAGTCATCATTTTAAGCCTATTCTGGAAAAGGATGACAAGAAATGGTGCATTTGCAGGTATTATTACCGGAGCTTTAACTGTAATAATATGGGGTAACATAAATGGGGGTATTTTTGATTTATACGAGCTCGCACCAGGTTTCTTATTTAGCTGCATTGCTGTTATTATCACTAGCAGGCTTGATAATGTCCCTTCAAAAGAAATACAGGATGAATTTACAACATATAAAACAACTTTGAGAGGCTAATTAGTAGAATGATTTATCAAAAAAGAGCAGGAGAGATGCCGTAATTCACGCATCCCTTCTGCTCTTTATATTTGATTTAATTGTTTATCCTACACTTAGTATAATTTTGGAAAATTCGAATGACAGCTTATGCACCAAGTACATAGAATACGTAACGACTCATTCCTTCAGCTATCGCGAAGACTAATATCGCAGCATAAAGCATTGCATAATTAGTTTTTGGCATTGATTTGACTGATAAATAACCAATCGCTGCAAGACCGGCTAATTCTATAATCCAGCGAATACCAATCATTGTTGAATATGATTCTAGTTTCATAGCAGCCGTTGACCCGTCAATCATTTCTACCTCTGGTAAATACCCAGCAAACATTGCTGAACCTGCCACTTGAATAGCAATACCAATGATTCCAAAGGCAAATGCCCATTTGATAATCTTTTGTGCTTTCTCATCTTTTACTGTAGCCGTGAGTAATCCAGCACCAAGTACTGGACCTAGTGAAAATGTTGTCCCGAAGAAGACTAAATACGTATTAAGATGATCCCAGCCATTTACACGAGTTACTGCATACGCACTTGCCATACAATAAATCGTCACTAAACCAACTATTCCAGTTACAAGAAGAAGAACCGGGTTCAATTTTTTATTTATTAATACTAATCCAGCCATTACACAAACTAAGGCAATAAAAACTCCTGTAAAGACGATTTCATTACTCATCCAAGACCGTCCGAAGCCTTTAAGAGTGTTTATCGCACTCATTGGGCTACCAAGATGGAAGAACGATCCAATCAATCCTATAATTGATAGTATGGCAATCACTAATATTGGTAACTTCATAACCTTTACCGTATCCTTGCCACTTTTCGCCAGACTACCCTGTATAAACGATAAAAATAATATACCTCCTACTGAAGCAGGAATTGCAACAGTAAAAATTAATAACGGCCATTCATGCATAAATGATCCCTCCTGCTATAGGCTTTATTGTCCTGCAATTACTAAATTTGGTTTTGTGATAGATGAGCTAGGCACACCTTTTATATCAGCATTGTTACCATATTTTTTTCGTAATTCATCGATTGGTCCAAACTCGATTGCTCTCATGATGCATGAAGATACACATACTGGATCCTCTCCATTTTCACGCAAATCCAAACAAGTATCACACTTAGTCATCTTCCCAGCTTCTTCATTATATTGTGGTGCACCATATGGACAATTCCACTGACAATATTTACAGCCTGCACATTTATCCTCATCCACTAAAACCACTCCATCTTCAGAGCGCTTGAACATTGCCCCTGTTGGACAACCCTGAACACATCCAGGATCATCACAATGATTACAAGATATTGACACATGCCATATTGATGGTTTAGGGTAAGAGCCTTCAGAAAAATCATAGACTCTTCTGAAGTTCCTTCCTACTTCTAAATCGCTTTTATCCTTACATGCAATAGTACAGGTTTTACAGCCGATACATTCTGCAACATTTATATAAAATCCCATTTGCGCCATTTAGTAACAACCTCCTTCTATTTATAATCAATCACTCGTTGCGGCCATTTAACATCTTCCTCAAGAGGATTACCTGTCCATTTTTCCACATTACATCGAGCAAGGTTAAAACCTGATGATCCTAGACCCTTTGGAATGTGCGGAACAAATAAATTATCGGCACCAGCACGGTCAATTCCGGTTTTTTCATCAATATCAATCCATGCTCCGTGAGGAAGACCAATTACACCAGGCATAATGGTTTCACATACAAGTGCAGGTCGTAATGATTTTCCGAATTCATTGGAAATCAGTACTGTATCTCCGTCCTTGATGCCAATTTCCTTTGCGTCTTTGCTATTCAAATAAACCGGATTCGGCCATGCTTCCCTAAGCTGCGGGATATTATCAAATACACTATGTGCACGTCTCAAGTAATGTGGATTAATAATTTGATATGGAAACTTTCCTTTTTTCTTTGTTTTCCAATCTTTAAACGTATCCTCATATCCATGAACTTTTGGCTCATATTTTGGAATTGGTGCTATTTCTGAATAGGCCTTTTTAGATAGTTCGTTGATTGCCTTACAGTAGATTTCAAACTTTCCACTTTCACTGGAGACTGGGTTTGCAACTGGATCTTCAATAAAATCTTGATAGGCAATAAACCCAAAATTATCTCCTTGCTTTCGAGGAACCTGATATAGGCCTTTTTCAATGAATTCTTTTAATGGGATACGTCCCTGCTGCGGTGTTCCTTCGACGCCCATTTCTTTTATGTCCTGAGCCGTAATTGTACATAACGGTTCAAAATCCACACCGTTTTCTGTAACAACTTTACTACCTGCTAATTGATTAAAATATTGTTGTTTTTCGGAATATGGGAAAACATCTTTTGGATTTTTTCCAAGCTTTTCTAAAAGTCCCTCAGCAATCATTTGATCGGATTTTGACTCATATAAAGGATCGATAATTTGCGACCAAGTGATTAAGATTTCACGATTCCCACCTTTTACTGCACCTGGTGTTTCCCATTGTGTTGTTACCGGTAAGACAATATCAGAGTATTTAGCATTTGTTGTTAAGCAATAGGCATTTGTTACAATAAACTCCACTTTTCGATGCGCTTCGATTCCTTTTGCAATATTACTTCTCGTTTGCAGCGTATTATTATAATTGTGATAAATAAATTGAATATTAGCCTTTCTTTCACCTTCGTAACGTTGCAGGAACTTTCCATCCAGAACAGCATCCCAAATTTCATTCTCGTTGATCATATTTGTAACTGGATTTTTTACCTTTGGTGTTCCTGCAGCACCTGCCTTTAGAAGCATAGGTCCCATGTTACCTGCATATTCCCAACAACTTACACCCGTCATATTTCCTGAACTTCCCATATGTCCTGTCATCATTCCAAGTGCTGAAAACGCTTGTACCCAGCCTTCGCCATTGCTGATACGTGCAGGTGACCATCCAGTTAGTAAAGAAACCCGATCTGTTCCACCTATTTCACGAGCAAGCTCACGAATTTTATTGGCAGATATTCCGCAAATTTCTGATGCCCATTCAGGTGTTTTTGGTTGACCGTCATAGGTTCCTAAAATATAATCCTTTAAGTTTTCTTTTGGATCCGCACCTTCTGGCATATGATCAGCATCGAAACCAATTGTATATTTGTTTAAGAAATCCCATTTTACTAGTTGATTAGTTGGGCTATCCTCATCTAGAAGTGTGTACATCATCCCAAACGCTAATGCATCGTCTGTTCCCGGGCGAACTGGAACCCAATCAGCATCAAATACATTGGCAGATTCAGAGTACATTGGGTCAATGACGATGAAACGAGCACCTGCTTTTTTCGCTTGTAAATAGTTATAGGTTACGCTTCCCATCGTACTCCAGGCTGGATTCGCTCCCCATAGGACAATCAATTGCGAATTTCTTAAATCTAAGCGATCATTAATACCGTTTGCTAATAAACCTTCACCGACGCCCATGTTTTCCCAAATCCAGCGCCAGGCTCCCCATGATGAGCTACCATATACTGAGCTGTATCCACCCATAGTTGCCATTACGTTCGTAATATTGACATCACCGCCGGTAACCATGATTGACTCATTGCCATATTTCCCACTAATGCGTTTTGTTTCAGATGCGATTATTTCGAATGCTTCATCCCAGCTTATTCGAACCCACTGGTCTTTTCCGCGAAGTTCCTTCTTTCCACCACCAGGTGCCCAATTTTTTCGTTTCATCGGATATCTTAGACGATCAGCACTAAACACTTGCTTCCGTTGAGAACGACCTCTTAAGCATCCACGTTGCTGTGGAAAATCAGGTGTATCCTCGTGAGTATCATCTGTTTTTTGACGAATCACAACACCATCTTTAACAAGTACTTTGTTTAAACAGCGGCTTCCGCAGTTATGCCAGCATGCAGCAGCTTTCCATACGCCTTCAGCTGATGCATCTTCAATCCCTGCAGTAGTTTCAGCTTTCGCAATCAAGCTTCGCCCGACTGGAATTGCTGCAGTAGCAGCAACTGCTGAAGTCCATCCAATAAACGATCTTCTCGTAGTTTTGAAGTCTTGAATTTTCTTTATTAGATCGATCATGATAACCCTCCTAGTTTGCTATTTTTGAAATATTTCTATTTTCAACAGTTCTTCAAGAACTTTTGAATCAATTAATAAGAAATGTTTTAGAATTATAGCCATTCCCTTAAAAAAATCTGTTTCAGCATGCTCACAAACATTATCAGAAAAATGAGGTGCGAATTTTAGGAGATGCATATTTAAAAATGAGTGCTGTTCCTTCATAAGATAAATCATTTCCGCAATAGAATAATCATGTTGCTGCTCACACGATTCGATACAAAGATGATTAAGCTGATACATGAAGTCTAGCTCTAGACCAATATGATCTTCAGCCTCAATATTAAAATGGGATGTTCGTAATCGATATTTTTCGTAAAGTTTTCGGATATCCATTGTTGTTTTTTGAAAAAGTAATTTGTCCTTTCGAACATAAATCGATTCCCATGGCGAAGCGAGTAGCTCAAACGGACCGACAAACATTTTTGTATAATCCCAATGAAGATCTTCAAAATGCCCCCGATTATGGATTACATCGTGATGTTTAAAGTATTCCTTTATCTCATTAACTCCTTGTGATAGTTCAAAAGAATCCTCTTGAAAAGGGAATAATTCAATCATGTTTTCTTGGATAAATGGTTTCAAATATATTTGAGATGGTTCCTCAATGAAAAATCTTCTTAATATGTCGTAAGCAAAATCTCTTGCATATAAAATATTTAGTACATCCTCGCTTGCGAGTCTTTGTTTAATTGCTTCCATGTTTCTCCCCACTTTCTTGGTGACTTAAATTAAATCTAGTTGAAATTCCTTAGCAGTTACCCAATCCAGTTTAACTTCACGAATAAGTTGTTCATTTCCATCCAATTCAACTACATTAGAAGATATTACGAGCTCGATATTTTTATTTTTTAGTAAACATATATGTTTAATCGGAAATTGCAAATAGTGGTGCTCATGATTGAGTGTAAAAGGGATACAATGCTTTTCCATCACCTTTTGCACTTTATATATATCGCTTCCAAAGGCTTTAGCTGTTTTAAAATAATAGTCCTTTGCTGAAAAATAATAGGTCTCATTTAAAATCTGATCTTGATTTTGCTGATAGATTTGACCCGTAAATTTATTCTCTAGTGAGCAATAATGAACTCCAAGCTGTAGCTGATTTTCTAGTGCAAATTCAACAAGTTCGAGACAGAGCTCTTGGCTACCTTCTACAGCTAATCCGCCTGCGTACCAGAAGTTATAATAAACATCAAAAGGTGGGTTTTTTAGTGCAAAGCCGCGTTCTCTAAACGCCTGAGCATTTTCTAACGGAAAACAAAATTCCAATAGATTAATTCCAAATATTTGTAGTTTCTCTAATTCTAATAATAGCGTCTTCATTTCTGCTCCAGTACCTGGAATGACTGGCATTTCGACTAAAACATCCTCAATGTATTGCTTCGCTAAAGCGATTTTTCCGAGTATATGATTTCTTTTCTGTGAAGAATCCTCGAGTTTAATGCTAAAGCGAATTTCATTTAGCCCAGTCTCCTTTAGGCGTTGCAGTAATTCTTCTGTTAACAAATCACCAGCAGTATACAATCTTGTATGGGTTTGTGGAACTAGCACATTAGCCAGCTGAAAAAAGCTAATGGTTTCCTCAGCATGGAGGAGCGGTTCGCCTCCAGTCAAAGCTAGGTGGGTAAGTTTAACTCCCTGTTGGACTAATTTAGTAAGCTCACCGTTGACATTATTATGATTCCTTACATGGAAGGAATAATGATCTTGATTTTTATTAAAACAAAAGTAGCAATCACGATGGCATTTTAATGATACAAATGATGTATAACTACCAGTTCCCGTCTGACAGGCATCACAAGCCGAAGATACTCTTTTATTCGAGCGAATGCTTTTATTGTTGTTGCTAAATATGGCTCCTTGCTTAATTAGCTTGTCAAGCTGGTCAGTTGACTTCTTAGCTTCGTCATAATCTTTTCCTAATGGTAATCCGTATTCCTGAATTTGTTTTTTTGTATTCTCTTCGATATTTTTATAGATAGCTGCGTATTGAAGTAGATTATGATTCTTTGGTTTGTGGTCGATGTTTTTTATGAGCGCATTCATTCCGGATAGCACATCCCTTTCGAAACTATTTCTCTTAAGCTGCTTATATAATCAGTCACTTTCATCGCGAAAAGGTTGAAGTAATTTTATGAATTCATTATATTGTTTTGAGGTTGTGAATAATATGGCCTCAGCAAACGAATATTTGCTTTAGTTTTTGTGCGTGGGAACAAACGGTTTTTACGGTTCTGTGACATTCATTGTTTGCCTTTTAAAGATACGTTATGATGAAAGAACTAGTTTTACTATATCTATATAGTAGAAAGGAGACGGGATAAAATGGTCGAACAGTATCCGATTCCAGATTATGTTCAAGAATTACTAGCTGTGTCTAATCAAGGAGCCCGTTCTATTCTAATTAAGTTATCAAGCCTTTTATCACTTCACGCATATATCACTGACCCTTTATTTCAAATCTCCTTTTCTTCCGATCATACTTTCTCTGTGGAAGAAGCGAATATAATAGAAATTCAAGATAGGCAAGTTATTAATGGGGCTTCTTTTACTTGTAAAATTTCATTACAATCGAAATTCCAACAAGGCTTGGCTTGCCCAATTGTGCACCATGACAATACGATTGGTTACATTATTTTATTAAACAATAAAGATGAAGATATACCCATGTATGCCGATTTGTTAAACTTTGTTGCCTCTTTATGCGGTATCCATTTGCAAAAAAGAATTGAAATGATGCAGGAAAAATCAAAGTTTAAAGAAGCATTTCTATTCAATCTTTTATTTGGAAATATGAAACAAAAAGAAGAAATCATTGAATACGGAGATATTTGGGGATGGGACTTTCGATTGCCCCATATAGCAGTCGTTTTTTCGTTATTAGATGCTGATCATTTTATTAATGACCATCAAATGCTGCAAACGATACTCCTTAAGGTTGAAAAAACACTTCTCCAAAAGAACATTAAACCCATCAGTTTAATCCGTCACAATCAGGTAACCGTCTTACTACCTGTTTCAAACCCAAATTTTGCTTTATTTCGAAAGGATCTTGAGAGTTTATCTACAGCGATATTAAATGATACGAGTTCATATATAGGAGACAAACAGCTTGCTTGTGGCTTTGGAAAAGTATATAAAAATCCCACCGAACTATTCCGAAGCTTTCAGGAAGCCAAAGTTGCCTTTGAACTAGGAATATTAATTAACATTAAGCTACCGTTTTTTTCCGACTTAGGTTTAGAGAGAATTTTATATAAACATGACCTCCAAGACTTGAAAGAATACTACGAAAATATTTTAGGTGCCCTACTTGAGTATGACGCAGCAAATGGCACCAATTTTCTAGAAACACTTGAAGCTTTTTCTTCAAACCAATTTGATATGACAAAAACATCAACTGCTCTTTTTCTACACCGGAATACATTACGTTATCGATTAAAGAAGGTGGAAGAAATATTAAATATTAAGCTAGATGACGTTAATAATCGTTTAAATATATCAGCTGCTTTCAAAATCAAACTACTACGAAAACTGACATAAAAAAGGGTGATTTTGATGAATGACGGTATTTTCCGCAATACATGTCCTCGAAACTGCTACGGTACTTGCGCAATCTTGTCTCATGTAAAAGATGGAAAGCTCATTAAGGTGACTGGCGACGCGAAGCATGGGTACACCAAAGGAAAACTTTGCGCCAAAGGCTATGCCTCCACCCAATTTGTTTACGATTCCAAACGTCTAAGATATCCAATGATTCAAAAAAACAGAGGTTCTGGGATTTGGACAAGAATTTCTTGGGATGAAGCCTACACGATTATCGCCAAGAAGATGATTGAGCTTTATGACAGGTATGGTTCAAACCTGGCTAGTGGCTATAATAAATTTTCCGGAAACATCGGTCTTTTACATTATGCTACAGAAGGAATGTTCAACAGTATTGGTCCGCATACAAAATCAGTCGGTAACGTTTGCTCCTTAAGTGGAAAACTCTCGATAAATCAATCCTTTGGGCATAACTTTAGTTCTGTTCCGGAGGATATGGCACACTCAAAATTAATTGTCATATGGGGAGCAAATCCTGCCGTAACCAATGTCCATCAAATGAAGTTTATATACGAAGCCAGAAAAAAGGGCGCAAAGTTTATTGTCATCGATCCATTATTGACTGAAACTGCAAAAAAAGCAGACATTTATATTCAAATTAAGCCCGGTAGCGATGCTTGGCTCGCACATGGCGTTGCCAAACTATTAGTTGAAAGCGGAAATTACACAAAGGACTCATTACAAACTGATGCCCTTGGTTGGGATGAATATCAATCCTTTTTAGTAGAACAAGTCACTTTATCAGAGGTCTCAGAAATAACGGGTGTACCTTATGAAGCAATTACCGAGCTAGCCAAATTATATAAGGAAATTAAACCGGCATGTACTTGGAATGGATTGGGAATTCAACGAACGTTCCAGGGAAAAGAAAGCATTAGTGCCATCAATAGCCTTGTAGCTATCTCAGGGAATTTATCGATTCAATATGGTGGAATTTATTACATGCATTTTGATGTTGACCATTTCCCTTTAAATCTACTCAATCACCGTGGACCAAGTCATCCTACTATTAATTCTTCTCGCGAAATTAATTTAAGTAATTATCCTGAGACTGCATTATCGCTAGATTCCCCTCCATTGAAATTATTGTGGGTCGCCTCTCGAAATATGATTGTCCAGGACCAAAATCTTAAGGCCTGGGAACAGTTAATGAACCAGCTTGAATTAATCGTTGTTGTCGATTTATACATGACAAAAACGGCGCAACAAGCTGATATTATATTACCGGCAGCAAGTCATTTCGAAGAGGAAGATTTAAATGTAGGGTATTGGCATTATTGGTTATCCATCAATGAAAAATCAATATCTCCATTTTATGAAGCAAAGAGTGATCTGCAAATTGCTAGGGAATTAACACGCAAATTAAACGATACTCGCAAAGGTTTTTCAAACTTCCCTGCTGAAAAGGAACCACTTGATTGGATAGAAGGTGAATTAACGAGTGAAATAATGGAGATGTACTCTATTAAGAGTTACAAGGATTTGCTTAAAGGTCCTCAGAAGAAAAAAGAGATTCATATTCTATCAACTGAACAGCGTAAATACAAGCTTTTTTCACCGTCAAATTCACAAAATAATGATGGAACATCTCTGATCAATAATGAACCTGATAATATGTACAGATTGCTCTCTCCGCAATCCTTGCTAAAAATTCATTCACAGTTTGAATCGCTTTCATGGTTAAACACTGGACACACAGAACTGATTATAGAAATTTCCATAGAAGCAGCAACTACCTATAATATTGAAAATCAACAAAAAATCGAAGTCTATAATCGTTATGGTGCAATAGTTGGTGTAGCAAAAATAAACCCTTATCTACCAAAGGATATTATTGTTACTAACCAAGGTGGTAAAAATCCGATTAATCGTTTAGTCGTGCATAAAAGCGATTCAGATTCGAGTACTTTCTTTTATGACAGTATGGTAAAGCTACGGAAATGGAGGGAGGGTTTTGTTTAAACAAGTGGGTTTTTGCTTTAACGCAGATGACTGTATTAACTGTAAGGCTTGTGAAATTGCCTGTAAAAATGAAAATCAAACACCTGATTACATTAATTGGCGAAAGGTAAAACAAATTGATTTCGAACTGGCGCTTTCCATATCCTGTAATCATTGTGAAAGTCCAGAGTGTTTTCGTGTTTGCCCCGAACGTGCGTTTACGAAGCGCGAAGATGGAATTGTCCTAATTGATGACAACCTATGTACTGGCTGTGGTTTGTGTGTAAGTGCTTGTCCTTACCAAGCACCGCAATTTAATCCTGAAACAAAAAAGGTTAGTAAATGCCAAATGTGCTATCCAAGACAGGATGCTGGCCTCCCTCCTGCTTGTGTCGAGGCTTGCACCACAGGAGCATTAAAGCTTATTAATCTAAATAAGTTCTCAAACAAAGCTGTTGTTCGCTCTTTACCTGGATTCCCAGATATCCATATTACATCACCATCAATCGTCTTTTACCCCGTAAAACCACGAAAACGATATTTTATTAAATAAACCGCAGAGCAGCATCATACAAATGACAGCTGCTCTTTTTTCGACAAATTTCGGGCGGTGACAGGCACCCATTCAATTCTCAAATTTTGGGATTAGAGCTTATTTCTGGGCATGAGAAGGGATAATCCCCACAGAATATAGGGTATGAACATTATTGCTCACTAATTGAGTCATATACTCCCCACTTTCCCGATAACCCTTGATATGATTTCAGAACATGTTACGATATATTCGTTAATAAAACGAGAACACAATACGAACACATTGGGAGAGATTGCATGTTACAAAAGAAAAAAATATTATTTTTAGGGGCCGGCTCAATGGCTGAAGCAATGATTTCTGGAATCGTAAAGGAAGGCGTAATTCCACCAAATCAGATTACCGTTACAAATCAAAGTAACATTGACCGCTTAAAACAACTCGAAAATAGATATCAAATTACTGGGGTAAAAAAAGACGAACTTAAATTTACAGAATACGATCTCATTATCCTCGCAATGAAACCAAAAGATGCCCAAACCTCATTACTTACTATAAGTGATAGACTACAACATCATCAGCTGATTATTTCCGTATTAGCTGGAGTTTCCACCCAATTTATGGAACAGCATCTACCTTCAGAACAACAAGTCATCCGAGTAATGCCCAATACTTCAAGTATGATTGGGGAATCCGCAACAGGAATTTGCTCTGGAACATGGACCACACGCGAAAATATGAATCTTACTATTGAACTTTTAAAGTGTATAGGTGAAGTTTACGAGATACAAGAAGAAAGCATGGATATTTTCACTGGATTAGCTGGTAGTGGTCCAGCCTATATTTATTACTTGATGGAACACATGGAAAAGGAAGGGAAATCTGCTGGATTATCAGAGAGTTTAACACGCCAAATTATTGCTCAAACCATCAGTGGTGCAGCGAAAATGGTTAAAGTCGCAACAAATTCCCCCGCCGAACTCCGAATACGTGTTACTTCCCCTAACGGAACAACTGCTGCTGGATTAGAAGCACTTGAAACATTTGGTGGAGGAATTGCTATATCTCAAGCCGTTAAAATGGCAACTAGTCGCTCTCTTGAAATCACTCAACAGCTCAAACAAGATACTGAAAAAACTGCAATCATGAGCACAGGGGTGATGAAATGAAACTGAAAAAGGAAAAACAGCGGGTTATTATCAAAATTGGTAGCAGTTCGTTGACAAGCAGTCACGGGGAAATCAGCCGTAAAAAGCTTGAAAAACTTGTTTCTGATATTGTTATATTAAAGGATTTAGGTCACGAGGTCGTACTGGTTTCTTCAGGGGCTGTCGCTTGCGGATATCGAAAGCTTGGCTGTCTCGAACGCCCGCACACATTACCAGAGGTTCAGGCAGCAGCATCAATAGGTCAAGGACTTTTAATGGAAGCATACTCCGAACTATTTTTATCCCACGGCTACGTTGCTGGACAAATATTAATTACTAGAACAGACCTTCTTGATGAAGAAAGAAAGACAAACGTTCATAATACTTTAAATGTTTTATTGGATCGAGGAATTATTCCAATTGTAAATGAAAATGATACAGTGACGATTGATGATTTAAAATTCGGAGATAATGACACTCTTTCGGCAAAAGTCGCAACCTTAATTAACGCAAATTCATTAATTATTTTATCCGACATAGATGGTTTATTTAATGCAGACCCTACAAGAAATCCTAATGCTTTGTTATTAAAAAGCGTTACGAAAATTACGCCTGAAATCGAAGCGTGTGCTGGAAGCGCGGGAACCAGCATCGGAACTGGTGGGATGAAATCGAAAATTGAAGCAGTAAAAATTGCAATGGCTTCAGGGATTTCAACATTTTTAGGAAACGCCAAACACCAAAATATTATCGTAGATGCAGTTTATGGTAATGCTAAAGGTACTTATTTTTCAAAAGAAAGTTTATCTACAAGTTTTACCAGTTATAAAAAGGAGAAGCGGTGTCTGGTAACAATGAACAATTAGGATATATAAAAAAGTACGTTAAGAACAGCACCAAACGCATTTCTTTAAAAAATGGCAAAAGTGTAACCCACTCTGGGTATATCACTTTTGCCATTTTTGTCATTGTACTGCCAGTATTGGTTCTGTTTTTCCGCTAGAACGTTGTTGCTTTTTTTGTATAATATGGAGTCTTACCACTAACACGATCCCAACCGCAAACAACCCTACCGTTAACCCAAGCCAATAGCCAATTGCGCCAAGCTTTGTCGATTGCGCTAAGAAATAACCTAAAGGCAAACATATCAGCCAGTATCCAATAAGCGTCATCAAAAACGAAATGATCACATCCTGATATCCTCTTAACGCACCAAGTGCAGCGGCTTGAAGGGCATCAGCCACCATGAAAAATAAAGCAAAGCTTAAAAATCCAACCATAATCTCGATGACTTTCGGATTATGCAAGTATAGCCCCGCAATTTCGTAACGGAAAAATATCACGGCTAAACCGCCAACAAAAGCAATAATAAGCGATAGATAAATACCAATCCAAGCATATGCTTTCGCATCCCTTAATCTACCTGAACCGATTTCATACCCAATTAATACCGTCTGTGCCATTGAAATACTTAACGGAATCATATATATAAATACCATGACGTTTATGGCTGCTTGATAAGCCGCAACGGTCATCATATCAAATTTACTAATTAAGATTGTCACCACTGCAAAAATCGCCGATTCAAAAAATAAGGCCAATCCCATTGGTACACCTATTTTTAATACTTCAATCAGTTCTGATACTGAGAACTTTGTTAGACTTTCTAAAACGCGATACCCTTTAAAAGGCTTTTGCCTCAGCGTAATCAAAATCATCATGCTGGTCAATAACCAATAGGTTATTGAGGTAGCATATCCAGCCCCCGCCCCACCAAGCTCTGGAAATCCTCCATTACCAAAAATAAGCAAGTAGTTAAAAAGAAAGTTAATTGGTAAAGAGAATAATAGGACGACCATCACAACACGCGTTTTTCCCAATGCATATATAAACGACCTCAATACGTTAAATAAGAACAAAGGGATAATCCCATAGCTTAATCCTAATAAAAATTCCTTGGCTGTTTGACGTACATGATGATCTACCTTCATCATCTCGAGAACTGCATCTAAGTAGAGGTAACCTAAAAAAATAATGATTAAACCAAGTCCTATAGATAAATAAATTCCATGTGCAGTAATAGACGAGACACCTTGCTTCTTATTCTCTCCGAATCGCTGAGCAGCTATCGGAGAAACGGCTAATAAAATCCCACCAAGCCCTGTGAATATTGGATTCCAGATGGAGGAACCAATCGCCACGCCAGCTAGTTCAGTTGAATCATATTGTCCTGTCATAATGATATTGAAAAAAACCATTGTATACATGCCGAGCTGCGTAATCAAAATCGGAATAAGCAAGTATGTTAACTGTTTTAGTTTATCCTGCAAAGTATAGGTCTGATACATACGAGACCTCCCCTAAAAAAATAATTATAGCAGGAATAATTATAGTCGATTAATCAAAGAAAAAACATCATTCTATAAAAGGTTTACACAAAGTACAAAGCTAAAAAAAGAGCAAACATCACAAGGGATGTTATGCTCTATTTTTCGACAAATTTCGGGCGGTGACAGGCACCATATCTTTATCTTCTGCTTGTTTTGCACGTTTGATGAAGAAAGCGAGGACGAGGGATACTAATGCGATGAAGGTTGCGACAAAGAAGGAATCGTTTATTCCTTCAAGCATCGCCTTCATGGCAATTTGTTCTTTTAGTTGAGCCAATAACTCTGGTGTTATTTGCCCTGCATCTGCACTTTGTGGAGCATTTCGCATCATTTCTTCACCAATTTCTTTAGCATGAGTTTCTGTACGATTTGTCATAACTGTCACTAGCAATGCAGTACCAATCGCACCTGAAACTTGATTCAAGGTATTATTCATCGCTGTACCATGCGGATATAGGCGTTTTGGTAACTGATTAAGCCCATTAGTCGAAACAGGCATCATAACCATAGACATTCCTAGCATCCTTACTGCATTTAAACCCATTAAATAATAATAGCCTGTATCTAGTGCTAATTTACTAAATAAGTAAGTCGTAATCACGGTAATGGAAAGACCCAGAATGGCCAAAATACGTCCACCAAATTGATCAAATAGTTTTCCAGTTAATGGAGACATCAACGCCATTAATATTGCACCAGGTAGTAGCATGAGCCCTGCATCCATCGGTGAAATTCCCCGAATGGTTTGCACATAAATCGGAATTAGCAACATACCCGAAAACATCGACATGTTTAATACGATGGAAATGGCAGATGCTAACGAGAACATTGGATATTTAAACACTGAAAAATTCAACATTGGGTCATCCTGTTTAATTTGACGCAGAATAAATGTAACAAGAGCTACAACTCCTGCGATAATGGTTCCATATACAATTGGACTATCCCAGCCCTTGGTTCCAGCAGAACTAAAGCCGTAGAGAATTCCGCCAAACCCTGCACTTGATAGGATTAGGGAAATAAAATCAAGCTTAATATCCACTTTCTCTTTTTTGTCCTTAAGTAGGAAGAAGCCGATTAACAACACTAAAATGGCAATTGGAGTAACAAAATGAAACAGCATTCTCCAATCATAATGCTCTATAATCCATCCAGACAATGTAGGGCCGATCGCTGGTGCTGCCATTAATATTAATCCAAAAACACCCATCGCTAATCCTCTTTTTTCTATTGGAAAGCTAACGAGCATTACATTCATTAACAGTGGCATTAAAATCGCAGAGCCCGATGCTTGAAGCATTCGTCCTGCCAGTAGAACCGGAAACACATCTGCAACACCAGAAATAAGGGTTCCAATTGTAAATAATCCCATCGCGGCTAAATATAAATGACGAACTGAGTACTTCTGGATTAAAAAAGCGGTAGTTGGTATCAAAACGCCATTCACCAGCATGAAACCCGTTGTAAGCCATTGAACAGTTGAAGCCTCAATCTTTAAATCTGCCATAATGGATGGCAAGGCAATATTTAATAAGGTATTATTTAAAAATGCAATAAACGCACCAATCATTAAGACTGCAATCAAACCATAGGGTGGTCGTTCTGACTTTTTCATTGCATCAACCATTCTACCCCTCCTAAACTTTTTCTTCTAATAAAATTGAACTGTCAGTTCACACAGGATAAAATATTATACTACCAGTTCAATTATTGCAATGGAAAAAGTAAGAAACTCCACTATTTTTGTATAAAAAAACAATTCTTGTACAATAATCTTTATGGATTAAGTCTATACCACACAGGTGATGAAATGAATGACAGAAAACAACACGTTATCAATAAATCGCATGAATTGTTTATTGATAAAGGCTTTCAAGCCACATCAATTCAAGATATATTAGATTATAGTGGAATATCAAAAGGAACATTCTATAATTATTTTTCCTCTAAGAATGAATTATTAATCGCACTTTTTATGTCCATCTACAAAAAGCTTGAAAAGGATCGTAACGAATTATTGATTGGTCATAGCCCTACTGATATTGAAGTATTTATTAAGCAAGTGGAACTACAAATGAATACTTGTCATGCAAATAATGTTGCTTCCCTTATTAAAGAAGTAAGTTCGTCAAATGACTTGGAGATGAAGCAATACATCCGTTTGGGTAATTTGAAGTTTATTAGTTGGTATTATTATCGCTTCATTGACTTATTTGGAGAAAGACAGCGTGAGCACTTATTAGATTGTGCAATCATGTTTATGGGCTTGTTAACATCAAATTTAAAATACTTTGCTATGGCAAATGAACAAAACGCTCACGGAGGAATTTACCACGTTGTAAAATACAGCGTGGAACGGATTCAATGCATGGTGAAAGATGTATCTCAAAACGAAAAACCTTTATTTCCTCCAGACCTATTGGAAGTATGGCTTCCTGAATGCAAAAATTGTAAAGAACACTTTCAAAAGAAACTTTATCATTCCATCTTAGAATTAAAAAAAGGAATCAGCATAGAGGAAAATATACCGAAGCTTGCTCAATTGCTAGATTTTGTTCAGGATGAACTACTTAGCAGCCAGAATCCTCGGAAATTCTTAATTGAAAGCACGCTCGATTCATTAAGACTAGAACAGGGAGATTCAGAAACCTGGCATGATGAATTAAAGCGGCTTGAGCAGTTAATTTCGGACTACCTTTCTTAAGCAAAAGACCAAAATTATTAAAATTGGAAAAAAGCCGCTCTCAAAAATATGAGGCGGCTTACATTTTTTCATTTTGCTGTTGAGAAGATCCTTTTTCACAAACCATCACGAACAAAGTATCATTCACTTGCCTTTGTAAAGACCACAGAGCATGAATCAGACATAACATTGAAGAATATAGAATCCCCACTACTATTTTTCGCACTGTAGAAATAACCATCTACAGACTCTACTTCTGAAGCTTCTTCAGTATAACCAAGTTCTTTAATCTTTTCTGCATATGCTTTATAATCATCTAACTTTTCAAAGGTATAGGTTGCTTCAGCACCTGATGAAGCAAAAGACGTGATTGCTACGCCTGGATCAGGCAAGCCTCCAATTTTATCGCTTTCCCACTTTGCAATCTCCCCTTCAAAAACCGTCCCACCATTATCACCTTGAGGCACTTCACCTTTTGTAGCAGAAATCATCCCAGATTTGCTTTCTTTATCATAAGTAAAACTGATGATTATCCCTTCCTTATTCGTTCCAGTATAATGGTATTCATCCATGGTAACAAAGTTAAATGTGTAGCCTTCCTTTTTAATTTTTTTAATGTAAGCTTTTGCATCCTTTTCCTTCATATCGGAAAAAGTATAGCTTGTGCTTTCTTCAGTTGAGATGTAGCTATCGAGCGTTGCCTTTGGTTCTGGAAGGCCGTACATTTTTGATTTATCCCATTTTGCTTCACCAATTTTCATTTCCCCTTGACCGTCTTCACCTTTTATTTCAATATTCCCATCCTTGTCGACATCAACTGCTCCGTCTGTAGCTTTTTCAACAATGTCTTCAGGACCACACCCTCCAATTATGATAGCGCCAAAAATGATCAGCAGGATTACAAGGAACCTGTTCTTTCTTTTCATCAAAGTTCTCTCCCTTCAAAAAATAATATTTATGAAAAAAGCTACTTACAAGTTATGTAAGCAGCTTTAAAATGTCTATATTATTTTATGTTCCTTAATCCTTAACTTGCCTTGTCGACGTTTTTACGAATTTTCTCTTCAATTTCACTAATCTTCTCATTTAGGTCACCTGGTGGAATGGGTGGACTGAATAAATATCCTTGGACAAACATGCAATTTTGGTCAAATAGAATATCCTTTTGTTTAAGTGTCTCTACCCCTTCGGCAATAACATTCAAATTAAAATGATGTGCCATTGAAATAATAGTAGAGACAATTGTTGTATCCTTCTCGTTATTTAGTAGATCACGTACAAAGGATTGATCTATTTTAAGACGATCAAATGGTAAATGCTTTAAATAAGAAAGCGAAGAGTACCCCGTACCAAAATCATCAATGGCAATTTGAATACCCAACTCCTTTAAAGAATGGATGGTGTTTTGAGCATGCTCACGGTTCATCATCATTGACTCTGTTATCTCTAATTCTAAAAAGTGTGGGTCAAGTTCCGTTTCAATTAAAATGTCTTTTACTGTTTCAACTAGATTTTGCTGATAAAATTGTCGTATCGATAAATTCACCGCGATAACAATATCACTTATACCCTGTTTATGCCATTCCTTTAGTTGCTTACAGGATGTTCGTAATACCCACTCACCAATCGGGATAATCATACCCGTATCCTCCGCAATTGGAATAAATTGATTGGGTGGAATGAGACCATGCTTTGGGTGGTTCCAACGCAACAACGCTTCAACACCAGAAATTTTTCCTGTTTCTATATTAACTTGCGGTTGATAAACCAAAAACAGTTCTTGATTTGCCAGAGCGTAATATAAATCATTTTCTAAAAGAAGATAATCGTATGCCTTTCCGGCCATCGTTGGTTGATAAAGCATGATTTTTGCATTTTGTTGTTGAGCATCTCGAAGCGCTAAGTTGGCATGCTTTAACAGTTCATCTATCTCTCTTCCATCTTGAGGGTAAATGGCAACACCAGCACTTATTGAAATGTTTACAAGTAAGTGATTTACCACTAAAGGTTTTCTAAATGTTTGGTGGATGGAATCAACTACAGCTTCAATTTCTGCTTCGTTTTGAATATTTGGTAGGATTATAGCGAACTCATCACCGGTTAAACGGACTAATAGCATTTTACCATAAAGTTGCTCCTGTAATCGCTCGGCTGTAACTTTTAGAATCGTATCACCAAATGCATGACCTAGTGCTTCGTTTATTTTCTTAAAACGATCAATATCCAAAATGATTACCGCAGACTGATGATTATGTAATTGAAGAGTATCATTCAATTTTTTATCTTTTACATATCTTAAATTAGGTAATTTTGTCAACTCATCATAGAAGGCCATATACTGAATCATTTCCTGGTCTTTTTTCTGCCTCGTAATATCACGGAAAACGATTATTACCCCAGATAGGCGATTATTCTCATAGTATGGTGTAACTACATAGGAAGCTGGAAAGGTTGTCCCGTCTTTTCTCCTAAAATAGTCATCTTGTTCTTGGAAAATATCCACAGTTTGATTTCGACGTTTATTGGGGTAAGTACAAAATAAGTAATTATCCACAGCAAGTCTTTGGTGAACAAGTTTATGAAAATTTTCACCTAGCAGTTCTTGCTGTGACCATTGGATTAAACGAATTGCTTCCGAATTCACAAGAGTTACGTTACCTTTTACATCTAATACAACTAGACCTTCACCCATATTTGAAGTGATTGTTTTTAGAAACTTTTCGTTTTGTTTTAGGAGAATTTCTGCATTTCGTTGTTTCAAAAAAGGTTCTTCTACGGCAGTGTGATAAACTGCTCTCTGTAAAAAGTAATAGCCTGCAATTTGAAAAATATGACCTATAAAGTTATTAATATCAAAAACAGATTTATAAGAGGTAAAATAGTAATCTGAGATAATTAAATAAACTGAAGCAACAATAATAATTGCGCTAAAGACTTCCATTGTGCGAAACCGTTTTATCACAATTAAAATAACAAGTACTTCAATTATCATGCCAACGTATTGCAGATTATTTTTTAAAGCAGTAGTTCCTATCCCTTCGACTACTAACTCTGGTAATAGCGGGGTAGGAGAGTATACAACAGCAATCCAACCAAAAGCGTAAACGGTTGCAATACAATAGGCTATGTATTTTAGTTTTGCGGATACATGCTTATCATGTGTAGCAATAACGGTTAACAACCCGATTACTTCCGTTAACCGGGTTGCCATAAATAACCATGTTGCCTTGTAAGGTGAGCTCTCGGAAATAAAATATGGCATTCCATTATATGTTATCGTATGTACAAGCTCTAACAAAGCAACTGCAAGAAATAATGCGCCAATCCAAAGGCGATAACTGGACAAACTATGTGGAAACACCAACCAGGACTGAATTGCAATTGACAATGCAAAAGTAATAATAAATATTCCCATTATTAAGTGAATAGTTAAATAGTTTTGCTCCCCAAACACCCCATATAATGATTGACGAAACACTATTGAGATGAACAGAATAACTATTGATAGTATGATTATGATTCCGTGTTGTTTCCATAATTGATAAAAAAGTGAATTGCTGCGATTCAAAGCGATCACCTTCTTCCCCATGCTGTCTTATGATAATTCTGTGTGTCTATGTTTAGTTTACAGCATACCAATTCAAAAGGAGAACAAAAGCATTCCATATTATGTGTACTTTTGATGACATTTGTAAAATTACCCCATTTATCTTTCGAAGCCTAATTTATACATAGCTTGCTTACAAAATAAGGTTTTTATCTTGATAGTGTCCGCATATGTATTAAATAAAGGGGGAGATTTATCATGGCTTATTTATGGATCATGACAATTGGATTTATTCTCTGTCTTGGAATGGTTGGAGGCTCACTATTCTTTTTACTTCGCTCCATTTTGAATAGTGATGATTCGACTAGAATTGATTTGCACGACTCTACAAAACATCCAAAATAGCAAAACTTCAATTTGAAGGGGACGCCTTGATTTGTAGGTGTCCCCTGTTTTGATTTACATTGTTTTTCTGAACTAAAATACTTATTTTTTATGCTTTGGTTCCTTAAAACCTACACTGATGTTTTTGATATGATACGTATAAATTCTAAATACTTCATCGTGATGCACCAAGATAATATGATCATTTGCATAATCAACTAATATCCCTTGAGTATTCTCTGGCCCTTTGCCATTAACCACTACCCAGTTATGAATCATTTTTTTCAAAAGATTTTCAAAATCAGAAGCAGTGATATAATTCGGTTTCGTATTGGCCGGAGTTGCATCAACAACCTCCCCTTCTGAAGACTCGCTTGATTCTGAAGATGATTCTGATGAGGATTCATTTTCCTCTTCTTGATTTTCTTCAACTGCACAGATGCTTTTTATATGCTCAAGTTGGTAATAAAAGACATCATTTTCTTCCGTTTGCAAAACTAAAAAGTCTGGCTTTACATCAATCACTACGCCTACTCTGTGCGAAGGTCCACCACCGTTAATGTGGATTTTTTTCTGAAGTAGCAGCTTTAAGAGCTGATTAAAATTAGCAGGTTTCATTTTGTTCCCATCAGGCTCTTCAATTTCCTCTAACATCTTGCTTCCAAATTTCGCATTTTCAATAATACTTTTTATATGTTTAAGCTGATAATATACGGTTTGGTTATCCTCTGTTCTTATTTCAATTAAATCTTTGTTTACACCCATTAATTTACCTGTTCGCGACTCAGGTCCATCTTTATAAATCTTTAATACTTTCCCAACCATGTTTTCCATATATGACAATACATTCTTTTTTTGCATATCCTCCACTTACCCCCTACAGTCATTTATACTTTGTATGTTATGTGCCTGTAGGGCCGAGTGTATAAGAGCATTGCCTATTTTATCAAGAAATCGTTATTTGCCCATTTGTTAAAATACAGATTAAAAACAAGGACTAGCTCATTTATTAATTGAAAAATCTATCGTTTGATATACAACAACAAATGTTGCCAAAGAATAAAGAGCTTCTTTTAAACCAAAAACCATCACAGCACTGCTAAAAATAAAGAAGTTTATTAGCATGACAATTTGTCCAATTGAAACTCGTAACCGTTTACTAAGGATAATGGCAACAATTTCTGTTCCATCTAACGACCCACCATATCGGATAATCAAACCCACTCCAAATCCAAGCAAAAAACCACCTATAACGATAGCTATTAATGGACTGATAGTTATGGGCGGAAACGGCTCGAGGATGTATGTCCCTATCGCCAGACTAAGGTTTGCATAAAGACTCATACACACAAATCTTGTCCCAATATAAAAATAGCCTAACAATAGAAATGGGATATTTAACAGGAGTAATAGAATCCCAATTGGAATTGGGAAGGATGATGATATTAACACTGATATTCCAACGATACCGCCATCAATAATATGATTTTTGATTAAGAAGCATTGCAAAGAAATTGCGACCAGTGTAGCACCCAATAGTATCCCCAAGCCATCCTCGAAGTAATTATTATTCCCTGATCGGCTATAATTGTTATAAAAGGCGAGCCTTATGTCATACATAGATACCCTCCCTTTATTATTAATCTAACATTACTTTTAATAGTCAATTATATGTTTAATATATTCCTAGAAAGATTAAAATAGCTCGGATTGTATCTCTAAAACAATAAAAAAACACTCGCTAGCTATGAACCGCGAGTGTTTCTCTACTTTATATAGCAAAAAATGCTCCAATGGAACTAAAACCAACTCCGATAATAAACTCAATAATCACAACAGTAATTGCTTGTTTTTTACTTAACCCAGCAACAGCCTGTAAACCTAATGCAAATACGACATAATACCATACATGAATAATATCAAAGTTTACAGCGATGGTGTGTATTAACTGATTGTCTACAAACAATGGTGCCAAACTTGTATAGTATGGTTCATAACCACCAATTGCAAGTGCAATAAGTCCGTTTAACAATAGTCCTACTGTTGAAATGATACTCACGTGCACAACAAGACTGAAAAGCGTTTTGAAAGTCGTATCATTTCCTATAATCATCATTGCCACTTTGTAAAACAATGCAACAAGTAAAAATCCGATTGCCACACCAATTACCCCAGTTGCAGCTCCCATACCAAGTGTGACCCCTACTGGTATATCGATACCGAGCTCTGCAAGTTCCTCGTTTTCCTGCAAAATGGGATTTCCTAAACTGATATAAGCAACAAGCGCAGAAGTTATCCCTGCAAATATCATCATCATAATAAGGGGAAGTGCAATTGGAGCTTTTACTTTCATTCTTTCAAACTGTAATGATGGTGAAAATAACATACCAAATAAGTTAGGTTTCTTCGATGTTTTCACTTCTTCTAAATTAACCTCTGCTTGCATAATGAACACTCCTCGTTTCGTAATGTTATTCATATCGTAATGCGTCAATTGGATTGAGCTTAGCTGCCTTATTAGCAGGAATTAACCCAAAAACGATTCCAAGTACCATCGAAAATAATACTCCACCAATGACTACTGTCGGAGAAACTAGCGGCGGCCATTTGGCGTAAGTTGAAACGATATAGGCACCACCCACTCCTATTCCTATCCCGATTAACCCACCCAAAAGGGTAAGCATCATCGCCTCAATTAGAAATTGGAGAAGTATCTTCCCTCTCGTTGCACCTAACGCTTTACGAATGCCAATCTCACGGGTCCTTTCTGTGACTGAAACTAGCATGATATTCATAACACCTATTCCACCAACTAGTAAGGAAATCCCGGCAATTCCACTTATAATCATTGTCATGATATTGGTTACTTTCGATAAGCTTTTTTGAATTTCTTCAAGATTAAACACTTCAAACTCACCCTTTAAATCAGGAGATTTTGAATCATTGAGAAGATTTACAGCCTTTTCTCCACCAACTTCTAACGAATTTGCATCTTTAGCCTGTAATGTTACGGACTGAATTTCGTCAGTACCGTATAGGACTGGCCAGAGCGTCAGTGGAAATAGTATTTCTGACATCCCGAAATTTAGCAGGCTATCGGCAGTTTTGTAAACACCGATAATTTCAAACGGCTGACCTTTTATTTCGAAAATTTGACCAACTGCCTTTTGGCCCTCGTAAAACTCCTCGGCTGTCTTTTGGTTGATCATGATGACATTGTTGGATTGAGAAAAATCAAGCTCATCTAGCTTTCTACCTTCAACCATTTTAATAGAATTTACAGCAAAGTAATCGCTCGTTATACCAAAGATTTGTGCTTCAGACATCTTTTCATCCATTGAAAGCGATTCGAATGTACTATTTGTCGTGATTACATGCGAGATTTCTGGAATACTTTTCAGTTGTTGAAGGTTTTCTTGTGAAAAGGTCGGACCTTCATAAGCCATTAATGCATATGGATCCTCCGTATTAGGAGTAAATACAATTTCAATCGTATTATTTCCATCCCCAGCAAATTGTGATTTTAATGCAGCCTCTCCACCTTGACCTATTGCTACAACTGTAATAATCGAACCTACGCCAATAATGATACCAAGCATTGTCAAAGCGGAACGAAGCTTATGAGCTAGAATGGACGAAAGGGCAATTTTCATGCTATCTAATAAGCTCAAATTAATACTCCCCTTCTATCTTCAATGATTCGACCATCCCGCAATACAATCCGTCGTTTGGAATATGCTGCAACTTCTTCTTCATGTGTTACCATGACAATGGTTGTTCCTTCTTTATTTAGCTGGGTAAATATATTCATAACCTGTTCTCCTGATTTCGTATCAAGAGCTCCCGTCGGTTCATCGGCCAAAATAAAGGTTGGATCATTGGCAATTGAGCGAGCAATGGCAACCCGCTGTTTTTGACCTCCAGAAAGTTGGTTTGGCAGGTGGTCAACACGGTCAGCCAGCCCCACCTTCGTCAGTGCCTCAAGAGCCCGCGCTCTTCTTTCACTTTTCTTTATTCCCCCATATACAAGAGGTAATTCCACATTTTCTACGGCTGATAATCTGGGTAGAAGATGGAAATGTTGAAATACAAAGCCGATATATTTATTCCTTATTAACGCTAGGTGAGCTTCATCTGCCTCTAAAACATTCACCGCGTCAAGTATGTATTCACCGCTTGTTGGTCGGTCTAAACATCCGATAATGTTCATTAAAGTTGATTTACCTGAACCCGAAGGCCCCATTATCGATACAAATTCACCCGACTCTATGTTTGTATTAATCTCATGAAGGACTGGTACCTCAAGAGTTCCTTGCTTATATGTTTTATGGATGTGCCTTAGACTAATCATTATCTTTCACTTCCATCCCGTCTTTCAATTTAGCGGACGGATTGTTGACAATCTTGTCACCTGCTTTTACCCCCTCAAGGATTTCAAGCCAATCTCCATCTCCCATTCCAGTTGTAACTGCTTGCTTCCGAAGCTTCTTACCATCAACTATGAAAATATACGTAGAATCTTGCTTCTCTACAATGCTCTTTCGCGGAACAGCTAGTATTTTTTTTGTATCCAGTTGGACCTCAATCGTCACATGATAACCAGGAGAGAGCCCGTCTTGTGAATCCAATGAAGCCTTAAAGTCATAATATGAAATATTTTGCGAGGATTGTCCTGACACACTAGCGGCTAATCCACTACTATCAGAAGTTGGATATTGACTAATGTTCGTTATTTTTCCTGTCCATGATTGATTTTGAAGTGCTTTTGACGTGATTTTAATCGGCATCTCAGGGTGGATTTGTGCCATCTGCAGTTCCGTTAACACTCCATGAACCTGATATGGATCCTGTGATGCTATTTGAATGACAGGATTTCCTTGACCTGATAAGTCCGCATTACTTTGTCCACTATCCTTTTTCACTGTTTTTACAATTCCCTTTATGCTACTTGTAACAAACAATTCTTGTTGTTTAAGCTGTAATTCCTGTTCTTGAAGTTTATTTTTTTCCTGCTCTAATTCAGTCGTTTTTAATTGAAATTCCACTTCAGCAAGTTGCTTTTCCAATTGGGTAAGCATCGCATCGTCTGCCCCATCGTTTTTGCTTGTTTCAATATCTTTTTTCAATGATGCAATTTGGCTCCTATCCTGTTCATAACGAAGATTCGCCATTTTTTTATCAATTTCAAATTGTTTCAATTGAATCGAAAGCTCTGGATTATCGTATGAAAATAATTTTTGTCCAGGCTCAACCTGTTGGCCTTCCTGTACCAAAATTTCTTTAAGCTTTCCTCTTGTTGGATCCATATAAAACGTTTCCTCACTCCCCGGAACAACCCGCCCGGACACTAGCTTTGTATTACTGATTTCCCGTTCAGTTACTTTTGAAAATTTCAGGTCATCAGTACTTCCCTTACTTCTGTTTTGAGCAACAGCAATGTTGATACCGACAAGAAGCATAATTGAAACAAGTACGCCAAGGATTATCCATATTTTTTTGGGATTTCGCTTGTGTTCCAATTCCATGATTTCCCCTCCTTTTATTGGAAAATTTTAGATAATTCTATATCATTATAAAATTTAATATTTTTCAATAAAAGGGTTTAATTTACACTTTTGGTAGAGTATAATGTATTTTGACAATTAATTTCAAAATATTACATTATATTACAAACGTAAAGAAACTGTAAAAATCAATAGAAAATGATCATATATACTGAAAAAGGCCGACCTAAAT
>NZ_LR656198.1 GCF_902168435.1 Bacillus marasmi
TAATCTGCCCACCGGCTGGAATGGCGTTGGGAGCTGTATACGGTGCTTATGAATTGAGTTCAGCTGTGTCTGGAAAGGATTTAGTCTCAGGTCGGGAACTCGGCACATCTGAACGATGGGTGCGAGGGCTACTAGCCCCACTTGATATTGTCCCAGGCGTCAGTGGCTTAACGAAATTCAGCAGCACTGTTCGTCTCGCAGGTGTTAGTGATAATATGGGAAAGCTTGGCCTAAGTTCCGGTGTGAAAGGTGGCGTCCAACAGGGAGCTACTTCTGGTATGGGTAACTTAGTAGAAACCGCATCCAAGTTTGGAACAGACCGCCTACGACGAGCAGAAGCAGCCTTCCAAAACGGCGCCAATATTGTGAAAAATAAGGTTATAAAAGATACAATAGAGGTAGCACAAGTAGCGGATAAGGGGGTTACCGGAGCGAAAAACCTTAACCCACTTCGAATAAAACTCGTGGAAGATACAATGGGCAATAAAGTATTTGCTCATGATTCAGCCGTCAATACACATAGTATTGAAAATGGTTTAAGAGATTATGTTAGTAGGATTGAAGGGGTTAAGGTTGGTAGTGGGGGAACTAAGGGTACTGGTAATGGTTTAAGTAAAATCGAAGTTGGAAAGGCAGATTTAGATGTTATACGTCAAAAACTAAATGTACCTGAGACTCATACTATAGCTGTTGGAAAAGCGGACATATCAGGATTAGAAGGGGAGATTTTTGAAGGTAGTTCAATAAAAGTTCGTAGAGAAGCTGGATTGCCTGATTTAGATGATATAATGCCTAATAGAGAAATAAGAGCTCCATATGATGGAACTAATCCACGACATATACAATTTATGAAGCACGCTGAAGAAGGAGTTATTAATGAATTTGATATGGCAATCAAAAAATTAGGGATTAATCCAAATGAGGTGGAAGGAACTTTTGTAATACATCAGTCAAACCCAAGAGGTGTATGCACGATCTGTACTCAAGGTATGACTAATCCGAATAAAGATGATGGGATATTTATGCAGTTAACTAGAAAATATCCTAATTTGACAATTAAAGTTACAACAGAAGTCAAAGAAGGTATAAGGATTTCTGGAAAGGAAAGTTTTATTTTAAGAAATGGAAAATTAGTTGAGTAAAATGAGGGATATTATGTTAGATACATTTGAGAAATTAGAATCAGATAGACAAGTTGCATTTTTGTTAGGGCTAAGTGAAACCGTTGTTGATTTATTAACTTCTTCTTCAGCTTATAATGATATAAAAAATGCTATGAAAGCTTGCTGGGAGTGGCTTGAAAATAAGCGGTATTCCGGAGATGAAATCTATTTTCTATTAGACGATGGGACAGAATTTTCGGGGCTATTTATGCAAATGCAAGATGAGAATGATCCATTAAAAGAATTAGTTTGGGGTTGCATTGTAGATGCAATATCTTTTACTAATTGGAAAGCTTATCAGTCTGATAATGAAGAATATTTACCTGCACCAATAGAAAATATAGACGAAAGTATATTACAGCAGTTTCTAGAAGGTTTTTTTAAGATAAAACTTATAAATAAGGTAGTTGTCAAAGAATTCATCAATTATTTAAAGGATAGTAATACTTTGTTAAAAAGAGAAAATATTATGAACTTTTTAAAAGGAGTGCAATAGAATTTAAAGCACTTGATTGTCTACTAAAGGCAACAAGTGCTTTTTGTTTTTTGTGGAAAAAATAGAAACAAGGGGACGGTTCGAGGCCACTGAAAAAGTGCATTTCTGTTTAATAATGAATTTTCAGAAAAACCTAATCCCGAAATTCCGCCGTTTTCTAAAGTCAAAGTGGGAGAATTCAATCTATTTTACCACTAATATTAAACTGTAAGTGGGGATGGATTTTTCAGGAATTTGCTTTTCATAAAATTTCATGGATTTTTTCAGTGGTATGGGACGGTTCCTCCGTTTCCCTCATAACAGAAAGAGACATTTTTGATTTATAAAAATGGTCGAAGTATGAGCTTCTAAGCCAGCCCTCCTTAAATCCACAAAAATTTATCTATTTACTTAAAAATTTAATCCTCATTCCATCTTTCACTTTGAGTTCTCAATTTTGAAAGATGAAATTGGAATATGAGGCTTGGAAAGAGCAAAACCCCAATCAAGATTTTTCACAAAAGGAATACCAACAGACTATTGTTAACACGCGGGCTTTCGAATACGAATCGATTCGTGACACGCAGGAAAATAAAGAATTCTGGTTTCAGATTGGTGCCTTAGTGGTAATTATTGGGGCAACGCTAATCTGCCCACCAGCTGGAATGGCGTTGGGAGCTGTATACGGTACTTATGAATTAAGTTCAGCTGTGTCTGGAAAAGATTTAGTCTCAGGTCGGGAACTCGAGACATCTGAACGATGGGTGCGAGGGCTGTTAGCACCACTTGATATTGTCCCAGGCGTTAGTGGCTTAACGAAATTCAGCAGTACCATTCGTCTCGCAAGTGTTAGTGATAATATTGGAAAGCTAGGCTTAAGTTCCGGTGTGAAAGGTGGCATCCAACAGGGGGCATCTCGAATTAGTAACTTAGTAGAAACCGCATCCAAGTTTGGAACAGACCGTCTGCGACGAGCAGAAGCAGCCTTCCAAAACGGCGCCAATATCGTGAAAAATAAGGTTATAAAAGAAACAATAGAGGTAGCACAAGTAGCGGATAAAGTGGCTACTGGAGCGAAAAACCTTAACCCACTTCGAATAAAACTCGTGGAAGATACAATGGGCAATAAAGTATTAGCTCATGATTTAGCCGTCAATACACATAGTATTGAAAATGGTTTAAGAGATTATGTAAGTAGGATTGAAGGGGTTAAGGTTGGTAGTGGGGGAACTAGGGGAATTAAGGGTACGGTTAAAGGTAAGGGAGTTAGTGAAACAAATTTAAGAAATATTGATGATTTTATAAATGGCAATAAGAAATTTGATGAAGTCATCGAAGACTATGCAAAAGTATATAAAGAACATGTTGATTTAAACAAACCTTGGTCTTGGGATGATACTATTCCTGGAGGCGATTGTTTGTCTTCTGCTCAAAAAAGAAAGATAAAAGAAATGGCTATAGAAAAAGGACATATTTCTGAAATAAAGGTTACAAAAGTAGAAGGTATGAGGTATGGATTTGCCGACTTTGCAAGTGCGGGTGTTGTAGAAGAAACTGTTCAGTTACCCGAAAAATTTTGGAAATTATCGGATAAAGAACAGTTTAAGTGGTTAGATGAACAAATAGGTGGTACAAGAAAAGGAATGACGTGGCATCACACGGAGGTTCCTGGTAGAATTGAGCTGGTCCCCTTTGGTATTCATAATATTACACCTCATAATGGAGGAAGGACAAAAGGGATGTGGGCCGACGCTCCAAGATAATAATTGAGGAGGTATAGAAATGGAATTTAAGGATGGATCAATAATTTATCCCTTACCAGACGATACTTTGCTTTCTGTAAGGGAAGGTAAGTGGAGAATAAATTTACCAGAGAAGTTTAAAGAATTTATAAAAAAATATAATGGTGGTACTCCAATAAAAGATAGTTTTAAGTATAATAACCATATTTATGCGATTGATAGGTTTTTATGTATTTTACAAGTAACCGGAGAAAGAGAAGATGAGTATTATGATATAGGAGTAGTTAGAACACAATTAGACGAAAGAATTGTATTTGATGAAAATTTTGTTGGTACTGAACTGCTACCAATAGCTGTTTTATTTGCAGGTGACTTTGTTTGCTTAGACTATCGTAACGATGTTGAAGAGCCTACTGTATGCGTTTGGAATCATGAAGAGTCTTCAGATTTAAATCCTGTAACATATATTTTATGTAATAGCTTTGAAGAATTATTAAATATGTTAACAGAATAGATAATTGTTGGTAGTAACAAAACCTTGATCCAATGCTTGTAAATCAGTCAAACTTTTTAATTTACCAAAAGCACTTGATTGTCTAATAGGCAGCAGGTGCTTTTGGTTTTTGTGTTGCGCAGTACAGCAAGTGCAAGTAGCGAAAGGAAGTAAAATGCCGAGGAACCCAGTTTTCCATAAGGTGGCATCCAACAGGGGGCATCTCGAATTAGTAACTTAGTAGAAACAGCATCCAAGTTTGGATCAGACCGCTTGAGACATGCAGAAGCAGCCTTCTAAAACGGCGCCAATGTCGTGAAAAACAAGGTCATGAAAGATACAATAGAGGTAGCACAAGTAGCGGATAAGAGGGTTGCCGGGTTAAGTAAATACCTCCATGTTCCCCGGGAAGAACCTGTATTAGCTGGGGCAGGTTCTCTAGGGAAAACCCGCGAAGTAATCGATAATACACATACGATAGAGAATGGTGTTAGGGTTGTACTGAACGTTAGTGATGAGGTTAAGATTGGTAGTGGGGGAACTAAGGGTGCGGGTAATGCTGTAAATGATTATCTTGATGATATTATTGTGAATGGGAATGTCGATCCCGCTAAGATGAAAAAACTAAAAAATGCTATTCAGAATAATACTTTTAGTATAGATGAGCTGTCTGAGATTAGAAAAATGGTGTCGGATTTAGGAATAACTAAAGAATATGATGAAGCATTAATAATAATGGATTTTGGTAAGTATCTTCGAGGACTAATAGGTGACCCGCCTGCTGATATGGTAGTTCCACATGCGCATCATATTCTATTCAAAAAAGGTCTAGGTGAGGCTCATCAAAAACTTGTTCAAGAAGGCCAAGAAATATTAAGGAAGTATGGTATCGAGCATATAATTGGTAAAGAGAATTTAGTTTGGGCACCAAATAGAATTGCAGGGCAACATAATTTATCAGCCTTGGAAAATGTTGTGAATCAATTGAAAGCAGTTGATGTTGCAGGTGCGGACTTAGACGATATTATTGAAATACTAGAAGATCTTGGGAAACAAGCTGCCTCTAGAAGATAAAAATTAAAGGAGAAATAAAATGGATAAGACTAAGATTGCAAAAGAAATTAGAACTGCAATTAAAAATGGCCAATTGGAAACATTAAGAAATTTACTTGAAAAAGAACCAGAAATGTTAATATGGATGACACCTTTTGGTACATGGTTACATGTAGCAGCTTCTCATGGGCATTTAGAAATAATAAAATATCTTATTAATACCGGGATAGATGTTAATGCACAGGGTGGAACTTTTTCGACAAATGCTCTGGAAAGAGCGGCTACAAAAGGGTATATAGATATTGTTGAATATCTCATTAATCAGAATGTTGAATTCGATACTAGTGAACCGGATAGAAATCCTTTGTTTGCTGCGATATATGGTGGTCATTTTGATATTGTTAAATTGTTAGTTGAGAATCAAATAGATATCTCTATAAAATACTCTGGTGAAAACATGAAAGATATGGATGCTTATGCATTTGCCATTGAAAGAGGACAAACAAAAATTGCAGAATATTTAAAGCAAAAGATGGATGAAAAAGAATAAAAGAGAATTTCAGGGAATGCAACAAATTAAGCTATATAAATAAATTATTACTTTCTCTTTCTTTGACCTACGAAGAATATATAGTTTCGTAACAATAAAGCACTTGATTGCCTTTAGGCAACAGGTGTTTTTTTCAAAAAAATGTATGCTTTGAACAACATGAATAATATTTTTGTGAATTTCAAATATCACAAAAGGAGTCTTCAATTCAATCAATTTACTAAAAAGTCAGAAATAAACCCAGACGACATCTCAGTGGTGATAACTTCTACGGAAAACAAATGAAATTGGACTACGAAGCTTGGAAAGAACACAACCCCAATTAAGATTTTTCGCAAAAGGAATACCAACAGGCCATTGTCAACACACGGGCTTTCGAGTATGAATCCATTAGTGACTCGCAAAAATACAAAGAATGGTTGTTACAAACGGGTGAAATTGTGGTAATCGCTGGAGTTACGCTATTCTGCCCACCAGCTGGAATGGCGTTGGGAGCTGTATACGGTACTTATGAATTAAGTTCAGCTGTCTCTGGAAAGGATTTAGTCTCAGGTCGGGAACTCGAGACATCTGAACGATGGGTGCGAGGGCTACTAGCTCCGCTTGATATTGTCCCAGGCGTCAGTGGATTAACGAAATTCAGCAGCACCATTCGTCTCGCAGGTGTTAGTGATAATATTGGGAAGCTAGGCTTAAGTTCCGGTGTGAAAGGTGGCATCCAACAGGGAGCATCTCGAATTAGTAACTTAGTAGAAACCGCATCTAAGTTTGGATCAGAACGCTTGAGACGAGCAGAAGTAGCCTTCCAAAACGGCGCCAATATCGTGAAAAATAAGGTTATAAAGATACAATAGAAGTAGCACAAGTCGCGGATAAAGTGGCTACTGGAGCGAAAAACCTTAACCCACTTCGAATAAAACTCGTAGAAGATACAATGGGCAATAAAATATTAGCCCATGATTCAGCCGTCAATACACATAGTATTGAAAATGGTTTAAGAGATTATGTAAGTAGGATTGAAGGGGTTAAGGTTGGTAGTGGGGGAACTAAGGGTACGGGTGAAGTTGCGGGCTTAAATCCAGAAAATTATCTTCTGAACAAATTGAATTAGATTGGCTAGCTGACAAGTATACTGCTGTAGAAGTAAAAGGAACAGTTAAAGTTGGTGGAAAGGAAATAGATGTATCCAGAAGAG
>NZ_LR656177.1 GCF_902168435.1 Bacillus marasmi
CTTGCCATACAGGCTATCATACCCGCCCCTCAACGTAAATTCGAAATATGTATAGTCCACTAATCAAGATGAAGATTTATGCGAAAAACATTGTTACAGGTTTTTACACAAGAATATGGACTTGACACGCTACGTGCCCAAAAGAAGCCCCAAAACTGAAAAACGGTCACGTAGACAAGCTATACGTGCCCAAACGAGGCCTTCAACCTGAAAAACGGTCACGTAGCCTGGCGCTACGTGCCCAAAAGAAGCCCCAAAACTGAAAAACGGTCACATAGACAAGCTATACGTGCCCAAATGAGGCCTTCAACCCGAAGAACGGTCACGTAGCCAGGCGCTACGTGCCCAAAAGAAGCCCCAAAACCGAAAAACGGTCACATAGACAAGCTATACGTGCCCAAATGAGGCCTTCAACCTGAAAAACGGTCACATAGCCAGCCTCTATGAACCCAAACGAGGCTTCAAACCCAAAAAAAGGCAGTATAGCCAGTCGCTATGTGCCCAAAAGGGAATGCAAAGCAAAAAAATGGGCATTTAATCGGGGCAAATCACTAACAAAGAGGTCAGACCCCAAAGTCTGACCTCTTTTGCGTTCTAATTAGTCTACATTCGCAGCTCGATGGGCGAGTCTGCTTGAGGCCGCTGCGGCAATCGCACCGACTAAATCGTCTAAAAATGTATGGCATTCTCCAGTGGATTTATCGTTAAGCTTTTGAAGTATCCCTGGTTTTTGCTTATCTATAAAACCGTAATTGGTAAAGCCGATTGAGCCGTAAACATTTACGATTGAAAAAGCAAGGATTTCATCAACACCATATAGACCTTCATCAGTCTCAATAAGCTGCTGAAGTGGGCTGTCTAACAGCTTTTTCTCAGCGAGAACATCGAGCTGAATCCCCGTTAATATAGCATTTTGAACCTCGCGCTTTGCAAGTACCCTTTCGACGTTATGAAGACAATCCTTCATGTCTAAGTTTGGGTGGTATTTTTCTTGGAGGTAATAGACTAATTTTGCAATATCTTCTAATTCAACTCCTCTTTCATTCAACATTTTGAGAGCAGTTTTATCTGACATTTTTACGATTTTGATTTCTTCCTCCATGTGCTCACCTTTTCTATTTATTTTTCTCTATCCAGCTTCAGCACCAAGCGTATAGTGTACTTCGCCAGTCTTCACCGCAACGATTGCGTCAACATCGAATCGCATGCGCTCTTCGTGTTTCCTTTATCTCAGTCGAAGTGCTCCAGCCCACCAAACATCGCTAAACAGGCGCTTCCGCTTTTAATAATATATATACTCCGTTTTTTGAAAATATGCTCCTATAATACATGCTTCATCTTCATGTTTTCCTATAAAAATTTGCTTATTCATTACTAATGATAAGTTACAAACAAGTTTTTGGCAAAAAATTCATATATGTATATAAGGGAAAAGCCATGAGGAGGGGATTCTAAAATGATACAGGAATGGCTTGAACATCACTATGGAATCAAGGCTGAGGAAGAGATTTCAATTGGACATTACTCTGGATGTAAACGAGGTGACCAGCTTTACTTTCTTATACATCCGGTTAAACAAGAACAAGAAGTAATTAATGAATTAAATGCAATTTCTGCACATTTAGTAACGACTGGCGATCGGAATGTGCCGATTTTTTATCCAGCTAAAAACGGAGAAATATTGAGTCAATGGAAGGATGAAAAAGCTTGTGTATTAGCCTTGAATGGTGGAATGAAGCGCCGGTCATATGCACAGTTAGGTCGTAAATTGGCAAAGTTCCATCAACGAGGTTTGACTTTGACAGTGCCGATTGAGAAGCTGAGCAGATTGGGTCAATGGAAGGATATTTGGGTAAAACGTTTAGAACAAATGGAAAAGGTCTGGCTTTCGATGATTTATCAATATCCAGAAAATGAATTTGAGCGATTGTTTTTAGAATCGTTTCCATATTATTGTGGTTTAGCTGAAAATGCGATTCAGTATTTAGTCGATACAGAGTTGGATGAGGCACCAACAAGCATTGATCATGGTACCGTCGCTCATGAACGATTTTCTGAAGGAACATGGGGAGAGGCGTCGCTATTTAAAAATCCGTTTGATTGGATACTCGATCACTTATCGCGAGATATAGCCGAGTGGACAAGGGAGCGTTATTTTCATAACAGCCAAACGTATCAGCCTGAATTAAGGCAATTCTTTTCTGAGTATCAAAGTAAAACGAGACTCTCGCCATTTTCTTGGCGATTATTATATGCACGCCTCTTGTTTCCGCTTCATTATTTTGAATGTGTCGAGGAGTATTATGTATCAAATTCTGAGCAGACTAAACATACGCTAGACGATAGACTGCAAAAAATTCTAAATCATTCTAGCGAGTACGAACAATTTTTGGCCAGCTTTTATGGGTTGGTCGAAGTCCCAATTCGTACCATGAAAATTCCTGAAATTGATTGGTTGAAGGGGATTTATTAATGAATGAACCGTATTGCTTTCATGGAAACCTTCTCTTGTAGTATATTAAAATAGTAAACATGATATACGGGAAATGAGGTAGACGATGAAACCTTACATTTTTATTACAAGAAAACTCCCTGAGAATGTTATTTCAAAATTGGATAATCGCTATACGATTAGTATGTGGGATAAGGAAGATGTGCCTGTGCCACGACAGCGATTATTGGATGAAGCGCAAAAGGCGGACGCGCTTTTGACGATGCTTTCTGATTCAATTGATGAGGAAGTAATTAAGGCTGGTTCAAACCTTAAGGTTATTGCTAATCTTGCTGTTGGATTTGATAATATCGACCTTGCAGCGGCAACGGAGCATGGTATTGCAGTTTGTAATACTCCAGATGTATTGACAGATACAACTGCTGATCTAACCTTTGGACTATTGATGGCAACAGCTAGACGTCTAGTTGAAGCGGCTGAGTTTGTCAAAGAAGGTAAGTGGCAAAGCTGGAGTCCATTACTGCTAGCTGGACATGATATCCACCACAAAACGATTGGTATCGTAGGTATGGGGAAAATTGGTGAAACAGTTGCTAAACGCGCTACCGGCTTTGATATGGAGATTTTGTACCACAACCGGACTCGGAAGCCTGAAGTGGAAGAGGCAATCGGGGCGCAATATGTTTCATTTGATGAGCTAGTTAAAAGATCCGACTTTATTGTTTGTTTAACGCCACTGACACATGAAACACGCAATTTGTTTACGGCTGATGTGTTTGCGAGTATGAAACGTTCAGCTATCTTTATTAATGCCTCACGTGGTCCAGTCGTTGACGAGGAAGCATTACTTGCTGCTTTAAAAAATAATACGATTGCCGGTGCTGGCTTAGATGTATTCACGATTGAACCAATTTCAGCAGATCATCCACTGTTAACATTACCAAATGTAGTGGCGCTTCCGCATATCGGTAGCTCAAGTGTTGAAACAAGAGAAACGATGATGGAATTGTGTCTAGAGAACATTGACAAGGTATTAACAGGAAATGACCCAATAACAGTGGTTAACAAAGATTGGAAATTACAATTGTCTCATTAAAAAATCTAAACCTGTGAACAAAAACTGCTCACAGGTTTTTTTACATCCAGCTGCAGGTGCCATCGGCTCGAGGTCACAAGCTTGTCTAGCTACAGCGGCTAGGAGCACGAGTCATAAGCCAAATCACTCCAAAGACTAACGTCTTTTGCGTGATTCGTCTTATGCCTACCGCTCCTGGTCAAGCCGCTTCCGCTTTTCGAACAATCCGCCCAGAAGGTAAGGTGCAACCTTCTGGGCGGCTCGTCTTGTGCTTGTCGCCGATAGGCAGGCACCTTCCGCTTTTTTTTACATAATGAATTGTTGGTTAATTCAAAATTTATTTATAATGAAAGCGGTTAATATGGAAAAAGGGGCAAAAAACTATTGTAAAATCTGAAAACTAGAAATATAATGTCTTTTATATGAATACAATTGTTCATTTAGAAAGAACATGTGGGCGGGGGGACTTAAGGAATGAAAGCAATTTCGATTGGCATGTTAGGTCTAGGTACGGTTGGTTCCGGTGTCGTAACGATTATTGAGAACCATCAAGATAAATTGATGCATCAGGTAGGTTGTCCTATTAAAATAAAGAAAATCCTCGTTAATAATATTAATAAACCAAGAGCGGTTGAAATTCCACAAGAGCTTTTAACAACGAACGCTAACGAGATTTTAGAGGATCCAGAAATAGATGTTGTGATCGAAGTAATGGGTGGAGTCGACCATACAAAAGGATATTTATTGAAGGCTCTTCAACAAAAAAAGCATGTTGTAACAGCAAATAAAGATTTAATGGCCGTATATGGAACTGAACTACATACTGTAGCTGCAGAGAACGGCTGTGATTTATTTTATGAAGCGAGCGTTGCCGGTGGTATCCCAATTCTCCGTAGTTTAGTAGATGGTTTAGCATCTGATCGTATTTTGAAAATGATGGGAATTGTTAACGGTACAACAAACTTCATTTTAACAAAAATGACGAAGCAAGGGGCAGCATATGCTGAAGTGCTAAAAGAAGCTCAGGAACTAGGGTTTGCAGAAGCTGATCCAACTTCTGATGTTGGAGGCTTAGACGCAGCTAGAAAAATGACTATTTTAGCGACACTAGGCTTTTCGATGAAGGTTGACCTCGACGATGTAAAGGTTCAAGGGATTACGCAAATCACGGAAGATGATTTAAAATATGCTAAACAATTAGGCTATACAATGAAGTTACTCGGCATTGCGAGTCGTGACGAAGATGATAAAGTGGAAGTGAGCGTTCAGCCAACACTTTTACCGGAAAATCATCCACTAGCATCCGTAAATGACGAATATAATGCAGTTTACGTATTCGGTGATGCTGTTGGAGAAACTATGTTTTATGGTCCTGGTGCAGGAAGTTTACCGACTGCAACATCGGTTGTGTCTGACCTCGTTGGCGTAATTAAGAACATGCGCCTTGGTGTCAATGGTCGCAGCGCAGTTACACCACAGTATCCTAAGAAATTGAAGAGCGCAGATGAAATTTTCTCAAAATACTTCTTGCGTCTTCATGTGTATGATGAAGTAGGTACATTTGCGGATATTACTGGAATATTCTCAAAACATAAGGTAAGCTTTGAGAAGATACTGCAAATGCCTTTAAAACGAAAAGAAACAGCAGAAATTGTCTTGGTTACGCATCACGCAAGCTTAAAAGACTATGAAGAGATACTAAATGAATTAAAGGATTTACCAGCAGTCAAAGAAATTAAATGTTCATATCGTGTGGAAAGAGGCGAAAGAGGATGAGATGGAAAGGTCTTATTGAAGAGTACAAGGAATTTTTACCAGTTACGGAAAACACTCCATTATTAACTTTAAACGAGGGGAATACACCGCTCATTAAATTGGAGAAAATTTCCGAAGAATTGGGGATTAACCTTTATGTGAAAACAGAAGGTGCTAACCCAACTGGCTCGTTCAAAGACCGTGGTATGGTGTTTGCCGTAGCAAAAGCAAAAGAAGACGGCGCAGACACAGTTATTTGTGCATCAACAGGAAATACTTCTGCAGCAGCAGCAGCTTATGCAACAAGAGCAGGAATGAAGTGTATCGTTGTTATTCCTGAAGGTAAAATTGCTCTTGGTAAGCTAGCTCAAGCCGTTATGTATGGTGCAGAAATTGTATCAATCGAAGGAAACTTTGACCAAGCGTTGGCAATGGTTCGCAAAATCAGCGAAACAGAACCGGTTGCGCTTGTTAACTCGGTCAATCCATATCGCTTAGAAGGCCAAAAAACAGGTGCATTTGAAGTATGTGACCAATTAGGTCAAGCACCGGATATTTTGGCAATTCCAGTTGGTAACGCTGGAAATATCAGCGCCTATTGGAAAGGCTTTAAAGAATATAACGAGAAAAAAGGTCATAACCTACCAAAAATGTTTGGGTTTGAAGCTGCTGGTGCAGCGGCGATTGTTCACAATCGTGTTTTCGAAAACCCTGAAACAATCGCAACAGCTATCCGTATCGGTAACCCTGCAAGCTGGGATTTAGCAGTAAACGCTGCGAAAGAATCAAACGGTCTAATTGATGAAGTAACTGACGAAGAAATCCTAACAGCATACCGTGCAATCGCTTCTAAAGAAGGCGTATTTGCAGAGCCAGGCTCAGCAGCATCTATCGCAGGTGTATTTAAAAAGGTTCAAAGTGGCGAGATTCCAAAGGGATCAACTGTTGTAGCAATATTGACTGGTAACGGCTTAAAGGATCCAGATACAGCGATCTCTGCAAGCCCAATCAAGCCGGTTTCACTTCCTAACGATGAAAAAGCTGTAGCGGAGTATATTAAGGGAGTTGTCCATCAATGAGTGAGGATGGCATGTTTTTGATCAAAGTCCCGGGCAGTTCGGCAAACCTCGGCCCGGGGTTTGATTCTATCGGTTTAGCTGTATCGGTTTACTTAACGATCACAGCTGAAAAGAGCGATAAATGGGAGGTAATCCCAGAAAGCAAAGAGCTTGCATGCTTCCCCTCAGATGAAACTAATTATATTTGTAAAATCGCGATTGATACCGCTGCTCAATTTGGAAAAATCATGCCTCCTTGCCGTTTGCGTGTCGATAGTGACATTCCTTTAGCAAGAGGGCTAGGCTCTAGTGCTTCCGCGATTGTGGCAGGAATTGAACTTGCCGATTGTATGTGCGACCTTAAGCTTTCACGTGAAGAGAAGCTTAAGATTGCTTCAGAAATCGAGGGCCATCCAGATAATGTCGGTCCATCTATTTACGGTGGGTTATTTATTGGTTATCAAACTGAAGCTGAGGTTCATAAAGCGGTATTTACTGACTTAAACTGTGACTTGGTAGTTGTTGTTCCAAGAGAAGAGTTGTTAACTAAGGCATCTCGTAATGTGCTGCCAGAACAGGTAGATTTTCCAGAGGCAGTAAAAGCAGGCGCAGTTGGGAATTTACTCGTTGCGGCCATTCTGAGTGGAAACTTTGAGCTTGCAGGTAAAATGATGAAGGCAGATCGCTATCATCAGCCATATCGCCGCACGCTCGTACCACATATGGCGGTAGTTGAAGAGCTCGCAGAAAATAATGGTGCTTTTGGTGCAGCGCTAAGTGGTGCAGGTCCTTCCATACTATGCTTTGCTCCGGTTGGAACTGGCGTAGCACTAGCGCAAGAATTGAGTTCAGCATTACCTGATATGGATGTACTTGAGCTTAAAATCGATAGCCTTGGAAGTTCTGTAAGTCTTGTTGAAACTTGCGAAAAAAATTAATTTCAGCATAATAAAAGGCCGAATTCTCTCACATATGAGTGAATTCGGCCATGTTTTTTATTTTGTTTAGTTGCGGCGTTTAGCAACTTGATTAGAATACTTGTTCGACTTCAACAACGCCTGGAACTTCTTCAAGTAATGCGCGTTCGATTCCAGCTTTTAAAGTGATAGTTGAGCTTGGGCAGCTACCGCAAGCACCAAGAAGACGTAATTTTACAACGCCATCTTCTACATCAACTAATTCACAGTCACCGCCATCGCGCAATAAGAATGGACGTAATTTATCTAATACTTCTTGAACTTGTGTTAACATATCTTGTTCTGACATTTAATCTACTCCTTTCTTCTTCTTATTATAATCACAACCAACGTAAAAATCTATTCAGAATCCTTAAATCTAACATAAAATGGTGAATAATATTAGAATATTATTAACGTGTTTACGTTTAAGAGAGGGTGAGGCGATTGGAAAAAGAAAGATTGGAAATTGTTGTCTATGGGGCCGAGCAAACTTGTGCTAGTTGTGTGGGTTTGCCCTCGTCAAAGGATACCATCGAATGGCTTGAAGCGGCAATAAGCAGAAAATTTCCCAATCAGCCATTTCAGGTTATTTATATCGATATATTTAATCCCCCAGAGGACCAAGATAGGCAGGCGTTTTCACAAAAAGTCATCGAAGAAGATCTGTTTTACCCAGTTGTTGTCATTGGTGATCAAATCGTTGGTGAAGGAAATCCGCGATTGAAGGCAATTTATGAAGTAATGGAGCAGCATGGATATCACGAGAGCTAAAAACTGGTGTTGGACAAATTCAAACTCGGAATGAGTTTACCTGGCGGAGGAAAAATGGTTCTAGGTAAATTCAAACCCCAAATAAATTTACCTGGCGGAAGAAAAATGGTTCTAGGTAAATTCAAACTCAAAATGAATTTACCTGGCGGAAGAAAAATGGTTCTAGGTAAATTCAAACTCAAAATGAATTTACCTGGGCCATGAAAAATGGTTCTAGGTAAATTCAAACTCAAAATGAATTTACCTGGCGGGAGAAAAATGGTTCTAGGTAAATTCAAACTCAAAATGAATTTACCTGGGCCATGAAAAATGGTTCTAGGTAAATTCAAACTCAAAATGAATTTACCTGGCGGAAGAAAAATGGTTCTAGGTAAATTCAAACTCAAAATGAATTTACCTGGGCCATGAAAAATGGTTCTTGGTAAATTCAAACTCAAAATGAATTTACCTGGCGGGAGAAAAATGGTTCTAGGTAAACTCAAACTCAAAATGAGTTTACCTGACGGAGGAAAAATGGTTCTAGGTAAATTCAAACTCTCTTTTGATAAAAAAGTACAACACAAAAAACCGCATGAAAGGAAAATCCCTTCATGCGGTATCAAGCAAAACAAATCAACCATTATGATATTTATAAACCCATAAAATACCGGATTTTAGTAATCTAGCTACACGACCTGTGATTGGGCGGTCAACGAGCATTCCGAAACCATGCTTTTTACCTAATGATCCAAGCACACCCTTAAGCTTAATTTCTGGGAATTCTGCTGGAGGCTCTTCGCCTGCCCAGCGTTTCTGTAAAACTTGAACGATTTGCTCGGCTTGTCCTTCTGCCAGCTGTGCACTAGGTGCGTGTGGCAGACTTGCGCAGTCACCAAGAACATAAACATGTTCGTTATTTGGAATGTTGTGCTGTGGAGTTAACACAACTCGACCTTGATTGTCTTTTTCAACATTTAGGTCGCGGACGACTTTAACTGGCTGAATTCCAGCTGTCCAGACGATGGCATCAAAAGACATTGGTGCATCATGATTGTATAAGACGTTTTCTTCTACTCTAGTTATATTGGCATTATTAATAATATCAACGCCATTAGTATCAAACCAGTTTTCTACATACGTACTTAATTTTTCAGGGAATGACGATAAAATATAGTTCCCGCGGTCAAATAGTTTAATTTTTAAATCCTTACGGCTCTCGTTTAGTTCACTTGCTAATTCCACGCCGCTTAAGCCAGCTCCAACAATTGCCACAACTGAGCCAGAAGGTAGATTGTTTAGGGCTTGATAAGTGTTGCGCGCATTTTCGATATTTTGAATGCTGTAGGTGAATTCATTCGCACCAGGAACATTATGGTATTTATCTTCACAGCCGAGACCGATGATTAAATCATCGTAGCTGAGTGTATCTTGATTTTCTAGTGAAATTGTTTTTTCATCTAGATTTATAGAATCGATTTCACCGTAAACTAGTTTTAATCCTGGTTGGGATGGAAAAGGTACACGTACATGCTGGTCGGAAATAGTACCTGCTGCTAATGCGTAAAATTCTGTTTTTAGACAATGATATGGATTTCTGTCAACGAGTGTAACTGTCATATCTTCTGGTAAATTGTTAGGTAATAAGCGTTGGATAATACGCATTCCGCCGTATCCGCCACCAAGTATAACTAGATTTTTCATTCAATATTTCCCCTTTTCCCCATTTTTCTGCAGCTATCTTTAACTGCTTTCTCTATCTATCTCTAATTCTAAATTGGCAATATCTTCTGTGTAATCTTGGCATGTTAGTAGGGCCATTTTCCATAACACTAAAGCTTGGCCGAATCACTAAAGACTTATAATACAGGAAAAATTGTATATTTCGACATATGTAAACACTTAACAGTATAACTAAGTTGTCACAAAATCTCAACATTTTCAGGGCGAAATCCTTACAAATCTTTCGACTTCGGTAATTGACGATAATTGTGAAGTAAAGTAGGATAAAACAGTTAGAAGAGTGAGGTGAGGGATATATGATTAAGCCATTGATCGAGTTTTGCATCGGCAACTTAGTAAATGGATCCCAAAAAGTTTTCGAAGAGCTTCAAAAGGACCCAAATCTTGATGTAATAGAATATGGGTGTATGAGTTTTTGTGGAATTTGTGAATCGACACTTTTTGCAGTAGTAAACGGCGAAATCGTTAAAGGATCTACAGCTGAAGAGCTAACTGACAATATATATCAGTATTTAGATGATAACCCTATGTTTTAATTGAAAATGTAGTCCGAATCGGAATCGTTGAACCATTTTGTATTGGTGTATATACTAATAACAAACGAGTTCCGAGAAAGGTGGGATAAGGATGGAACAAATTATCACCATTACCGAAGCTGCCGCATTGCAAATTAAACATATGGCAGAGCAAAATGAAGAAGTAGGAGCTTTTCTACGTGTGGCTGTAAAAGGTGGAGGCTGTAGCGGGTTATCTTATGGCATGGGCTTTGACCATGAAGTTGCTGAAGGTGATCAATCGTTTGAACAGCATGGCATTAAGATTTTAATTGACGCCGAAAGCCAACCGATTTTAAAAGGCACTGTTATTGATTATAAAGAATCCATGATGGGCGGAGGATTTACCATTGATAATCCGAACGCGATCGCATCATGTGGTTGCGGTTCATCATTCCGTACGGCAACAGAAACTGGTACTCCTGAGGAGTGCTAATCATAACAAAAAGCAAAGTGACTCAACGCTCACTTTGCTTTTTTATTGTCTTGAAATTGCCACCCTTGTTTTCTATTTGAACATTGAAGAGCTATGTGAAGGTTGAACTCTTGCTTTTGGGTCGATGTAGTTTTTGGCGATGTTCACTGCGATAGGTGCTTCGCCAAATCCACAGGCAATCAATTTTACTTTTCCATCATAAGTACAAATATCACCAGCTGCATAAATACCGGCCACATTTGTTTCCATCCTAGAATTTACAACAATCGAATTTTTATCAACCTTTAACCCCCATTCCTTGATTGGACCAAGGGATGAAACGAAGCCGTAGTTGACGATGACTGCATCAACATCGATTGTTTCAAGAGATTCGTCATTAACATTTTTTATTACAACTTGCTTAATACCGGTTTCATCACCAATTAATTCCTTTGGAACGAATGGAGTTTTCATATAAGCCTTTGAATTTTGAAGGTTTTCAACACTGTGCTCATGCGCTCGAAACTTATCCCGACGATGTACGATTGTTACTTTTTCGGCGATTGGCTCAAGCATCAGTGTCCAATCAACCGCTGAATCACCGCCACCAAATACAACTACCTTTTTCCCTGCAAATTGATTTAGATCATCGATAAAATAATGAAGGTTACTCGATTCATATTTTACCGCACTTTCTAATTCCAACCGACGTGGTTGGAAAGCGCCATTGCCAGCAGTGATGATGACGGTTTTTGTATAATGAACTTCTTTGTTAGTTGTTAATTTAAATGTTCCATCATCTTGCTTCTCAACCTTCTCAACGGCTTGTTCCAAGACTACTGATGGATTGAATTTGACCATTTGCACTTTAAGATTGTTAACCAGTTCTTGAGCCCGTACTTTTGGAAATCCAGCTACATCATATATGTATTTTTCCGGATATAGTGCAGCTAATTGTCCGCCTAGCTGTGGCAAGCTTTCAATAATTTTCACACTTGCCTGTCTCATGCCACCATAAAATGCGGTAAACAATCCGATTGGTCCGCCGCCAATGATTGTAATATCATATACTTGCTGATCTTCCTTCACTCGATAACCCCCAAACTAATTTGATAAAACTTTTTGTATAGTTTATTATTATAGTCTAACTATTCTGAAAAATCGTGAAATAATTGGATCTTTTATGGCTTTTTATTTCGTAAAAATTAGACATATATTTTAAAAGAAATTTTTGCACTTGAAAATGCTACATAAATAGAATATTATTACATAGAGATAATGTTAATTTTTTGTGACATTTTTCTAACGATTTTTTGTCAATATAAGTGAAGTACATCACAAACTTCACTTGCATAAATAGTATGGATTAAACAAGCAAAGACAATAAACATAGAAAATTAAAGAAATTATTTCGAAAAGGTGGATGGATTACTTTGAGTAAGGCGAAGGTAGTAGTATTAGGGGCAGGCTACGGTGGCTTAATGACAGTAACGAGATTACAGAAAATGCTAGGGGTTAACGAAGCGGATGTCACATTAGTGAACAAGCATGATTATCACTATGAAACCACTTGGTTACATGAAGCTAGTGCGGGAACTCTACACCATGATCGTGTTCGTTATCCAATTAATAACGTTATCGACCGTAGTAAGGTTGAATTTGTACAAGACACTGCTGTTGAGATTAATACAGCTGACAAGAAAGTTGTTTTGGAAAACGGTGAGCTTAACTATGATTATCTAGTTGTAGCACTTGGTGGCGAATCAGAAACATTTGGTATCAAAGGCTTAAAAGAATATGCATTCTCTATTGTTAACGTGAATGCAGCTAGACAAATTCGTGAGCACATTGAGCTTCAATTTGCAACATATAGCTCTGAAGAAGAAAAGAATGACGATCGTTTAACGATTGTTGTCGGTGGTGCAGGATTTACTGGAATTGAATTCCTTGGTGAGATGGGAAATCGTATTCCTGAATTATGCCGTGAGTATGATGTTGATCAAAGCAAAGTGAAATTAATTTGTGTCGAGGCTGCACCAATGGTGTTACCTGGATTTGATCCTGAGCTAGTAAGCTATGCGGTTGCTGCACTTGAGAAAAAAGGTGTAGAATTCCGCATCGGTACGGCGATTAAAGAATGTACTCCAGAAGGAATCATCGTTGCTAAAGGCGAGAATGATACCGAAGAAATTAAAGCAGGCACTGTTGTTTGGGCCGCGGGTGTTAGAGGTAACTCTATCATTGAAAAATCAGGAATTGAATCTATGCGCGGTCGAGTAAAAGTTCAGCCTGATTTAAGAGCACCAGGAAGTGATCATCTTTTCGTCATCGGTGACTGCTCATTAATGATCAATGAAGAAATCAATCGCCCATACCCACCAACTGCACAAATTGCGATGCAGCAAGGTGAATGCTGCGCAAGAAACATCACTTCATTAATTAGAGGCAAGGCTGATTTAGAAGCATTCAAGCCGGATATTAAAGGTTCTGTTTGTTCACTTGGACATGACGATGCAATCGGCTTAGTTTTTGGTAAGAAATTAGTAGGCTCTAAAGCATCATTTATGAAGAAAATGGTTGACAACCGTGCTTTATTATTGATTGGTGGAGCTTCACTCGTCATGAAAAAAGGTAAATTTAACGTCTTGTAATTTGTAAATAATAATGGCAACCCAATTTTGTTTATATAACCAAATTGGGTTGTTTTTTTGTTTTCGCTTTTCATTGTCTAGCTGCAGCGGCTAGGGGCTCGGGGTCACAAGCCAATCAGTCCAGAAGGTCAAAGAACGACCTTCTAGCCTGCTCGTCTTGTGCCTGTCGCCCCTGACCAAGCCGCTTCCGCTTTTCATTGTCTAGCTGCAGCGGCTAGGGGCTCGGGGTCTTAAGCCAATCCGTCCAAAAGGTTAAAGAACAACCTTTCGGCCGGCTCGTCTTGTGCTTGTCGCCGATAAGCGGGCGCCTTCCGCTTTTCATTGTCTAGCTGCAGCGGCTAGCCCCTCGAGGTCTTAAGCCAATCCGTCCAAAAGGTTAAAGAACAACCTTTCGGCCGGCTCGTCTTAAGCTTGTCGGGGCTGACCAAGCCGCTTCCGCTTTTCTCAGAAAAGTGAAAAAGTAGTCGAAAAATCGTCGCGAAAAAGCACGAATGGATTGACTACCTCTGCTAAGTTGAGTACACTTTTAAATGAAGTGTTAGGGGGAGGGAGCTTGATGGAACTTACCATCGTTACGCTTATTATTTCAATGCTTTTATTTTTCGTGTTATTTTTTGGTATCGGTTTCCTTTTAAACATGCTACTAAGAATGACATGGATTATGGCAGTTGTATATCCATTTATTGCTATTTTCATAGTAGATAAGGTTCGCTTTATTGAATACTTCCAAAATAGTAAGGAAGCATTTGCTGAGTTAGGTGAATTAATGAGCGGTTTAGCACCAGCGGACATGCTGATTTTAGTGAGCGGCTTGGCTGGAGCCATTTTAGCAGGAGTTACTATGAAACTATTACGCAAAAAAGGCTATGCCATGTTTTAATTTGTTAAAATTGAATATTGATCGATATAGAAATATCCACAGTATCCTCACTGTGGTTTTTTTATTTCTCCCATAAGTCTTGAAAAATTTTAATTGAATACTTCATGCATAATTCTCGGTGCCCTGGGAATGAATAGATTTGGGAGGATTGAATAGATTTATGACTAAAAAACTTAAAAAATGGACGAGACGAATTGTTATGTCTGGTTTATTTTTTGCAGCATTAATGACAACATACCAGGCGATTTCTGGTGTGGAAGTTGGCAAGATTTTTGCGCACATCGCAACATCAATCGGGCAATATGTTGAAACAAAAGTATCAGCCGAGGGACCTTCGACATTGGAAGAGTCAGTAGATTGGTCTAAATATCCGAAAAAAACTGTCGTTGCAACCGGATATACTGCAGGCTATGAATCGACTGGGAAAAATCCGGGACATCCAGAGTTCGGGATTACCTATTCTGGAGTGAAGGTAAAGCGCGACTTGTTCTCAACAGTTGCGGCTGATTTGAGCGTCTTTCCAATTGGGACAATATTGTTTATTCCCGGCTATGGGTATGGCGTCGTTGCTGATAAGGGCGGTGCGATTAAAGGTAATGAGGTTGACCTTTACTTCGACACGGTGGATGAAGTATATAACCAATGGGGTAAACGTACCTTAGATGTTTATATTGTTGAGATTGGGGCAGGCTCCTTGACCGAAAATATGCTGACTGAGCTAAATGAAAATGAAGCGATGCAAGTGTTTCGCCAGCAAATCATATCAACAGAATAATAAAAGGGAAAGCAGCTATAATCGCAAATTACACATGAAAAAACGGGCGAATCCACGTGTGGTATTCGCCCTGTTTATATGTAAAAATGATGATTTGTTTAGATGAAATAATAAATGACAAATGTAAGGACAATCCCGGTTAATCCTCCAAAAAAGACTTCGATTGGCTTATGGCCAAGCAGCTCCTTTAATTCCTTCCGTTTTTCCTTTTCAGGCTTTTGTGTCCAATGCTTAGCTTCCTCAATAATTTTATTAAAGTCAGCGACAAGCTGGTTTAGGACAATTGCCTGTTCACCGGCTTGCCTGCGGACCCCAGTGGCATCAAACATGGTGATGATGGCGAACAAGGCAGATACGGCGAAAATCGGTGAATCCAATCCTGCCTCTAATGCGACGCCAGTAGATAAAGCGGTAACGGCAGCAGAATGAGAGCTCGGCATCCCGCCAGTGCTTGTTAATAACGACCAATTAATTTGCTTCGTTGCCAGAAATTGAATCGGAACCTTGACAAATTGGGCGAAAAAAATCGCCGCAATCGCTGACCAAAACGGAAAATTTGTGAGCATATCCATAAGGGACTCCCCCTTTTCAAAATCAGATTAACTTCGGTTTTCCACTTGCATTATACGACTTTGCCAACATCCGCATTTCCACTTGCGTTGTACAACTTTGCCAACATTTGGTTTGCGCTTTCTATATCTTATTATCCTTCAAATTTGCATTTTATGCCATTGATAACGTAGTATAATATTGGAAAAAAACGGTAACAACATTAGTTATTTTAAGAATGAGCATAAAAGGCCTCAAGAAATTTAATATTTCGATATAATAGTGATATTAACAGTTGGAGGTGCATTACATGTTTCAAATAAAGACAAACTGGGATTTACAAGCTAGCCATGCCGGATTAATTATTGGTGTATATGATCGGCCAGCAAAGCTTGAAGGATTTTTAGCAGAAGTGGATCAGGCCTTTGATGGTCATCTTACAGAACTGTTTAAAAATAATGAGATATCCGGAAAACGAAAAGAGATAACGGTCATCCATACATTAGGAAAATTCAACATAAAAAAATTAATATTTGTTGGTTTAGGCAAGGAAAAGCAAAGCAATTTTGAAAATATCCGCGAAGTTTTTGGTCACGCTTTTAAGATGCTTCAAAAACAGAAATACACCGAGCTGGCTGTTGCATTAGATTCCTTCGTCAGAGGAGATGTTGAAATTCTTGATTTAGCTCATGCCCTTGGTGAAGGCTTTACGCTTGCTACATACCGATTTGAAGGCTATAAGCAAAAGTCTAATGAGCCTGAAAAACAAATAAATTCAATTACGATTTATTCCGAATTGGCAGATCCAGAGGAAATTAACGCAGCTGTAACAGTTGGAGCTGTTTACGGGCAAGGCACAAATTCTGCACGTACCTTAGTTAATTTACCGGGAAATATGCTCACAGCAACTGACATGGCAAATTATGCTGAAGAGCTCGCGGCAAGGTACGGTTTTGAGCTTGAAATCTTAGAAAGAGAAGACATGGAAAGGCTCGGCATGGGAGCGCTGCTTGCTGTTAATCAAGGCTCAGAGCAGCCACCGAAAATGATTGTGCTCAAATACGATGGAAAAGACGAATGGACCGATGTAATTGGCCTTGTAGGAAAAGGGATTACCTTCGATACAGGTGGTTATTCGCTCAAAACGAAGGACGGAATCGTCGGCATGAAAACCGATATGGGTGGAGCTGCAGCAGTCCTTGGTGCAATGGAAATCATCGGCGAACTGCGTCCGGAACAAAATGTGGTGGCAGTCATTCCATCAACAGATAATATGATTAGCGGGGGAGCGCTCAAGCCGGACGATGTGATTACTTCTATGAGCGGGAAAACGATTGAAGTGTTAAACACAGATGCAGAAGGCAGATTAGTTTTGGCTGATGCTGTTACCTACGCCAAGCATCACGGTGCAAATTACCTTATCGATGTTGCGACACTGACAGGAGGCGTAATCGTTGCGCTTGGTGAAGATACAACGGGGGCTTTAACCAATCATGAAGGCCTGTTTGAACAAGTGCTCGAGTCGGCGTACGAAGCTGGTGAGCAAATGTGGAGATTACCGATTTTTCCAAAGGATAAGGAACGAGTCCGAAACAGCAAAATCGCTGATTTGAACAATTCTCCAGGTCGGGAAGGTCATGCGATTATGGGTGGAGCGTTTGTTGGTGAATTTGCTGAGGATACACCTTGGGTTCATTTAGATATTGCTGGAACATCTGTAACAAAACGCGACTATGATCTTGGACCATCGGGGGCGACGGGGGCAATGACTAGAACATTAGCGTTGTTAGTGGAAAGATTTGAACCGATGAAATAAGGCCCATAACGGCGTTTGCCCATTCCTTTTGTTTCCTTTTTGCATATGAAATAGTGTAGGGCAGCGTATGTAAAAAGAAATAGGAGGTAGGCAGAATGAATGATTTTCGTCGTCCACGACCACGGCCATACGGATATGGGAGAAGACCATATGGAAGACCGTTCGGTGGTTTTGGTTATGGTTTAGGAGGTCCGTTTGTTGGTGGAGTATTAGGTGGATTGTTAGGTAGCCAGTTGTTATATCCTCGTCCATATTATCCTTATCCACCATATCCGTACTATCCGCCGTATTATCCATATTATTAAAATCAAGAAGAGCTAGCTTATGAGGGAGATGAATTTTTCCTTCCAAGCTAGCTCTTTGTTTATATTTTCTTACTTGTGTTTTTTCATTATTTCACTGAAAATAAACATACAAAGGTCATTATATATTTTATTATGAAATTTTCTCGGACCTCCAGCTCAATCGGAGCATTTGAAAGGAGGAAATACAAATGGACATGGATTTAATATTACAAGTAACTGAGAAATACGGGTATTTAGGACTATTTTTATGGCTCTGGCTTGGAATATTTGGAATTCCCATCCCTAATGAAGTAATTGGGATGACGATTGGTTTCCTTTCATTTGAGCAAGTCCTTCACCCTGTAGTCGCATTCATCGTTACGTATAGTGGAATTGTTTGCGCGTTAACAACGTGTTATGTGATAGGTCGCTTCGTCGGCAGACCATTGCTTCATTTTTTCGAGAATAGAAAAAGGCTATCGCGTAAAATCGATCGTTCGTTTAAGCTGATTGAACGTTATCACGGTTTTTCGCTGTCATTGAGTTATTTCTTGCCGGGATTCCGCAACTTAGTGCCGTTTTTATACGGCGTCAGCAGGTATTCCTTTAAATCATTTATGATTTTTTCATATAGCGGCGCGTTAATTTGGCTCAGTATTACCTTTTCAATTGGTTATTGGTTTAATGATAAAATGGACTTGGTCCTTTTGTATGGTAATGAGCTATTATTTGGACTTGCCACGGTGGTTTGCATCGTAATCATATTAAGACTAATCCGTAGAAAGTTGCTAAGAAAATATAGAACATTACGGGGGCACGGGCCGCACGCATAAAATTTGCCATAAGGAGAAAATAGCATGGATTTTAGTAAAACCTTAATGGGTGCATTAGGTATAGAGATTACGGGAGTTGAAAATGGTGCTGTAACTGCAACCATGCCTGTTGATGAGCGAACAAGGCAGCCGATGGGATTTTTGCATGGTGGAGCCTCGGTGGCTTTAGCCGAGACAGTTGCCAGTTTAGGTGCCTATTCGCTGGTTGACCAAGAAACGGAAGCAGTAGTGGGTCTTGAAATCAACGCCAATCATCTGAAGGCGAAAAGGGATGGGCTTGTAACGGCAATTGGAACGTTATTACATCGCGGTAAAACGACGATGGTTTGGGACGTGAAAATAACAGATGAAGCAGGTCAACTCATTTGCATTTCCCGCTGTACCGTTGCCGTTATTAAATTGAAAAAATAATGAAAATGCTGCCAAAATAATATTTTGGTGGCATTTATTTTTTAAAAGAGATAGCATATTAAGATTTGAATAAAAATTTAAAAAATTAACGTAGTTCATGTTATAATAAAAGCAAATATTTTGAATGTAGTGATTGCAAATGAAAGCAGGTGAATTAATGAGGGATAGTCATCAATATTTATTTATTGATTTTGAATTTACAATGCCTGAAAGAAGTGAAAGATTTCGTGGTTTTTTTCCAGAAATTATTGAGGCAGGGATTGTTTCAGTAAATGGTGATCAAATTAATGAACAATTTTCCTCATTTGTTACTCCTGTCCGTTTTCCTATATTAAGCGAGCGCTGTAAATCTTTCCTTCACATTTCACAAAAGCAGGTTGATCAAGGGATATCTTTTAAGGATCTGGTCAAAAAGATGCATGACTTAAACGGAATCTTTCCAACGACCATCATCACATGGGGAAATATGGATATGAGAGTGCTTCGTCAAAACTGTCAGCGTAATGATGTGCCATTTCCTTTCAATGGGAAAGAAATTGATCTATCGATGGAATATAAACGATTCTTCGGCGATCAAAATCAAACCGGGTTATGGAAGGCAGTCCAGGAATACGGCAAAGAAGGAACCGGAAAACACCATCGGGCTCTAGACGATGCATTGACAACTTATAATATTTTCAAGCTTGTTGAAAAGGATAAAAAGTACTTAGAAAGACCAAAGCCACCAACTATTGGTGACCGCGTCGATTTTTCGCAGCTATTTAATAAATTCGCATGAAAAGCCAAATCAATTTAAACTGATTTGGCTTTTCATTTTGATATTTAACGGTCCAATGGAACAAAACACCGCTCAAAAACCATCGAAGTGTCCCATAGAGAGGCTCTATGGAACAAAAACCAGCTAAAAAACCACCGAAGTGTCTCATAGAGAGGTCCAATGGAACAAAAGTCGGCTAAAAAACCCCTGAAGTGTCTCATAGAGAGGTCCAATGGAACAAAAGTCGGCTAAAAAACCCCTGAAGTGTCTCATAGAGAGGTCCAATGGAACAAAAGTCGGCTTAAAAACCATCGAAGTGTCCCATAGAGAGGTCCAATGGAACAAAAGTCGGCTAAAAAACCCCTGAAGTGTCTCATAGAGAGGTCCAATGGAACAAAAGTCAGCTAAAAAACCCCTGAAGTGTCTCATAGAGAGGTCCTATGGGACAAAACACGGCTTAAAAACCATCAAAGTGTCTCATAGAGAGGTCCAATGGAACAAAAGTCGGCTTAAAAACCATCAAAGTGTCTCATAGAGAGGTCCAATGGAACAAAAGTCGGCTTAAAATGATCTTCAATCCAAAAAGGAATTCCAGTAATCACCAAAAACCACATAGTAGCAAATATTATTTAAAATATTCCCCTTCTAATTCCTCAACTAGTTTTAAGCTTTGCTCGGCCCATGGGGTAGCCATTTCCGTTAATTCCTGTTTCATCTTGGCAATTGCTTCTTTCAAAGACTCAACATATTCGGGAATTTCAGCATCATAAAGCTTTACCATTTGTTTTGGAACATTGGCCTGTTCACGGTGTGCAAGGGCGCGACGTTGGTGGAAAAAGCCGACATCAGCATCCTTTGGATTGTGCAAGTCCCCCTGCATCGGGTGCTTTAAAACGGCGAGCATCCGAACTAAATAGGCTTGAGGTCTAATATCGGTAATTTCACCTATGTATTTTCCAGTTTTATATATGGCAGTTACGTGATCGCCAACCTTTAATTCACTCATTATAACTCCTCCTAACTTGAAATTGGATTCCATATTCATTATGGTTATAATATTAAAAACAAATCAACTTTTAAAAGGAGAAAATATGAAAATCAGAGTATTATTCCTTGTCACAACGCTTATATTTCTTTTAGCAGCATGTGGAACAAACAATGATAATGCCGACACCAATGATACACAAAACGGCAACGAAGCGACAGACTCCACCAAAGACCAGGAGCAGGATGAAAATCGCGAATATCCGCAGCTTTCCAGTGAAGTGGGCGAAGACGAAGTACTCGTTGAAATGGAAACAACAATGGGTATGATAAAAATCAAGCTATTCCCTAAATATGCCCCAAAAACGGTCGAGAATTTCATCAAGCATAGTAAAGATGGTTATTATGATGGAGTCATCTTTCACCGCGTCATTAACGATTTTATGATTCAAGGTGGAGATCCGACTGGTACCGGACGTGGCGGTGAAAGTATTTATGGTGATAAATTTGAAGATGAATTTTCTGAAAGTCTATACAATATTCGCGGTGCGCTTTCAATGGCAAATGCCGGTGCGGATACAAATGCAAGCCAATTTTTCATAGTCCAAAATGCAAAATTAGATAAAGATTCAGAGGAATACATTGAATCAAATGACTATCCAAACGAGATTCGCGACGCTTATCAAAAGGGCGGCACCCCTTGGCTTGATTTTAAACATACCGTGTTTGGACAAGTCATTCAGGGCATGGATGTAGTCGATAAAATCGCCAATGTAAAGACAGGTGCACAGGATAAGCCAGTAGAGGAAGTATCAATTAAAAAAATTACTGTTAAAGAATAATCATCCGGAGCTTCAGATCGATTGGATTTCAATAGTATCACTATTGAAATGTTGTTAACCAAACATATTGGTTGACGAAGTTTGATGAGTCCTTGCTATAATAGGACAAGGGGAACCTGCCTTTCATTAACGGCAGAAGGGGGAAAAACATGTTTGAGCAGTATGTGTTAGCGCTATTTCTTTACTTTCCGGAGGATAAATCGGAATATATTCCGGCAGCGATTTCGGGTACTATTTTCTTAATTGCGGCAATCTTCACGATGCGCTTTATTATTAAAGTTTCGAAAAAGCAAGAAGAAAAAGCCAAAAAGTTAGAAGAACAAATTGACCAACAAACGATGACAAAAGGGAGCTAATAAGCTTCCTTTTTTTTGTTATATAAACCAACCTCTTTTAAGGAATAATAAACCGTAAATTCCGATTCGGGAGGTTTCCAAAATGGGGAAGAATCAATTTCGCTTTTTCCTAGCGCTGGTGTTTCTATTTTTAATTATGGCTGGCTGTCACAAGGAAAACCCAACAAAGCTTGATGTAATTCTGGTCGATAGTGAAAATAAATCAATTGGCAAAATTCAACTTCAGGAGCAAGCAAGTGGAGTTAAACTGACTCTCGACTTAAAGGGATTACCGCCGGGAGTGCACGGGCTTCATATTCACGATAAAGGGGACTGTAACCCACCACAATTTAAATCAGCTGGGCAGCATTTAAATCCCGGAAAGCAAAAGCATGGTTTATTACATCCAAAGGGAGCACATACAGGCGACTTGCCTAATATCATCGTCGGGGAAGATGGGAAAGTAAAAGGAGAGATTATGGCAGCGAAGGCCACGCTCCTCGAAGGTCGAAATTCCCTGTTTACAAAAGACGGAACAACAATTGTTATTACTGATGAAAAAGATGATGGCATGACCCAGCCAGACGGAGATTCAGGTGAGCGAATTGCCTGTGGAAGAATTTCAAAGGACAAAAAATAATGAAAATAGCGAGTGAGGGTTATCGAAACCTTCACTCGTTTTTTTATGTGTTTCTATAAATTCTATTTTGGACGGAATTGAACATATAAACACCTTATGATTAAGAAGAATGAACACACGTCACACAATAAAATGATTACGTAAACGAGCTCTATGTGCCCGAACTGAAGCTTCAAACCAAAAAACGGTCACGTAAACGAGCTCTATGTGCCCAAACCGAAGCTTCAAAGCAAAAAACGGTACGTAAACGAGCTCTATGTGCCCAAACTGATGCACCAAACACAAAAACGGTCACATAGACGAGCTCTACGTGCCCGAACCGAAGCTTCAAACACCAAAATGGTCACGTAAACGAACTCTACGTGCCCAAAGCGAAGCACCAAATCAAAAAATGGTCACATAAACGAGCTCTATGTGCCCAAACTGATGCACCAAACACAAAAACGGTCACATAGACGAGCACTACGTGCCCAAAGCGAAGCACCAAACACCAAAATGGTCACATAAACGAGCTCTACGTGCCCAAACCGAAGCTTCAAACACCAAAATGGTCACGTAAACGAACTCTACGTGCCCAAAGCGAAGCACCAAACATCAAAACGGTCACATAGACGAGCTCTACGTGCCCAAAGCGAAGCACCAAACACCAAAATGGTCACATAAACGAGCTCTACGTGCCCAAACCGAAGCTTCAAACACCAAAATGGTCACGTAAACGAACTCTACGTGCCCAAAGCGAAGCACCAAACATCAAAACGGTCACATAGACGAGCTCTACGTGCCCAAACTGAAGCTTCAAACCAAAAAACGGGAACATAAAGAATTGCATGAACGCCCCATGAGTTCAAAACTCCACAAAAATTGACAAGCAGTGAACTCATGAGCGCCCCATGAGTTCATAACACCATCAAAAATGACAAGAAGTGAACGCATGAGAGCCCCATGAGTTCATAACACCATCAAAAATGACAAGAAGTGAACGCATGAGAGCCCCATGAGTTCATAACACTATCAAAAATGACAAGAAGTGAACGCATGAGCACTTCATGAGTTCAATCCTCAATCAAAAATGACAAGAAGTAAACGCATGAGCACCCCATGAGTTCAAAACTCCATCAAAATTATAAAGAAATGAACGCATGAGCCGCTGCACTATGAGTTCACTAATCCGCATACGAACTAATTTCCCAAACCAAAAATCACTCAAACGACATCTGCAACCGCTTCAAGCCTTCCAACAGAATTTCTTGAGGGCAGGCAAGATTCATCCGCACGAAGCCTTCGCCGCCAGGGCCATATTTCGGACCCGGTTCAAGTGCTAACTTTCCAACATTCAACAGACGATCTTTGATTTCCTGGTCAGACAATCCTAGGCCTCGGCAATCAATCCAAAGCAAATACGTCCCTTCAGGATTCACAACAGAGATTTGCGGGATTTTTTCAGCAATAAACCGTTTGGCAATCGCAATATTCTCAGCCAAATACTCAAGCAGTTCTTCGAGCCACTCTTCGCCATAGCGATAGGCAGCCTCCATGCCAACAATCCCAAACACATTCAGAGAAAAGGCACCTTGAGAATGCATCACTTCACCAATAGCATTACGCCATTTCGGATTGGGTGTTACTAGAGCACTTGCTTGAAGCCCCGCGATATTAAAGGTTTTAGTCGGAGCAATAAGCGTAATGACTTGCTGCTCAAGTTCCTTGCTCAATGAAGCGACTGGGATATGACGGGCAGGCTTAAAGACTAAGTCGGAATGAATTTCGTCTGCTAAAATAACGCAGTTATATTTTACGCAAAGCTCACCCATTTTCAGTAGTTCTGCTTCACTCCAAACACGACCACCTGGATTGTGTGGGTTGCACAACAAAAAGAGCTTTACCCCTTCCTGTAACCGTTCCTCAAAATCTGCAAAATCAATCTCGTAGCTTTGATCCTTAAGGACTAGTTGTGAATTTACGACCTCACGATTATTGCGTTTAACCATATCAAAAAATGGTGTATAGACTGGTGATTGAACCATCACTTTGTCACCGGGCTCAGTTAATGCTCTAATGACAATGCTGATGGATGGGACAACACCAGATGAATATTGGAGCCACGACGGATTAATCTTCCATTGATGACGGCGCTCAAGCCATTTCGCGATAGCCTCACCTGTTGAAGGAGGAATAAATGTATAGCCAAAAATGCCGTGTTCCATTCTGTTTTTGATGGCCTCAGTCACCTTAGTAGGTGGCTGAAAATCCATATCGGCGACCCACATCGGCAGTAATTCGTCTTTGCCGTATACGAGCTTGGTCATTTCCCATTTTACCGATGCAGTATTGCTTCTATCGAAAACTTGATTAAATTCACTTGCAGCCACATCTCCACCACCTTAGCTGAATTAATATAAAACATATAATCATATTAAAGGAAACGAACAAAATTTGCCCACTAAGAGCTTTTATTTAGGAAATCCTTAATATGATTGTAAACAAGGTCTGGCTTTTCTTCTGGAACCAAATGGCCTGTTTCGGCGAGAACGATTAGCTCTGAGTTGGTTAAGTCCTGATGAAGGCGACGTCCGACTGAAACAGGAACAACTCGATCATGCTCGCCCCAAATTAACAGACTGTCCGTGGTGATTTTTGCTAAAATTTCACTTGATAGTTCCTCTTCGCGGTCCCTGACGAGCTTCGTTAAGCCGCGGAAAATATCTTCATTTAAAAATGGTTCCATATATCCATTCATCATTTCTTCATTAATCATATTTTGATTGTAAACAACATTTTGTAGGTTATTTAATAATCCTGATTTAGCTAACCATCTTTTGACGATGATCGGAAAAAACGGGAGATAGCTTGAATACCTGATTGCGCGATGGGCGGGCTTTAAATAGCTTGAACTCCCTAGTAGAACCAGGCTTTCGATGAAATCAGGTCGTTGATACGCCATATGTAAGCTAATTTGTCCGCCCATTGAATGTCCGACTAAAATCACCTGGTCAAGCTTAAGGATATTCAATAAGTTTATGAACGTGCTCGCGATATTTTCATATGTATAAATAAACTTTTTTGTTTTTCCGCTTTTTCCGAACGGTGGGAAATCGACAAGCAATACATTGTAATCTTGATTCAGAAAGGGCGTAAGTCGTCTAAAGCTAAAGGATGATGACAGAAACCCGTGAATGAGGACCATCGTTTTTTGGGCTGAAGCGCTTTGATGAAATTCATAATAAACATTGATACCATTCACTTCTTTCACATCTACTACCATCCGATAATCCCTCACTTATGAATTAATCCAACTTACCGAGTTTTATTTTTACCTATTTTAAAATTATTCACACATCTGTGTGCTAATTTTGGTAAAATTAAAAAATGAACTTACTATTCTAAAAACAAAAAAGTATTTTACATTTTAATCTAAGGAGGGAGTTTCATGCAGCTAAACGAACATGAACTCGAGGTGCTTGAAATTCTAGAAAAGGATGATCGAATTTCTGCTTCTGATCTAGCAAAAATGGTAGGAGTTGAAGTGGAAGAGGTTTTGCAAATCATCCAAAAGCTGCAGGACGATAATATTCTTGTTCGCCATACAGCGATTATTGATTGGTCAAAGGTTGAAGGACATGAGGGTGTAACTGCGATGATTGATGTCAAGGTAACACCAAAACGCGGTGTCGGTTTTGATGAAATCGCTGAAAGAATTTATCGATTTAAAGAGGTTAAGTCCCTCTATTTAATGTCAGGTGCTTATGATTTATCTGTGATTATCGAAGGAAAATCAATGAATGATATCGCAAGGTTTGTTTCACAGAAACTGTCCACATTGGATTCTGTACTATCAACGACTACTCACTTTATTTTAAAGAAATACAAACATGACGGAACGATTTTTGAACAAACCGATGATGATAAGCGGATCGTGGTGTCACCGTAATGAAAAAGTCAAATTCTTATATTGCAAAAAACGTTGAAAATATGAAACCCTCTGGGATTCGTCGCTTTTTCGATTTAGCTGCCGGAATGGAAGGGGTTGTGTCACTAGGTGTTGGTGAACCAGACTTCGTTACACCATGGTCCGTTCGGGAAGCAGCGATTCTATCACTTGAAAAGGGTTTTACTTCCTATACAGCAAATGCTGGTTTGCTTGAACTAAGACAACGCATTTCAAAGTATATGAATGATCAATTTCATGTAAAATACAAGCCTGAATCAGAAATTGTTGTGACAGTAGGGGCAAGCCAGGCCATTGATATTGCTTTACGCGCCATTCTTGACCAAGGTGACGAGGTAATTGTTGTTGAACCTTGCTTCGTTTCCTATACTCCACTAGTCGAATTAGCAGGTGGTAAGGCTGTTACGGTTCAAGCGTTAAAGGAAAATGACTTCAAAATCCAAGCAGCACAGCTTGAAGAAGTTGTATCTTATAAAACAAAAGCACTATTCATCTGTTCACCAAATAATCCGACAGGAACGATGCTAAATCGTGAAGACCTAGAGGAGATTGCACTATTTGCTCAAAAGCATGACTTATTAGTGATTACTGATGAAATTTATGCAGAGCTTGTTTACGATGAACAGTACACAAGTATTGCGGCAATTTCCGATATGTGGGAAAGAACCATTTTAATTTCTGGATTTTCTAAAGGGTTTGCGATGACAGGCTGGAGATTAGGGTTTGTTTGTGCGCCAGAGGAAATTTCGCAAGCGATGCTAAAGATTCACCAATATGCGATGATGTGTGCTTCAACTATGGCTCAATATGCAGCGGTTGAAGCGTTGAAGACGGGTGAATCAGATGTGATTGAAATGAGAAAAAGTTATCGTCGCCGTCGTAATTATATTGTGCAATCCTTTAATGAGATGGGCTTAACTTGTCACATCCCAGGAGGGGCATTTTATGCGTTTCCGTCCATCGCCAGTACGGGAATGACTTCACAGGAATTTGCTGAAAGGCTGCTTGCTGAGGAAAAGGTTGCAGTTGTACCAGGTGATGTATTTGGAGCAAGTGGTGAAGGACATATTCGCTGCTCGTATGCAACATCAATGGAACAGCTTCAAGAAGCAGTGCTTCGAATTAAACGATTTATTTCGAATAAAGTGCAAGTTAAGAACTAGCATTTATTGACTAGTTCTAGGGCAAGCGGCTAGTGGCAAAGGGATTGTCCCTAAACTAGCCGCTTGAGCTTTTTTCGGTCATCACTAAATGTTGGTTGTGCTGCGTTTGAAAATAAGCGGAGGAATTCCGGTTATTTTGGAGAAAACCTAATTTTATTAGTAAATAAGGGAAGTATTTCCGCTTATTTCAATAAAATCATGGGATTTAGGCTGTTTTTGAGCAATTAAGCGGAAAATCTCCACTTATTTTTGCTATAAAATATACAATATGAAAATTAAGCGGAAATTCTACTCCTATTCCATCTAATGCCTAAATGAAATCATAAAAAAAGGAGGCGGACTCAGGTGGAGTCTGCCTCAAATCAAAAAGGGGGGAATACTAGAAAGCCTTATGATATAAGGATTTCCGGTTTTTCCCTTTTTATTCATGTATTTAGAAAATTTTCTCATTTAATAATAATATAGCTATTATTTAGTTATTTTCAGGTCATTGATAAACTTATTAATCACTTGTAGGTCTTCATCTTCTACCTCTTTAGCTAATTTTAAGAAGGTTATTGCTTTCTTAGTGCCGATTTCTCTCACCAGTTGCTCCACTTCATGATCAAATCCGCTTGTATGTTGAAAATCCTGTGCCACTAATTCAGAGGCAGGGATGTCTAATACTGTTGAGATATTCAAAATGGTTTGAGTATCTGGTCGTTGTAGCCCCTTTTCATATTTTTCAATTGTATTGGGACCAACTCGGATTTTTCGAGCTAGCTCCTGTTGAGTCATATTAAGCCTTTCTCTGCCCAACCGAATGTTTTGTCCAAGTGTAGCCATCAATATCTCACCTCTTAGTTCATTTTGAATTTTCCTATTTAATTGTAGCAGACATTTCTTCGTGAAAGCGTGAACATTTCGTTAAAGTTTTTAAATTATTAAAAAAGTCAGATAAATTATTAACTTGACAGCGCCAAATCTAGAGAATTAGCTAGGTTTGTTATTTTGATTAGTTGTAAGTACTATGGTATAATTTTATATTGCGTATAATTGGGATAAAATAAATATAATTTTAGGAGTGTTCCTATGTCAGAAACTATTCAAGTTGGAAGTGTTGTGACCGGAAAAGTTACCGGTATTCAACCTTATGGAGCTTTTGTTGCTTTAGATGAACAAACTCAAGGGCTCGTTCATATTTCCGAAATTACACACGGATATGTGAAAAACATTAATGATTATCTTAAAGTAGGTGACGAGGTTAACGTTAAGATTCTTTCAGTCGATAAGGAAGCTGGAAAAATCGGACTTTCTATTCGGGCAACCGAAGCACCACCAGTAGAACAAGCAGAACAGCAATCAAAGCAAAAGAAACAAAAGAAACGTCCAATCACTAATACCAATTTTCCAAGTGAAGGCGAAATTACTGAAGGCTTCAACACGCTAAAAGAAAAACTAAGCGAATGGATCGATCAATCGCAACGAGAAGACCTAATTAATAAATAGGTTTGAAAAAAAGCAAATTGTTGATTGAAGCGGATATCAACAACAGTATATATAATCATTTGTACGGAATCAAAGAGCTAAATTCTACTAGTACATTTAGGTGAATAACCTAAAAACTAGGAAGAAATTGGCTCTTTTTTCTTTTTACAGTCATAATAGAATTAGCTTTTAAACAGACGAGGAGGAAATTGTATGACTAAATCTAAGCAAATCATTCAGCAAACTCAAAGCTTTGGCGCAAACAATTATAACCCCCTACCCATTGTCATTTCAAAAGCAGAAGGAATCTGGGTGTACGACCCGGAAGGAAACAAATATATGGACATGTTAAGTGCCTACTCGGCGGTAAATCAAGGTCATCGCCACCCAAAGATTGTCAAAGCCCTTAAGGATCAAGCTGACCGGGTAACTTTAACATCGCGAGCCTTCCACAATGATCAATTAGGTCCGTGGTATGAAAAGATTTGTACTTTAACGAAAAAAGATATGGCATTACCAATGAATACTGGAGCTGAGGCAGTGGAAACCGCTGTTAAGGCTGCGCGCCGCTGGGCTTATGATGTGAAAGGTGTTGCCGCTGATTCTGCTGAAATAATCGCATGTAGCGGCAATTTCCATGGTCGAACTATGACGGCCGTTTCGCTTTCATCTGAGCCGGAGTACAAGCGAGGCTTTGGACCAATGCTTCCAGGCTTCAATTTAATTCCATACGGCGATATCAAAGCGCTGGAACAAGCGATTACCCCTAATACTGCTGCATTTCTTGTTGAACCAATCCAAGGTGAAGCAGGAATTGTGATACCCCCCGATGGTTTCTTAAAGAAAGCCTATGACCTTTGTAAAGCCAACAATGTTTTATTCATAGCCGATGAAATTCAAGTCGGACTGGGACGGACCGGAAAGATGTTTGCCTGTGAATGGGAAAATGTTGAACCAGATGTTTTTATTTTAGGAAAAGCACTCGGAGGCGGCGTTTTTCCGATTTCCTGTGTCACGGCTAATAAAGAAATATTAGGTGTTTTCAATCCTGGTTCACACGGTTCGACCTTTGGTGGCAATCCACTCGCATGTAGAGTATCAATTGCTGCGTTGGAAGTAATTGAAGAAGAAAATTTAATTGACCGTTCCTTAAAGCTTGGACAATATTTCTTGACGAAACTAACAGAAATTCAGTCACCACTAATTAAAGAAATCAGAGGACGTGGTTTATTTATCGGAGTGGAATTGAATACTTCTGCGCGAAAATACTGTGAGTCATTGAAGGAAGAGGGCTTGCTGTGTAAGGAAACTCATGATACCGTCATTCGCTTTGCTCCACCGCTAATCATTACCGAAACAGAATTGGATTGGGCAGTTGAACGGATTAAAAAAGTACTGTGCTAATTCGTAAATTGTGGAGGTAAATACGAAAATAGGTCGAATCAAATATGTTACATGCAAGTCAAGCAAGGAAATAGTTCATAATAACATGGTGAGGATGGTGAAGTAATTGGATAATTTTTCATTCTTGAATCCAACAAAGCTTATTTTTGGAAAGGACCAGTTAGCACGTTTAACTCAGGAGATTCCTCAATACGGTAGCAAAATTCTACTCGTTTATGGTGGAGGCAGCATTAAAAAAAGTGGTCTCTATGATAAAACATTGTCCCTGCTTCAGCAAATCGAGGCAACTGTTTTTGAGCTTAGTGGAGTCGAACCTAATCCAAGAATTACCACTGTCCGTAAAGGTGTGGAAATCTGTAAGGCGGAAGGGATTGAATTCTTGCTCGCAATAGGCGGTGGAAGTGTTATAGATTGCACGAAGGCGATTGCAGCAGGTGCGAAGTATGAAGGAGATGCTTGGGATATCATTATGAAGAAAGCTCAAGTCACTGCAGCATTGCCATTTGGTACCGTGTTGACCTTAGCGGCGACAGGCTCAGAGATGAATGGAAATTCAGTCATCACAAATTGGGAAACTCAAGAGAAATATGGCTGGGGCAGTCCGTATATTTATCCTAAATTCTCCATTTTAGATCCTGTTCATACTTTTACCGTACCTAAAAATCAAACAATATATGGGATTGTCGATATGATGTCCCATGTCTTAGAGCATTATTTCCACCTAACAGACGAAACTTTGCTGCAGGACAGAATGTGCGAATCGCTTCTACTCACTGTCATTGAAACAGCACCAAAGCTGTTGGAGGACCTCGAAAGCTATGATCATCGTTCAACCATTTTGTACTGTGGAACGATGGCATTAAACGGAATATTGAATATGGGTTACCGTGGTGATTGGGCAACTCACAATCTCGAGCATGCGGTATCGGCGGTTTATGACATTCCACATGGTGGTGGCTTGGCCATACTGTTCCCGAATTGGATGAAACATACGCTCAAGGTGAAGCCGGAACGCTTTGCGCAGCTTGCCGTTCGGGTATTTGGAGTTGATGATAATGGAAAATCAAGCGAGGAAGTTGGATTAGCTGGAATTGAGAAGCTTCGCGAATTTTGGAATAGCATCGGAGCACCGGCTCAATTAGCGGATTATGACATTGATGACAGCAAACTGGAATTAATGGCAGATCGAGCGATGGCGAACGGGGAGTTTGGCAACTTTAAAAGATTAAATCGTGAAGATGTTTTGACAATATATCAGGCATCCTTGTAAAATTTTACAATCCTCATGTAGAAACTTATTTATTTCTGTAGAATAATGTAAAAATGTTTTCACAATGGAAACGCTTAATATTCCAGAGAGATATTGATTATCACCACATCATTCGTTAAAGTGTAATGGAATATACAGAAAACGGAGGCTCATACATGACACATGTGCGTTTTGATTACTCAAAAGCTCTTCAATTTTTTGGTGAGCATGAGGTTACATACTTAAGAGATTTCATCAAGCTTGCACACCATTCTCTCCATGAGCAAACTGGAGCTGGTAATGACTTTTTAGGATGGATCGACCTTCCTGCAAATTATGATAAGGAAGAGTTTGCGAGGATTCAAAAGTCGGCTGAGAAAATCAAACAGGATTCCGACGTGCTACTAGTAGTCGGAATTGGAGGATCATATTTAGGGGCTCGCGCTGCAATTGAAATGTTAAATCACAGCTTCTACAATGCTCTTCCAAAGGAAAAACGCGAAACCCCACAAGTTATTTTCGTAGGAAATAATATAAGTTCAACCTATATGAGAGATGTGATGGACCTGCTTGATGGCAAGGATTTCTCCATCAACGTAATCTCTAAATCTGGTACGACGACAGAGCCAGCAATCGCCTTTAGAATTTTCCGCAAGCTGCTTGAGGAAAAGTACGGTGTTGAAGGTGCACGCGGCCGCATTTATGCGACGACTGATAAAGCGAGAGGCGCTTTAAAAACTCTTGCAACAGAAGAAGGCTACGAATCATTCATCATTCCTGATGATGTCGGTGGACGTTATTCAGTTCTAACGGCTGTAGGATTATTGCCAATCGCAGCGAGCGGTGCTGATATTGAAGCGATGATGAAGGGTGCGGCGCAAGCTCGTGAGGATTTTGGAAAATCTGAATTAGAAGAAAATCTAGCATATCAATATGCAGCTGTTCGTAATGTTTTATACAACAAAGGCAAAACGATTGAAATGCTGATTAACTACGAACCAGGTCTTCAATATTTTTCTGAGTGGTGGAAACAATTATTTGGCGAAAGTGAAGGGAAGGACCAAAAGGGAATTTTTCCTGCATCTGCTAACTTCTCAACTGACCTTCATTCGTTAGGACAATATGTTCAAGAAGGCCGTCGTGATTTATTTGAAACCATTATTAAAGTGGACAAGCCTCGCCATGAATTAACAATTGAAGCGGCAGATAGCGATTTAGATGGCTTGAACTATTTAGCTGGACAAACTGTTGACTTTGTTAATAACAAGGCATTTGAAGGTACAATGCTCGCTCATACTGATGGTGGTGTGCCGAACCTAATTGTTTCAATTCCAGCAATGGATGAATATACATTTGGTTATTTGGCATATTTCTTTGAAAAAGCTTGCGCAATCAGCGGTTATTTATTAGGAGTGAATCCGTTTGATCAGCCTGGTGTTGAGGCGTATAAAGTAAACATGTTTGCGCTACTTGGAAAACCTGGCTTTGAGGAAAAGAAAGCTGAATTAGAAAAACGTTTAAAATAATCTACTTAATTGCTTCCGCTTTTCAAAAAATATCCCGGAGATGCTCCGGGTTATTTTTTTTGTTTCGTGAAAAACTAATAGCAAAACATTTGAAAGGGCGGTAGCTGATTATGATTGAACTACCATCACAACTAGAGGGGCAACACTTTGACCTATATAAGCTAGAGCAAATTTTAAAACCGATGGGCTATAGTATCGGAGGGAATTGGGATTATGATCACGGTGCGTTTGACTATAAAATGAGTGAAAGAGATGGATATTTATATTTAAGGCTCCCGTTTAGAGCGGTTGATGGCCAGTTGGATTCAAGGAATTGTACTGTTGAATTAGGTCGACCGTATTTGTTAAATCATGTGTACCAAGAAGGCTTGGATGACCATGCTCATGTCGATAATGGCTCGGCGTTATTCAATCAATTCCAGGAGCCAGTTGATGAGGATGGAGAAATACCAGCAAATATTCAAGAGGTTGGTAAAACGATTGTTCAAAACCTAGAAACTATCCTCAAATAAACATCGAAATGATTAAGTTCATTACGGGTGAAGAGAGAAGTGGAGGATTAACGTTTTGGTCCTCCTTCCTCTTCGTTCACTTGAAGGCTTTTTAGCATGACGGAGCTCAGTAGCAAGTTAGCTTGAATAATTTCATCTGCACCTGCACGTTGGGCGTTTGAAACTTGATCGGCTGTAAGAATTTCGGCAATGCATTTCATTTCCGGACTCACGCCCTTAATCGCTAGCAAAGTAAGAATTGTATGCATATCTGCCTGAAATTCATCTTTATTTTGATCAGCCGTAATGACTACTCTAGATGCATGACTAATATTTGCCTGCAACAACGTTTCGTCTGAGTTTGCTCTACCTTTTATAAAATGAACATTGTCGAGCTTACGTGGACGAGATTCCAACGTCTCATCGATTAAGACGATTTCCGCATTAGGATTTTCCTTAGTAATCGCAGCAATCATATTACGTGAACGTTCATTCCATCCAATAATGATTAAATGACTCATCCCCTTGAAAACCCGCTTTCCTTCTAAAAATTCATTATGGCGCGTGACCGCTTCAGTTGTAAGATTAGCAAAATAGATCGTTAACAGGCTCGCACCAATAAAGATCAACAGCATACCGACGATGCGTCCGGGGATTGTTTTTGGTGTATAGTCGCCATAGCCAACTGTGGATGCAGTCACGATTGCCCACCAAATTCCATCAAAAACTGTTGGGAAATGCTCCGGTTCTATTAAGTGGATGATGACCCCAAACAAAACCATCGTAAAGCAAGCAATTAATAAAAATCGCAACACTAAAGGCAGCTTTCGAAATCGTGTATATATAAGCTTCCCCATCAATCCACCTCAATTACTGCAATCTATTTTTCAGTATGACCTAAAATAGAAAGCTAAATCAGAAATAATAGATAATTCTTTACAGTGTTTCTTATTAGGGCTATGATTATTTTGTGATAAGAAAATATGTTACTACTAGGGGTGCCCGGATAGGGCTGAGACGAAAACGAATGCTGTTTTTAAACCCTTTGGACCTGATCTGGATGATACCAGCGTAGGAAAGTAGTGTGAAATATTACTAGATGATTTTCACTTACTCAAGTCAGGTTCGGTAACGAATCTGGCTTTTTTGTTTGCAGGTTATTACTGTTGATTTCCGCTGTAGGCACTGCACTCCAATCAACAGGACAAATAACATGAAACTTATTTTTAATCAAGCCCTATTATTAAGGAGGAGACATGAATGAATACAGAAAAAGTAGCATCATTGTTGGCGAAGGTTAGGGAAGAGAATCCGTTGGTACATAATATTACAAATGTTGTGGTGACTAATTTTACCGCGAACGGTTTATTGTCACTTGGCGCATCACCAGTGATGGCAGATAGCCGAAAAGAAGTAGCTGATATGGCGAAAATCGCCAAAGCTGTTGTGATCAATATTGGCACACTCAATGAACGAACAGTTGAGGCCATGCACTTGGCTGGGAAATCAGCGAATCAGCATGGAGTCCCCGTCTTGTTGGATCCAGTCGGCGCTGGGGCAACGCCTTTTAGAACAGATGTAACACAAAAATTAATCAGCGAGATTCAATTTACTGCGATTAGAGGAAACGCAGCTGAAATCGCTAATGTTGCCGGTGAAAATTGGACGGTAAAAGGGGTCGATGCCGGAGCATCACAAGGAAACGTGAGTGAACTCGTAAAGAAAACAGCTCAAAATCTTAATACCGTTGTGATTGCGACAGGCAAAGAGGATATCGTGTCAGATGGCGTGACAACATACGCAATCGCAAATGGTCATCCTATTTTAACTAAAGTAACAGGAACTGGTTGCTTATTAACCTCTGTGATTGGTGCTTTTATTGCCGTTTCTGATAATACACTCGAGGGCTGCGCGGCAGCGTTAACGGTGTACGGAGTCGCTGCAGAGCTTGCCGCTGAAAAGACTGCGAGCGAGGGACCAGGCAGCTTCCAAATTGAGTTCTTAAACCAATTAAACAAAATATCAAAATATGAAATTTTAGAGTTTAGCAGAATAGAAAAATTTTAACAGGGAGGAAATGCGAAATGGAAACGAGAAAAGCATTAACAATTGCCGGTTCTGACAGTGGGGGCGGTGCAGGAATTCAAGCAGATTTAAAAACGTTCCAGGAGCTCGGTGTGTTTGGTATGTCTGCCTTAACAGCCGTAACGGCCCAAAACACTTTAGGGGTACACGGAGTTTATCCATTAAGTGCAGATGCGGTCGCCAGCCAAATCGATGCAATCGGTACAGATATGGGGACGAACGCCTTAAAGACTGGAATGCTGTTTAATGCCGAAATTATCGAAATGGTTGCAGCAAAAATCAAGCAGTATCAATGGACAAATCTTGTGGTTGATCCGGTCATGATTGCCAAAGGTGGAGCATCATTATTACAAAATGAAGCTGTTGTCGCGCTGAAGGAGCATCTGCTGCCACTTTCGATGATCATTACTCCGAATCTTCCAGAAGCAGAAGTCATTACCGGGATGACTATCAAAACATTAGCAGAAAAACAAGCTGCAGCAATGAAACTAGTTGACCTCGGAGCGAAGCATGTGGTCTTAAAAGGTGGACATGACGAAGCAACGGATGAAGCTGTGGATGTTTTTTATGATGGCACTGAATTTTCCTATTTTACAAGCAAGAGGATTAACACGAAAAACACTCATGGAACAGGCTGTACCTTCTCTGCCGCACTTGCTGCTAGCTTGGCAAAGGGGAAAACGGTGAAGGAAGCAGTAGCAATTGCTAAGGCGTTTATTCAGGCGGCAATCGAGGAAGACCTCCATATTGGCGCAGGACATGGACCGACAAATCATTGGGCATACAACCAGCGCGGGGCAAGCAAATTGTAGTCGAGTTTGGAGTGTTAACACAATAAGGGAGTTGTCAATTTGTGAGTAGATTAAGTCGTGAACGTATTATAGAGCTGTTACCGTTGTATTTTATTGCCGGTAGCATTAATTGTCCTAAGTCACCAGGGGAAGTGGTGGCGGAAGCAATTAGTGGAGGGGTTACACTGTTTCAATTTCGCGAGAAGGGCAATGGAGCACTGACTGGTTCGGAGAAGAAGGCGTTGGCTATTGAGCTCCAACAAATTTGTCAGGCTCATAACGTGCCATTCTTGATTAATGATGATGTCGATTTAGCGCTTGAGCTTGATGCTGATGGGGTACATATCGGACAGGAAGATGAGAGCGTCGAAAGTGTCCGTGCACGGATTGGTGACAAAATTCTTGGTGTCTCTGCTCATACAATCGAAGAGGCGGAGCTAGCCATTAGCCAAGGAGCGGATTATTTGGGCATCGGGCCGGTTTATCCGACGAAAACTAAGGAAGATGCGCGTGAAGCAGCAGGTTTCACCTTAATTCAAGAGTTGAGAAACATGGGAAATCCAATTCCAATTGTCGGAATCGGTGGGATTAATAGGGAAAATTGTGCAGCGGTGGTTGCAGCAGGGGCAAACGGGGTTTCAGTCATCTCAGCAATAAGCAACGCACCAAACGTAACCGAAGCAGCACAACAAATCAATGCAGCGATTAAAGGGAAATCATAATAGAAATAAATGAAAAAGGACGAGTTGGATTCTAGCAAATGAGAATCCGCTCGTCTTTTTATTTGTTATAGGTATTTGGAAAAAACTGCATAAAAATTACCAAAAATGAACACAATATCCTAAAATCGGTTAGTATGCTAAGGTGTGTCAATCATGATTACATTTATTTATTTGATCATTATGTCGATGATGATTGGTGGAATCATTGTCATTGACATTTTTTTAATGAAAAAATCTTTCCAGGAAATGTTTATATTCACCATTTCTTTAGAAGGCGGAACAAATCGTTGGTGGATTGTGCTTGGCTTAGGGATTGGGCTTGCTACGGCAATGTTCACGGATTTTAAGGAGCATAAGAAAAAGCTTCAAAAAGGTCAAGAAAATGGACAATAACAAGAATGAAACACTATCAATTTTACAACTGTCTATCTTAATTTATGTCTTTCTAACCGGCTCGGCAGTTGTCGTCGGAATTGGAGGTGAGGCTAAGCAGGATGCTTGGATTGCGATAGGGATTTCGACAATTATTGGTATGTTATTGTTTCGATTTTACCTTTGGCTCCTTGAAAGCTCGAATCAGAAAAGCTTCTTCTCGTTATTGGAAGCGTCCTTTGGTAAATGGCTTGGGAAAAGTGTCATTTTCCTATATATTTTATACTTTTTTTATATTGCCTCACGAGTGCTACGTGACTTTGGAGAGCTTTTGGTCACGACGATTTATCGGAGTACACCAATTGAGATTGTCATTATCCTGTTGATATTGACCGTTGCTTATATATTAATAAAAGGAATTGAGGTGCTTGGTCGTACCGCTGAAATTTTTATTCCTTATACAATGTTCTTTATTGCTTTTACGGGGTTAGGGGTTTTGATTTCGGGTGAATTTCATTTAATGAATCTTGAGCCTGTTTTGGGTGATGGTATGAAGCCTATTATTAACACGATATTTCCTAATTTAATAGGTTTTCCTTTTGGGGAATTGATTGTGGTTCTTTTGTTATTATCAAAACTCACTTTCAAAAAAAAACTTAATAAAACGTCGCTCTGGGTAGTTGTCATAGGGGGGCTAACGCTTGTTTATGTTTCTATTATCCAAATTGGTGTGTTAGGGGTTTCTATTAGAGATCGGGCGAGTTTTCCATTATTAACAGCAGCCAGGGAAATATCTTTATTGAATTTTATTGAACGGGTTGATTTGATTATTGTGTTTACGGTTATGTTTGGAATTATCGTGAAGGTTTCACTTTTCTTTTACGGCGGTTTAATCGGAATGGAACACATTTTTAACATTCCGTATCGTAAGCTGGTATTTCCATTTTCAATGCAGATCGCCTTTTACTCAATCTTAATTAGTCCAAACATGGCAGAACACATAGATGAGGGCTTGGTGGTTGTACCGTATTATCTTCATATGCCACTTCAAATAGGCATCCCATGTCTATTAGGTATCGTATTAATAACAAAAAAGAGATTGCAAAAATGATTTTTTATTGATAGGTGAGAATATGAAGCCAGTCCAAACCGAGTCCATTTCACAAATACAGTTAGTCGTATTGATTATCCTGTTTAATTCGGGCAGCACCATCATCTTGAATATTGGAGAGGAAGCGAAAAATAATGCATGGATCGCCATCCTGATTGCAAGTTGGATTGGCGTGTTCATCATGCTTTTTCATTTTCGTATCATGAATTTTTTTCCCCAAAAGAATCTATATGAAATGTTTGATGCTGGTTTTGGTAAATTACTGGGTCGCATTGTTGGGATGGGCTATATTTTATATTTTTTCTTAAGTGCGGGGCTGTCAGTAAGAAATTTAGGGGAATTGATGGTCAATACCATTTTTCCGAGTACGCCAATTGAGGTTTTTATGATTACGATGATCCTTACTAGTGTCTATATTATTTACCACGGCATTGAGGTACTAGGGAGATCTGCGGAAATATTTTTCCCTTATTGTATCGTTTTTCTGCTATTTATTGGTATGGCCTTGCTATTTTCGGGTCAATTGTTAGTTCGACATTTGGAACCTTTCTTAGGAGATGGCTTAACACCTATTCTCAGAGCGATTTTTCCCTTTCATATCACTTTGCCGTTTGGTGAAATAGTTGCACTAATGGTGTTTATTCCGCAGATGGCTACGCAGAAAAAAGCGGTGAAATGGGGGATAATTGCAGTTTTATTAAGTGGTGCGATACTTTGTTATTCATCTTTGCTTCAAATTTTGACGCTTGGTCCATTAAAGGAGCGTACAAATTTTCCGCTTTTGTCAGCTGCAAATGAAATTTCGTTATTAAATTTTATCGAGCGAATCGATCTTTTGATTGTGTTTATTATGCTGCTTGGGATATTGGTGAGAGCCACCATCTTTTTTTATGCTGGTGTAAAGGGGCTAGAGCATCTTTTTTCAATCCCTTATCGGAGCATGCTCATTCCGATGGCTATATTAGTGGCATTTTCAGGAATGTTGATAGGAACAACGTATATTGAATATAAAGATTATGGGAAAAGCCTTTCCTATGTCATGCTGCTTTTTCATTATTTTTTTCCATGTCTATTGTTTGTAACGGGCTATTGGAGCCAGCGTAAAAAGGGAGGTAGCAAATATGAAGTTTTTTAGAAAAAAACTATCAAAGCTGTTCCCACAAGCCAAGCAATGGGGAAACGAACAAATCGAGGTTGAAGCATCATCAATCTCAAGTCAATTGGATAGTAATGTTCAAATGCTTACGGATATCTTTGGGACAACAAGTGATTTAGAAGTCCAAGATATTTTCATGGCACAAACTAAAGGAGTCCTTATTTATTTAAAAAGCATGGTCGATGTGAATGAGGTTAGTAATAAAATCCTCTCACCGTTATCGCAGCTCAATCAAACGGAAAGCCAGGCAAATAACGACTTGGACTTTGAGGAGGTGCGCCAAAAAATTTGGTCTGGATTGCCTTTCCATGCAAAAGAGGATTATCAGGCAATTGCTACAGACGTGCTAAATGGATTTGTTCTCATCATGGCCAATCGAAATGATCAGGCGTATTTATTTTCAATCGGTAATTCAGAGTACCGTTCGATTAATGAGCCAACCACCCAAACGGTAATTCGAGGGCCGAAGGATAGTTTCAATGAGTCGCTTCAAACAGGGCTCACCTTGATTAGGAGAAGAATTAAAAATCCACGTTTGCAATTTGAAGAGCTGACAATTGGTACAGAGTCGCGTACAACGATAGCGATAGGCTACATGAAAGGTGTTGTGGATGAAGGAATTGTTACTGAGGTCAGGAAGCGAATCCAAGCGGTTAATATGAATGCGGTATTTGACTCAGGTCAGCTTGATGAAGCGATTGCCGATGAAACGTTTACGACGTTTCCACTTATCTTTAATACGGAGCGCCCGGATGTCGTTGCGGCGGGACTCATTGAGGGAAAGGTTGCCATCCTTGTCGATGGGAGCCCGTTTGTATTACTGGCTCCAACCGTATTGACTGATTTTTTTCAAAGTCCTGAGGATTATTATCATTCCTTTTTCATTGGTTCTTTTATGAGAATCGTCCGTTACGTTTCTTTTATGGTGGCGATGGTATTCCCATCATTGTATGTTGCTTTAGTTACTTATCATCATGAATTAATTCCTACAGATTTGCTGATAAGCTTGCAAGCGCAGCGCCAAGGCGTACCTTTTCCAGCTGTAATTGAAATTATCGTGATGGAATTTACGTTTGAGGTGCTAAGGGAAGCTGGGGTGCGTATGCCTCGAGCCGTCGGGCAAACGGTTTCGATTGTTGGTGCACTTGTTCTAGGTCAGGCTGTCGTAGAAGCTGGCTTGGTTTCAAATGTGTTAGTCATTGTTGTAGCTTTTACAGCAATTGCTTCGTTTGTATCGCCTATCTATAATTTCTCCACACCAACAAGGCTACTTAGATTTTTGTTTATTTTAGCAGCATCAGTAATGGGGTTGTACGGGGTGTTATTGTCACTCGTTCTGATGGTTGCTCATTTAGTCAGTCTTCGCTCGTTTGGTGTTCCATATTTAGCACCAGTTGCTCCAATAATTATAGAGGATCAAGGGGATGTGTTTATTCGACTCCCCAATTGGGCTGATATTAGAAAACCTTCTTATTTGAAAAGTAAATCATTTAGTAAAGGAAAAATCCATAAGCCGGCACCGCCAAATAAGGGGGGAGGGGGATGAAGTGGGCTAAGAGTTGCATGCTCATCCTCTTAATCCCGTTTTTGTTAAGCGGCTGCTGGGATAAAATTGAATTAAATGATATTGGTATTATTACGGGAATCGCTGTGGAAAAAGGGGAGAAACATAAATATAAGTATACAGTTAGCAGTGTAAATGCATCAGAGCTCTCGAAAACAACAGCGATGGGGAATACGTCGAATATCACTTTTTCTCTCGAGGGAAATTCAATCTCGGAATTAGCGAGAAAAATGAATGTAGCAATGTCCAGACGTTTAATCTACTCACATACCCGTGTGTTGATTATTGATAAAGAACTTGCTGAAGAAGGAATTGTTGGATTTCTCGATTTTCTTGAACGAAGTGGTGAATTCCGTAATGATTTTAATATTTTAATTGCCGAGGGTGCAAAAGCATCGGATGTGTTAAGAATGACATATCCAATTCATAGAGATCCTTCGCTTAAGCTTCATAGTCAATTAGATGCCTTGCTTGAGGATTGGGGGGGAGATCCAAATGTACGTTTGACCGATTTTATTATTGCGATAACTTCAAAGGGAATCAACCCCGTATGTGCAGTTGTCACGATTAAGGGTGATCCGAAAAAAGGAAAGACGGTTGAGAATAATAAAAGTAATCAGTTAGATGCCATCTTGGTCATTAACGGTTTAGCCATTTTTAAACTAGATAAATTGATTGGTACGCTTCCGATTGAGGATACCCGAAATTATCTGTGGACACAGGATTTGAAACGGACGAATATTACGGTTGAATGCGGTGAAGATGAAAACAATAAAAAGCTTTACAATGATATTCAAATTGTTTCTAGCGCATCTAATTTGAGTTCGAGTTTCCACAAAGGTAAGGCTGATTTAAAGGTGCAAATAACCGGTGAAGCTAAGCTGTTAGGTACCCAATGTCAGGAGCCGCTTAAAGATTTAAAAACATATAAGAAGTATGAAAGCGATATGAACGAATTAATTGTTGAATCTGTGACGAATATGATTAAAACAGTTCAAGAGGAATATAAAACAGATGTGTTTGGATTTGGTGAATACTTAAACCGGAAACAGCATAAAGCCTTTGAAAAAATCGCGGATGATTGGGAAGAGTATTTTACAAATGCCAGTGTTAAGGTTGAGTCTAATCTATTTATTAGAAGAACCGGCGTCCGCAATAACAGCTTTATTACAGAAATTGAGGAAATAAAAAAGAAGGAAAGAGAAAAAGAGTAGTCGATTTCAATGAATGACAAATGAAATCAGGCTACTCTTTTGTTATTTTTAATAAAGCCTTTGAGGATTAATTTACTAATTCACCAATTTGCTCAATGACTTCCTCGCCAATATTGAGCAGCAGTTGAACGCCCTCTTCAAAATTCTGCTTCCATTTTGGACTTTCCTCAACAATCATTTCTTCAATTTCTTTGGCCTTCTGTTTTACTTCTGCAGCCTTTTCCTTAATGACTCTTTCAGTCTCATCCTTTTCAGCAAGCTTAGTATTCATTGATACAGTTTCAAATTCATCTTGATTAATATAAGGCAGTGACTGCTCAATGATGGCCCGGAAAATCGGCACGACTGTATCGGAACTGCTATTTGGCAAATAATGCTCTCGATCCGTTAGGTCATAACCGAGCCAAACAGCGCCGACGATAGTTGGCGTATAGCCAACAAACCATTGGTCCTTTGTCCCGTTGATATCTGGATACGGAAGCTGAGTTGAGCCAGTTTTTCCAGCAATTTGAACGTTTTCTAGCTTGGTGCGTTGACCGGTTCCAGTTTCGACAACATTAAGTAGCATTGAGGTCATGTCGTTTGCTACTTGCTTGGAGGTAACCTTCTTAGTTTTACCCTTTCGTTCGGCAATCACTTTTCCAGTTGGTCCGACTATTTTAGTGATAAAATGACTATCGGTCCGCTTACCTTTATTAGCAAATGCAGAATATGCTTCCGCTAATTGTTGCGGGGAAATCCCTTTATGCATCCCACCAAGGGCAATCGCTAAATGTTCATCTTGTTTTTCGTAAGGAATCCCAAATCGTTTTAGGGCATTAAGACCTTTGTCAACTCCGATTCTATCTAATAGCCAAACAGCAGGGAGATTCACAGAGTTTTCAACAGCCTGATACATCGGGATTTCTCCTTGATAAGTCCGCGATGCATTTTCAGGCTGGTACGTTCCAAAGGGTAGCTGCTGATCCACGAGCATCGAAGTTGATTTATATCCTTCCTCCAGTGCCGGTGTATAGACGGCCAACGGCTTTAACGTTGAGCCAGGCTGGGCTTTTAACTGCGTAGCACGATTAAAGCCGCGGAACACGGTGTCGCCTCTTCCGCCAACAACTGCTCGAATTCCACCAGATTGTGGATCGAGTAGGATACCGCCGCTTTGCACAAGCACCGTTTGGTCCTGACTTTTAGGGAAAAGGGAGTTATTTGCATAAACCTTTTCCAGTGTTGCTTGGAGATTTTGGTCCATTTCCGTATAAATATGGTAGCCTCGAGTGAAGATTTCTTCCTGAGTCAATCCGTATTTATTGATGGCTTCATTTAAAACAGAATCTACGTAATAAGGATATGACCTTTCAATAAAGCTACCACCGCCATCCTGGAGCATGATTTGCTCGTTTTTAGCAGTGTTATAGTCTTCAGCTGAAATCATCCCTAATTCCTTCATTTTCTTAAGCACGACATTACGGCGCTCCATCGACCGATCGTAATTTTTATAAGGATCAAGCGCAGAAGGTGATTGGAGTACACCGGCCAGCATTGCTGCTTCACTAAGCGTTACCTGGTCGATTGTTTTATTAAAATATTTCTTTGAGGCAGAGCGAATTCCCCAGGCACCACTGCCAAAATAAACCTGATTTAAGTACATCTGAAGGATTTCGTCCTTCTCGTAGTGCTTTTCAATTTCGATGGCTAAAAATAGTTCCTCTAGCTTTCGTTTATACGTTTGTTCCGGTGAAAGCAAAGCGTTTTTCGTTAATTGTTGTGTTAACGTACTTCCACCACCCGTAATTTCAAGGGCAAATAGATTTCGGAAAAAGGCCCGAGCAATCCCCTTTATATCAAAACCATTATGCTCATAAAATCGTTCATCTTCAATTGCGACTACTGCATTTTTAACATGAACCGGGAGCTCTTCGACGGTAATCCCCTTTGTCCGATTCGTCGATATGGTACTGGCGGTGTCCCCGTCCTTATCGTAAATAATCGTCGCTTGATTTAAGCCGTCCTTCAAGGATTGGACATTGGCTCTACTTGCCATAAAAGCAAAAAATGATATGGTGACTAAAATAAAAACCAAAACTAGCAATAGAATAATCTTTGTTAGATGATGCTTTTTCCAGAAGTGCACAATTGCGTCACGCCAAGATAGAATAAGCTGCTGCATACGCGTTCTCCATACTTCCTTTTCATAATATGATACTAGTAATCTATTCCATTCATTTTACTCTCATATGTACGCAATTGGCAAAGAAAAAATGCAACGCATTAACGCAGTGGGGGACTGTCCCCCACTGCGTTAATGCGTTGGTGTGTTTTGTTATTTACTAGTGTCTAGCTACAGCGCCTTGGGGCTCGGCTTGTGCCTGTCGCCCGTGAGCAAGGCGCTTCCGCTTTTCTATTTTAGTTGTTCCCAGTCGCTGTATTGGCCGGTGCCGTTGCAGCCGGGGCAGTCATATGGATTGGTGTAATAGACAAATTCGTTTACCGGAAAAGTATGATAGCCCTTGCCATTACAGTCTGGACATTTATTTTGGCTCTTCATATTGGAAAGATGGTTTTCATAACGGGATTCCTTCCATTGATGATAAGCATCTATTAAACCCATGGCCTCACCTCAATTTTTCTTTTATAGTATGATAATCAAATGGAATATTTATACTGCGCATCCCAACGCTTTCAATTATTATCATTAGTAAATCAAAATATAATAAGATAAAATAAGTTTTGTTGAATAGATGTTATATGAAGATGATGATAACAAATGAGAAGAGGACAATTATGAGTCAACAAATAGCAAAAAAATCAGCTCAGCAAGAAAATGTTAAAGAGAAAATTTGGACGAAGGATTTTGTGTTAATTTGTTTGGCAAACTTTTTTATTTTTCTAGGCTTTCAAATGACTCTCCCAACCATTCCACTATTTGTGGAGAAGCTTGGTGGAAATGATCAAATGATTGGCTTTGTCGTTGGTATATTCACCTTTTCTGCGCTACTGTTACGTCCTTTCGCCGGGCACGCCCTGGAATCAAAGGGAAGGGGCTTTGTATATTTAACCGGACTCGCCATCTTTGTCCTTTCAGTTGCAACTTACGGTTTTGCTACTGGCATAATATTTTTATTAGTACTGCGGATTATCCAAGGGGCTGGCTGGGGATTTTCAACAACGGCTTCGGGAACGATTGCAACCGATTTAATACCGCCGAAGCGCCGTGGCGAAGGCATGGGCTTTTATGGACTATCAGGGAATATAGCGATGGCTTTCGGACCATCATTAGGGCTGGCACTCGTAGGGACGATTAGCTTTAAGCAGCTATTTTTCATATGTGCCGCACTAGGATTAACTGCACTACTATTAGCAGCAAACATTAAATATAAAAAGGGTGAAAAACCCATCCATCCGCATCCTGCAACAGGAACCGGGACAAAGAAGCGGCCCGATTTTTTTGAAAAAACAGCGCTACCACCGTCATTATTAATCTTTTTCAGCACAGTAACCTTCGGAGGGATTGCCACTTTCCTTCCATTGTATACAACGCAAAAGGACATTCCTGGAATTCAATGGTACTTTCTCCTCTATGCGATAGCCTTAATGCTTACGAGGACATTTGCCGGCCAAATTTATGACCGCAAAGGCCATAAGGCTGTGTACATTCCCGGAACCGTGCTCATCATGATCGCCATGCTACTATTAATGTGGCTTCCAAACAGCTTGATTTTATACACAGCTGCCATCCTATATGGATTAGGCTTCGGTACGATTCAGCCCGCATTGCAAGCCTGGTCAGTCGCCCAAGCTCCACCGCATCGAAAAGGGATGGCCAATGCAACCTTCTTTTCATTTTTCGATTTAGGAATTGGAATCGGCGCGATGCTATTTGGCTTAATCAGTCAACAGTTCGGCTACGACAGCATTTATTTAACCTCAGCCATCTCAGTCATGATATCGATTTTACTGTATCTTATTATGATTACAAAAAAACGTGAGGCTTAATATAATGAAGAAAAATGTCCTTTCCGAATTTCGGAAGGGCATTTTTTTTGAAAAATAAAGATTATCTTTGGCTCGTAATGGAGAATGACCCATATAACTCCATTTTTTGTTACATTGCTGAAATAGTTTGTTAAGATGAATCCAGATTTTGCATATGAGGGTTATTGCTGTCAATTTTAAAAAAATGGAAAATACTGCATTAACCTGCTTCAACTCTATTAAAATATGACTTTTTTAAGTCGTTTTTTATGTTCCATTTTTTGGATACTGCATTCAAATATTACAGATGTTAGCCTTTTAGTAGAGCAAGACAACAAGATTACTAGGAGGTTTCACCAATATGAAAAACTTTAAGAAGTTAATTTTTACATCTGTACTATCATTATCAGTATCTATGTTTGCAATAAATGGAGAATCAGAGGCTGCTGGAACTCATGTTGTTCAACCAGATGAAAGCTTTTATAAAATAGGAGTAAAATACGGTTTACCAGTTATGGCAATAAAACAGGCAAATAACCAAACTAGCGACATGATTTATCCAGGCCAAAGCTTAAATCTTCCTGATTCAACTGTTTCAGCTGCGGATAAGGAACTCATGGCACAATTAGTCCACGCTGAAGCAAAAGGTGAACCATATGCCGGGAAGGTAGCTGTAGCGACAGTTATTTTAAACCGAGTTGATCATGCGGAATTCCCTAACACAATTAGAGATGTTATCTATCAGCAATCAAGCAGTGGAAGCTACGCCTTCACACCTGTAAAAACAGGCTCAATTAATCAGCCTGCGGATGACGAAGCGCGTAAAGCTGTAAACGAGGCGTTGGCATTCAGGGGACAAGGAAATGGCTCAGTTTATTTCTATAATCCTAATACAGCTGTTAGTCAGTGGATCTTCTCACGTGAAGTAACCGTAACAATTGGAAACCACAGATTTGCGAAGTAATTATATAAAAAGCGAAAGCGGCTTGCCTAGTGGCAAGCCGCTTTTACATATTAGCTATATTGTGGACGTAATTTAGAACGTTTGTTAACGTGCTGCTCTGCACTTAATGCTGCAATCGCTCCATCAGCTGCGGAAAGGACCGCTTGCTTGATTGGCGTTCTACGTGCATCACCGCCGGCAAACACACCGTCAACATTAGTGCGTAAATAATCATCAACGATAATATACCCTTCGTCATCACGATTAACGGCATCCTTCAAGAAGTCTGTACCAGGCATCATACCACCTAAGTATAAGAACACGCCGTCAACATCCCAAGTTTGTTGGGCTTTTTGATCATCAAGGATAACAATTTTCTCAACGCTATCAGTACCTTGGATTTCTTTTAAACGATAGCGCTTGTAAATTTCCACATTCGGCTTGCTTTCTAATACTGACAGGTCAGCATCACCTTTCACTTGTGCAAGTGGGATTAATAGCTTAACTGTTTTACAATATTTAGAAAGGACTTCAGCTTCGTGAATCGCTTCTTCGTTATCACCGACAACAGCGACAACGCGATCTTGATAGAACGCTGCATCGCAAGTTGAGCAATAACTAACGCCACGACCTGTAAATTCTTCTTCACCAGTAATTTTGCTAGAAGGAGCTTTTGCACCAACACCGATAAACACACTCTTCGCTTGGATGGTACCTTCAGCAATGTTAATTTTCTTAATTTCTTCTGTAAAATCAACAGAGAGAACGTTTGAGCGTACGAATTCTGCGCCAAAATCCTTCGCTTGAGCTTGCATGCGTGTTAAAAGCTCTAAGCCTGTTAATTCTTCACGAACACCAGGGTAGTTAGCAATTTTGTGAGTAATCGCTAGTGTACCTGCTTTAGGAGCTTTGTCGATGACAAGCGTTTTTAGTTTTCCACGAGCCGCATACACTGCAGCAGATGCTCCAGCTGGGCCTCCACCGATTGTCACTAAGTCGTACACTTCATTTAACACATCAGCTGTAACCGGCTTGAAAATACCATCAGAGTCAGCAGCAGTTTCTTCCTTTTCTGGAGCAGCGTCAGCCTTAGCCTTAGCTGCGTTTTGTGCAGCAGCAGCGGCTGCTTGCTCATCTGTAATTCCTAGAAGTCTTTTTAGTTTTTTCTCCTGGAAACCAAGGACAAGCTTGTCGTTGATCAGTGTAGCAGGAGTACCCATAATTTTTCTTTCTCTTAATTGATCGAAATATTCCTTATGGATTGATGCATTACGTTCTTCATATTCAAAGCCCCAATCTTTAAGAGCGGCTTTCACTTTTTCACAATGTGGGCAGCCCGTGCTGCTGTATACGATAATTTCAGGTTTTGACATAGATAATTCCTCCTAACCTTATGTAAGGGTTATTTTTCTTCCGTAGTGTAAAAATAATGCTTTGATAATAGAAGTAATTAGTCTTGAAACACAATTACCTTAAATCGTAACTCCTTAGCGGTTGTTATGAAATAATCTTATTATAGTTGATAATTAAAGTCAATACTTATTAATAATTATTATAAATAAGAACTCCAAATCTGGACAAAAAGGTCCAACATATTATGCTGGACCTTAGATTGTTTTTTAATATTAGATTGATTTTCCTAAATATGCTGATAGCATCCAAACATGCTTTTCAAGACCTGAGTGGATTGCAAGTAGCATATCACCAGTTGTTTCGTCGTCAATTTCTTCCGCAAGGCTCATGCCTTCCTTCAGTTCACCGATAATGATCATAAAGTCATTGATCACTGCTTGCACCATTTCTTGAGAAGTTTCCTGACCAGTAGCTTCTTGAATAGAAGATAGTTCAAGGTTTTCTCTCATCGTTGCAACAGGCACGCCACCAATTGCTAATAGACGCTCTGCGATTTCATCAACGTGTAGAGCCGCTTCGTTGTATAGCTCTTCAAACTTCACATGAAGGGTGAAGAATTGTTCGCCTTTAACATACCAATGGAAATTGTGTAATTTTACATATAGAACGGACCAATTAGCGATTTGTTTGTTTAATACTTGTGTAAGTGAATTCTTCATTAAGTTAATCCTCCTTGTATTCGGTACAATAATAAATACGGTAAAAGTAGTAGTTATTCCTGTCCCCAATCCAAAACAAAAATGTCAACTTTGTGAACCCTTTAGCGTAGTGGGGGACTGTCCCCCATTGCGTTAAAGTGGTAAAGTGAGGCGTTTTTCTCTGTTCATTTTCGTTTTATTGGAGTAAAATTGGTTTGTAATTTTTCGACAAAATCACAGGAGCGATTAATCATGCTTGGATCAATAAACAGGGTACTCGAGAGAATGATGCCAATCATTACTCCTGTTAGTGTCATAATCGGAGTACTTCTGACCGATGAGTTAAAGTCATGGTCATATTTAGTACCGTGGATTTTCGCTGTCATGACGTTTATCGGCAGCTTAGGGTCAAATTTTAAATCGTTAAAAGACGTATTTACTCATCCGATGCGTTTAATAACAGTGCTATTAATTCTTCATATTATTGTACCTTTATGGGCTTTGTTATTGGGCCATATTACTTTTAGTGGAGACATTCACACCATCACGGGTATAGTCCTTGCCGCCGTGATTCCAACTGGAATTACCAGCTTTATTTGGGTTTCGGTTTATAAAGGAAACGCTCCGTTAGCCTTAACGATTATTTTAGTAGATACTTTTCTATCGCCCTTTATCGTTCCATACAGCGTTTCACTTTTAGCAGGTGAAAAGGTTGTAATAGATACGTTCGGAATGATGCAAGGCTTGCTTGGAATGGTCGTAATCCCTTCATTATTAGGCATGACATTGCACGAAGTAACCAAGGGGAAGGTCAAGCAAAAACTCGGTGTTCCCTTAGCACCTTTTTCAAAAATTGGTTTGGCAGCTGTCGTCATGATTAACAGCTCAGTCGTGGCTCCATATTTGAAGAACTTTGACGTTAAACTATTAACTATTGCAGCTCTCTCCCTCACGGTATCAGCGTCCGGCTACATGATCTCTGTAGGTGTCGGAAAGCTGTTAAAATGGGGAAGGGGAGACGTCACTACACTCATGTTTACTGGGGGCATGAGGAATATCAGTGCAGGGGCTGTTATTGCTGTCGCCTATTTCGAGCCAGCAGTTGCCGTACCTGTTGTGATTGGCATGCTGTTCCAGCAAGTCTTAGCCTCCATCTTTGGTCATTTATTGCACAAATCCTACGAAAAGCCACTAATCCAAAAACAAGTAAAAGGTGCCTGACCAAAACCAAGGCTGGAGGAAGCAAACAACCTCCAGCCTTTAGTGCTTTAGTGAGGTGGGGGCCTGTCCCCCACCTCACTAAAGCGATAAAGTGGATATTATTTTTGGACTTCGTTTGGTACAGATAGCTCTAGTCCCTCGGCGATGCGTTTGCCATATTCAGGATCTGCTTTATAGAAATGTCCGATTTGGCGAAGCTTGATTTCATCCTTTTCCACAGGCTTCATCGCAGCAACAATATTGTCGACGAGGCGAGTACGCTCCTCTACACTCAGCAAGCGATACAAATCACCCGCTTGTGTATAGTGATCATGATGGTCATAGCTTACATTTTCGGCAATACCCGTCACAGGATATGCCGCCTGTTTATTTTCCGGTGAGTCAACTGGGCCGCCATAGCTATTTGGCTCATAGTTGACTTTGCCGCCACCATTGCCATCAAAGCGCGATTGGCCGTCACGCTGATAATTGTTAACCTCAACCTTCGGACGATTAATTGGTAAATGATTATGCTGAACACCAACACGGTAGCGATGTGCATCTGCATAAGCGAACAAGCGACCTTGCAGCATTTTATCAGGTGAAACATCAACTCCAGGGACTAATGTTCCAGGCGAGAACGTAGCCTGTTCAACTTCCGCAAAGTAGTTTTCATGATTGCGATTTAACACCATCCGGCCAACTTCAATTAATGGATAATCCTTTTGTGACCAAACTTTCGTTACATCGAAAGGATCGAAGCGGTACGTGTTTGCATCCTCTAACGGCATAATTTGTACGAACAGCTTCCACGCAGGGTAATTGCCATCCTCAATTGCGTTAAATAAATCTTCAATATGATAATCCGGATTCTCACCAGCAATTTTTGCTGCAACATCAGGAGCTAAGTTTTTCACGCCTTGCTCTGTTTTAAAATGGTACTTAATCCACACACCGTCGCCATCCTCATTCGTCCATTTGAACGTATGGCTCCCATAGCCATTCATGTGGCGTAATGTGGCCGGAATACCACGGTCTGACATGAGAATGGTCACCTGGTGCAATGCTTCTGGGGAAAGTGACCAGAAATCCCACACTGCATTAGGATCCTTTAAATGAGTTTGTGGATTTCGTTTTTGTGTATGGATAAAATCTGGGAACTTTATTGCATCGCGGATAAAGAATACAGGCGTATTGTTTCCAACGATATCGTAGTTTCCATCCTCTGTATAAAACTTGATCGCAAAACCACGTGGATCACGAACAGTATCAGAAGAACCAAGCTCTCCGGCTACTGTAGAAAAGCGTGCGAACAGAGGTGTTCGCTTGCCAACTCCATTAAAAACCTTTGCTTTTGTATATTTACTTACATCATTCGTTACTTCAAAATATCCGTGTGCTCCTGCTCCTTTAGCGTGAACAACACGTTCTGGAACACGTTCACGATTAAAATGAGCCAATTTTTCTAATAGATGTACATCCTGCAATAAAGTAGGACCTCTGTGACCAGCGGTCATCGAGTTTTGATTATCACCAACGGGAGCACCCCAGCTAGTTGTTAATTTTTGTTCATTGTTTGCCAATTGGATCACCTCGAAGAATATTTTTGCTACTCCTAAATGATAACAGATTTCAATTAAAAATCAATACTAAATTATAATAATTATAATCTAGAAAAAATAACCACATTAAAATGTGGTCATACCTTTAACGCAGTAAAGCGATGGGGGACAGTCCCCCATCGCTTTACTGCGTTAATTTGATATATTGATTTGGAGTGAAATTTAGGCTTTTTCGTATTGTGTTTTTTGTTTTTTGAGATTTAGGGCAACGAAGATGATGCCGATGATCCAGAGGCCAATTAGTACGCTATAAATGACAACTGTTGCATTGGAAGGGAGGCTAAAGGTCAATAAAAGCGTTCTCACATTAGTGAGAATGATCATTCCACCGACTAAGACTCCGAGTAGGTGCGAAGGAATAATTTTTACGAGCCAGGCTGCAATCGGCGCAGCAATTATTCCGCCAATCATCAACGCAAACACCCAGACAAAGTTTATTTCACTCCAGCCGAGTGAAATAAAAAACCCAAGCGAAGAACATACGGCGATTGCAAATTCACTAGTATCCACGGAACCAATAACTTTCCTCGTTTCGATATTTTTTTTCGATAAAAGAACGGGTGTTGCAATTGGACCCCAGCCACCTCCACCAGTCGCATCGAAAAAGCCAGCTATAAACCCAAGTGGAATAAAAAATCGTTTGTTAATATTTTTTTGATTTTGCTCAAGGACAACTTTCCTGTTAAACAAAAATCTATAAATGACAAAGACCCCTAATCCTAATAAAAAGACTGAAACATATGGCTTGATGATATGTCCTGGAATACTCCCTAAGAAAAGAGCACCTAAGAAAGCACCAATTGACCCAGGAAGGATTAATTTTTTCACGATGCCTTTGTCAACATTGCCAAAACGAATATGTGACACTCCTGATGCAGCCGTCGTAACCACCTCTGCTAAGTGAACGGATGCCGAAGCTGCGGCTGGAGCAATCCCGAACATTAATAGTAGCGATGTGGAGGTGACTCCATACGCCATACCAAGTGAACCATCAACTAACTGCGCACATAGCCCGATGATTGCAAGAACAATTAGCCTCTTCAAACAAAACAACCCCTTTGACGTTCAGCCTTCTTCCGAATCTCCAATACCCAATTCTTTATTCAGTGAATAAGGATGACATGTTGTAGTGATAAAGCTTTTAACTAGGCATTTTTACCCCATGATATGAAACTGTTCAAAGTCAGGTCACTTGTTTATTTGAAATTGGGCATTTGAAAAAAGGTTTAAACCTAATCAACAATTGAATTTTCGCCCTTCAACATTAGTTTAAAAAATTCCAAATATTCAGCAAATAAGTTATAATGACAATGGTGTTGTTCTTAATAAAGAACCGCAACCTCTATTAAAAACTACTATCCTAAAGCCTTAACGAAAGGAGATTACGATGATTTATCTGTTTTATTACCTCTCTCTATTAAATTTGATCGATGGCGTAATCACCTTTTTCGGTCTGGAGTATTCGATTATCGGGGAAATGAACCCCATTATGAATCAGCTTTATCAGCTACATCCGTTTCTGTTTATTACGGCAAAAATCACCCTATCACTTTTGCTATATTTATTTATCTATTTCAAGCAAGTGCCTAGCAGCAATGCAGCGAGAACGGTCACCTATGTTGCTTCAGGGCTATATACGGTTGTTTTTTTTCTCCATAGCTTTTGGGTCATTGAGTACATTAATATTTATAACCTGACACAATAAAAAGCCGGATGATTGAATCATCTGGCTTAGGTAAGCTAAGTAAAGTTCATTTTATCAAGCAAATATTTTCTCAGCAGGGGGCATATCAACGATTTCAGAATATTGACTAATCAATGTATCAAAAATATCATCCCATTTTTGGGTAAGTGCATAATTGCGAGCTTCGAGCCCCATTTCGTTTCTCAAATTACGATGGGTGAGAAGCTGAACAATTGCCCTTGTAAAATCCTCCACATTTCCAGGTTCACATAAAGTTCCTGTAATCCCCGGATTAATAATATTTTTGACACCGCCCGCGTTGGCACCGACCACTGGAGTTCCGCAGGCTAGGGCTTCAAGAACGACATTTCCGAAGGTCTCAGTTGGAGATGGAAATATAAATAAATCTGATACACTGTATGCCTCTGCCAAACTATCACCTTTTAAATAACCTGTAAAAATCATATTGGATGCTGCTTCTTTTTGAAGCTCATCGCGCAAAGGGCCATCGCCTATAATCAACCATTGCAAATGCTGATTAAGATCGTACGGAAGCGATTTGGCGACAGCCATCAGCGTCTTTAAATCCTTTTCAGGAGCTAATCTGCCAACAAAGGTTAGTAGGTATTTTTTGTTAATTCCAAGCTTACTCCGGACAATTTTACGATTGTAATATGGATGAAAAGCTTGACAATCAACACCATGAGGCCATTTTTCTAGATTCGAAAAGCCATGTCGATTTAATTGGTTGAAAGTTACAGCAGAAGGGACAAATATTTTCCGAAACGGTCGATGGAACCACTTCATGTACTTCCATAAATATTTTGAAAGGAATTGAAGGTCATAAAATTGCAGGTAGTAATCGAAGTCCGTGTGATAGGATCCGACAAGAGGAATGTTTAATTTATTTCCAAAATAAACACCGCAAAGGCCAACATTAAAGGGTGTTGCAACATGAATGATATCGGGGGCAAAGTCCTCCAACTCCGCTTTTATTCGCATAACATTTGGTAATGCTAAGCGGCATTCGGGATACAGGAAAAATGATAGACTTTTTAGACGGTGAATTTGACTTGAAATGTATTCTTTTCCTTCCGACTTATCAAAGCCTTCTGGAGCAAAAACCTTGTAAGTAATTCCGCGTGAATCTAAATAATCTGTATAGCGCTTCAGAGTATTGGCTACTCCATTGATGTCAGGATAAAAGGTATCTGTGAAAAATGCGATTTTCATTCCATCGCCTCCTAGTTCTAAAATTAGCTAAAAACTCATAAAAATGCTGTTCACAAAGTAAAAGCAAACAGTGCCAATCGATGAACCTAAAACGACACCCGCAATGACATCAGTTGGGTAATGGAGTCCCAAATACATTCTGGAAATTCCAACACAAATTCCTAAAGGAATCAGCCCAAAAGCGAGCATAGGTGCATATAAAACAAATGGGGTAATCACAGAAAAGATTGCTGTCGTATGCCCAGAAGGAAACGAATGATCCTGTAACGGATTAGCAGGAATTCTAATCATATCTAGCTTCTTATATGGTCTTTGACGCGGATAGAGTTTTTTAACAAAATGAACTGGTACGTGGCTTAAAGCCAATGTAAGAGTACTTGCTAAACCAACCCACTTTAATGTAATGGGGAGAATGAAGAGTAGGAGCAAAGTTACAGTGATTGTAACAGTTGCACCACCGAGATGAGTAATATTGCGAAAAAAACCATTCAAAAGCCTTTTATCAAAATGGCGATTAACCTCTCTAAAAACCTTACACTCAAACTGATGGATCGAAAAAAGCAGTCTGCTCATGTAACAATCCTCCGAAAAAATTATTTGTTGCTACTCTTCTTATTGTAAAAAGGAAATATTTAGGCAATATAAGAGGAATGTAAAATTTTCGAAAAAGTATTTTGAATATGTGAAGTTTTCTCGCAAACTAATGATGAATGGAGTATAGTTAGTGAGTATGTATTAGTACAGAGTAATAACAGTGAAATCTGGTGGTGAACAGGAACGTGATTAGAACGAAAATTCCAACCTATGAACGAATTGCGATTGATCTAGCAAATCGTATTTATGATGGGAAGTTTAAGGAAGGAGAAAAGATTCATGGACGCTCAACCTTGGCCAGTGAATATAAGGTTTCTCCTGAAACAGTTAGAAGGGCAATCAAAATTTTAGAAGATGTTGAAATTGTCCAATCGACAAAGGGCAGTGGTATCATTATTTCCTCCCGTGAAAATGCTTTTAAATATATTAATCGTTTCTCAAGTCTTGAGAGTATTAATGAACTAGAGAAGCAAATGAATGCACTCATAACAGAGCGTGAAAAGCTAGATGAACAAATGTTTGAAACGCTGCGGAAAATTACCGATTACTCGGTTAAGCTACGCCACACAAATCCGCTTGCGCCACTAGAGGTTGAAGTAAAATCAACCTGTATTCATATTGGCAAAACGATTTCTGAGCTGATGTTTTGGCAAAATACAGGTGGAACGGTCGTTGGAATTAAGCGTAAGGGTGAGTTAATCATATCACCAGGACCATATGCGTTGATTTTAGAAGGAGATATTCTCCTTGTCATCGGCAATGAGCTGGCTTACGACCGCGTCCTACATTTCATGAATGACAAGGATTAAAAAGAAGCTGGGACAGAACCAAATGATTTTTATGTAGTACTATATTAGAGATCAGTGTTGATTTTCAAGTAGGTATGAGAATCTAAATAAGAGTAGAATTTCCCCTTATTGTCTGTAAGGGGGGCTAAATGAGCTGAAATAAGAGTAGATTTTCCGCTTAACGACTCCCCAAAAGACAAAATTAATTGATTTTTATGAAATAAGCGGAAAAACTCCCGTTATTATAAGGGAAATATGGGTCTTTTCCAAAATAAGCGTAATTCTTCCGCTTATTTTCAAACACAAGGAAATCAACATTCGGGTTAACAGACCCACAGGCAAAAAAATTTGCACTCAATGTGTGATCCACATTTATTACAGGGTAGCTCTATAGTATATGGAAATAAGAAAAACGAACTATTAGGAATTTCTAAGTAGAATTACCTAATAGTTCGTTTTTTTGTTTAGCTGAAATACTTATGTCCCAGCCTCTTCGCTATATCAAGTAAAAGCACCAGCGAATAGGATCTTTTGTGCGTTTCTCCGAACAAGACGCTTCCGAAGCTTATAACAATCCTTCTTTTTCCAAAAACTCCTTCGCTACTTTGGCTGGTGCTTCTTTTAAGCTATCAACCTTATAATTTAATTCACGCATTTTCTCGTCATTCAACTTGCCGGCCAAGCTATTAATTACGCTTTTGAGCTCAGGGTGTGCGGTCAATGTTTCCTCATTCACAATTGGAACCGCATAGTACGGTGGGAAGAAGCCTTTATCATCCTCTAATACCTTTAAATTAAACGCTTCTAATAATCCATCCGTAGAAAAGGCGTCAATTACATCACTTTTATGATTATCAAGAGCAGTGTAGCGCAATCCTCCATCAACTGCCTTCACCTCACTAAAGTTCAAACCATATGTTTTTGCTAAGCCGATTAAGCCATCCTCGCGATTAGGGAACTCGATTGTTGGCCCCATAATTAAGCTGCTGCTTACATTAGCTAGGTCGGAAATCGTCTCCAAGCCATATTGCTGTGCTGTATCTTGACGTACTGCTAAAGCATACGTGTTGTTAAATCCAAGTGGTTGTAATAAATCAATACCGTATTTTTCTTTGAATTTTGATTTTACAATTGAATATACTTCATCAGGATCGCTTACGAGCTCTTCATTTAATATATTAACAAGGCCTGTTCCGGTATATTCAACATATAAATCGATATTTCCGTTATTAAGAGCGCTGAAAGCTACTTGTGAACCACCGAGGTTCAGCTTTCTTTCTACTTCTATATCAGTCTTGCTTTCAATTAAATCTGCCACCATATTTCCTAGTATCAATTGCTCGGTGAAATTTTTCGAACCAATTACAATTTTTTCATCTGCTTGTGCCTTTGAAAAAATTGAGAAGGCTCCAACGGCAAAAATTAAGATAATCGCAAAGCCAATCGCCGTTTTACGTGTTTTGCTACCAATTTTTCGGGTTGCTTGGCCTGTCCGCTTTTTGCTTGTATAAGACAAAGAGGTTTCTAGTTTACCAACAATAAAATCAATTAATAACGCAAGGATACAAGCTGGGATGGCTCCTGCTAGAATCATATTGTTATCGACTGTTTGAACTCCAGAAAAAACAAGATAACCTAGGCCTCCAGCACCAACGAAGGCAGCGATTGTCATTAAACCAACAGCGGTTACCGCTGAAATTCTGATTCCCGCCATAATCATCGGGAAGGCTAGCGGGAGCTGAACCTTGCGCATGACTTGACTTTTCGTTAGACCGATACCTTTGGCGGCTTCCAGAATGTCTCCATCAATATTTGTTAAACCTGTATAAGTATTTTTGACAATTGGAAGTAAAGAATAAAGTACAACCATGACAATGGCAGGAGAACTACCAATCCCGATGAACGGAATTAAAAAGCCTAATAAAGCTAAGCTTGGTACCGCTTGGATGACATTCGTTGTTCCGATGATTGGTTTAGCGAGCCGTTGTTCACGCGAAATTAAGATTCCGAGCGGGATGCCGACGATAATGGCAATCAGTACAGATAATACGCTCAAGTATAGATGTTCACCTAATAAACTTAGTACTTGCTGATAGTTATTCGTTAAATAATTCCACAATTCACTCATTAGAATGCCACCTCCAAATCGATTAGTTGGCTACTTAATGCGGATAAAATACTGCTTCGAGTGATTAGTCCGACTAACTTGCCAGCATCATTCACCACTGGTACGTAGCCGATTTTATGTTCATTCATGGTCATTAAAATAGAAATTAAGTTCGATTCCACACATACGGCTTGAACATTTGTTTCCATAACTTCCTCAATGATTGAGTTTCTATTTTGCAGTTTGATTCCCTTTAAGGTTACCATTCCAACCAAAATACCATTTTTATCGGTCACCATAAGGCTATCAACTTTATTTTCCTTCATAATTTCTATTGCCTGAAGTACAGTTCGCTTCGGTGTGATTTTCACTGGATTTGAAATCATGATATCTTCAGACTTCAGTAGCTCAGGGTTATTCCAAACCCGCCTTTTGCCTATGAAGCTTTCGACAAAGTCGTTTGCAGGATTTTTTAGAATATTTTCAGGGGTATCAAATTGGAGAATATTGCCGTCCTTGAGTAGACAAATTTTATCGGCAATTTTGATGGCTTCATCCATATCATGCGTAACAAAAATGATGGTCTTGTTAAACTCCTTTTGCATTTGGAAAAGCTCTTCCTGCAAGGAACTCCGGGTAACCGGATCGAGTGCACTAAATGGTTCATCCATTAAAATGATGTCTGAATCAGTTGAAAAAGCTCGTGCAACACCAACGCGCTGCTGCTGCCCACCACTTAATTCTTTTGGATAACGGTGTAAGTATTCATTTGGATTTAAGCCGACCATTTCGAGCAAGTCATTCGTCTTCTGCACAATTTGCTCTGGGGCTTCACCTTTGAGTTTTGGAATCAGTTCGAGATTTTCTTTAATGGACATATGGGGAAATAATCCTGTGTTTTGAATAACGTAGCCAATATTGCGGCGGAGTTCAATCGGATTCGTTGTTGCAATATCTTTGCCATTCACGAATATGCTCCCTGATGTAGGCTGAATGAGCCGGTTTATCATTTTCAGTAGAGTTGTTTTCCCACAGCCACTCGGTCCAACAAATACCACAAGCTGTCCAGCCTCGATGGTTAACGAAAAATCATTGATGATTGTCTTTTGCCTGTATTTCTTACTAATATTCTTAAACTCTATCAATTTCATTCCTCCTCTATAATAAAATTCACGATTTTTTATCCAACAACTCAACTCTAACACATAAGTTGTTACTTTTACAAGAAAAAAGCCCAAAATCCGACAAACGCCGATACTTCAACGCTTCACCGTAGTGGGGGCCTGTCCCCCAGCGCTTCACCGCGCTGGGGGACAGGCCCCCACTGCTTTAAATCGTTAAAGTTGGTGAGATTTGTAACATGCAACTAAAAATTATATTGTTATAATGAAAATGTTTAACAATTTTAAATATTCGCAGCGGTACGATTTTCTTAGTATTGGTGGTGCATTATTTAATGGAAAGAACAAATTTTGACCATATGATTGAACCGTTTCTGTTTGAGACAGCTCAACAAATTGAGCAGCTGGAGCAAGCGATTATCGAAGCGGATACAACTGGATATTTTTCAACTGAAATCGTCAATGATATTTTTAGAAACATGCATTCCATAAAAAGCTCATCAGCAATGATGCAATTCAATAATATTTCCAAGGTTTCTCATGCCACCGAAGACTTGTTTTTCTTTATTCGCGAAAATAAACCAACAAAGGTTGATAGCGCCTCATTATGTGACCTCGTTTTGGAAGCAATCGATTTTAATAAACTAGAATTAGAAAAAATAAAAAATGGTGATAAGGCAGCGAGTGATGAATCGAGCCTGATTGCCAAGCTGCATGAATATTTGAACCTACTAAAGAACAGTAATGTAATCAAACAGGAAACAGCAAAAGATCCAGTAACAAAAGCAGAAACAACAACCGCACCCATGTCCGAACGTAACCCTGGACTAGAATCACCCTCCACAACTACCCCTAAGAATCGCTATAAAGCACTCATTCATTTTATTAAAGATTGTGAAATGGAAAACATTCGCGCCTACATGATTACACACAATCTCCAAGATATTGCCACCATAGAAGAGTTTAGCCCTCATGATATCGCAGAAAACCCAGAAAGTGCAGAAGCTATTAAACACGACGGATTCACAATTATTTTTTCTTCAAACCAAACAGTTGAGGAAATCAACACATTCTTTGGGCATCTAGCTTTTATTGAAAGGATCGACTTGAATCAAGTCGTACCAGAAAGTAAGCCATCACCGCAACAGCAGCCGCAACAAAAACTAGCAGACCCAAAACACAATGTGGTGAAAGAGACCCAAACTAACAATAACAACCATTCAAAAATGATTAGTGTAAACGTACATAAGCTCGATAAACTAATGGATTTAATCGGTGAAATGGTCATTTCAGAGGCGATGGTCACACAAAATCCTGATTTAAAGGGATTGCAGCTGCAAAATTTCCAAAAAGCCTCGAGACAGCTAGCGAAAATTACGGGAGAAATTCAAGATACAGTCATGTCTATAAGGATGGTACCGCTTGGACCAACCTTTTTTAAAATGAACCGTGTTGTTCGTGATATGAGTCGGAAGCTGAAAAAAGAAGTCAAGCTCAAAATCATTGGTGAAGAAACTGAGGTTGATAAAAATATTATCGATAATCTTGGGGACCCACTTATGCATATCGTCCGGAATTCTTTAGATCACGGAATAGAAGCGGCGGAAGAACGGGAAGCACAAGGGAAAGACAGAGTTGGAACAATTACATTAGAAGCGAGGAACGCAGGGAGTGAAGTGTTAGTCATCATTGAAGATGATGGCAGAGGGCTAAATAAACAAAAAATCCTTGCGAAAGCAGCGAAAAATGGGCTGTTAAACAAAAAACCTGAAGATATGACAGATAAAGAGATTAGTAATTTAATTTTGTTACCTGGTTTCTCGACAAAAGAAAACGTGACAGAATTCTCCGGACGAGGAGTTGGAATGGATGTTGTCATCAACAATATCGAAGCCGTAGGTGGTTCAATTCTGGTTGATAGTATTGAGGGAAAAGGTACAAAGATGACAATAAAAATCCCACTTACTTTGGCCATCATCAATGGGATGAACTTTAAAGTCGGAAATGCAAGGTATACGCTTCCGACCACTTCCATTAGAGAATCATTTAAGCCAAAGCAAGAGAATGTCATAACAGATCCTGATGGAAACGAAATGATTATGATTCGTGGCTGCTGTTTTCCAATACTGCGGTTGCACCGCTTCTATCAAGTGCCTACTGAGATTGAACAATTTCACGAGGGCATTATGATTATGGTCGAAAATGAAAATAATGCCATTTGTTTATTTGTCGATGAATTATTAGGAGAACAACAGGTAGTCGTAAAGGCTTTGCCAGACTATATTCAAAAAATCAAAAAAATTCCAGGCCTAGCAGGTTGTACTCTGCTTGGTGATGGAAGTATTAGCCTAATTTTAGAATCAAACGGTCTAATTGCCTAGTGTGATATAAGGGGGAATAGTGATGACTTGGTTTAAAAATCTAAAAATAAGGGTGAAATTAATCACCTGTTTTTTCATCGCTGCAATCTTTACCATCATCGTTGGTTTGATCGGAATATATGAAATGAGAGCCATTCACGATACCGTTGATAAAATTTATACAGATGACTATCAAGCAGATTTGCTGCTTTCTGAAATCATTTCTAATACGAAGGAAATACATATTATACATTTACAAGCTATTTATGAACAAAATCCAGAATCACTGCCAAGCAAACTAACGAAAATTGATGAACTAACCGAAACGGATAACGATAGGTTTACAGAACTTGAGAAAAAGGGAGCAAGTGAGACTGAAGCCGTTTTATTTACTAAAGTTAAAGAAAGCTTAGGCGTTTATCGAGAGTTACGCAATGCTAATTTAGAGCTAATTAAATCGCAAAATTACGAGCAAGCATTAGCGGAATTACCAGAGGTTGAGAATGCAGCAGCGGAAAGTGATCAAAATATCCAAAACCTTCTTGATGAGAGTCATAAAGGCGCCGAAAAGCATATCGAAGAAAGTCAGGCTGATTTCGTTTCTAGATCGATCATTATCACCAGTGTCGGAATTATAGGGACTTTATTTGCAATTGGAATTGGATTATACGTTGCAAGCCTTATTTCCAATCCGCTTAAGAACTTAGGAAATGTCGCCAACAGAATGGCTGATGGAGACTTAGATGTGGATATCAGCTTCCAGTCCAAGGATGAGGTGGGGGAGCTTGCCCGTGCCTTTAAGAAAATGTCTGAAAACCTAAACGATGTTATTGCCAATATTCATTCTGCAGCTGAACAGGTTTCATCAGGCTCAAAACAAGTATCAGATTCTAGCGTGGAGCTCGCTCAAGGAGCAACCGAGCAGGCGAGTTCAATCGAACAGTTTACCGCATCAATTGAAGAAATCTCATCACAAACAAATAACAACGCCAAAAATGCGATTGCGGCAAATGAGATTGCATCATCTGCGAAAATGGATGCCGAGCGTGGCAATGAACGAATGATCAAAATGCTCGGTTCGATGGAGGATATTAATGAATCCTCTAGTAATATTTCAAAAATTATTAAGGTGATTGACGAAATTGCTTTTCAAACGAATATTCTTGCATTAAATGCTGCCGTCGAAGCAGCACGGGCTGGTCAACATGGAAAAGGGTTTGCGGTTGTGGCGGAGGAAGTGAGAAACCTAGCGGCAAGAAGTGCAGATGCTGCAAAAGAAACGACGGACTTAATTGAAGGCTCAATCAAAAAGGTCGAGGATGGGACAAAAATTGCTACGGAAACAGCAGATGCACTTAATAAAATTGTCGTTGGGATTACAAAGGTAGCAAGCCTTGTAGGTGATATAGCCGTTGCTTCAAATGAACAGGCATCCGGCATAGGTCAGGTGAATCAAGGAATCATACAAGTTTCGCAAGTCATTCAAGCCAATTCAGCTACTGCCGAGGAAAGCGCTGCAGCGAGTGAGGAGCTATCAAGTCAGGCGGAGCTATTAAATAATATGGTAAGACGCTTTAAGTTAAAGCGAGGACGTACCGCTCATGCGGGAGATGGGATTTCTCCAGCGGTATTAAAATTAATTGAAAATATGGGGGAAAAAGAGTTTAACCAAACATCCTATCACAAGGAGAAATACTCAACAGACGGTTCTATACATTCTATCGATTTGAGTGATAAAGAGTTTGGTAAATACTAATCGATTACAACGTTCAGAGGGAGCAAGCTCAGTTGAGATGCTCTCTCCTCGTTATGGGGTGTCTTGTGTGTTCATAACAGATAAGGAATTTCAGCAATTGGCGTATTATATCGAGTATAACTATGGTATTCATTTACGAAAGGAAAAAAAGACTTTAGTTGAAGGCCGATTATATAATTATATAAAAGAAAATAACATGAGTAATTTCAGTGAATTTTATCAGCGGTTAATTCAGGATAAGACGAATCAAACAGCAACCAATTTGGTTAATAAAATTACAACTAACCATACTTTCTTTATGAGAGAGACCGACCATTTTGATTACTTTCGCGACATTGTTCTTCCATATTTAAGCGAAAGTGTTAAAGACAAGGATTTGCGAATTTGGAGTGCTGGTTGCTCCACCGGGGAAGAACCCTATACTTTGGCAATGATCATAAATGATTACTTCAAAAAAGAAAAGCTGTTTTGGGATACGAAAATATTAGCAACAGATATTTCTGATAAGGTGTTGAAAATAGCTCGAGATGGTCAATATAGCAATGGTGCATTAACGAAAGTCCCTCCCACCTGGAGGACAAATTACTTTGAGCACATTAACAAAGATACAAGTGAGATTACCAAAAGAGTACGCGATGAAGTTATTTTTCGACGATTAAATTTAATGGATAAAGTGTTTCCGTTTAAAAAAAGGTTTCATGTGATTTTTTGCCGGAACGTTATGATTTATTTTAAAGAACAAACAAAAATGGAACTGGTCAACAAACTCTACCAATATACCGAACCAGGTGGATATTTATTTATCGGTCATTCGGAATCATTGAATCGCGAACGGACCGCCTATCAATATATAAAGCCAGCCATATTTAGAAAAATGTAACCTATCCTAAACCCAACTCCAATAAAAAGAGATGATTACAGTGGATGTTAAGAAAATAAAGGTTTTAGTGGTGGATGATAGCCGTGTACATCGAGAAATAATCTCGCGGGGAATCTCGTCAGATCCAGCGATTGAGGTAGTCGGGGCAGCCCAGGATGCTTTTGAAGCAACCGATATGCTATTAAAATATCGACCAGACGTGCTAATTTGTGATATTGTCATGCCGAAAATGAATGGAATTGAGTATACTCGAAAACTACTTCCACAATATCCGATACCGGTCATTGTATTAAGCTCCTTGAGCGAAGCGGCATTGGATGCCATTCACGCAGGTGCAGTGGATTTTGTTTGTAAGCCAAACGTTGGCTCGCCGCAGGAAGTGGAGAAGTTCCTTTACCATTTAATTAATAAAATAAAAATTGCCTCTCAATCAAAAATTATTATAAAACAAGCACCTGAAAAAAACGAAACCCAAATCAAATCATATACTACGAGTAAGGAAGGGAAAATTATTGCTATCGGTGCCTCAACGGGTGGAACAGAGGCGTTGCTTCGACTCTTTAAGCAATTGCCGCGTGACATACCGGGCATTGTTGTCGTACAGCATATTCCAGCGAACTTTTCAAGAATGTTTGCTGAGCGTCTTGATGCGCAAACCCATTTTGCCGTGAAAGAGGCAGAGGCTGGAGATATTGTTGAACCAGGAAAAATCTATATTGCCCCTGGCGAACGTCATATGAGAATCATTAGAAGAGGTTTTTCAATCAAGCTAGATGTTTTTAAAGGTGAAAAAGTGAGCGGTCATTGCCCGTCAGTCGACGTATTATTTGAATCGGTCGCAAAAGAAATAGGGAAAAAAGCAATTGGGATTATTTTAACCGGAATGGGAAGCGACGGCGCGAAGGGCTTGCTTTCGATTCGCCAGCATGGCGGTAGAACGATCGGGCAGGATGAAGCTTCATCAGTCGTTTACGGAATGCCCAAGGTTGCTTACTCAATCGGAGCAGTTGAAAAACAAGGCTCCATCGAAAGGATTCCGACACTCCTGCTCCAAGCACTTATCAATAAAAACTAATCTAATAAATGGTGGTGGAAACGACTCATAGTTTTCACCGCCATTTTTACTTTTTCCAAAAAATCACACTTGTTAAACATCACAGACTATATGACGATAATATTATATAAAGGTATGTGGATGTTGCTAGCTATTATTCAGTTAGATTCAATAGGAGGTTGTTTATGAAAATTCCTCAAATTCAATTGCAACAAACTTATGCTAAAATAGGAATACGCATAACGAAGCCTGTTCAGGATATAGAGCAGCCTCCTGCGCAAATGTCCATTAAGCAAGAGCATACCAAAATGGTCATCGACCGCAAACCAGGGACGCTAGAGATAGATCAGGAACAGGCACGAAATGAAGTGAATTTAAAAAGTCCAAGCGTCCTGTCAGATGATTTTGCCCAATTTGGTAGACAGCAGCTGTTAGAAGCGATTGATGCCATCGTTCAAAGGGGAAATAGGATGGCGGCCATAAAAAATAAAGCAGATGCCATTGTTGCCATGGCAACAGAACAAACACAGAAGCCACCACCGGACTTTAATATTGGTTTTATTCCGAGCTACGGATCAGTCAAGTTTGACTATACTCCAACAGAGCTGCAAATTGATTGGCAAATCGGAGGTACCCAGATTGAAATCTTACCGCAAAAGCCAATCCATCACTACAAGCCCGGAAAAGCAGAGGTATTTATGAGCGAGTGGCCCGAGCTTAAAATAGATGTTTTAGGATAGTTTCAATTTTTCCTCAAAAAATACTAAACTATCGGCTAAATCTACCGATAAAATAAAAAAAGACAGGAGGCGACTTGTTATGAGAATTGATAATATGAAATATGGTATGTACTCATATCAAAATCAACAGAAAAATTCTGTGACAAGCAAAGAAATAAAAAAGTCACCTTCCTCAAGCGACGTTAGCATTTCTTCAGCAGGCAGAGAAATTTCGCAAGCAAAAATGACAGAGCAAGCCCAGCATAAAGCGCGTGTTCAAGAATTGAAGCAACTGATAGCGGAAGGTAATTACAAGGTGGACTCAAGTAAAGTTGCTGAAAAGCTTATCAGCTTTTGGAGTTCTGATTCCAAATAGGAGAAGTGACTATGACTTTAAAAAACCTAATTGAAATATTGGTTTCAATGGTTGATGCCCATAAAAGATTATTAGATCTGACAAAAGAGAAACGTCAAGTTTTGATTGAGGGGGATCATCAAAACCTCCTGCAAATGACTCACCGAGAAAATTCAATTGCGATAGAGATTGAAAAACTGGAAAACCAAAGAAAACAATTTGTCGAGGAGTACCTTAAAACGAATGGTTATCGGGGTACTTCTTTTACGCTTGAGGAAATCATTAAACTACTAAATGATGCCCACATTGAAGCCACTATGACGAAAATCGCCAAGCAACTTCGTACGTTAGTTCAGGAAATTTCCACTATAAATAAAGGAAACCAACAGCTAATCGAAACAACATTAGCTTATCTTCAATACTCAATGAATATGTTTATCCCGAAGGATACTCCTGTGGGGTATGGACCGAAATCAAAAAATAATCAAGCAAGCCTATTGGATGCTAAAGTTTAATGAAAAGGTTTTTGAAACGGAGGGAATGATATGGCTTCAAGCTTTCATGGTCTTGAGGTAGGGAAACGAGCACTATTCGCTCAGCAAACAGCGCTCTCAACGACAGGACATAATATTTCTAATGCAAACTCAGCTGGATACACAAGGCAAAGAGCGGAAATGCGAGCAAGCAGTGCAATGAGCGTTTCTGCAGGAATCTATTCCTTTCAATTAGGTACAGGGGTTGAAATAAGCAAGCTTGAACGGATGCGCGAGGATTATTTAGATGTTCAAATCCGTTCTGAAAATAAAAATTTAGGATATTGGGAAGCCAAGAGCGACTCCCTTTCTAAGATAGAAGAAATATTAAACGAGCCATCAGATGAGGGTTTAGCCTATATCATGAATGAATTTTGGAAGGGCTGGCAGGAGTTGGCGAAAGACCCTGACAGTGCTGCTGCTCGTGCGGTTGTGCGGCAAAGAGGTGTTGCGGTAACGGAATCATTTAAGTCCATCATGGACTCACTTGACCAAATGCAAACCGACCTCAAGCATGTCGTCGATACGAAAAAAGGCGAGGTTAACTCGATCGCTACACAAATTGCCAATTTAAATGATCAAATTGGACGACTTGTCGCAAACAATTATGACCCGAATGATTTATATGATCAGCGTGATTTACTAGTCGACCAACTTTCAAAGATCGTTGATGTGAAGGTGACCAACTCTACCCACGGAAAGATTGATATTGCGGTTGGTGGAGGAATGCTTGTCGAAGGAAACAATGCCAATAAACTAGAGTTTAACTATGATTCTACAACAGGCTTAATTGATCCAGAAAGCATCACAATCGCTGATGAAAAAATCAAGCTTGTTTCCGGCGAGCTTCTAGGTCGGTTCGAATCATACGGCTTTGTTGGTGGAGGTTCTGAATCTACCATTCCTTACATTAAAGGGAAAATGAATGATTTTGCGATGACGGTTGTAAAAGCCGTTAATGAAGCGCATCGCAATGGTGAAAGCTTAGACAATATAAAAAATGGAAGTACAGATAAGTTTGATTTTTTCACTGGTACTTCGGCTCAAGATTTAGCAGTGAACGATAAGATAATGGATTCACTTGACTTTATCTCAGCTGCACATAAGGATCCGAAAACCGGTATCGCATCAAGCGGAAATGGTGACAATGCGAAAGTGATTGCCGATATTTTATTAACAAAGAATCTCAGTTTTTCAGATTCAACCTCAACCGTGAACGATTTTTATCGAAATATTATTGGACAGCTTGGAATTGATTCACAGGAAGCAGCGCGGATGCGTGCTAATTCCCAAGGAATCGTTGAACAGGTTGAAAATCGCCGTCAATCGATTTCTGGCGTTTCTTTAGACGAAGAGATGACGAATATGATTAAGTTTCAACAAGCATACAATGCTGCTGCCCGAGTTGTCTCCGTGATGGATGAGTGCTTAGATAAAGTCATTAATGGAATGGGCAGAGTAGGATTGTAAGGGGGATTGAAGGATCATGCGAGTTACGCAAAACATGCTAAACCAAAATTTGCTTGCTAACCTACAACGTAGCAATACAGCAATGGGAAAATACATGAATCAATTATCGACTGGGAAAAAAATTAATTTGCCATCTGATAATCCTGTAACGGCAGTAAGAAGTATGTATTATCGATCTTCTCTAAATGAAGTTGATCAATTTAAACGGAATCTTGAAGATGGCCTTTCGTGGATGTCTACGACAGACGAAGCACTCGATCAGCTTACGAGTGTGATGCAACGTGCTCGCGAACTTACTGTTCAAGGACTCAGTGATACAAATGATCCAAGTGCCCGTCAAGCGATTGCTGAAGAGATTAACCAATTAAAAGAACATCTAGGTGAAATTGCTAATTCTCAAATTGCTGGAAGATACGTGTTTGCCGGTACTGATGTAAAGACTCCGCCATTCCGTGCAGACGAAGCTGTTCCAGATTCTGCAAAGGAATTCAGAAACACCAACAATGAAAAGCTAGAGTTACAGGTCGGACAAACGAATCATATTCAAATCAATGTGTTGGGGACAACCGTATTTAATAACGATGGTGCTGGTGGGGTATTTAAGGTTTTAGAGGATATTGTTAATCATTTTAATGCGCCAGATAGCAGTGGTAGTGCTGACTTTTTAGATAAATTGGATTTTCAAATCGATAATATCCTAAAGGAACGCTCTGAACTCGGTGCCCGAATGAATCGGCTCGAGCTAAGTGCTTCAAAAGTTGATGCGCTTGAAGTATCAACAACTAGGTTGCTATCCCTTGAAGAAGATGCTGATATATCCAAAGTTATCATCGACCTCAAAGCGCAGGAAAACGTCCACAGTGCAGCTCTCTCAGCAGGAGCGCGAATTATCCAACCAACACTGGTCGATTTCTTAAGATAAAGCAATTGTTTAATATATTACAAAAATAAAAATCTGTTGTGCTGACTCTAAAAGTGGTATTATCCTTTTGAGTTAGCCTTTTTATTTCATTATTACTTACATATTTTTCATGAACGTGAAATTATCTCCTAATTATTTTACGAACAAAAAAACTGATATTGAAGGTGTTTAACAATGTATCCCAAGATAAATCAACAAATCCTCATCGATATTGTTCAAAAGGAGATGTCTTACAGGTCAATTATTGCTGAGTATCAAGACGATGAAATCTTAATTGGAATCCCGATGTCTGATAGAATTGGTATTTTGCCTAACGGAACTGAAATCGAGATTTCGTATAAAGTTGGTGAAAATCTATATAAATTCTCATCGGAAATTACCGGAAAAAAACTAGACAATATCCCGCTCTATCGAATCCTTAAACCAATTGAGAAAAAGATTTATCGCATCCAACGCCGTGAAAACTTCCGTGTTAACCTTCATTTAAAGCTCGTGTTATTAGAAAATGAGTATACGACCGTAAACGTCAGTGCCGGGGGATTATTATTCTCAGGTCCCGGAAAACTCGACCTTAAGGAAGGTCAGCCGCTAACTGGACAAGTGCTCGTCCCAAATGTCCAGGCTCACGATCTTGAATTCATTACCTTCCATGGAGAAATCAGACGCGTTTATCAATCAGAAGATAAAACTCATACCTTTGTTGCGGTAGAGTTCACCGAAATCAGCCCAAAGGATCAGACCATTATAGTCCAATCCTGCTTCGAACAACAAAGAAAAATGAGACTAAGAACCAATTCATAGGCTTTGATATAAAAATAATAGTTTCGTCTAAGTTGATTGGAGTGGAAGGCACGAAAACTCCTGCGGGAGCAAAGGGCATAGGGAGACCCCGTAGGCGCAAAGCGAAGTGCCTGGAGCGGAAATCAACAGACAAGTTTAGAGTGGCAAAAATTATTAAACAAGCCAATCCCATCAAACCATGTATTTGATGAGAGATTTGCTTGTTTTTATTTTGTTTGAACATCATTTTGATTCTGTATATTTACAGATAACAAAGAAAATTATATAATGTTCATAAAATATTTGTTATTTTATTAATAATTGTGATATAAATCATTGCGTTGAAAATATTTATTAATTTTGTCATCGGTAATATTTTAGTCAAACAATCTGCTATTTCAATATATCGTCGCACCTTGATTGTTTTTGATGAATATCAAAAATTAATGGTCAGAAAAAACAAGTTGTAATCGAACAATATGATTACAAGGAGGAGTCATTGTGAGTTTGAAGACAGCTATTTTTCAAATGAAGGAAGCATTAATGAATCAAGAAATCGATGGACAGGAAGAAATGGTACGGGAGCTTGAAATAAAGCATGGCATAAATCCTGGGGGATTATCATCCTATTATCATCAACTATTGATGGTACAAAAAAATAGTGCTGACCTGGCAAATCAAACGAATGATGAGGCCAAAAAGATTAACCGAAAATGGACAAAACAAGAAATGGAATTTATGTTTCGCTATATTCAGGCGCGCCAGGAAGAAGGGGCGTTAAATATTACTGAGATTTTAGAGGAAATAGCCCAGCTGTTAAATCGAGGCTATCAGTCGGTTAATTATAAATATTATACGCTCGTCAAAAATGGAGCAAAAAAGCAAGCTGAAAATCAGGCGCAAATGGAAATAAAATATGCTACGATTTCTGAAGATAGTATACCTGTAGTGGCGACGGAGTTAATCGGAAATCCGCAGGACGATGTGCAAGTTCATTATGCTGCATCGACACAAGCTGATGATTTGCTAGATATATTATCAGGATTCATTACGAATGTTCAGCAGTTGCCGGGATTGAATCTTAATCAATTGCTGAAAAGTTTATATGAGCTAACGAATTTGGCTTTGCAAAATCAATCGGCACTTCAGCAAATCACAAATATCAAAACAGAAATGAATCAAGAAAAGCAAGTACTACAGGAAAAGTTAGCTAAGGCAGAAAGACAATTAGTACAGGAAAAACAACGCAATCAGGACTTAGCAGCAGATATGTCACGTCTAGCGAAGGAAATTGAAGTTTTCAACAGTTTAAATGATGTGGCGAAAATACAAAATTTAAAATCGTTCAATCAAAAACTGAACCAAATCATCAAAAAAGAAAACCAAGTCGAGCCGCTTAGTCGCCTAATATAACTCCAATCAAGCTATCCCTAACCAACGGGGTAGCTTTATTTTTTTAGGGGTGGCTGTTGTATTAGTGATAGTGCAAACTTAGTTGATTGGAGAGAAAGGCACGTAGACTCCTACGGGAGTAAAGGGCATAGGGAGACCCCGCAGGCGCAAAGGGCTGAGGAGGCTCCCTGCACCGCCCGTGGACCGCTTGTGCCTGTAGCGGAAATCAACATTTGCCCCAAATTACTCCTAAACTTTCCGCAGCAAAGTCCGATAATAAAATTAACTTTTGGTTTTATGTGAAAGGAGAAATACTCAACATGGTGACAAAAAATCCTTATCAAACCTATCAAAAACAAGCGGTTACAACTTCCCGTCCGGAAGAACTAACGCTTATGCTATACCAAGGCCTCGTCAAATTTATTCGTTTAGCCAAACACGATCTTGAGAATAATAATATCGAAGCAAGTCATAAGCATAATCTACGAGCGCAAGACATTATTACTGAACTAATGGTAACCTTAAAAACCGGCTACGAAATCTCTGAATCATTATTGTCATTATATGATTTTATGAAAACTCGCTTAATTGAAGCAAACTTAACGAAAAAGCTTGAGCTTTTCGACGAAGTAGAAGGATTATCATTAGAACTGCTAGATACATGGTCCGAAGCAATAAAGTTAAATAAAACAAAGCAGTAGGGTTGTTGATTAAATATGGATAAATTAATCGCAAAGCTTTACGATATTACATTAATGATGAAGCAGTCATTGGATGAAGAGGACTATGAGAAGCTTAATGAGCTACTTGATATACGCAACATGATTATCGCGGAAATTGAGGTAGCAAAAACGGAACATCATCAGTATTCACAGCAAGCGAAATTATTATTGCGAGAAATGAATTTAATCGATACTCAGGTCACTCATCAATTAATCAAAGCGCATGCGGAAACGGAAAGTTTAATTAATCAACAAAAAATCAATAAACAGGTTTCTAAAAAATTTCAGCCATATAGTAAGCAAACAAGCGGCGTATTCTTAGACGAAAAGAAGTAATTCCGATTGTTTATGCAACTCTAAATACTCGTGTACGACGAGTATTTTTTTTGTCCATAATTAGTCCTAATTCACCTAGTAAACTTTTTTAAGGGGGTTAGACACAATTTTGTAACAATTATTTTAATATAACTATCTTTATTTCAATTATAATAAATTTTGTTAACAATCTAGTTGAGATTATGTCTCAAAATCGGGTGGAAATATAAAGCTTATAAAAATTTAACTAGCTAAATTCATATTTTTATTGGACACAGAGGGGAAGAGTGTCGTGGATAAGCCGAAATTAGCCGGCCAAGCTAAATTTGGTCAGGTATATGATTTGAATGAGTTTAGGAAAAATAAACCTTTTTTTACAAAACCTATGAATATAACTGTTGGCGATAACATGCTAACTGAAACATATTTTCTACTAAAAAATTTCGTTTATCAAGGCAAGCAAATATTGGTTCTACGAAATGAACAGGATCCCTGCACGATTTTGCTGACAGAAGGGGAAATAGAAAACGGAAAACTCAAAAGCTTACTAAAGCTTCAGGAGGATTCGTTAAGCGAGATTAAGGCCTTATTTGAAGGTCAAAAAGCAAACACTCTTATAGTCGACAACAATTAACCTTGTATCGGAGCGTGGAACACGAGATGAAAATAACGTGGTACACGCCTTTTTTCATTTCTTAGGAAATTATAAATTGTAATGATGTGATTAAGTTTCACAACGTTATACACGCCCAGCTCCAGCGCCTAGGGGCTCGGGGTCACAAGTCAATCCCTTCCGGAAATCAGGATTTCCTGCAGGGCGGACCTTTCCAGTCGCCCCTGATCAAGGCGCTTGCGCTTTTGTTCTTTATCCCGCCTTAACGGGCAGTAATTACCCCCACTGATGGAAGTTTCACTTTAATGATGTGACTAGGAGGTGCTTAGAGAGTGATTATCGGTGACGATATGCTGACTAAAATAATGCTGACTAACACAATTACGAGAAACGATAAGCTCAGAGCGCAAATGACTGAAAATGCGGAGTTTAGTAAATTGTTTTCGAGTGTATTAAACCAGCTTCTTGACCAACAACCAACAAGCTTAATTGGGAAAGAAAGCATGAATCTGCTGCCAAATCCTTTTTCCTATACAAGTTCGCCAGAAGCACCGAGTATGACTACTTTTACTGAGCTCGCCAATCAAGCGGGGAATCTCAAAAGTGTGCTCCCGTTCGGGTCAAGTACTGCTGCTCAAATTGATCAAGCCCTTAGTGGGAAGCTAGCAGGAATGGGCTCGGTGTTTGTGGAGGCTGGAGAGAAGTATAATATTGATCCGGCATTACTGGCAGCGATTGCTCAGCACGAGACTGGGAATGGGAAATCAAGAGCGGCTCTTGAAAAGAATAATATTGCCGGGATGATGGGAAAAAATGGCTTAAAAACATATGCCACTGTTGAGGACAGCATTATGGATATGGCCAGAAATTTAAGTCAGAACTACCTCGACAAAGGCTTAACGACGATAGCAAACATTGGAGCGAAATATGCCCCAGTTGGTGCAGCGAACGACCCAACTGGCCTAAATAACTATTGGGTAAACGGCGTCACAAAATATTACAACAAGTTAAACATTGGATAGAGCTTTGGTCATTCATCTTCAATAGGCTCTGTTAATGCAGATTGTTGATTATTGGTAAGTTGATTGGAACGCAGTGTCTGGAGCGGAAATCAACATCCAAATTTAACACAGCCATTCAATAAAACAAGATTTTGATAGCTATTGGTAAATTTTGATTGAGGTACCAGTAAAAATATCAAGTTCAACTTCGATTGCTATAAATGTCACAGTACACATGTATTTTTTTATAGTATATTTGATAATGATGTGATTTTTATTTTATCAAAATAACTAAAAAACTGACAAAAACAAAAAGGGTGGAGATAATTTTGGATAATATTAGCCTCCTAAAGTCAGCGTTAGATGCCTCGAGTATGCGGCAACAGGTTATTTCACAAAACATTGCGAATGCCGAGACACCAGGCTATAAGGCGAAACAGGTAGCATTTGAGAATATATTGAAAAAACATTTATCAGATCAAACCAGCTTTGTAGGCACAAAAACAGATTCTCGCCATGTAACGATTGGCCGAGGTAGCGCTATTCCTGCGCCGCAAATGGTTGAAAATACGGAAGCGTTTATTAATAACAATGGAAACAGTGTGGATATGGACTACGAAATGACAGAAATGGGTAAAAACTCCTTGTGGTATTACATGCTGACAGAGCGAGTATCAGGTCATTTTAATAATTTATCTTATGCGATTAAGGGAAGGGGCTAGTCTAAATGTTTGAACAGTTAAATATTAGTGGCTCTGCCCTAACGGCTCAACGTTTACGGATGGACATCACCTCATCAAACATTGCCAATGCCCAAACAACGCGAGGGAAATTTGTCAATGGTGTATGGGAACCATATCGCCGCAAAATGGTGGTAATGGAGTCGCGCGAAAAGAATTTTGAACAGGTTTTACGCGGTGAAATGGATAAGAAATCACAGAGCACAAAGCTTCAAGGTGTTCGTGTAACAAGAATTGTCGAAGATCAAACTCCGTTTAATCCGGTTTATGACCCGACTCACCCAGATGCGAATGCTGAAGGGTATGTGATGACACCAAACGTTGATTTATCAAAGGAAATGGTCGATTTGCTTTCGGCTTCTCGTGCCTATGAAGCGAACATTACTGCCTTTAATACTGGTAAATCATTAATGATGAAAGCGATGGAAATCGGACGCTAGGAGTGGAATAAATGGATATTAAAACGATTGGTGCAGGACTTTCGAAAATCAATCAGAATCCAGCACCAAAGGTCAATACAGAGGCACCTAATACGTCGTTTGCAAACGTCTTCAAAAGCTATATGGAAAACGTGAATTCAACGATTAATAAATCTACTGAGCTAACAAAGCAAGTAGCTGCGGGAAAAGTTGATAATGTACACGATGTAATGATTGCATCACAACAATCAAAAATCGCGTTAGAACTAACCGTAACCATAAGAGATAAAGCTGTGGAAGCATATCAAGAAACGATGAGAATGCAATTTTAAAGAATGATAGAAAGCTGAGCTGGGTGAGTTATGAATCGATCATGGATAGATCAAATCAAACAATCAAAGGAGCACTTCACTAATTATTGGGGTGCGCGGAGCTCGAAGCAAAAGGGTCTTATTATTGGTACCTTTTTGTTTCTAATTGTTGCCCTTTCTGCCACAATCTTTTTTGCATCTCGACCACAATATGTCCCTTTATATGAAGGACAACTAACACAGCGGGAAGTTGGGGACATAAAGGCTGAATTGGATAAGCAAGGCTTTACAAATTATCAGCTTTCCGATTCTGGGACAATGATTCAGGTACCAAAAAAAGATGCTCCAGAATTACTCGTGAGTCTCGCCTCTTCAGGATACCCGAAGAAAAATGATATAAATTATGACGTTTTTAGCGAGAATTTAACCTTTGGTGCAACTGATCGCCAAGTTGACATCTTAGAACGTGAAGCGATGCAAAACAAAGTGGCTGACGTACTTAAATATGTAGACGGTATAAAAAATGCAGAAGTGATACTGACATTACCTGAGGATTCGGTATTTATTCGTCAGGATCAGCAGGAGAACTCAACTGCCTCGGTCATGGTTGAAGTCGAACCGGGAGTTAAGCTTGATTCGAAACAAATTCAAGCGTTATACACTCTTGTTTCTCGCGGTGTTCCAAAGCTGCCGCTTGAAAACATCACCATCATGAACCAATACAGTGAGACGCTTGCGCTTGAAGGTGGCGATGAAGATGATCAGTCACTTGATAAATATGATAAGCAACGAAAAATCCAAAAAGATGTTGAGCAGGATATTCAAAGAGGTTTACAAAGCTTGCTTGGAACCATACTTGGAACAAATAAGGTATACGTTCATACATTCGTGAAAATGAATTTTGACAAAGTGAAAACAGAAGAAAACTTAGTTCAGCCTTCAAATGAAAACAATGAAGGAATCCCGATTAGCTCTGAACGAAACTCTGTGTCCTCAACAGGTGGCACTAAGGCTAATGGCGGTGTTGTCGGCACTGGAGAAACCGATATTCCTGGTTATGTAGCTTCTGAAGATGGAGCTGGTGATGGTAGTTCGTATGAGGAGCTTCAGGAAAAGGTGAACTATGAGGTTAATCGGATTAACAATCAAATTACAAAAAGCCCATATGTAATCGATGATATTACCATCAATGTCGGGGTTGAATCAAATGCGTCTGAACCAAATAAGCTACCTCAAGAGACCCTTGATAATATCCGGAATGTTGTCTCCAACACAGTCCGTACTGCATTAGGGCACCCAGAATTATCGGATGACGAGGTTGAACAGCGAATTACGATTTTCCCGCACAAGTTTGAAGAAAGTGAGTCTAAAAAGGCAGAAGAAGCGCTTATTTGGCCATGGATTGCTGGTGGAGCTGCGGCAGCTGTTCTATTGGTAGGAGGAATTGTCCTTTGGATGATGCGCCGCAAGCGAAAAGCAGCCCAAGATGAGATTCCATTTAATGACCTGCCATTACAACAACAGCCTCAGACAGTGGATGAACTGGAGTATTTTGTTGAGCAGGAAATGGGTGTCGAAACCCAATTGAAGAAATTACTTGAACAAAGGCCTGAAGATTTCTCAAAAATGCTTCGTACATGGCTGAATGAGGAGGAGGCTTAACACCTTGGCAAAACTAACTGGAAAGCAAAAAGCAGCAATTCTCCTTATTTCATTGGGACAGGAAGCATCTTCTAAGGTGTATCAGCATTTGCCAGATGAAGAAATCGAGCAATTAACTCTTGCAATCTCAAACATTTCTAAAGTAGGCAGCGAAGATAAAAAAGAAGTTTTAAGAGAATTTCACGAGATGTGCATTGCCCAGGATTACTTAGCAATGGGTGGGATTAATTACGCTCAGAATGTTCTAGAAGCAGCACTAGGCAAAGAACGAGCTGAAGAAATTATCATGAGGCTCACTTCGCAATTGCAGGTTAAACCGTTTGATTTTGCGAGAAGAATCGATCCCATGCAAATCTATCAATTTTTACAAAATGAACATCCGCAAACGATTGCGCTTGTATTGGCGCATTTGGATCAAAAGCAGGCAGCGACCATTCTATCCTCGCTGCCACCAGAGCTCCAGTCTGATGTTGCAAGGCGGATTGCCCTATTAGAGCAAACTTCCCCAGAAGTGATTAAGGAAGTTGAACATATTTTAGAATCTAGATTAGCAGCAACTGTTCGGAATGATTTCACTGTTGTCGGTGGAATTGAATCCATCGTTAATATTTTAAATGGTGTTGATCGCTCAACCGAAAAGCTTATTTTAGAACAATTAAGTGAACGAGACAACGACTTAGTCGATGAAATTAAAAAGAGAATGTTCGTGTTCGAGGATATTATCAATCTCGATCGCCGCGCGATTCAGCGTGTCATTCAAGAGGTTGACAATCAGGACTTACTGCTTGCATTAAAAGCTGCTAGCCCTGAGGTGAAGAAGATTATTTTGGCCAATATGTCTACGCGTATGGCTGAAAGCTTTCAAGAGGATATGGAATTCCTCGGACCGGTACGTGTTAAAGCAGTTGAGGAGGCCCAAGGGCGAATTGTTTCTGTTATCCGTCGTCTAGAGGATACCGGTGAGGTTGTTATTTCACGGGGTGGTTCTGATGATGTCCTACTCTAAAATTTTTAAAGCCTCGCAACTGTCAATGACAGATGAAGTTAAGGTCATCAGCCAACCGAAAATACTGCTCCACCCTGATCATCATGGATTAGAAGATGATGCTACTAGAAGTGCAGACTTTGCTGAGGCTCTCGAGAATGACTATCTTCATGCTGCCAATGAAGAGGCCAAAGTCATTATTGAGCAAGCCCATCAAAAGGCGCATGAACTTGAAGCTGAAGCTGAGCAAAAAATAGAGCAGTGGTGGCAGGAAAATCAACAAGAATTAGAAGTTGTGAAAATTGATGCCACTCATCAAGGTTACGAAGAAGGATATTTAAAAGGAAAGCTAGAGGCTGAAGCAGAGGTTCGCCAAGCTTATGAGGAAAAATTTGCGAAAGCGCAGCAAATTATTGACCAAGCCTACGTGCAAAAGGAAGAAATAATCGCCGAGGCAGAGCCGTTTTTACTCGAGTTAAGCACGACGATTGCGACGCAAATCGTCAGACAGGAATTAACCAGCTATCCTGAGAAATTTGTGGAGCTCATTCAACAGCATATTCTCAGGTTTAAGGAAAAGGAATATATCACCATTTGTGTTCACCCAGATGATTTTGATTATATTCAATCACAGCGGGCTCATCTCGTTTCCGTTGTAAATGGCGATACAGAAATCAAAATCATTCCTGACCATTCAGTTACAGCTAAAGGTGTTGTGGTTCGAACTGCATATGGCAGTATTGATGCCCGAATCGATACGCAAATCGAAGAAATCAAGAAGGCGATTCTCGAGGTTGGAAGGGAGTAAAGCATGCAACTTTCAGCTGAAAAATATATCAATGTGATTCGCGGGTTAGACCCGGTTAGAGTCAATGGGAAAATAACACAAATCATCGGTCTTACTATCGAATCGCAAGGCCCTGATGTTCGAATTGGTGAGCTGTGCTCCATCTACCCATCCAATTCACAAACCCCAATCTCTGCAGAGGTTGTTGGAATCCGTGAAAACAAAGTGCTCTTAATGCCGCTTGGTGAAGTACGTGCCATCGGTCCTGGATGTGATGTCGTTGCCAGCGGAAAACCGATGATGGTCAAAGCAGGCTTTCAGCTGCTCGGACGAATTTTGGATGGATTAGGGCAGCCGATTGACGGCAAACCTTTACCGTTTGGTTTAGAGGAAGTCCCAACCCATGCCAAGCCCCCAAATCCGTTAACTAGACCGCGAATCCATGAGCCATTAGGGGTCGGCGTACGCGCGATTGATGGTCTCTTGACACTCGGGAAAGGGCAAAGGATGGGTATTTTTGCTGGAAGTGGTGTTGGAAAAAGCACCTTGCTTGGGATGATGTGTCGCAACACAACTGCTGATGTGAACGTTATTGCCTTAGTCGGAGAACGGGGCCGAGAAGTGCTTGATTTTATCGAACAAAACCTTGGTGAGGAAGGCTTGAAAAAGTCGGTGCTCATTTGTGCTACTTCAGACCAGCCAGCCCTGATTCGAATTAAGGCAGCGATGACCGCGACCTCGATTGCCGAATACTTCCGGGAACAGGGAAAAGATGTCCTCCTGGTTATGGACTCTGTCACACGATTCGCAATGGCCCAGCGTGAAGTAGGCTTAGCCATCGGTGAGCCACCTACAACAAAAGGATATACACCGTCTGTATTTGCGATGTTGCCCCAATTATTAGAGCGGACAGGCACCGGACCAAAGGGCTCGATTTCTGCGATTTATACTGTCTTGGTCGATGGGGACGACATGAATGAACCGATTGCTGACGCTGTCAGGGGAATCTTGGACGGACACATTGTGCTAAACCGAGCCATTGCCGGTAAGGGAATCTTTCCAGCGATTGATGTGTTGAAAAGCGCAAGTCGTGTCATGACGGAAATCACCTCAGAAGAACACTTAAACGCTGCCAGAAACTTTAATAAATTGCTAGCTGCATTTAATGAAGCCGAGGATTTAATCAATATTGGTGCTTATAAAAAGGGTTCAAATCGTGATATCGACCTCGCTGTCCGCTTAAAGCCGCAAATCGATCAATTTTTACGGCAAGGAATCTATGAAGTTTCTAAATTAGAGGACGGCAAAGAATATTTAATATCACAGTTTGGAGGGAATATGCGGTGAGTTTTATTTTTTCTTTTCAAAAGGTGCTTGATGTGAAGGAAAAAGAAAAAGAACTGGCAGAGCAGCAATTTGGTTCTGTTAAAAATAAACAATTGGAACTAGAACTAAAAATGAAAGGCCTCGAATCGGAGAAGGATAAGGCATTTCACCAATACGACCATGTCAATCGTAAGACTGTAATGGAAATCATGGAATTTCAACAAGGAATTGACCATGTAAACCATCAGCTAAAGCAATTGGAAATTCAATCTCAGCTCATTGAACAAGAGGTTGAAAAGCAACAGCAGGTTTTGATTGAAAAATCAAAGGAAGCCAAAATGTGGAACCAATGGAAGGCTAAATCAAAGCTTGCCTTTGAGACAATGGTCAACCAGAAGGAACAAGCGATGTTGGATGAAATGGCTGTTATTCGTCATTCCAGGAGGCATTAAGGAGAAATCAAATGGATGATAAGCCCCGAGGGAAATTGGCGTCCCTGTTATATGTAGCGATTGTCCCGGTATTCTTTACGTCTGTTTTCTGTTTGATTTTTATTTTCGCATTAGATATTCCGGTTAAGCAGACCTTGAAGGACTGGGGAAACAACATACCGGTTGTTCGGGACATGATTCCAGGGGAGTCAAGTTCGCAAAAGAACACGATTTTCGACCTGAAACAAGAATTAGAAGAGATGAACAATTTGATTGCTGACCAAAAAGAAGAGCTTGATGAGCAGCAAAGTAAAATTAAGCAGCTCACGAAAAGCAATCAAAGATTAAAAGACCAATTAACAGAAAAACGCTCAGTTGAATACGACAAGCAAGTCAAAAAGGTAGCTGAAATTTACGCTGATATACCTGCTTCAAAGGCTGCGGCGATGATAGAGACGTTGTCGATTGAGGAAGCTACTTTAACGATTTCGATGTTAAAGCAAAGCCAGCAAAGCAGCATTCTCGCTAGTATGAAGGATCCAAAGCTGGCTGCGAAAATTACGATGATTTTAAAGGAGCTTGCCTTAGTGAGCGAAAAGGATCCAACTGTACTTCAAGAAAAAATCCAGGAAATCGTCCAACAGCAACAGCAAGCTACACCATAACAACATTTTACTAGAGGAAGTAACTCCAAGGAAGGAGACCAGCATGAAACGTTTTATCTTTGTATTTTTACTGCTATTTTCCCTATTTTCATATCAATCCACAAGTTTTGCCTCAGGTTCAACTTCTGACGGGGATACTTCCGTCTATGATGCTATCGAAAAGGGCGAGAAATCATCTAAAAAAGAGCCATCACAACCAACTGATAGCCCGCAAGCTTCGTTATTTTCCTCATTCATTAAATTTATCTTTTCGTTTGCTTTAGTCATTGGCTTATTATTTTTGCTCATGAACTATTTATCGAAACGAAATCGTAGTTTCCAAAGCAATGGACCGATCCTTTCACTTGGAGGTCAAACTTTAGGCAATAATCGTTCCCTGCAGGTCGTGTTGATTGGCCAAACGATTTACATTGTCGGAGTCGGCGATCAAATCTCGTTGATTCGCACGATTGAAAAAGGTGAGGAATATCAATCCTTGCTGGAGGGCTTTGAAAATCAAGCGGAAGTGATCACGCCGAAATGGCTGACACTAGATTCCAAGAAAAAGTGGTTTAACGTTTTAAAGAAAAACTTAAATAAATTTAACAAACATAATGGTGAGGAGTAATAGGTATGATTCGTAAATTAGCTTTTTTAGTACCGCTTCTTACCTTTAGCTTTTTCACGTTTGCATATGCCGAGGATCCGATTTCATCACTGATTCCTGGAATTGAAATCGGAGGTAGCGAGGACCCCGAAAACGTCGGCAATACGCTAAAAATTATTTTGTTAATTACGATTTTATCCATCGCCCCGGCGATTCTCGTCTTAATGACAAGCTTCACACGAATTATCGTTGTGTTAGGATTTGTCCGCAACGCGCTCGGAACGCAGCAAATCCCGCCTAACCAAGTATTAATTGGCTTAGCGTTATTTATGACCTTTTTTATCATGGGACCAGTTATCTCAGAAGTAAATGATGTGGCATTTAAACCATTGATGGAAGGTACGATTTCACAAACGGAGGCGTACGAAGCGGCAAGTGTCCCGTTGAAGGAGTTCATGACGAAGCACACCCGTGAGAAGGATTTAGCGCTGTTTATGGATTACGCGCAAATGGAGCGCCCTGAAAGCATTAAGGATATTCCGATGAATGCGTTAGTTCCAGCGTTTGCGATTAGCGAATTGAAAACAGCGTTTCAAATGGGGTTTCTAGTATTTGTGCCGTTTCTAGTCATCGATATGATCGTTTCGAGTGTACTGATGTCCATGGGTATGATGATGCTACCTCCGGTAATGATCTCGTTACCGTTTAAAATATTGTTGTTCATCCTAGTCGACGGCTGGCATTTAATTGTAAAATCCTTGCTCGTGAGTTTCTAGTATTCGTAAATAAACGAATTGATTTTACGCAGTGTTGATTGGAGCGGAGGGCACGAAGACTCCTGCGGGAGCAGTGGGACAGGTGAGACCCCACAGGCGCTAAAGCGCCGAGGAGGCTCACCGCCCACCCCTAAGGTCCGCGAAGTGCCCGGAGCGGAAATCAACACTAATTTGTAAAAACAGCCTTTAGTAAAGGAAGTATGATGGATGACTACTGAAATGATTTTACGGATTGCTCAGGAAGCTATATACACGATTTTAATCGTCATCGCACCTATTTGTGGTGTAGCGCTTGGGGTTGGTTTATTGGTCAGTATATTCCAAGCAACCACGCAAATTCAGGAACAGACGCTGGCGTTTGTTCCGAAAATTATTGCCGTTTTCCTGGCAATTTTATTCTTTGGAACATGGATGCTCGAGCGCGTTGTAAATTTCACACAAAACCTATTGGGAAATCTTTCTCAATTTGTGGGGTAGCAGGATGATCATTGATATTGCATCATGGTGGAGCTTTTTGCTCATCTTTGTTCGAATCACAACCTTTATGGTTACCGCCCCGATTTTTTCAGGCCGGCAAATACCGAACCAATACAAGGTAACGCTAGGAATCATACTCAGTCTGTTATCAGTAGGTTTGGTTGAGGGCCCAGCTGACATTGAAGCCTGGTCTGACTGGACGCTATCGGTCATGATTTTGAAAGAATTTTTAGTAGGGCTCGTGTTGGGAATGGTAGCAAGCATCTTCTTTTATGCCGTTCAAATGGCCGGCTCCTTGATGGATTTACTGATTGGTTTTTCAATGGCGACCCTTTATGACCCGAGCTTTGGAACTAATACTCAGTTGACAGGTCGCTTTAAAAATATCGTTGCCTTTCTAGTCTTGTTTTCAATCGATGGGCATCACCTACTTATTCGCGGAATCTTGACGAGCTTTGAGTGGGTTGCACTGGATGCAGCTGTACCAGCCTGGCTCGATGGTCGTCTATCTACGTTTATACTAGAATGCCTCACCCAAATGTTTATGATTGGCTTTATGATGGCGGCCCCTATTGTTGGGACACTCTTTATTGTCGATGTCGCACTGGGGATTGTCTCACGAACTGTACCGCAAATGAACATGTTTACCGTGTTCCCGCCAATCAAAATTTTGGTGCATTTTTCGGTTTATATTTTTGTACTGCCAAGTTTCTTTTATTTATTAAAACTATTATTTGAAAACATGTTTGATTCGATGTTTTCCATTCTGAAATTAATGGGGGCATAAGCATGCTTCGCTTAGATTTACAATTCTTTTCTGGTGAAAAAACAGAAAAAGCGACCCCCCATAAACGTCGGGAGGCAAGGAAAAAGGGCCAGGTTGCCAAGAGCATGGAGGTCTCAAGCGCCTTAACGCTGTTGCTGTGCTTTTCCTACCTCATGATTGCTGGGCAAAGCTTTATTGAAGGCTGTATGAATATATTCAAACGAAGCTTTTCGGAATATATGCTATGGGAGTTGTCAATTGACAACACGAAGCTCCTCTTTACTCAATTATTATGGGAAACCGTAAAACTAGTCGGGCCGTTATTCGGCGTGGCGATGGTTGCTGGATTAATCGCCAATTATATGCAGGTTGGTTTCATGATTAACACTGAAGCTTTAAAGATGAAGCTTGAAAAAATCAATCCAATTAGCGGTTTTAAAAGATTATTTTCACTGCGTTCGCTTGTTGAATTAATTAAATCAATCTTAAAAATGTCAATCGTCGGTGGTATCGCCTTTTGGGTCGTATGGCGCCAAATGGACGAGCTGCTGAAAATTGGGAATAAAAGCATTTGGGACGCAGCGCGTTTTATAGGTTCGCTGGCGATTCAAATCGGTATGGTTGTTGCAATTCTCTTAATTGTTCTTGCTGCAGCCGATTATCTTTACCAGAAATTTGACCATGAAAAAAAGCTCCGGATGTCAAAGCAAGACATCAAGGATGAATATAAAAAGATGGAAGGGGACCCATTCATTAAGGGTCAGAGACGGGCGAAGCAGCGTCAAATGGCGATGAATCGAATGATTTCAGAAGTGCCAACGGCTGATGTTGTCATCACCAACCCGACTCACTTTGCTGTCGCTATCCGTTACGATTTTGACACGATGGCAGCGCCTGAGGTTATTGCCAAAGGCCAAGACCATGTTGCTTTAAAAATTAAAGAAATTGCCAAAGAGCATAAAATTATGACGGTTGAAAACAAACCGCTTGCTCGAAGTCTATTTGCCAGCTGTGAAATTGGGGATACGATTCCTGAGGAATTATTTAATGCAGTCGGTGAAATTTTAGCTTATGTATACTTCCAAGAAGGTCGGTATAAGGAGATGAAATCATGAAAATAAAAGATATGGCAGTGCCGATAGTTGTCATTTTAATTGTGGCCATGATGATTATCCCTTTGCCAACTTTATTATTAGATTTTCTATTAATCTTTAACATTTCATTATCAATTATGATTTTGCTAGTTTCAATGAACACGAAGGAAGCGCTCGATTTCTCGATTTTTCCAACAGCGCTTTTGCTTGCGACATTATTCAGACTCGCTTTAAATGTATCGACAACCCGCTCGATTTTATCAAAAGCAGATGGAGGAGCGGTTATTGAGACGTTCGGTTCCTTCGTTATTGGCGGGAACGCCGTCATTGGTTTCGTCGTGTTCTTAATTCTCGTCATCATTCAATTTATCGTTATTACCAAAGGTTCGGAACGTGTGGCTGAGGTAACAGCACGTTTTACATTAGACGCGATGCCAGGTAAGCAAATGAGTATTGATGCGGATATGAATGCCGGCTTAATCAGTGAACATGATGCGCGGGAACGCCGTAAGAAAATTGAACAGGAAGCGGATTTCTACGGAGCGATGGATGGTGCCAGTAAATTCGTAAAAGGAGATGCCATCGCCGGGATTGTCATCCTATTAATCAATATTATTGGTGGCTTTGCGATTGGTATGGCGATTCATGGAATGGGATTTCAGGAAGCGCTTAGCACTTTCACGCTTTTATCAGTCGGGGATGGTTTAGTCAGCCAGGTACCCGCCTTATTGATCTCGACAGCAACTGGTATTACTGTAACGAGGGCCGCATCAGACGGTGATTTAGGCACAGACATTTTACAGCAAATTTTTTCATACCCAAAACAACTTTATATGGTAGCTGGAACGATTTTAGCTCTAGGTGTGTTTACACCAATCGGTCTTTTGTTGACGTTACCAGTGGCCGGGATTATGGCCTATGCTGCATACAAGATGCAGCAGAACATGAAGAAGGAAGAAGCACGGTTGGAACAGGCTGAAATTCAAGAGACGGAGGAGGATATTCGAAGCCCTGAGACGGTTATCAATCTCCTTCAGCTCGATACATTGGAGCTTGAAATCGGCTATGGCCTCATTCCCTTAGCGGATACGAAGCAAGGTGGAGATATCCTTGACCGAATTGTGATGATCCGCCGCCAATTTGCGATTGAATTAGGTTTAGTCATACCGACGATCAGGATTCGCGATAATTTGCAGCTCCAGCCGAATGAATATGTGCTGAAATTCCGAGGTAGTAAAATCGCCACGGGTGAAGTGTACTTGGATCATTATTTAGCGATGAACCAAGGACCGTCAAGCGATGATATTGACGGAATCAAGGTCATTGAACCTGCATTTGGAATCCCGGCGATTTGGGTCAATATGGAGGAAAAGCAAAAAGCCGAACTGCTTGGCTATATGATTGTCGATCCTCCGTCCGTGATTGCAACTCATTTAACCGAAGTATTAAAACGTTATGCACATCAATTGCTTCGTCGTGAAGAAACGAAGGAATTAGTCGATAATCTCAAAGAAACGCACCCAGCTCTTGTTGAGGAGCTCGTCCCAAATTTAATGACAATTGGCGAGATTCAAAAGGTACTGCAAAACTTGCTGCGTGAACAAATTTCCATTCGCGATTTAGCAGCAATTTTTGAAACATTAGCGGATTACTCCGTTTATACAAAGGACCCACGAGTATTAACAGAGTATGTGCGCCAGTCGTTAACACGTCAAATCACCGAGCAATATACGGAAAATGGAATCATCCAAGTTTTAACTGCAGGGGCAACCTTGGAAAAAGGAATCTCAGACAGCATCCAGCAAAGCGAAGCGGGTGGATATTACTTAGCGATGGACCCGCAGCTTTCTCGAAAAATTACGGAAGTGCTTAAAACTCATATCGAACAAATTATCAATGCCGGTGGACAGCCAATCTTCCTAACTTCTCCGCAAATTCGGATGTATTTAAAACAGTTAGTAGATAAAATCATGCCGGTTGTGCCAGTTCTTGCCTACACCGAATTGGAGCCAGATACTGAGATTCAGAGTATAGGAGTGGTGAACATATGAAAACGAAAAAAATCGTAGCAGATTCTATGCCGCAAGCGTTAAAGATGGTACGTCAGGAATTAGGAGATAACGCGATTATCGTTAACACGGCTGTTGTAAAAACCGGTGGATTGTTTGGGCTGTTCGCGAAACAAAAATATGAAGTAACGGCATACTCAATTGATGCTTACAGGGATCGCCCTGAGCCGAAGTTTTCCGTTGAATTAAAAAGCAAACCTGACAGACAAGCTCCAGCCATCAATACATTTGAACCAATGAACGGTGAGAAGGACCAACCTTCCTCCGGATTTCATAGCAAGCCGCAGAATTTATATCAATACTATTCACAGCAAGCGCCGGCAGAGCAGGTCCAACAACAAGCAGCAGCACCGACTGCTCAGGAGAAACCAAAAGCGGCACCAGTACCACCAACAGTGGAACGGAGCGAACCAGTTGCTCAACCTCAACAAGTGAATGAGGAATTCATTCCTCTTTTTGAAAAATCAAAGCCGGAAAGCGCACCAATGGCTCAAGCGAAAAACGAAACGATTAATAAAATCAATAACAATCCCGATAGCAGGAATGAAGACTCTAGCAATAATCAGGTACTCGATGAGCTTCAGCAAATGCGCAAAATGATGATGACATACATGATGGCTGACAAAGCAAGCAGTATCATGCCAGCGCCCGTAGCAAAATGGGTAAACCAATTGAAAAAACAGGGTATCGATGATGAAATCATTCAGCATATAGTTGATCACGTGCTTCAGAAGCATGAGGACATCAATGCTGTCGATCAACATACACTCAAGCAGGAAATCGGTGAAATGATGCTGCAAATCATCATGAAACGAGTTCCAGAATCCATCGCTGTTGATGAAAAAACACGAATGATTAACATGATTGGTCCAACCGGTGTCGGTAAAACAACATCAATTGCCAAGCTTGCAACCGAACAGGTGTTAAAGCAGAAGCGCCGCGTTGCAATGATTACCACTGATGTGTACAGGATTGCGGCTGTTGAACAGCTAAAAACGTATGCTGGAATTTTGAACGTCCCAATTGAAGTCGTTCGTTCTGCAGAGGAATTAAAGCTTGTTCTTGATAAGCTTACACATTATGACTTAATTTACATGGATACAACCGGACGCAATTACAAGGAAGATAAATACCGTGAATCTATTAATCAATATTTAGACCATCCTTTCCAAAATGATAATTATTTGGTGCTAAGTTTGACGACAAAGTATGAAGATATGCAATTATTGCTAAATGAATTTGAGAATAGTCCGATAAATAAATTGATTCTTACTAAATTTGATGAAACAAGCAGCTATGGTTCGATTTTGAATATCGCTTACAAGTATCCTTATCAAATTGCTTACCTTACCAATGGCCAAAGTGTACCAGAGGATATTTTAGCGTTCGACGCTGAGCTGATTGTGAACCACATATTAGGAAGTGATAATAGCGATGGATCAAGCACAAACCCTCAGGGAATATATGCATCGATTTAGTGCCGAACAAGAAGTAAACGAAACGACTAAGAAATCTTCGCATGTCATCACAATTACGAGTGGAAAAGGCGGAGTTGGCAAAACGAATTTTACGCTCAATTTTGCACTTGGTTTAAAAGCTATTGGAAAGAAAGTCATCGTATTAGATATGGACCTATCTACAGCAAATATCAATATATTAATGGGCATTACACCAAGGTACAGCTTAGTAGATGTCCTCCATCAAAAGAAAAAAATTTGGGACATCATTGAGCATGGCATTGATGGCATCAACTATATTTACGGCGGGCTCGATATCGAAGAGCTGATGGACCTTGATCAGCAAAAATTAACTCATTTTTGGAATCAAATTCAAGAGCTTCAAGCCTATGCGGATTTTATTTTACTTGATACGGGAGCGGGAATTTCGAAGGAACTCATCGACTGGATATTGGCATCAGATGAAACGATTCTGGTGACAACACCTGAGCCGACCTCGATTGCCGATTGTTACTCGGTTTTAAAGACGGTACAGCATTTTTCGAAGCAGCCACCACCGATTCGCTTAGTCGTGAATCGCGTGCAAAATTATAAAGAAGGCCTGGAAACGGCGCGCGCTTTGCAAAATGCGACGAGTAATTTTTTAAAGCTGGAAGTGAAGACGCTTGGCTTTTTAATGGAGGATACGCATGTGCGTCAATCGGTGCGGAGCCAAACTCCTTTCTTTATTTCCTATCCAAATTGCCTCGCCACGAAAAGCATTAAGCAAATTGTGGCTGTATATGTTCCAGAAATAAACACCAATGCTACTAGTTCTCCTAAAGGAATGAAGGGGATCTTTCAGAAAGTCTTTTCTTTAGGTAAACGGACTTAGTAACGAGTTTAAAGAGGGGAGGGATACGAAGTGAACCCGGTTAAGCAAGAGGTTATTCCAAATTATCATTTGTGGCGGACTTATAACGAAAAAGATGATTCGTCAACACAGGATAAACTGGCAAAACAATATATGCACTTAGTTGAGCAAATGGCCAGTAAAATGAGCATGAGTATCCCGCACCGAATTATTCCAAAAGAGGACCTAATCGGTCTGGGCTATATCGGACTTGTTGAGGCGATTCAAAAATTCGATTACAAAAAGGGCTATCAATTTGAGACCTATGGCTTATGGCGGATTAAGGGAGCGATGCTCGATGGCATCCGACAGATGGACTGGATACCTAGGGGCTTGAGAGATAAGGCTAAAAAGCTTAATCAAGCATACTCACAATTAGAACAAAAGCTAATGAGAACACCGACTGAAGCAGAGCTTAGCAGCTTTTTAGATATGACAGCTGAAGAAGTCGATCAGGCGATGTCGGTTCTATCCACTTCTGCACTTCTATCGCTAGATGCTCCGGTCAATTCAGCTAATGACGAGGGCAAACAACAAAATCACGTTGACCAGCTCGTGGATGATAAATCCGTCTCACAGGACCGCAATCTACTAATGGGTGAATTCCAAAAGATGATCGCCCAATGTATAGACATCATGCCTGAAAAAGAAAAACTAGTCATCACCCTATTTTATTATGAAGGACTATCACAAATTGAAATTGCTGAAGTGTTAAGCCTTACAAAGGGGCGGATTTCACAGCTCCATTCTAAAGCGGTGCTGCGGATGAGACAACACCTAGAAGGCAAGGGATATACATTAGATTCATTTTATTAAAATATAAATTCTAGTCATTTGACTAAGCTCTAGTTATCTAGTACTTTTAGGGTAGAGGTTCCTAAATATCCATATTTTGATTAATACTGTAGACAGCATGAACATGTGGTTTTGAATCCGTAGAAATTATATAGATAAAATTTGAGGGCAGATGATTTGGCGCGTAAAGTCAGCCCTGTTAATTAGGTGAGGATAATGGAAGATAAAGGGCTACAAACTCTTAGCCAGCTCATAAAAGATTATTGCGGGCTGAGATATGCTGACAGACTGAGCACTTTAAAGGAAAAGATATCGGAGCATGTCTCGCGTCTGGGACTATCTTACTGGGAATATTGTCGCTATCTCGAGGAAACACCCGGCGAATGGGATGCTCTAGTTGATTTATTAACGATCAACGAGACATATTTTTATCGTGAGGAAAACCAATTAAACCATTGTTGCTACGATATTTTACCTACTATGAAAAAATATATCCATCGTCCGCTTCGGATTTGGTGTGCGGCCTGCTCAACAGGGGAAGAGCCCTACACGATTGCGATGTTGCTCCACGAGACGGGGTTATTTCTTCCAGGTGCAGTGGAGATTATTGCTACTGATATCGACAAAAAGGTCCTCGAAAAAGCGCAAAAGGGTTGGTACAACAAAGCGGCTTTTTCGTTCCGTCGCATTCCAGCACATCTTTTAGAAAAGTATTTTTCAGATGTTGATGGTGGCTATCAAATCAATTATTCCATTAAAAGAATGGTAAAGTTTAAGCAATTAAATCTTCTTGATCAGAAAAAAGCTGCCGAAATCGGAGAAGTTGACGTAATATTCTGCCGAAATGTCCTGATTTATTTTGACCACGATACGACAACGCAGGTGATTAATAGCTTAACTCAAAACCTTATTCATGGTGGCTATTTATTCCTTGGCCATGCTGAGTCTATCACTGAAGGTAATCTCGGCATGAACAAAATCAATTCAGATAAGAGTATTTACTATCGAAAGGACTGAAACACATGAAAAAGTACGGAATATTAGTGGTCGACGATTCCGCCTTCATGCGGCGTGGGATAAGCAAAATACTAGAAAATGACCCGCACTTTTTCGTGGTTGGTATCGCCAGAAATGGAGAGGAAGCTGTAGAAAAGGTTGAAAGACTCAAGCCAGACCTCGTCACGATGGATGTTGAAATGCCTGTTATGAACGGCTTAAAGGCATTAGAAATCATCATGAAAAACACACCTGTTCCTGTTGTCATGCTCAGCTCCCATACCGGAGAAGGGGCAGCGGAAACATTAAAAGCACTAGAATTAGGAGCGGTAGACTTTTTTCTAAAAGAAAACCTATTAAACGTCAATGGCGATGGCACGCAAATACAGGAATTTTTACTTCGAATTAAGTCAATCGTTGATTCGAAAATGACTTTAGGTGCTAAAAAGGTACATTTAGGCGGAAGCGCTCTCGGGAAAAGAGCGCATCCAAAACCAGAACTAATTATTATTGGTTGTTCTACTGGAGGTCCTTCAGCATTGCAAGCAATCCTTCCCCATTTCCAAAAGGGTTTTTCGATTCCGATTGTTGTTTGTCAGCATATGCCACCAGGTTTCACGACACCTTTAGCAGAGCGATTTGATACCCTATGTCAACTTAAAGTACAGGAAGCGTTAAATGGTCAAGAATTAAAGCCAGGTTCGATTTACATTGCGCCATCAGGCTTACAAACTCGTTTCTTGAAAACAAAAGAAGGTACTGTAATTTTCAAAGTCGATAATCATGCAGATGATTCATCCTTGTACAAGCCGTGTATCGATATCACATTAAGTTCTGCAGCACCAGTCTTTGAAGACAAGTTACTTTCGGTTATTTTAACCGGAATGGGAACAGATGGTATGCAGGGCTGTGGGCTCGTGAAGCGTTTCAATGGCAATGTGTTTGTTGAGGCCGAGGACTCGTGTGTCATTTATGGGATGCCAAAAGCTGTCCTTGAGGCAGGTTATGCAGACGGTCAATTTTCAGTAACACAAATGTATCATGAGATTATGAATTACATTTAAACAATTTGATTGGCAGCTAGAGCACGTATCCTTTCAAGGTAAAGCCAAAGGGGTGTTGGCGGAAAGGAATGACAGAAGCGTGGTAGAAAGGGAGCGAAAATATGGAAGCCCCAAAATTAGAAGTTGTAAAAGAGGCTATTGAGGAAAAGCCGGCGCAAGCAGGAATTTTCATAAAGTTTATTGTTTTAGTTTTGGTGCCAACACTATATGGTATTGGTTTAGTCATGTTACTTTTACACTTTGCAGGGGTTAATATTCAGACACAAGTAAAGACGGTTGGAAATGTCGCACAACCATTGATTGCTCTATTTGATGCTCCGAAAAGTACAGCACCTCCAACTGAAAAGGAAGAAACAGATACGGAATCAACAACTGAAACAAAAACAAGCAATGAGGAAGTACCATACTCTAATAAAAATGATACTGAATCAAGCAGCGGAAACAATGATAATAATCCAACTTCATCACAAATTGAAGATAATAATCAAGATTCGAACATAGCATCATCAGTTGAAATTTACGCTAATTTAAAGCCAGAACAAATTGCGATCATCTTCAAAGGCATCGAAGATCGTGAAGAGGTACTAAGACAATTTCGAAAGCTTGATCCAAAAACAGCCTCAAAGGTGATTGTCCTCCTCAATCCGGACATCGCCGGCTGGATTATCACGCAAATGGACTAAATGATAAGGGCTTATCCAAATAGTGGAATTTGGTAGGCTCTTTTTTTTGTATTGGTGACATTTTTGGCTTGAAACCAGTTCAAATTGTCACCAATCAAGGCTATTGGTAACACTTTCGGCGTGAAACCAGTTCAAATTGTCACCAATCGGGTCTATTGGTAACACCTTCGGCTTGAAACCAGTTCAAATTGTCACCAATCAACTTCATTGGTAACTTCTCCCTCTCTAAAATCGTAATTATGTAACCAATCCCACATTTTTACCAATCCATTGCTATTTTCCGCAATAAAAAATAATCAAAAATAATCAATATGAACAATTTTGTTTTTGATAACAATCAAAAATTCCCATGACTATCGCATTGCATTAAGTTATAATTGTATAGTAATTGTGTATAAAAAAACCTATTAAAAAGGAGGGTGGATGTTGGAGCCTACTCAACTAATGATCAAAGTAAATCTCGCTGTACAATCAAACAAAGACACACAACAAAAGAACAACGTACCAGCTAATGCTGAGTCGAAATCTTTTGATCAAATCCTCTCTTTATTTAATATGGTCCAGGTACCAGATGAGAATGGCGTTAGTGAAAAAACGCCTTCCATAAACGGTACTGAAATGACAGAAGACATCTTGCAAAATCCAAACAGTCTTTCTGAAGAAGATTGGAAACAATTAGATACCATTCTTCATGAGCTTTTTGGACTTTATCAGCAGGTGCTGCCAAACATTCAACCAACAGGCCATTTTAAAGATGGGTTAATCTCGATTTCGATGAGCCAGTCTGAAGGTATGGTGGGTCAATCCATCCAACAGGTCATCGGCGAGGTTCATGCCGATTTAGGACAATGGCTACAAAAAGCTGGGGGCATTGAGCAATTATCATATTTAGAAAAGAAACAATTAATTGATAAAATTACCCAGTTTGCAAATAACTTAACAACTCTAGGAAAAATAAATCAAAATATATCGATAGAGATTCAGGGGCAACTTGAGCAAACCGAATATCTTGATGCCCCGCAGCCTGTTGAGGAACAAGTGAATACTGCAAACAGTCAAGCGTCAGTATCAGGACCAGTTCCAAGCCAAGCTGGAATATTAAACAATCAAACTGCGGATTCGGAACCTGTTCATGAGCAAGCAGCAATACCAGATAGGCAAACTGCAAACACTGAGCAAACAGCAATACCAAATAGGCAAACCGCAAACACAGGACAAGCACATGAGCAAGAGCCGATACCAATCACTCAAACAACAGACTCGAAGTCTGTTCCTGAGCAAGTGAATATACGAAATAATACAACAGTAGACACAAGGCCAGTCCTTGAGCAGTTGGCGATATCAAATACCCAAAGTACAGACTCGGGTCCAGTCCCTGAACAAGTGGTGGTATCAAACAGTCCAAGTACAGACTCGAGGCTAGTTCTTGAACAAGCGACTGTACCAACCAGTCGTGATGCAGACTCAAGTACAGTCCCTAAGACTGCGACTGTACCTAATAGTTCAATAACAAACACAAGTCAAATACTTGAGCAAGCGGTGGCGATACCAGTCAACCAAACCACAGACCCAAGGTTAGCTCCTGAGCACACAAACATTTTGGAACAAATCCTGCGTCTGTTTGGGATAGAAGAAAAGGACTTAAGTCCAGTTAGCAATACAAAACCTACAAATGAGGCTCTCTTCAATCCTCATTTTTCTAGACAAGTACCTAAGCTTTCTAGCGATGTTAATCTCGATAAGAGCTTCATGAACAACATCGCCTTTGCGAAGCCGGATTTTCAAATGGTGCGGCCTGTAATGCTGAGGAACAACATTATCAATAATAGCAATGTAAAACCGTTACAAGAACCAACACTTGCGACTGAAATGATTGGTGGTAGCTTTGTTACCGAGGAAATCGATGGTATTCAAATTCCAAAGCAAATCAACCAACCAATCATAGATGAACTACAAGCAGTTCAAGTAACAGAGTCGGATTCTAGTAAGATCACTACTGATCCAGTTGAGCAAAATACAGCATCTAGTCAAAATAATGCAAGGAACTCGACTACACCAACAAACTTGGATATTGAAGTTCCACCAGTTAACACTAAAACTGAGCAGAATAACACGATTCAGGTTGGAATAACACAAAATGCAAACTCAACAACACCTGAAACTTTAATTCAACAGGATAAAATAAATCATTTTACTTCACAGGAACAAGTTAGCAACGAGGTTATACAAAATCCACAAAAGCAATCAATCGACCCAATCACAACAAGTCGAGTACAAACTTTTATGGATGCTTCATTACCACCTGAAAAAAGAAAAATAGATGGAGGTATTCTTAATACAGTACCACATCAGGAAATTCAGGCAGTTCAAGTACAACCAACAAACACTGCAAAGGCAGAAAATATAAATAACCAGCAGCATAATCAGACCTCTGCAATCGAGTCTGTTATAGCTGCACCAAAAAGCGAAGTCCAGACAAACCAACCTCCACCGTCAGAGCAAATGATTACTTCTGATGTGCAACAACAGGAGGTAACCGAAATTCAACAGCTTCAGCAAAGAGAAGCGGTACCAATTAGAAACAGCAACGCCAACACAGTAGTAACACAACAGACGGCAACGCTAACGCTTGCAAGCTTTGTGCCTGAAGTAAGCGAATGGATGGGACGTTTTTTCAAGATTTCAAAAGACCTATCTGGACTTAGTGAAGCTAGATTTTCGTTATATCCTAAGCATTTAGGTCAACTTCAAATCAAAATCGCTGCACAAAAAGGTCAGATTACAGCGCAAATCGTAACCGATACACAAGTCGCAAAAGAAGCATTGGAGGGTCAACTTTCCATGCTAAAGCAAGCACTGCAGCAGCAAGGTTTGCAGGTTCAAAAAATCGAAATCATTCAACACGTTCCAACTGCACAGGAGTTTAATCAAGGAAACAACAACACAACCTTCTCACAAGGCGGGGGCAATCAGCAGCAATACAATCAGCATCATGAACAGGAGCCTCATTCTGCTTCAAAAGCTGCGTCAAATACCACCGATAAGGATATTGGTCAAAATCCAGTAGAGCGGGACAATACGATGCCGTCGTATACATACGGAGGAACGCAAGTGCGTACAGCTTCACGTATTGATTTTACGGCATAGGAAGGAGCCAACTATTAATGGCTAATTGGGTTGATGTCACAAACGTTGCGAAAAATTATTCTAAATTCAACAATGTTAAATCATATGAAGAACAAAGCAACTTGGGCAAGGATGCCTTTTTAAGAATTTTAACAACGCAGCTTTCCAATCAGGATCCTTCAAGTCCGCTCGAGGATAAGGATTTTATTGCGCAGATGGCCACGTTTAGCTCCTTGGAGCAATTAACCAATTTAAATATGGCATTTGCGAAATTCTCTAGCAATCAAATGAGTAATTTTGCAGCAACGATTGGGAAGGAAGTCACTTGGACGCCTGAGGGAGCAATTGAACCAAAAACAGGTGAAGTATCCGGGATTTCCACACAAAACGGTAGTTATTTTTATATAGTCGGAGATAAAAAGGTTCCAGTTGAAGCAGTAACTGAGATTAAGCAGAAGACGGAAGAAACCATCTAATCAAACTAATTTCGAAACCATAGGAGGACGAATCAATGTTAAAATCACTATACTCTGGCGTATCAGGTATGAAAGGTTTTCAAACAAAACTAGATGTAATTGGGAATAATATTGCCAATGTTAATACAGTAGGCTTTAAGAAAAGTCGGGTAATGTTCCAGGACATTATGAATCAAAATATTGCTGGTGCAACACCGCCACAGGATGATCGTGGAGGAAGTAACCCAATGCAAATTGGTTTAGGATCTAAGGTTGGGGCAATCGAAACACTTCACACTCCAGGAAGCCCAATGACGACTTATATCGGAACAGACTTAATGATTGATGGAGATGCATATTTTGTTGTCGGTCCTAAAAAGACTGGATTTGATACAGATACAAATTTATTAACGAAGGCTGGTAACTTTACTCGTGATTCAGAAGGATATCTAGTAACTTCCAATGGCTATTATTTGTCAGGTACAACTGGTGGTCCAGGATCATTAGATCAGTTTTCTATCAAAATTGTTGGTGATGAGGTAACTGGGAATAAATTTACCTCTTATTCAATTGATGTAGATGGCTATATTAATGTTGTTGATTCTGAGGGGGCAATCGGTAAACTTGCAAGAAATGCCGGTGGACAGTATTACCTAAGCACTGGAGCGAATCCGGAAAATATCTCTATTACCACTGGTACAGTTTCCAATACAGCTGGTTTAACAAAAGTAGGAAACACTATGTATAAAGAGAGCGGAAACTCTGGAAAGGTTGATTTTGGACGAATTGCGGAACTTGAGGGTGGAATGATTTATGCTGGTTCACTAGAAATGTCCAACGTTGACCTTACGGAAGAATTTACGGAAATGATTGTTGCTCAGCGTGGTTTCCAAGCAAACTCCAGAATGATTACGACATCAGATTCAATCCTTGAAGAAGTCGTTAACTTAAAACGATAACATAGAGAGGATATCATTGGGAGTTCACTAGCCTCCCTTTGTAAAAAGGTAGGAGATTACATGAAAGCCAAATTAAAAGTCATTGTAATCATGGCCCTTTCAGCAATTGTATTGCTGGGGGTCATATGGTTTGGTTTAACGCAATTCACTAAAAAAGAAGAGACTCCAAAAGGGCTTTCGGCTGATGAAATACTGGAAACAAGCGTAGAAACGGAAATGATTACTACGAACTTAGGTTCAGGTGGCTATATTCAATTGCGCTTCAGGATTCAGGTCAGCTCGAAGGATGCAGTTGAGGAGCTTACTCAGCGTGAATTTCAAATCCGCAATATCGTTCTGAGCCAGGCAGCCTCGATGACTGAAAAAGAGGCAAAAAGTGCAGAAGGAATGATCAAGTTTGAAGAGGAAATGAAAAATCAACTTAATGAACTGCTCCAAAGTGGGACAGTGTTAAGAGTGTATACGACGGATAAGATCATTCAATAACTCACGGAAGAGTTAGGGGGATACCTTTGTCAGATGTATTATCGCAACAAGAAATAGATGCTTTGTTATCAGCCATTAAGAGTGGAGAAATACATGCATCGGATGTTACAGAGGAACAGGATAAAGTAAAGGTTTATGATTTCAAACGCGCGATGCGGTATTCTAAGGACCAGCTTCGCAGCATTACGCGTATTCATGAAAACTTCGCACGCTTGTTCACAACTTACCTTTCTGCTCAACTAAGAACCTACGTTCAAATTGAGATCGACTTGGTAGACCAAGTAACCTACCATGAATTCATCGCGTCCATCCCCTCGCGAACGGTTTTGAACGTGTTTGCCGTACAACCAATGGATGGAAAAATGGTCATGGAAATCAATCCACAGGTTACTTATGCGGTATTAGAAAGGTTGTTGGGCGGACAAGGTGATCCTGTGAATCGAAACGGTTCGTTGACAGAAATTGAAACAGTACTTATGAAAAGAATCTTTTCTCGTGCATTCAATTTGTATTCAGATGCTTGGGAAAATATTGAAAGGATTCGCGTCAATTGGGAAGGGATTGAATCAAATCCACAGTTTATCCAAATCGCTGCCCCAAATGACACGGTTATTATTATCGTTCTCCACACCACAATTGGAGAGATTACAGGTCGGATGACCCTTTGTTTGCCACATTTAATATTGGAGCCAGTCCTATCAAAATTATCATCGCAGCAATGGCTATCGTCGCTAGCGAAGTCAAATTCTCCATCACAGGAAGTGATTAAGCAAAGCCTAGATAATGTCAATGTGCCTGTGATAGCTGAATTAGGTAGAGCGAAGATACCTATTTCAGATGTACTCAATTTACAGATAGGCGATGTGATCGGAATTGAAGCTGGAAAAGTCCAAGTCAAGGTTGGTCAAAGGACGAGATTTCTCGGTAATCCTGGTATCCAAAAAAATCATTACGCTATACAAATCGACCAAGTAATCGATACGGAAGGAGATAATTCATAGTATGAATGAAGGTTCGCTATCACAGGATGAGATTAATGCATTGTTTAATCAAGCTGCCAGTGCGAGTGCTGATGCTAAACCAGCGCTAAAGATTGAAGATTATTTATCTCCAATGGAAGTCGATGCCCTTGGGGAGATTGGAAATATATCATTAGGTAGTTCGACCACCGCTCTTTCGACTCTATTAAATCAGCGAGTGGTGATTACCACACCTGAGCTCACGGTTTTTGAGCATGATGAAATCGACAAGCTGGTCGATCAAAAACAAGTAGCTATCCATGTTGATTATACGACAGGCTTACGCGGGAAAAACCTGTTATTAATAAAGGAAAATGATGCGAAAATTATCGCTAACTTAATGATGGGCGGGGATGGCACAAATTTAGAGCCGGAGCTAACCGACCTTCATTTAAGTGCAGTCCAGGAAGCGATGAATCAAATGATGGGATCAGCAGCCACGTCGATGTCGACGATGATTCATCAGAAGGTGGATATTTCACCACCAGAGATTGATCTAATGGATGTTCCGCTTCATAAAATGCAAGAAATTAATGATGATATTCTCATAAAGGTTTCTTTTCAACTAAAAGTTGGGGATTTAATTGATTCTAATATGCTGCAGTTAATCCCGATTTCTTTTGCTAAGGAAATGGTTGGAAAAATAACTGGTGGGGGACAATCGGACCCGGAACCAGTTAAACCTGCTGTGCAGACTCCACCTGTAACACAAGCAAGCGGACAAACTCAAGCACCACCGCAGTACCAGAATATGCGGCCAGAGCCACAAGTACAGGCTACAGCTCAGCCAAAAGTGAATGCTAATGTGCAAAAGGTAGAATTCACCTCATTTTCTGAGCCGGCTCGGTCACCTGAGGGCGTTCATAATCTAAATATGTTATTTGATATTCCTTTAGGTATTACGGTTGAATTAGGGCGCACCGAGCTTCCGATTAAAAAGATCCTCGAGTTAGGACCGGGAGCGGTAATTCCTTTAGATAAATTGGCTGGTGAACCAGTTGACATTCTGGCAAACCATAAATTAATCGCGAAGGGCGAAGTTGTGGTCATCGAAGAAAATTTTGGTGTCCGGATAACAGACATAATCAGCCCAGCTGATCGTTTATCAAATATGACAAAATAGATACTTACTTAATGGAGGATTATGCCGATGGCAAAAGTGTTAATCGTAGATGATGCGGCTTTTATGCGTATGATGTTAAAAGATATCTTATCGAAAAATGGAATGGAAGTAGTGGGTGAGGCAGCGAATGGTATCGAAGGTATTGAGAAATTTCGCGAGCTTCAGCCAGATCTAGTAACAATGGATATTACGATGCCAGAAATGGATGGAATAACAGCAGTCAAAGGTATTCGTGCTGAATACCCGCAAGCAAATATCATTATGTGCTCAGCAATGGGTCAGCAGCCAATGGTAATTGAAGCGATTCAAGCGGGTGCAAAGGACTTTGTTGTTAAGCCATTTCAACCTGACAGAGTAATGGAATCTATTAATAAAGTATTAGGAAGGTAGCAAACCACATAGCCTACTGAAGAAAATATAGAAAAAAGCGTTTAACTAGAACAGTGTCTAGCTCCAGCGCCTAGCGTCTAGTGGACTTCACCCTCCCTCCCTACGATAAGTCAACAGCGATTCGCACTATCGTGCTCACCGTGTTTCCTTTATCTCAGTCGGGATGGCTCCAGTCCATACACCGCTGAGCAAGGCGCTTACGCTTTTCAAGAAGGGGAGAGTAGCTTGGTTTCGAAGCTGGGGAATTGCCCAAAATGTGGGAAGCTATTTTTAAAAGTAAGAAAAGTTTGCGATGATTGCTATGAAAAGCAGGAAGAAGATTTCCGTAAAGTTTCAGGATACTTGTGGGACCATCCTGGCTGCAATATAAAAGAACTAAGTGAGGGCGCAGAGGTTTCAATTGCCCAAATCCGCCAATTTATCATGGAGAACAGGATTATCATTGGTCAATTTTCTAATTTGTCCTATCCATGCGACCAATGCGGCAAACAAATTCGGCAAGGCAAAACCTGTCCAAGCTGTTTAAAAAATGTAACAGAATTGGCTCAAAAGGTAGAGTTCGAAAAAAATCAAAAAAAGGACGACAATCGCCCAAGCAGCTACAAAATCTATCGTGATTAATCATTACAATATGAAGGGAGGGTACTTATATTCGTTATAAGTGCCCTATTTTCATTGCTAGGAGAAAAAGAGGTCTGTTAAAGGCGATATAAGTTACCTATTTTCAGTTTCGTTCGAAAAGGAGGTCACTTAAACTATATAAGTGCCCTAATTTCATTTTTGGGTGTAAAAGAGGTTAGTTAAAGGCGATATAAGTTACCTATTTTCAATTTCGAAAAAGAGGTCGCTTACAGGGTATAAGTGCCCTAATTTCATTTTTGGGTGTAAAAGAGGTCAGTTAAAGAAGATATAAGTTACCTATTTTCAGTGTCACGCGAAAAAGAGGTCACTTAAAGGCGATATAAGTTACCTATTTCCAGTGTCATTCAAAAAAGAGGTAACTTAAACGCGATATAAGTGCCCCTATTTTAGAATTTCACCAAAAAATAGTTCACTTAAAAGGCAGCATCCCTCCTCCTAAAATCCCACCCACCTACCCAACCAACCAAAAAAAACCGCCAATGCAGTGAGCATTGGCGATTTTGCTATTTCCGAAGCACAATGATATTGACTCTTCGGTTTAATTCTCTGTTTTGTGGTGTGTCATTTCCGGCAATTGGCTTAAATTCGCCATATCCGGTGAAACGCAAGCGATTTGGATCAATTCCGTTATTTTGGAAATAGTGCAGCACCGCTGCTGCCCGTGCTCCTGACAGCTCCCAGTTCGAGGTGAACCGTGAATTGTGGATTGGTCGATTATCGGTATGTCCTTCAATAATAATTGGATTATCCAGCTTCGCTATTATCCGCGTTATCTCATCCAAACTTGGAATGAAATTGACTTGAATATGGTCGCTACCTGAGTCAAACACTATTTTATCCCTAAGAGTGATTTGAATTCCTGATGAAATATCAGTTAATGACATTTCTGCATTAAGATTGTTTGCTTCAATGTGTTCTTGAAGATCAGTCATTAGGTCTTGCAGCTGTTGCTCATTTTTATCATTGACAGAAAACCCTTTCTGAGGCTTCTTTTCATCATCCTGATCGGTTTTTTCATCCTCAGATCCGGTTGGCTGTTTTTCTGTTCCTTCATCTCCTGTCACCGGTTGTTTGTTAGGTTCCCCAGGAGTTTGTTCCCCACCTGAACCCTCGAAAATCATAAACGTATTTAGCGCTTCATTGAGGGAATCAAATAATAAATTGGTTCTGTCAACATCCTCAGAACGCATTGAAAAGAGGACGATAAACAGGGCGAGAAGCAGAGTGAGCAAATCAGAATAAGGAATCAGCCACGTCTCATCAATATGATCATCTTCATGATTTTCCTTTAATTTCTTCTTTCTGGCCACTGGAAACCCTCCAAAATTACGATGCAGAACCTAGGTTTTTCTTCTCTAATTCGACTGGATCTAAGTAAACGTTTAGCTTGTGCTCCAATTGTCTTGAAGTGATGCCTTCCTGAAGAGATAGAAGTCCTTCGACCATTATCTGTCGGATTTCAATCTCTTGCTTGGAGATTAACTTCAATTTATTACTCATTGGATGCCATAACACATATCCGGTGAAAATCCCTAATAATGTGGCGATGAATGCTGCGGCAATTGAGTGTCCAAGTGCTTCAACATCTGCTAAATTGCCTAATGCGGCGATAAGACCTACTACCGCTCCTAAAACCCCAAGAGTTGGGGCATACATACCTGCCTGAGAAAAAATTAAAGCACCTTTACGATGGCGCTCTTGCATAGCACTTATCTTCTCCAATAACACATCTCTAGCAAAATCGGAATCAGTCGTATCAACGATAATTTCAAGTCCCTGCTTTAAAAACAAATCTTCAACGTTTTGGATTTCACTTTCAAGTCCGAGAAGGCCTTCTTTTCTAGCGATTGATGCCCATTTAGTGAATGTATCAATGAGTTCAATTTTTGAAGGAAGTGGCTTGCCTCCTCCAAAAATGATCTTAAATAACACTGGCAGCTTTTTTATTTCAACTAAGGGAAAACTGACAAATAAAGACGCTGCTGTACCACCAATAATAATTAAATATGCTGCGGGGTTATTCACGAGAGAAACTAGATTGGCGCCTTTCATCACCATTCCGACCCCAATAGCAACAAGCGCCAAAATAATCCCTATGAGTGTTGATGGATCTTTCAATTTGGCACCCCCTTTATGAAAAAATGATATCAATATTATTTTATTGGATATTTTTTGATAACACAACTATTTGTTTGATAGTTGAAGTTGTAATCATTTCCATGCCTTTATAACAGTGTAATTTTAACAAAAACTATCAAAATAAACACTCAATCGTATCAAAAAATATGCTAATATAAAGTGTATATTTATCAACATTTTTATAAAATTCCATTATCCGGGGAATTACATTTGATGAAGGTCTGCGAAGGGAGTTTAAAATGGACTTTAACGAATACTTAGAAATATTTTTAGAAGAGTCAAAAGAGCATTTACAATCTATCAATGATGAATTGCTAAAGCTGGAGTCTGAACCAGAAAATACCGACATAGTTAATGAAATCTTTCGTTCGGCCCACACACTAAAAGGCATGGCCGGATCAATGGGCTTTGAAGATTTAGCCTCACTGACACATCAAATGGAAAATGTCTTGGACCTTCTCCGGAATGGGAAAATCAGCATTAATACAGATCTAATGGACATCATTTTCAAATGCGTTGATTTAATCGAAAAAATGGTAGTCAGCATCGAAAATGGTGGGGACGGCAAGGAAAATGTTACCGAAGTAGTAAATGAGCTAGCAAAAATAAAGGATGGCACTCAAGCGAAGCCTGCTGACCCAGTGTCTGCAGTCGAAGAATCTATGGAGCAAGAACCGAAGCTTGAGTTAGATGAATTTGTTATATCGCTTATTAAAGAAGCGCAAAAGATGGGCAATTTTACTCATCAAATTAAAGTCAGCTTTGAAGAAAATTGTTTGATGAAAAATGTCCGGGCCTATATGGTCATCCAAGTCGCTGAGGAGATGGGTGAAATCATCCAAACAAGTCCTCCGGCAGAGCAAATTGAAACGGAGGATTTCGGAAACTCTTTCATAATGATATTGATTTCTCCGCTACAGGCAGAAGAGGTTAAAGCTCAATTGGCTAATGTCATGGAGGTAAAAGAAGTCAGTGTAATTGACAGAAGTGATGATGAGCATCATATCTGCGAAACTGCTGTTACAGTTGAACTTGAATCTCCAGATACATCTGAGACAGCTGAAGTATCAAAAACGATTCAAACAGATTCGGAAAAATCGAATCAGCCTCCCGCGAAAGCAGAAACTGAACATAAGCAAAAGAAAGCTAAAACAAAATCAATCAGGGTCGATATTGAGAAGCTTGACCAATTGATGAATTTATTCAGCGAGCTTATCATCGACCGCGGCAGATTAGAGCAAATTTCGAGAAGAGCGGAAATTTCAGACCTAACTGAAACCGTTGAACATATGGCGCGAATTTCGACTGACCTTCAAGGACTAATCTTAAATATGAGAATGGTGCCGGTTGATCAAGTATTTAACCGTTTCCCACGCATGGTCCGCGACCTTGCTAAAGATCTCAACAAGAAGGTTCAATTAATCGTTGAAGGCGCTGAAACGGAGCTCGACCGGACGGTAATCGATGAAATCGGTGACCCATTGGTGCATCTGTTGCGAAACGCCTTAGATCACGGGCTCGAGACCACTGAAGAACGAATTGCCAACAATAAACCTGAAGAAGGAACAATCCTACTCAAGGCATATCACGGCGGCAACCATGTCTTTATCGAGGTTAGTGATGATGGACATGGTATTAATCGTGAAAAAGTGCTGCAGAAGGCGATTTCACAAGGTGTAGTAACTGCCGAAGAAGGAAAAGCACTCACTGACCAGCAGGTATATTACCTACTTTTCGCCTCTGGCTTTAGTACGGCTGAAAAGGTGTCTGATATTTCTGGTCGTGGGGTCGGTCTAGATGTTGTAAAAACAAAAATTGAGTCGCTAGGTGGCGTGATTACGGTGGATTCAACACCAGGCCAAGGCTCAACCTTCCGCGTCCAGCTTCCATTAACACTATCGATTATTTATTCGATGCTCGTGAAGGTAGAGGACGAAACGTATGCGATTCCATTTAGCTCAATCGTGGAAATTACCACTTTAACACCAGAACAAGTTGCGACTCTTCATGGAAAACGAGTTTTCCAATTCCGTGGACAGGTTTTACCACTCATATACTTAAATGAAGTTTTTCACGTTCCGCCGCTCGAAGAGGAAATCGAACAAGAACAAATTTTCATCGTCATTGTTCGAAAAGGGACGCAAACAGTTGGACTCGTTGTTGATTCAGTATTAGGTCAGCAGGAGGTCGTATTAAAATCCCTAGGCGGATTTTTAACGAATTTATACGCCATCTCCGGTGCGACAATCCTCGGAAACGGCGAAGTGGCCTTAATCATCGACTCCAACCAGTTTTTTAATTAGAAGGGGTGAATCTTACAGCACATGGAAATTTCAAAAATAGTCGCATTTAAATTAGGAAAAGAAGAGTATGGTCTCGATATATTTCACGTTCAATCGATTGAACGGATTAATCATACAACAAGAGTTCCAAATGCCTCGGTTTTTGTAAAAGGGGTCATTAATCTGCGCGGAAATGTCACGCCGATTATTGAACTAAAGAATATGCTCGGCATGGGACACACTCAATACACGGAAAATTCTAGAGTCATCATCATCAATTACGGTGACAGCCAGCTCGGCTTAATCGTTGATGAAACAAGCGACGTCTTAAACGTAAGCCCAGATTGTATTGATCAAGCAGCCAACAGCGGCTTTGACTCCGAATACTTCCAAGGCATAGCTAAAATCAACGGCCGCCTAATCATCTTACTGAATTTGGATGAATTGCTTAAAGAACTTTACAACTAATTTGTTGATTGGAGCGCAGTGCCTGGAGCGGAAATCAACAATTAGCAAACCGAAAGAATAAAAATATTTGAAAAAGAGGACAAATATGGATATTCAAACTACCTACCAAGACGCAAAATCACTTATCTTTAAAGTCGGACAAGAAGACTACGGAATCAACATCAACCAAGTAGTCTCAATCGAGCGGATGCAAAGCATCACCTCCTACCCGAACCGTCCACCATACGTATTAGGTGTCACGAATGTCCGCGAAGAAGTGATACCTGTTGTAGACTTACGGGCTGCTTTAACAGGAAAGGCCTTTGCCGAATGTGAGTCATCCAGAATCATCATCGTCCAAGTCAAAAATCACTCAATTGGTCTACTAGTGGATGCAGCAACAGAAGTCCTAGACATTCCTGCTACTAGCATCCAGCAGCCACATTTACTTGAAACGAGAGAAGTATCCTATCTAATAGGAATTGCCAAACTTGAAGAACGACTATTAATTCTCCTAGATATTGAACAGCTACTAGAAGATACAACCAACCTGGATGAACTAAAACTGATTAAAGATATGCTGTAAAGTCAAAAGAGGGCCGTGTCAATGCGGCTACAACAGGGAGTGAGAGAAATGTTTAACAAAATTTTTCATAAAACATCGATGAGTTTTAAACAATGGGGCAGTTACTTAGTTATCATCGCTTTCTTTGCTGTACTAAATTTTGTTGCATACTTAAGCATTAGTGATTTACAGGAACAAGTCGATTACTTAGGTAATACACAAACGGCAAAAGTTGAACTTGTCGGTAACATTAAAGAGGATTTTACTCGGGTCCGCTTGTACGTAACAAAGCATGCCTATGAGCACGAACTAGCAGACAAAAACACAATGAAAACCTTTATAGATGAAGATATTGAGGATGTACGAAACACAATCAAGGAAATGAAAGAGCTTGATTTAACGGATGAAAATAGTAAGCGTTTAAACGACTTTAGCGATGATTTTGAAGCATATACCGCTAGTTTCCCAGATTATTTTGATGGTTCATTAAGCAATGACTATGAAGCTGTTCATGAATTAATGGGCGAAATGGCTCCATTAGGTGAACACGCAGTCGCAGCATTACACGCGCTTTCTGAGGATGTTAATAAAGATACGGATAACTTTATCAAAGATTCCGAAGATTTTGCGATGAAAGCAGTCATTGAAAATATTGCAGTTTCCGTCGGTGCTGGAATTTTCTCAATCATTATTTCATTTATCATGACAAGATTAATTCGTCGTTCCGTAAATGCAGTAGTGAAAAATGTAGAAATCACAACCAACTCCGTCAACGAAATCAAGAAGTCAATCGATCAATCAGCGGTTGCGGCGCATACGCTTGATGATTCAATGGATAAGACAAGTGATTCATTAAATGAACTTGTTTCATCGATTCAGGAGGTTGCCGGAAATACAACCACAACAACTTCTGGCGTCAACGAAATCTCAGCAGCCATCGAAGAAATGAGCAGCACAATCAGCTTAGTGGCAACAAGTGCCGACCACCTGTCAGATGCAGCAGATAAGAGTTCCAACGCTATTCAAGAAATGATGGCTTCTATCGAACAAGTAGCTGGTAATGCTGGAAATGTTGGTGCGGGCGTTGAACAAATTTCTGCCTCAATCGAAGAAATGAGTAAATCAATCGATGTTGTTTCTGATAGTGCTGTAAGTCTATTAAAAACCGCAGATGAAACATCAATATCAGTTCAAGAAATGATTACCTCAGTACAACAGGTTGCATCAAGCACTCATAAAATGAACGAGCTTAGCCAATCTGTTAAAACGGATGCAGTTGAAGGTGCTGGGACCGTTAATGAAACATTAAATGCAATGAAGGAAATTTCTAAAGAAATCAACCAAGCTAGCAATGTGATGATTAACCTCGGCAAGAGTTCTGAGGAAATCGGCAGCATTATCGAAACGATTGATGATATTGCTGGTCAAACAAACTTGCTGGCACTTAACGCAGCAATCGAAGCGGCCCGTGCTGGCGAACACGGAAAAGGCTTCGCCGTTGTGGCTGATGAAGTAAGAAAGCTTGCGGAACGAAGCGCCCAAGCGACGAAGGAAATCGCTAACTTAATTAAAGGTATTCAAAATGAAACCGTAGTGGCAGTCAACTCGATTAAGAGCGGTGCCGATAAGGTTGAGGTTGGAAACCAGCTTGCTGATAAAACGAATGAAGCCATTAAGAAAATCACGCAAGGCATCACTATTATGAGTGAAGAAATGAATCAAATCGTTGAAGTAACCGAAACACAATCAAAGAACACTGCACTCATTACGAAATCGGTTGAAAACGTAGCCCATAAAGCATCAGAAATGACGCAATCAACAAAAGAACAATCGTTAACTGCCCAAGAAGTAGTTAAAGGTATTATGGATATCAAAAACCAAGTTCAACAAATTACTTCTGCTACTGCTGAGCAAGCTAGAGGCGGCCGTGAAATTGTTACTTCAGTTGAAGACGTATCTAGTCAATCAAACTCAGTTACGGCGGCAACTCGCGAGCAAGCATTGGCAGCTGAGGAAATCGTTCGCAACCTTAATGCAATTAAAAACATGGTCAAAGAAATCACCGTCGTGACAAACGACCAAGCTCGCTTTGGACAAGAAATTTCATCAGAAATCTCTAAAGTCCGTAAGCAAACTAACGAGCTAAATGCCAGCATTGAAACGCAAACGAAAGAAGCAGAAGGAGTTGCCGAAGCAATTCACGATGTTGAAGTTCAGGTTGAGAAGTTGAAATAGTTATTACTACAATTCTATGGAACGCTTTCGCTTAATTGCGGAGGCGCTTCCGCTTTTCTAAAGGAGGTGGACTAATGAAAATTCAAGAACCTGTTCGGGTAAATGTTAGTGACCCGCAGCTGACACCATCTGATCGGTCTACCACCAGCAATACTTCTTTTCAAAAAATCATCGGCAGCTACTCAAAGGAATTAACCCAGGACCGGCTTCAGCAGCTACTGCAAAACATTGAGCAGCAAGGTCAAACCTTAAGCGAGAAGCGCACCTTTCATGAATTGCGCAAATACAAGGATTTGGTCAAGCAATACATGAATGAGGTATCCAAGCACGGTGTTAAGCTACACCAATCCGAAACATGGGACCCATATGCCGGAAGCAAAACACTGAAAACCATCAAAACAATTGATACAAAATTAATGGAATTAACGAAGCATGTGTTAGACGAACAAACAACGAGTCTCTCAATTCTAGAGCGAATTGGCGAAATCAAAGGCTTATTAATCAATCTTTACACTTAAACTTTCTATTACAGGATAAGGGGCAGTGCCCATGAATTTGTTGAAAAAATCGCTACTGATTATTGGCAGTATTACCTTTATTGGCGTCGGAGCATTTTTTGTTTGGTTTGCGTTAAATGCCCCAAGCGAAACGAAAAATCAAGATGAAGTTTCGATAGAAGAGCTATTAGAAATCTCATTAGATACTAAACCAATCACCACCAATTTAGCAGACGGTAACTTTATGCAGGCGAAATTCAAAATCGTTACCAAATCACAAAAAACAGCAGAAGAAATTAGCAAATTAAACTTTCGCATCGAAAATACGATTATTAAAAATATAAATAGCTTGAAAAAAAATGAAGTCATCGGCATAAAAGGGTTCAAATCGCTAGAAGAAAGTATCGAAAACGATTTGAATAAGGAATTTGATTCCAAGGATTATATAACCCGCGTCTATATTGTTGATTTTTTAGTTCAATAAAAATCGTTATTAATAAATGCAAGTAATGAGAGAGGAGTGAAGCATTTGTTAAGAGGCTTGAATACCGCAGCGTCTGGAATGTTTTCACTGGAGCGAAAGCAAGAGGCATTAACGAATAATCTCGCCAATGCCCAAACACCCGGTTTTAAAAAGGATGATCCAATCCTACGCGCATTTCCGAATCATTTGTTAGAGCGAATTCGCGACTTTAATCAAAACGGAACAACAGGAACTGGACAAGTATCAGGACAATATCCACCTAATAACGAAATCGCAAGCGGAGTCTATACACAAGAACGAATCGCAAACTTTAGCCAAGGAACTTTCGTCCAAACATCAGGCGCTTTGGACCTAGCGATAGAAGACTCAAGCATTCCCTATCAAACTATCAATGGTAGACTCGTAAAGCCAGCCGGATTTTTCGCGGTGCAAATGGCAGATGGAACAGTGGGTTACACCCGTAATGGTAAATTTGATTTGGACTCCAATGGAAATCTTGTTACGCCCGAAGGCTATCGCGTTCTCGGCACCAATCATCAGCCGATTCGTATTACCGATAGTATTGCCAAGGAAGATTTGCAAATTGACACTCAAGGAAATATTTTAGCTTACGCAAATGATCCAGCCCGGACGAGAAACATTGGGCAAATCGGAATGGTTGTTGTCCAAAATCCGCATAACCTAATTCGTCGTGGAGAGAACCTTTACGGATCAGATAACGCAATCCCGTTTGTTACCGACCCTGGAAGCACTAATCCTGGTATGCTCCTTCATCAGGGATTTATTGAGCAATCCAATGTTGATGCTGGTCAAACAATGGCCGACATGATGGTAACCATCCGTGGCTACGAGGCCAACCAAAAGGTCATCAACGCATACGATCAATCACTACAGCAATTGTATTCAGTTGGAAAAGTCAATGGCTAATAGAATCAAGAAAGAGGTAAGCGAAATTGAATACTTCACTTAATATCTCGGCAGGCTCTTTGCGCGCATACCAGCAAAAGCTTGATACTATATCAAATAATGTTGCCAATGTGAATACACCGGGCTTCAAACGCACCCGACAAAGCTTTACTGAAATTCTGGCGAACCAAATCAATAACCAAGCTGGAGCTGGCCAAGAGGTCGGTCGCCTAACACCAAACGGAATCCGCGTTGGCTACGGCACCCGCACTGGCTTAACACAAATGGATACGACTCAAGGTGCACCAATGCAAACCGATAACCCATTTGCGATGATGATTAATGGCAGCGGTTATTTCCAAATCGGGTATCCATCACAAACCGGTGGTGGAGCACTCGAAACAAGATACACTCGTGACGGAAACTTCCAGATAAGTCCAAACAGTGATACCCCGGGTACCTATAATCTAGTTCATCCAAATGGCGGCTATCTGTTAGACCAAAACGGAAATCCAATCGTCTTGAACGACCAACACGAAGTGCAAATTCAAAGCAATGGCCAAATCTTTTTGAAAAATAAAAACACTGTCAGCGGTGACTTTATCTCCGCGCAACGAGTCGGCATCGTCGACATTCAAAATCCGAACTTGCTAAAAAATCTAGGCGGCAATCAATATTCGTTCGATCCAGCCGCATTACCGAATGGAACAAACCAAGCCAACTTTGTCAGAGCAATGGGCGTCAATGAAATTTCAGTAACATCAGGCTATCTAGAGGCCTCAAACGTCGACCTAGCAACCGAAATGACCGAACTATTACTAACGCAACGTGGCTTCCAACTAAACGCCCGAGCCATGACCTACGCCGACCAAATGCTAGGAATTGCGAATGGGATTATAAAATCTTAGTGATGTTTGAAGGGTGCTTAGAAGTAGTATAGGTTTTTCCAAAAAGTTCATTTTGTGAGAAGTTGATTGGAGCGGAAGGCACGAAGACTCCTGCGGGAGCAAAGGGCATAGGGAGACCCCGCAGGCGCAAAGCGCCGAGGAGGCTCTCTGCACCGCCCGCGGAAAGCGAAGTGCCTGGAGCGGAAATCAACATTCTATTTCGATAGCAAACAATTAATAAGGAAAGGAGTGCTACTTGTGTCAGCAATAAATAATGATCCATTAAGAGTGACAGGTCTCGCCTCCGGAATGAATACCGAAGAAATCGTTGATAAACTAGTCGCAGCCCAAAGTGCCCGCCTAAACAAAATGATCGCAAACAAAACAACTGCCACCTGGAAAAGCGACGCCTATCGCGACGTCAACCGCAAGCTTGATGAATTCCGCAAAGCAATGGAAGGCTTGCGTCTGCAATCAACCTTTAATAAGCAAAAGGTAACAGCCAGTGATTCAAGAATAGAAGTCTCAACTGCAGGGACAAGTTCTAGGAAAGATTTTGTCATTACGGAAGCTGCCCCGTCGACAACAGCTAAACCAGCAATGGTAAGCTATGATATCAATTGGACAAAGGTTGATGCGGATACTACCATTACACTCAATGAAGTTCCGATTACACTAAAAAAAGACATGACGCTCGACGAGGTTGTCTCTGAAATCAATAAGCGTACGGAAATAGCAGAACCAGAAATTTCAACAAAAGTAAAAGCAGCAAATGTTGGTGGTTCATTGGTCCTCACATCAACAGATACAGGTGAAGCAGCTAATGTAAATTTATCAGTTGGGACGAACAATCTTGGCTTATCTAACAAAAGTGGAATAGGAAAGAAAGCTGAGACAGGCTATATTATCATAGATGGTAACAGAATTAACGTTTCTTCTAATAAATTCACTTATGATGGTATTGCCTTTAACATCAAAGAGCCAATTACAGCAGACAAAAGTGTATCAGTGCAAATTACTAGTGACACCTCAGGAATCTTTGATAACATCAAAACCTTTGTCGATAAGTACAACGAATTGATTGCTGATTTAAATGGTCGCCTTACTCAAAAGAAATATCGTGACTTTCCACCATTAACAGATGAACAGAAAAAGGATATGAAGGAAAACGATATTAAGCTGTGGGAAGAAAAAGCGAGAAGCGGCTTACTCCAAAATGATTCAACCATAAAAAGTGTCCTGAATGAAATGCGAAACAGCCTTTCAACTATGGTGAAAAGTTCAGGAGTATCCACAAATTTTGATTCATTAAAGGAAATTGGACTAGATTTCTCCAAAGAATATATCGACAAAGGAAAAATCATCCTTGACGAAACCAAATTTAAGGGCGTCTTGGAAACCAATTTAGAAGATGTAAAGAAAATGTTTACAGCTATTGGCTCGGAAGCAAGTGGTGTAAATTCAACTACTAAGGATAGGACTGTACATGATCAAAGTGGTTTTGGTTGGAGAATATATGAACGTTTAAATGTTGCCATTTCCCAGCTTGGGGAACTAGCTGGATCACCAAATTCCAAGGTCGATACGCAAAGCTTTATGGCGAAACAACTAAAATCGATTGAAGCTAACATCACAAGAGAACAAAGACGAGTTACCGATTACGAAGCTAGACTTTGGAAAAAATTCACCGCTATGGAAAGTGCGCTATCAAAAATGAACTCACAAAGTTCATGGCTTTCGCAGCAAATAGGAATGTGAAAATTATAAATCAACTAGTCATTCCAATCGGGATGGCTATTTTTTTGCTTTTTTATTAAACCTTTTAAAAATGTTACCGATAAAAATAATACAAAATTATTTGATTGATTTTGGAAAATAGTATCAAAATGAACTAAACATTTCTTTTAATGCTCCGATAAAAGAACTATACAGCAAGTGAATCTCAGGAGGGGATAGGATGCTGATTGTAGGCAGAGAAATTGGACAATCCGTCATCATTGGTGAAGAGATCAAAGTGACTGTTCTACAAGCTGGTTCCAAACCTCGGATTGCGATTGAAGCACCAAGACATTTGAGAATCAAAAAGTTGAAACACCAACACCGAAAAACATATGTTGTCAAAAAACAAGTAAGGAAAATTATCGAGACGATTCTTATTGGGGATGCAATCAAAGTAACCATTCTCCAAACCGTATCTGGTTTACTCAGGTTTGCAATTGAGGCGCCAAAGGAAATCAGTATTTTCCGTGAAGAGCTTTGCAAAATCAATTTCCTTACTGAGCCTGAAAAGGTGTTTATCATCTAATTAATAGACCCACTGGGTTTGTTATATAAGGGGATTTCCCCTCAAAAATAATACTTAATATCCAAATAAGGAGGATTTTACAATGCGTATTAACCACAATATTGCAGCACTCAACACGCACCGTCAGTTGACTAGTGCATCGACAAATCAATCTAAATCAATGGAAAAATTAGCTTCTGGTCTTCGCATTAACAAAGCTGGAGACGATGCAGCTGGACTAGCAATCTCAGAAAAAATGCGTGGCCAAATTCGAGGATTAGATCAAGCTTCGAAGAATGCACAGGATTCAATATCGTTGATAGCCACTGCGGAAGGGGCTTTAAATGAAACACACGATATTCTTCAACGTATGCGAGAATTAGCTGTACAAGGTGGGAATGACACTAATACTACTGACGATCGTGGTGAGATTCAAAAAGAGCTAAATCAGTTACTATCTGAAATTGATCGGATTTCTACTGATTCTCAATTTAATACACAACCATTGTTGGGTGGATCACTTAATATTACTTTACAAGTTGGTGCTAATAGTGGACAGGTTATTAATTTTAGTATCGGAACAATGAGCTCTTCCGCATTGACATTGGATGGAATTTCTGTTTCTACCAATGCTGCTGCAAGTACTGCTATCGCATCAATTGATGCTGCAATTAAGGCAGTTTCAGGAGAACGCTCAAAAATGGGCGCATTCCAAAATCGTTTAGAGCATACTATTAATAATTTAAATACTTCGTCAGAGAACTTAACTGCTGCGGAATCTCGTATCCGTGACGTAGATTATGCTTTAGCTGCTTAGGCAGTGACAAGCACAGTCGTCCTAGCTGGTAACGGCTAGAGATCATTATCGGGTGAATTGCTGGAAAACCCTAAGAGCTTTTCTTACCACAACGTAGTTGGAAACGACAAGCGTGATGGTTTGAAAAAAGGAAAGATATGGGCAATCAGCAGCCAAGCTCCTGTCTCGAAAGAGTGGAGAAGGTTCAACGACTAGGATAGACCATCTAAGGCTCTTTAGGCTATGATGATGAAATCCGTAGGTGAAACAATGTACATCAGCATTGTGAATCCGAAGTGCCCGACCCCTACTAGACTACTAGAGGGTGAAGATATAGTCTGGTCATTTGTGAAAGCAAATGTTCGCACGATGGCGAAAGAAATGATGACTCAAACAAAGAATTCTATACTTTCTCAAGCTGCTCAAGCAATGCTAGCGCAAGCAAATCAGCAGCCTCAAGGAGTATTACAATTACTTCGTTAATTTTAAAAAAAGATATCGTACTTTTGTTGCGATATCTTTTTATTATTACTAAAGGAATGAGATGCTATGCAACCTTTTATATCACTTTGTATGATCGTAAAGAATGAAGAAAAGGTTTTGGAAAGATGTTTGGATTCTGTTTTTGGTATAGTTGATGAAATAATAATTGTTGATACAGGTTCAACTGATTGCACTAAAGAAATTGCTTCAAAATATACTGATAAAATTTATGATTTTAATTGGGATGGTAGTTTCTCTAACGCGCGTAACTTTGCTCAAAAGTTTGCTAGAGGAGTTTGGATTTTAGCTCTAGATGCTGATGAATACGTTGATAGAGAAAATTTATGTACTACTATTGATAGCTTAAAAGAGATTATTGACTCAAAGTCAAGAATTGATGCTCTTTCTGTTAAAATAATTAACTTCACTGGATCTTATGGTGAAAATATTATTCAACATCATCATTCTAGAATATATATAAATGATGGAACGGTTAAATATTATAGGGACATTCATGAGCAACTAGAAAAAACTGATGATACTTTAATAAGAGATAAGGATTCCAGTCTTGTTGTTTATCATTCTGGTTATTTAAATTATGTGGTTAAGAATAAAGAAAAGAATAAAAGGAATACCATGTTAATTGAGTCAGAAATGAAGAAGTCTGGAGAATCTGGTTTTGATTATTTTAATATGGGAAATGAGTTGCAGTCTTTGGGGAAGATTGAGGAAGCATTAGATGCATATAAAAAAGCATTCATAAAAAAACCTGATATAGGATATTCTTGGGTCCCTTATACAATAATTCAAATCATTAATTGTTTAATTAGGTTAACTAGATATAATGAGGCACTAGATGTGATTGCTGATGCTCAACAAATGTATTCTAATTCCCCTGATTTTCAATGTTTAAAGAGTAATATTTATATTTCACAGTTTAGATTTGAAGACGCTAAAGATGTATTAATAGAGATTATTAACAATAAGGATAATTACGATAAATGTATTTTGAGTGAAGATTATTTAGAATTAATTCCTCATAAATTTTTAGGAATGATATATGAACGTGAAGAAAACTATGAAAAGGCTATTGAGCAATATTCTCATGCTTTATCATATAATACAACTAACTTAGAAATTATCACACGGATTCTATTCATCTTATCGAAATATAATTGCAACAAAGAACTAAAGAACTTTATTGACAAACAGAAATGGACAGCTAGGCAAGAAATAACTAAGGCAATTATAAAAGTACTACTGAATAATAATAATATTGATTTAGCAAAAAGTTTATGTGAGTTTATTAATACCAAAAAAGATATTGTAGGAATAAATATGAAATCCGAATTGGTTAATGGTAATTTCAATGATGCTTATAATAGAATAAAAAATAGATCTATACATGATTTGAACGATTTATTAAGTCAAAATTGGATTGATTTTTTTGATTTACTTATCCTTGCTTTAAACTGTAAGGAAACCAATTTGTTGAAGTTATTTGGTAATTTGATTACAAATAGTGACGAAAAATTATTTGTATCATTTTTACTAGAAGGGTCAATTGATACAAAGATGAATAATCCAGTTTATCTAGTTTCTCTTATGGAAAAAGCAGTACTCCTTCAACAGTTCGAACTATTCGAATCGCTTATACCGCTAAAGAAGTTCTATGATGAATCTATTAATCTGTTAATTGGCCATATGTTATATAAGCTTCATTTTGAAGAGATTGCAATCTCTTTTTATCAAGAAATAGATAGTTTAGAAAAACTTGATGATGAAGCTATGGTGAATACTATTAAGGAGTTTATAAAGAGAGAAGAAATTAATGATGCTATTGAGTTCTCATTACTAGCTATAAACCAAAATAGAAATGATTTTCGTATTTTTAAATATGGGATTGAATTAACTGAAAAGGTAAAAATGTATGAATTAAGAGATGAGTTTTTAAAACTAGCCTTACAAATTTATCCTGATAGCAAGTGGCTACAAGGTTTTAACGTTAAATGTAAAAAAATAGATTTTGCAAAAAAAACTAGAGTTAAGGAATATGAATTATCATCAGATAGAATTCTACTTTCAATTATCATTCCGGCTTATAATGCAGGAAAATACATTAGGGAAACAATTGAGTCTGCGTTAACACAGACTATAGATAAAAAAGAAGTTATTATCGTAAATGATGGGTCTTCAGATAATACATTAGCAATTATAAATAAATTTTCACATTTAGAAAATGTAAAGGTTTTTGATAATGTAATTAATAGAGGGGCTAACTATACCTATAATTATGGTTTGTTACAAGCAAAAGGTGAATATGTAACTTTTCTTGATGCAGATGATGTATACCTTCCTGAATATTGCGAAAAGGTAATTAATGAAATTGAAATGGATCAAGCAGATTTGGGCTTTGCAAATTTATTTGTTATAGATGGTACAAGTAAATTAACAACCACACTTTACGGTCAACCACGAGATCCAAGATTTAACCATTTCTTTGAAGGGCCCAATCATCAGTTCCCAGATGGTGAAATGTTACGAAAACTTATTTTAAAGGGTGCTCATGTGAGTCCAAGATCGGTTTATAAACGAGAATTATTCCATCTTTTTGGTCTTGAAGATTATCGTTTGAGAATTGCACACGATTGGTTGAGACATATTAGATTTATCCTGAATGGAGCAAAATGTGTTTTTGTAGAAGAGCCACTTGGTTACTACAGAATACATCCTGAAGGAAATTCGCAGAAGAATCCACAGGAAAATAATGTGGAAAATTTAAAGGTAATGGAGATCGTTGAGAAAGAACTTTTTCATGTTTTAAGTGAAGAAGAGCGTTTTATTATGACTATGATTAAAAAAAATATACGGGTATCACTTTTCAGTAGTTTAGCAGACTCTAACTTACCAACATCGGAAATAATCAAATATCTAGTAAATAGGAAATTTGATATTTAGATTTTAATAAAGGATTTGATAAGCAGATGGACTACAATGAATTATTAAACATAATTTATAAAGCTAATCATCTATTTCATGAAAATGATGCTAGAAATATAGAACGTGAATTACAAAGAAAAGCATTAAAAGAAACAGCAAGTTTTGTTGAAGAGAGAATGAATAATGTGAGATCTTTTGCTACTAAAGAAGAGCTATTAGAATATGCAATTGATTTGGTGGTCCTAAAAGGCTTATTTATTGAATTTGGGGTGTATAAAGGTGAAACGATTAATTTTATTTCATCTAAAGTAGAAGAGACCGTTTATGGATTTGACTCATTTGAGGGTTTACCAGAAGATTGGAGAGATGGTTTTCCTAAAGGAGTATTTCAGTTGGGAACACTTCCAAGTGTAAATTATAACGTTGAATTAATTAATGGATGGTTTGAGGAATCTTTACCAAAGTTTACTGAAAATCATAAAAACAATTGTGCATTTATCCACATTGATTGTGATTTGTATACATCAACTAAAACAATATTTAAATTTCTAAAAGGCAAAATACAATCTGGGACAGTAATTGTATTTGATGAGTACTTTAATTATCCAAATTGGAAAAATGGAGAATATAAGGCTTTTGAAGAGTTTATTGCTGAGAGCAAAAGTAAATTTGAATATATAGGGTATAATCGTTACCATGAGCAAGTAGGAGTAAGAATACTATAAATTGAAATTAAAATTATAGGAGCATTATAATGTATGACTATTTAATAGTTGGCGCTGGTTTATTTGGTGCTGTGTTTGCTTATGAGGCTACACAAAGAGGAAAGACTTGTTTAGTAATTGATAAAAGGGATCATATTGGTGGTAATTTATATACTGAGAAAATAGAAGATATTAATGTTCATAAGTATGGAGCTCATATTTTTCATACTAATAATAAAAAGGTTTGGGATTATATCAATCAATTTGGCGAGTTTAACAGATATACTAATGCACCTATAGCAAATTTTAATGGAGAAATATACAATCTACCATTTAATATGAATACTTTTAATAAATTATGGGGTGTTTCAACACCAAATGAAGCAAGGAAGGTTATTGAAGAACAAAGAAAAAGGGCTGGGGTTATTACTCCTAAAAATCTTGAAGAACAAGCAATTTCTTTAGTTGGAACAGATATTTATAAAAAGTTAATTAAAGGTTATACAGAAAAGCAATGGGGAAGGCCTGCTAAAGAATTACCTGCAGCTATTATCAGAAGAATTCCAGTACGCTTTACTTATGATAATAATTATTTTAATGACAAATATCAAGGAATACCAATTGGTGGATACACCGCAATTATTGAAAAGATGCTTATGAATAGTGAAAAGAGATTAAGTGTTGATTTCTTTCAAAATAGATATGAACTCTCAAAACTCGCTCATAAAATTGTTTTTACTGGGATGATTGATCAATATTACGAATTTAATTATGGAGTGCTTGAATATAGAAGTCTTAAATTTGAAACAAAGGTTTTACATGAAATCAACAATTACCAAGGAAATGCAGTAGTTAATTATACTGATAACGTAACCCCTTATACTCGAATAATAGAGCATAAACATTTTGAATTTGGCACCCAAGAAAAGACAATTATTACAAAAGAATATCCTCTAGATTGGGAATCTGGTAAAGAGCCATATTATCCAATTAATGATGAAAAAAATAATAATTTATATATAAAATATGAAGAGCTAGCAAAACAAGAGAAGAATGTGATTTTTGGGGGGAGATTAGGATTATATAAATATTTTGATATGCATCAAGTGATTGTTTCTGCGCTAGAGTCTGTTAAAAAAGAATTTAGTTAGTAATAAAAGAGCAAAAAGGTAGAAAGGGTTAAAAAAATAGAAAATGACATGGTTGATGATTAAAACGTCATAGAAAGCTTTCTAGCATGCATCATCTATTGGGGCTCTGCTGTTAAAAACTATAGTATTATACTTTAGTTTATTCGGGGGTGATCATCAAGATTGAGATGACATGGACCTCGTAAAACTTTTACTGTGTTAACAAGGTAGAAGTTCAAGGTGTTTGAAAAAAGAATTTTATTAGCACAAATCTAGATTTGATTCTCATTATGGGGGATAGTATACTCGCTATCCTCCCAAACTGTCCTAAGTAGGTAAATAGTTGTTCCATTATTATCATTGTTGTTGTAATGAATTGAAATGAATCTCCTCTTCATAAATATACACATGGATAAAGTAGAACCAATTTAATGAAATGACATATGAACCTCATTGCGCTATTGACTCGAAATTTGCTCCTAAACTTTAAATTAGACTCTCAAAATTGGATTATTCTATATGATAAACCGCAAATTCACTTTCAATTGTTATAACACACCTGCTCAAGGAATGTTATAAACTGGTCGGTCTGAGATTGCACTTGGTAGCACTCGGTGTAGCCCTTTTCAGTTCTACTATCCATTACTTTCTTATAAAAGGGACGTGCTAGTGGAAGAGTAGAGGTTAATTTTTCAAAACAGAAAAAACACCATTCACTATCATTTTTAGAATGAATAAATTGAAATCGAGGTTTTCTTCCTCTTTGTTTTGTAATGCAGCCATCCCCTAACAACTTTCCGGTAATCATATGTTTAATTTCTTCAGGTATAGAACTTAAAGAAAACATAATATCACCTACATAGAATGTTTGTTCTATTATAACATTTCATACTACTTACGAATAATATTTTGACGAGAATATGAAAAAATTTGTTTTATTACTAATAAATCCCATAGAATTTGCTAAATTTTTCCTAGATATTACCGATACCAAAATATAGGTAAAAAGTCTTTTTATTGAAGGTGATATCTTGATCATTAATCATAATTTAGCAGCATTAAATACAATAAATAAATTAACAAAAAACAACAAAAGCAATACAAATGCAATCGAAAAGTTAGCATCTGGCTTACGTATAAATAAAGCTGCTGATGACGCAGCAGGTTTGGCTATTTCGGAAAAAATGAGAGCACAAATCCGAGGAACTGAACAAGCGAATAAAAACATTCAGGATGGCATATCTCTTATTCAGAGTGCAGACGCAGCTCTTGGACAAATTCAAAATCCCAATTTACAAAGAATAAGGGAATTAGCAATACAAGCAGCTAATGATACACTTACCGCAGAAGATAGGGGAGCAATACAAACAGAAATTGACCAAATAAAATTAGGAATAGATGATATTGCAAATAATACTGAATTTAATAGTATTAAAATCCTTAGACCACCAATTATTGAAACTCCACCAGTTACTGTTCCAGGTAAATCAGATATTATTTTTATTATTGATAATACGGGGAGCATGGGATCACCAATCGCAAATGTAAAAAATAACATTGAAAGCTTTGTTAATAAAATGAAAGATGAGGGAGTAGATGTTAGGTTAGGTTTAGTTACATATGGCGATATATCACCATCTGAAAATGGTGAGTGGGTTGAGAAAAAAGACTTTGTTACGGACGTAGAAGTTTTCAAAACATATATTGGAAGTGTTCCAGCAATTGGCGGAGGCGATACGGAGGAATCTGGACTAGAAGGTATTGCTGACCCAACCAATGGTGCATTAAGCTTTTCCTTCCGGGAGGATGCGACTAAACAATTTATTTTAGTTACAGATGCACCTGTCCATGACAACGCAACTGATGGTGACGGTGGGGATGGGCAATCGAGCTATGATATAGATGACGTTGCCAATTTGTTAAAAACAAATAATATTAAATTACATGTAGTTTCATCAACTGCTTCAGGGATTGCCACGCAATTAGATCGGCTAACCACCCCAACCGGTGGTACATATATGGATATTTATGGTGACTTTTCGTCTCAATTAAGCTCGCTAGCTTCTAGTATTATTGTTGATTCTGGCAATAAAGAAGAATTGGAAAATATGCCACCAATCACTCTACAAGTTGGAGCAAATTCTGGTGACTCTTTTTTGATTGAGTTATTTGATGCTCGTACAGATAAATTAAAAATAGCTACACTATCTATTAATCCAGCTGATAAAGCTCAAGAAGCAATCACATTAATAGATGAAGCAATCAAGATGATTTCTTCTCAACGAGGTAAATTGGGAGCCTATCAAAATGCATTAGAGCACATCCAGAATAATATTTCAAATTATGGTATTAATATAACCGCAGCAGAATCAGGTATTCGTGATTCAGACATGGCAAAAGAAGTAATGGCGCAAGCCAAAAATTCAATTCTATCTCAGTCTGCTCAAGCAATGCTGATACAAGCAAATCAGCAACCTCAAGCCGTTTTACAGCTTCTTCGATAAATAATTTTTTACGTTCCAATTCTCATAGTAAAATATAAGGATGTGCTTATATGGATATTGCAAAAATGTCGATTGCACTAAGCCAAGGACAAGTACAACAACAAGCTTCCATGTCTGTTATGAAAATGGCAATGGGGAATGTTGAACAGCAAGGAGACGCACTTCAAAAGTTATTAGGCGTTAGTAATGTTTCAAACATTCAACGGATTGACCAACCGAATCTAGGTACAAATATTGATGTATTAATCTGAACGGTGCTTGAATGTAATTTTCGTTGATTGTATTTAGTGCTTCAGGTTATTATTTGCAGGGTATGCTTGAAATAATTTATCTCATAAATTGTTCATTATATATCATAAACTTTCCCCCACCCCAACCGATAATTTTAAATAGAGTGATTGTGCATAGGAGGTGGAGATGAGCGATGTCAGATAGGTTGTCTATTTCTGGTACGAATAATAATCATGTGGCAGGAATGCCTGGTAATGTCCCAAGTGGATATCAGGCGAAGCCGGTTGATAAGGTCGAACGAATCGTTAAGACTAAGGAAATGTCCAAAGATAAAGAGGAATCGAGCCAGCAGAATTCAAAGGAACAAACCGAAAAAGTGATTAATGGCTTAAATGAATTTTTGAAGGCCTCAAATTCCCATTTGAAGTTCGAATTTCATGATGGGGCAAAGGAATATTATGTTTCAATCGTTGATGACCAGACCAATGAAGTCATTAAAGAAATTCCTTCGAAAAAACTATTAGACATGTACGCTGCCATGACCGATTATCTCGGATTACTCGTGGACCGGAAGGCATAATGTAATAATTTTTACAAATTGATAACGGAGCGGAAGGCACGAAGACTCCTGCGGGAGCAAAGGGCATAGGGAGACACCGCAGGAGCGAAGCGACGAGGAGGCTTCCTGCACCGCCCGCGGAAAGCGAAGTGCCTGGAGCGGAGATTAACATTATATTAAATTAAACAAGGCCAAGGCGGTCTTGTTTTTTTGTCTAAATTTTTAAATATCCCACCATTATTTTACATAACAAAGTTTTATCGATATAATAAATTTATCCCACATCAACGGGCAGTAAATCCCCCACTTCAAGGATTATATTAAATATAGAAAATTATGGCAGATAAACTGCCCGTAAATGTCCGATTAAGTTCAGCTAACCATAAGTGGGTATAATGCCACCCACTGATGGAAGTTTCACTATATAATTGTTTGATTTTACCCAATCTATAAAAATATTTATTTTTGCACCCAAAGAATTCTTCAAACTCACAAAACACTATAACCCTCCACCAGAAAAACACACATCCCACCACACCAGAACTTGAACCTTATCCAAACCGTTTTCAATGAAGCAAACTGAATAAAAGGAGGTCTAGCAAATGAGCGAAGCAATGGATCCCGAATTATTGGAAGTGGAAGGTGATACGCTGAAGAACAGGTTTCTCATTTTTGTGCTTGGGAATGAAACGTACGGAATTGAAATTGAGTATGTCACGGAAATTATTGGCTTACAGCCGGTGACTGAGGTACCTGAGTTACCCGAGTATATTCGGGGAATTATTAATTTGCGTGGAAAAATTATTCCTGTTATGGATGTAAGACTCCGTTTTAGGAAGCCATTTAAAGAATACAATGATCGGACCTGCGTGGTGGTAATCGAAAATGAGGATATCACGATTGGACTCATTGTTGATAGTGTTTCAGAGGTCCTATCGATACCAGAAACGGAAGTGGTGCCTCCACCAGACGTGAACAAAACAGGCTATAAATACATAAAGGGAATCGGAAAGACCGGCAATGATGTGAAGCTATTGCTCGACTGTAATAAACTCCTCAACGAAGATGATGCAGAAAATCTGTTAAAGGTCTAGTAGGGAGGCAAGGGGAATGGAAAGCTCTATTAATATGAAGCTAAGCGGTAAGATATTTGCTGGATTTTTCATTATGATTTTTGTCGCTGGAATTGTCGGCTATTATGGTGGATTGGACACCCCGTTATTATTAACTTTAATTGGCGTACTTTTAATAGTAGGAATTGTCTTAAGTAGTGTGATTAGCAGTTCAATTCGCAATCCGTTTCGTAGGGTGGTCCATGCGGCAGAAAAGATTACTAAAGGCGATGTGAATGTAAATTTTGAAGATATTAACGATGCTGAATTGAGTCCATTGATATTGTCGCTTGATAAGATTGCTGGCAATATCAGAACTCAGTCGGAAGTCGCTGATAAAATTGCAAAAGGTGATTTCGATGTTGAGGTTAAGGTCCAATCTGAACATGATCTGCTTTCAAAAAGCGTGAAGACTGTTATGGAAACGATGCGTTCGTTTATTCAGGAAACAGAGCATATGGCTAAGGCATATCGTGAGGGTGAAATTGATGAACTTATACCAACAGAAAAATTTCAGGGGTCGTATAAAACGCTATCAATAGGCATAAATAATTTATCAATTGATATTAAAACGGAAATGCAAATATTAATGAAGGTAATTGAAGCGTTTTCTAAAGGGGACTTCGATAAAGAACTTCAGCAATTTCCAGGAAAGAAAGCCTTTGTTAATGACGCAGTCGAAGGTCTAAGAGCAAATGTGAAAAATTTGCTAGAAGAAATGACTACAATGTCAGCTCAGCATGACGCCGGGGATATCGATGTGTTTGTCCCAGAAGATAAATTCCAAGGTGCTTATAAGGAAGTGGCCAATGGTGTAAACAGTATGGTTAAGAACCATATTATTGTGAAAAAGAAGGCAATGGCCTGTGTCGCAGAATTTGCCCAAGGTAACTTTGATGCGGAGCTTGAGAAGTTTCCAGGCAAAAAAGCATTTATAAATGACAATCTTGAAGCGTTACGAAAAAATCTTAAAGATGTCAGCTCAGAAATTAATATTTTAATAGAAGCTTCTAAAGAAGGGAAATTAACCGAAAGAGGAAATGTAAGCAAATTCCATGGTGACTGGGCTGCAGTTATCAAAGGCCTAAACGGATTAATTGATGCGATAATTGAACCAGTCCAAGAAGCAGCCGCTGTACTCGATGAAATGTCAAAAGGTAATTTAAAGGTAAGCGTTAAAGGTAATTATAAAGGCGACCATGCAAAAATCAAGCATGCTTTGAACGACAGTATCGAAACTCTATCATCTTATGTGACAGAAATTTCGAGTGTATTAACAGAAATGACGAATGGAAATCTTGTTGTTGGCATTACAAGAGAATACCGTGGTGATTTTGGCGAAATCAAATCATCAATTAATAACATCATTCAATCGCTAAATAACATTATGCAGGAAATTAATAAAGCTGCCCAACAGGTAGCCGCGGGCTCAAGACAGGTATCAGATTCTAGCTTGGCCTTGTCTGAAGGAGCAACTGAACAAGCTGCTTCGATTGAGGAATTAACTGTATCACTTGAAGAAATTTCTTCGCAAACGAAGCAAAATGCTGCTAATGCCGATCAAGCAAATCTACTTGCCGAAAAAGCAAAGCTGAATGCGGAGCACGGGAATGAGCAAATGAACGAAATGCTGAAATCAATGGCCGAAATTAATAATGCCTCTACTAATATTTCAAAAATCATTAAAGTAATTGATGACATAGCCTTCCAAACGAATATTCTGGCGTTGAACGCAGCCGTTGAAGCTGCCCGGGCCGGTCTACATGGTAAAGGCTTTGCTGTAGTGGCAGAAGAGGTTCGGAATTTAGCTGCACGCTCAGCAAACGCAGCAAAGGAAACAACCGATTTAATCGAAGGTTCGATAAACAAGGTTCAAGATGGAACCAATATCGCGAATCAAACAGCGGAAGCGTTGAAGAAGATTGTGGATGGGGTGGCCCAGGTAACCAATCTAGTCGGGGATATTGCAGCCGCATCAAATGAGCAAGCAATGGGCATTTCTCAAGTAAATCAAGGTATCTTACAAGTATCTCAAGTCGTTCAAACCAACTCTTCAACCTCTGAAGAAGGAGCAGCGGCCAGCGAAGAACTAGCATCACAAGCAGAAATGCTCAAAAACCAAGTCACAAAATTCAAGCTAAGAAATCATCAAACCTTCCAAAATTCAAATTATCATCAAGACCAAAACCATTACAATCAAGAATCTACAAACACATATTCAGAAACCGAGGGCGCTAATCCCAAAAGAATCGTATTGAGTGATAATGAATTTGGGAAGTATACGCATTAGATTTGTACAAGTATAAATGAAAAGCACTGGTGCAGTTCAACAAGTGACCAGTGCTTTTCCAATTCAATTATTTATTAAAAGTTCGTCCCTTTGGAACTAATTTGATTTCCTTCAATTTTACATAGCCATAATATTGAGAATCTGGAATATAGGTTAATTTTTCAGGATAGTCGACCTTAACATTACCGATCAATGCACCTTTTATTGTCATTGGCTGGTTGTTAGTTGTAATGATAATATCTTTATCTGAATAAAATAGTCCCTTGTACTCGCTACAGGAATTATTGTTAATTAAACTGATATTTCCTTTTGCTAAGAGACTAAATTTATTTTTATTAGTAAGCTCTTTATTAATACAAGCTTTTTTAATTTCTGCATTGTTTTGAACATAAATTTTATCATTAGTGATGCTGTCCCCGAATTGAAGGTCTGTATAGTTAATATATAAATCCTTCATCACCATCATATCTCCGTTAAGTATTAATTTACTTTTCAAATCTTCCCCTTGAAAACCACCTATGATAAGCGATTTATGAACATGCAACCCTTCTTGAAATGTGAAAGTTCTTGAATCAGCAAAATCCTTTCCAAAAAGAAACCCTTTCTTATCTTGTTTAATTATTACATTCCCAATGACTGCTAATTTTTTAAAGTTGATGTTTCGATAATCATTAAATTCGATCCCAAGTAGTCCTAAGGCTGTGTATCCTCCGTCGATTACAACATTTGTGTCGTATTCATCCTTGAAACTAAGAACATTAACAGTTAACAAAGTAGCTTTTTTTCCTTTTAAAAGGTCTACACCTAATATTTCTCCCTGTCTCGTTGCGATAACTTCTTTTTCTTCCATCGTTTTAAACGGTTGAGTACTTAAAAGATTTGCACCAATCAAGTCAAAGAGAACACTAGCACCAATTGCTCGGTCAGCTGGTACATTGTAATAAGATTTATCACTACCTGTAGGGTCGATTAAGTCTAAGCCTAATAATGATAATAAATCTAAACCAACTGCATCCTTTTTTGTAAAATCAATTGCTAAACCGTCATAATTTGGTGTTGGGAAAGGAGGATGTTCAATTTCCGCAATCTGACTGATTTTATAAGTTCCAACTAGAGTTTCAGTAGATAACGAATCTCTGCCTGTACTTGTAACTTTAATGGTGTCAACACCCTCTAGCGCTACTTTAACCTTAATTTCTTTTTGATTTGAATCACTCCAAGGATCACCAACAGTAAGTCCTTCACTTGTCGGATATTTTGATAGGAAATTTGTTTGTAAATGCTCTTTAAAATTATGAAAACTAATAGAATTAAAATCTGTTTCATTGTCAATAAATCTTTTAAAGTCCTTCTCAACATATGTCAATCCACTTTCGGCCAAATAACGCGCCTGCATATTTGATTCCGTCTTATATGTCCGCTTATTTTCCCCAATTACATTCCCCATCAATGCCAATCCTAATACTGAAAACACTATTATGACCAACAAAACTTGAATTAACGAGGAACCTTTTTCATTGCGTATCATGAGCAACACCTCATTTCGTTATTATTACTAACTGGGTGTCTGTCATCAATTGCATTATTCTAGTAGTTAAGTAGATAAAGCTGTTGTTATTAGCTTTATTAATTGCTTTTATCCATTGTCCGTCCTAAGTTTGTTAGTTCTGTTTTGTTTAGATAAACATGATATAAGAATGGGTAATTAGGATTAACGTTATATTTAAAGAGAGTTCCTTTATGTTTATATTCGTCAAGTGGTACTCCATCAATCTTCACGTCGCCGAGTAAAGCCCCGTTAATCGTAATCGGCTTTCCATTTGTTTTAATATTAATTCCTTTTCTTGCATAAAAGAGTCCTTCGTACGTACTGCAAGATGGGTTGTTTTCAATCGTGATCGTGCCCTTTGAGAATATCCGCATTCCATATTTCGTTTTATCTTTAGGATTAATACAAGCTGATTGTTTAATCATCGCATTATTATGAATATAAAAATCGGAATTACGCTCATCATTCGATAGTACTGCCTGATTTTTATCTGTGTCCCCAAATTGTAAATTGACATCGGAAATGTGGAGGTCTTTCATTGCGACCATATCGCCGCGCAGCATAAGGTTGTTACCGGTTTTGCTATATTTTCCGCCGATAATAAGGGACTTATTTACAAACAAACCTTCATCAAAGGTGAATCTTCTGCGAACACCGTATGGATTCAAATTCTCCCAATTCCATGGGAAGATTAAATCAGTTAGCTTTATATTAGAAATACTTCTATCAATATCCTGGACAGCGCCATATCTGTCCTGTTGAATAACAACGTTTCCCATCACTGCTAATTTTTTAAACTCAATATCAAAGTAACTATTAATTAACGGAATCCCCAAAGCCTGGAAGAAGTTATTATAGCCGTCAATCTTTACGTTGAGATTGTTCTCTGTTTTGAGATCGAGGACATTTGCGTTTAGCAGAGTCCCTTTTTCATCCTTTAATACTTCTAAATTGGCAATTTCGCCTTCGCCGGTAGCAATAACTCGATGTTTTTCCATTGTTTCAAAAGTATTTCGTGTTTCTTTATTGCTAAGGTCTGGAATTTCTAAGTTTAAAACTGGACCAAGAGCATTTACCCCAACAACATTATCGCTTGGAACACGATAAAATTTATCCTCATTTCCAGGTAGATTGATGACATCAGCATTAATGACATCGCCAAGATTTAGGAGCAGTCCAGCTTCCAATAAATCTTGTTGTAGTAATTCAGCTGTAACTGTTAGCTGTAAATGGTCTAGACCAAGTAGACCGAGTACAGCATTTAATACATCAAAGAGGGGTTTGGTAACTCCTAGCAATTTGGTAGTATTCAAATCAACCCCGACTGCTTTAACTTCCGAAAAATCAATCGCTTTGCCATCTTCTTCAAAATCGGCAATTTCAGCAGTGTACTTATCGATACTGATTTCTGGCTTATAATAGCCAATTAATTTCGAATGGCTTTTTATATTATTGTTTGAATCACGGATGATTCCGTTACTCGTAACTTGGATCCTTAAATCGTTTGGGTCTGATGTAATAACCTCAGTATCTGACATACAAACTCCATTTGGTCCTACAATACATGCAGATACTGTAATTTGCTCGTTCTTGCTATCAGCAGTTGTAGGTTTAACGTTCATACCATTCTTATAATTAGCGAGGAAGTTTAGTGATAAGTACTCATTAAACTTATAAAAGTTGATAGGTTCATGATTACGACTTTCTTCATCTATAAAATTCTTATAATCCTGCTCAAAATAAGTCAGTCCACTTTCTGCTAAGTAACGTGCCTGCATATTCGATTCAGTCGCATGTGTTCGCTTGTTTTCACCTAATACACTTCCCATTAACGCTAATCCGAGAACTGTAAACACCAGTATGACTAACAAAACCTGAATAAGGGATGACCCCTTTTCGTTAAGCTTCACGAAACACACCTCTTTTTTATTCCACATGAACAAATGAAACCTCACTATTCAATACTAGTGGTTTTCGGTACTTAGATTGTTCGTTTTCAAGCACCATTTCAATTTTGACGGTATCCTTAATATGATCAATTGAAATTTCTGTTTTATCTGATTCATAGTCAATGAAGTTAATATAATCATTACTGATTGGTTGAAGAGGTATCCCTTTAAATTTATTATTAGTGCAATCTAGCCCAGATCCGGTAAAGCTTCCGTAATCAGTAGCGATTACAGCTTTATTACATGCAAATCCAACTATAGTCTTTTTATCTTCAAAACTAGTTACTTCAATAAGATAGCTCGAGGTAGAATCCGAGACCAATTTAACATCTTTCGCCACGAAAATATAATTGACCATTTGAGACATCACATAGTTAGCTTCATCATGCAGGGCAATTTCCTCATTAACCCGTTTAAAATTATTCATACTATTGATCAAATATCCAATTACTAAACTAGTCAGCATCGTAAAAACCATTAAGGTTACCAACAGTTCGATAAACGTTAATCCGCTTTGAGACTTAAGTATCCTTCTGCTCATAGTTCAACAAATCCTTCCACTGAACTTAGAGGCTTATCATCTTCCTCGCCATCCCCATCGTAAACATTTACGGTGGCCCAATATATGTCTAAGCCGGTTTTATCTTTTTCACCGATAATGATTTCTACTTTATAGTTGACTCCGTTAATTAAAAAACTATTATATAGTTCATTGCAGTCAACACCGTTTGGTTTTTTATTACACTCTTGGAGATTGTAGGTTTTTTGAGTATCAATTTCTTTGTGTACTCCATGTTTAACCCGCTCCAACACCCCCTGGGCTACATTTAGTGCTACAAGTTTTTCCTTACTGGTTGTTGTGGTCTTTTGTGAGAAAACGAACATTTGGAAAAAGATTGTTGCCAAAATCGCCAGAATCGTAATTGAAGCGAGTACCTCAACTAATGTAAATCCTCGTTCATTTCGCATTTTTTATCACTCTTAGTTATTTGACTTGGAAAACGTAAAAAAAAGCAGAATACTTGATTACTGCTGTCGACTTGTGTAGTAATTTGGTGAAAAACAGTGACCTGTATCACACTTCCTATATCTGTATAATAACACTTAATTAACGAAATAGTACATATATTAGAAAAATTTTTTAAAAATTAATTCCTTTTCCAAAATAAGGTTTTTGAATGAAAAAAACTTGTGAAATAATTAAAAAACCCATTGACCTTAACGTTGCGTAAAGGTGTAAATTTATTGATGTAAGGGAGGTAATCGCATGGAGTACACAATTCAAAAGCTGGCCAGTCTGGCTGGGGTTAGCACGAGAACCTTGAGGTATTACGATGAAATCGGGATTCTTAAGCCGGCAAGGATCAATTCATCAGGATACCGGATTTACGGTCAAAACGAGGTAAACCTCCTCCAACAGATTTTATTTTACCGAGAGCTTGGAGTAGGGTTGGAGAACATTAAGGAAATAGTGACCTCACCTACGTTTGACGGTGCTAAAGCCTTAAGAGAACATCGCGAAAAGCTCCTTGAAAAAAGACAGCAATTGGATGTGTTAATTGCTAATGTCGAACAAACGATTGCAGTAACAGAAGGGAGAATAACCATGAGTGATAAACAGAAATTCGAAGGTTTTAAGAAGAAGATGATAGATGAAAACGAACAAAAATACGGTAAAGAGATCCGCGAGAAATATGGTGAGGAAACCGTTAAGAAATCGAACGAAAAGTTCATGAATATGTCTAAGGAAGAACACGACGAAGCAACTGCGACGCAAGAAGAGTTATTTGAAACGCTGAAAGAGGGGTTTGCGACTGGTGATCCTGCTGGAGAATTAGCACAAAAAGCTGCAGCGCTTCACAAAAAATGGCTGATGCATTATTGGCCTGATTACAACAAGGAAGCCCACGCAGGACTTGCGCAAATGTATGTAGATGACGAACGCTTCACTGCCTACTATGATAAAATTCAACCGGGTATTACCGTATTCCTAAGAGACGCGATTCACATTTTCACAGGAATGACGCAAGAGTAATATTGATATAACAACTAGTATTATACAGATAACAAATAAATACTAATTTTGAAGAGAATACCAGATATTATGGGAGGGCACGAAACGTTATGAGGCGTTTAAGTGCCCTTTTTAAATTATTACCGCAAAAAGAGGTCACTTAGAGGATGTAAGTGTCCTCATTTTCTTGCTTCTAAGAAATTAGGTAACTTAAAGGCTGTATAAGAGCCCTCATTTTATTGCTTCCACAAAATTAGGTCACTTAAAGGGTGTATAAGTGTCCTCATTTTATTACTTCCGCAAAATTAGGTCACTTAGAGAATGTAAGTGCCCTCATTTTCTAGCATCTAAAAAATTAGGTCACTTACAGGGTGTATGTACCCTCATTTTCTTGCATCTAAAAAATTAGGTAACTTAAAGGCGGTATAAGAGCTCTCTTTTTATTGCTTCCGCAAAATTAGGTAACTTAAAGGCTGTATAAGTGTCCTCATTTAATCCACTTCATCAAAAATAGGCCACTTATAAGGTGTTTAACTACCCGCATTTTTATTTTTCAAAAAAATAAAGGCACTTAAAAGCAAACGAGTTCCCGCGTCCTACCACAAATCCAAATGACAGATTTTTCAGTCATCAAACAAAATGGTATACTAGACCCATAAAACGTACATAAGGATGGATTTTATGGTAGAAAAATTAACAGTGTCCCTCGTTCAAATGAAGGTGACCAATAATGTTGAGGAAAATGTCGCTACAGCAATTGGATTAATTAGACAAGCTGCTAACAGTAATTCGGATGTTGTCATTCTTCCTGAAAATTTCCACATGATGGGCCGCCGCGTCGAATTCAATGAAAGTGCGGAAGCGCTCGATGGTCCAACGTTAACCACATTAAGAAAACTCGCAAAAGAGCTTGGTTTATACATAGTCGCTGGCACGATGTATCTTCGCATGCCTGGTGAAGAGAAGCTCCGAAATACTTGCTGTGTCATCAACCCAGATGGTGAAATACAAGATACATATACGAAAATTCACAGTTTCAACGCGCAAATCGGTGATCGAAATATTGATAGTAGTAAAGTGGAGGAAGCGGGGAGCGATATCGTTGTTACCTCGATTAAGGGAGTGCCGGTGGGATTAAGTGTTTGCTTTGATATTCGATTCCCGGAAATGTTCCGCATTCTCGCGTTGAAAGGTGCAAAGGTTATTTTGACTCCGGCAATTTTCATGCTTCATACGGGTAAGGACCATTGGGAAGTGCTTTTAAAAGCCCGAGCAATTGAAAATCAAGTTTATATGGTTGCCCCGGCAAGCTACGGAAAAGTCCCGCCGCACAACGAATGGAGCTATGGAAGAAGTATGGTTGTTGATCCATGGGGTGTCGTCATTGCTCAAGCTTCCGACCAAACTTGCGTCATTACAACTGAACTGGATTTGAATTGGCTCGATAATGTTCGCAAAAGGGTACCAACTTTAACTCAACGCCGTCCTGACGCATATGTCTGGCCAGAAAATTAACTAACACTTATCCTAAAACATCACTCCGATCGGGGTGGTGTTTTTTGTTCATGTATTTAATGAGCTGTTCTCCTCCATAAAAAATACCATAAAAAATGACAAATTATCGAACAACTGGAAATGTTCTGGCAACGAACAGTAATAACGGTAAAATAATAATGAGATATTGATTTTTCGTAATGAAGGTGAGGAGCGGGCAACGTGAATGGATTCAGTAAACGAGAGTTAAAAGAAATACTTGGTGGAGATTATTTCAATGATTTTGTTGATGAATTAGTTATTAATAATTTTGAAATCGATCCAATTCACCTTCAAGATACAAATAAACAAAGTAATGGATTTATATCCATTTCGACTGCTAGATGGAATCAAGCGAATAACAAAGAAACTAAATGGATCAGCGGGAATGAAAAAATCGTTAAATGTCCAGATAGATGTGAATTAATTATTACTGAAGAACCAATCGAAGCCTTGAAAGATGTAGTCATGCAGCTAATTGTTGAGGACAGCTTTGCTGTGATAAAAAAATTAGCAACAGCAGCTCGTCATAAAATGAGGGGCACGGTTATTGGTATTACAGGCTCTGTCGGAAAAAGCTCAACACGTCTTATGCTTGAACATATCCTTAGTGGAAGCACGATTGTGGCAACACGAGGTAATCATAATACGCAAGTTGGCGTCCCGTTATACGGTGCGAAATTAAGCAGTAATCCTGATTATGGGATTGTGGAGATTTCATTAAATGCATTAAATAATCGAGGCAATCAAGCGAAGGTCATCCAACCGGATGTCGCAATCATCACTTCAATTGGAGAAGCCCATCTATCAACATTACATTCCAAAGAGAATATTGCTAAATTCAAAGCGAGGATTTTCGAAGGCTTAAAACAGGACGGTTTGGCGATTATTAATCATGATATTGAGGAATTTGATATTTTGTATAAAAAGGCACTGGAAAAAACGGATAATATCAAGACCTATAGTTTAAATAACCCTCTAGCCGATCTTTATTTAAAGAAAGTTAGCCAGGAAAAATACTCAACCAATATAAAATTTGGTTATAAAGGGAAAGACTACAACTTTGACTTAGAGATGCCAAGTAATGGAATGATTCAAAATGCCTTATGCGCGTTTCTGTGTATCGCCGAGATGGGTATCGAATTGGGGCCGCAGCTTCCAACGATGCGGGATTTCAAATCCTTCGATCGCGTAATGGAACTTAAACAGTTGAAAACAAATGATGGAAGAACTATCGATGTGCTCGATGATACTCACAATGCTGCGATTCCATCGATGATTAATGCCATCGAAACCTTCAAGGCGAAGGCATCGTTTTACGAAGGAAAGAAAATATTAGTGCTTGGACAGGTCCAAGATTTAGGGGAACAAAGTCAGGCGCTTCATGATGCGCTTCTGCCAAAAATATTAGCTACGGGAGCTGATTATGTATTTGGGCATGGACATTACATGCGAAATGTCATTAAGCAGCTGCCGGCTGAAATGGTCGGAGGATGGTTCGATAACGCAAAGGATTTATCGAAACGGATTCCGTTGTATTGTTCAGATAAATCGCTAGTATTACTCAAAGGGTCCGTCTCCGGTAGTGATTTTCGCAAGACAAGCTATTATTTACCGGGGCAAATTTCGATTTCAAAACAAAAGCTTAAAAGTTATGAGCCGTCATCCATAGCCCAAGTACTCCAACCGCTTTGGGGAGGACTTGTCTATGATTTAAAAAGAAAAGAAGTTATCCTTAAAAATGGAAATCCGAGTACGGCAGCAATCGAGGGATTAGCACCTATCGTACTGTTGAATCTATTATTCAAAAAACAGATTCCATCTGACAAAATAATAGAATTACAAAAATGGCCAACAAACCGAGGAGTTAGCATCAAGGGGAAATCCTTCAAAACCGGAATGAGGTTTACCACGAAGGAATTAATCGACGAACTGATTGAGACTCAGCATCCAAGTGCAACTTTTGAGCTTTCACATCGTTATTTTGGTAGTAGGAATGCTGCACTTAATCAAGTTACTGAGTTTGCGCGTACAATTGGCCTTTCAGCTTCAGCCACCTATAATTTAACAGGGAGATACCGGGTGAAGGAACAGCAATCCTACACTTTAGAAGACCTTGTAAAAATCGGTACCTCCTTTTACGAGGATGATAGATTGCTTCGGCAATTTCCAGTTCGCGAAATGGGTGGAGTGAAGCTTCGCACCCTTATGTTTGGACATGAAAAGAAGAGCGCCATCTGCTTTTATCATGATGTTCTCATTTGTGTTAGCGGTCTTTCTTCTCCTCAGCAGCTGAATGAATTATTAAAAGCATATCAACTCAAAAATCTATTAAGTCACGCATAATGACTTAAAGGAACCGGTCTCGTCCACCGGTTCTTTTTGTTGCCTATCTATTTAGAAAAATAGCTATGACAAAGGCACAATTTACATTTTTCTTTTGCCAAAAGCCCTCAAATCGGCCATTATCTAGTCGAATACCCCGTATGGAAATCTATCATTTTAAGGCTAAGGCCTACACCAATTCTTGTCTTTCGCATTTACTGAAAGGGAATAATTTAAAAAAGGAAGCGAGGATTAAAATGTCTGATAAACATAAAGAAACAAAATTAACTAAATTCAAAGACTTGAAGTCGACTAAATATATTGATACTAAGTATGAGGATACAAAATCAACAAAATACAAAGATGGCAAATCAACAAGTTACAAGAATGATAAGTCAACCAAATATAAAGATGAAAAAACAACAAGTTACAAGAATGATAATTCAACAAAATACCATGATGATAAAACAACAAGTTACAAGAATGATAAGTCGACGAAATACAAAGAAGACAAAACCACAAGTTACAAGAATGATAAATCAACAAAATATAAAGAAGACAAATCAACGAAAAATAAGGACGATAAGTCAACAAAATACAAAGATACAAAATCCGCTGAAAAGGTAGAAGTAAAATCGGACAAAAAGCGTGACACAAAGGATCAAAAGCGTATCATCATTCGTGGCGCAACGATTGTGACGATGAATCGTAATCGCGACGTTCTATACAATCAAGATATTCTCGTCGTGGGCAATCGTATTAAAGCAATTGGGGATTGTGACAATGAGCTTGATCGTGCTGATGAAGTCATCAACGCCAAAGGGCAAATTATCATTCCGGGTCTCGTCCAAACTCATCTACATTTAACTCAAACCTTGCAGCGTAATCTCGTTGCTGACCAGACTTTAGAGCAATGGCTGAACACGACACTCGCTTTGGAAGCGGCACACGATGCTGACTCAAATTTTTGGTCAAGTATGCTGGGAATCTCGGAACTATTTTTAAACGGGACAACAACCATCTACGATATGGAAACAACATTCCATACCAATAGCTGCTTTGAAGCGATGGAGGAAACCGGTATACGCGGCTTTGCTGGGAAAGCGATGATTGACCAAACAGAACGGGGAGTCAACATTCCAGAAATTATGATTCAGCCCACTGATGTGGCATTCGGCGAGTCGGTTGATTTATTTGAAAAATGGGATGGTCGTAAAGATGGCCGACTTCGCTACTGCTTCGTCCCACGCTATGCTCCATTTTGTTCTACTAGGCTTTTAAAGCTAACGGGTGATTTTTCAGCAAAATACGGTGCCCATGTGCATACTCATGCTGCGGAAACGGAAGAGGAAGAACAAGTGGTGATCGAAAATACCGGCATGAGAGAGGTTGAATATTACGATTCGGTTGGCCTCATTAATCCAAGAACAGTTTTAGCTCATTGTGTCCATTTAAATGATCGTGAAATAGACATTCTCGCTCGTCGTGGCTGCCACGTCTCGCACTGTCCTTCTGCTAATCTTTATCTGGCATCTGGAATAGCGCCAATTCCAAAAATGCTAAAACGTGGTGTGAATGTCTCAATTGGACCAGACGGATCAGACAATAACAATCTCGATAATATTTTAGAAATGCGCCTTGCTGCATTATTGCAAAAGGGTCTTCACCAAAATCCAACAATCCAACCAAGTGCAAAAAAAGCACTAGAGATGGCGACGATGGGAGGAGCACGTGCCCTTGGTCTAGAAAACGAAATCGGCAGCATCGAAGTCGGCAAGAAAGCGGACTTAGCAATTCTTGATTTGCGCAAACCGCACTCTTGGCCAAATGAAGCGCAAGTGAACTCGGAGGAAAATATTTATACTCGCATTGTCTATTCAGCTAATGCCGCAGATGTCGTTCTCACAATGGTTGACGGTAAAGTCGTCATGCGCGATCGCAAACTTTTGACCATCGACAAATATGAGGTACTCCAAGAATCAAACCAAGCCATCAAAAGACTACTAAGAAGAACGGGATTAGATCGATAATATTTAAGTGCCCTACGTTTAATGGGGCACTTATTATTTTGTGGAGAATAAAATTGGGATAATTGGGTGAAATCATCTTAAATACTATTCATTGAGATGATTTTTGGTGAAAAAATAACGAAAATATCCGGGAAAACTCAAATCTGAGGGGGCAATAAGGTGGAAATCCTGCGAAAATAGTTGAAAAATCTTCGATGCCCTATTTTTTCTAGAATTATTTGCACACAAAACGGCCTATATGCACATGAAATTGTAGATATGTTACATTTCAAAAAATATATGATACAACTTTTTCGATATATGCACGACTTTTGAAATATATGCACAACTTCGCAAGTCCGATCTGAACTTATGCACACCAATTTGCATATTTGCACACAAAATCCAATATATGCACGGCGGAACCCATATATGCACACTTGCCCCGAGCCTCCAGCCCCGAACCCTGAACCAGAATAATCACGGGAACAAAAAAACTTTATTAACAAGTGAACCGAAAATCAATTAGCACCATGAAGCAATAAAAGAACCGGCATTGTGAGTTCACAATACCGGTTCTTTGCTTTAATCGTAATATTAGTTTTTAACTTCTTCCCAATAATACTGAACAGCTTCTTTACGAACAACTTCTGGGCACTCAACTTCATCTTCCCAGTTATCGTAATTATTTTTGCCATCAATGTGCTGAATATCAACGCTATAGTATTTGTCTTGATATTTAAAAATGACAACAATCATTTCTGAATAGCCAGCGTCATCATTGCCTAGCTCCTGAACAAATTCAAGTCCATAAGATTCGTGATTTCTTCCTTCTGCAACTGATTCTAGGATAATTTCTTTAGGGAACTTCATCATTATCGCTCCTTACGTTTTATAAGCGTATTTTAATATGCAAATAAATAAAAATAAACAACCTATTGCCTAAAAGTTTGTCGAAATTATGACAATATCTCGATAGTGGAAACTGTGAAACGATATCCATATATTAATAAAATAACCATTTAATAGGAATTGCAAACCAGTAATTTCCGCTCTACTGTTTAATCATGTTTTTCGCTGGAATTTGCATAAATTTTCCTAATAAAAGAATAAAGGTGTTGTATATCACATTTTGATGGGTTAATATATAGTTGATTTTAATTTTTCGCAATAATTTAATAATTTTACATTTCCTTAATAGTGGAGATGTATAGTGGGGTTTTTAATATGATGACGCAAGATAATCAGACGGACCGACAGGAGAATTTACTCAAGGTACTAACTGATATTAAATACGCCCTAGATAATTCAGCGATCGTGGCGATTACCGATGTGAACGGAATCATCACGTATGTAAATGACAAATTTTGTAAAGTCTCTGAGTATGAACAAGACGAATTAGTTGGGGTTACCCATCGCATCCTAAATTCTGGTTATCATCCGAGTAGCTTTTGGAAAAAATTATGGGAAACCGTTAAGTCTGGAAAGAAGTGGGAAGGTGAGGTCCAAAACCGTAAAAAGGGTGGCAGCACTTACTGGGTCGATACGACGATTATTCCACTCCTTGACAGTGACCACAAGCCATATCAATATGTAGCCATTCGTTATGATATTACTGAAAAGAAAAAGATGGAGCAGGAGTTGCTGGAAAGCAAGGAACGATATAAAAAACTAGCCTATCATGATGTCTTAACAGGTTTGCCCAACCGGCTTAGCTTTATCGAAACGCTTAATCAAATGATTATCACTCATCCAAAGCTGGCGATTTGTTTTCTTGATATGGATCGTTTTAAGTTAGTCAATGATACTTATGGACATGCCTTTGGGGATGAACTTTTAAAGGAATTTGTAGCGCGCTTACAGGTATGTGTTGGCGATCGCTGCATTTGTCTTTCTCGACAGAGCGGTGATGAATTTATCTTCATTTCTCCTTATTATCACATAACTAAAGTGGAAAAATTGGCGGAACTTATCCAACAGTCACTGACAAAGCCGTTTTATATTAATGGAAAAGAAATATTTATTACTGCAAGTATTGGTATTAGTCTGTTTCCGGACCAATCTACAGATGTAGGTGAATTAATTCGTAAAGCGGACATCGCTATGTACAAAGCTAAAAACAATGGCGGCAATAAATATGTTATATTCCAAGATCGGCAGGAAGAATCCGTGATTGAAAAGCTGAAAATCGAGAACGCTTTGCGACGAGCGGTGGAACAGGACGAATTTCGACTATATTACCAGCCGAAAATCAATGTTTCAACAGGACATGTTTATGGCATGGAGGCGTTAATTCGCTGGTATCATCCTGAACTAGGTATCGTATCACCCGACCGGTTTATACCAGTCGCGGAGCAAACTGGTCTTATTAATGAAATTGGTGAATGGGTGCTCTGGACCGCCTGTCAAAAAAATATGCTTCTCCTTGAGCAAGGCTATCGGCTTAGCGTTTCTGTTAACGTTTCTATCATCCAATTAATCCGTCAAGGCTTTGTTGAAAATCTTCGGAATATCCTAGCTGAGACGGGCTTGCCGCCACACTTTTTAGAGCTAGAGATAACAGAAACAGTTGCGATACAGCATAAGGATTATGTTCACGAGGTACTGCATTTTCTCAAGGAAATGGGTGTAAAAATTGCGATTGATGATTTCGGTACAGGCTATTCATCGATGATCTATTTGAAGGAAATTCCGGTTGATACTGTTAAAATTGATCGTTCCTTCGTCACTGAAATGAATCAAAACCTGTTCGACCTGAAGGTAATCGAAGCGATTATTTCTGTCAGTCAAAGCTTGAATTTGTCTGTCATCGCTGAAGGGGTCGAAACATACGAGCAATTGGAGCTTTTGAAAAGTAAAAACTGCGACAGCGTCCAAGGGTTTATTTTCAGTAAACCACTTCCGGAGCAAGAACTCGAATTATTTTTGCACAAAAATTTAATCGCTCATTAGCAAGTCTGTAGACTACATTTCGAAATGAATGTAGTCTTTTTGTTTATGAAGCTTTTTTAGCTTAGAGAAGTTATAAAATTCACATAAATAGTGAATTTTATCGTTTTTTTAATATAAGAAATGATTTAAGATGAAGATGGAAATGTCTGTATTTAAGAGCTTAGGCACGCTCGCTATTGGGAGGGCTTAAATTGTCGAATCATTCTTTTTTGGAAAAACAGAAGAAACGATTAGAAAAGCAGCTCAGTGTACTGTGGTCACAAATAAACTACTGCGAAGATATCGAAACATCCTCAGAGGCACTGGGAGATTATTTGTTAAAAATCAAAAAGATTTACTTAGACTACACTGGTAATGAAAATTACATAACCTTGATCGCTGAACGTACAAAGCAAAAAATAGATAATCAATTAACGTTGTTTCTCGATGGTTTAAACAAAATGATTCAGCTTCGCGAAAACTATACCGAGATTAACGCCAAAATCGTTGAATTAAACAATAATCATACCGAGGTGGAAAGGGAGCTTCAAAAAACCTTTCGCTTATTGAAAGACGTTTCATCGCAAACGAATATCCTTGCGATCAATGCAAATATTGAGGCACATCGCTTAGGACAGCAGGGAGCGGTGTTTAAAATTATCGCAACCGAAGTGCGGAAATTATCCGAAGTGACCAGTAATTCTACCACGAATATCACAGATACCACTAGTCAACTTACGATGCAAACTTCAGAAATGACGCATACGCTTAATGAAAACAATCAAACTTTATTTGCGGTTTTTGAAGAGCTTGAGCAAGGGAAGGAAAGCTTCATTACAATGTATCAGGACTCTGAAAACATCGTCAATGAATCCCTGATTCTGGATGATACGCTACATATGATACTTGAACTCATTGAAAAAGTGTATGTTTTGGTTGAATACAATAAAATGAGCTATGCCAATGTTAGAAAAATCCTTGAGCAGCAGGTCGATTTAACAAAGGAAATGCTTGTTGATTTTAATAAGGAGCTAGGGGTTACTTCGTACCGCATGCGATCTGAAATTACTTCTAATTTATATAAAGACTTTTATCGTCATTTTAAAGAAGAAAATTTGGAGGCATGTACCGATTTAATCAAAAATGCCTTGGAGTCCGGCGAGGATGCGACGTTTATTACGAATCACATTCTCGAACGAACCGTGGAAACAATCGGTAAAGAGCAAATTGATAAGCTCGTTCCGTTAACTGAAATATATGTAAATGGCCGCATTATCGAGGCTTGTATGGATATATTGATTCCGATTTTAGAAAAAGAACACAGAAATAATCACCTCGGAAAAATCATCATCGGAAATGCCTTCGGAGATTACCATGCGTTAGGTAGGAAAATTATCGCCACCTTCCTCAAAATGGCGGGATTTGATGTCATCGATCTCGGCTTGTCCGTTGATAATGATGTTTTTGTTAAGGCGGCAAAAGAACATAACGCGAAACTCATTTGTGTTTCTGCGCTAATTCTCCACACAGCTGAGGAAGTGTCTAGACTAAGAGAATTATTGGATAAAGAAGGCTTAAACTACGTGAAAATTCTCGTTGGAGGAGCACCTTTCAATTTTGAACCGAGACTCGTTCAAACCGTCAAAGCCGATGCGATGGCTACAACCGGGATTGAAGCAGTTAAAGTTGCCAAGGAATTGCTTGGTCTATTAAGCAGAAGGGTGGGCTTGTCATGAACTCAATCGAACGGGTAGTAAACGCTGTAACATTTCAACAGGTCGATCGCGTCCCGGTCATCCCAGTTGCGTTAACGCAAGGAGCGAAGCTATTAAATGTAGATTTACCTACATATCAACAAAGTGGAGTCCATCTTGCCAATGGCCAGTTAAAGCTTTTGGAGCGGTTGGGGCATGATGGTGTAGTGGGTGTACCGCACGTAATCCAGGACTTGGTTCCTTGGGGCTTGCCACTCACCTATAATCTTAACGGCTCACCAATTCTTTCGAAAACTCTGTTTACTAGAGGCGAAGATATTGTAAATTTGAAAGTTCCAAATCCGGCGAGTTCTCATGAAACAATGGAAACATTAAAAGCGATTAACATCCTCGCTAAAGAGGTTGGTCATCATACACCAGTTATCGCTGCACAAATTGCGCCGTTTAGTTTGCCGAGTATGCTGATGGGAACAGGACCGTTTTTGAGGCTTCTTCTTGAGGAGGACCGTAACGGCGATCAATATATGAATCTACTGTTGGATAAATGTAAGCAATATGTCGTGTCCTGGGCGAAGCAAATGGTTGAGCAGGGGGCGCTCATCATTGTGTTGGCTGATGGAATGGCGTCGGAAACCGTTATCAGTAGACGCTTATTCGAAAAATACGTTCATCCGCTGTTGACCGAAACCATTAAAGAAATTGGTGTTCCGGTTGTATATGAACCAGTTGGCAGCACCCAAGGAATATTAGACTTAATTGCCACGACTGGTGCTTTGGTCGCAATTATCGAGCACAAGGATAATTTGCTAGAGTGTAAAAAAATCGCCCAAGGTCGGATTGCGATTATGGGTAATTTTAATAACATCGAAATGTTAAATTGGAATCCGATTCGGACTCAGCTTGAAGTGAAAAAGGCTATTAACAAGGCTGCCACAGGTTATGGCTATATCGTTTCATCGCAAGGACCGGAAATCCCATACAATGTCCCAATCGAAGTCATCGAAACCATGGTCCACGCCACCAAGGAATTCGGGAGATATAAGCAAGGATAATATTCATGATGAGCAAGTGGAGAGAAGGTGATTTTCTCCGCTTGTTTTCTTTATTTATGGGAGGATTTTTTGGTGTTTTTCATGTGAGAGTGTCCAATGGAGCCCTTCAATGAAACACATTTGGGGAAAGCTTGGGTGAAAATATGAAACACTTTTGGAGAAAGATTGGGTAGTAATGTATTATGGAGCCTTCCAATGAAACACTTTTGTGGGAAGCTTGGGTGGAAATGTATCATGGAACCCATATATGAGTTACTTTGACGAAAAAAAATAGCCTCAACTCAAACGGAAGAGGCTTTGCCAAATAAAGGCGAATAAAAACCAATTCCTATTGTATCGTAAAATCAAGCCAAAAAATCTACCATCAATGTCAAAAATAGTAATTAATAGTAGGGATTTTTGAACTTTATGACAGAGAAGAAAATATCTCAAACCAAAAAAGACCTCCATATTCAAGGTTGGATTATTTTAAGCACCATTATTTAAATCATCATCAATAAATTCATCATCAATAAATTTATCCGATACGCTATCTTTGTTAGTATAATTTTTTATTTTATTTATTAACTTTTTTAATAAAGGAGCATTATTATTCTGTTGTTTAAGTTGTTTAAAATAACAAACTCGACACTCATATGGATTTTTACTAAACTCGGAAACAACTAATTTTTCAATCCCCAATTTTTTAGCTATACATGTTCTATGCTGACCATCATCGAAAGCAACATGACCACAATCATTAAGTACTGCGTAAATACCTGTATCCTTTTCGAAAGCGTTCTTTTCTTTTAAATATTCTGCAAACTCTCTGCAGTAATCAACACTACCATCTGAGTAGCCTTTAGATAAAGGAACATATTTCTCATATTCTTCATCCGTTAGTTCTAGTGAGCATTTCCCAGTTAATCTTTTAAAACAATCATACTTCCCCAAGTTAAAAGCGTAAGAATATTTTTGCGGATTAATAGTTTCCAGTTTTTTCACCTCTCCCTATAGTTATTTATGAGCATATTTATTGGCATATGACAATAAAAGTCAGCAGGAGGTAACTGCTGACCAGTTTAATGCATCTAGTTCAATAATGTAATCAAAAAATCATTAACATGGTTGATAAACGATATTTGGACAAAAAGAAAAAACCTTGTTATAGCAAGGTTTTTTCGGTATGGAGAATATGGGGCTCGAACCCACGACCTCTTGCATGCCATGCAAGCGCTCTCCCAGCTGAGCTAATCCCCCGTAATATAAGTCAAATCACGGTATAAGAAAAATTATAGCGAGTAAAACAACGATATGCAAGTGTAAAATCTGACTAACTTCAAAGGGGAGGTCAGCGTCATTTTACAGGCATTTCTACAAAGGCCATATATAAAAAGGGGAGGAACCAAATCCCTCCCCGATAACTAAGACATACTTTCAACTTCAAGCTTTTCAACACCTTCGATATTTACAACATGCTGATACACTTCAGTCGTATCCTCGCTAAAATCAACAATTAGCATTAATTGAAGTAACAGGTCACCGTCACTTTGATCTTTAATTCGCATCGTTTTAATTTTAATTTCTTCCTTCCTAACTTTATTGATAATATCGTTCATCTTGCTCCGATCATTAACATAAAGCTTTAGCTGAACCTCTTTTTCGCGAAGTCTCCGAATCCCGAACAAATTCATGATATACGGAACAATTTCTACGCTAATAATCAGAAGTACAACTCCGAAGATTGCTTCAATATAAAAGCCGGTTCCAACGGCAATTCCGATTCCAGCAGCTCCCCAAATCATTGCCGCTGTCGTTAATCCGGAAATACTCTCATTGCCACGGCGGAGAATAACCCCGGCGCCAAGAAAGCCAATACCGGACACAATCTGCGCTGCCAAACGGAGCGGATCCATCGTAATGTTGACATCATCATCACCTGGGAATAAATAAGCCGACTGAATCGACACAATCGTCAGTAAGCAGCTAACAATACAGATAACCAAGCTCGTTTTTAATCCGACCGGCTTCCGCTTTAATTCGCGTTCAAGACCGATAATTAATCCTAACACCGCGGAAATCCCTAGCTTTAATAAAATATCCCAATCGATCGCAAACATAATCCTCCCCCGCTCTTTTCCTTGTAGTTTCTATGTAATAAAGGAATTTGTGTGAAATGCCAATAGGAGTATAGAAAAAACTAAAATAATAAGTGTAAAATTATACCTAAATAAATTTTACCATGTAATCATCAAGAAGGAGATTAATAAATGGGGAAAACCTACATAAATCCATATATTGCCTTAGCAATTGGTGTCATCTCTGTTTCGACCTCGGCCATATTTGTGAAATTCTCCTCCGCACCAGCAGGCGTGATTGCGTTTTACCGACTCTTTTTTTCTGTCCTGCTTATGTTGCCGGTATTTCTAATAAAGTATGTTTCCGAACTTCGACTTATTACGAAGCGCGATTGGCTTTACTCAACCATATCCGGAGTCTTCCTAGCTTTTCACTTTATTCTTTGGTTTGAATCGCTCAACTACACTTCTGTCGCCAGTTCAACTGTTCTAGTAACGCTTCAGCCTCTGTTCGCTTTTATAGGCACCTTCATCTTTTTTAATGAAAGGTTGTCGGTAAAAGAAATATTAAGTGGTGTCACAGCTGTAATAGGGAGCGTTGTCATCAGTTGGGGTGATTTTCTCATCAGCGGTGATGCGTTATTCGGTGACATTTTAGCTTTAATCGCTTGTGGACTCATTACTGCTTATTTATTATTTGGACAAACCGTTCGGAAAAGAGTCTCGTTGATCACCTATACATTTGTTGTGTATAGCATCAGTTCAATCACGTTACTTCTATATGTATTAATCAACGGTGACAAGCTATTCGGTTACGATAGCGTCAATTGGCTTAATTTCTTCTTGCTGGCGCTCATTCCAACATTATTCGGACACACCCTTATGAATTGGTCACTAAAATGGCTCAGTACTTCGACTATATCCGTAGCCATTCTTTTTGAACCGATTGGCGCAACAATTCTTGCGGTCATATTCCTGAATGAAACCATCCTCTGGACTCAAATAGTAGGGGGAATCATCGTGCTAGCAGGTATCATGATTTTTCTAATGCATAAGAAAAGAGAAAGAGGCACCCCATAAGTGCCTCTTTCTACTACTTAATAGAAAACAAATGACATTTTTGAAAAAAATAAAGCGAAAATCACACAAAGAATCAAAGTGCCTCCATACACCCTATCATCTGCATTGCTGATTTTTATCGCCTCAATATATCCTCGTAAAAACAAAAAAACGGCCATTACAAATGATAAATAAAAAGCAAAACTCTCTAGCATATTTCAATCTCCTTATGAAAAAATCCAATTAATATAAAATATGACACGCCTGGCAAATCTATTACTAAATTACGCAATAATAGAAACAGATCGAACGGAGGATTGTGGATATGTTTATTAAGATTGTTGATAAAGTGTGGATATTCTGAAAATTAGCACAACTACCAACTGGTTTTTAATGTTTCATGCTGTGGATAAAATTACTCTTTATTTTCACGGTTTAATATTGAAAGAAATAGATAAGAATACTTTTATGATTTAATCCAAAAAAATTGAAGATTTATGTTGCATTCATTTTTTATCCGTGATATATTAGAACACGTCCTCACCGAGAGGGACGGACAAACAACTTCGAATGAAAAAATCTTTTAAAAAAGATGTTGACATCCAAAGTTGAAAATGTTAAATTAATAAAGTCGCCTCTGAGCGATAAGTTAAAAATTGCTCTTTGAAAACTAAACAAACAAACGTCAACAATAAACAAATTTTAGTGTATCTGACTTCGGTTATGAACACTAGCCAACGTAACTTTTATGAGCTAAATCAACTCAACTTTCTCGCGTATAACGCGCAGTAATATCCTTACGGATAACTGCCCGTAAATGCCCGATTGATTCGACTAACCATCTAAAGATGGAAGTCTCATCTTATTGGAGAGTTTGATCCTGGCTCAGGACGAACGCTGGCGGCGTGCCTAATACATGCAAGTCGAGCGGACTTGAGGGAGCTTGCTCCCGATAGTCAGCGGCGGACGGGTGAGTAACACGTGGGCAACCTG
>NZ_LR656199.1:0-1560 GCF_902168435.1 Bacillus marasmi
TGGAGAGTTTGATCCTGGCTCAGGACGAACGCTGGCGGCGTGCCTAATACATGCAAGTCGAGCGGACTTGAGGGAGCTTGCTCCCGATAGTCAGCGGCGGACGGGTGAGTAACACGTGGGCAACCTGCCTGTAAGACTGGGATAACTTCGGGAAACCGGAGCTAATACCGGATAATCCTTTTCCTCTCATGAGGAAAAGCTGAAAGACGGTTTCGGCTGTCACTTACAGATGGGCCCGCGGCGCATTAGCTAGTTGGTGAGGTAACGGCTCACCAAGGCGACGATGCGTAGCCGACCTGAGAGGGTGATCGGCCACACTGGGACTGAGACACGGCCCAGACTCCTACGGGAGGCAGCAGTAGGGAATCTTCCGCAATGGACGAAAGTCTGACGGAGCAACGCCGCGTGAGCGAAGAAGGCCTTCGGGTCGTAAAGCTCTGTTGTTAGGGAAGAACAAGTACCGGAGTAACTGCCGGTACCTTGACGGTACCTAACCAGAAAGCCACGGCTAACTACGTGCCAGCAGCCGCGGTAATACGTAGGTGGCAAGCGTTGTCCGGAATTATTGGGCGTAAAGCGCGCGCAGGCGGTCTCTTAAGTCTGATGTGAAAGCCCCCGGCTCAACCGGGGAGGGTCATTGGAAACTGGGAGACTTGAGTGCAGAAGAGAAGAGCGGAATTCCACGTGTAGCGGTGAAATGCGTAGAGATGTGGAGGAACACCAGTGGCGAAGGCGGCTCTTTGGTCTGTAACTGACGCTGAGGCGCGAAAGCGTGGGGAGCGAACAGGATTAGATACCCTGGTAGTCCACGCCGTAAACGATGAGTGCTAAGTGTTAGAGGGTTTCCGCCCTTTAGTGCTGCAGCAAACGCATTAAGCACTCCGCCTGGGGAGTACGGCCGCAAGGCTGAAACTCAAAGGAATTGACGGGGGCCCGCACAAGCGGTGGAGCATGTGGTTTAATTCGAAGCAACGCGAAGAACCTTACCAGGTCTTGACATCCTTTGCCACTCCTAGAGATAGGATTTTCCCCTTCGGGGGACAAAGTGACAGGTGGTGCATGGTTGTCGTCAGCTCGTGTCGTGAGATGTTGGGTTAAGTCCCGCAACGAGCGCAACCCTTGTTCTTAGTTGCCAGCATTTAGTTGGGCACTCTAAGGAGACTGCCGGTGACAAACCGGAGGAAGGTGGGGATGACGTCAAATCATCATGCCCCTTATGACCTGGGCTACACACGTGCTACAATGGATGGTACAAAGGGTCGCGAAACCGCGAGGTCGAGCCAATCCCATAAAACCATTCTCAGTTCGGATTGTAGGCTGCAACTCGCCTACATGAAGCTGGAATCGCTAGTAATCGCGGATCAGCATGCCGCGGTGAATACGTTCCCGGGCCTTGTACACACCGCCCGTCACACCACGAGAGTTTGTAACACCCGAAGTCGGTGGGGTAACCGTAAGGAGCCAGCCGCCTAAGGTGGGACAGATGATTGGGGTGAAGTCGTAACAAGGTAGCCGTATCGGAAGGTGCGGCTGGATCACCTCCTTTCTAAGGATATTGTC
>NZ_LR656199.1:1608-4685 GCF_902168435.1 Bacillus marasmi
TTTGTTTGTTTAGTTTTGAGGGAGCAATTCCTCTAAGAAATATTCGTTCTTTGAAAACTAGATAATCGTATGAAGAAATGTAATAACCGAGAATCACCACATTAGTTTTTTCTCTCTTATATATTAAGAGATTAACCTTTAGGTTAAGTTAGAAAGGGCGCACGGTGGATGCCTTGGCACTAGGAGCCGATGAAGGACGGTACTAACACCGATATGCTTCGGGGAGCTGTAAGTAAGCTTCGATCCGGAGATTTCCGAATGGGGGAACCCACTGCTCGTAATGGAGTAGTATCTTTACCTGAATACATAGGGTATTGAAGGCATACCCGGGGAACTGAAACATCTAAGTACCCGGAGGAAGAGAAAGCAAACGCGATTCCCTGAGTAGCGGCGAGCGAAACGGGACATAGCCCAAACCAAGAGGCTTGCCTCTTGGGGTTGTAGGACACTCTACATGGAGTTACAAAGGAACGGGGTAAATGAATTGAACTGGAAAGTTCAGCCAGAGAAGGTAAAAGCCCTGTAGTTGAAACTTCGTTCCCTCCTGAGTGGATCCTGAGTACGGCCGGACACGTGAAATCCGGTCGGAAGCTGGGAGGACCATCTCCCAAGGCTAAATACTCCCTAGTGACCGATAGTGAACCAGTACCGTGAGGGAAAGGTGAAAAGCACCCCGGAAGGGGAGTGAAAGAGATCCTGAAACCGTGTGCCTACAAGTAGTCAAAGCCCGTTAATGGGTAATGGCGTGCCTTTTGTAGAATGAACCGGCGAGTTACGATCCCATGCAAGGTTAAGTTGATAAGACGGAGCCGCAGCGAAAGCGAGTCTGAATAGGGCGAATGAGTATGTGGTCGTAGACCCGAAACCAGGTGATCTACCCATGTCCAGGGTGAAGGTTGGGTAACACCAACTGGAGGCCCGAACCCACGCACGTTGAAAAGTGCGGGGATGAGGTGTGGGTAGCGGAGAAATTCCAATCGAACTTGGAGATAGCTGGTTCTCTCCGAAATAGCTTTAGGGCTAGCCTCACGTAGTAAGAGTCTTGGAGGTAGAGCACTGTTTGGACTAGGGGCCCTCATCGGGTTACCGAATTCAGACAAACTCCGAATGCCAAAGACTTATCCGTGGGAGTCAGACTGCGAGTGATAAGATCCGTAGTCAAAAGGGAAACAGCCCAGACCACCAGCTAAGGTCCCAAAGTATACGTTAAGTGGAAAAGGATGTGGAGTTGCTTAGACAACCAGGATGTTGGCTTAGAAGCAGCCACCATTTAAAGAGTGCGTAATAGCTCACTGGTCGAGTGACTCTGCGCCGAAAATGTACCGGGGCTAAACGTATCACCGAAGCTGTGGATTGACATCTACGATGTCAGTGGTAGGAGAGCGTTCTAAGGGCGTTGAAGCTAGACCGTAAGGACTGGTGGAGCGCTTAGAAGTGAGAATGCCGGTATGAGTAGCGAAAGATGGGTGAGAATCCCATCCACCGAATGCCTAAGGTTTCCTGAGGAAGGCTCGTCCGCTCAGGGTTAGTCGGGACCTAAGCCGAGGCCGAAAGGCGTAGGCGATGGACAACAGGTTGATATTCCTGTACCACCTATTTATCGTTTGAGCGATGGAGGGACGCAGGAGGATAGGGTAAGCGCACTGCTGGATATGTGCGTGTAAGCAGTTAGGCCGATGAATAGGAAAATCCGTTCATCGCAAAGGCTGAGCTGTGATGCCGAGGGAAATATAGTACCGAAGTTCCTGATTCCACACTGCCAAGAAAAGCTTCTAGCGAGATAAAAGGTGCCCGTACCGCAAACCGACACAGGTAGGCGAGGAGAGAATCCTAAGGTGAGCGAGAGAACTCTCGTTAAGGAACTCGGCAAAATGACCCCGTAACTTCGGGAGAAGGGGTGCTCTTTTGGGTGTTAAAGCCTAGAAGAGCCGCAGTGAATAGGCCCAGGCGACTGTTTAGCAAAAACACAGGTCTCTGCAAAGCCGCAAGGCGAAGTATAGGGGCTGACGCCTGCCCGGTGCTGGAAGGTTAAGGGGAGAGGTTAGCGCAAGCGAAGCTTTGAACCGAAGCCCCAGTAAACGGCGGCCGTAACTATAACGGTCCTAAGGTAGCGAAATTCCTTGTCGGGTAAGTTCCGACCCGCACGAAAGGCGTAACGATCTGGGCACTGTCTCAACGAGAGACTCGGTGAAATTATAGTACCTGTGAAGATGCAGGTTACCCGCGACAGGACGGAAAGACCCCGTGGAGCTTTACTGTAGCCTGATATTGAATTTTGGTACAGCTTGTACAGGATAGGTAGGAGCCGTAGAAGCCGGAGCGCCAGCTTCGGTGGAGGCATCGGTGGGATACTACCCTGGCTGTATTGAAATTCTAACCCATACCCCTAATCGGGGTAGGAGACAGTGTCAGGTGGGCAGTTTGACTGGGGCGGTCGCCTCCTAAAAAGTAACGGAGGCGCCCAAAGGTTCCCTCAGAATGGTTGGAAATCATTCGTAGAGTGTAAAGGCACAAGGGAGCTTGACTGCGAGACCTACAAGTCGAGCAGGGACGAAAGTCGGGCTTAGTGATCCGGTGGTTCCGCATGGAAGGGCCATCGCTCAACGGATAAAAGCTACCCCGGGGATAACAGGCTTATCTCCCCCAAGAGTCCACATCGACGGGGAGGTTTGGCACCTCGATGTCGGCTCATCGCATCCTGGGGCTGTAGTCGGTCCCAAGGGTTGGGCTGTTCGCCCATTAAAGCGGTACGCGAGCTGGGTTCAGAACGTCGTGAGACAGTTCGGTCCCTATCCGTCGTGGGCGTAGGAAATTTGAGAGGAGCTGTCCTTAGTACGAGAGGACCGGGATGGACGCACCGCTGGTGTACCAGTTGTCTTGCCAAAGGCATCGCTGGGTAGCTATGTGCGGACGGGATAAGTGCTGAAAGCATCTAAGCATGAAGCCCCCCTCAAGATGAGATTTCCCATAGCGTAAGCTAGTAAGATCCCTGAAAGATGATCAGGTTGATAGGTCAGAGGTGGAAGCGTGGCGACATGTGGAGCTGACTGATACTAATCGATCGAGGACTTAACCAA
>NZ_LR656178.1 GCF_902168435.1 Bacillus marasmi
TAAACGGCAGCCAGGGTCGACATTGAAGCCACTCGCTGTCTATACACCAGCTTTGGAAGAAGGATATGAGATTTGGGATAAACTATCTGATCAACCTTTGAATTTAAACGGTTATCAGCCGATGAATTATGATCGAAAGTATCGAGGCCAGGTAAGCATGTATAATGCGGTTAAGGACTCCTTAAATGTTCCTCCAGTATGGCTTTTGAATAAAATTGGAATGAATGATGGGTATAATGCAGTAGAGCGGTTCGGAATCCCACTAACAAACAATGATTTTTCACCTAGCTTAGCATTGGGTGGGATGAGTGAGGGCGTTTCCCCTTTGATAATGGCGGAAGCTTACACTGTGTTTGCCAATGATGGAATAAAGGTGGATGCACACTCGATTCAAAGAATTGAGGACCCTGATGGAGTTGTCATTGGCGAATGGAAGCAGAGAACAACGAACGTTACAAATGCGGCCATTGCACAGAAAATGACCTATATGCTCAAAGGGGTAGTTGAGGAAGGGACAGGTACAAAGGCCCAAGTAGAGGGTTTAGACGTTGCAGGGAAAACTGGTTCTACTCAGCTCCCTTTTGCCAATTCAACTGGAACTAAGGACCACTGGTTTGTGGGTTTTACTCCCGAGATTGTAGGGGCGGTTTGGCTTGGTTATGATCAAACTGATGAAAATCACTATTTGATTGGTTCAAGTGGTGCTACTTCACCAAAGCTTTTTAAAGAAATTATTTCTGGTTCTATTTCGGAATTTTCCCGAGAAAAATTCAACCTGACTGCGATTGATAAACAAATGGAGAAGCATTTAAAGGAAGAAGAAAAGCAGCGGAAAAATGCTAAAAAGCGCAACCAGAATCAATATACGGACAACGATGACGAAGAAGATAAAAACGATAAGAAGGATAGAAAAAATAGGGAAAAAGAAGCTAAGAAAAACGAGAAAAATAAGGATAAAGAAGAGAAGCAAAATGGTAAAGGGAACGGTAAAGGAGGCAAGGAAGATAAGGATAAGGACGATGATGACAATGATTAAATAAATTAGAGGGGACGGCTCCACTATTTTTTTAGCGGTCCCGTCCTTTAAGTTTACAAAGATTACTTCATATCACTAATTTTTATATTAAAGATAAGCAGCAATGAAACGATGATGATGATCGAAAGCAGCCAAGCAAGCAATGGAGTTCTATGGTGAATCGGTAATATTATAAAAATTATCGCAGTAAATATAACTGACCATCCATAACTCCAACCGTTATGGTAAGTAATAAAACCAAACTTAAAGTTGAAATATTCTGCAGTTAAAAAAATACCTGACCATAAAAGAAACCATAATCCCCGTTTAATCCAACCATTAGGGAACCTCCCTATGTAGATTAATACAGTTGCAGAATAGGTCACAACCATGGCCAATAGGGTAATCATAGTATGATTAGGCAACACAAGATCATGAAATAACCACATTGATTTTTTGTATAGTAAAAAATTGTATAACAAATCCCCAATAATCAGAAAAAGAATTGTTGGATAATACAACCGCCAATTTCTCCAGTCCCCCCACTTATATCCCATTGCAATATATATTAAATTTATGAAAATATACATAACACCAATCCTTTAGTATAAGTATTATTATATTTTCCAATAGTTTGGTTTTTTACCAAAATAGTTAGGTGATGTTTGTAATAATATGTACCTCTTTTTGTGAAAATAAATGTGATACAAGTAATAGATTATTTTTTTATGGGTCGCTCAAGGGTTAAGATTTCTTCTTCTATTGAGGCAAATTGTTGCTCAACGACCATTTTGACGTCTTGAACAGCTGCATTATAAAAGTGTGGTGCAAGTGTTTCCTTAACAAAATCCAGAACTCTTTCTGCTGCAAATTCAGAAATTTCCTCATCACGATCTTGAGAGAAAAAGGTTTGTATGGCTGAAATCATCATTTGTTGTTGTTCTTTTGTTAATTTATAAAACATCATTACTCTCCTTTTTGTTGAAATTTATTGAATATCGTTATAAAGGCTATATTTTTCGAATATATAAGTCAAGGAAGAAAAAATAACAAAAAATAAATTTTTGTAGAAATATGTAGTTATAGAATTTGACTTTTTTCGTATTTATCAGTGAACGATCGCTCAGTATGTAGTAAAATATAATTAATCGATAAAATTCGAGTACATCTTCACAGGGGGAAAAAGGTGAATAATCTACTAAAAAATGACTTTAGACTTTTTGCATTAAATTCCAATCAAGAGCTTGCAGCAGAAATGGCCCAGTTGTTGGGCTGTAGATTGGGTGAATGCTCCGTAACACAATTTAGTGATGGAGAAATTCAAATTAATATCGATGAAAGTGTACGTGGTTGTGATGTATATGTTGTTCAATCAACTTCACAGCCAGTAAATACGCATTTGATGGAGCTATTGATCATGGTCGATGCCTTGAAAAGAGCTTCAGCGCGAGAAATCAATTGCGTAATTCCTTATTTTGGCTATTCACGCCAGGATCGCCAAGCACGTCCACGTGAACCGATTACAGCCAAACTAGTTGCGAACCTTTTGGAAGCTGCCGGAGCAACACGGGTTATAACAATTGACCTTCATTCTCCACAGCTACAAGGATTTTTTGACATTCCGGTTGATGAATTGCGTGGTGCTCCAATCCTTGCTCATTACTATGAAGAAAAAGAATTGGATGACATTGTTGTTGTTGCACCGCACAAAGGCAGCGTGACCAGAGCGCGGAAAATGGCCAGTGAACTACATACACCGCTAGCTTTAATTGATAAGCGGGAACCTGAGCCTGATTCATCTGAAGAAATAGAAATCAACATCATCGGCCAAGTTGAGGGAAAAGTTGCGATTTTAGTGGATGATTTAATAAATACCGCTGATACTATCACAAATGCAGCGCATGCGCTGATAAACGCGGGGGCTAAAGAGGTTTATGCCTGTGTAACACATGCCGTTTTCCTTGAATCAGCAATTGTAAAAATCGAAGAATCGCCTATTAAAGAGCTTGTTTTTACGAATTCCATTAAATTATCTGATGATAAAAAGCTTGCAAAAATGACAACGCTGTCAGTAGCGCCGTTGCTCGTTGAGGCCATTCGACGCATTCATAATGAAGATCCAGTCAGCCCATTATTTGAATTTAGTTATCATTTATAAAACTATAACAGGATACGCTTTTCATTTGTCGAAGAGCGAATCCTGTTTTTTTATCTAAGGATTTTATCATTATGAAGGTAGATACGTATGAATGGACGATCCCTTTGGGAAAATAACTTACATAAACTTATCTCTTAAAGGGTCGGTGGAAAATGGAGAAACAAAATATTCTTTTTAATTTGGACGATACTTTAGCATACTGCAATCGATATTTTAACACAGTCGTTGAAAGGTTTATCGACCAAATGAGTATTTGGTTTGATACTTTGACCAGAGAAGATATTAGACAGAAGCAACTTGAATTTGACTTAGATGCTATTTCTGTACACGGCTTAGCGTCAAATCGCTTCCCAGAATCGTTTGTTAAAACGTATAAATATTACTGTGAAAAATACGGAAAAGAAAAATATAAATCTGAAATTGATTATTTAAGAGAATTGGGTTTTTGGGTTTTTGAAATTCCAGTAGAACCGATCCCATATATGAATGAAACACTGAGTACCTTAAAGGATGCTGGTCATGAATTATATTTGCACACGGGTGGAGACGAGGCAAATCAACTAAGAAAAATTTCACAGCTAGAAATTACAACCTATTTTGAACATAGAATCTTCATCTCTGAACATAAAGATACAACCGCGCTATCGGATATCTTAAAAACGATTGATGCAGATCCATATAAAACTTGGATGGTTGGAAATTCCTTAAGAACAGATATCTTACCAGCACTAAAAATGGAAATTAATGCGATTTATATTCCAGCCGAATCTGAATGGAAGTACAACGAAGTTGAAGTTGATGTTGAACCCAAAAGAGCATACTTTCAATTAAATTCACTCCGCGAGGTACCAGATGCGATTCATCAATATGTAGTTGATGAAAGCTATTATTGATTGGTGCAATGGATGTCAAGGATAGAATTGGATAGGAAAATCGAAATGTAATAATATATATTCACCACAAGTCGTCATGAATATGATGGCTTGTTTTTTTGCTTAATTGTAGTAAAAAAAGCGAGAATGTTACCAGTAAATTTACAATTATTATGTTGTATTTATGAATGTATTAGTGTACTATTTGGATAGTACACTAATACATTCATAAAGGAGAAACGTAAATGAGTCCTTTACACGGATTGCTTAAAAAAGATTTTCGGATTTCCAGAATCTTATTTTTGACCTGGGTCGGAGCAGTCTTGCTGATGATGATTATTGGCGTCGCTATTTCGGCATATACAGTCCAACCAGCTGGGACCTATCCAGTTATTGTTATGATAACGCTTGGGCATTTCGTATTTGCACCAGTGATGATGTTCGTAATATTAAACATTGAAGCTAAAAATCAGCTATGGCTTTATACTTCACAGAGTGGTGCACATTTGCTTCTATCAAAGCTGATTGTCATCCTTTCATATCAATTTGTCACTCAGATATTCCTTACGATTTTTTCTGGTTTTAGCTTGTATTGGTATGGAAAATCAGTATATAACCAACTAAGTTTAGCAGATTTTGCACAATCAATTGCCGTTATTAATTTCGGACTATTAATAATGGGGCTATATTTCGCTTGTTGGTTAACCTTTTATTGGACACTTTTTCAAAGCTTAAAACAAAGGATTAGTAGCAAGCTCATCCGCTCGATTTTAGTCCTTCTTATTATGGCGAGCTATAACATCATTGAATCACTTATCTTGAGAATTGAGGGGTTAAAAGATTTTATTTTCAAGTATAGATTGGACGTTTTTTCGGATGGTATTCTCCGATTTGAGGATGACAATTGGAATGTAATTCTCGGTGTAACGGAAGTACCGGTGATTCCTCTTGTGCATTTCATCATTTTAACCATTTTACTATTTTTCATTTCGGCAAAAGTCCTTGAGCGGAAAGTCGAGGTGTGAGTTGTGGTTGAGTTTCAGTCTTCAAAACCAATATATATGCAAATCGTTGATAAGCTCATTATCGAGATTCTTCAAGAAATTCGTAAGGCTGGAGAGAAATTGCCGTCGGTTCGGGAAATGGCAGTCACAATGGGGGTTAATCCTAATACAATCCAAAGAACTTATAGTGAGTTAGAAAGGATGAATATTGTGGAAACCAGAAGAGGACAAGGGACCTTTGTTTGTGAAAACACAGAAATGTTATTGCAAATAAGAGAATCGATGCAGAATGAAATTATCAAGTCGTTTGTCAATCAGATGGAGGAAATCGGCATAAAAAAACGACAAATGATCACACTCCTCCAAAAATACATCGGGGAGGATTATTAAATGGGAATCGTCCTTCAGAATGTTTACAAACAATATGGCAAGACAGAAGCGTTACGAAATATTAATTTTTCCTTTGAAAAAGGGAAGATTTACGGTTTGCTAGGTCCAAATGGGAGCGGCAAATCGACAACATTAAAATTAATGACGGGCTTAGTGTTTCCAGATAATGGTGCTATTTCAATAGATGAAACGCCTGTGACTAGAAAAACTTGTAGCGATGTTGCCTACTTAACTGAGCTTGATATGTTTTACGATGCTTTTACTGTACGAGAAACAGTTGAATACGTTAACAGTCAGTTTACTAATTTTAATATGGAAAAAGCACTTAAGCTCCTAAATGAGTTGAAGCTTGATCCGACTAAAAAGGTTCGTTCCTTGTCAAAAGGTAATCGGGGAAGATTGAAATTAGTGACGACGCTTGCTCGAGATACAGAGGTTATCCTACTTGATGAACCATTTTCTGGTTTGGATCCGATGGTAAGGGATTCAATTGTGAAAAGCTTATTGAAATTTATTGATTTTGAAAACCAAATCATTGTGATTGCAACCCATGAAATTAACGAAATTGAGCCTCTATTAGACGAAGCTATTGCACTTATTAATGGAGACATAATAGGTCATGTAAATGTAGAGGAGCTCCGGGAGAATCAAGGATTATCGGTGTTGAAATGGTTTAAGGAATTATCTATCAAGTTTGAGGAGGGACATCTATGAGCACTTATTAGCATTAGAGAATGTAAAGAAAACGATTAATGGAAAAGAAATCATTAAAGGCTTGAGCTTTACGGTTAACGAAGGGGAGGTTTTTGGCTTCCTAGGTCCAAATGGTGCAGGTAAAACCACAACAATTCGGATGATCGTTGGGTTGATGCGACTAAGTGAAGGCGATATTATCGTAAACGGTAAAAGCATCAAGAAGGATTTTGAGGGGGCAGTTAGGCAAATTGGGGCAATTGTAGAAAACCCTGAAATGTATAAATTTTTAACTGGCTATCAAAATCTACTTCAGTATGCTCGCATGCATGAAGGAGTTTCGAAAGCTAAAATTGATGAAGTTGTAAAGCTCGTAGGTCTTGAAGCGAGAATACATGACAAAGTTAAAACCTATTCACTCGGAATGAGACAGCGCCTTGGTCTCGCGCAGTGCATATTGCATGATCCAAAGTTATTAATCCTTGATGAACCAACGAATGGATTAGACCCTGCTGGTATAAAGGAAATTCGCGACCACTTAAGAATGCTGGCTCGTGATAAAGGAATGAGTGTCATTGTTTCTAGTCATCTACTTTCAGAAATGGAATTAATGTGTGATCGAATTGCGATTATTCAAAGTGGTGAGTTAATTGATATTCAACAGGTCAATGATTTTGTTCAACAGGAACAGATAAACTATGAATTTGAAACAGGTCCGCTTAATGAGATTGTTTCCTGGCTTCAAGATAAATGGAAGGCGAAAATGACGAACAAAGGTTTTGTTATACAGGCCACTAGAGAAGATATTCCTAATATTGTGCGGGAGTTAATTCACAATGAAGTTGATGTGTTTTCTGTAGAAGCGATTTCGAAATCTTTAGAAGATCGATTCTTAGAAATCACTACGAGATTGGGGAGTGAAGCATAATGGGAAAATTAATCGTGAATGAATGGGCGAAGCTTTTTAGGAGAACAGGGACACTTGTAATGGTTGGCTTAGTGATCCTTTTAGTAATGGGGGTTGCTGGTGTCTACAAATATGACGAAATTAAAAATCCTCCCCAAGAGAATCCAAAATGGAAAGAAGCGCTTCAGCAGCAAATAAAGGATGATACCATTGCCCTTAAAGGAGTTGGCAAAGCCAATGCGAACATGAAAATGTACTATGAGCGCGCGATTGCAGTTAATAAATACAAAGTTGAGCACAACATTGCTCCAGAATCAGAAAAACATGTTTGGGTGTTTGTTCGGGACGCGGAACAAATCATTAGTTTTGTCGGGATATTTGTCATTGTTGTCGCTGCTGGAATGGTATCTTCTGAATTTTCATGGGGTACAGTGAAGCTCCTATTAATACGGCCAATAAGCCGTACAAAAATATTATTATCAAAATATTTAACGGTATTGCTATTTGGACTCACGTTATTGGCCACTCTATTTGTTTTTTCCTGGATTGCAGGTGCAATTTTCTTTGGCTTTCCGGAGGGTAACATTTCTCATTTAGCCTATTTTGATGGTGAAGTTGTCGAACGGAGTTTGGTTGTACAACTCATTGTGGAGTATTTATTAAGTTCGATTGACTTATTAATGCTGGCAACGATGGCATTTATGATTTCAGCTGTATTCCGCAATAGTAATTTAGCAATTGGAATTGCCTTATTCCTGATGTTTATGGGGCAGACAGCAACAATGCTCCTTGCAACAAAATTTGAGTGGGCCAAGTATATTTTATTCGCAAATACTAATTTAACTATGTATTTCGATGGAGTCCCACCAATCGAATCGATGACATTGACGTTTTCAATTGTCATGCTCATTGTGTACTATCTTGTGTTTCAAGTGTTGGCGTTTACGGTATTTGCTAAGCGTGACGTTGCTTCATGATAAAAATAGTGAATGGGTCGGGTGCATGTTGCGCACCCGATTTTTTGTGATTTCTTGTAATGTTATTGGAAGGGAAAAAATTGGGTTTTGTTGGGAGAATTGACGAAAAGTAAAATGATGTGTCTTAATATTTATAATTATTTTATAATTAATAGAGTGATGGGTCATACACGAGACTAATTGGCTACTTATTTTTCCAGCACTGTATAAAAAGAAGGGGTCAATGAGGCCGAATGGCTACTTAATTTTCAAGCACTGTATAAAAAGAAGGTGCCAATGAGGCCGATTGGCTATTTAATTTTCTAGCACTGAATAAAAAGAAGGGGTCAATGAGGCCGATTGGCTATTTAATTTTCTAGCACTGTATTAAAAGAAGGTGCCAATGAGGCTGATTGGGTACTTAATTTTCAAGCCCAACAAAAAATGAGGTGTCAATACATTATTCAGTAACAAAAAAAGGAGATTGTACATATGAAAAAGGTAAATATATTAAAGACAATTACGGATTGCGGAATCGTCGCAATTATTCGCACTGAATCAAAAGAAGAGGCTGTTAAGATATTTGATGCACTAGTAGCAGGTGGAATCAAGAGCATTGAGATTTCCTATACAACACCGGGAGCAAATGAGGCAATTCAGGCAATTGCTGCTCAATATGGCAATTCAAGCGAAGTCGTTGTTGGAGCAGGTACAATTTTAGATGCAGAAACAGCAAGGATTGCGATTTTAGCCGGAGCACAATTTATTGTAAGTCCGACCTTCGATGCTCAGACAGCTAAACTTTGTAATTTATATCAAGTACCATATTTGCCTGGATGTATGACGGTAACGGAAATGAAAACCGCACTAGAATATGGTGTGGACATTATTAAATTGTTCCCAGGTAATATGTTTAGCCCGGAATTTGTACGGGCAGTTAAAGCTCCGCTCCCACAGGTCAATATTATGCCAACAGGTGGAGTGCGCCTTGAAAATATTGCCGACTGGTTCAAAAATGGTTCTGTCGCAGTTGGAATTGGCGATAGTTTAATTGCACCAGCAAAACTAGGAGATTATGAAAAAGTAAGCCAAATTGCTAGTCAATATTTATTAAAGGTTCAAGAAGCAAGGCATTAATCATTGTAGAGGTAATTATTGGAAACCCCTCAATAAAAGAGTTATAATTGTCTTATACAAGTACATTATTAACCTTTGGACATTTTTGTTAAGGAGGGGCATTGTAAAATGAAATATCCTGACACGCTTATTGGCTTAGGTTTGATCATTTTGAGTGTATCACTACTATTAAATTTAACACTTGATGTTCCAGCGTACATTACTGGAATTGGTATGCTTATTGGAATGGCCATTGAATTATACGGATTATCATTATTCAAAAATCATCATAAACCTCGGTAAAAATACAAAAGTAAAAATCATATATTGTTAGATTTAGGGCAATTTATCCTATTTGTAGTAGTGGATAAATTGCCCCCTTTTTTTGTATTGAAAGTAGCTTGCAATATACATTTTTATCCAAAACTGGTTGACAATATTGGATTACGCTTGTAATATCAATTATAGATTACGTTTGTAATATCGGAGGTATATATTAAATGACAAAAAATCTTCCTAAAATTTCAGATGCGGAAATGGAAATAATGAAAGTTCTCTGGACAAAATCTCCACAAACCGCAAATGAAATCATCGAACACCTAGAGCCTATGATGGATTGGAAGCCAAAAACCATCCGTACACTGATTAACAGATTAGTGCAAAAGGAAGCAGTTTCCTATCATCAGGAGAAAGGCAGTATGTATGCCTATTTTCCGTTAGTATCTCAAGAAAGCTATCTTCAAGTTGAAACAAAATCGTTATTAAACAGATTTTATGGTGCGGCCTTAAAACCGTTGCTAGTAAACTTTCTAAAAGAAGAAAAATTATCGCCTGAAGACATTAACGAACTAAAACGCATCTTAGAAGAAAAGTCAGAAGAGGTAAATAGGAAGGACCAGTAGCAATGAAAGACATTTTTATGAATCATTACTTTTTGCAACTTTTTGACTGGATTATTGAAACATCCATTTATGCTAGCTTGCTAGTCTGTCTAATTTTAATTATTAAAACTTTATTAAAAAGTAGGCTGTCACCCCGGTGGCATTATCTTCTGTGGTTTGTATTAATAGTCAGAATGATAGTTCCTTGGTCACCACTGGATTTTAGTATTTACTCATTTTTACCAAAAGAAACTGAAATAGTGACAGGGGAAAATGAAACTGAAGTTGCGCCAAAAAATGGATCAGTACCTGAATTGAGTAAACCTAGTTCAAATCAAGGTGTAGATGAAAACCTTTTTGAGACTAGTAACTTGCCTGTCCCAAAGGAACTGAATAGTGAAACTATAACTACGCAAAATGAGAAAAAAGAAACGCCGATTTCCATATATAATGTGGCCTATGTCATTTGGTTAGCGGGAGTTTTGATATTTAGCATTGGGACTTATTTAATAAATAGAAAGCTACATAACTACATTAAGCATAAGCCGGTGGTTACGGACAATCGTGTATTAACCATACTTCAGAATTGTAAGAAGTCAATGTCGATAAAGCGCTCTATCCCATTACAATTATCTGGAAATATCTCAAGTCCCACGGTTCTTGGTTACTTTCGTCCGAAAATACTTATTTCAAATTTGTTAATCAATCAATTAACTGATCAACAATTGCAGCATATCTTTTTGCATGAATTATCACATATCAAACGTCGTGATGTTGGTGTTAATTGGCTCATGCATATTTTACTCATCCTAAATTGGTTTAATCCGATTCTTTGGTGGGCCTACTACTGTATGCGGGAGGATCAAGAGCTTGCCTGCGATGCGTATGCACTGACCTTTATGGCTGATGACGAAAAACTTTCCTATGGAAATACAATCATCAGTCTCTTAGAAAAATACGCAAAATACTATCAAACACCAAGTTTAGCAAATTTAAGTAGGAATAAACGTAGTATAAAGAGGAGAATTATTTTGATTAAAAAATTCGAAAAAAAATCGTACCGCTGGTCAGCTCTCGGTATTTTTACGATCATAATTGTTTCAGTTTTTTCCTTAATTAATACACAAGCACAGGGCTCAAATGAGAAGCATGAGGAAGCGACTAAAACTAAAGAATCAACACAAAATGAAAAGAATGGCTCAATCTACACTCCACCTATAAAGAAAGAGTCGTATGAGGAAATGTCGAAAGAAGAGGTAGTATTTAAACTATTAAATACAGTGGACTATTTTCACACCGCGGTAGGGAAATTTGAAAGTCGTGATCAATATAATGGAGAATCGACAGGAACAGTAAAGTTCGAATTCCAAATTAGTAATAAGGATGTAATTGGTGGATACGAAAAATATATGCATGTCCCTGATGAAAATCTTGAAATAACTAGCGTACAAAATGTAGAAGAATATTATAATGATAAAACTTTATGGACATTAAACCCAGATAGGATGATTTATCAAATACATGATTATAAGGTTGAGCCCAAAAAGGAAAAGGTTACACCAGAAGACGCTTTTTCAATTGAACTAAATAAAATTTACGATTCAAGGGATAAGTTTAGAGAAAGACCTCCAATAGGAATTGCATCTGGGACGATCTTTCCTTATGAGGAAACATCCAAGTATTTAAGATTTACAAACCTATGGGAAATTGAGAATCAGAACGAAAAGCTGCTTGGGCATAATACAATTGTTTTATTTGGAAAAATTGATAACAGTATCATTAATGATATGCAACCAGATGTAAGAGCGTTTCGTTTTTGGGTAGATAAAGATACTGGATTTTTATTAAAACGTGAAATTTACAATGACAAGGGGGACATCATCAGTTATCTTCACCCAGAAAGTTTGTCTGTAAATGTTCCGATTAACAAAACACAATTCGTACCAGCATTGAAAGATTATCAAGAATTAAAATTGGGCGAGCTTCCATATAAAGACAAAAGAGAGAAAGATATAGAGGTTATTGAACATGCAGATAATAAGAAGGAAGAGGTGGAAGATGTAGTTAAAATAATTCGAACTAAAGTCCCGTCATTATTTGAATTTTCAAATCCAGACCTGCAACTTTTCTCTGCTAGTCTGGAAAAATATAAAAAATATTATCATGCGTACTTTGTTTATTACTACAATAAAGATGTTGAAGATGATCATATTTCCCGTGTGATTTATGTAAGATCCTATCACAAAAAATCTGTTGTGAAATCAATTGGTGATTTTGGAACTGACAGAGGAAACAAACTCGAAACATTCGAGTTCAATGGTATCAAATGGAGTGCGTATGAAGTAAAGAATACTCCAGATATCCACCTGATTGGGAGTTTAGGTGACTATAAATACGAAATGGTTTTACAAGGAATTAGTTTAGATGAAACAAAAGGACTATTGCCAACGTTTGTAAAGATTACTGAGTAACAAATTAGGGTGCGAATACTTTTCATTGGTATTCGCACTTTTCTTTTTTTAAGACTTCCCAGTATTAAACGGTTTACAGGTTAAATTTTCCAATTTGTGTGTTAATATGTAATTATTATTTTAGAAGAGGTGAGTTAAGTTGAGTCAAGTTGAGAGTAGCAGCAAGTTGGATTTGGAAAGGATTGTTTTCATCGGGAGAACCTTTGAGGAGTATATGGCGATGTTCTCACTACCTGAGGATGAATTAAAAAGTAAGACGATTCTTGATTGTCCAGCCGGAGCCTGTTCATTTAGTGCTGTGGGCAATAGAAAAGGTTTTGACATAACAGCTTGTGATATTGCTTATTATCACGACATTAGTGACTTGAAAAGTAAAGGTTTGTTAGATATCGAACACGCAATGGGAAAAATGAGGTTTTCCCAAAAGAATTATCGTTGGAATTATTTTCGCGATATTGAAGGTCTAAGAAAACATCGCTTAAGTGCACTTCATAATTGTGTTGACGATATGATGAATAGGTGTGAACGGTACATTCCTGTTATTTTACCGTCCTTACCATTTGATGATGACCAATTCGACGTTGTCCTCTCCGCACATTTTCTATTTATGTATGGGGATCGCTTAGATTACCAGTTTCACCAGGATACATTAAATGAGTTATTACGTGTTGCGAAGGAGGAAGTGCGAATTTTCCCACTCGTTGATCTTAGCGGACAAAGGTATGCAGATTTAGATAAATTAATTCATGATCTATCCAAAAGTGGGTATACTTGCGAGGAAGAAACTGTAAGATATGAATTTCAATTAAATGCTAACTCTATGCTAAAAATAAGTAAATAATCATCCTTAACATAAGTAGATTGGGAGGAAGCTAGTAAGATGCTAGAGTGTAAGAATATCAATGAGGTAAGAGAAAATATTGATAACCTCGATCGACAAATAGTAAAGTTAATAAGTGAAAGAAGTAAATTTGTTGAGCAAGCTGCAAAATTCAAGACCGACACCGATGATGTAAAAGCCCCCGAACGAGTTGAGGCCGTTATTCAAAAAGTTAAGGCCATTGCAGAAAAAAACGATGTTAATCCCCAAATTATTGAACAAGTATACAGAACGATGATAACTTGTTTTATCAATGAAGAATTAATTCATCATTCAAAAATAAATAACAAACAATGATAAAAATGCTCAGAGCTCCGTGTTCTGAGCATTTTTGTGTGAGATTTTCAAATTAGAAAATCTAGTGGAAAAGTCAAAGGATTGGTAACAAAAAATCGCGTCCATGTTTAAAAACTGTTACCAATAACCTCTATTGATAACAAATCACACTACATATTATAAGAAACTGTTACCAATCAGCCCTATTGGTAACAAAAATCGAAATTATTTCTATCAAATTGTTACCAACAGATAATATTGATAACCTAACTACGATTACCACATCCCATCAGTAACCAATCTACCAAAACCACTCCTCAAACAACAAAAAATCAACCTCGCACACCCCGGGTAACCCTTAGTCCCGATAATATATTAAAAAAGTATAGATGATATTAAAAGAGTGCTAGTGATAACGCTTTCACGAAAGCGCATACAAGCTATAATTAGCCTTGTAAGACAAATTACTAGCCTTGAAAGGGGAATACAGATGAAAAAAAGCTTGAAAACAATTTCTCTAATGATTGCTGCAATCATGTTCGCACTAATTATTACTGGTTGCGGTAATAGTAGTGATAGCAAGATTAGCGTAGGGATCGTTCTTCCAACAAAAGATGAGCCAAGATGGGTTCAAGACGAACAACGCTTCAAGGATGCTCTAGATGGTACGGACTATACTACAGAGATTTTGTTCAGCCAAGGTTCTTCTGCTAAGGAAAAAGAAAACGTTGAAACATTAATCAACAAAGGTATCGAAGTTTTAATTATTTGTCCTCAAGATGGTGATGCTGCTGCAGCTGCAGTTGAAGCTGCTAAAAAAGAGGGAATTACAGTTATCTCTTATGACCGTCTAATCACAAATACTGATGCTGTTGATTACTATGTAACTTTTGACAGCCTTGCAGTTGGTGCCGCTCAAGCTCAATATTTAGTTGACAACGTTGAAGGAACAAACGTACCGTTATACCTTTATGCTGGTGCTGCTTCTGATAACAATGCATTCTTATTCTTCGAAGGTGCTTGGAGCGTGCTTCAACCAAAAATCGCTGATGGCACATTCAAAATCGCTAACTCTAAAGAAGCTGAAAGCTTAAAAGATAAAGCTGATCTCTCACGTGACCAATTAGGTAAAATCATCGGCCAGGTTACAACAAACTGGGAGCCAAGTGATGCGAAAAACAAAGCTCAAACTCACTTAACTGCTGCAAGCGATGACTTAAAAGGTAATGTAGCTATCCTTGCTCCAAATGATGGCACTGCTCGTTCAATCGCTGATGTATTTGGTACTGACAAAGCGGTTTCAAGCTTTGTTATTACAGGTCAAGATGCTGAAAAAGCTTCTATCCAGTACATCATTGATGGCAAGCAATCTATGACAGTATTCAAGGATGTTCGTACTCTAGTTAAAGATGCGATGGATATGGCCGTTAAGATCCTTGATGGTGATAAGCCGGAAACAACTGGTTCTTACGACAATGGAAACAAAGATGTAAAAGCAAAACAAACTGATGTTATCGTAGTGGACAAAGACAATGTTAAGAAAGAACTTATCGAGTCTAAGTACTACAAAGAAAGCGAATTCACTGGTTTGAAATAAGAAAACATAGGTAGTTTAAGGAATAGTGATAGAGCATCTATCACTATTCCTTCATTGTAAGTTGGTGTGTTAAGGAGGGATCTTGGATGAGCGAGTATATCTTGGAAATGAATCAAATTTCTAAAGAGTTCACAGGTGTCAAAGCACTTAGCAATGTTAATTTTAAAGTGAAAAAAGGCGAGATTCACTGCTTAATTGGGGAGAATGGTGCTGGGAAATCAACATTGATGAAGGTGCTAAGCGGTGTTTATTCATATGGAACGTATGAGGGCGATATTGTATTTGAAGGTAAAGTTCAAAAGTTTAACAAAATTAACGATAGTGTCAATACCGGTATTGTGATTATTTATCAAGAGTTGGCATTGTTTCCTGATTTGACAGTCTATGAAAATATTTATGCGGGTAATGAAGTGAAGCGCGGAGCATTTATTGATTGGAATAAGACAATTGTTCAGTCTAAGCAAATGCTTGAAAAAGTAAAGCTAAAAGTAAATCCTGAAACATTGGTAAAAGAGTTAGGCGTTGGTAAACAACAGTTAGTCGAAATCGCTAAAGCATTGAGTAAAAACGTAAAGCTACTTATTTTGGACGAGCCGACTGCGGCACTAAATGAAGACGACAGTGAAAACCTGTTGGAGCTGTTGCGAGAACTTAAAAAGCAGGGAATTACCTGTATAATGATTTCACATAAGCTTAAGGAAGTTATTTCCATCGCGGATAAAGCGACAGTTTTACGTGATGGTCAAACCATTTGTACACTTGATAAGGCAAAGGGTGAAATTTCTGAAAGCATCATAATTAAGAACATGGTCGGTCGAGAGATTGATGATATATATCCGAAACGTAATAATAAACAATTTGGTGAGAAGATTTTAGAACTCCATAAATGGTCTGCCTACGATCCGCAGTTAGGTCGTAAAGTTGTAAAAGATGTTGACCTGCATGTGAAAAAAGGTGAGATTGTTGGAATTGCTGGCTTGATGGGCTCGGGACGAACAGAGCTTGCGCTAAGTATATTTGGTAATCCTAAATCCTATAAGCTGCAAGGTGATTTAGTTTTAGAGGGTTCTTCGCGAAGCTTGCCACATACGCGTGATGCGATAAAAGCTGGAATCGCTTATGTGACGGAGGACCGAAAAGGCGACGGACTATTCTTGATTCAGGATATCAAAAATAATATATCTGCTGCCAATCTCCATGGGATTGCTAAAAGTGGAATTATCAATAGTAATGAAGAAATTAATATCGCAAATAGCTATAAGACATCTATGAATATTAAAGCGCCTTCGATTGAACAAATTGTTGGCAATTTAAGTGGTGGTAACCAGCAGAAGGTGAGCTTAGGGAAGTGGCTGTTTGTAGGACCGAAGTTGTTAATATTAGATGAACCAACACGAGGCATTGACGTTGGGGCAAAATTTGAAATTTATACTATCATGAACAAGCTGATAAGTGAAGGCATGAGCATTATCATGATTTCCTCAGAGCTCGGTGAAGTACTTGGTATGAGCGATCGAATTTATGTTATGGCAGAGGGTAAAATCAAGGGTGAGCTATCGGTAGATGAGGCCAACCAAGAAAATATTATGGAACTTGCAACGCAATAGGAGGTTAAAACCTATGGGGTTTTTCAGTGAAGTCAAAACGATGGTTAAAGAAAATATTCGTGATTATGGAATGTACATCGCGCTATTAGTCATTATCCTCACATTTTCAATCATGACAGATGGGCTATTTATGTCATCCCGTAATATTAGTAATCTACTAGATTCTACGGGTTATATTGCCGTATTAGCAGTTGGTATGACTCTTGTAATTGTCATCCGACATATCGATTTATCGGTTGGGTTCGTTGCCGGGTTCCTCGGCGCGATTGCAGCGATTCTTCTTACGCAAGTGGGAGTACCCGTGTATTTCACAATACCTATTATCCTTATACTTGGTATTTTAATCGGCCTCTTAAACGGTTTCTTAGTGGCAAAAATCGGGATTCCCGCTTTCGTGGCAACTTTAGCCGGTTGGTTATTCTTCCGTGGCGCTCTCCTTCAGGTTACTGAAAAAACAGGAACAATCATCATTAAGGATGAAAACTTTAACGCAATTGGAAATGGCTTTATCCCATCACTTGTTCAAATTAATGGCTTACACTTACTTTCATTAATTTTAGGTGCATTATTTATCGTATTTTATATTTATAGTGAAGTATCAACGCGTCGAAACAATATAAAGTATAATTTTGATGTTGTTTCAAAAGGAATCTTTACATTAAAATTAGTCCTTGTTTCTGCTCTTATTGCCTATGTAACTTGGATTTTAGCAGGCTATAACGGCTTCTCTTGGACAGTGGTAATTATACTTCTAGTGACAGTAATATATTATTTCCTTACAACCAAAACCGTTATTGGTCGCCATATTTATGCAGTTGGTAGTAACCCTGAAGCTGCTCACCTTAGCGGTATTAACGTTAAGAGAATCACATATTTTGTGTTCGGTTCAATGGGTATGCTTGCTGCGCTATCTGGTATTCTATTTACTTCACGTCTCCAATCTGCTACGACAACTGCTGGAACATTGTTCGAGCTTGACGCAGTTGCAGCAGCGTATGTTGGTGGAGTATCTTCTGCCGGTGGAGTTGGTAAAGTAACTGGAGCTATTATTGGTGCAGTTGTAATGGCTTCTCTTTCAAGTGGGATGAATCTACTTGGAGTAGGGATTTCCTATCAATATATGATTCGCGGTGGCGTATTAGCCGGAGCAGTAATTTTTGACGTAATGACTCGTAAAGCAAGAGCTTAACAGAATTTTACATGGGGGCATCCAATACATTGGGTGCCCTAAACCCGTTTCTGGAAACGGTTAGCAGTTCAGCAAAAGTGATTGAACATTTTTTGGATGATGCTATGATAAGATATATTAATATAGTAAAAAAGGGGATTAATCTCTTGCGAAAAATAGGTATTATTATATTTTCTATTATTTTAGTTATCCTTGGCTATTTTACAATAAATTCGGCCAAAAATGCCTTTCGTGCAAGAGGAGAATTTCCAAAATCCTATGCTCAACAGCAGGTGAAGCACCGACTTGTATTAATAACGAAGGAGCTTGATACACCGTTCTGGGACAAAGTCAAAGCAGGTGCGCTTGAGCAAGCGAAAGAAAGCGATGCCAGCCTTGAGGTATGGGGGAGTTATGGAAATAATCGTGAGGATTTTATTAAGAAATTTGAAATTGCCATTCACTCTAAAGTCGATGGAATTATCATTCAAGGATTGGATGATGATGATTTTATCCATATGACAAAAATTAAAGCAGCTTTTTACGGAATTCCCGTTATTTATATAGCAAATGATGTGAACTTGGAGAAAAGTCTAAGAAAAACGTATGTCGGCTCCGATCAGTATTTGGCTGGAAAACTAATTGCAAATCAACTTATATCTGATATGGGCAAAAGTGGAGAAGTTGTCCTTTTATGTGACAACAAGGATGAATATTATCAGCAGCAACGATTACATGGTATGCTCGAAATCCTAAACACTTTTCCTGAAATCCAAATCCAAATCGCCAAAACCCAAAATACTGAAGAACGGGTAACTGCTACTACATCTGATACATTAAACAAACTCCCGGGTGTAGATGCGTTTATTGCAGTTAATGCCAATATGGCGGGTGATATGATCAAGGAAATTGGGAAACGTTCGCAGGTTGATCCATATTTTATTTATTCCTTCGATGATGGCTCGGAATCTTTATCTTTATTTAAGGAAGGAAAGCTCGATGGGATGATTGAACAATCCCCAAAAGAAATGGGGAAACTCAGCGTGATGTACATGATGCAAAGTCTGAATAACCCAACGCTTACCCTTGATATGAATGGATATCTCACCGATATTCGCTTGACGAAAGCGGTGAATCCACGATGAATAAAATCCAAAAGAAAATTTTAATGCTTACCCTTTTTGTATTGCTTTTTATGGCGGTAATATGGATTGGTCTCACCTACTACAATCAGAAGACACAAAATCAATACAATGAAATTCTCCAACGCTATTTGTTAATGAATGAAGTAACAAGTGTCAGCCAGGAGCTGATTACAAACCTTAACAACTATTTACTGACTCCAACAAATTCTAATTTTGACAAGCTCGAATCAAGTCAGGAGAAAATTACAAAAGCCAAAAATGAAATCACGGCCTTAAGAAATAATGAAAATGACTTTACGTTAAGTAATCATGTAAATTTGGTCGAAAGTCTCATGGAAACGACGAATCGTACTGTCATTTTTTATCAGGAAAAAGAAACCGAGGCATCCGCGAAGGAGTTTAGTGAGGCGACTCGCATTTCAAAGTATATTTCTGAAATGACGCTTGCATTGCTCGATTCAGAACTTAAGACTTATGACCGTTTTTATCGAGGCATAATTAAGCAATCTACCGAATTAAAGAAAATGGGACTATGGCTTATGTTGTTAATGTCTGCTGTGTTACTGTTTGTGTCATATTGGTTTTCGAGGAGTATCACAAAACCAGTGCAACAGTTAACTGAAGCAGCCAATGAATTAGCTAAGGGTCGATTTGATCAGCAAATCAAGATAGAGTCAAATGATGAAATTTCATTTTTGGCTAAAACCTTCGAACGAATGCGCGTTAATATCAATAATTTAATCTCTGATATCCACGAAAAGGCTCAGCTTGAGTATGAACTCCAGCAAAACAAGCTCTTATTGAAGGAAAGTCAGCTCAAAAGCCTACAAAGTCAAATCAATCCCCATTTCTTATACAATACACTGAATACTCTTTCAAAAAAGGCCTATCTAGAGGGTTCAGAGGAAACGAGTGAATTGCTAGTCAGTGTGGCTGGTTTGCTAAGATATAATTTAAAGCGAATTGACCGTGCAGTTACGCTTGAAGAGGAAGTAACTGTGCTTAAGCAATATTTAGAAATTCAAAAAGCACGTTTCACCGAAAGACTCCAAGTGTTTATGGAAATTGAAGAAAATTGCTTGAACGCCTTACTACCAGGGTTAACCCTACAACCAATTATTGAGAATGCGGTGATTCATGCAGTCGAACCAGAGGAAGATGGCGGCTCAATTTGGTTCCGTATCAAAGATGGTTCAGATCAAATTTTGATCGAAATCGAGGATGAAGGACCTGGAATCTCGGAAGATAAAATAAAATACATCCTACGACAAGAAGCTGATTCTCAAGAATCTGACAGGATAGATGCAACTACTGGTATTGGTTTTAGTAATGTTGTCAAACGTCTCCACCTATTTTATGGTGTCGAGGATGTAATTGATGTTCATAGCATTATTGGAAAAGGGACTAAGGTTGTGCTGAAAATACCGAAGGAGAAAATACACTAATGATCAAACTCCTAATTGTAGATGATGAGCAAATTGAGCGGGATGGTCTTGAACTGATTTTGCAGCGGTCATTTCCAGACCTGAATATCGAAAAGGCTAAAAACGGAAAAATAGCAGTTCAAATGGCTGGAGTGTTTCACCCTGATATTATTTTAATGGACATTAAAATGCCCGGCATGAATGGGCTTGAAGCGGTTGAAGTGATAGGTGCTGAGTTTCCATTTACAAAATTTGTGATGGTCACAGCCTTCGAATCCTTTGAATATGCCCGTCAGGCTATTAAGCTAGGCGTAAAGGACTATTTGCTGAAACCAAGTAAAACGAGTGAAATTATTGCCACTGTTGGGAAGGTTATTCATGAGTGTATAGAGGAACGCAAATCAATGAATACCTATATGCTGCAACAGGCCACTTTACAAAAAGCGATGCCATTAGTAGAAACTGACATTGTTACACAGCTATTATTTGATCATGTTCATGATGTGCATCTTGATATGCTCATCGAGATGATGGATATCCCTGTGTCAAATGAACTCTTTGTCATAAGTGTCATCCTTCCTGCCGGCTCCGAAAAGCAATATGGAGTTATAAAAGAAAAAATTAATCAATATGGCGGCTGCTGGATTGGGGCACTAACAAGTCGCCAGCTTCCAATTATTACATTTCGTGACCCAAATAGATCGTACCGCTCGCAAGCTATTTTCCTTGCTAATGAAATACTTGCTATTGCCAAAGGAAGCAACAGCTCAGGATGGTTTGTCGGCTTAGGTAGTGTAGTTAATTCCTTAAGCCAGATTCGCCAATCTTATCAAGAATCACTTATTGCGACGATGGATACGTCACAGCCCGTTAAGTATAGATTCTATGGTGATGTTCATATTGTAAATGGTAAATTTGACAGTGAGCTTGCTAAACATCGGGAGAAGCAGCTATTCGATCAAGTACGACTTGGCCACTGGGAGGATGTTCGGACAAACATCCAGGATATGACCCTCCGTTACTTGTCCCAAGGAGCTAATCTGTTACAGACTCAGCAACGAGTTTTTGAAATCATTTCGCTTGCAACGAGAGTATTAAGTGAAATTGGCATTAAGACAGAAACTCCGCTTTATTCATTTCAAGCTCAGGACAGCAGGCAACTTAGTACTGAAACTAACTTATTAATCGATAAACTGCAACAGGCTTATACAAGTTATTATGACCAGGTGGAGCCTGACGCAATGAATCAAATTAAGCAGTACATTTTGGAACATTCTCATAAGGATATTTCACTGGAAACATTAGGAAAGCAGGTCGGGCTAAGTCCGATATATATTAGTAAACTGTTTAAGGAAAAACTAGGAGTTAACTATATTGATTTTTTAACTGAGTGTCGGATTGAAAAGGCGAAAAAGCTGATGAGCAATCCAGATAAAAGTCTAAAGGAAATCTCTTTCGAGGTAGGCTATAACGAGCCGAATTATTTTAGTAAGGTGTTTAAAAAGAGTTGTGGGCTTTCGCCAAACGAGTATCGAAAAACGCTTTTAGGTAAAAAAGAATGATAGATCTGCAGAATACTAAACAAAGGAGAGTGTCCATGTATAGAGCAAACCTTTGGAGACTACTCTTGCTTATGTTCCCACTCTTTATCATAGTAACGGCCTGTCATGATGGTAGCGAGAATTCTAGCGAATATCGATCATCAAACACTCTAGGCTCTCCTGAAGATAAAGCATTAAAGGTCTCTCCATCTGATGAAAAAATAAAAATAGGTTTTTCGATGGACACCTTCCTTGAGGAACGTTGGTTAAAGGATAGAGATTTGTTTAAAGATGCGGTTGAAAAGCTAGGTGCAGAGGTTGAGATTATGGCAGCCAATGGCGATGATGCCCTACAAATTTCACAAGCAGAAGCTATGATTGCCAGTGGAATTGACCTTCTAATGGTAGTTCCGCATAACGCAGAGGCAGCAGCGACGATTGTGAATAAGGCTCATAAAGCTGGAATTAAGGTAATCTCCTACGATCGGCTTATTAAAAATGCCGATGTGGATTTATATATTTCCTTTGATAATGTACAGGTTGGTGAACTGCAGGCAGTCGCCGTTTCGAATATTGTTCCAAAAGGAAAGTATGTTTATATCGGAGGAGCCGTTACGGATCATAATGCACATATGTTTAAGAAAGGGGTCTTCAATGTCCTTCAGCCGTTCATCGACAAAGGCGATATTACAGTTGTTTATGATCAATGGAGCCAGGACTGGACTCCGGCAAGTGCCTATGAAAATATGAAAGCAGCTTTAATGGCCAATCATAATCAAATCGATGCAGTTATCGCAGCAAATGACGCAACAGCAGGCGGAGCAATAAAAGCACTAGAAGAGCAAGGTCTTGCCGGTAATATCCCGGTTGCTGGTCAAGATGGGGATCTCGCGGCAATCCAGCGTATAGTTAAAGGTTCGCAAATGATGACTGCATACAAACCAATTGATTATCTCACTATGGAAGCAGCGATGATTGCGGTAAAGATGGCCAAGGGTGAGAAGGTTGAAACGAATAGAAATATGAATAATGGTAAAATCGAAGTGCCCTCAGTACTCCTTGCGCCAGTTCCTGTAAACCGGACAAATATTGACGAAACGATTATTTCTGACGGGTTTCATTCATTCGAAGATGTTTATGGGAAAAGATAGAAATTTCACTAAAGCACTGTTATAACAGCATTTCAATTAAAGTAACGGCAGCTTTTCCTTCTATTGAAAAGATAGGCTGCCATTACTTGTATTCAGTTAAAATGGGAGGTCGTCAGAGGGAAGCGGGGCTTGAACAATTTTTAGTACTTGCTCAGTAATATCCTTTTCGTTATTCCAGATAACCTTTTCGATAATGGTTGGACGAAAGCCTGTTTCCATTTTCATTTTTTTAATCCACTGATAGGCAATCATCGGGATGTCTTCTTCCCTCCAAACCTTAAAATCACCTCCACACATGCAGCGATTTCCATCTATATTTAAATTTACTTGTAGATTGATATTCAGCTTCCCCGACTCCTTTCCATATATATTATACCCGAACAAGCGTTCTTTTTTCTGTTTGTATCGAAATATATTTTCTGGTAATAAGCACGTACATCTTTATATTATCTTGATGCCGAGTCTTCATTCCTTTACGCTACCTTTATCTCATTTTTGTTAAGATGTAATTGAAAGGTGTAAAGATAGGAGTGAGCTACGATGATTGTCGTAATGGATAAAGTTAGCTTACTGGCGTTTGTCATCCTATTCTATTTTTTCTTTTTCTGGTTTTGGAACGATGAATGGTAATTTATGCGTAAATGAAGCTACAAAAAATTTTACACTCCTTAAAAACGGGAGTAGGATTAAATTAAAACTTTTTATATTTTTTCCTATGGATATCCTTTTATGTTTGGAGTGAGACTAATGGATCGAAAGCTGATGGTCAAAAGGGTAATTCTGCAATTAGTAATTATGCTTTATCTCCATATTTCATCGATGCTATTATCGATGCTCATCCAACATTTGGGATTTTCAGAGGTTTGTATTGTTGTCATATATCTATTATCTGTCCTCATTACGTCTCGATATACCCAGGGGTACACCTATGGCATTATCGCTTCGTTTTTTTCAATGTTATCCTTCAACTTTTTTTTCACTGGACCGCGTTATACCTTCAAGGTCGATGATACCAACTATTTATTTACATTAATGATTATGCTGATGGCTTCTATTTTTACAAGCGCCCTGACGAGTAAGTTGATTCGGTCTAAGGAGCTTGCTAATGAAAAGGAGAAACTGGCGCAATTGCTTTATCAAATCACAAGCATGCTCGCAAAAACTGGTGGGGTTGCAGAGGTTGCAAAAGTATCTGTCCAATGTCTTTCTAATTTATTACATTGTGAAGCGACACTTGTTGTGATTAATTCTAAATTAAATAAAGCGCAAATAGTTACCTCCAAAATGGAAAAAAGGGTTATTGAAGCAACAGATGTAAATATGGATGGAATGAAAGAGATTACTGCTGATCAATATACTTTTCCGATAAAGGTTCATGATAAGATTGTGTGTTTTGTATGCTTACCGAAGGAATTTAAGAATCTTTCGAGTGATAAGAAAATACTTTTGGATTCGGCCATTATGCAAATAACGATTGCGATGGAACGCGAGCTACTTACTAGTGAAAAGGAGGCAGCGAAAGGAGAAACGGAACGCGAACGATTGAAGAGCCATCTTCTTCGAGTCATTTCTCATGATATTCGAACACCGTTGACTGGTATTACAGGAGCAGCAGAAATCTTACTGCACCATTTAAACAATGATGAAGAAATTAAGCTGGTAGAAGGGATTTATGAAGATTCTTGTTGGCTAACTCGATTAGTTGAAAACATTTTGAGCCTTACGCGGATTCAAGAGGGCAGGTTAACTGTCAACATTCAACAGGAAGCGGTTGAAGAAATCGTAGCTGAGGCTATTTATCGCGCCGCAAAGTATGCGCCTCACCATAATATTTCGAGTACAGTCCCAGATGAAGTGTTGTTTGTACCTATGGATGGAAAACTGATTGAGCAAGTGTTAATTAATTTAATCGAAAATGCCATTAAGCACACATCAACAGCAAATGAAATAGCCGTTCTTGTACAGCGTGATGATGATAAGGTTTGGTTTTCAGTCAGTGACAATGGTACTGGACTAAATGAAGCAGATATTCCAAAACTATTTGATATGTTTTTTGTGGCGAATAGTTCACCGCTTGATTCTAAGAGAGGAATTGGATTAGGATTAGCAATCTGCAAAGCAATTGTTACTTTTCATGGTGGTGAAATATTTGCCGAAAATAATCGTGCGGGTGGTTCGACATTTCGCTTTTATTTAAACATGAAAGATTAATTGGATTGTATTAAATCTGGAGGAACAATGTGATTTATCTAGTATAATGGATTAAATTGGGAATGCTCGTCAGAACTGAGAGGGGGTTTTCATATGGGATTAGTATTTTTAATAGTTGAGGATGATGAAAAAATCAGAAAGTTTATTAACTTCTCGCTTAAATCCCAAGATTATGAATGTGTCGAGGCAGCGACTGGAGAGAAAGCGTTGGGCATTATCGCTGTAGAGAACCTTGATGCAATCATACTAGATTTAGGACTTCCAGATATGGATGGGATAGATATTATCAAACAGGTGCGGGAGTTTTCGGATATACCAATTATTGTCGTATCGGCCCGTGATCAAGATTATGAAAAGGTGGAAGCGCTCGATGTCGGCGCTGATGATTATCTGACGAAACCATTCAGCATTAAGGAGTTACATGCGCGTATTCGTGTTGTGCTAAGACATAAAAAAAATAAACAAGAGCATGTTCCAATAGTGTTCCAAGTAGGCGAGCTTGAGGTGAATCTTGAAAAACATAAGGTCACGCTAGCGGGAAGAGAGGTTTTACGCCAATGGAATATAACGTACTTATTTTATTATTAAAAAACCATGGAAAGGTGTTAACTCATAAATACATATTAAAGGACGTGTGGGGTGGTTCCTATTTGGAGAGCGATGTTCAATCACTCCGTGTGTTCATGGCAAATATTAGACGAAAGTTAGAGGAAAACCCTGCCAAGCCTCGATATATTTTAACAGAAGTTGGAATTGGTTACCGCTTTGCAGATGATTAAACACATTTTTATTTAATCTTTATACATAGGTGAAATTGCTAACACAATTTTAATATAAACCCCACTAAGCTAAAAGTGAGGTAACATGATTTCTAACGTTGTTATCACTTGCATTTTGGGACATTGGGGGGATTACATTGAGGGGAACTCGTGGAGGAACTTTATTAATGGATACAAAAAATGAGGGGAATAATGTTGAGCAATCGATTCCTGAACTGGTTCCAAGCCAGGTTTTTGAAATGCTACAAACTAGCGAAGATGGCTTAACAACGGACGAAGTAACAAAGAGGCTTATGCAATATGGAAAAAATACGATTAAGGAAAAGCAAGGGAAGCCATTATATAGGCAGTTTTTTGCAAATTTTACTAGCTTGATGGCGATTCTATTATGGATAAGCGGTGGAATTGCATTCTTTGCAAAAATGCCTGAATTGGGTATAGCAGTTTGGTGTGTCAATTTTATTAATGGGATTTTTAGTTTTATTCAAGAATATCGAGCCGGAAAAGCTACCGAGGCATTAAAAGGAATGCTAGCTTCCTACGCGCGTGTCATACGAGAAGGTAAAGAAACCCAAATTCTTACGGATGAACTTGTTCCAGGAGATGTCATGCTTTTAGAGGAAGGCGATAAAATATCGGCTGATGCACGTTTAATTAAGTCCAGCGATTTACAAATCAATCAATCTGCGCTCACGGGTGAATCCAATCCAGTTCGAAAATTTGCCGATTCGATTCACCAAAATGATTTAACTAGCTTTGAAACTTCTAATCTTATTTATACAGGAAGCACCGTTTCCAGCGGCTCTGGACAAGCTATCGTGATGAAGACCGGAATGGAAACAGAATTTGGGAAAATTGCTAAACTAACACAGAACGTTGTTCATGAATTGAGTCCGTTACAAAAGGAATTAAATCGATTGACGAAACAAATCTCGATCATAGCTCTTGGATTCGGAGTCACTTTCTTTTTATTAGCTATTTTCTTTGTAAAAAACCCAGTTGCGGAATCATTCATCTTTGCTCTTGGTATGATTGTCGCTTTTATACCAGAGGGGTTATCTCCAACAGTGACATTGGCATTGGCGCAAGGTGTTCAGCGCATGGCAAAGAAAAATGGTCTTGTTAAAAATCTTTCTGCTGTTGAAACTCTGGGATGTACGTCTGTGATTTGTACTGATAAAACGGGTACCTTAACACAAAACGAAATGACAGTTAACCACATTTGGCTTCCTGATCGAGAATTAGAGGTAACGGGTACCGGATATGCTTCAGTAGGAAATGTCCTTGACAAAGGTGAAGTCATAACAGCAGATTTGGATTCTGCGCTAAGATTGATATTATCAGCAGCTAGTCTATGTAGTAACGCGAGAGTATTACCACCAAATGAAAACAATCAATCTTATACCGTGCTCGGCGACCCTACTGAAGCTAGTTTAGGAGTCGTGGCAGAAAAAGCAGGGATTCACGTTGAAGATTTACAAAAGTTAGTGCCGCGTATTCGTGAATTACACTTTGATTCCAGAAGAAAAAGAATGACAACCATTCATCAGTTATCGGACCAAGTAAATGAGGGAAATCGAGTAGCATATACAAAAGGGGCACCTAAAGAACTAATCGATTTATGTGAATCAGTATTTATTAACGGAACAGTATCTCCGTTTTCAGATGAAATGAAGAGTAGAGCACTTTCTGCTAATGATGAGTATGCCTGTTCGGGATTACGAGTTTTGGCTGTTGCTGTTCGTTATTTAAGTAATGATGACCATGATATTCCAACAAATTTGAGCGCCTATTCTCCCGAAATCATTGAGCAAAAAATGACATTTATCGGGTTTGTTGTAATGGCTGACCCACCACGTCCTGAAGTTACTGAGGCCGTGGCTAAGGCTCATAAAGCAGGAATTCGAATTGTTATGATTACTGGGGATTATGGCTTGACTGCTGAGAGCATTGCGAAAAGAATTGGTATTGTTGTAGGCGAGCATCCTCGTGTAATTTCTGGAATTGAATTGGAACACATGGACGATGAGGAACTAAAAACTGCTTTAAAAGGAGAAGTAATATTTGCTCGTGTCGCGCCTGAGCAAAAATACCGCGTTGTAGAAACTTTGCAACAAATGGGAGAAATTGTTGCGGTTACAGGAGATGGGGTAAACGATGCTCCAGCTTTGAAAAAGGCAGATATCGGTGTGGCAATGGGAATCTCTGGGACTGATGTGGCTAAAGAAGCGGCTGATATGATCTTAACCGATGATAATTTTGCTTCAATTGTTCATGCTGTGGAGCAAGGACGAGCTGTGTATAACAATATTCGCAAGTTTTTGCTTTATATTTTAAACAGCAATATGCCAGAGGCGGTCCCATCAGCATTTTTCTTATTTTCCAAAGGGACAGTTCCATTGCCGTTAACCATCATGCAAATTTTATTTGTTGACCTGGGAACAGACTTAATACCTGCTTTAGGGTTAGGGTCAGAGGAACCGGAAAAGGAGATTATGAATAAACCACCACGAAATTTAAAGGAACCGTTATTGAATAAAAGAATCATTATAAAAGCATTTGGTTGGTATGGTATTTTGGCATCCTCCGTCTCAATGTTTGCTTATTTTTTAGTTAATTATATTAACGGATATTCATTAGGAGGGTTAGCTGAGGAAGGTAGTAATGTTTATACGATAGCGACGACAATGACCCTAGCAGGTATAGTATTTAGTCAAATAGGTGCGGTCATGAACTGCCGAACAGAAAACCAATCTATCTTTTATAAAGGACTATGGAAAAATCACACAATAAATCTTGGTATCATCGTAGAAATCATCTTCCTCATCATGATTATGTATGTGCCGTTCTTGCAGGATGCATTTGGCACCGCACCTATTGGAATGACAGATTGGTTGTTTCTTATTAGCATTCCGCCACTTATTGTAGCAATTGAAGAAATTCGCAAAGCAATCTCGAGGAAGTTGGCTCAAAATCATGAAAATCCAAAAAAATTGGGAAAGGATGAAAATGATGAGGGCTATAATCGTTGGATGTAGTCATATGGGTGCTGGATTGGCGATGAACCTCCAGGCAAAGGGGCATGAAGTCACTATTATCGATCGTGAGAAAGATGCCTTTAAAAAATTGCCGAAAGTGTTCCATGGGCAAACGATCGTTGGTTTTGGGATTGATAAAAAAACTCTAGAGGCTGTACAAATTCATCTGGCAGATGCAGTAATTACTTGTACAGACAACGATGAAACTAACGCCTTACTTGCTAGAATTGCAAAAAATGAATATCGTGTCCCGCAGGTTATCGCTAGGATTTATGACCCGCGCAAGGCAGATATTTATCAAAGTTTTGGAATTCAAACAATTTCCTCAATTGCTTGGGGAATTCAAAGAGTTACAGAATTATTAAGCTACAATCAATTTGATAGTGTTTGGATTCCGGATAATGGAAAGGTTGAAATGATTCGCATTGAATCGCCCGCATTGTTAATTGGTCATCCCGTAAGAGAGTTGACAAGTGCTGGTGAAATTAAGGTCGTTACGATTACTCGAAATAACAAAGCGTTTATCCCAGTATCTGGAACGACTATAAAAGCGTATGATGTTTTGTATCTTGTTGTTGCTACTTCGGCTATTCAAAAACTAAAGGCAATGCTTGGACGTTAGGGGGATGAAGCCAATGAATGTAATCATTATTGGTGGAGGTCAAGCTGGTTCACATATTGGGCACTTATTACAAGATAATGAAATAAACATCAAAATTATCGAGGTTCGAGACATTCTCTATCAAAAGTTATCAAGAGATTTTCCTTCGGAAGTAGTTGTTTTAGGAAGTGGTACTGATCCTTATTCATTAGAGTCAGCTGGTATTGAAGAGGCGGATGTTCTTGTTGCAGTAACTGGCAGCGACGAGGTCAATCTAGTAGCTGCCACAATTGCAAAGTTTGAATTTGCGGTTCCCCGTGTTGTAGCACGTGTAAACAACCCTAATAATACATGGCTGTATAATACAGAAATGGGTGTAGATGTAGCTATCAACCAATCAGAATTACTCGCGCAAATAGTGGTTGGAGAAATGGATTTGCAGCATATCCCGACCTTGATGAAACTGAATCGGGGTAATCTATCGATTGTTAAACTATATGTCAATTCCGAATCGAGGGCTATCTCAAAATCAATAAAAGAGCTAATCATTCCTTCAAAATGTGTCCTGATTGCCATTCTGCGTGATGAAGACCAAGTCATTATCCCAAGAGGTGATACGATTATTGAAGCAAATGATTATATTTTGTTGCTAGCAGATGAAAGTGCCAAGAAATAAATAAATGCAATCTTTGTTTAAGTAAATATGGTTATGGGAGGAGGACGGTTATTTTGCTTTTGTCAACTTAGAATAACCGTCCCTTTGCTTTGCTTAATACGGGTCATTATTATGTGAAGAATATGATTCAATCGCTTGTTCTAATGCATTGAAGGCTTGGCCAAAAGCTGCAGAGGAAGAGACATCTCCAGCACTTTTTAATGCAATACGTGAATTATTTGCTTGGGTAAGAGCTGTAATCGCATTCGAAATCATTGTTCCTTTATCTCCGTATTGATCAAGTGCAGACTGAAGCTCATTAATACACGCGGTCAAGTCATATTTTTCTGGATGATCGTAGGCTCTAATGACCTCTTCTTTAATTTGCTGCAGTAATAATTTCATAATTATCCTCACTCCTCTAAATAATTACAACCAAAAGGTAGTTTTCCCAATTATTAGCGCTCAATGCTTTGTTTTTTGAAGAATACTGAAAATAAAATGCCCAGTTTGCTCTTATAGTTTTCAATCTAACATTTATTCTCTATAATGGAACTAGTGGGGAGTCGCTGGCCTTTGGGGGAAAAATTGAAAAGAATCAGGTGGGTGAGAAAAATGGGTATTCTTTTTGTTGAAAAGCAAAAAGTTTGGATCAATATTGATCATCCAACTAAGAGATTTTCCTTACATAAAGTTTGTATCTATACCGATAAAATGTCCGAAACACCTTATAAAGGTGTGGGAACATTAAAAAGAGACGGTGGGTGGCTGCAGGTGAAAAATCTCCAAGCTGCAGAAGATTTTTACGCTGATTACTATCCGCATTATGAATTCGTTAACCACTGTATTCCAACTCACGGAAAAAAGGTTGTATAATATTTGATGATTATTTTGTAATCCAGAGACTGACCTAAAGTGGGTTAGTCTTTTTGTTTTGAAGAAAATGCTGAATATATTTATTTATTTCAGAAAATATAGAAAAATTAGAAAAATGTTATTTCTTTTTGCTCAATAATGTTATAAGATTTTCTTATATATATAGATAAGGGGGATTTCTGTGACCTGGCTTTTTGTATTTTTACTTATTAGTTCTTTTTTGTTAGGACTTTTTAATGCACCAACTTGGATGATCTTTATCGTATTCATCTTATTTATTGGTGGGGTTATGTACTTTACTCTTTATCCGATTCTGTATGAGAAAAATATCGAAAAAATATTAAAGTTTTTACAGAAATCAAAGAATGCTCATAACCAATTTTTATTTCATCTCTATCATGGGAATGTGGACAAAGCGGCAAAAGCTGCGAAGGAGATCAAATCTGACCAGCTGCAATATTATGCAAAATTAGCACTGTTAAACCACCAGAATAAGATTTCTGAAGGTAAAGTTTACCTCGCAAATCTTAAAAATGGTGAATACAAAGCATATTATAGTGCAGCAATTGCACTTGGAGAAGCTAAACATGAAGAATATCAAGAAAATCTTGCAAAAGTGAAGGATCCTCTAAACCGTTCGTTTTTACATATAGAGGAAAAAATCCGTTCTGGCGAAACACAGCAAGCTATAAACACGCTCGAAAGCCACATTAAAAAGCTCAGAGGTTTAAAATTATTATCAGCTATTCAGTATAAAAAGGAACTTGAACAACGTAAAGTAGGATAAATTAGACTTTTCACTTTTATTTTTAAGGCTGTTTTAATGCGCAGTGTTGATTTTTGCCAAGTTGATAGGAGCGGAAATCAACATGCAAATTTAACATAGCCATTTTTAACCTTGTTTAACTCTTTTTTTGTAAGAGTCGAACAAGGTTTTTTGTTGTCTAAATTTACTTAAGGCATAAAGGATTAATCCTAATAATAGAGAATTGTATATATAAACTATTTTTCTAGTATATCAATTTAGGTGTGGAACAATGATCTTGAGAAATAATCGAAAGTGGTGAAGCGGGTGATTGAGTATTATATCGATGGGTCCACAAAAGATCAAATGATTGGTGTAGGAATCGTCAAGGTAAATGAATTTGGTTTTATCGAAAAATATCATTTCAAGGTTGAGCACGTTAACCCAACTTCTAACCTTGCAGAAGGTTATGCGTTGGAGAGGACATTACATATGATTAAAGAAAATGATCTCCATAAGCACGAAATGATCGATATTTACACAGATTGCCAAAAACTTCATCGATTATTTCTATCAAATGAGAACATGGAGTATAATCGTAATAATTATTTTGAAAAACAGGAAGCAAACCATTATTATCAACATATTCGTAGGTTGTATATCGAGTTAATCTCTTACTTTTCAAACTATCCATTATTTCATTGTGAAAAAACAAATCATGCCAGACCGCTTATTAAAATTCATTTTAACCATGATACTAATCAAAAGTATCATCAATATGCTCACAATTTAAGTCGGCATTACTTAAAAAATGAATCTGTACCAGCACCGAAAGTAGAGTTTTCGGCGAAAAGAAAAGATAATACATGGTACATTGTTAAGGACAACGAGGAGGTTGTCGCAGAAAACAAAAGACCGATACTCGCGCTAGCAGATGCGATTAGACCATTAGATAAACAAACTCAAATCAAACTTTGTGAAGTCCTTTCGTCATTTATCAAAAATACTCGACAACAAAAAATTCAGAATTCATCTCTAAAAGCTTCCATGAGTATAATCAATCAACGGAAATATTTATAAAGCTCAAATACCAATATTTATACAATTACTTCTTTAACAGCAGCAGTATAATGAAGAAAAGTGCAAGTGGAGGTGGGAAGGATGAAACATAGTTTAATATTTACGTTAATTATTACGACGTTAATACTTACTGGTTGCATTAAGATTAATACCTCTTTGAAAATTAATGCTGATGGCAGCAGCGATGTAACACTTGTCTACGGTGTTGATAAGCAATTAGCCGCTATGGATAAAGACTTTAGTTTAGAGGAGTTTACAACCGAGGCTGAAGCTAATGGATACAAAGTGAAAAAATTTGAGGATGACAGATTTGTAGGGTATAAATTAACAAGTCATTATGAAACACTAGCTGAACTTTCAAAAAAACTAGATTATAACGGATTAAGCATTAAGGTAGAGGAAGATAAAGGTTTTTTTAAAACCAAATATATAGTCACTGGTAATATTAATTTATCAGATATGACCGAAAATAATAACAATGGATTCGAGCAACAGTTTGCAGAATCATTTATGAGGCAAATGGATTTGAAATTTTCACTTACGCTTCCACAAAAGGCAGGGAAAAATAATGCTTCTGAGGTCAAAGATGATGGAAAGACATTGATTTGGGAATTAAAAGTAAACAGTGAAAATAAACTAGAAGTTCAATATGAAAAAATGAATATATTAAATATTTCTTTTATTATTGGAGTTATTATTGGTATATTTGCAATAGTGGGAGTTGCACGAAGAAAAATGCTTAAAGCATAAGGTAAATAGTGTAGAAGGAGCGATTATTCTGCTGTATTTTTCAGAGTAATCGCTCTTGTTATTTCGCTCTCATATTTTTATCCCTTATGAATTACACCAGCAAGTTCAAGTAGGGTCAGGATGATTTCAAAAACGATGAGTAGTACGATAATCCACTCTACGAATAGACCTCGAATTGAATGACTGATATTGGAAAAGCCGTCCATGATGCTATAGAGAATTTCAGTTTTACTCTTTAATATTTTATAACGATCGTTTAATTCGAAGAACTCAAACATTTTATCGTAAAAGTCACCTGCTGTACTGCTTGTCCATGTAATATCAGGTTTATCGAGAATCATGATATAAGACAGGGTGTTGTATTCGTGACGTACGATTTTTGCGGTTGTCCGAGCCAATTCTTTATTTCCAATACGAAGTTTCCCTTTTTCAAGTCGGTCAACCATATTTTCGAGCTTGTCCAAGATGGTCCCTAGCTGTTCCTCAGTTTTCTCAAGTGCTACAGATTTAGCAAGCACAGTCGAGATTAATTCAGGATAATAGTTTTCAAAAGCTGGAACTACGACAAATTCATCGTTAAGTTCTAATTCTTCAGATTCTCGCACATGAAGGCAATAGTCATCAGAATAACGATCAAAATCATTAAGATTAATGTCTTTCTCGAAGCTTTGGAGGAATATTAAGATATCCAGTATTTCAGTGGAATCTGTGAAATTAATGAAGACAATACTACCAAACGAAAAAATCTGGACTTGTTGTGATGAGTCCACTTTTTGTTTAAGAGTTGTTTCTAGCAAATCGCTTTTAAGTATTAGCGGTTCTTCCCAGGTGAATTTTTTGGGGATACCGCAATAAATGGCGATTTTATTTAAATCAATTTCATTCGTTATGGCAAATGCTTTAAAGGTTATCGGCTTTATCATTTATATCACCCATTTCAGAAATTGATATATACTTCCAATATATTCTATTATAATCGAAAACATGCTCAGGCTATAACAGGCGAACAATAAGGTCTATTATTTAAAAGTTGTTAATATGATAAGGGAAATTTTAACTATCGACCTTGTGTTACGATGTACATTGTGATACGATGTATTCAAGAAAAAAATCGAAAGTGAGGTGGGAATTTGGACAAGGAAATCATGAAAGGAAGCATTGATATTTTACTTCTTTCACTTCTGAATAAAAAAAATATGTACGGATATGAAATTGTAAAGACTTTGAAGGAAAACAGTAATGATTTATACAACATGGGTGAAGGGACTCTTTATCCAGCCTTAAAAAGACTAGAGAACAAGGATTGGCTTATGTCTTATTGGGAAAGCTCCGAACTTGGAACTCGACGCAAATATTACAAGATTACGGATGACGGAAAAAAAGAATTAAATAAAAAACTGAAAGAGTGGAAGCAAATAAATCATTTAATAAAAGTTTGTACGGAGGGAATGGCTTGGATAAAAAGATTGATGCCTATATAGGAGAAATTGTGAGTGGTCTGAATTGTGACGAGAAAGAAAAAAGGGAAATTTTCGATGAAATGAAGGATCACTTATTATTATTAAAGCAGGAATATTACAATCAAGGCTTAACTGAAGCTGAAGCAACAGAAAAAGCATTGGAATGTTTTGGAGAGCAAAGGCAATTAACAAGTGGATTACAGGATTCCATCTTCCCATATTATAAGATTTTAAAGATTGGTTTATGGGTCCTTTTTGTAATGTACCTTTTATTGATGTCATTTAAGCTACTTTTGGAAAGAATCATTGGTCGAGTTTTCGATTTATTTGTTGAGGGATATGGTTTTAATCGTTATTTCTTTTATCCAGAAGGTACTAATAGTTTTTTTGATAGGGAAGTCTGGCTAGCTAATTCTAACCTCATCCCGTTTCAAAATACGCTGATTTACATAAATGGTTCAGACCGATTCAATTTGGATATTATCATCAACAATACTTTAGGTAATATACTCGTGTTTTTACCATTAGGAATTTTCCTGCCACTTTTATTCAAAAAGTATCGCTCCTATTCAAACTTATTTCTACACAGTTTACTTTTAAGTCTTTCTATAGAAATCATACAGTTTTCGATGCAAATTGGTCAGTTTGATATTGATGATATTATTTTAAACACTGTTGGAGCAATTTTAGGCTTACTTATTTATGATATGGTAGTGAAATTGAAAAATTTTGGAAGTGGGAAAATGGTTCACAAAACAACCAACTGAATGTGAGGTACAGATTATGCTTAGAAATGAAATCACAGAGCTACTACAAATTGACTACCCGATTATTCAAGCACCAATGGCTGGGGGCGTGACAACTCCAACCTTGGTTGCTGCCGTTTCAAACAACGGGTGTCTCGGAATGTTTGGATCTGGTTATTTAAACGCCGAGCAAACTCGGGAACAAATAAAGGAAGCAAAAAAGTTAACTTCTAATCATTTTGGAATAAATTTATTTGTACCTACGCAATTCAGTCAATCCATTGATGAAATCAATCAAGCTAATCTATTGTTACAGCCTTTTCGCGAAAAATTAAACATCGCTACTGGAGGAACTAGTAATCTACCTGATTACGAAAGTGCTTCTGAAACATTTCACGAACAGATTAGAGTAATTATTGAGGAACGTGTTCCAGTATGTTCTTTTACATTTGGAATTCCTTCTTCAGAGGTCATAAGGGAGCTAAAGCAACACAATATCATTGTAATCGGGACCGCAACCACTGTGGATGAGGCCATTGAAGTTGAAAAATGCGGAATGGACATGGTCGTTGTACAAGGTTGTGAAGCTGGGGGACATCGAGGGAATTTTCTACACGATGTCAAGGAAAGTCAAATCGGCTTAATGTCGCTGATTCCGCAGGTTACAGACAATGTGAACATACCAGTGATTGCAGCTGGCGGAATTATGGATGGTAGAGGGTTAAGAGCATCTCTCTGTTTAGGAGCAAAAGCAGTTCAAATGGGAACAGCCTTCTTAACTTGTCAGGAGAGTGGGGCACACAAGCTTCATAAAGAATCCATTGTTCATGCAGGTGAAGACCAGGCTGTGTTAACTAGAGCTTTTTCTGGTAAATGGGCAAGGGGTATTAAGAATATCTTTATTACGGAGACTCAAAATCATGAAGCTGCATTTGCGCAATATCCGGTTCAAAATACACTAACTCAAAATATTCGAAAGGCTGCTGCAGCCCAAGGTAATCCGGAGTTCATGTCACTTTGGTCAGGTCAAAGTCCAAGATTGGCGAAAAGTCAAAGTGTTGAAGAATTGATTAGTAGAATTGTAGCTGAGCTTTTAAAAAAATAATAATTTTCTGGTTGATGTAGGTATGCCTCTTGTTGTGGTTTTGTGGAAGATGAGGCATACTGAAGGGCTTAAGTTACCTAATTTTTTGATTCGTTGGTAAAGAGGGCACTTATATGAGGGGTAAGTGACCTATTTTTCATAATCGCAAGAAAAGGGGTCACTTATAGTGGCGATAAGTGACCTATTTTTCAGAATCACCAAAAAATAATGCACTTATATAGTTATCAACTATAAACAACAGCGGGGTATAATAACCCCGCTGTTGAAATTTAGCTATATTTATCGCTCCCGTACGGCGTCTTCTTCCGTCTCCATCGCTCTTAGCGACTCATCTACCTTTACCATCATTGAGCATTCAACTCTTTTTTTGAAAATATCGCAGCTAAATGGGTAGGTTCCATTAAGGGAGCCGGTCGCATGCAAGTTGTTGGCCGGACAACCACCGCTGCAGTACAGCTTTGCCCAGCAATCTTCACAGTCAGGTTTAGAGTAGCAATTGCTTACTTTGAATTGAGTTTGTATGTCAGGCTTCGTAATGCCATCCCAGATGTTTCCCATGCTGTATTGTTGGTCTCCGACAAACTGATGACATGGGAAGAGCTCGCCCCAAGGTGTAACAGCAAGATACTCAGTTCCTGAACCGCAGCCTGTTAGTCTTTTTTGAATACAAGGTCCTTCGGATAGGTCTAGCATGTAATGATAGAAAGTAAAGCCTTTGCCATTCTTCCCGCGTCTTATCATTTCATTGGCCAGGATTTCATACTGGTTGTATATCTCTGGTAAATCTGCTTCTGTTAGGGCATATGGTTCACTTGGGTCGCAAATAACGGGTTCCATTGAGAGTTTATCAAAGCCAAGGTCAGCAATATGGAAAATATCATTAGTAAAATCAACATTGTTGTGCGTATATGTCCCGCGTACATAATATTCCCGGTCGCCGCGTTTCTTAACAAATTCTTTAAATTTAGGAACGATATGTTCATAACTGCCTTTTCCTGTTACGGTCATGCGGAGATGGTCATGGACTTCTTTACGACCATCAAGGCTTAAGACAACATTGTACATTTCCTTATTTAAAAACTCAGTTACTTCATCATTTAGGAGCATCCCATTTGTGGTAAACGTAAAGCGGAATCTCTTTTTAAACGCTACTTCCTTACTCCTTGCGTACGCCACGATCTGCTTTACAACATTCCAAGCCATTAAGGGTTCGCCACCAAAGAAGTCGATATCTAGATTTCGGTGTGGTCCAGAGTTTTCCAACAAGTAATCAATCGCTCTTTTTCCAACCTCAAAGCTCATAATGGCACGATCACCATTATATTTGCCTTGACTAGCGAAGCAGTAATCACAGGAAAGATTACAAGTATGCGCAACATTAAAGCAAAGGGCCTTAAGGTAGGTTTGACGTTTGGTGAGATCAACTGATAAATTTTTATATTCATCCTCAGTGAAAAGCTGTCCATCGGCTTTTAGCTCTTCAACTGCAGCAATCGTTTCGCGAATTTCGTGAACTGTAATAGACTCGTTATCAGCATGTTTTGCAAGCATTTTTGTGATGATATCATCTGCTGAATGATTTTCGAAAAGTGCAATAATGTCATAGGCAAGGTCATCGACAACATGGACGGACCCACTATATGTATCAAGAACAATATTGTAGCCATTTAGTTGATATTGATGAATCATGATGTAGTATTAAGCTCCTTTTGAACAAAAAATTGCCGCCCAGCTGGTTCAGCAAGGCGGTATGGTAGGTGATGCCTAGTTCTGTAATGAATTTTCGCACTTTTGGTTAGCGACACCGCAAGAAGTTTTGCAGGCTGACTGACAAGAAGTTTGGCATGCGCCACAGCCACCGTGCTTCACTGTGTCAATCAATTTACGAGTACTAAGTGTTACGATTCTTTTCATTATGTAAGACTCCTTTTAAAAAAGTGTTTATAGATTGTGAGATGGTTGCTCACAATCTATAAAGTTATGTCAGCATAATTCTAGCAATGCCTAGATGTGCAGTCAATTCATCACAGGGTGAGACGGACATGTTTCTAGTATGTTAGCATAAAAGAGTCATAGAATATTCAAAGAATGTCTTTACATTGAGGAATATGATGTTAAAAACTGCACTGTTGAAACAACGGTTGCAAACTTTCCATTTAAAGCTGCGATAAAGGATTGGTGGACTTGTTTGGCTGGTATTATCTCGTTCTTATAAACCAAATCTCTGGTCGCGCACGCATCTTCAATTAGGATTATTTCAAATCCGTGTTCACGTCCTGCCCGAACGGTTGAATCAATACACATATGAGTCATCATTCCGCAAATCACTAATTTGTTAATTCCTTTTTTGGTAAGCCTTGAAAATAAGTCAGTCCCTAGAAAACTATTCGGAGTATGTTTAATTATGATGGCTTCCGAATTTAACGGAAAGACAGATTTGTGAATATGAACTCCATTTGTTTCAGGAAGGAAAAATCCTACTTTAGGGTCCAATGAAACATGTTGAATGTGAAAGATATCTTGATTTTTTGCTCTAAATCGATTTAAGACAGCGCGTGCATTCTCCGTAGCAGCTAATGATTCATGTAGCTCCATTTTTCCATTTTGAAAATAATCGTTTTGAATATCAATTAAAACAAGGGCAGTACACATTTTTTGTCCTCCTCGTGATTGGAATAGGTATAATAATATGATAAAGAAAATTGCGACTATTAACGATAGTCTGACGAAACGAATCATGCTTTATTATTTTCATGATGAAAGGATTTTGCAAATGGTGCTGGATGAAATTGATTTTCAAATCATACGGATATTGGCCGGTAATTCACGTGTTCAATGGAAGGAAATCGGTGATAAGATTCATATGACTGGACAGGCAGTGGGAAATCGAATCAAAAAACTTGAAGACCAAGATGTAATTAGAGGTTATACGGTTTTGCTTGATACAATGAAAATGGGCATTACTTATACTGCGTTTGTAACAGTCTTCATGAAGACGAATTACCATGGCGCTTTTCTTAATTTTATTGAAAAAAGTAGGGAAGTAGTAGAGGCCCATAAAATATCTGGAGAAGGATGTTTTTTGCTAAAAGTGATGATTCATGAGCAAGAACAATTAAATGAATTCCTCAATAATATCATTATGTATGGGAATTATAAAATCAATCTCTCGATTCAAACGATTAAGGAGTCAAATTTACCCATTTAATCGATATTAACAATAATTTTATTATGTAAACTAAATTCCTATTGCAAATACTAATGTTTGAAAAAATTAACAATTATTCCATATCAGAGAATATAACATTGTTATAATTTATATTTGATGAACTAGTAACTATCATTAAGGGGCTGATGGCATGAATAATATTCTAAATACCGTTTATCTCTTTATCCTTGGAATCGTCGCAATTTATACGCAAGAAATTGTAACATTTGTTATGTTAGGAGTAATTCTAATTGCCCTGAACAATATTAATAAGACACTTAAAGAAATACTCATGGTGCAAAAACAAAATAAAAATGAGCAAGAATGAGGGGCTGACCAAGCCAAGGTCAACTCCTCATTCTTGATGTTTTTTTTCAATTCATTTATGTTTTTGACTGAAACTGAAATTCACAAACTTACAAAACAGATGAAGGTACAGATTACGATCCTTGTTATCTTTTCGAGCATGATCATACACCTCTAGGATTTCAGTTTTAATACTTCCATCATAAAAGGTGTTTATTAAGCCTGTTTAATACAATTGTTAAATTGATATTAATCGTAGTTAAAACGTGGCAACTTCAGGATTGGCTAAAGAATCATAAGTAAATAAATTATATGTTTCGAGCTTTTCTAATTCATTGGCATACTGAATGATTTCGTCTTTGCGCACCTGAAACATTCTTTTGCCATGCATTTTACCACCAAACCAACCTTTTTTAGCTCCATTTAGTATTTTTACATAATGGCTCTGATTATCATCGATAATTCCTAATTTATTTATAACAATTTTACTTGCTGTAGGTATCGTAATATATCCATGGTCTAAGTGATAGTTTCTACTCATTGTAAACCTCCAAAATATCCCTTTTTTCTATTTTTTATGTACTCAGTCAGGTTTTTATTACAAAGAAATTGAAATTTATAGTTATCTAAAATCATGATGAAGTAATGGAAGGAGGTATTGAAAGATGATAAGAAGACTTACTAACTATGATCATAGTATCTGCCTAAAGCTACTTACAGAGAAGTGTGCAGAAAATCTATTTATCATTGGCGATATAGAAATTTATGGTTATGATCAAGATTTTCAAAAATTATGGGGCGACTTTAATGAGAAGGGTAAACTGATTGCTGTATTACTAAAGTATGAGGAAAATTATATCCCCTTTGCAGTCGAACCATTTGATGCTTTAAGCTTCGCGAAAATTATGATGAATGATCCTGAATTCAAAATGATGTCAGGTCTAAGAGAAATCACTGAAAAAATTGAAGTATATATAACGAAATCCCTTATCAGTAAACGGCAAACGTACTACTCAAAGTGTACATACTTGAAGGAAGGAGACGAAGTTGTTGATGTTACTGATGTGAAAGCAGCAACAGTCCAAGATGCTCCTGCCCTTGTCCAAATGATAAATTCAGTTCCAGAGTTCGGTAATTCAAGTCTAACTTTAGCAAGAAAATTAAGAGAAATGAATGATGGAACCTCTCGATCCGTATTTATAGAAGTGGATGGAAAAATAGTTTCAACCGCTTCAACAGCAGCAGAAAATTCTTTGTCTGCGATGGTTGTCGCTGTTGCTACATTAAACGACTATAAAAAACTAGGTTTTGCGACCAAATGTATGGTGCAACTATGCAGAACATTATTACAAGAAGGGAAGGAAGTATGCCTTTTTTATGATAATCCTGCAGCAGGTAACATATATAAACGAATCGGCTTTGAAGACATTGGCTTTTGGATGATGTATTCATACGAATAATGTTTAAGGCCTGTCCAAGTATTTTTGTATGTTTTAATAAAAAATAATGTTGTTAAGGATTTGATTATGAAAAGGCAGGTGTCAATGAATGTTAACAGAAAAACAAAAAATGCTAAATGGAGAGCTTTACAATGCAGCAGATCCTGAGTTAGTAAAAGAAAGAATAAATGCTCGAAGATTAACAAGATTATATAATCAAACACTTGAGACGGATAAGGATAGAAGATTGGAGTTGCTAAAAGAGTTGTTTGGTTCAACAGGAAATAACATTTTTATTGAACCAACCTTTCGCTGTGACTATGGCTATAATATCCATGTTGGTGAAAATTTTTATGCCAATTATGATTGTGTTTTACTTGATGTATGTGAAATTCGAATTGGTGAAAATTGTTTACTAGCTCCTGGCGTGCATATTTACACAGCCACGCATCCACTCGATGCAAAAGAACGAATGACAGGTGCGGAGTCTGGAGCAAAAGTAACGATTGGTGATAATGTTTGGATTGGTGGAAGAGCCGTTATTAACCCTGGGATAAAAATCGGAAATAATGTTGTCATTGCTTCTGGAGCGGTGGTGACTAAAGACATACCTGATGGTGTTTTGGTAGGTGGAAATCCCGCAAAAATAATTAAACATATCTAGATGAAAGAGGGCAATTCTCCCCGGTTGAATTGCCTTTTTCATATGAAGCAGCTACTTAAACCATTTTCACATAAAAGGATCTTGTGCGCGGACCGTCAAACTCACAAAAATAAATACCTTGCCAAGTGCCGAGCAGTAGTTGTCCATCCGTTACGATGATATGCTGTGAAGCGCCAACTGTGCAGGCTTTCATATGTGCGGCAGTATTACCTTCCATATGGCGGTCTTGCTCAAGATGCCATGGAAACAGCTCATCAAAGCGACGTATCATATCAGTTTTAACATCAGGATCCGCATTTTCGTTTATGGTGATTCCTGCGGTTGTGTGGGGGCAGTATACAATAAGAGCACCATCCATTAAATTGTTTTCATAGATGAATTCTTCTACTTGACGGGTTATTTCTATCATTTGATCTCTTTTTGTCGTTTTTATCGAGAATTTTTTGAGCATTTTCATCTTCCTTTTTTGAAAATATTTTAGCATATGTTGGCTGGGGAATGCAGAAAGAAGAAAGATGAATAGACCTCGGTCAAATTCCGAGGTCATATTTTTTGATCTTAGTATATTCATTAATAAAATATTGTTTATCTAAAGAAGATTTGCACCCAATAATACAGGAACAGTAAGGTGACAAAGGTGCTAATTGGTATAACGATTATTGAAACACTAAGATAATCCTTCCAAGTTATTTTGATATGGTATTGTTTTAATATGTGCATCCATATTAGCGATGCAAGTGTTCCTATCGGTAGGAGTAGTGAACCGAGGTCGCTGCCAATGATATTCGCAAGATAGATGGTTTGCAAGGTTATGGTGTCTAGACCCATTTCTGTTAATGTCATCGTTCCTATCATTAAGGCAGGATGATTGTTAAAGAAATTCGATAAAACGGACACTAATCCCCCCATGACAAAGCTAGCATACATTAATCCTTTACTTACTATTGGTTCACAGTATTTGATAAGGAGTTCAGTGAGACCTATATTGTGGAGTCCGTATATGATTACGTACATTGAAAAAGCAAAAACGAGTATATGCCACGGGATTTTTTTTATTATATCTGTTGGGGTAATACGGAGCTTATACCAACGCCAGAACAGTAAAATAATGGACCCGCTAACAGCAACAGTTGAAATGGGAATGGATAGAAATGAAGCGACGAATAACAGACAACGAATGAGTAGAACGAACAGAATGATTTTTAGCATAAATTGTGAACGTTTCTTCTTTATTTCTGCAGAAACCGCCCCATCTTTTAAAGGGTGGAAATGTGATGAAAAAAAGCTTTCCTCTATATCATAAAAAATATCTGGTAATTTTTGGGGGAGCTTCTTTTTTACCACGAAGAACATCAGCACGGACATAAAGATTAAGCCAAGTGTGGCTGGTACGAACATCATTTCGGTATAGCGATAGAGGGACATTTCGATAATGTTTAAAGAGATTAAGTTGACAATATTACTGACACCGATTGGAGCACTAGAGGCAGTAGCTATTAACGCACCGCTTAATAAATATGGAATTTGCTGGTGAAGTTTAAGCCGGAGATTTTTTAATAGCAGAATAAGAATTGGTGTTGTGATTAATATGCTCCCATCATTATTGAATAATAGTGTCATTAAAAAGCAGAGCAGCTGGATGTACCAATAAAGGCGATACCCAGAACCCTTCGCTATGCGAGCTAGATTGGCAGCCGACCAGTGGAAAAAGCCAAAGCTTTCAAGGATTACTGCCATCACAATCGTCGCAATAATTGTAATTGATGCTCCACCGATTTTATCAAATATATATAATACGTCTCTGTTAGTCACGATTCCAAATAGGTAAATGATTGTGGCTCCGACTGCTGCTGGGTAAGCTTCGTTGATTCCTTTTGGTCTCCAAAAGATAACAGACATCGTTGCTAGGAATACAACAATTGTGATTCCTATCTGAAATGTCATTTTCCCCCTCCTTTCCTGGTTATTCGGCATGGAGCTACTTGCCACTACATGTCCGTTTGCTAATATATATATTCGTCCACATTATTTTGGAGATAGATTATTGTCTATATTTGTCTAATATGTATGTTTGTCTAATAGAGATACATGCCTTGGTGTGATAGGAGCTAATAGATAGAGGACTTGGGTAGGGGAGGAGGAGATACATATACCTAGAGTAGCTAATCGAAGAGACAACCAACACACAATATTGATTTTATAGAAATTTCTAATTTACATTAAAATCCATTAACGGAATCAATTATAATTATGTAAAAGAATTCTAACGGAGGAACATATATCAATGGTGAAAATAAGGACAGTTATACCAATTGATTTGGATCAACTTTTAGAAATTGAAAGTTCAGGATTTACAATCGAAGAGGCCGCAACAAAGGAAGCGTTTGAACAAAGAATCACAAACATAGCAGATAGTTTTTTTGTGGCTGAAGTGGATGGACAGGTGGTAGGGCTCATAAATGGTCCCGTTATAGGGACACCTTTCATAACGGATGATCTATTTGCTGAAATCAAAGAAAATCCACCATCTGGGGGACATCAAAGTGTACTTGGACTTGCCGTTCATCCTGATTTTCAAAAACGGGGAATTGCTTCAGCACTATTAAATTACTTTGAGCAAGTAGCCAGCGCCAAAAGACGCACGACAATCACACTAACTTGCAAGGAAAATTTGATTCATTTCTATGAAGAACGCGGTTATCAAAATCATGGAGTTTCAAATTCCGAGCATGGGGGAGTGGTTTGGTATAATATGAGTAAAGCACTTTAGAATTAATTGGTGACAAAATCCTCCCAAATATGTGGAGAACTGTCATCAATAAGGGATATTGGTAACAAAATGTTCCGTATTTCATAGATAATTGTTATCAAGAAGTGCTATTGGTAACAAAACACCTCAAGATATTGAAGTGTTTGTCACCCATAATGTCATGAGACCTCGTTTTCTCTATCGAAAAAGTTTAAGTTCACAATTTTGTCATTTTTTGTTTTATTACTTCCTTATAGATAGTAATGTTCATTCGATAATCACATTAATTATGCTATGATTAATACATCCTATAGGAATCATGAAGGTTCCTGCAAAGAAAATCAATTCAATTCAAAATAAACCCATGAAGGGGCTAAGTTTACAAGCTTACCTTTTTTTGGGTTTATTATTTTTGAGGAGGTTTAGATACTATGCATATGGCTGATGCGCTACTTTCACCTACGGTTGGTGGCACAATGCTTGCTGTTACAACTGGGGTTGCAGCTTATTCTATTAAAAAAGTGCAAAAGGATATGGATGATTCGAAAATACCATTAATGGGTGTAGTTGGCGCATTTGTATTTGCAGCGCAAATGATTAATTTTACGATTCCAGGTACTGGATCAAGTGGTCATATCGGTGGTGGGATGCTGTTGGCTATACTGCTTGGACCATATGCCGGTTTTTTGACAATGGCATCCATTCTACTAATTCAAGCATTATTTTTCGGCGATGGTGGTTTGCTCGCATTTGGCTCAAATGTCTTTAATTTAGGTTTCTATACTTGTTTTTTTACATATCCACTCATATATAAATGGTTTACGCAAAAAGAAATAACCTCAAAACGAATCCTCTGGGGAACCATTATCTCAGCAATCGTTGGACTTCAGTTAGGTTCGTTAAGTGTTGTTTTTCAGACGCTTTTATCTGGAAAAACAGAGCTGCCTTTTCAAACTTTTCTTTTTCTGATGCAGCCGATTCATCTAGCAATTGGAATTGTTGAAGCGTTAGTTACGGCAGCGGTTGTTACCTTTGTTTGGAAAGCACGTCCTGAAATATTAGAAAAAGTTGGCTCCGGGCGAGTACTTGGTAATATACCGATGAAGAAAGTATTGATTAGTCTGCTCTTTACAACAGCCCTTGTTGGTGGAGGCGTATCTTGGTTTGCATCAGCAAATCCTGATGGCTTGGAATGGTCAATCGAAAAAACGGCAGGTAGTGCTGAGATTGAGGCAAATGGTTCTATTTACAAGACGCTTTCTGAACTACAAGGTAAAACAGCAATCCTACCTGATTACAGTTTGAAGAAAAGCAAAAGTGAAGACGTTGCTGTGGATGAAAATGAGTCATGGCCTTCTGTTAGTGGAGGAACAAGTCTTTCTGGTGTGGTTGGCGGAACATTAACTCTTGGGTTAGCTGTCATAATAGGATTTATTATTAATATTGTAAAAAAGAAGAAAAAAAGTACAATACAATAAGTTTCTACTGTTGAATCTTTTATTAGGATTGATGAAAAATGGAAAATATCAAAAATACTGTATATAACCTACGACTATTGGATGATTTAGCAAAGCAAGATAGTACAATTCACCGGATTCATCCACTCGTGAAGGTGTTAACCACCTTGTTCTTTCTAGTGATGGTGGTTTCGTTTCAAAAAGCAGAGATTGCGAGGTTGCTACCATTTTTCTTTTATCCAATTATCATCTTTGCGCTCGGTGAGATCCCTGTGGTTCCGATTTTAAAGCGGGTTCTATTTGTAGCGCCGTTTATAATTGGGATTGGAATTCTCAACCCGGTGTTTGACCAGGAAACAGTTTTATTTTTTGGAAGGGAAATATCAAACGGTTGGTTCACATTCTTGTCGCTTTGTATTAAAGGCCTACTAACGGTGACAGTTAGTATTTTGCTCATTGCTACAACTGGTATGGACCAACTTGCCTCTGCGTTAAGAATGCTGAAAGTTCCAAAAATCTTTGTACTTCAGCTCCTTTTAACGTATCGATATATATCAGTTTTGATTGAAGAGGTTGCTAGAATGCTGCGTGCATACTCATTGAGAGCACCTAAACAAAAAGGAATCCAAAGACAAGCATGGGGACCGTTTGCTGGGCAGTTAATTTTACGGACATTTGACCGTGCCCAGCGAGTATATCAGGCAATGAATCTGCGTGGATTTTCAGGTGAGTATTACTCAGGTAAAACAATGAGGCTTGAAAAGAAAGATTTTACATATTTGGCAGGCTGGAGTTTTATGTTTATTTTAGCAAGACTATACAATTTACCAATGTTGCTTGGTTCATTGTTTGCGCGGGGATGGTGAAATAGATGAGTCATCATAAACTTGAAGTTAAGAACGTACAATTTCGTTATCCGGATGGGCACGAAGCGGTGAAGGATATGTCATTTTCAATTTATCACGGCGAGGCAGTTGGAATAATCGGAGCAAATGGTGCTGGGAAATCAACACTATTGATGCTGTTGATGGGTGTTCATTTTCCCGAAAGCGGTCAGGTGTTGGTCGGTGATGTTCAAATAACGAAGAAAACGCTGCCGATGATTCGACAGCGCCTTGGGATGGTGTTTCAGGACCCTGATGATCAGTTGTTTATGACGTCTGTTTATGATGATGTGGCATTTGGTCCAAGAAATAATCAACTCACTGAAGCTGAAGTTGAAAATCGTGTTATGAAAGCTTTAGATTTGGTTGGGATTCCACATTTGCGTGAGCGTGCACCGTTTAAATTATCAGGAGGAGAGAAGCGAGCTGCGGCAATTGCAACAGTTCTTTCAATGGAACCGGATATTTTGATAATGGATGAACCATCTTCGGCGCTTGATCCGAAATCACGTAGGCGGCTCATCAACTTGTTAAATTCATTTGAGCATACGAAAATTATTACAAGTCATGATTTGGATATGGTTTTGGACACGTGTAATCGGGTGATAGTGATAAAGGATGGGAAGGTAGCAGCTGATGGCAAGACGTTCGATATATTGAGCGATGCAGAATTGCTTGATACTTGTGGACTTGAGGTACCGCTCGCATTGCAAAATTGTCCTGCATGCGGAGCTTCAAAATAATAATTTTGTAAAAACAATGACAATCCTCCAGTTTTCAGGGCGTCGAGCCCTAATAAGTTCCATTTATATGTATAATAGAGGTGAGCTTATTAGAGTGGAGGGTTAGGATGAGAATTGCTGTGATAGATGGACAAGGTGGAGGAATTGGAAAGGCAATTGTCGCAAAATTTCGCCAGCATTTTGATGATTCGATCGAAATTGTTGCTCTTGGCACGAATTCTGTTGCAACTTCGCTTATGTTAAAGGCGGGTGCAAACGAAGGAGCTACTGGTGAAAACGCGATTGTTTACAATGCTCCGAAAGTGGATATTATTCTCGGCACAATTGGCATCATTAGCACCAATGCGTTTCTTGGTGAACTGACACCAAAAATGGCGAGCGCGATTGCAGAAAGTCCTGCTAAAAAAGTGCTAATTCCCTTAAATCGCTGCAATCTGTTTGTTACCGGCATTGAAAACAAGCCGCTGCCACATTATATTGATGATGCTGTTGATATTGTAAAAGCTCATAGAGGTGATTAAAATGTGTGAAGCAAACGTGTATGTCCTTGATAAGGATGGGAATGAAAAGCTATTGTTGGAATCGGTTGATAAAGTGATTCCAACTGAGGAAGGCTTACTCCTTGAAAATATATTTAGCCAAAGAAAATATATTAAAGCAAGTATTAAAGAAATGGCTCTAGTAGAGCATCGAATAGTGCTTGAGGAAAGATAATAAAATGATGGCCACGTGGTTTTTTTAAACTCTCGTGGCCATTTTTCTATATTTTTGTCTGTCAATGCTCGCGTAGACTATCGAAAGAAACCTCTTGCTCATTTTGTGGGTCATTTAATGGATAGATTCTGGCTGTTTCACTTCTGTCATCAACATGTTGAATATAAATCGGTACACCATTCAAAGATACCTTCACTAACTCTGGTAACTCACAAATCTCCTTCGCTCGTTGAACATTCATACTGCAGCCTCCTTTTTCATCATGACAAATATAATGTACCTCTTATTTGTCGGTGTATTCATTAATCCATAATTAATTAAATTTAGATTTGTAAGTTGGGATAGAACTAAACTGTCTGCTTTATTTTAGAAAGAATATAGTTCAGTATTGATTTTCATGTAGTTATGAGAAAATAGGCGGAGAATCTCCCCTTATTGTATGTAATAGGGGCTGATTGAGTTGAAATAAGAGGAGAATTTCCTCTTAACTACTCCCACAAAGACGAAATCAAGTGATTTTTATGAAATAAGCGGAAAAACTCCCGTTATTCTTAGGGAAATATGGGGATTTCCCAAAATAAACGGAATTCGTCCGCTTATTTTCAAACACAAGGAAATCAAAATTCAGCTTAACAGACCCACAGGCAAAAAAATTTGCACATCAATGTGTGATCCGCATTTATTTCAGGGTAGTGGCTATTATAAAAAGGAAAAAAATCGAACTATTAGGAATTCCAAACTTAGAATTTCCTAATAGTTCAATTTTTTGTTTAGCTGAAATACTTATGTCCCAGCCTCAAGTTTATGCATCTTTTTCAAGGTTATTCACTTTCCCAACCAGACTGTAGGTCAATCGGAATATTGCAGGGATGAAAATAGCCCAAATAATAAGATTAATGATTGTATTCGGATTATAAACAGCCGCTAGTCCCAGTATAATAAGGGAGAATACGTAAAAAGCAATCATACCCCAATAGGCAAATCTAAAGTATTTTGATAGAAATGTATTTTCTTTTTTAAATGGTTTGCCAAATAAAAAATAGATTAATTTTTTCATTATTTCCTCCCTAATAATATTTATCCTAATATTTAGAATAATACAAAAACAACCAAAGCGCTATTATTATTTATGTTTGAATAAAAAAACGCAGGCCTTCCGCTTAATTACGGGAATAGGCCTACGTTTGAAAGATTTAAATTGGTATTAATGACAACAATTTATCTTTGATACAAAATCGTTTGCGCGATACCAATAAAATATTCTGATTCAACGATGATATGGTTCAAAACAGTTTTTGCCGTTGGGTTAGTACTAATAGGGACACTATCCTTCATCAACATCCGGCAAAACTCTGTGAATCGTTCACTTTGCTGCAAACAAAAAGTAATGAGTTGCAAAATATCTTGATAAAGGGAGGGGCTTACTTGTCCAGCTGAACGATTAACAGTCTCAATATAGCGAACCACTCTCTGATGAGTTTCAGAAAAATCAAGCTCCCATTTTGCTAGTGCATCAACAAATTCCTGTTCTAACCCAGTTACAAGCTCTCGAATCACGACTGTATGCTCCGATTCTTGGTTCTTCCAAAACTCCGCCTCATCTAGTACACGTAACGGCATCTGATTTCCGTAATAAAACTGCATAAAGCACCTCCAAAAGCATTTCTTATTCCATTTTTATTCCAGGAGATGCTTGTGCAGAACTAAGTAATCTTGGAAAGCAAATAACACGCCCCATCTTCAGAAAAAAATAAATTCCTTCCATTTGTAAAATTAAAGCTTACTTCCTCTTTGTTAAATACTAATTTTGTTATTTTAATATAATTTTCGAGCAATTCGTTTGCTGGGTTAAGGACAATGCTATTACAATCTTTAGTCGTAACAAACCCCTTTGGATTCACTCTTCGATCAGGCTTTAATTCCGTGTTCCACTGGTCAATGAGGAGAACAGAGTTTGCTGTTTGTTTTACTTTTCTAGTTTGGATGGCCCAGATTTTTCTGCAATTACACCGATGTATTCTAACTTTCATCGCCAATCCCTTCCTTCGTTAGATAACATTTATTATTAATATACTGGAACATATTTTGTACTATGAGAGATAAATAACCACATAAAGTTGTTTGGTATCGAAAAAATAGATACAAAGTGATTAATAGAATCGATAAAGTGAATTTATATTGAAATAACTAAGATTTATAATATTAGAGTATGGATATTTGTTCAACGTAGTAAAATATTGGAAAGCAATTTGATGGAGGACGATACTTTTTATTGGAGGGAGAATCCGATGACATTTCAATACAAACCTGATATTACCTATGATGCCGGTCCAACAGGTTGTGGGGAATTAATTATGAATCTATTTTTAACCATGAAGAAAATGGAAAAAGGACAAATCATTGAGGTGGTCTCGTATGATCCCGGTGCAAGGGAGGATCTTCCTGCATGGTGCCGGATGCAGAACAACCCGTTATTAGCCCGTCATGATGTAGGGAAAGTGAGTCACTATTTTATTGAAAAAGGCTAATCAAGCCTTTTACATAAATCTTTTCACCGGAATAACCGGGATGCAAATAACTTTTAGGAGGAATTTTATAATGGCTGGAAAATTTTTAGTAAGCTTAACAAACGCAAAAAACGATGCTGATAAGGCAACTGTAGGTTTCGTGGTTGCCAATGCAGCAGTTGCTTCAGGACAAGAAACAGTGGTATTTCTTAATGTTGAAGGCGCATATTTAGCTTCAAAAGGTTATGCTGATGACATTCACGAAGAAGGCTTCGCACCGTTAGCGCAACTAATGGGGCAATTTGTAGAAGCTGGCGGTACGATTTGGGTGTGTAGTCCTTGCTTTAAAAAGCGTAATTTAGATGAAGAGAATTTAATAGACGGTGCAACAATCGTTGGAGGGGCTAAGGTTGTTGAATTCCTAAGCCAAGGCGCAGCATCGATTACTTATTGATAAGTGGTGATATAAATGTACAATCCACTGGCAGTTTGTGATGGTGGAGATTTAGATTGTGGCTCAGGACTATTGTTAATCATTAAAAAGGCAATGGATCCACTCTCAGGCGGTGATGTTTTAGAGATACGGAGCCGTGAGCGCACGGTTGCAGATGACTTGCCAGCTTGGTGTAGAATGGTGGATCATCAATTCCTTGGCTCTGAGCCGGGGGAAAATACAACACGATATTTTGTTAAGAAGGGCTCCACCCACAAAGAACTACAACAGGAATTAGAGGCCGCAAAAGGGTATCAATGGAGCGTTCGAGTCCAAGGTGATCGAGATTTATCAGCCAAGATACACTCTCGTAATCATACATTTGTAGTTGGACAACCAGCAGATTTTAGTCCAAAAGTAAATGCACCTAGTGCAATTGATTATTTGCTCGGCTCACTTGCTGGATGCTTGACGGTAGGATTTAAAGCACAAGCCTCAAAACGAAATATTGAAATTGACCATACAGAGGTTACCTTAAAAGCTGGCCTCGAAAATGTGTTATTTCATATGGAGCTTGAGGATGCAGGTAGTCCAAGAATTAAGGAAATCAAAGGAACGTTCTACGTTTCTTCACCTGGGGATGAAGAGGAGCTAGAAAAACTCTGGAAAAACACCCTCGAGCGATCGCCAATCTATCAAACCCTTAAACAATCAGTAAAAATCGATATACAATTTTCAATTGTGTATTAATTGGGGGTAGTTTGAACTATGACAATACCAAAATTCCCGACAGCTGTTATGGGAAGCTGGCCTAGATCAAAGGAAGTGCTGCGTGCTTTACGTGATAAGCGCGCAGGTCGGATTAATGAAGAAGAATTCCAAGCTATTACCGAGAAAGCCTCGCTTCAAATCTTGAAGTGGCAGGAAGAAGCAGGAATTGACTTTGTATCGGATGGTGAACAACGTCGGGATAATTATATTTCCTTTGTTGCTGAGCATTTAGACAATGTGAGAATGCTAAGCGTCTCTGAGTTACTTGATTATGTTGAGGATAAAGCAAGCTTTGAGGAAATTCTTGGTACACTTGATGTACCGGCATTTTCTATGTCCAACCCAGCTGCAATAGGGAAAATTAGCCGTAAAAAACCACTTGTACTCAATGATTTTTTATTTTTAAAAAAGCATACAGATAAAGCGGTGAAAGTAGCCATTCCCGGTCCATATTTATTAGCTAGATCAATGTGGATTGAAGGTTTATCGACAGATGTGTATCCAACGAAAGAGGATTTGGCGGTAGACATCGTTAAGATTTTACGTGAGGAATTAGAAGATTTAATCACTGCTGGAGTTGAATTTGTTCAATTCGATGAACCGGTGCTCACGGAAGTAGTATTTACAAAGAAAAATGCAAACCGCACCTTTATGTGTGGTGCATTGACAGCAAAAGCAGATGCTGAGGAGGAGATTGCTTTTGCCTTACAATTAATGAACCAGGTGACAGAGGGTATGCTCGGCAGGGGAACGAGAATTGCAGTTCATGTATGCCGTGGTAACTGGAGTACTCAAGATGAAATCCTTTTGCGCGGACCATATTATCCACTCATTCCTTATTTTAAAAATGTAAAGGTTGATCAGCTGACATTAGAATATGCGACACCTCGCGCTGGAGAATTAGATGCCATCAAAGACATCGAAGGAAAAGAACTTGGTTTTGGGGTTGTCAATCCAAGGACTGAAACAGTCGAAACAGTAGTACAAATTATCGATCGAGTTCAGGAACTTCGCAAATATCTTCCTGATGAGAAGATTTTCTTAAATCCAGATTGTGGGTTTGGAACATTTGCCCAGCGTCCTATGAACAGCGACCAAATTGCTTATGAAAAATTAACAGCAATAGCTGAGGCGGCGAAGATACTTAGGGAAATGGATTGATAATAGTAATTTAGCAACAATATTGATAATAAAGCTTATCTGTCACTTTTCAGATAAGCTTTTCGTTTTGGAATTGGTGGTATCATGATGATTTTTTATTATAATAGTTTATATGGTGCACAATTCATTTCACATTAACAAAAGGAGCTCCAAATGGACAAGGCATTTATATTTGATATGGATGGAGTTATTATCAATAGTGAGCCGATGCACGAAAAAATTGAGTTGTCAGTGGCTGCTGAACAGGGGATAGAACTCGAAGATGATAACTTGGAAAAATATGTTGGAATGCGTTCTCGAGATATGTGGGAGTCAATAATCGCTGAACGTAACTTTAAGGTAGATGTCAATGTGATATTAAATGTTGCAGAACAAAGAAAGGTTCAGTATATTGACACGCATGACATAGAACCGATTGAAGGTATTAAGGATTTATTAGAACACTTAAGTAAGCTCCGGTATCGAATCGCACTGGCATCTTCATCCTCAAAACCCTTTATTGAGGCAGTATTAAATAAGTTTGAGATTACTCATTTTTTTGAAGAGATAGTCAGTGGCGATGATATTAAAGAAGGTAAGCCCGCTCCTGATATTTATTTAGAAGTAGCACGGAGATTGGGTATTAATCCTGGATCCTGTCTCGTATTAGAGGACTCTGAAAACGGTGTAAAAGCGGGTAACACGGCAGGTATGAAGACAATTGGTTTTACAAATCCCGAATCAGGAAATATGAATCTTTCTGAAGCAAAAAATATAGTAAAGTCAATTCATGATGTGTTGAAGTTAATATAAAGGCCTCCTCCTTCGTTCTGAGGACTTCTCAGTCTTAAGTCTTATAGTGAAATCATGCTTTGGGTTGTTTAAGAAAATGCAAAACTATTATACAATTAACTTAGAAGAGATGATACGGAAAACTCAGAATGACCACAACAGCGTGTTCATGAGGAGGGGAGAAGTTATGGAAGTTTATATCGTTCTTACCGATACAGGGTCATGGCTGACAAAATTAATTAAATGTTTTACAAGGCGCCCATTAAATCATGCATCGATTTCCTTTACGAAGGATTTAAAGGAGACTTATAGCTTTGGAAGAAAACATCCCAATAATCCACTTGTGGGAGGATTTGTTCAAGAGGATTTAAACGGGAAGTTGTTCCGCAACGCAACATGTGCTATTTACCGATATAGAGTTTCTCCAACAGAGTTTAGGAAGATGCACCAATGCTTAAAACAAATTGAAAATCATAAACAAGAATACAGATATAATTTCATTGGACTTTTTGGAGTTATGTTCAATAAAGAGATTCGACGTAAAAACGCCTTCTTTTGCTCACAATTTGTTGCAACTATTTTACAAAAGGGTGGTATTTCTCTTAAAAATAAGCCAGCTGGATTGGTAGAGCCTAGCGATTTTGCAGAAAATGAAGCTACTCAACTCGTATATGCGGGACAACTCCGTACGTATTTACTGAAACAGCAAACGATCATTCCGCAAATTCACATGTATCGTAAAGAATCATTTTTTGAACGCAATCATAGAACTATCCTAAATTCACTTCCTCATAGGCGTGTAAAATCTGCGAGTTAATCATAAAACGTCTTTCAGCTCCAAACTAGATTTGGAACAGAAAGACGTCTTTATTTTCCAAACAATGATTTAAGGTAATATTTGGTGATTGCTAAGTATTCACGACTATAGGATTTTGGTACCGCAATTAGTGGTGTTTTTGCCGGTAGTCCTGAAACAAATAAATTCTCATCTTTTGCAATCATAATCGAGCGATAAAGATGGAATTCGTTTGTTACGATAAGTCCATTATTTGCGTCACCTGGAAGTAGTTTTTTCGAATATTTAAGATTTTGGTAAGTGTCAGTAGAACGGTCTTCTAAAATGATCCGGGATGTATGTATTCCTTGTTTGATTAGTTCTCTTTTTATAGCTTCCGCTTCTGAGATCTTTTCATCAGGACCTTGCCCGCCAGATGCGATAGCTAGGGTAGATTTGTTCTCTTTTAAGTACTCCGCGGCAGTATTAATCCGCTCTTGGAGTGTTAGGGAAGGAGTAGTACCGTGTACTCGAGCCCCGAGAATAATCAGATAATCGGCATTTTTGCTCGGTTTAACCTCGCTATGCAAATATATTTTATATTGAAGATAAACTAAATATAGTAGTGAAAAACCGATTATTATTTTTATCATCATTCTATACCTACTTTTGCTCAAAGACTCGTCACCCATTCTATTAAACTTAAGATTATAATAAGTTTAACATAGACTATAGTTTACATGAATCTTTGAGTATGAGGTAAGCGATTACTTTCCCGGTAATCGCCTTTTTTAGTTTTTTAAATGCTGATATTTAAAAATTAATGTATCTAATTCCTGGCTGATAGCGACAGTTTTATCATTAGATAGCCCTAGCCTCATACCAGTATCAATCATGTAATTTTTTAAGAATTCAATTTTATTCTCGAGTTCAACTTTAGAAGCTGTTAGTAAGCCTTCCATAATCTAAACCTCTTTTCAATATGTGAATATTTTAACTTAATTTTACATTATGAATGAAAGAAATCTGGAGTAGATTTCTGACAATTATTTGAACATTAATACTGTGCTGATGTTGTTAATCGACGCATAAAAACGAAAGGGAAGGTAGAAATACCCTCCCGAAAATTACAAATGGATACATTTCTAAGAGGATTTGATCGTGGATGCAGAGAAATTTCTTATCATCTTTTGTAAGTTGCGATGAGATTCTCTTAATTTGATCGTTTCTTCAATGATTTTTTGAAAACCTTCCAAATCTCGGTCCGATGCACTTAGTAAGGAACTAGGAATCCCTTCAACGATTTGTTTTAGAGATAACTCTGTAGCCACGTTTTTTACCACCTTTCTATCTATCATTGACCAATTTTTCAACTATTATAATATTTTGGTAAGAAAGTGGTTTTTTCCTGCCTTAAACATGGAAAACTTCTCAACATTTATCTTCATATAATTATATGAATAGTGATATTATTAGTTTTTATAGCATAATGCGACAAAAGTAGATGCAGAAATTTGTGAATAATTGCACGATTTGTTTTGTTACACTATTGGAGAAAAAATTTTCTTTAAAATCTTTATCTAAATTCTATCCTCAATGTGATGTTTGAATAAAAAAAGATGCTACCATCCTTTGTTATTTTTCACAAAGAATGGTAGCACCTTTTTATTGTTTTATGTTAGCTTGGATTTGAGAAGATGTTGGTTCTGCAGGAAGACCGGTTTTTTCATTGTAAGAAATATTCTGAATAGGACCCCATTCATCAGTACCTGTTTGGTTAATGTCTGTATCTTTCGTATGATCGTTTTTCAATTTTACACCACCTTATGAGACGATTTATATGGTAGTTTTTCCAATAATAAAGGAATCAATCAGGAGGTAAGGCAAAAAAAAGGTCCAATTAATGTAATTGAACCGGACTAAGCTGTTCTTTTTTTACTAAGTGGACTTGTTTCAACAGATCGTCCTTCATAATTTCATATTGTCCGTTTTGGTAGTCATAAATGACTTTATAAATTTTACCTAGATACAGCACTTTATCATTAATTGTCATGTTAATTCCTCCCTTATTTACATCATACAAGTTATCTGTGAAATTAGTTTTTAGACGATGTAAAGCTTTCGTAAATATATAGGGAATATTAGGTAATACCAAGATTTTTAAACAATAGCTCATTCTTTTCTTGACTTCTGATTTTAATCCTAAGAAGATAGAGGTTATGGAAAGGGTGATGCGAATGGAAATGTCTCAAAATCAAGGGTTTCCTCAATCTCCAGAACAGCAATCAAAGAGTATATTTTCTAATAAAATTGTTCTGGCAATAATGTCCTCCAATTTCTTGCTACAGCTAGGAATATGGGTAAGAAATTTTGCAATTCTTCTGTATGTCACAGACATAACAAACAATGATCCGTTGTATGTGTCCCTCATCTCAGTTGCCGAGTTTGCACCAATCTTTATTTTTTCATTTATAGGTGGGACCTTTGCTGATAGGTGGAAGCCAAAGCTAACGATGGTTTGGTGTGATGTTCTTTCTGGAATTTCCGTTTTTGCGGTACTACTTACGCTTATGTATGGAACCTGGCATGCTATTTTCTTTGCAACGTTCCTGTCAGCTGTGTTGTCGCAGTTTTCGATGCCATCAGCGATGAGATTGTTCAAACAACATGTTCCAGGGGAGCAGCTCCAGTCGGTTATGGCCATGTTCCAATCTTTAATGGCAATATTCATGGTAGTTGGTCCGATGATTGGTACGTTTGTGTATCAGAAGTTTGGTATTAATGTATCGATTGCTGTTATGGGCGTGATGTTCTTTCTATCTGCTTCAGTTTTAACAAGACTACCAAAAGATTTAGAGAAGGCAGAAAAAGGAGAAAACAACTTCAAGAAGGAATTGATTGATGGCTTTCGCTATGTAATGTCTAAGACAGTATTGAAAGTAATGGGTGGCATGTTCGTTGTAACGGGATTAGCAGTCGGGTTAATTCAGCCGCTCGGAATATTTGTTGCGATTGAAAATCTCGGAATGACGAAGGAGTTTCTACAGTGGTTGTTGGTTGCCAATGGTGTAGGAATGCTGGTTGGTGGCGGTGCCATCATGGCGATCTCTAGGAAAGTGTCACCACAAATGCTCCTTTCAATTGGGATATTAGCTAATATGATTGGTACGATTGGAATTGGTTGGTCGACAAGTGTCACTCTCACGATTGTGCTACAGGTATTTAACGGCTTTTTCTTCCCGTGTATTCATATTGGAATAAACACATTGATATTGAAAAATTCTGATGAAAATTTTGTTGGTCGTGTCAATGGTGTCCTCAATCCACTGTTCATGGGAATGATGGTTGTTGGAATGAGTTTATCTGGTGTCGTAAAAGTTCCATTAACGCTATTCGGAGTCTATTTGCTGTCAAGCGTTCTTTTCTTAATCGGGACGTTGTTGTTAATACCTCTTTTCAGAACGCGAGAAGAGGGGATCAATGGAGAACATGCAATTGAGACTAGAGAATAATAGTCAAAAAACGCTAGGTTATAGGACCCTAGCGTTTTTCGTCGTTTTCAACAATATGTTTCAACATGGACAGCTTGTTGCTCCAAAATTGTTCATAGTAAGCAAGCCACTGTTTTACTTCTGTCAATGGTTCTGGATGGAGGTGAAAGATTTTTTCCCGACCAGATTTCCTTCCGGTTACTAAATTGGCTTCTGTAAGAATTTGCAAATGCTTAGCGATTGCGGTCCTGCTTATAGTGAAATGTGAGGTGATTTCTGATATCGGTAGTTCTTGTTCAGATAAAATGCGTAATACCTCACGTCTGGTTGGATCAGCAATGGCCTGAAACACATCATGTTTTTTGGCTGCTGAGTCCATACTAACTCACCATTTGTTGACGGAGGTTTTCGACGATGCCAATCCAGCCTTGGTTCATACGATCACGGATAACAGAGGACTTTTCGCCAGCTTTACCAACCACTTCATCCGCATGCTTCCAACCGCCATGAATGACAGTGAATTCTGTTTGGTCTCCTGATTCTTTTAGTATAAAGGTCAAAACCCAACCATCAGTATCCCATGTAAAGGAAAGGCGATGAGGGGGTTCCAATTCGATGACTTTACATGGTGATGGTCCAAAAGGTGATTGCAAATGAAATTTGTGACCGAGCTCTGGTTTGAAATCATTTGGCATAAACCATGCACCAATCCCGTCTGCTGTTGACACCTTTTCCCAAACTTTTTCAATAGGAGCGTTAATGATTACGGTTTGCTTAATATCTTGTAGTGTGTTTTCCATAGATATTCCCACTTTCAACCTAATTTACGAAACCATTCGGTTTCTTATTCTAATATATAAAACCGTTTGGTTTCATGTCAAGTTTTGAAAATCATCATCATATAATAGAATTGTTGAAAAATAATAATTCGGATGTGGTGATTATGTTTTTTCTAATGCTTACATTTACACTTATTCTTGGGGTTACAGGTGGGTATTTACTTTCGGCTGGAAATGATTTGTATGGAACGATTTTTATTGTTGCAAGTGCAGTCAGTTTGATTTTTACTTTGGCGTATTATGCTCAAAAACGGAAAAATCATTTTCGAAATTGGGACTGCGTAGATTGCGCATTGCCGGATTGTGATTGTGATCCGGACTGTAAATCAGATTGCGATTGTGGAGGACCTAACTGTGATTAAAGAAATGGTCATGGAAATAATCTCGTTGAAATATGTGCCATGCCACCGTATAAAAGAACGATCATTGGTGATTAGTGGGAGGCAATTCCCGTTATGCTATCGGTGTATGGCAATACTAATTGGCTATGTATTTTTGCCGGTATTGTTAGTTTATGATTATTCTTTTCCATTGTGGTTGGGCATGGCACTTAACTTCCCGATGATGATTGATGGGACAGCCCAAAGAATGGGTATACATATGAGTAATAATTTTTTGCGATTTTGGACAGGACTGTTGTGTGGAATTGGTCAATCAATGTTGATTATTTATATTAGTCGCATACTATTCATTATCATCCAAACTAACGCGTTAAAGCACTGGGGGACAGTCCCCCAATGCTTTACAGTGATAAAGTGTATTGGATTTGATTTGGTCCAATTGGGGTTATTGCTTGGATTCGATATCCGATACTAAGTAGTTGTGAAAGGGTTTCGGCACAGTTTGGATGGGTTGGTTCAATAGGTGCATGTTTACTTTTGAAGAGTTGCAGGAATTGATTGGTTGATGAACATTGGATAATAACCACATGCTTCCCGGTCCAAGCTTGGCCGATGATTGGTACCATTTGCGTTCTATTCGTAAACCTCCGCATAGCATACACCTTCAAATTCGTTGTTGTGATACTATATGCAAATTTATTGATTATGCGCCATCAAGATTACCCTTTAATACATGTTAAAAACTAAGGTTGAGAAGAATTGAAACGGATATTAATTTACATAATTTGCTACCTTGATGCATCTCTTATACAGAGGTGCATTTTTTATGAATCGGAAATATTATCGAACTCTTACCTTATTAATAATCGTGATTTCTCTATATTTTGTTGTTTTCCGGACAAGAACCGCTACCTATTTCGGTGAAGACCAAGATTGGCAAGTCAAGGTACAATCAAAATTAACTGGTTTAAACGGTAGTTATACGATAAAAATTCATTATAAAGGAGAAAAATCGATTCAAGTGAAGGATTATCAAATAACTCCATTTTTTGAAGGACTTTATGAATCAGAACTCATCAATGGACAAATCATATATGAATGCACAGATGATTGTGGTTATTTTGATAGAAATGAGAATTTGACCTTTTTCATTGTTTGGGTTGAAAAGGGAAATCAAGCTGAAAAGATGAGACTAATTAAAATGATAAAGATTCAATGAAACAATGATACTATTAACGATTTATTGTTAACCGTTATTATAACCATTATTATTTCGATATAACATTTGTATTGGTGTATAGAATCTTTCTATAACCTGACACCGTTTTAAAAAATTATAATTTAATAAGAAGCAATATTTAAATATTATAATGAAGCGGTGATAGTATGGAGAAAATAGTTGGAATTATTGGTGGAATGGGACCATTAGCTACTGTCGATTTAATGAATAAAATTATTTTTTACACACCCGCAAAAAAAGATCAAGATCATATTCATGTTATTGTCGACAATTATGCACAAATACCCGATCGAACTACGGCTATTATGGGGAAAGGGACAGATCCTACGCCATATATGATAGAAGCTGCTCAACGGCTAGAGAACGCGGGTGCAAGTTTTCTCGTAATGGCGTGTAATACAGCTCATTATTACTACGATATTATCACTAATGCTGTTACTATTCCTATTTTACATATGCCATCAGAAACTGCTTTATTTTTACATAAAAATGGTTTAAAAAGGGTGGGATTGTTAGCTACCGATGGGACCATCAATACATACTTATACCAAAGGTATTGCCAAACCTATGGTATTGATGTCATTGAGCCAAACGAACACATGCAGCAAAACGTAATGGATGGGATATACGCAATCAAAGAGAGCGATTTAGAGAAAGGGCGCCATCTTCTATCAAATGTGGCGAATGCGTTGATGGAAAGTGGAGCTGAAGCTATTATTGCTGGATGCACAGAGATTCCAATTGTACTAAAATCTACACGAAATGTTTTTATCATTGACCCAACAGAAATTTTAGCGAAAACAATTATAGAAAAAGCCTGTGAGGCTGAATCATTATATGCAACAGTGTAAATTAATCCGAAATACGACGTCTTTCATGGTTTAGTGGTAGAATGTATAGATGTTCCGTTATTATACCAATATACTAACAACTTTGATTGGGAGAAAGAAGATATGAATATAGAAAATATAGAAGCCTTCATCTATGTTTGCCAGCTTGGCAGTTTTAATAAGGCAGCGGAGGCTCTTTATTTAACGCAACCCTCTGTGACTGCACGAATTCAATCTCTAGAACGTGAAATGGATTTAATGCTGTTTAATCGGAAGGGAAACAAAATTTCCTTAACCGAGAAAGGCGAATATTTCTTTCCACATGCCCAAAAAATCTTACTATCTTATCAGGAAGCAAAGTACGGCTTACACCAAGTTACTGGTCCCTATGAACTCGTCCTAGGTTGTGCTTTATCTATATCCAATAATGTTCTCCCTGATATTTTGCCAGATTTTAAAAAAGCGTTTAAAGATGTGAAAATCAAAATCATAACTGGACATTCTAAAGATATTTTACAAAAGGTCATTTCGAATGAAGTTCATTTTGGTATTATCAGAACAGAAACCCATCCTAAAGTAGACTCTATTTGTCTTTATCATGACCCAATTAGTTTATTCGTGCCGTCCAATCATCCATTATTAATAAATGAAATGGTTACGGTGGAAGATATATGTGAACAACCTTTAATCTTTTTTGATTATGGATCAATTGATTGGCTTATGATACATCGTCTGTTTCAAAGTAAAGATTTAAAACCCAACATTTATTTAGAAGTTGACCATATGGAGACAGCTAAAAATTTGGTGATGCGTGGCTTAGGTATAAGTTTTTTACCTGAACATTGTGTAAAAAAAGAAGTGGATAACAATCAGCTTTATAGAGTGGAAATGACTCCACCCATTCAAACAAATATTAGCATTGACTTAATCTATCAAAAAAATAAACCGAAAGATGTTTTTATGGATTACTTTAAAAATAAAATGTTTGATAAGCAATAGTGCAAGGAATGAAGGAATGGGAAATCCAGTGAAAATGGGTTTCCTTTTTTATGTTCTAAAAAAGGATTCTCTTGATTGTTACAGAATTGTATTTACATACATTATGGAGGTGATTTCAATGCCAGTTATTACAATAAAGATGGCTAAAGGAAGAAGCGTGGAACAAAAGCAGCAATTTGTGGAGAAAGTGACAAAAGAAGCTGTTAAAACATTAGGAGTGAAACCGGAATGGGTCACAATCCTATTTGAAGAATACGAACGTGAGAACTGGGCGTCTAATGGTCAGCTTCATTCAATAAAATTTGGTGATGGATTTGGACAACTCGCCACAGAAAAAGCTCAGAATTGAGGCGTGGAAAATGAGGATAGTCATAGCTGGAGGCTCTGGTTTTATCGGAAAAAAGTTAACACAATACCTTTACGAAAAGGGCCATGATGTTATCGTTTTATCTAGAAAAGCCGAAACTATTACTGGGGCTATTTCGCATATTAAATGGTTAGTAGATGAAGCAAAACCCGAAAAATTATTGAAGTCTGTAGATGTCTTCATTAATTTAGCAGGAGTATCGATAAATGCCGGACGTTGGACCGAAAAGCATCAGAAGGAAATATATGAAAGCAGAATGACAGCTACAGATGAACTTCTACGGATAATAGCTGCATTGGATGAAAAACCATCTGTTTTGATAAATGCTAGCGCAATAGGAATTTTCCCTCCATCAGAAACCAACATTTATACAGAAAACTCAAAAGAGGTTGCCAATGATTTTCTCAGTCGCACTGTCGGTGACTGGGAAAATAAAGCGGGTACAGTTGCTGAATATGGAACTCGACCAGTTTTTATGCGATTTGGAGTCGTATTAGGTAATGAAGGTGGTGCACTGCCACTAATGGCTCTCCCATATAAACTGTTTGTTGGTGGTCCCGTTGGTTCGGGTAAACAATGGGTTTCCTGGGTACATGTAGAGGATGTAGTAAGGGCAATTGACTTCTGCATTGAAAATCAACATATTCGTGGTCCTGTGAATGTCACTGCACCTAACCCAGTTTTGATGGACGATTTTGGTCGATCAATCGCTGCAGTTACACATCGTCCGCATTGGCTACCAGTACCTGCTTTAGTGATGAAGCTAGTACTAGGTAAAAAAAGTGCGCTTGTGCTTGAAGGTCAGAAAGTGATTCCAAATGTACTGGTAAACCAAGGCTTTCGATATCAATTCCCTAACCTTAGTTGCGCACTTATGGACCTTCTAAAATAGCTAATCTGGATAAGTACGGTTGATTATGATAATTACCACCTCTTTTTTATTGAATAATTTTTTTCATAGGAGGGTTTCAGATGGAAACGATTAAGACGATGTTTGAGCATATGGCTTGGGCAAACGAAAGAATTCTTGATGTCATGAAAACCAATAACAAAGACAATAAAGGGTTTATTCGGCTATTTTCTCATCTGTTAATGGCAGAAAAGGTTTGGCTAACGAGATTAAAAGGAATGGATAGTCAGGCCATCCAAATTTGGCCTAATTTCAATATGGCTGACTGCGAGAAACTTGTTAAAGAAAATAATGAAGATTATTCAAACTTGCTTAGCAATCATCAAAAAAATAACCTCGAAAACTTAATTATTTATAAAAATAGCAAAGGAACAGAATTTCAAAATTCAATAAGAGAAGTTTTGACCCATGTTGCCCTGCATGGACAATATCATCGTGGTCAGATTAATCAGCAACTAAGAGATAATGGATTAGAGCCAGTCAATATCGATTTCATCACTTATACTAGATAATTATTTTTTCTAAACATCTTTATATTGTGATGAAAAAATAGCAATTAAGTGGATTTTGTAAACAAACTAGACAAAATATCTATGTATAGGGGAATGGAATACTAATAGAAATTAAGGTGATTTGAAAAATGTCATGTCCTTTTTGTTGTGAAAAGATTGAAAAAATTATTGAAAACGAATTAGCTTTTGCAATATATGATCAATACCCTGTAAATGAGGGACACCTCTTGATTATTCCTAAGAGGCATGTGAGCAGTTATTTTGAAACAAGTAATGAAGAGCGGTTAGCTATGAATGAATTATTAGAGGATGGTAGACATGTCCTTGAAAAAACATATGCGCCACAAGGTTATAATATAGGCATTAATTGTGGGGAAGCTGCCGGACAAACTATCTTTCATGTCCACGTTCACTTAATTCCACGTTTCACAAATGATATCGCTAATCCACGAGGAGGAGTAAGAGGTGTAATTCCTGAAAAGAGAATTTATTAATAAAAAGTGAGGGAACTCGTTTCCACTCACTTTTTATTATTTTCATACCCCACTGATAAATGAATCTCTCTATTTTCGTTTTATAGGAAAAAAGTGACCTACACTCCGTTTTCTCCATAAACTAATTCAAAACTTCTATAAACGTGTTGATTATGAAAATCATTATCAATAATAATTATTAATTTAAAATAATTACTATTTATTTTTTAGAAATCCTGTGTTATCATAGGTTTAACCTTAAAAACAACGGTATATAAGAGCTTTATTTAATTGAGTTTGTTGCTATCTTAAAATAATGATGTCGAATATCATTCTCAATTATATTGTTTTATTGAGAATGATTTGTTGATTAGAAAAGAAATCGGAGGGAATTATATGCTTGCTGAGGCAAAAACGATTGAGCGGCCAGTAAATATTGAAGCACCACTCTTTGAAAAATTTAAACCACATGTTGAATTATTTGCTGCTTTATTCAGTGGAATCCTTATTATTGCAGGCTGGATTCTTATGAAATACGAGTTGCAAACTGCTGCAATTATCATTTATATTGCCTCTTATGTCATCGGGGGGTACTCGAAGGCTAAAGAAGGCATTGAAGACACTATTGCCAACAAAGAACTTAATGTTGAAATGCTGATGATACTTGCAGCACTTGGTTCTGCATTCATAGGATATTGGAACGAAGGAGCAATACTGATATTCATTTTTGCATTAAGTGGGGCACTCGAAACCTATACAATGAATAAAAGTCAGAAGGAAATTTCAGCCTTAATGGATCTACAGCCAGAAGCAGCGGTTCGTATCATCGATGGTGTTGAGGAAATGGTTCCAATTAAACATTTATGTGTAGGTGACAAAATCTTAATTAAGCCTGGTGAAAGGGTACCGACTGATGGAAGAATTATTGAAGGGCAAACGAACCTAGATGAGGCAGCCATAACTGGAGAATCAATGCCTGTTAGCAAAACGATTACTGATGAGGTTTTTGCAGGCACGGTGAATCTTCGAGGAACAATTATCATTGAAATGACAAAGCCAAGCGGTGAAACTTTATTTCAAAAAATCATCACGCTCGTTCAGTCTGCTCAAAGTGAAAAATCTCCTTCACAGCAGTTTATTGAGCAATTTGAAGGTAAGTATGTAAAAACAGTGTTAATTGCTGTTGGTCTGATGATGTTTGTGCCACATTATGCTTTGGATTGGAGCTGGACAGAAACCATCTATCGGGCAATGATTTTATTGGTAGTTGCTTCACCATGTGCTCTTGTTGCAGCGATTATGCCTGCAACCTTATCTGCAATTTCTAATGGGGCGCGGCACGGAATTTTATTTAAGGGGGGCGTTCATTTAGAAAATCTCGGTAATCTTCAAGCAATAGCTTTTGATAAAACAGGGACATTGACGAGGGGTAAACCCGAGGTGGCAGACGTGGTAGTACGCCAGGATTTAAGCTTAGATCAGTTTTTATTACATGTGGCCTCAATAGAAAAGTATTCAACTCACCCTCTTGCAACTGCAATAGTCCGTTTTGCAAATCAAAATCATCAAAGAGTACTATTAAAACCTGAATACATGGAGGACCTTGCCGGTTATGGTGTGCAAGCAACAATAGATAATGTTCACTGGAAGGTGGGTAAGGCTGATTTTGTAGGACGCGAGGAAGCTGAACAATTTCAGAATAGTATTGCATTAACGCTTGCCCAACAGGGAAAAACCATCGTTTATGCAAGAGATGATAAGGGTATTGCCGGTCTAATTACCTTGTCGGATTGTGTACGGGATGAAGCACTACAAGCAATCCGTTCTTTAAAAGCTGAAGGCATTCATACGGTCATGCTAACGGGCGATAGTAACAAAACGGCGACAGCCATAGCAGAACAAGCTGGAATTGATCATTTCATATCCGAATGTTTACCTGAAACGAAGGTAGAGGAAATGAAAAAGCTAAAAAGTGACTATCGTACAGTTGCGATGGTTGGGGATGGAATTAATGATGCTCCTGCTCTAGCTACGGCTACGGTTGGTATTGCGATGGGAGAAGGTACAGATGTCGCGCTAGAAACTGCTGATGTTGTGCTAATGAAAAATGACCTTCCAAAAATTGCGGAAGCTGTAAAGCTTTCGAAACGGATGAATATGATCATCAAACAAAATGTAATTTTTTCGATTGCTGTCATCATGTTGCTAATAATATCTAATTTTTTACAATCTCTTGCACTTCCATTTGGGGTACTCGGACATGAGGGCAGTACGATATTAGTCATATTGAATGGATTAAGGCTTTTACGTTCCTAAAATTGCAACAGCAGAAATGCTGTTGTATTTTTATGGCATTTTAACGTAAATATGTTCAAACATTAATGACGATTTTTTACATTCTTTGCATTGATAGATGAATGAAAACGCTTAAATTTGTTGTTTTTTTACAAATATCTATAGTTATTACCAAAATTTGTACGTAACATTACAGCACTTTTAATCCTTTTGTAACATAGCAGTTGAATTCTTCTGTTATAATTAGTTGGCGAGGAGGAGAAGTGCATGCCAGAATTTAAGCGTATGATTCTCTTAGGTGTTACAACGATGATGTGTGTTTCAGGTACCTTTGCTATAAAAACAGAAGCCAACACTGAAACTATACAAAATATTCAACAAGAGTTAAATCAAACGGCTAAAGAAAAGAAATCAATTAATGATGAAATAGCCAAAATACAACAAGAAATGGATTCGTTAAATAACTACATTGCAGAGAATAAGACTAAAATGGATAATACCCAAAAAAGAATTGACGAATTAAATCAGCTTATTGAAAAAAATAAAGAGGAAATCGTCATTCTAGAGGATAAAATCCATAATCGTAAAGAGGTTATGAAAAATAGGCTTAAGGCTCTTCAAAATGATGACAATAATTTTAATTTAGTGATTAAAGTTTTAATAGAGTCTAAGAGTCTTGATGATTTTATCCAACGTGCTAGTGCTGTAAATGCTCTTCTGGATGCGGATAATGATATCCTTGAAGCACAAAAACAGGATTTAAAGAGAATTGAAGAGCATAAAAAGGAAATCGATAAACAACAGCAAATCCTAAATGAAGAACAGCAAACACTAGCAAAACAACAGGAAGAGCTAAACAACAATTTACAATCGCGTCAGGAAAATCTTTCTGTTATGCAGGATAAATACAGTCAAATAGCAGAACAGGAAGCCGGAATCGCTGCTCAATTAAAAGCCGCTCAAGACAAAATTCGTGCAGAACAAGCGGCAGCAGCTGCAATCGCTAGTGTAAATCAAGGCGGGCAGCAAACTGCGCCTACAGGTAATGGACGAGAAATGTATGTTTCTGCGACAGCTTACAGCCCAGAGGAATCTGGTCCAACTACAAGATTAGGCCATAATATACACGAAAACCCAAATTTGAAAATAATTGCTGTGGATCCAACTGTAATTCCACTTGGAAGTAGAGTATGGGTTGAAGGCTATGGTGAGGCAATAGCTGGAGATACTGGTTCGGCAATTAAAGGCTACAAAATTGATGTGTTAATGCCTACAAAGGCAGCAGCACTGCAATGGGGCCGTAAAACAGTAAAAGTCATTGTCCTAAATTAATAGAATCATAATTTCCAAAAAGCATGTAGCTCATTCAATTGAGTTACATGCTTTTTTTATGAAAAATGATAGAAAGCGCTAGGAGGGAGATTTGTAGACTGTTGTTCCACTTTTAACATGTAGGACAAACATCCATTTCGATTGCTGTTGGGTATAAATACAAGATAAATATATGATTGCGAATAACCTATAAAGACATTAGACAATCATGTACAAAGGAGATGGAAGTAATGGGTAATAGGAACTATTCTAAAGTACATCATGAAGAAGACCGCTATTATCTTGGTTACAAGGAAGGATATCGTGAAGGTTATCAAGATGGGTATCAAGATGGGTTAAAGCATTCCCGTAATATTAAACATGATCATGAAAAAGATGATAACAAACATTGTGAATATAAAGAACAAAACAAATATCAAGAAAATGATACAAACAATGATCAAGACAAAGAAAAGCTGCACACTACAAAAGCGAGCGAAGATTTTATTAGCGAATATATAGACGAGAATTGTGAGATTGAAAACAAAGGAAAGGTAAGGGTAGAACTTAGAATCGTCAGAAATGACGATAATAATATGAAGGAACAAGAAGATTTTGATGATGAAAAGGTGGAATACCGCAGGGATCGTAAAAAGGTTTATGAAGAGGATAACATTGAATATCGCAAGGATCGCATGAAAAATATTCATAAAGACGAAAAAAATGACTACGAAAAACCACACCGTTACTCTGCTTTTGATCACTTTTTCAATGATAGAAAAGATACAAGAGAATCGAATAGAAGAAAATCGTATTAAAGGAAAGAGTTGAGGCAGAACTATATTGTCTGCTATTAAAACCGAATAATTTTTTATGGAAGCCTATATTAATGTTCAGTGTGATTTTCATGTTTATATGAGAAAATAGGCGGAGAATTTCCCCTTATTGTATGTAAGGGGGCTAATTAAGCTGAAATAAGCGGAAAATTTCCACTTAACTACTCCAAAAAAGACAAAATCCAGTGATTTTTATGAAATAAGCGGAAAAACTCCTGCTATTTCAAGGGAAATACCCATATTTCCCAAAATAAGCGGAATTATTCCACTTATTTTCAAACATAAAAGAATCAACATTCGGGTTAACAGACCCACAAAAAAATCTTGCACTGTGATCCATATTTATTTCAGGGAAGTGCCTATGAATAAAAAAAACGAACTATTAGGAAATTCTAAGTTGGAATTTCGCAAGATAGTTCGTTTTTTTGTAGCTGAAATACTTATGTCCCAGCCTTTTTTTTATTATCAAATTTCACGCAGTTTACTTCGAATTTCTATTAATGCTTCTCGCGTCTTTTCAAGCTCGAAGATGACATATTTATATTTTTTATGTCCGCTTAACTCCAAATGAATGAGTGGTACGTAATGTTCAAATGAAAAAAAGTACCATTCCTTTTCGTAATAAAAAGTTCCTTCGTAAATATTCAGAAAAGCAACCGATGTTCCGGGAATTCGTAGCATCCACAGCGGCGGTTTATAATGTTCAACATAGACACGTTTAATACATTGATAGGGAATCCTTAATTCACGCTTTAAAGCTAATAAACTAACAGTACCAGATAGCTTTAACACTAATTCGTGATCGGTAAAGTGTAATTCTCGAGCCAAGAAATTCACCTCCGGAAACACAATTAACCCATCATCATTATAACATTTTACGATTTGGAAAAATTCGAAATTTTTTCGTCAAAAAATAATAATGAGGATAATAAGCTGCTTTGTACATTAAAACTAAAGTTTTGGAAATGCTATTGGAACGAAGTGGAATATGAAATTGAGGGAGGAATAACATGGAGGCGTCTTTAAAAATAGGTGATGCTGCGCCTAATTTTACTTTACCCGCAACCAAAAAAGAGAAGATTTCACTCTCTGATTATTATGGAAGAAAGAATGTAGTTGTAGCGTTTTATGGAATGGATTTTACACCAGGCTGAATCAAGGAAATTGCCTCTTGGAAAGAGGATTACAAGAAGTTTGAACAAGCGAATGCAGAAATTTTAGCCATTAGTGTTGATCATATTCACTCACACCGTGTCTTTGAAGCAAGTATGGGTACATTGCCATATCCGCTCCTATCTGATTGGCATAAAGAAACCGTTAAAAGTTACAGTGTATTCAACGCTAAGGGGGAAACCGCTGTTCGTTCCGTGTTTGTCATAAATCAAGAAGGCATATTAACTTATCAAAATACTTCTTTTAAAGCGGATAACCTGCAGCATTATCAGGCAGTATTTGATGAATTGGAAAAATTGAATGATAAACCAAAATCAAATATATGGATGAATCAAGAAACTACCTCTCAACCTAATGAATACTTAAATTAATATAAGTCTAATAAAAATACCTTGCATACTTTGCAAGGTATTTTTATTAGACAAATCATTTTAAATGATCATCATTCACCAGTTAACTTAAGTGCAGTATTGGTAATTTTTAAATCTAATTGAAGTTGTTCCTCCAAGTTACTTGGATGATACATTCCTTTAGCTATCATGTAATTTGAAATGCTCTCGTGAGTGGCGACAGCGCTTCGTAATTGTTCCTGTAGTTCTGCTTTGACCTCAGGCGTATTGCATTCGGTTATGGCAAAGGCTAAATTTCGAACTCCTGCTTTTGTGGAGATAAGGAAATCTGTAGCAATTACCTGATCCGTCATGCCTCCCATGCCCATCAAGCTTTTTATCATATCATTCATTGATTTTCACTCCCATTAGTTATGAATTGTTGAAGGCGATTAACAGCATTTGTCCCTGCAAGAACTTCAGCATTAAGAATAGTCTTTAACTCAGGATCTTGTACAAGTTTTCCCATTAAAAACGATTTCGTTAAACTTAAATTTTTGAACGTTAAAAGTTCATGAACTTCGAGCGTTTCGTGTAAACCCATATATTTTGTCATGTCATGCTCCTTTAAATGTTTTAATAACATTTTGTGTAATTTAAGCAGTTTACCTATTGTTAAATATTGTTATTTTTTCACACCAAAAGAACTGAATACTATCCAAAAAAGACGGCAAATTAAATCTGTATATAAAGACTGTTTTTGGAGGGTTTTACTTTGGAAAATGGGGTGCTAGCTTACCACGAAACGATGGATACGCATGAAATGATTAATTTTAAAACAGTGTGTTTAATGAAATCAAAGCTTATGCAAGGTATTTGTTTTGATAATGATTTAAAAGCACTTATGCAAAAGGATGTGCAACAATCTGTTCAAGCACTTCAAGAATTAAAAGGACTCTACACTAAAGCACGTACAGAATAATTTAGTTTGGAGGTGTATCATGAACCAGGATTATTTAGATCCAAAATATGCAGAAGGAATGCCAAAGATGGCTGACTCAGCATTTGCGATGGACTTTCTTTTAGGAATAAAGACAGGAATTCGCTATTATGCGGTCACATTAACTGAAACTGCAAGTCCTGAGCTTCGTCAGGTTTTATACAAGCAGATGGAGCAAGCCATTGATTTACATACTGAGGTAACGGAATTGATGTTAAACAAGGGCTGGCTCTATCCAAACGATGTAAATAAGCAGATAGAATTGGATTTGAAATCAGCCGACATGGCTATCACTATAGCTAATATGGAGCTTTTTCCACTGGATACTGACCGCCGCGGCACCTTTGCGACACCGAATATATAGCAGGTTTGGAGGACAGATGCATGAAAGCTGTGACCTATCAAGGGATAAAAGATGTTGCTGTAAAAGAAGTACATGACCCAACGATTCAAAAAGCAGATGATATGATTGTAAAAATCACAAGTTCAGCGATTTGTGGTTCTGATTTGCATTTAATACATGGTATGATCCCGAACACACCAGAGGATTACGTAATTGGCCATGAGCCAATGGGAATTGTTGAAGAGGTAGGTCCTGAGGTGACGAAGGTGAAAAAGGGTGATAGAGTTATCATTCCATTTAATGTTAGCTGTGGGCAATGCTGGTATTGCCAGCACGATTTAACGAGTCAATGTGATACCTCCAATCCGCACGGTGAGATGGGCGGATTTTTTGGTTATTCAGAAACGACTGGAGGTTATCCTGGTGGGCAGGCAGAATATTTACGAGTGCCATACGGGAATTTTACTCCCTTTAAGATTCCAGAAAATTGTGAAGTGGAAGATGAAAAACTAGTCTTATTGTCTGATGCCGCACCAACTGCATATTGGTCGGTTGAAAACGCTGGTGTTACACAAGGTTCTACGGTCATTATCCTTGGTTGTGGTCCAGTAGGACTGTTGGCACAAAAATTTGCGTGGTTTAAAGGTGCGAAACGTGTAATTGCCGTTGATTACATCGATTATCGACTTGAGCACGCAAAACGGACGAACAATGTGGAAATTGTTAATTTTGAAAAGGAAGAAAATGTTGGCAACTATTTGAAGGAAATCACCCAAGGCGGTGCTGATGTCGTTATTGATTGTGTTGGTATGGATGGGAAAATGAGTCCTCTTGAGTTTTTGGCCACTGGTCTTAAATTACATGGGGGATCAATGGGAGCAATTGTGACGGCAACCCAGGCAGTACGTAAGGGCGGAATGATTCAAATAACAGGTGTTTATGGAATGAGATATAACGGTTTTCCTTTAGGCGATATATTTTCGAGGAATGTAAATATTAGAACTGGGCAAGCTCCCGTTATACCTTATATGCCATACCTTTATGATGTGTTCTCCAAAGGGACAATTGATCCCAGTGATATTATCACCCACATGATTCCATTAGATGAAGCGAAACGCGGCTATGAGGTGTTTGATACGAAAACCGATGGCTGCATAAAGGTCATCTTGAAACCACATTGAATTTATATTAACCAAAAAGCCTGAAGAAGTCCTGAAGATTCTCCAGGTTTTTTCGTTCCTACTAATCCCTGATTATTTGTTTCATGTGGTAAAATTAAAACGATATTACCTATGCCATTTATTAGTCAGAAAGGAAAATAAAATGAAAACGGAAAGTGAATACATAGAGTGGTTTAAGAAAAAACTGCTCGAACTCAAACCGATACCTGTAATCGAAACAGAACAAGCAGTTCTTCATATTCAGGCAAGTCAACCGCTAGAAGAGGACAAAGAATCTGATCAATACATAAAGTCAACATAAAGAGGGAATGTGATGGGGCTACAGGAAGAAACGTATAATCATGCAATTGATTATATGAAAGATGAATTATTTGACGAGGCGACCGACCTTCTTGAAAAGCTGGTTGAAGAGAGGCCACATTTTAATCAAGCGCGATGGGCACTCGGTATTGCTTATACATTATCCGGCTACCCACATAAGTCTTTGCTGATCTGGAAGGGGATAGTAGACGGGAATGAACACGGGCTTAATCATGCGATTTATCAAGTTGAACAAAAATTACCCGTCTACATCGAAATATATCAAAAGTATAATAAAGCATTGGAGCATATTCAGAGCGGCAAATATACTGAAGCTTCTTTGCTTTTTGAAGAATTACTGACTATGAAGGAGGATATACCGCTTCCTGTTGTCTTTTATCAAGCATATATACTGACGAAAATGATTTTGGGCGATGAGAAAAATGCGTTTGATGAAATGGTTCAATTTCCTGCTTATGTTCGCAAAAGCCTTGTCATTCAAGACTTAGGTGAAGAAATACATCAATACTTGGAATCATATCGAAACACAAAAGAAATATTTACAGATAAAGTTAACCGAAAATCGACCATACTGGAGTCAGTAGAATCATGGCTCCAAAATATTTTGAGGTAATGAGGAAATAGTAGTTGATGAATCAATAAAACGAAAAAACTTGGCTGATCCTATCAACCAAGTTTTTTCGTTTTATTAGTTATTAATGTATTTTTCAAAAACCTTGCCAAAATCTTTTTCATGATATTGTTCACGGACTTGGGTAAGCCATTTAAATCCAAACTCTGTTAATTCTTGATATTGGGTAGCAAGGTTAATTTGTGCATCTGTCCGAGAGTTCTGGAGAATAGTGTTAGCCTTATCAAGGCTTAATTCTGCCATTCGTGTCATGACAGTATTTTCATGTGTGACATCGGAAATGTAGGTTAATGTTTTATAAAGGTCCTTCAGTTTTTCTATTTGATTTTTTTGAACATCAATATCAAACTGAACTTCACCAATTTTGAATTTGATTTCAACATCTAGATCGATTTTACCAGCAGTTTCAAGCAGAACGTTAGTAATTCGATTGCGGGAATATGGATAGCGTTTTAAAGTTCGCTTCGATGAAACAGCACTTTCACCATCAACATGGATTAACGCCAAATTCGTAAAACAATATTCATCCTTCTTCGTCTTAATCAGAAAGTAAATCTTTTCCTGATCTTCATGCATCACGTAATCATCAGCATCTGTTTTATCGTAATCTGATGGATCTATGATTTTCCCAATATCTGATAAACCTAATGCATCTGCAGCAATTTTTTTAAACATTAAACCCCGTCCTCTCATGATTTATCCTCAACCATTCTATGATACTCGTACATTTAATTATTCAAAAGATATATCGACATGTGCGTTAATATCATAGAAATTAAACTAACCGATTTGTAAAATAGGGTGTGTAGCAGGATAATGAAAATACTGCCGAACAGCGAGCGAAACTCCCTTGGCTATATTCGTTGCCATAGTATAAATGAGATGGAGATCGGAAAATAGTAGTGAAGACTCCAAGTCAGGATCATTTTTGACAACAACACCCATGACACTACAATGACCAATGGGAGGAAGATCACTCCCAAGTCCTTTACCTGGTTTTAGCTGGCCATTTTGGATGATAATCGAGTTTACGGTTTCTTCATTCCCAAGTACACTATCAATAGCGACTACAAAACTGTTATCCGGAAGCGAAAGGGTTGAAATTTCTTCCTCAATCGTAGTCGCGTCTAATGGATATTGCAAATTACCTAGTACTGTTAAATGTCGAGGAAATAAATCATCTAAAAGCGTACCCACGAATGGTCCTAGGCTGTCACCGCTTATGCGATTGGAACCAATTGCCGCAACAAAAATGTGCTGTGTTCCTTGTGGAATTAATGAATAGAGAGAATCACGGATGAATAATGGTGATAACCGATGGTTAAATGGTATCATTCCTGTTAAATTAAGTGAGACTTGGTCCATTTGGTTGCGCATTGTTACTCTCCTAGTCATAAGGATTGAATGCTTGAGAAATAGAGTTGATGATTAAATATTCAGCTTTCATTGTCGATATTCCTGCCAAAAATACAAATTCCATAAATTGCTACGGAGATGAATGTTTTGAATAAAAATTTTGCAAAATGGTATGACTTTTTTATGAATCCACTTGAAAAAGGGAAATTTAAAACAATACGAGCTGAATTATTAGGTGATGCAAATGGTAAAGTATTAGAAATAGGCTCAGGAACTGGTGTTAATTTCCCGTTATATGAAAAAGCGCAAGCTGTGCATGCCATAGAGCCCAATCTTGCCATGATTGAAAAGTCAATTCTAAAAAAGAAGCATGCGAGAGTTCCAATCGAAATCCACAATGCAGGCGCCGAAAGGCTTCCTTTTGATACGAATAGCTTTGATTCAGTTGTGGCGACACTAGTGTTTTGTACCATCCCTAATGTTGATGAAGCGCTAAATGAAATAAAACGAGTGTGCAAACCAGGTGGCTCGATCCTTTTCTTTGAACATGTAAAATTGGAAAATCCAGTCTTGTCGAAATTACAGGATTGGTTAACCCCTACGTGGAAATCACTTTGTGATGGATGCTGTTTAAATCGAAATTTAGAGCAGCTATTGAAATCCCATAGAATGGAAATAACAGAAACAAAGGAATATTATAAGGGTCTATTCGTCCTCTGTAAGGTAACAAATCATGATAAAACTGAAATGTTCATTAAGGGAGATTAAATTGCCCATTAAGACGAGATCAAACAGCAAGGGGGAATTCTATGAATCAACTCGTAAAAGCACTCTTAATTGTGATTGGAACATTGTCAATTGCACTTGGAGTAATTGGAATTATCATCCCCTTACTACCAACAACACCGCTTTTGTTACTAGGAGCGGCGTGTTACATTCGCTCCTCTGAAAAATTGTACAAGCTGTTGCTGAAAAATAAATGGCTCGGAGGCTATATTGAGGATTTTCAAAAGAAGAAGGGAATCACGCTGAAAAATAAAGTGATTAGTATTACGGCACTTTGGCTTTCTATGGGAATCTCACTTTATTTTTCCATTACAACCCTTTGGATGAGTATTTTGTTGGTCATCATAGCAGTATCAGTTAGTGCATTCATCTTGTCATTCCGTACTTTATAATTAGAAAAAGCAGAGAATCATATCAATGTGACTCTCTGCTTTATAGTAATGGTTATTTTAATCCTTCAATCTCCACTTTTTTCGCCGGTAAGAAATCTTCTTCCGTATCCATGTATGTTACTTTCACAACGTCACCTTCTTTTAAGTAAATAGCAAGTGGGCTATTTTCTGAAGAGATAGTGTAATTTTTATTATTATCAAGGAGAAAGCTTACAATCGTAAATTCACCTGATTTCTCTTTATAAACACGTACAACCGTCCCGCTAGCCTGTTTTTCATCTGCTTTTGAGCTTCCTTTTACCGTGCTGCCACCACGTTGAAGAGCTGTTTTATATTGCTTCAGCGCTTCATTCGGAGTGCTTCCATATACTGATATTTCAGGATTTGCTGCTGAAACGATGAAGTAATTTTGTAAGAAACCATTTGAATCAAGAACAGGTGATAACCAGCTTGCTTCACCATAGAAATTATAGAGGATAGGCATGGCTCCATACCATTTTTTCTCGATAAATTTCTTCTCTATAATTTGGAGTGCCCCTTGTGAATCCATGTACGATTCTTCCATATTTCCAGTATAATATGTTGCCTCACCAGTGCGAGCATTCGTTAATGAGTAGCCAAGCATCGAATCGACGCCTTCCTTCGGACTTGTGAAATCGGTAAAATAAAACATTTCTCCATTTTCATCGAAAATTGGACTTACATTTGCTTCTGTTCCTTCATCAGAAGGGAGCTTTACATCAGATTTACCGAACTTGCTGTTCCAAAATCCGTGAATATAATTTCCAAAATAACTATTTTGCAAACTTACAACCTCTGGTGAAACAGCTCCATCAATAAATTCTGGCACTTTTTTTAATGAGTAGGAATCTGTTTTCCCCGTTTTAGGGTCGACCATAACAATCCCTTTAACTTCAAACCCGTTACGAGCAGAGATAAACTCCCCATAGGAACGGATATAAAAAGGAGTTCCGTCGTCATCGATTTCTAATTGAACATCACCATAAAAAATGGCATTTGGATATTGCATACGCATATGTCTTTCAATTTGCTTGTTAAAGAATGAAGATGGCGTATAGCTCATTTCAGATTTTACGAACTTTGGATTTGCAGATGAATCCGTTGCACTGACGGTAAAATAACCTGGAGTTACATCTCCATTCATCCATTTAAAGAAACCGGAAAATTCAACTGGAGCAATGTAAACATATTTTCCATCAATTTTCTGGATTTGAAGATTCCCTAATTCATAATAACTAGTGTTTGGAACCTGTCCAAATGCCTTTTTCATTTTATTTCGGGCAAATTGCGGAGGTACGCTTGCAGGCGTTTCTTTTTCATCAAAGGTCTCTATTTCTACTTTTTGTTTCATGTTTGCAGATTCAAATTTTTCGTTTGCATTAAAGACAAATGCAGTAAGGAAATAAACTCCAATCGCAAAGCTTGCTAAAAATAACAATCCTTTAATCTTTTGCTCTAATCCGGTTGAAAAAATGGCTCCGACAGCAGCGAAAACTATGGCAGGAGCCCATAATATCGTTATGTTTCGGTCTAGATTTGTAATATAAAACGTCGCAAGAACTATGACTGAAAATAAGATAATAGTTCCGAGTAAAAATGTTGCAGACGGCTGTTTAACACCTTTTGCCTTTGGGCTAGAAAAGGGTACTAGTAACAGCGCAAATATTAATCCCGCAATAAGTGAAAAAAGAAAAAAATTCCCCATAATCATTCTCCTTCATGAATGTCATAGTATCTATTACGTTTAACATAACAAAAAGTTTCAAGTAAAGAAAACGAGATACAAAATGCATGGAAAAATATACAATTAATGGATATTTAGTGTCAAATTTTCGACTATCTTGTCAGAATATTTAAATTTTACCCCAAATAATGTTACGGTTAGTATATGGAATAGCCACTTACAACGTGGTTAAGGTTATAAAGCATTTAATACTATTAAATGCTAATAACCATTTCTATAGAAATGGAGGAAACTAGATGAAACCAAAATATCTAACATCGATCAATCAAATTGATGGACTGACAAATGAAGAGAAGGAAGAGTTAAAGCCGATTACTGATCAATTTGCTTTCCGATCAAATAGCTATTATTTAAATTTAATTGATTGGGAGGATCCTAATGACCCAATCAGAAAAATAATCATCCCTAACAATGGTGAGCTTTTAGAGTACGGAAAATGGGATGCCTGTGATGAGGAAACAAATTATGTTGTGCCAGGATGTCAGCATAAATATCAAGCTACTGCACTTTTAGTGATATCCGAAGTTTGTGGAGGGTATTGTCGTTATTGCTTCCGTAAGAGACTATTTATTAATGATGTGAAGGAAGCGAATATAGATTTTACACCAGGGCTTCATTATATCCGCGAACATCAAGAAATTAGTAACGTCCTATTGACTGGTGGAGATTCACTAATGCTATCTACCAAAAAACTCAGTAACATTATTGAGCAACTTCGAAAAATTGATCATGTAAAAATCATTCGATTAGGATCCAAGCTACCTGCATATAACCCAATGAGAATATATGAAGATAAAGAACTATTAGAACTCATTCGAAACAATTCTACTCCCGAAAAAAGAATATATGTTATGTCACACATCAATCATCCCCGAGAGCTTACTTCTGAAACTAAACAAGCGTTTCAAGCATTAATCGAAGCTGGTGCAATAGTCATGAATCAGACGCCTGTATTAAGAGGCATAAATGATGATTCAGATGTGTTGGCCGATCTTCTCAGTCAATTATCATGGATTGGAGTTAACCCATACTATTTCTTTATTAATCGACCTGTAGCAGGAAATTACGATTTCGTGCTTCCTTTGGAAGAAGCCTATACATTAGTTGAAGAGGCAAAAGCCAAAACCTCGGGATTAGGTAAAAGGGTACGATTAGTAATGAGCCATAGTTCAGGTAAAATTGAAATACTAGCGATTCAAGCTGGAAAAGCCTATTTAAAGTATCATCAATCTAAGGAAGGGAACTATGGCAAATTAATGGTCTTGGATTGTCCAAATGATGCAAGTTGGTTTGACGACCTACCTGGCAATGAGTTGTATTGGAAAAAATATACAAACACTCAAGAACAATGTGTTCTTCAGGAAGTATAAATATTCATTATTCGTTACACCGTTTGAATTAGCCGACTTACTCTTTGAACAAATGATTTGATTAACGAATTTGTTTCCTCTGCTGCTTTTGTTGGTAGCTGATGTTTGGCGTTTTGGATCAACTGTAGCTGACTATTTGGAACCCTTGATTCAATCATTCGTGCATACTGATGAAATTGTCTGTTCTTCTCACCATATAGTAACAGTGTCGGTGTGCTAATTTTCCCTATTGATTGGGTACTTTGATAAGTTAAACTTGATTGATAATATTGCCTAATATTATCGGAACAACCTTTTTTCGACTCGCTCAAAAGTTCACGAAACATTGATTTATTGTCAGCATTGCTAAAACAGATTGCATATCTCAACGGAGTTATCAATTTGGTTTTTGAAAATAGTATAGCTAGCTGAAGTTCTTGCTTTAGTCTCCAATCATTAACCTCAGGCATAGGTGCAAGCAATATGGCTCCTTTTGCTCGGTGTGGATAGGTTAGCAAAAAGTCTAGCACGACTGTACCGCCTGTGGAATAGCCACATAGGAAGGCTTGCGTGATTTGTAAATGGTCCAATAATTGCTTTATGTCTTTTGATATTCGCGAATGGGTGACAGGTTCTTTCGAAAAAGAACTATTGCCGTGTCCGCGGATATCAAAGACAATCGTTTGGAACTCCTTTGATAGCTCGTTGACCTGATACTTAAAGTTCGAGCTAGTTAACAAAGGGGGATGAACAAAGACGATTGGAACACCTTCTCCTTGAACCTGATAGTAAAGATTTGTTCCTTCAACCTTTAATTTTGGCAATGAGTATTACCTCCGTTTCAAAAAAATTCCTCTATCTTTTTTATCTTTTTTATCCATAAAAACGAAGTATAAGAACAAATTGATTTAACATTACATGTCAAGATTTTTTACTATTATATTCTTTGTCTAAAAAACAAGAAAAATTCTCCTTCCTTTCATGAAAATGGTGTAAAAATTCCAATAATTTGATAAATTAGTTGTTGGGTATTATTTTTGTAAAAAATTAGTAGAGAATATGTGGTTAGATGAAAAAACATTCCCTACTAATCTAGTTAAGGAGGAGAAGTTTTCATGAACATCAAGAGCTTTGCACTATTTTTGTGTTTGCTATTGTTAGTATCATTCACGTTGTTTGGCTGCTCTGCAGAGGATGCTGCATCAAAATCTGAAAAAGAAAGCGAAAATACTAACAACGTACAAGAAGAAAAAGATGAGGGAACAGAGGTAGCACAATCGATAAAAGACATTTTAAAGGAAAACCCAGGCAAGTACTCAGGCACAAAGTACAATAAAGCAATAGTCCACAAAGAATTAAATGAATCAAATTTTCAAGATAAGGATAGCTTTCAAATCTATAATGCACTTCTAGCATTGATGCGAGAAGGAGAAAATTATCGACCTTATTATAAGTTTTTTGAAAAGTTTAATCCTGAAATTGAAACGAAAATTAGCCAAATACCTGGTGGAATGAAGCTAAATAAGAATGGTGAGGTTGCCTTAAATGCAAATATTGCTATTTTGCTAGATGCGAGTGGCAGTATGGCACAGCAGGTAGGTGGAAGGTCGAAAATGGACTTAGCAAAGGAAGCAATTAATAATTTTGTTGCTTCAATGCCAGAGGGAGCAAACGTTTCACTTCGTGTATACGGTCATAAGGGGAGCAATAGTGACAGTGATAAAGAATTGTCCTGTGGTAGTACTGAGCTTGTGTATGATTTAAAGGCTTATAATCAAGGGGAGTTTTCCGAATCTCTTGGCAGCTTTCAACCAACTGGTTGGACACCAATCGCCAAGGCCATAAACGAAGCCAAGGCTGATTTTGAAAAAGCAGACAAGCCTGGGCAAAATATCATATACGTCGTAAGCGATGGGGTTGAAACCTGTGACGGAGACCCTGTTCAGGCGGCAAAGTCATTGCATGATTCAGAAATTGAGGCAGTTGTCAATATTATTGGTTTTAACGTTGATAGCGCGGGTCAAAAGCAGCTCTTAGAGGTTGCACAAGCCGGTGGTGGTGAATTTGAAACAGTTGATTCTGCTGAAGATTTTAATCGTATCTGGGAAGATGAGCGTCGTCACCTCTGGAATGAATGGTGGGACTGGAGCAATAAGAATTGGAATAAAGTTTGGGATGAGCAAAATAAAAAATCCAATAACCTTTGGGAAAAGAACAATAAGTTTGGTAGTTTAGCCTACGATGAGCAAAATCGTTTAAGTGAAGCCGCCTATTATTTAAATGATCAAGAGCAAATCAGCTATGATATCCGTGTTGAAGTGGATAGTTTAATTGATCAGCGTTATGAGATCATTAAGAAATACCAAGAAGAAAACTATGAAAGTTTAAAAGACGAGCTAAAAACTAATGGAGAAAACCTGAAAAACGCCATTAAGGAAAAGGGCGAGGAAATGAAGAAGAAATACGAAGATTAAAAAATAATAGCTTGCATCCATTGATAATTAGTGGATGCAAGCTTTTTCTTTGGTTTGATATGTCTTACAATTGTTAGTACTATATATTTGATTTCGCCCATTAAGCTTAGCTTGGTATAAAGCTTGGTCTGCTTGATGAATGATGTCTTCAGGTGTTGAATGAACATCAGGAACTATGGTAGCGATTCCAACACTGATTGTAACAAATGGACTGATGTCAGATTGTATATGCGGTAGTTCTAGTTCCTCGACTAAGGCCCTAACCTTTTCGCCAATGATCACAGCATCCTTCATATTGGAATTTGGAACGATAATGGCAAATTCCTCGCCCCCATAACGTGCCGGTAGACATATCGGTAGTTCAGTGATTCCGCAGAGAACTTTAGCGACACTTTTCAAGCAATTATCCCCATTGATGTGCCCGTATGTGTCATTATATTTTTTAAAGAAGTCGATATCAATTAGGATAAGGGAAAGAGATTGCTTGAATTTTTTAGCAATCTTCAACTCTATCAATAGCTGTTCATCGAAGGAGCGACGATTAGCAATACCAGTTAAACCATCACGGTTTGATCGGTATTCCAGTTCTTGATTTAATTCAATGAGCTTCTGTTCAGTTTCCTTGCGTTCGGTAATATCATTCACCATTCCAATTACATAAGTAAGATCGCCTTCGTTATTTGGAAATAACGATGAAGTTACTTCACCCCATACAATTTGACCATCTTTACGGATATATCGTTTTTCTAATGTGTAGGAATCGATTTCTTGGTTCACCAGTTGATGCAACAAATCATAATTTACTTTGGCATCATCAGGCACACTAATATCGTTTAATGTTAGTGATGTTAATTCCTCTTCAGAATATCCTAACATTTCTAGTAATTTAGGGTTCACCATAACAGGTCGTCCGTTTTCATCAATGAGGGATACGCCAATTCCTGCTTTTTCAAAAATGGTTTGAAATCGTTTTTTATTTGCTTCAAGTTGTTTCGTTTGGTATTTATTTTTATCATGCATTTTCCCTAACATCCAAAAGATGGGGAAGTATATCGCAAATAGAACCATCTGAAAAATCAAACTATGTGTATCAGTTAATTTGAGGTGATCATGGGAAATCCAAACAATTACTTGGAGCATAACAAGAAATATCCCAATCATTCTTCCGTTAAATTTCATGCTCCACCACCTTTGAAAGTATATAAATATAATATCATAAGCACCTTAATATTTTACCATTTCAATGCATCTGCATAACTTTGGTATTTGTATTTTGTTTGAACAAGGAATAATAAAACCTGTGGTGATTCACCACAGGTTTAGTATTTTATTTCTTCTTTAGTTTAGATGGGTTATTAATTTTATAAGCGATGGACCCCTCAAACAGAAGTGCTTCGTCATCAATATCCTTACCTTTAGGTAGGGATTTCTTTACGATTTTACCATCAAATTCAAGAGACTCGCCGGGAGCAAGTTCGAATTTCTTCAAGGTTTTGCTATGAGCACACCAGGCAAGACCAACCTCTAATGGAGCCTCGCTTTCAACGATGACATTTTCAAGTACAACCACTTCGTCATTTTCCTCATTAAAATGATTCCAACTAAGGGCAAACTGCTTTACCTGTGCCGTAAAATGAACCTTTTCCTCTGGTAAAACAAGCTTTGGTGCTTTTTCTTTTTTAGGTTTTGTAGCTTTCGTTTTGCTTGATACGGACGCTAAGGATTTGGTCATCGATTCGGGTGAAGATTGCGTTTCATTATTTGCAGCATTCGTATCAGCGAGTGATGCTTCCATTTGATCCGTAGTTGTCTGTATCATCAGTTCTTTACCAAAATTTGAAGACTGCATTTCTTTTAATAACGCAGGGTTGATGCAAGATAGGTGTCCATCTTGAAATTGAATCACAAGTGTATCATGTTCACCAGTTATCCCATAGGATTCATAGCCAATAATTGTTACAAGACGTTGCAACGTACGCTCCTTGTACCAAAATTCCTTCTTAACCTCCTTAGCTCCGCTTAAACCCCATTCGCGAACCTTCTCAGCATAATGTCTCTCATCAGTAAAATGTATGTATTCACCTTTTGGTGGTATGTAGTGAGTTGTATTGGCATTTTCGATATGCGGTAAAATAATCGCCATGGTTCCACATCCTTTCTAGCTTTATTTTACAATGGTTAAAGTATAAAAAGCCAACGCAATTGTCCTCGTGAAGTATTTCGGAATCAGAAATAATATATTTGAATTGTTTCGTGCTTCAATGTAAGATTTTATTTGAACCAAAAAAATACATTAAAGGTGCGCAAACATGTCATTTACTATCATCCTATCGGTTATTATTTCAATTGTTCTTTACGGACTGATTTGCTATTATATCGGTCGAAACGGTTGGGCTTTACTAAATTCAACTCCATTAGGCAAATACAAAAAGAGCTATATTAGCTTTATCGTGTTTTTATCGCTTTCAATCTTTATTGGAATCATGTTACCTTTTAACGTTTTTCAATGGATAAGTGGTTATTGGATGATGCTATTAAGCTACAGTCTCCTGATTTTACCGCTAGCAAATTTGCTTTATTTTTTATTAAAAAAGAAATATAAGCTATCAATTGGAATAGGAGTAATTGCAGTTTTCATATTTATTTTTCTATATGGTTCATACAATGCTTGGATTCCAACTGTGCGCAATTACACGATAGAGATTAACAAAAAATCTGAACGTAAGGATCTAAAAATCTTAATGGCCTCTGATATTCATTTAGGGCAGTTGGTAGGAAAAAGCCATCTTGAGCGATTAGTGAAATTGGTTGGAGAAGAAAAACCGGATATAGTGTTATTGCCAGGGGACATCATTAACGATAATATCGAGCCTTATCTTAACCAAAATATGGGAGAGGTGCTAGGGAAAATTGATGCTCCGCTTGGAGTTTATGCGGTTTTGGGTAATCATGACTATTACGGTGATGATAAGGACGAGATTTTAGCTGAAATGGATAAGCTTGGAATTGCTGTATTAATGGACGAATATATTAACATTCAAGATTTTTATGTCGTTGGTAGGAAGGAACATACGGATAACAGTCGAATAAAACTAAATGCCTACCTAAATAATTTGGATAAAAATAAACCAATCATTATGATGGATCATCAGCCAAAGGATTTAAAGGAAGCTAAGGACTTTGGCGCGGACCTTCTGTTGTCTGGCCATACACATAGAGGTCAAATTTGGCCAGCTAGCTTGCTGACAAATTTCATCTATGAAAATGATTATGGATATTTGAAAAAGGGGGAGCTCCATTCCATTGTTTCATCCGGATTTGGATTGTGGGGACCTCCAATTAGAATTGGCACAAAGGCAGAGGTTATGGTCATTCAGGTTGAGTTTGTGGGCAAATAGACACAAGGGGGAAAAGTATGTTTTCACAAGCAGAAAGGGAAGCAGTATATAAAACAATCTATAATCGTCGCGATATTCGCTCATTCTTACCAGATTCGGTTTCGGAGGAGAAACTAAATCGAATATTAAACGCAGCTCATCACGCGCCTTCAGTCGGATTCAGTCAGCCCTGGAATTTTGTTATCATCACTTCAAATGATGTAAAAGAAAAATTGGCATGGGCTGCCGATAAGGAAAGAAGGGCACTTGCCATTCATTATGAGGAAAATGAAGAAAAAGAATCAAAATTTTTAGGCTTAAAAATTCAAGGTCTGAAGGAAGCACCCATCACCATTTGTGTAACCTGTGATCCAACGAGAGGTGGCTCGCATGTGCTCGGTAGAAATTCTATTCCAGAAACCGATGCGCTATCGACTGCCTGTGCCATTCAAAATATGTGGTTGGCGGCCTGTGTAGAAGGTTTGGCGATGGGCTGGGTGAGCTTTTATAAGAAGAATGATGTTCGAGACATCTTAAATTTACCACCGCATATTGATCCGTTGGCGCTCATTTCAATTGGCTATACTGACCATTATCCAGAGAAACCGTTATTAGAGCTTGCTAATTGGGAGAAACGCCAGGAATTAGAGCCGCTAATTTTCCATAATCAATGGGGAGAAAAGTAATATATAAAAGCTGGCTGGGACAGAACTAAATGATTTTATGGAAGACAATATTAAAGTTCCTTGGTGATTTTCATGAAGGTGCGAGAAAAAATAAGCGGAGAATTTCCCGTTATTGTATGTAAGGGGAGCTAATTGATCTGAAATAAGAGGAGAATTTCCGCTTAACTGCTCCTAAAAAGACAAAATAATGTGATTTTTATGAAATAAGGGGAAAAACTCCTTTTATATGAAGGGAAATATGGGTATTTCCCAAAATAAGCGGAATTCTTCCGCTTATTTTTAAACACAAACAAACTGGTTATCAGACTCATTGCAAAAAAATTTGCACACAGTTATTTTAAGGTAGTGCATATTGAAAAAAGAATAAAAAAACTGAACTATTTTGAAATTCCATGTAAGAATTTCCTAATAGTTCGGTTTTTTGTTTAGCTGAAATACTTATGTCCCAGCCTCTTTTATTAAGATGTTTGCTGTTCTTGCTCGTGATCTTGTTCGATGATGTGGATAAGCGAGCTTCTTTTCACCCAGTATTGGAAGTTATCAACAGGAAAGACACCTCTACAGTTGGAGTTATACATTTGAACAACAACGCTTTCCGGGGTTAATTCAACAATCTTTAGCTTTGCGGCGTTGCTAATATTGGGAATAAAACTGGAGGTAATTTCAAACTCCATATTGTTTACTAATTTTAACATCATTTGTCTCCTTCATTAACATAGTTTCACAGTGTATTCTCTCCAGTTATTAGAGATTTATCCATAAAACGGATAAATTGACCAATAAAAAATGACATAACCAGCTCGGGCTATATCATATCATTCATTCTATATGTTTTGTACTTGTTCATCAAATAATTGTTTTTGCTTCGTAATAATTTCGATGGCTTGATCTGAAACAGAGCTTAATTCTTGATATAACTCTTTGGATGATTTACCATCTCCCTCTTGGACCTCCTGAAATACTTGTTCAGCAAGCTTCCGTCTCTTATGTCCGATTTCTCGTAACTCGTCACCGAGTCGTTCAAACTGCATTCGATCCATACAACAACCTCCTGGTTTTGAGACTGATATCTCAAAAAACAATATGTATCATTAGGTTATCCGAATCAAGTAATACTATTCTTTATTTATTCAATTGCTTTAAAATGATGTTCTCAAGAGTTCGCCATGGAAGGAGTTTTTTTAAAATAATGTTTTGTTTGACCCCTTTACCAATCGGATAGCGAAGCTTGGGTGATTTTTTCATAGTCGATATGTCTGCAACAAGTTTTGCCACATCATATGGATTTCCGTGATTTGCTTTTCCTGCTTTGACCTGGTTTAAGATCTGATTCATGTACTGATGATAGGGTGAATCCTGATTAACGGGTATTGAGTCAACACTCGACCAAATATTGGTTGAAAAGGAACCAGGTTCAATTAGGACAACATCAATACCAAATGGCTTTAACTCAAGACGCAAGCTTTCGCTATAGCCTTCAAGGGCATGCTTTGAGGCAACATAGGGCGACATTCCTGGAAAGCCAATTTTTCCACTAATACTGCTCATGTTGATGATTTTACCATAGCCTTGATTGCGCATGATAGGGAGGAGAGCATTAGTTACGTTGATGACGCCAAAAAAATTAGTTTCAAATTGCTGTCGGTAGTGATCAACAGGAATTTCCTCACTGAAACCACCAAGTGCATAACCTGCATTATTAACTAGCACATCAATGGTTGAGTACTCGGATAAATGCTCTGTAAACTGTTGGATGCTTTCGATTGAAGTGACGTCAAGGAGGTGAAAAGAAATTAAGTTTGAGATTCCTTCTTTCTTGGCGAGTTCCTCAAGCTGTTTGGCTTTTGAGAGGTCTCGTACCGTCGCGATGACGTGGAAATGGCGCTTGGCTAGCTCTATTGCACTTAATAACCCAAAGCCACTAGATGCCCCTGTGATGATCGCGGTTTTATGGTTCATTTTAATCTCCTTCATTGTGCTTTTCTTTATTTTAACTGGAGAAATCGTTATGGAGCAATGGAAAGGAGATAAAGCGGCCCAAATATTGGTCCGCTTTTTTTCGTAATAGGAGTTAAAAGTTTTTATTTTTCAAATCGCGTTTGGTGATTTCGCTTCTTATGTCCGTATCTTTGTTAAACTCAGTGTCCTGACGTTTGTTATTTGGGTATTTGTTCATACGTTCACGATTGTCATTCTTATTAGTCATAATAAAAACCTCCGTTTTTAATAAAGCTTGTGATAAATTTGAATGTTGACTCCCGCTCCTATCACCGTGGCAAAAAATCAACACTGTGCATAAAACACAGCCTAAATAAAAAATAGGAAAGGACCCGAGTCGGGCCCATTCCATGGAAAACAACAAAGACCAGAGATAGAGGAGGGATGTTATGGTATATAACGACCTAACCCTACTGGTTTTGTTGGTTACGCAATGATTGTTCACCCAGGGCAATGAGTCGTTTTGTCATCTCGCCACCGACTGAACCATTTGCACGTGCGGTCGTATCAGCACCAAGTTGAACACCAAACTCATTGGCAATTTCTGCTTTCATTTGCTGTAATGCGTTTTCTGAACCAGGAACCAAAAGTTTGTTTCTAGCCATGATCCATCACTCCCGCCGCATATTTTTTGAGCTATATGAATAGCTCATTGTTTAATTTCCCCGTAATCCGAATCGTGATTCCCTGTATTTTTTTCCTAAAAGTTGCACTATTTAAATATTTTTTTAAAATTGCTAATTGTAAAACTTGTTATTATGTGGTAATTTTCTATATGTTAACTAAAATATTATTTAAGTTTACAAAAAACAAATGCTTTTACTTTAATAAAAAGGGGACAAGAAGGATGGAAGTAACAACAAAGAAAGATTGGAAAACACTAGCTCAAAGTATTATTGATGGATATCAAATTACAGAAGATGAAGCACTTGCGATTGTCCAAGCGAAGGATGAGGAAGTTCTTGAAATCATGAATGCTGCCTATATGATTCGTCACCATTATTTTGGGAATAAAGTAAAGCTTAACATGATTATTAATACTAAATCTGGTTTATGTGCAGAGGATTGCGGATATTGCTCGCAATCAATCGTGTCAGATGCACCGATTGAAAAATATGGCTGGTTATCTAAAGAGGAGATCGTTGCGGGGGCACAGGAATCTATTCGCCGTAAAGCAGGCACATACTGCATCGTTGCATCTGGACGTCGTCCAACTGATCGCGAAATTGACCATGTTGTCGAAGCTGTTCAAGAAATTAGCCAAACTACAGATTTAAAAATTTGCTGCTGTCTTGGCTTTTTAAATGAAGAACACGCGAAAAAGCTTTCAGCTGCAGGGGTTCATCGTTATAATCACAACATTAACACAAGCAAAGCGAACTATGAAAATGTATGTTCTACTCATACATACGAAGACCGTGTTGATACAGTGGAAACTGCTAAAGATGCTGGAATGTCACCATGTTCAGGTGCAATTTTCGGAATGGGTGAAACAGATCTTGAAGCGGTACAAGTTGCAACAACTTTACGCCAATTAGATACAGACTCAATTCCTTGTAATTTCTTAAACCCAATTGAAGGAACTCCGTTAGAGGGACAAAAGCAGTTAAATCCGCGTAAATGCCTGAAGCTATTGGCCATGATGCGATTTGTAAATCCAACTAAAGAAATTCGTATGAGCGGTGGACGCGAAGTGAATTTCCGCTCTTTACAAGCTCTAGGTTTGTTTGCGGCGAATTCAATTTTCGTTGGTGACTACTTAACTACTGCTGGTCAAGAGCCAACTGCTGACTGGGGCATGATTGAAGATCTTGGCTTTGAAATCGAGCAATGTGCTCTATAATATGTTTTAAGGATTTGTCAATTACAACCTCTAGTAGCTGTAATTTGTGTCTTGATGGTGTAAAAAGCATCGAATTACAGTTTCATAACAGAAGATTGTCTGCTTAGATGGTATGAATAACACAAAAACGCACCACCTAGAACCGCAAACAGCAGGCTAGGTGGTGCGATAAACTTATAAAAACGATTAAATTTTACGTTCGACTTGAACGAGCATCGTTTGGTGGGCATTACCCTTTGCCAACGGTGTTTTTCGTTGGCTCGTTAAAACGTTGGCACAGCCGCCTGTGTCGACACCATTTCTATCAGGTTTATACCAAGCACCAGCTTGCATTGCTACAACGCCAGGCATAATTCGGACCGTTACTTGAACTGGCATGAGGATGGTGCCACGATCATTATAAATCTTGATTTTATCTCCAGATTTAATTTTACGTTTTTCGGCGTCAACTGGGTTCATCCAGAGAACTTGTTCAGTTAAATCCTTTTGCCAAGGATGATTGGCAAAACATGAATTTGCTCTATTTTTCGCTTTCCAGGTGATGCATTGGAGTGGATACTTTTCAGTCAACGGATCACTCGGACCTTCCCATTCTGGAACGTATTTTGGAATAGCCGGAATTTCGGAGTGTTCCATATCATACAACGCCTTTGAGAACAGTTCGATTTTTCCAGAAGGGGTTTCGAAAGGATGATTGGCTGGATCTTCAATCTGATCTTTAAAAGCAATCCTCGGCTTATCATAACGCCACATATGAACTCTTGATTTTTTCAACTCATCTAGGGTAGGGGCACTAGGCTCAACCTTTTTGGTTTCTTCTAAAATGAATTTAATCCAACCTAACTCGTCTCGTCCTTCAGTAAATTCCTTTTCTACGCCAAGCTTTTTAGCTACCTCAGCTAGCCATTCATAATCGGAGCGAGATTCAAAATAATTATCAACGACCTTTTCAGAAAGAACAAAGTAATCACCGGATGCCCAAGTTTCTCCTAAATTCCAACGTTCGAAGAAGGTATTCTCCGGAAGCAGGATATCGGCAAACTTAGCACTTGGCGATAAGAAGTTATCACTTACGACAATAAACTCCACTAGACTTTCATCTTCAAGGATTTTGATTGTTTTATTGATGTCAGGCTGCTGGTTGACCAAATAGTTTCCAGCTAGATTAATAATCAATTTCACATTCGTTGTTAATTGGTCAACTCCTTGTAGACCATCTTCAGGTGTAATCGACTTGGCATCAGTAATTGCATCTGTCCAGGACATAATTGAAATAGATGCTTTTGCTGGATTTTCAGGAATCGGAACGCCAACAGGGAATTTACGTGGGATTCCACCGTAACCCGAAGCCCATGCACCTGCTTTACCGACGTTACCAGTAATGGTGGCTAGCATAGTACCGCCACGGGCAATCCGTTCACCGCTTGCATGACGTTGTGGCCCCCAGCCTTGAATAAGAGCAGCCGGCTTAGCATTGGCATATTCACGAGCAAATTCACGAATTTTTTCTGCTGGTACTTTACAGATGGCTTCAGCCCATTCTGGTGTTTTTTCAATTCCATCCTTTTGACCGAAAAGGTAAGCAACTAATGATTCATTTGCTGGTACTCCATCAGGCATATGGTCTTCATCAAAGCCCACTACGAACTGATCAAGGAAGGCTTTGTCATGGAGGTTTTCTTTTACAATTACATAAGCCATTGCATCCATTAAAGCATTATCGGTTCCTGGTAAAAGCGGTATCCATTCATCTGCATAAGCTTGTCCAGAGTTTGAATAACGAGGATCCACTAGGATAAACTTGATACCCTTTTCTTTTAGTTTTTTAAAGTAATGATTTGTGTGACCAAAGATTGTCTCAGCTGGATTATGCCCCCAAAGCACGACTAACTTTGTGTGCTCAAGCGTATCAAGACTGCTTCCTGTTGCGGCTGTTCCATAAGTGTAAGGAGTCGCAGCTGCTGTATTCCCCATACTGACGGAATGGTAGTAATTTAAATAACCACCAGTCATCGCCATAAGACGGCGTGCAAAATTCGCACCCATCATTGTTCCGCCTGAGACCGCGGTACCTTGATGAACATAGCGTGCGGTTGGACCATAGGTTTCAGTAATCCGCTTCGTTTCATTCGCAATCGTATCAATTGCTTCTTCCCAGGAAATTCGTTCAAATTTTCCTTCACCACGTTTGCCCACGCGTTTCATTGGATATTTCAATCTGTCTGGATGGTACTGATATTTGCGGTAACCACGACCTCGAACACAGGCCTTCATGTATGGATTCGATTCATCTAATTCTTCATCAGTCCTTGTGCTAATTCGAGTGATAACCCCGTCCTGCACATGTGCTTTGATCACACATTTTCCACCGCAATCAAAGGTACTGCAGGTAGGAATGATGGTTTCTGGACCGCTACTTACTCCAGGACTTTTCGTTTTCGTTAGCCGTTTCGAAGCCCAAATACCTCCGCCCGCGAGTGCAGGTATGGAGAGTGCACCGGTCCATTTTAATAAACTTCTTCTTGAAAGTTTTTTATCTGCTAGTTCTTTTGCAAGTGTTTTATTTTCATCACTCATAAGCTAATTCCTCCTTCAGCTGGCTCGTTAATTCTATTTCAAGCTCTAAATACTCCATTAATAACTGAGAAACTCCCTTGAAAAGGTCATTTTCTGCTGCTTCACTTAATCGTTCGCATAATAGCGGGCCCCAAACTAATAAGTGCTCCTGCAAAAATGAAAGCTGTTCATCCATATAAAAGCTCTTACTAGCGTGATCCGTGCTTAATAATGTTTGTAGTATTAAATAGCTTAGAAATTCTAACTCAGTCACGATATGGTCGTCAGGCTCATTATTTTCTCGGACAAAGCTTAAACCATGCTTCCGATAGCATTCTCTTACTTGAATAGTCTGTTCATCGAACATAATATGTTCTCTGCTTAAGTAAACGGATTCCCAAAGTGGAGCGGGTAAATTGCCCGGACCTATAAAGAGTCGAGTGTACTCTTCTCTAACTGAGTTGACGGTATTTCCCTCACCTAAAAGGTAGGTGGTGATTCCCTCTTGAATGGTTTGACAAGAGTGGCTAATTTCACATAAATAATGGAAGCGGGGATCTTCGGCTATTTCCATGAAGTTTTCACGGTCAGGTGGGACATCCATGATACGTCGGATTAATTGATTAATGTACAATCTACTTTGTAAAATCGAAACAGTATCTGTATGAAGCTTAATTTCTGTACCTGTAAACATGGTTGAATTCCTTTCTATTACTTTATTAAAATAGTAATATATGTTAATCATAGCTAGTAAATATTATCTTTTTCTTAAAAAAATGGAATGTAATATAAATTTCATTAGTTTTTTAATAAAATATGGATGATGAGAATAGGTATCAATTATATGAAAAAAGCTGAAGGACTAATAATGTCCAACAGCTCAGTTTGATTTTAATAAAAATAAGGAAACGGGATGATGAAAGGGGCGACGAAAACTGTATAGGGGAAACGACGACGACGGAAACGGCGAAAACGCCTTCTACCGTAACCACCACCAAATCCTCCATACACCCGTGTTTCTGGTGATTCCATTACATCTTCTTCCACCGTTTCTGGAACTAATATCGTTACATTCCTATCATCCATATCTTCGAGAATTCCTTCAATTTGCTGACCATTTGCCATCGTACCAATAACATGAAAGTTCATATACTTATGACAAGCACTTTTTACGTTACGGAATTCATCATCACGATAATATAAATGTCCGTGATGATTGCCAAACTCATTTTGATGATACATAACAAATCCCTCCTCAGTGTATAGGGTATTCAGGGGAGCTAATACTTGTTAAATTCAAAAAGAGTGAATGAATCTATTTTTTAATGAACTATTGAATGGATTGTGTTATAATAAACTGGTTTCAAATTATGTTAAAATATTAATGCCACATTTTAATAAAGAGGTTCTAGCTACCCTCTCAAAAAAACTAAGGAAAACAGTACTGCTTTCTTAGTAGTGCTGTTTTTTTATGTAAAGGAGCATGAAGAAATGAAAAACGACAAGGCCGTAGTAGTTTTTAGCGGAGGCCAAGACAGTACAACATGTTTATTTTGGGCCATGCAGCAATTTAAAGAAGTTGTCGCTGTTACCTTCGATTATAACCAGCGACATATCACTGAAATTCAATGTGCAAAAAATATTACGAAAGAACTAGGAATTAAACACCATATATTAGATATGTCCTTACTTAACCAGTTAGCTCCTAATGCTTTAACAAGAGCTGATATTGAGGTCAAGGATGGAGAAGAAGGAGGGCTTCCTTCGACATTTGTACCTGGGCGTAACCTATTGTTTATGTCCTTCGCAGGGGTGCTTGCCTATCAAATCGGTGCAAAACATATTGTGACTGGCGTTTGTGAAACAGATTTTAGTGGTTATCCCGATTGCCGAGATTCTTTTATTAAATCTCTGAATGTCTCGTTAAACCTTGCGATGGATAAATCATTTGTGATTCATACACCACTAATGTGGTTAAATAAAGCAGAAACATGGAAGCTTGCTGACGAGCTTAATGCGTTTAATTTTGTCAGAGAAAAGACATTAACCTGCTATAACGGTGTTATCGCTGATGGCTGTGGTGAGTGTCCGGCTTGCAAGCTCCGTCAAAAAGGTTTAGAGGACTATTTAACTGAAAGAAAGGAGCAATAAAATATGTATGGTTTTCGCATAGTTGATAAGCTCCAAAAAATAGATGAGGATATCAAACGAAATCAATTAAAATACCACAATAAACGGGTGATGATTAGTAAGGAATTTACCTTCGATGCAGCGCATCACCTTCATGCATATGAAGGGAAATGTAAAAATCTTCACGGTCATACGTATAAGGTGATTTTCGGGATTAGCGGTTACCCAGATGAACGTGGTTTAATGATGGATTTTGCGGATTTAAAGGAAATTTGGAAGCAAGAAATTGAAGTACACTTAGATCATCGTTACTTAAATGAAACCTTGCCACCAATGAATACAACCGCTGAGAATATGGTTGTGTGGATCTATGAAAAAATGCATGAAGCTTTGCAAAAAGAGGAAAGACAAGAGCAATATTTAGGAGCAAGAGTAGAATTTGTTCGACTATACGAAACTCCTACGAGCTTCGCTGAAGCAAGACGGGAGTGGATGGAGCTTGAGTAAAATCCCAGTGCTGGAAATTTTCGGTCCGACGATTCAAGGCGAAGGGATGGTCATCGGTCAAAAAACGATGTTTGTCCGTACTGCAGGTTGTGATTATTCCTGTTCGTGGTGCGATTCTGCCTTTACTTGGGATGGAACAGGAAAGGATCAAATCAAGCAAATGAATGCTGAGGAAATTTGGGATGCGCTCAAAGAACTCGGTGGAGATGGATTTTCATTTGTAACGATATCCGGCGGAAATCCAGCATTATTAAGAAATTTAGATGAATTTATCAACTTATTAAAAGGAAAAGGAATTAAAATCGGCTTGGAAACGCAAGGGAGCAGGTGGCAGGATTGGTTTTATCAGATAGATGAATTAACGATTTCTCCAAAACCACCAAGTTCGAGCATGAAAACAGATTTTTCGGTATTAGATGAAATCATCGATAAATTGAAAACACGGAATCACCAAAACCATGTGAGCTTAAAAGTGGTTGTTTTTGATGTAGCTGACTATGAGTACGCGAAGAGCGTCCATTTGCGCTATCCAGAAGTGCCATTTTTCCTACAAACGGGGAATGATGATTTGCAGACAATCGATCAAAAACCACTATTAGCGAAACTGATTGCGCAATATGAATGGTTGATTGATAAAGTTATGAAAGATCATCAATTACGCGATGTTAAAGTATTGCCACAGCTTCATACCTATATTTGGGGAAATAAGCGAGGCGTATAGGGTTATTTTTTCCAATAATAAGAAATCCTTAATAATAAAATAAAGATGAAATAGATGTCCGTAGGGGGAAGTAAAATGTCAAAGGTAAATCGTGCCCAAATTGAGGAAGGGATACGTTTAATATTAGAGGCAGTTGGAGAAGATCCAAATCGAGAAGGATTGCTCGATACACCTAAGCGAGTTGCCAAAATGTACGAGGAAGTGTTTTCGGGTCTTACTATCGATCCTAAAGAATACTTCGAAACCATTTTTAGCGAGGATCATGAGGAATTAGTACTTGTTAAGGATATTCCTTTTTACTCCATGTGCGAGCATCATCTTGTTCCGTTTTATGGTGTTGCACATGTTGCATACATTCCAAGAAATGGTCGAGTTGCAGGATTAAGTAAACTAGCTCGAGCGGTAGAAGCTGTTTCACGTCGTCCTCAGTTACAAGAACGAATTACAGCAACTGTTGCTGATACGATAATGGAGACATTGGATCCACACGGTGCGATGGTAGTGGTTGAAGCTGAGCACATGTGTATGACAATGCGCGGCGTTAACAAGCCTGGCGCTAAAACCGTAACATCTGCAGTTCGCGGTATTTTTAGTGAAGATGCAACAAAACGTTCTGAAGTATTAGCTTATATTCATAATTAAGAGTGAAAACCACTTCATACTTGAAGTGGTTTTTTTATGTTTCATAGTGCATTAACCTCCCTTGGTTAGGTTAAATTAACAAAAATACACAAGTAGGAGGAGTAAGATGAAGCGAGCATTTCTATTCATACTAACGCTCATGTTCATAAGCATGATTCATCCTGCTAATTTCACGTTAGCCACACCGAATGAATTAAAGGCTGCTGTTATCATAGATGATTTTGGTGGTGGCGTTGGTGGAGTAAAAGAATTTTTGGAAGGGAATATAAAAATTACGGCAGCAGTGATGCCCTTTACTGAAAATGCTAAGGCTCATGCAAAGTGGGCTCATAAAAATGGGATTGAAGTGATGGTGCATTTACCGATGCAACCAAAAAAGGGAAAAAGATCTTGGCTTGGGCCAAAACCGATTACTGTTGATTTATCAAAGGAAGAGGTCAAGAAGCGCGTCAGAGAGGCCATAAAAAGTGTTCCTTATGCAAAAGGGTTAAATAATCATATGGGATCCTTGGCAATTGAAAATGAAGAAATTGTGCGGGCGATTGTCGAGGTGGCGAAGGAAAATAGATTGTACCTTATCGATAGTGGAACAAGCCCTAATTCCAAAATTCCAAAAATCGCCACGGAATTAGGCGTACCATTTTTAGTTAGAGATGTATTTTTGGATGATATCTCATCGAGTTCATATGTTTCGAAACAAATGCGACTTCTTGCGAAAATTACAGAAAAAAATGGTCGTGGTATAGCAATCGGACATGTAGGTGTAACAGGAAATGTTTGTTCAAAAGGCGTTTTTTCATCTATGAAACATTTTGGGGATAAAAACATAAAAATTGTACCTGTCTCGGAATTAATATATGATGATTTTAATAAAAAATATTTTAAACAGCTTCACTATTAGATATAGAGGTGTATTTGTAGCGTGAAATGTGTGTCATTGGATCTCGACGGTACTTTATTAAATTCTCATTTTGAAATGACTGAAAAGAGTGTTAATACGATTGTCAATCTTCAGGAACAGGGGATAGAAGTAATTATTAACACTGGAAGGGCCTTTACTGATGTAGTAAAAGTCCCGGGAATTCGTGAGCTTAACTGCCCAATTGTTTGTGTCAATGGTTCGATTCTCTTCTCCAAAACAGGAGAACTTCTTTTTGAAGCGACTTTGAGGAGAGAAATCTACGAACCCATTATTTCAATTTTAACAGACCTAGATGTTGGCATTCTTATTTACACTGATAAGGGTGGTTTTCCTTCAACATTACCACCATTGCATTCAAAAAGTAAAACGGAATTAGATGAGATGTTTACAAGCTTTGATTATCATGGATTATTGATGAAAGATGATTTAAAAATTTATAAAATCATTGCTCTAGTCTATCCTGAACAGCTTGAGAGGGTGGATGAAGTAAAAAAAGCATTAGCACATTTTGAAAATATTTCGATGGCATCATCATTTCCGAATAATGTGGAAATTACATCTCGCGAAGCCCATAAAGGGCGAGCCATATTACGTTATGCGGAGCTAAACGATATCGAGTTTGAAGAAATTTACGCATTTGGTGATGGCGGGAATGATTTATCGCAGTTTGAAGTGGCAACAAAGTCAGTAGCAATGGCGAATGCACCTAAGGAAATTCGTGAAGCAGCTGACATTATTACAAAAAGCAACGACGAAGATGGTATCAGTTACGCAGTTAAAGAACTTTTGAAATTAATATAGACGCTGGGACATAAGTTTTTCAGCTAAACAAAAAACCGAACTATTATGTGAAATTCTTCCCAAGAATTTCCTAATAGTTCGGTTTTTTATTCTTTTTTTCAATAGGCACTACCTTGAAATAACTGTGTGCCAATTTTTATGCACGTTAGTCTGTTTACCCGAATGTTGATTTACTTGTGGTTAAAAATAAGCGGAAGAATTCCGCTTATTTTGAGAAATATGGGTTTTTTGCTAAGAATAAAGGGAGTTTTTCCGCTTATTTCATAAAAACCATTGGATTTTGTCTTCTTGGGAGCATTTAAGCGGAAATTCTCCTCTTATTTCAGATCAATTAGCTCCCTTTACATACAATAACGGGAAATTCTCCGCTTATTTTTTCTCATACTTACATGAAAATCACACTGAACTTTAATATAGACTACCGTAAGATTATTTAGATCTGTCACTGCTTCTTTAATAGTAAATAAGTTTAGTTTAGTGACTCTCCTGAGCAAGCCGTTTCCGCTTTTCGAACTGTCTAGCTCCAGCGGCTAGGGGCTTGGGTCATAAGCCAATCCGGCCAGTAGGTCAAAGTACGACCTTCTGGCCGGCTCGTCTTATGCCTGTCGCCCCTGAGCAAGCCGCTTCCGCTTTTCGAACTGTCTAGCTCCAGCGGCTAGGGGCTTGGGTCATAAGCCAATCCGGCCAGTAGGTCAAAGTACGACCTTCTGGCCGGCTCGTCTTATGCCTGTCGCCCCTGAGCAAGCCGCTTCCGCTTTTCGGTGTTAATCCGCGAAGAAGTTTTGTGTGTAATATGGCTGACTTTCATCATTAAATGCAACGCCGACACCTAAAAACTCATACTCTGATCTCAATATATTTTCCCGGTGTCCGAGTGAATTCATCAAGCCTTCATGTGCGAAAATACTACTAAACTGTCCGTAGGCTAAATTCTCACCAGCGGAGGTAAATACCACTTGGTCTTCCTGCATTCGATCGAACGGTGATTGTCCGGCTAAATTTTGATGATCAAAGTAATTATTTACTGCCATATCTAAGCTATGGTCCCGCGCAGTTTCCTTCACCCGATCATTCCAAGTTAAAATCGATAAACCGTGATTTACCCTAGTAGCGTTTGTAAGGTCAAATAGCTGATATTCAAAGCCTTCTCGTAGCTGAACAGATTCAGCAGTATAAAAATCCTGCTTTCTATCTTCCATTTTTTCACTAATAATTTGAAGTGCAGTAACGGTATTATTTTCATGCTTATCATAAAAAATGGTGACATAGTTGCCATCCAATAAATAGATATCATGGTCCCGACTCTCTTCAATTTGGTAATAATAGGTTCCCTTTTCAATTTTGGAAAGGGGTTTACCGAGCTTTTGACGAACCATTTCCTTAGTTGCATTCATTGTAATTCCTTTAGTAGAGGTGATAAGATCCTGATTCGTATATAGACCTACTACTTTATTGTTATCATCATAAGTGGCCATGAAGAAATGCTGATAATTTTGATGATAGGTTGACCATTTCAGACCGTATTCATTATAGGTGGATCGTTTTGGGACTCCAACTGTAGCTTCGACCTTATCTTTCGAATCGCCTATTTCAATATTATAGACCGAAAAGCTTTGTGATATAGGCTGATCTAATTTAGGCTTGTCTAGCTGGAGAGTAGATGTTTCTTCCTTTTCAGTGTCTTCAGGATTCTCGCCAAATGCGGTTAATAGTTGATGAATACTATCAAAAAATGAATCGATGGCATCTGAGTACTTTGGATGATCTTGAGCGTTATCGATACCATCGCTAATTTTTTCATATGTTGGTCCAAAATCACTTTGGATGATTTGATTTTCGATTAATGGCCATGAAATGATTAACACAACTATAACCAATAGTGTTTGGATGAATCGCTTCATTTATAATCCCCCATTCTACTAAAATTGTATCCAATTTAAGCAAATAATAAAAGCAGTAATCATGCCCAATATACAAAGTCTCTATTCTCGTTTATTAGTATTTCGAAATACGAATTATATCTCAAGATCATTGTTTTTTCATTCGGATTTTACAACAGATTCATTCTTGAAACATTCAGAAATGTAAGTTATATTAATCAAATAACAGACAATTAGGGAGGGCTTTACATGGTTGGTGCACCATATAGTGAATACTCAAAAAAAATGATGCTACTTGGATCAGGTGAACTAGGAAAAGAGGTAATTATTGAAGCGCAGCGCTTAGGAATCGAAACGATTGCGGTTGATCGATATGAAAACGCTCCAGCAATGCAAGTAGCGCACCGTTCCTATAGCATTGACATGTTGGACGGAGCAGAATTGAGAAAAGTGATTGAAACTGAAAAACCGGATTTTATCGTTCCAGAAATCGAAGCTATCGCAACTGAAACATTAATACAGCTTGAAAAAGAAGGCTATCGTGTTGTTCCAACCGCAACCGCTGCGAACTTAACAATGGACCGCGAAGGGATTCGGCGACTTGCTAGTGAAACTCTAGGTTTACCAACGGCAAATTATGAATTTGCGAATACGCTTGAGGAATTAAAAGCTGCTGTTCAAAAAATTGGGACTCCATGCGTAATTAAGCCAGTCATGAGTTCTTCTGGTAAAGGGCAAACAGTATGTCGTACGCTTGATGATGTCGAAAATTCCTGGAATGAGGCAATGGCAAGCGGAAGAGGTAAGAAAACAAGAGTAATCGTTGAGGAATTTATTCACTTTGATTCAGAAATCACACTACTCACAGTTAGATCAGTTTCTGGCACTACATATTGTGCGCCAATAGGCCATATCCAAAAGGATGGAGATTACATCGAGTCTTGGCAGCCACATTTCATGAGTGAAGCACAAATTGCTGAAGCAGAGGATATTGCGAAGAAAATTACCGATTCTTTAGGAGGCTACGGATTATTTGGTGTGGAATTATTCCTAGCACCTGACCGCGTCTATTTCAGTGAAGTATCACCACGCCCACATGATACTGGAATGGTTACTTTAGTTACTCAAGATTTATCAGAATTTGCGCTGCATGTGCGAGCGATATTAGGCTATCCGATTCCTGAGATTAAACTATTGTCTCCTGGTGCAAGCCGCACTTTAAAAGCATGGGAAGAAAGCAAAACATACCAAATCACTGGTATCGAGGAAAGCTATTCCATTCCAAATACTCAAGTGCGCGTGTTTGGGAAGCCAGAGACAAAGGTAGGTCGTCGAATGGCCGTGGCGCTAAATGCTGCGGAAACAGTCGAGCTAGCTAGGGAGCGGGCGGAAGAAGCAGTTGCAAAAATGAAGGTAATATACAACTAACCACAAAAACTCTAATTAGGTTAGTGATATTCAGATGATTTTCGAACGGCTGTAATTTATATGAATCTACTAAAAAAGCAAGGAATGGTTTGAAATATATCCATTCCTTGCTTTTTAACGTTGGGTATTTCGAGCATTTAAGTACATTACGAATTAGAATTGTACCGGTGGGATGCTTGGATTTATTGGCTGAAGGTCGAATTGCTGAGATGTTAAATATTGCAAAAGTGCAGGTAATTGAGCCAATGTTTCCTGTTGTTCGTGAAGTAAAATCACGATTGGTGCAGTTGAATTCATTCTAGCTTCAATTTGGGAGATAACAGTATCTACAAGGCGCTGATCGCGATAATACCAGTCTTTACTATCAATATTCCAATCCCACATTTGTAGGCCTTGTGTTACTACTGCTTGCTTATATTCATCGGTCATATACGGCGCACTACCATATGGTGTACGAATTAAGATGGAGTCCGTTCCCGTCACTTCTTTAATTGTATTCCGTGTTTGTTCCATTTCAGAAATAACCGTTTGCGATGATTGGTAAAATATATCCGTTCGATGTGATACACCATGAGAGGCAACCGTATGGCCGGAAGCAACCATTTGTCTTGCTGCATCAGGATATGACCTAATGTTTCCATCAATCATAAAAAAAGTAGCCTTCGCTCCATATTGGGAGAGAATAGAAAGGATTTCTGGAGAAAATGGTTTTGGTCCATCATCGAAGGTTAAATAAACCGTTTTTTTCGCTGGAAGAGCCCCCGCATGACCAGAATTTGAGAGATTACCAGTTTGATTTGAACTATTTAATTGAGAGTTTACTGTATTCTGTCCAGTATCAGAAACAATACCAGCAGCAGTTTTTATAGTATATACGGTGTCTAGCGGTTTAAGTCCAGTTTGCTTTTCAGGAAGTTCCGTTAAGGCAACCGTAGCTACCGCCCTTGTTGTACGAGAGAATTCAAATATTTCGTTTGGTATGGTCCAGTTGCTGTTCTCGTAAAATCGTAAACTATTCATATATACAAGCCATAAAACAAATATAAATAATGGAATCATAGTGATATTTTGTTTATTATTAAGAAACATACTCGATAACCCCTTGCTGTTAAAAATAACCAACTAATCTGCTCATACTCATTTTAACAAAATGTTAATAATATTCCAGTTATTTTTAACATTTTTCGGGAGAATTCGAGTTTATTTTAATAGATAAACAAAAAGCCAGCTATAAGCTGGCTAAAATCCAAAAATGCTGCTGAAAATATTCTTCTTTTTTCCAGTTTTCACGGGCTGTTGATGATCCAAAACAAGTGGCAGCTCCATTAATGTTTTCTTTTTTAGGTCTGACAATTCCTCCTCTAATTCCTCGATTTGGCTAGTTAACGAGGTAATAAGCTCTTGGAGATCTTCAATTTCGCGACGATGCTGTAAAAGCTGGTAAGTAGCAACAGAATCTGCTTTTTGATTAATTTTTTGTTCCAAGCTTTCGATTTTTGATACTATGTCTGAAATAACCTTGTCATTTTGTTGTGGTGCTTTAATCGTCCCAGTTCGGGGCGTTTTTTCTGGTAAAGGAGCGATTTCGTGAAGTAGGATACCACTGTTGATCTGACCTTGGATGAATTTTAAATAATCGATTGCTTCGTCATTAAACTGATAGTGACCGCGTTCATTACGTTCTAATTGCAGTCCTAACTGCTTCACCCATCGTTTGATCGTGCTTACAGAGACACCTAACAATTTTGCAACTTCACTTGTGTTCAAAATAAGCTCCTCCTTTATTATCAACTATTTTCAGCAAGCTTGATTAAAATATCCACCAAACAGCTTACCTACAGAAATGATCAAATAAGTTATACCCAAAATTTCCACCATTTCTTAGTTTCTTTTAATTCTTTTGCTACTGCTGTCGTTCGGAAGCTAGCAACCATGTCCTGGAACATTGCTTCACGTGTGCGAATTTCATGTTTAAAATTCATCCGCTCCTCGTGAAGCGTTTCTAAATACAACTCCCGATCTTTATTAATGGCTTCTACTAAATTGCTTAGTTCATGTTGGGTTGAGCTAGTGACATTCGAGATGGAATTGGAAAGGGAACGAAACGTATCATTTGCATTTTTTGTCGCCTTTGCAAAGTTTTCCGATAAAGAAACGATTGTATCATTTGTATTTTCCGTTGAAACGGCTATTCTTCTCGATAGGTCATCAATAGACTCTGATGTGTGTTCAGCAGTTGTAGTAATGAAATGCGATAATGTAACAAGGTTATCAGTGGTGTTTTCAGCGGTGGCGTTTAATTGACTGGATAAGGCTTCGATTGATTCTGTCGTATTCTCTGAGGTTGCGGTAATAATATGAGATAAAGTAACAATGTTTTCAGTTGTATTTTCATTTGTTTCATTAATGATAGTGGTGAGGTCTTGTATATCTGACTTAGTATTTTCACTTAATTTGTAAATGGAGTTTGATAGAGTTTTAACCGTTTGCATGGACCCCTTCGAAATTTCCTTTTTCACTTCATCAATGACCTCCTTTCGAATGCCATTGCGAATTTCAGCCTTAACCTCACTTAATAAGTTTTGTTTATAGGCTTCCATAACGTTGAAGAATTCTTCTAAATTTGGGAGAGCTTGATTCTGTTGAATCTCATGGGCAATGGGCTTAGTGATTACATTTGTTTCGTATTCGACGTCCCTTTGCGTAAGCTCAGTTGTTGTTTCAGGTTGAGAAGTTGGGTGTGGTTCTTCTGACTTTAATTTTTGAATCTCTGTCGTTATTCCAGAGTTTGCATTAGCTTTTGGTTTGCTTGTTTTTTGGGCTTGTTCCCGCTTATGCTGTTCCTGTTCAGATAAAATGGCCTTGATTTTTTCTACACTAGTGTTATTTTCTCGTAAATTCTTTACCTTAATTAACTTGGCAAGCTCTAAATTAGTGTAATATCGAGCACCTTGTTTCGTACGAGGGATGATTAGTAAGCCATCTAAATCCTTCTCCCAACGTTTGATTGTTCCTACTGGTATACTAAGGAGCTTGGATATTTCTTGAATGGTATATGTTTTAATGTTAGGACTATTCATGTTTATGTCATCCCTTCCTATATGATTAATAGTCTATTAACGACTTTTTTTACCTGTCTGTGAATTGCTTTAAAATAGTATTCAGCATCACCTACGTGATATTCCTGCCTCTTGACAAAACTTCTCAAAACAAGACTTCATTCTCCACCAGCTTGGAAAAAGCGCAGAATTGTTGAAGTATGTCGGTGTAGCGTTTGAATCCTGTTTGCATAAATGCGAAAAAGCGCTTAAGGCTTCTATCTTATATAGAAGCTTTAAGCGCTTTAATTTTCAGGTTTATTAATACGTTGAAAAAACCATTTTAGCAGGGGAGGTATGGCAAAATAAATAAACAATAAGCGAAACATTTGAAATCCTGCAACAAAGGATAAGTCAGCTTTAACCTCGTGCGCGATAATCCCCATTTGGTCCATTCCGCCTGGTGCTAAACTTAAAAATGCAGTTACATTAGAAGTATGATAGATCATACCGAGGATATAGCTTAACAAAATAGTTGCACTAACCAAAATCATACCGCTTACCAATGAGAGCCATAATATATTCCGGTTATTTTTTAACTTATCCAGATTTAACAATAAACCAAAGAATACACTAATCATAAGTTGAGATCCATCAATAATCACAGGTGGTAACTCAGGACCCTGCAAACCCGTTAAGTTTAAGCATATCGTTCCAATAATCGGACCAAGGAGAAAGGGAGTTGGAGCATTGATTTTTTTCCCAAAGAGCGCAAACAAAACAACAGTAATACCATAGATAATTAGTTCCAAATATGAATCGTTCAAGCTATAACTTGATGATTGTGAACCAAGCTGTAGTGGAACTGATGTATCTCCGCCATACAAAGGACTAAAAACAAGTAATGGGACAGAGAAAATAATTACAAATAAGCGTATGACCTGTAAAAATGTCACTATTGTAACATCAATTCCCTTTGTTTCTTGAGCAAAATAAACCATTTGTGTTAATCCGCCTGGAATACTTCCTGTTAAGATGGTTGGGAAGTTAAGCCCGGATATCTTAGCTACTACAAAAGCCAGCAAAGTACATATGATTAACGTTATTGTCGTAAATAAAAACATAACAGGTAATTGCATTGTGATTGTTGTTAAAACCGCTTTTGTAAAAGAAAGACCGATAGAGTAACCAAGTATGATTAATCCGGTATCACGGATGATCCCCGGCCAATAAAAGGAAATGTTAAAAAGCTTCGAGAAAATTAATATAAAGACCATCGGACCCAGCAGCCATGGAACCGGAATATGTAATACTGAAAAAACGGTACCTCCGAGTAATGCTGTAAATAATGTAAGAATAAATTGGACAATGTTTGATTTTGAGCTAAATGCATAAATATTCATAAATGTTTATAAATCCTCCTAATCTCTCCAATGTTCAGTCTATCATAAGCGACGAAATCTGTAAGTAAATGTTATATAATAGTATCAATTTGATAAATGTAGAATGGTTGTGGTTTTATGAATAGTTTCTATCCTTTAAATATCCGTTTATCAGGAAAAAGAATTGTGATTGTTGGTGGAGGCAAAATGGCAGAGCGAAAAGTTCGTTCATTATGTACTGCCGGGGCATTCCTTGAGGTGGTTAGCCCTGACCTAACAGTTGGCTTACAGGGGATGCTGGAAAAATCTTTGTTTGTTTGGAAGCAGAAAACATTTTCTCAAGAGGATATTGTTGATGCATTTATGATTATTGCCGCAACAAATAATGCAACGGTTAATCGTCTTGTAAAGGACTATGCCTCTAATAACCAACTAGTGTGTTTACTTGATCAGCAGCAGCAATCCGATGTTCATTTTCCAGCAATCGTAAAACGAGGCAAGCTCACGATTGCGACATCAACATCTGGAGCTAGTCCAGTACTTGCAAAAAAGATATCAAGAAGGTTTTCGAATGAATTTGACGACCGATATATTGAATATTTAGATTTTTTAGCGGAGGCTCGACGCCTGATTTTAGAGTATGTGGAAGATATGGAAACGAGGAGAGAATTACTTACAGAAATCGTCAGCCAATCATTTTTAGATAGCAGACAGCGCTTGGCAGATTTTCAAAATTTATTAATAGAAAGAAACATACAACTGCCTATTTAGGAGTGACGGTCATTTGCTGATAGCAATTTGACTATTTCGTGAAGATTGTTACATATTTACTTGTTAATGGTAAAATAAAGTATATTCGAATTCTTAATACTATTCACGTTTTTCATATTCGCAAATAATAAAAACGCTTTCATTCATTTATCATCTTTAAGACTTCCACATATATCATCAATTATGAAAATTGGAGGAGATAGAATGAACGAAGAAATGAAATCATTATTGCGCGATGTGCTCAAGGAAGAGTTTGCAGAGGTTCATCAAACTGTTTGCAAACTTCGAAAGGATGTAGATGAGTTTAGAGCGGACACAAAAGAGCGGTATGAAAAATTGGAAACTGCGATGAGTGATATCGGTTTACGATTGGATGCTATCGAGAATAGCTATGAAGTAATGTCGAGAAGTCTAGACAAGCTAGAGCATGATCATGCTCGGAAGGAAAAGAAGATCAGTAGTATCATCGTACAGTATCAGCATTTAGAGTCATTTATTACTAAAGAAATAAGGCGATTATCGTCGATGAATATGAATCAAAAGACCATCGATTTACTCTCAGCCAGATCAATTCAGCATGAGGCTGATATAAGAGAACTTAATCGTGTTATTCAAGAAAACCCAGGTCATTTAAGTTAATAAAAATTTTCCTTTATTTTAAGATAATTTTTTATTAATATTATTCTTATATCCTGATAAATACAGGTTAGGTGCAGCATAATAGCTGACCTAGCTTTTTTTTGATTATTTCAGAGAATTTAGTCCTCCCTAAAAAAACATTTGTTCACACCGAGAAGAAAATGCTTGATTCTTTTGGAATAAAAGGTGATAATAATAAATAAATTTGACATAGACATTATATGAGCAGGGGTTGTTACTATGAAAGTTGTGAAATTTGGGGGTTCATCATTAGCATCTGGTGAACAAGTTGAAAAGGTCTTTAATATCGTTACAAGTGATCCGGAGCGTAAGATTGTTGTTGTATCTGCGCCTGGTAAACGTTTTTCAGACGATATTAAAGTAACTGACCTTTTAATTGAATGTGCCGAGCGTTATATGTTGCATGGCGAGGCAGATGAATTAGTTAATAAAATTGTAGAAAGATATTCTATTATTGCTGATGACTTAGGTGTTCCTTCAGATATAATAAATACGATTAAAGAAGACTTATTAACATTGCTCAAGGGTGATCAAAGTTCACCAGAACGTTACCTTGATGCGATTAAAGCAAGCGGTGAAGATAACAACGCAAAGCTAGTTGCGGCTGTATTCCAGCATAAGGGAGTAGATGCTTCCTATGTAAATCCAAAAGATGCTGGTCTTTTAGTCAGCAATGAGCCAGGTAATGCACAAACACTTCCGGAATCTTACGAGCGCTTGCATTCATTACGAGAACGCTCTGGCATTGTTATTTTCCCAGGCTTCTTCGGGTATAATGAGTTCGGTCAAGTACTAACATTCTCCCGAAGTGGTTCAGATATTACTGGTTCGATTTTAGCCAATGCGGTGAAAGCAGATGTATACGAAAACTTTACCGATGTGGATGCGGTTTATTGCGTTAATCCTAATATTGTAAAAAATCCTAAAGACATTAAAGAAATGACTTACCGCGAGATGCGTGAACTGTCATATGGAGGTTTTTCTGTGTTTCATGAAGAAGCGCTCCTTCCTGCATTTAGAGCTGGCATTCCAGTAAATGTAAGGAATACAAATAACCCAACGGCACCAGGGACGCTCATTGTAAATAAACGTAACGGTTCTACTGGTCCGGTTGTCGGGATTGCCAGCGATGGTGGTTTTTGTAGTATTTATGTCAGCAAGTATTTAATGAACCGTGAGATCGGGTTTGGTCGTAAACTCCTACAAATTTTAGAGGATTTTGGTTTCTCATATGAGCATATTCCATCAGGTATTGATGATATTTCGATTATCCTTAGCCAAAAGCAAATGACCGAAGAAGCAGAAAAGAAAATCGTTGAGCGAATTTACAATGAACTTCATGCTGATGAGGTAAAAATCGAACATGATTTAGCCTTAATCATGGTTGTAGGTGAAGGAATGCGTCATAACGTGGGTACAACTGCTCGTGCAGCAAAAGCGTTAGCTAACGCTCAAGTTAATATTGAAATGATTAACCAAGGCTCTTCAGAGGTTAGCATGATGTTTGCAGTTAAAGAAGAACTTGAGAAACGTGCGGTTCAAGCGTTGTATGAAGAGTTTTTCGTAGCTGTACCCGTATAAGACTTGCTTGACTTTATGAAAAGAGTTCTGCCATAATAGATTCAAATTATAGAACGTTGATAAAGGACTAGTATGCGTGATACATTCTGTGACAGAGAGCGGCGTTTAAAAGCTGGAAGACCCGCCACAGGAAACCGCAGAACCTACCTTTGGAGTCCTGTGTGAAAAGCATAGGCGCAAACTGGCGTTATCAGTTCAAGTGGGATGTCTAATAACATCCAATCAAGGTGGTACCACGGAAGTTAAGCCCTTTTCGTCCTTATTATAGGAGGAAAGGGCTTTTTATTATGAGGAAATATGTGTAAAATTTAGATTGTAAGGTGTGCAAGTCACCGACACACACCTTACGCTTTTCGATTTTGGGGGATTTATAAATGGAAAAGAAGCGGGTTGTAGTTAAAATCGGTAGTAGTTCGTTAACCAATTCCAAGGGTGAAATTGATTACGAAAAATTTACAGACCATATTCAGGCTCTTGCAAAATTAAGAGCAGACGGACATGAGATTGTCCTTGTTTCGTCAGGGGCAGTTGCGGCGGGATTTACAAAGCTAGGTTACCCATCAAGACCTGTAACGCTGAAAGGAAAACAGGCTGCAGCAGCAGTAGGACAAACCTTATTGATTCAATCATATATGGAATATTTAAGCAATTTCGAAATTATTCCTGCGCAAATTTTGTTAACTCGTAATGATTTTTCGAAAAGGGATCGGTACCGCAATGCTTATTCTACATTAACCGAGCTTTTGGAAAGGGGCATTGTGCCAATCATTAATGAGAATGATACCGTTTCAGTTGAAGAACTGACCTTTGGGGATAATGATATGCTTTCCGCGCTAGTAAGCGGTTTGGTACATGCCGAGCAATTGATCATCTTAACTGATATTAATGGGCTATATGATGATAATCCACGTTCAAATCCAAACGCGAAAAAATTTGATTTTCTTAACGAAGTAACTGATGATATGCTTGCTGTTGCTGGAGGTGCTGGATCTAGTGTTGGTACTGGTGGAATGTTATCTAAATTGATAGCAGCAAAAACAGCTTTATCTCTAGGCGTTCGCGTATTTATAGGGCATGGTCAGGGAGAATTAAAATTGGTAGATATTCTAGAGGGAAATGGCGATGGCACATACATCGGCAGTGATGAACTCCAGACTGTCAACAGTAATAAACAATGGATAGCTCTTCATTCAGCAGTTTCAGGTCAAATCTACGTAGACCAAGGTGCTGAAGATGCTCTCCTTTTCAACGGAAAAAGTTTATTGCCTGCAGGAATATATCATGTTGAAGGTTCTTTTGAAAAAGGCGAAGTGGTTGAGGTCTATGGACCTTCTGGACTACTTGGTAAAGGGGAAGTTTTATTTTCAAACGAAGAACTTTCAAAAATGATGGGGAAACGAACTGGCGAGCTTGAGAATTGTACAGCTGTTGCCGTCATTCATCGTGATAAATGGGTAAAAGTATAAAGGGGAGGAATTAAAGTGAGTGAAGTAAAACAAAAAGGGGCATTGGCAAAAAAGGCTAGTTTTGCATTAATTGGAGTATCAACTGAGCAAAAAAATCACGCACTAACAAAAATTGCAGAGCAACTCTTAGTTGATCAGGAATATCTAATTGCCGAGAATCAAAAAGATATAGAGCAAGGTAAGAAAAAGGGCTTAAATGACTCTGTACTAGACCGTATCCTACTTAATGATAAAAGAATTTCAGACATGGCTGAAGCAATTGGTTTGCTCGTGAAGCTAGAGGATCCTGTAGGTGAAACGCTTGAATCGATTGAAAAAGACAATGGATTAGTGATCAAAAAGCGTCGAGTACCTATTGGTGTGATCGGAATGATTTATGAAGCTAGACCGAATGTTACGATTGATGCCGCAACATTGTCTTTAAAAACCGGGAACGCTGTCATTTTAAGAGGTAGCTCATCTGCACGCTTTTCAAACATCGCATTGGTTCAATCGATTCATCGCGCTTTGGAAAAAACCGATTTGCCATTAACGGCAGTACAATTAATTGAAGACACGAGTCATGAAACAGCGAATGAATTGTTTCATTTAAATGAGTATTTAGATGTATTAATTCCACGTGGTGGAAAAAATCTAATCGATACCGTTGTACGTGAAGCTTCTGTTCCTGTATTGGAAACAGGTGCTGGAAACTGTCATATTTTTATCGATGAAACAGCAGATGTTGAGATGGCAGAATCAATTGCAATTAACGGAAAAACACAGCGACCATCAGTTTGTAACGCAATTGAAACCATCCTAATCCAAGAAAATTGGTTTAATAAAAATGGAGAGAAACTCTTAACATCCCTTGAAAAACATTCGGTAGAAATATATGGTGATGAAAAGGTTTGCGCAAAATACCCAGCCGCTAAAATGGCAACAGAAGAAGATTGGGCTACTGAATATTTAGCGTTAAAGGTAAGTGTGAAGGTAGTTAACGGAGTGGAAGCTGCGATTACACACATTAATCAATATGGTACGCGTCATTCAGAAGCTATCATTACTGAAAACCAAGCTAGTGCAGATATGTTTTTAACCAAAGTGGATGCAGCAGCTGTTTATCATAACGCTTCAACTCGCTTCACTGATGGATTTGAATTCGGTTATGGTGCAGAAATTGGAATTAGTACGCAAAAGCTTCACGCACGTGGACCTATGGGGCTACCAGCTTTAACTTCAAGCAAATTTTATGTTTACGGAAATGGCCAAGTTCGAGGCTAACAGAACTTGAAAGAAGCTGGGACAGAACTAAATCGTTCGCTATTAAAACCGTATGATTTTTTATGGAGGACTAAATTAAAGTTCAGTGTTGATTTTCATGTAGGTATGAGAATCTAAATAAGAGTAGAATTTCCCTTTATTGTATGTAAAGTGGGTTAAATGAGCTGAAATAAGAGTAGATTTTCCGCTTAACTACTCCATAAAAGACAAAATCAATTGATTTTTAGGAAATAAGTTGAAAAACTCCCGTTATTATAAGGGAAATATGGGTCTTTTCCAATATAAGCGTAATTCTTCCACTTATTTTCAAACACAAGGAAATCAACATTCGGGTTAACAGACCCTCAAGCAAAAACTATTGCACTCAATGTGTAATCCAATCCACATTTATTTCAGGGTAGCTCTATAGTAAATAGGAATAAAAAAATCGAACTATTAGGAAATTCTAAGTTAGAATTTCGCATGATAGTTCGGTTTTTTGTTTAGCTGAAATACTTATGTCCCAGCCTCTTTATTTAGCCTATTTTCCAATTTTGATCTAGCTCCCCAATATGTTTCTCCTTCAGCTCCGCGATACCTTGTTTGCATACTCCATACTGTAGCCAAGAGCAGCCTTTACAAAGATAATCTAAATCATTCGCCTCAACTTTGCTGGCAACTAATTTCATTAGTTTTGATTTTGGATAATTTTTTCCGATTATTAATCCTAAATGTTTAATGACCTTTAGATCCATTGACAATACATGCTTTTGTGAGCCAATATTAGCTTCACATATTCGATCACCACGATTTGGACAGGCCATGCACACATTATCAAAGCCTGCAACGACTGTAATCGGAAAATCAGACTTCTCATCGCGCAGCTCAGAAACTATCTCTTTCATTGTTTCTACGAAGCTTTCACTATAACCCATTCCTCTAAAGCCTTGAACACATAAAAGATGATGTCCTCTTAAATACAATCGTGCCACCGCCATTCTCTTAACATATTAATCAAGTAACGTAAACTTGTATAATTATTAGGTTAACATATTTACCACTTCCAGAAAATAGTGATTTTAAATCCATTGTCTTACATCAAAAATTTTTTGGTATTATTCCAATAAAATGGAAACAATATTGACATCAAATGACCATTACCCCAGTGAACCCCGATAAGATTGCAATATCATGATAAAACATAAGGAGAGATTTTCGTGGAAACGTCTTGTCATAAAATACTATTATCTGCTACTCTCGCCTTAAGTTTGCTTTTAAGTGCCGGTATTTTTGGAATAAATCATGTAGCTGCAAAGGAGGTCATTGCTACGATTCAAAATCAGCGAACAATACCTTCATTATTAAGATTGCGCATTATGCAAACGACGGACGTGCATGCTCATATATTAAGCTACGATTACAATAAAGATGCTGAGTTTCATAAAGTTGGATTGGCAAAAACGGCCACTTTAGTGAAGAATGCCAGAAAAGAAGTGAAAAACAGCCTATTGGTTGATAATGGCGACTTAATTCAAGGCACTCAGCTAGCTGCATTTAAAGCGAAATATGACATCCTAAAACCAGGTGAAATTCATCCAGTTTTTAAAGCTATGAATTTAATGGGCTATGATATAGCAACATTAGGCAATCATGAATTTAATTTTGGTGTCGACTTCCTTAAGGAAGCCTACAACGATGCAAATTTTCCATATATCAATGCAAATGTATACTATGATGATCATGATATGAATCCAGAAAATGATAAAAACATGTTTAAGCCTTATAAAATCTTAAAGAAAAAATTTACTGATGAAACTGGTAAAAAGCATAACTTGAAAATAGGTTTTATTGGATTTATGCCACCACAAGCAATGGTCTGGGATAAAGCAAATCTTAACGGCAAAGTGATTGTGAAAGATATTGTAGAGACAGCCAGGAAGTTTATTCCCGAAATACAAAAGAAAGATGTAGATCTTGTAATTGCACTTGCTCATACTGGCTTTAAGCCAACAATCGATGATTCTGAGAATGCAGTATATCCGCTGAGCACAATCCCCGGTATAGATGCTATTGCATTTTCGCATACACATAAGCTTTTTCCGGCAAAAGCAGCAACCGCGTTAGATGGATCCTTACTGGGTCCAGATAAACAACCATTACCAGGCATTGATAACCGCAAAGGAACAATAAACGGTGTACCAGCAGTACAAGCTGGATTCGGTGGTGGATCACTTGGTATTATCGATTTAGAACTAAATAAAGTAAACGGTAAATGGATGGTTGTTGATTCACAATCCTATACACGTGAAATATGGATGGAAAATAAGGATTCCGCTGCGGGGAGTATGAATTATTCGAGTATAGTTCAGCCGGATGAAGAAATCGTTAAAGCGGTATTAGGTGACCATAAAGCGACGGTACAATATATTAATACACCTATTGGCAAAACAAGTGACGACATCCAAAGTTATTTTGCGTTAGTTCAGGACGATCCCTCGATTCAAGTGGTGACAAATGCACAAAAATGGTACGTTGAAAAATACATAAAAAAGATTAAACCGGAATATCAACATTTACCCATATTGTCAGTAAGTGCTCCTTTTAAAGCAGGCAGAAATGGTTTTGAAGATTATACTGAAATTAAGAAAGGAAATTTATCGATAAGAAGTACTGGTGATTTATATGCATATGATAATACTTTACAGGCAATCAAAGTGAATGGGGCTGTAATTAAGGAATGGCTAGAAATGTCTGCAGGACAATTTAATACGATTGATCCGCTAAATAAAGAGGTTCAAGGTCTATTAAATCCAAATTATCCAGCATTTAATTTTGATGTGATGGACGGCGTTCTATACCAATTTGATGTTACTAAGCCCCCTAAATATGATATTACTGGGAAGTTGATCAATCCCGCTTCTAATCGTGTCATTAACTTAACTTATAACAATAAACTAGTGGATCCCAATCAGGAATTTATTGTTGTAACAAATAACTATCGTGCAAGTGGAGGAGGGAATTTCCCAGGGGTTGGTGGAAGTGAGGTCGTATTAGATGCAGTAGCTGAAAATCGTCAAATATTAATGAAGTATATCGTTCATTTTATTGAAATAGTACCTACGGTCGATCAAAACTGGTCAATTGCCCCAATTAATAACCGGGTCAAAATTAGCTTTACAACTTCACCTAAAGGTAAGAATTATATCAAAGCAGGAAGCAGAATATCATTTACAAAACAAATTGATGAACAAGGTTACGGAATCTATAAATTAGATTTAGGAAAAGACTAAATAAAAACAGGATGACTCAATGCGAGTTATCCTGTTTATTTATTGTCAAGCTTCATCATTCTTCTATCGAATCTTGTAGAAAGTCGCTGTATTTATACAAATTTTTCAAGGTCAATTTGTAGTATAATAGTTACTGACAATTCTGAAAAACAAGAATATTTAAAACATAATTGAGAAGAACAGGAGGTAGGAATATGGGCTATCAATTTATCAGAGCAGACATTGATAATAACATTGCAATAATCAGCATTAATCGCCCACCCCTAAACACTTTAAATAGACAAATATATCATGAATTGCTTTCTATGATTGATGAACTAGAAGCTTGCAATGAAGTCTCTGGAATAGTCATTACTGGTGGAGGGGAAAAAGCTTTTGTTGCAGGAAGGGATTTAATACAAATGCAACATTTAAAGCCTTTCAGTATACACGAATTAACAACCATCGCCAGAGCTGCTTTAACAAGAATTGAAAGAGTGTCTAAGCCAGTTGTTGCTGCGGTTAATGGATTAGCCTTAGATAGCGGCTTGGAATTAGCTTTAGCCTGTGATTATTGTATTTGTACGAATCAAGCTACATTCGCATTCCCTGTAATGGATGAAACAAAACAGCAAGGAAGTAGAACCAAGAGAATGGAACGAGTACTAAGTCAGGAGAGGGTAAAGGAACTTGTAACGCATCGTGTAGTTTTCGGTGCAGAAATAGCACTAGAATTGCATATTGTAGATGAAATTGTTTCTACAACTGAATTATTATCAGTCTCAAAGGACTGGGCCGGAAAACTTGCCTTAAAAGGTGTCATATAAAACTATATTATTAAGTTCAATCACAATTAAATAGTAGTGAACGTATTGATAGTGGGAATATCTGACATAAAGTTGTCAGAAATTATTGTGATATAGGACAGGAATCTTGATGTAAATCATAGAATCTAATTTGTATATAAATCGTCATGACATAAGTCGAATGAGTTACTCTTTATTAAGATTTGTGTGAAATTATATCGAATCCAGAAAGGGTGAGATCAAATGTCAAGTCCGGTAATATACAAAGTAGATGGGCAAATAGGACATATCATCCTGAATCGACCTGAAAAGCAAAACTCTCTTACGGAAGATCTAGTGGTTAGGGTAGTAGAAGCTTTAAGAGTAGCAGAAGAGGACCCGGAAATTAAAGTCATAATCCTTTCTGGTGAAGGGAAAAGTTTTTGCGGTGGGGCGGATTTAGAGGTCTTAATGGCGTTAGAAAATGCAAGTGAAACCTCTAAATGGATTGAAATGACAGCTTCACTCGCAAAAACAATCGTCGATTTAGATAAATATGTTATTGCAGCTATTCAAGGATATGCAACTGGTGCAGGGTTTGGAATCGCTCTTGCTTCTGATTTTATCATCGCAGACAGGTCTGCAAAGTTTTCCCTAAGCTTTTCTAGTTTAGGTCTTATTCCAGATTTAGGATTAACCAAGAATTTAGTAGACTACTTGCCTCTGTCATTAGCAAAAGAATGGATCTCATCAGGAAAGATTATTTCAGCAGACGAGGCTTACCAGCAAGGAATTATCAATCGGCTTGTAGATGGCTCGCTTTATGAAGAGGCTGTAGATTTTGCGCAGTTCATTTTGAATGGACCACCGCTTAGCAACAAGTATGTAAAGCACTTGTTAAATCGGGCCAGATCTAGTAATTTGGATGTCGCCCTTATGAATGAAAATATGGTGCAAACCGTTTTGTTGCAAACAGAGGACCATAAAGAGGCAGTTCGCTCATATTTTGAAAAACGCAAACCACAGTTTTCTGGAAATTAATAGATAAATTTATTTATTAAAAAGGAAGGAGCTGCGTACTCCTTCTTTTTTGTTGTTTACGATGGCAACAAACCTAATTGTTTTAAACCATTATAAATACCAGAGTGATAAACATCAGTTGTAGTAAAATTGGCATATTGAAAAAGTCCAGGATTACTGTTACCCATCGCAACACCTTCTCCAACCAAGGCGAGCATCTCTTTATCATTTAAGCCATCACCAAAGGCAATCGCAGACTTAGCAGGAATGTTTAAAGCCTTTAGCATTGCTTTTACAGCAATCCCTTTATTAATATCTGCCACAAGCAAGTCAAAGGAATGACTCATCCCATCAACATTGATCGGGGATAATATAACACCATTATCTGTTGGGTAATGCTCTCTTTCACCGTGGTGATTCGTAATCAATGTTGCGGAGAAGATTTCATTTACATCATTGTTCGTGAAGGGTTTATTTTTAGTAAATAAAAAATGCTTTAAAAAATCATGAGTTTTACGAGATTTAGGGTTAACTAGTATATTTTCCGTACTACTGTAAAGGATCAAATCATGATGATGTTGTGATGCAATGGCTATATAATTTTCTATTACAGTCGAATCAATATGTTTTTTAAAGACTTCCTGGCCGTTATAAACTGCATAAGAGCCGTTGTAGGAAATAAATGAGTTAACCTCTAGTTCTGTCGCTAATTCCTGCAGCTCGTGGAGTGGTCTTCCTGTTGCTAAGACAACCTCAATTCCTTTTCGCTTCATTTCCGTTATTGCTATTTTGGTAGAAGCCTCGATCGAATGGTCTGGACGAAGAATTGTCCCATCAATATCTAAGAATAAAATTTGATAATCTGGCATTATGAAACTCCTTATGTTTGGTTAAAAATTGAAAGGCTTAATATTATCAGAATAGCACATTTAAACATTGATTTGGTTTGTATTAGCGAATTAGCATGAAAAAGGCTACCTATTGGCTGGTAGCCTCCTTTATTTTGCGTATGAATATTGTTTTACCACAGTAGATCAAAAAGCCTTTGGTTAATTAAATTTGTGTCGATGGGACACTCCTTTGCATCACGCCCATATTGCCAGCCCCACACGTTTGCTTGGCAGTTTGGCTTTGTCGGCCGAAAACGAGGAGGATTACCAGCTTTAGAGACTCCCGCTTCTGGACGAGCACTCCACAGAATCACCTGGTTGGCGAGGGCATTATTCTCAGCAACTGCGGCACAGTAGCCTTGTTGAAAGTTCTTTTCCAGAGGGTCAAAATATATCCCGGCCATGTAATCACTATTACGCATCGTATTAATATACGAGGTTATCCAGGCAGCATCGACTGCGAAATACCGCTCGATATTGGCGAAAAGTATTTTCCCGCGTGGTACGCCAAGACGCCTTGCTTGATAAATCATGTTGTTAGCAACTGTTCGAGCTTGCCGCTCGCCTGTAGCACTTCTAAAATTACTATAAATCGGCATCACCTTTGTGCCGCTATTTCTAATCAGTTGGATTTCAGATCGTGTTAATCCTTCAGCGGCATTGGGTACAGTGACTAAATAACGACCCCAGTAGGCTGGTTTCCCAAAATTATTTAGGACACAATCATATAATTCTTGATTGACCGCTTGAGCTGAATCAACTCCCCAAATATGATTCAAACCATTCTCCCCTTTCGAGATAAAGCCTTAATCGTACAATATATGATTCACTTAACTAATGAATACTCGAAATAGGAAAAAGGGGGAGAGTACGTCTTTTTATGAACTAACTCTTCATGCAAAATAATGAAACAGGGTAACCAAAATATCAATGCTGAATTTCATAACCTTTTTTTGTTAAGTCCTGAAAAATAAATTCAACATGATGTTGGTTTTTAGTTTCTAAAGATAAATGGAGCATTGCGAATCCTGGAAATATTTTTTCACCTATATGCTCTAGTGAAAGATTTAACACATTTGCCTCTAGATTGGTAATATTCCCTAGAAGTTTCTCCAGTTCACCTGGTTTGTCCTTCAAGAATAAGCTGAAGTGGACAAAGCGTCCAGCCTCCACCATTCCTCGTTCAATGATTCTTGAAATAAAGCTAACATCAACATTGCCACCGCTAATAAGGGCAACGGTTTTCTTTCCTTCTATCGGGATTTTATGATACAGCAAAGATGCTAACGAACAAGCACCCGAGCCCTCCACAAGTAATTTGCTTCGCTCTAGCATCATGAGCATGGTTCGGGCAATTTCCATTTCATCCACACAAAAAATATTATCCACGTATTTTTGGACAATTTGAAAGGGGAGTTCACCAGGTTTTTTTACGGCAATTCCATCAGCCATGGTTGGCATTGAATCAACAGTTATGACTTTATTTGATTGTACCGATTGTTTCATACTTGGACAGGCGAGTGCTTCGATACCGTAAATTTTAACGTTAGGTTTTTGCTCCTTTATCGCCATCGCTAAACCAGCAATTAAACCACCGCCACCAATTGGACAGATAACCGCTTCAACATCAGGTAATTGCTCCAATATTTCCAGACCAACCGTTCCTTGCCCAGCAATCACATACTGATCATCAAACGGATGGACGAAGGCAGCTCCTGTTTGTTGTTTTAACTCAAGTGCATAATTCAGCGCTTCATCAAAGACAGAACCATGCAATTCAACCTCTGCACCATATTGTCTTGTTGCAAGAAGTTTACTTATCGGAGCACCCTTTGGCATGACAATGGTACAAGGAATATTTAGTAAATGACTGGAAAAGGCTACACCTTGCGCATGATTTCCGGCGGATGCTGCGATTACTCCTTTTTCGACTTCAGTCTTCCTTAAAGAGAGCATTTTGGTAAAGGAACCTCTAACCTTAAAAGAACCCGTTTTTTGCAAATTTTCAAGTTTTAAATAAACTTCATTTTTTGCGAGCTTGCTAAATGTTTTTGAATACTCAAGAGGGGTTTGATGGATCATTCCTCTCATTTTTTCACGTGCAGAATAAATATCTTCTAAACAAATCATGAAAAATGCCTCCTCCCTAATATTGTTAACTTTCCCAATCTGTTTATTCTTTAACAGGATTAGGATACAAAGGGGGAGGAGGCATATTCAATATTGGGATAGAACGTCATTACCCGTGCGCTTACGCTTTTCGATTGTCACCCCTGGGCAAGCCGCTTACGCTTTTCGATTTGTCTAGCTCCAGCGGCTAGGGGCTCGGGGGCATAAGCCAATCCGTCCAGAAGGTAAAAGCCAACCTTCTAGCCGGCTCGTCTTATGCCTGTCGCCCCTGGGCAAGCCGCTTACGCTTTTCGATTTGTCTAGCTCCAGCGGCTAGGGGCTCGGGGGCATAAGCCAATCCGTCCAGAAGGTAAAAGCCAACCTTCTAGCCGGCTCGTCTTATGCCTGTCGCCCCTGGGCAAGCCGCTTACGCTTTTCGATTTGTCTAGCTCCAGCGGCTAGGGGCTCGGGGGCATAAGCCAATCCGTCCAGAAGGTAAAAGGCAACCTTCTAGCCGGCTAGTCTTATGCCTAGTATAGTAAATAGGTCAAATAAATAGAAAAAGGCCACCGTTTTCATTGTAAAATGGAAGAACCTATCACAGAACTTCCAATATTACTACCCTTCCAAGGAGATGAAAACGATGGCATATTC
>NZ_LR656200.1 GCF_902168435.1 Bacillus marasmi
ATTCCAATTCCTTCATCTTTAATAGACAGAATAACGTTATCTTCTTCATCTTCGGTTACATCAATAACGATCGCTTCGCTTTTCTCTACGTTAGAATACTTAATCGCATTTGATAGAATTTGCTCTAACATATATTGCGCCCATTTTTTATCTGTTAAGATTTCCAATTCATCCGGAATAATTACATGAGGATAAATGCCTTTATACCTCATTTCTCTTCTTCTTTCATTCAGTGCTTGATAGACTAGCTGTTTTAATGGAAATCGCTGAGGAATAAAATCATTTGAAAACTCTTCGATTCTAAGTAAGTTTAAAGCTTCTTCCAAGTTCTTTTTCAAAATATCGTTTTCTTCTTTAATATCTTCCATATATTCATCGTTTTCTCTTTCGGAGAGGCTTATTTCCGAGGCAAGGTGAATGACGGATACCGATGTTTTCATGTTATGAATCCATTGAGAAAATAAGGCATTTTTTTGGTTTTGTTTCACTTTATTGTCATAGAGCATTCTGTTATATTCCCGGTGGACATTGGAAAGAGTCGAAAAGACCAGTTTGTCTTTATTATTCATAACATGAGTAGAGTAGTTAGGGCTCTTTCGACCGTCCTCAATATCTTTTGCAAATTTATGATATTTACCTATTTCGTAGCCTAAATAAAGTACGAATAGCGTACAGCTCAAAAGAATTGGATATAATAAATCTTCACTTCCCATTAATAGCATATAGAATGATACAATCAGGAAAGTATTAATGATGTACACAAATATGATAACTTTCTTATCTTGAATGACATTAGTAATCAGTCGGATGAAGGACATAACCCAATCCCCTTTTAGTTGTAATGACATGTTCAAGACCTAGTTCTTTCAGCTTATTCTTTATTCTAGACATATTCACATTAAGTGTGTTTTCGGCCACGAATGTGTTATAGTCCGTCAACACATCAAACAAATCATCTCTACTGACCAATTTACCCGAGTTTTGCAACAATAGCTTGATGATTTTAAACTCATTCTTTGAAAGTTCTACTGTTTGATTTTCATATTGTAGCTTTAAACTATCCTCTAATAAAACCAGTTTCCCATCTTCTATTTTGTGTTCATTCGAAAATTGCATGGTTCGTCTTAACGCAGCGTTTATCTTTGCTAAAAGAATTCCTACACTGAAAGGTTTTGTAACATAATCATCTGCACCAAGCTCCATCCCTCTGATTTGTTCAGCCTCTTCACTTCTTGCTGATAAAATAATAATTGGCATCATGTGGCTTTTTCTAATTCGTTTCAAATAATAAAAACCATCAAACAACGGTAAATTAATATCAAGAATAATCAGTTTTGGTTCAATCTGATCAATGGTTTCCAAAATACCATTAAAATCTTCAATAGCGAATACTTCATAATCGTAAGCAGTCAAATATTTTGTAATATATTTTATTAACTTTAAATCATCTTCAATTAAAAGTATTTTCATCCCTTACCTCCATATGATTAATGTTGGTCCTAACTCTGTTTTTCTCCCGTAAATCTATTCAATTCCCCTAAATTCACTCACGTTTGATTATCCTGTAAGAACTATTTTACTATATCTTAACTGATTGCTTTTACAAACCTGAATAATTCTTACATCTATAACAATCTGGACCGATTGTATTTGTTGTGTACTTGCGAAAACGAAAAATGGAACCCTGGCTGGAGGATTCCATTTCTGTGTGTTGAAAGCTGAGACCATTTATTTAATTAAAGATTTTTCTTTAATTCCTCTAACTCATTACTGTTTAATTTTGTGATTCTTGCAATGACCTCAACAGTTAATCCCTCTCTAAGCATTTCCAAAGCAATCTGTTTTTTCTCCTCCATTTTACCTTCTTCTTTCCCCTTGCGATGATATCCCTGGAGATTGCTTAATTGGTCACGTAGCTCTTTCAACCTCGCTTCGTATTCAACACGGTTCTTCTTGTCCGCACTTAAGTTTTCCCATTCAATTAAAGCTTCACGAACTTCCTCAATATTCATCGCCCATTCCTCCAGTTCTGCCAAAATTTCACTGTGTTGAATTTTCCGTTTGGCGTCAGCTGCTGATAGCATCATCAGCCACGGCAATTCGTTTTCGTTTTGTTCTTTCAATTTCCGGCGGTATTTTTTCCATTGTACCATGAAACTGCTCAAGTCAATCAAATGGAATTCGAGTTTGTCAGACCAAAGAAATCCTTCTTCATCTTCTCTAATATGGAATTTTGTGTGAAAGCGATCAGTTTCTGATGGAAAAAGTGGATAATTGACAATGGTGATAAAAATCGTGGGAGGAAGTAACGTGTAAGAATCGCCTGAATTTAATGAAGAGGAAAACATTCGCGACCAATGATAAAGTGTTCGTTCCGGCATATCCTGCTGGTCTTTAATTTGGATTTCAACATTGATTCGTTCTCCTAAATCTGTAAATACGGTAACATCAAAGCGGACCGTTTTTCCGTCCGTACGATCTTTTACGTTTTCCGTATTTTCAAAAGTTAACTCAGTAATTCGCTCTTGGCCGTTTCTACCTAAAATGTCATTAAGAAAAGCAATCGTGATGTGCTTTCGGGTAGGTTGTCCAAATAACTGTTTGAACATAAAATCCATTTTCAAATCAAGGTATTCTTTTGTCATTGGAGGATCTTCCTTTCGGGGATTATGGAGAAAGAACTTGGGGATTAAGATTCGAATGGATGTATTTTCTCCTCTAGGGCATATTTCGCTATTCATTACGACATTTCCTTTTTGTTCAAAAAATCGTAACAATTCTTCAAGAAAAAATAGCTCATCATTACGTATTGGCGTTTGACTTACATGATCATTATTTCAGCCTCTAAATTCGATAATAGCATTTAATATGCTGGGTATGGAGGAAAACTTGACCCAGTTGAGCGGAGTTTTGAACCACTATTTGCGAACTACTAAACCAGTACATTGGAAAAGAAGTCCTTATTTTTAATAACAACGATTTATGTACATATCCTGCGAACAGCATAAACCAGAACTAGTTTCAGGTAGTTGTTTTATTGGCTAATGTTTGCGAGAAACTCTTCAAGTCGGTCCATCAGCTGTTCTGCACCTGGAACGGCATATGTTTTCACCTTTTCGAATGTATCAGCATTTTCTTCAAATACTGTGGAATAAGTGAGATTAGTCTTACCATCGATCTCTTCAAATGTTGTTGTAGCTAGAAAATGGGGAAACACATCATGTTTGAAGACGATTCGCTCTGGTTTAACGACCTCAACAAAGACATTAGTGTTAGGAAAATCCACACCATCAGGACCATGCATGATAAACTGCCAAATACCGCCCGGTTTCATATCAAACTTCTGAAAAGTCGTCGTAAAACCTTGTGGCCCCCACCATTTCGACAGGTGTTCCTCTTTGGTCCAGGCGTCAAACACAACACTGCGTAGAGCATCAAAAATGTGGGTAATCACTATTTCGCGATCACCTACTTGAGTTTCGATTTTGTTTGAATCGTTGTTTTGCTTCAAGTCGTTCCCTCCGATTTTAGCTAGATTTCCTAGTTTTTAAAAAAAGTACCAAGTAATGTCCTCTCCCATAAGCGCAACTATACATTGTTTATATTTCGCCATATTTTCCTTCTACTATACAAATATTTTTTTGAAATTTCATATTGACTCTCACGTTACGGGATACTTTATAGTAACTAGTGAAGGGAGCGAAACACGATGAAAGTAAAAGAAGTTGCTGATTTAGTGGGAATTAGTGTGCGCACACTACACCATTACGATGAAATTGGATTATTAATCCCTGAGGAAACCACTGAAGCTGGCTATCGAGTATATTCTGACGAGAATCTCGAAACCCTGCAGCAAATCTTATTTTTTAAAGAGCTAGGCTTCCCTTTGAAAAAAATCAAAGAAATCATCGATAGTCCGTCATTTGACCGGCAGGAAGCACTGATTATGCAACATAATATGCTTCTAGAAAAAAAGCGGCGGCTTGATAAAATGATTGGGACTATTGAAAAAACAATTCAACATT
>NZ_LR656179.1 GCF_902168435.1 Bacillus marasmi
CAGGTTGCCCACGTGTTACTCACCCGTCCGCCGCTGACTATCGGGAGCAAGCTCCCTCAAGTCCGCTCGACTTGCATGTATTAGGCACGCCGCCAGCGTTCGTCCTGAGCCAGGATCAAACTCTCCAATAAGATGAGACTTCCATCTTTAGATGGTTAGTCGAATCAATCGGGCATTTACGGGCAGTTATCCGAAAGGATATTACTGCGCGTTATACGCGAGAAAGTTGATTTAGCTCATAAAAGTTACGTTGGCTAGTGTTCATGACCGAAGTCAGATACACTAAAATTTGTTTATTGTTGACGTTTGTTTGTTTAGTTTTCAAAGAGCAATTTTTTCGTTATCGCTTGAGGCGACTTTATTAATATATCACATGGTGTTTATGATGTCAACACCGTTTTTCAAAAACCGTCAACCGCGAAGTTTGGTTTAATCCATGTCGTTCGCAGCGACGGTTATAAATATATCAAGTATTAGAAAAAAGGTCAATAGTTTTTCAAAAATAAATTTAATCTTTTTTAATCACACTATAATAACGATGCAATATATCTTTGCCTTTTGTTTCTTTAGTTACGACATTAATGTAATTTTTCTCGATTAAATACTCAAGCATAACGCTTAAATCCACTGAATACGGACTTAAATCCGGATGATTTACCATTTCATCAAATGACCAAAGTTCTTTTTCCTGGAGTGTTTCAATTAAATGCTTGGATCCGATATTAGTCCGAGAATGAACCAGGAACTCTCCGGCTAGGAACAATAATTCCAATCTCTTTTCAATGGATTCCTCACTACTAATAAGCTCCTCGTATAACTTATAAATCTCTGGTTCAATTTGTTTCACTTGATTCCAAACCGTCATATCAGGATGGAAACCATTTTCAATGACCGATAACCTGGCCAGATGATGTAACGAATGAACAATGTGATTATAAGCATCCATATAATGTTTATTTTCAAAAAAAGCTTTCCCATCAAGGTAACGGCGGATTAACTTTGAATACTCAATTCCCATTTTTATTTTTCTACCATAGAATGGAAACTCTCTTAGTTCTAACTTAAGATTGTGTAAATAATCGTTACGATCATAGAGTATCTTGCCAGAAAATATCCATTCAAGGATTTTGCGATTACTTCCCATTAATAGCCATTCGTTTAATTGGTCTTCACGGACTAAATTTAATGCAGCCTTTTTATTCTGGTAACTGTAATGCTTCACATGTAGCGGACGTTCTGACTCATTCACAATAATTAATAATACTGCATCAAATGTATCTGTAATCGGACTTGCTTTTTCTCGTTTTTCGATTAGCAATACACCTAGCGTATTCGCTTGACTTGCCCGTTCTTGGTAAATGGGACGAAGAATGTGTTCCATAATCATTCCTCCAAAAATTTTCAGATAGCGTATATAGTTCGACAATTGAAATTGAAATCCTTCATTACAAGGAACATTTCCTCCATCACATTCATTACCACTTAAATCCATTACGATGATATAATAAGTTGATGCAAGAGGAGGGGACAAATTATGGCAAAATACTCGAGTAAAATTAATAAAATACGATCGTTTGCATTAAGCTTAATTTTCATTGGATTTATCGTAATGTATGGGGGAATTTATTTCAGAACAAAACCAGTAGTGATGTCCGTCTTTATGCTAGTAGGGTTACTATTTATTATCGCTAGTACCGCTGTATATTTTTGGATTGGCATGCTCTCTACGAAGACGGTTCAAGTGGTTTGTCCAAGTTGTGGAAAAACGACAAAGGTACTCGGAAAAGTGGATATGTGTATGTATTGCAACGAGCCATTAACCTTAGATCCAAACTTAGAAGGTAAACAATTCGACGAAAAATATAACAGAAAAACAAAACAATAAAAAAAGAAGGCTACTATTAGCCTTCTTTTTTAATGGGTTTCCTTATTTGAGCAATCAGGACAATTGCCGTATATTTCTAAACGGTGGTGACTGATTTTAAAGCCTGTAACATGTGAAGCTAAATGCTCTACTTCATCTAGTCCAGGATAATGGAAATCAACAATTTTTCCGCAGTTTTCACAAATTACATGGTAATGATGTGTCGTGACAAAATCAAAGCGGCTGGATGCATCCCCGTAAGTAAGTTCTTTGACAAGTCCTACTTCACGAAATACTCGTAAATTGTTGTAAACTGTTGCCACACTCATATTTGGAAACTTTCCTTCTAAAGCTTTGTAAATATCATCAGCCGTAGGGTGTGACATGGAGTTTATTAAATATTCAAGTATCGCATGACGTTGAGGAGTAATACGTACTCCAGTATCTTTTAAAGTATCCAACGCTTCTTTTAACGGATTTTGTGACATCGCCATGCACCTCTTTTCTATAAAGATTTTCAAATTATAATGTTTATAATTAGTGTACTCAATAACAAATACTTTTGTCAATATAACAACTATTAAAATAGAAATTCTTTATAGGTTAATCTTGATGAAGTGTTTTTTCGACTGCACCTAATTGGAAATTAACATATCTAGCTGTTACAAATAACAAATCAGAAAGGCGATTTAAGTATGCTAACACCAACGGATTGACTTCTCCCTCAAGCCCTACTGAACATCGCTCTGCTCTTCTTGCAATTGTTCTAGCACTATGAAATGCTGCGCCAGATGGATGTCCGCCTGGTAACACAAAATTCGTTAAAGCAGGTAAGTTCTTATCCCATTCATCTATTAGCGTTTCCATTTCCTCAATTTCTTTACTTTCAAGCTTCCACTTAACTTCTTTTCCAGCCGGAGTAGCCAATTCAGCTCCCACATGAAATAAAATCGTTTGTATTTTATGATATGCAGCTTCTATCGTTTCTTTTCCTTGGAATTTTTCTCCACTTAAATAACTAAGTGCTAAACCAATCATCGAATTCGCTTCATCACAAGTACCATAAGCTTCAACACGAAGGTCATCCTTGCGCACTCGTTGACCATATACTAAAGAGGTTGTCCCCTTATCCCCTGTTTTTGTATAAATTTTCATGTTTTGTATCCCCTTTCAAACTTACGAATATAGTAGTTCAACTGCTTTGATTTGTTTATTAATCCCTATTTTTTCTCCATTATATCTTTTATTATCATATCATCAGAATATACTGAATTCATTTTTTATGAACTTTTTTGCATAAAAAAAGCGAATCGGCTCGATTCGCTAAAAAAAATTCTGAGGAGGTATGCCCTAATATAATGTATTCACATATAGAAAAAATGAATTGGACAAATGCCTTTTCTAAAAAAAACAGGCTTGTCTTACTATAGATTTTCTTTAATAAATTGGAGTGCTTCTTCGACGTGACCTTTAACTTTTACCTTGCGCCACTCCTTAACAAGATTGCCATTCTTGTCAATAACAAAGGTAGACCGTTCAATCCCCATATATTCTTTGCCAAAATTTTTCTTTAACTTCCAAACCCCATAGCTTTCCGCTGCTTGATGGTCCTCGTCAGCTAGTAGCTGGAAAGGGAGACCATGCTTGGCGATAAATGTTTCGTGTCGTTTTAGTGGGTCAGGACTTACTCCAAGAATGACAGCATTTACTTCCTGAAATTGACCATGATAATCCCGAAAATCACAGGCTTCCGTCGTGCAGCCCGGTGTCATGTCCTTAGGGTAAAAATAAAGCACGACATTACTCCCTATATAGTCCGATAATTTCACTGTTTTTCCCTCTGTTGAAGGGAGTTCAAATTCCGGTGCTTGTTGGCCTACTTCAATAGTCATAATAAATCCTCCTCTATTCAAAATTGCTATGTTTAGCCTAGCAGATTTTTTCCTGAAAATACAATTATCAGGCTTCGTTAATTCCGGTCAAAAACAGCTCTTGCCACAAAAGCTGCTGCAATTGTATGCCCAAGCAACGCTTCGGTAATGGCTAGAAGTCTTCCGATTCCAATCGGTGTAATATCACCATAACCAACTGAAAACAAAGTCATTCCACTAAAATATATGTAGGTTTCCAGTTGAGTAAAAAAGCTAATATGATCGGATTCGCTTGCATCGACAATCAGTAGAAAGCCTTTCATTTCAAGCATCATAAATAACAGACCAAAGCCAATCATGATAGTGGCATATAACATAGCTAGCATAAAAAAGTTTTCTAATGAAACGGGATTTCCTCGTATCGAACGCGGTAAAAATAGTACTCTTAAGCTCATAAAAATACAAAAGACCACACAGATAAATAAAATGTAAAAGGCCATGGAATTCGCTCCCTTATCTTCCTAATAAAGAATACGCTCCATGACCTTCTAGTATGCTAGCCTGTCTAATCTTAACTCTTTAGTTTCCAGCTCCGCGGTACCGTTTAACCCCTTGGTTCCAAACGACAACAGATAATGCGAAGAAAACTATTCCAATGATTGGTGTAATGAACGCATAGGTGTACCATTGGCTTTTCCCCAGAAAAAAGGACGCTGGATATACACCAACAAATGCGAATGGTAGAAGCCAGGTTAATACAAATCTTATTGCTTTATTATAAATATCAACTGGATAACGTCCGTAATTACTAATGTTGTACATCATCGGCATGATTGACGTTTTTGCATCAGCCCAAAAGCTTATGCAAGCAATCAACACGAAAATCCCCGCATACACTAGGACACCACCCGCTACAAAGACAATAAACAAGACCGGATCAAACCAACGAATTTCTAGATTTAACATTGACCCAGCATATAGCATCACTGCCAACCCGGTAATTCCTCCAAATAAAGCCTCCAGCTCCATGCGTTCTAAAATGATTTGAAATAAGCTATGAATCGGTCGAGTTAAAATGCGGTCAAACTCCCCTTTAACGATATAACGCTCATTAAAATCCCAAATATTAAAGAAAGCAGAAAACAGTGCAGTCGGAACGAGAAAAAATCCATAAATGAAGATAATTTCCTCCCTACTCCAGCCAGCCAGCATTTGTGTATGGCCAAATACTACTAAAATAAACACAAAATTCACAGCCTGCTGCAATAAATCGGTGACGATTTCAACAATCAAATTCGAACGATATTCCATTCTCGTCTTTAAATACTGGGCGACATATTGAAAAAAGATTTTTACATAAAACATCTGTCACCCTCCTTGGATAATCAGCTGTTTTTTTGCGAGAATCCATAATACATATATCGGCACAATTAGAATTCCTACCCAAACAGCTTGTGAAATGATAGCCTGTATTGCCTGCTCGTGTGAAAATCCACCAGTAAAAATCATACTTGGATAATAACTAATGCCTTGAAATGGCAAATAATTCATGATTTGTTGGGCCCAGCCTGGAAAAAAGCTTATTGGCAACAGCAGTCCCGAAAATAAATCAATCACAACCCTTTTTGCGCGGATCAGTCCACTGTTATTATATAGAAAGAACGTAGCAATTCCTGTCAGCAGGTTAATTTGCGTATTAATGAAAAAGCTAAAAAGTATTGAGACAAAAAACAATAAAAGGCTAGTTGGCGAGATTGAAAAATCAAGCTGAAAAATAAACGCAACAATCACCATTCCTGGCAGTGAGAAAAAGAATAACCGAAATATCCCTTCTCCTAACCCCTGCATTACCTTCATACCTAAATAACTGTATGGTCGGATTAATTCAACTGCTACTCTGCCTTCCATTATCTCTATTGCCATTTCCCGATCGAGGTTATTAAAGTAAAATGCACGTGCCATCCAGGCAACCGCAATATAAGTAGTCATTTGTGCGACCGTTAATCCTTCAATTTCCGGCTTATCTCCATAAATGCCATTCCATAAGAAATAATAAGCTCCAATATTAATACTATAGATTAGAATACCGGTGTAGTAATTTGTCCGATAAGCTAGCATCATTAGGAAGCGAATTCGGATCATTTCAATATACTTATCCATCCTTCACTCCCCCTTTATGCTGAACCTTTTTCATAAATGTTTCGTACAATTTCTTCAGTGGATAACTCATTGATTTTTAAATCTTTAACCTTATAAGTAGATACGATTTTAGCAATGAGGTTCGAGATGAGTTCATCATTGTCGTTTTCAATGTGTACCGTATAGGTTTGATTGTCTTGATCGACTTCCCAGGTAAGAGGGTAATGACTGGTTAATTTTTGCAAATCGTATAGTTCAACTTGTTGTAAAAATTGAAACTGTACATCCTTACCGTCACCCCATTTTTCTTTTAAGCTAGCAAGCGCACCATCATATATAATTTTTCCATCATCAAGCATAATAACCCGCTCACATAATGCCTCGATATCAGATAAATCATGGGTTGTAAGTAACACAGTCGTATTATACTTTTGGTTGATTTCCTTCAAGAATTCACGAATCTTCAATTTTACGAGAACATCCAGCCCTATTGTTGGCTCATCAAGAAATAATAAAGGCGGATTATGAATCAGTGCTGCAGCAAGCTCACAGCGCATACGTTGCCCTAGCGAAAGCTTTCGAACCGGTTTATCCAATAATGGTTCTAAATCAAGTGTTTTAATAACGTGGTCCATATGCTCGTTATATTGGGCATCAGAAACCTTATAGACCTTTTTTAACAGCCGAAAGGATTCCTGAACTGCAATATCCCACCATAATTGCGATCGCTGACCAAAGACAACGCCGATGGTTTGCACGAATTTTTCACGTTCCTTGTGTGGATTCATTCCGTTGACAATGACACTACCAGAGGTTGGCGTGAGAATACCTGTTAACATTTTAATCGTTGTTGATTTTCCTGCCCCATTTTCACCAATATAACCAACCATTTCACCTTGCTTGATTGAAAAATTAATATCATTTACCGCTGGAACCACTTTATAGTTTCTCGTAAACAAGTCACGGAAAGCTCCCTTTAACCCCGACCTGCTTGAGTATGACTTAAATTCTTTTCTTAAATCGTTTACTACGATTGCATCTTTCATCTTATTCTCCTCCAACAATGTTTACGGCAGCCCTAAATTTATAGTTTAGCGAACGATTAACGTTAACACAACAAACATGATTTGCAATTTGGTATGCATCACTATTTAGCGGACATCTAATCCTTTATATGTGCTAAAAACAGTATTTCCGATGTGAAAGCGGACATTGTATCCTCTATTTACGGGAAAAACCGCTTAATTTTCATGATTTTGACTAAATAAGGTGTCTGTTGTCCGCAAATCTTTCTATTTAAGATTTTTCACCGCAAATAAGGTACTCCATGTCCGCTTAATTATTACAATGTTGGTTCCGTTCCAATCTCCTTAGGAATATTCTGCATCGCTTAGTAATTAATGTTAAAATAATAATGCACATTGGGGTGAATACGGATATGAATACTTAATTATTTACGTTTTTCATCTATTATATATAAACTTTGTCCCGAAAAAGACAGGGGAAATTAGGAGGATATATCATGAAATTTACTAATTCAGAAAGGCTACATAATGAAGCTTTACAGCATATTGTCGGCGGGGTTAACAGTCCTTCACGTTCCTATAAGGCCGTTGGTGGTGGTGCACCAGTAGTAATGGAAAGAGGGCAAGGAGCTTATTTCTTTGACGTGGATGGTAATCAGTATATTGACTATTTGGCAGCATATGGACCGATTATTACAGGGCATGCTCACCCACACATTACTGAGGCAATTAAAAAAGCGGCAGAAACGGGTGTGTTGTTCGGTACCCCTACACCACATGAAGTCAAATTTGCGAAAATGCTGAAGGAAGCAATTCCTTCCCTAGATAAAGTCCGTTTTAACAATTCAGGAACCGAGGCAGTGATGACAACGATTCGTGTGGCTCGTGCCTACACTGGCAGAGATAAAATTATTAAATTTGCTGGCTGTTATCACGGACATTCCGATCTAGTTCTTGTCGCAGCTGGCTCTGGACCATCAACCTTAGGCACACCGGACTCTGCCGGAGTACCTCAAAGCATAGCCCAAGAGGTCATTACAGTTCCCTATAACGATATTGAAGCCTACAAAGAAGCTCTTGATAAATGGGGCGATCAGGTTGCAGCTGTTTTAGTTGAACCAATCGTCGGCAACTTTGGGATTGTCGAACCAAAACCAGGCTTCTTACAAGCTGTTAATGATTTAACTCACGCTAAAGGCGCACTAGTCATTTACGATGAAGTGATTACCGCATTCAGATTTATGTATGGTGGTGCTCAGGATTTACTTGGTGTAAAACCAGACTTAACAGCACTCGGAAAAATCATTGGTGGTGGTCTACCAATCGGTGCCTATGGCGGCCGAGCGGACATTATGGAAAAAGTTGCCCCACTCGGTCCAGCCTATCAAGCTGGTACAATGGCTGGTAACCCTGCTTCAATACTATCTGGAATTGCGTGTCTTGAAGTACTAAACCAAAACGGTGTATACGAATATTTAGATCGATTAGGCGCAATGCTTGAAGAAGGCATTTTAAAAGCTGCAAAAGAACATCAAATCTCAATCAGCATTAACCGGTTAAAAGGTGCTTTAACAGTCTATTTTACTGATGAAGAAAAAATTGAAAATTATCAGCAGGCAGAAAAATCGGACGGTGAAATGTTCGGGAAATTCTTCAAGTTAATGCTACATCAAGGAATTAATCTTGCTCCTTCAAAATACGAAGCGTGGTTCCTGACTATTGCCCATACTGAAGACGATATTGAGGCCACAATCCACGCTGTAAACCAAGCATTTTCAATACTAAATAATGAATAATTATGCATAAAGGCGTACAAACCAGGAGAAACTAAATTCTTCTGGTTTTGTTATTATATCAACAAAAAGCGGTTTTATTTTACCATAATTTCTCATCGTTACCACATTATAAACCTTTTAATCTTATGCAAAGAAAATTGATTTCTGAATATTCCTATGATACTATAAAAATACCATTGTGCTAGTATTGCAACCCGTTTTCAATGCTTGAAATTTAATGTATAAATCAATGAATTTAAGCATTTTTTCATTTATGACAATGATAAATAAAATTATTATGGGAGGTGAAACGGCTTTGTGAGGTATTCCTTTAATAAAGCCGAAAAATATGAATCAAAAATGGAGCCCTTCTCTCTTTACTGATTTTCGAAAGCAAGAGCACGATGCATGCGGAATCGTTGCTAGTCTTGAGAAAAAGAAAATACCTACAAGGGAAAATATCTTTCATTGTATTGATGCCCTTGTCCTAATGAACCATCGTGCAGGCTTTATTAATGGCGAAGGTGATGGAGTTGGAATTCATGTTGATATCCCTCGCGAATTATGGAAGGAGAAATTAGCGAAGGAAGGTGCAGATCCTGCCATTACGGAGCGTGATAACTTTGTTGTTGGACATATTTTTATAACTAAAAATGCTGGTCCAAAGGATATTATCGCATATTTACAAAAAAAGCTATCTAAAGGCGGCTTTGAACTTATCTTCCAATCCGACCAAGTGACTGATTCTAGTGCACTAGGGCCAATCGCCATTCAAGAAAACCCTGTTTTTTGGCAATTCGCCTGCCTTGCCCCTGTTTCTGGAAAGGAATTATCCCAGAAGCTGTTTGAATTAACCGTAGAGTTTGAATTAAATGATGCGGTTCATGTTGCCTCTTTAAGTCAATATATTGCTGTTTATAAAGTAATGGGTGCTGGTGACATACTACCAAAATATTATCACGACCTCGCGAGCCCAATTGTTGCTTCAACCATAACACTCGGGCATAATCGTTATTCTACAAATACCTTATCTAGCTTTTTTAGAGTTCAACCATTTGCTGTACTTGGACATAATGGCGAAATCAATACTATCGCAAAATTACGCGATGAAGCCAGAAAGATACAAGTTCCTTTAGTAAAGGATGGCAGCGATTCACAAGATTTAAGCCGAATCATCGATACATTTATTTGTCGGGACGGCTATTCCTTATTTGAGACGATGGATGTTCTCTTTCCACCAATCATTAATGAAATAAAAGCATTCCCTAAACATTTAAAAGATCTGTATACGTACCTTCGTGAAGCATGGGGGCATTTTGCCCAGGGTCCAGCAGGCATTATTTCTCGATTTGCTGATGAAGCAGTCTTCAGCGTTGACGCACTTGGGCTTCGACCACTCTGGATGCTTGAGACTGAAAAATCATACCTATTTGCATCTGAACCAGGCATCATTCCAACTACTGAATATATGAATGATCCAAAACCTTTAGCTCCAGGTGAAAAGGTAGGTTTCAAATGGAATGGTGACGACCTGAAAGCCTATTATATGCAAGATTATCAAGAGGAAGTTTATCAACGCTTTTCTTCACATCTTAATTTTAAGGATGCCAGGAAACGAATTTTACCGCCTAAGGCTGAAAAAATTGTAACCATCAACTATCCAACTAAAATTACAAATGGTCAATATAAAGCTTTTGGTTGGGAAAGAGACCAAGTACAATTGGTTGAGCAAATGGCTGAAAAAGGCGTTGAACCAATTCGTTCGCTTGGACATGATACACCTCTTGCTAGCTTAAATTTAGAGCGGAGAAATATTCCTGATTTTATCAAAGAAAGTGTTGCAGTTGTTACTAATCCTGCCATTGACCGCGACCGTGAAACGGAGCATTTCTCAACCCGTACAGTTATTGGGAAACGCCCTTCACTATTTTCTAAAGAGGATGTAAGCGTAATCGTCGAACTGACTACACCAATATTAATTGAAGGTAAAGTTGGCTTTGATGCTTCAGGGGATTTAGAACAACCTAGCTTCGATCAATTAGTTAATCTGTTCCAAACGAAGAAATTAGCTTCATATATTCCCACTACTTTCGCAAAAAATGAAACGGTTAAAGATGCGTTAAATCGCTTAACAGAAACAGCAATTGATGCAGCAAAATCTGGTAAGACTTTACTAATATTAGACGACGCGGATGCTCATAAGCAGGATTCATTCTGGCTTGATCCACATCTTGTAACATCAGCTGTTGACCAGGCACTCGTGAAAGCTGGGATGCGTAGGGATTGTTCCATCTTATTACGCTCTGCAGCAATTCGAAACTTACATGATATTATGATCGCGGTTGGATTAGGCGCTGACTTGATTAGCCCTTACTATATGTTCATGACCGTATTGGATGATTCTTTAATAACCGTTAAAAACTTGTATAGCGCCTTAACAAAAGGGATTGAAAAAGTAATCTCGACAATCGGAATCCATGAACTTCGCGGATACGGAAGATTGTTCTCTGCAATTGGATTAAGCGATGAAATAGCTGAAACTCTAAATATTACTAACTTCTTTGGTTCAAAAGAGCTTGCTTATAATTATGAAGCATTAAAGGAAGATTCATTATTACGAGCAATTGATTACCATAATGAGAACGAACGGATTGGGAAATCATTTAATTTATTCCCGAGGATATGGAAATCGATAGGTGAAATGGCTGCAACTGGTAGCTATGAGGCATACCGCGAAAAGATTTCCGAGCAGGAAGCTCAAAACCCTGTTACAATCCGCCATTTAGTGAGCTTTAAAAAGGCGAATCCAATATGTACTCCTGAGGAGGTAACACTACGAGTTGGTGAGCATGATTTGCCATTCGTAATAGCCTCGATGTCATTTGGCTCGCAAAACGAAATTGCCTTTCGTGCCTACGCTGAAGGAGCAAACCGTCTAAATATGGTAAGCCTAAATGGCGAAGGCGGAGAAATTAAGGATATGCTAGGAAAGTATCCAAAAACGCGCGGTCAACAAGTTGCATCAGGGAGATTCGGTGTTAACGCTGAATTATTAAACTCATCTAATTTGCTTGAAATTAAAATAGGGCAAGGGGCAAAACCAGGAGAAGGCGGACACTTACCTGGTTCAAAGGTTACCGCAAAAATTGCTGAAGCTAGAAATGCGACTATCGGTTCAGATTTAATCTCACCATCCAACAATCATGATATTTACTCAATTGAAGATTTAGCGCAAATGATTCATGAATTAAAAACTGCCAATGATAAAGCAAAGGTTGCTGTTAAAGTACCAATTGTCCCTAACATCGGAACTATTGCAGTCGGAATCGCCAAAGCAGGGGCAGACATTATTACATTAAGTGGTTTTGACGGCGGGACAGGAGCAGCCAGAATCCACGCAATTCAACACGTTGGTTTACCTGTTGAAATTGGTGTAAAAGCAGCACATAACGCACTTTTAGAGGCTGGATTACGACATCATGTTGAGATATGGGCTGATGGCGGAATCAAGAGTGCCCAAGATGTCCTTAAAGTCATGTTGCTTGGCGCAAATCGAATTGGGTTTGGAACCTTATCGATGATTGCAATCGGATGTACAACATGTCGAGGCTGTCATCTAGATACTTGTCACGTTGGAATTGCAACACAAATAGATTCTGAAGCACAGGCAAAAGCCCACGGATTACGTCGTTTTGTTCCTAGACAATCTGAATTGGCAGTTCAAAGCATCGTCAATCTCTTTACCGCTTTTGGAACAGAATTAAAACGCTTAGCAGCAGCAATTGGAATTAAAAACCTTCAGGATGCAGTTGGTCGTTCCGACTTGCTCGAACAGACGCGTGGAACCGATCAATTAGATTTAACCTATTTGCTAAAAGCATTAGATATTAGCCCATTAAGTGCAAAAGAAGCGGTTCAATCATTTGAATCTTCGCAGTTACAGGTTGCCGTCGGAGCAGAATATTTGGACTCGGTTGTAGCTGATCTGCATCATTCCCGTGAATTTAAGTCCGTCGGTTCAGAGCAGCGTGTCCTTGGTAGTCGAGTATCTTGCCATCGTGTTCGCGGACGCTTAGATGGCTCTTATCATGATTTACCACCTGTTAACTTAAAATATAAAGGATCAATTCCAGGAAACGGTCTAGGTGCCTATAACTGTGATGGAATCAATATTGAAATCAGCGGTGGAGCACAAGACGGAATTGGAAAAACCTCCTTTGGTGGAAAAATCCAAGTCTTTAAAGCGCAAGGTAAGGATGGAAAATTTTACAATGGCTCTGTCGGAAAAGGCTTTGGTTATGGTGCGCAAAAAGGATTGCTTGTTGCTCAAGGTGATGCTGATGCTCGCGCTGGAATTCGCTTATCAGGCGCAGATATCATCATCGGCGGTCAACTAAAGCATCCAATTCCTGAAAATGAGGCTGGTAATATTGGTACAAACGCAAATATTAAAGGATTTGCTTTTGAATATATGACCAATGGAAGAGGTCTTGTCCTTGGCGATCCTGGTCCGTGGATTTGTGCAGGTATGACAGGTGGTGTCGTCTACCTTCGTCATCAGCCGGAAATGGGCTTAACTAAAGATGCGATTGGACGCCGAATTGCCAAAGGTGCAAAAGTGTCAGTTACTCCACTTTCAGAGAAAGGAAAAGCTGACATTAATGAGTTATTAGGGTCATATGTAGAAGCCCTTAAAGCGCAAGGTCAAACCGAAGAAGCCGACAACTTAGCAACGTTATTAGTCGATGTAGAGAACCATTTTATTCAAGTAATTCCTGTCAAAGAACAAGCTGACCCATCAGTTTCTACTGAATGATTAAATAATTATGCAAAAATAAAAACCAAAATCGCCTGCAAACAAAAGCAGGCGATTTTTTTTCATAAATTGTCCCTTGAACTTGTTAACTAATCGTTGTATGATACATAATTGGTTTGGTCTTTACGAAATACATGTGATTAGAAAGGAACCTATTATGAAGCTAGGAGCCCGCATTTTTAAAACGGGAATTGCTATTATCCTTGCACTTTTACTATCAGAATTATTAAAATTGCCTTCACCAGTTTTCGCTGGAATTGCTGCAATATTTGCCATCCAGCCAACAATCTACCGCTCTTATTTATCAATCATTGAACAAATTCAAGGAAACTTAATTGGAGCCATCATCGCTGTTTCATTTGTATTATTGTTTGGAAATGACGTTATCATTATTGGCCTGGCAGCCATCATTGTAATCACTATAAATTTAAAACTAAACATCGAAAATACAATTGGCCTTTCCTTGGTTACTTTAATCGCTATAATGGAAACGCCTGGTGATGAATTTATTCAATTTGGCTTGATTCGTTTTTCAACGATTATGCTTGGCGTCCTCTCAGCATTTATTGTAAATTTAGTATTTATTCCACCGAAGTATGAAAATAAACTTTTCGATAAAATAACTGAAGTAACGGAAGAAATCATTCGTTGGATTCGCTACAGTATTCGTCACGCCTCAGAGCATCGGCTTTTGAAGCATGATATTTCTAAAATTAAAGATTCAATTATCAAGGTCGATCAGTTATTTTTGATGTACATGGAAGAACGGAATTACTTTAAAAAAATAACCTTGGTAAAATCACGCAAGCTCGTCATCTACCGTCAAATGGTTGCTACAACAAAACGTGCATTAGAGGTTCTTAAACGCCTACATCGCTATGAGAATGAGCTTCAGCAAATGCCGACCGAGTTTCAAAAAGCAGTTCAAGCTCAGCTCGATTGTTTAATCAACCATCATGAACAAATGCTCTTATTGTTTATTGGAAAAATCAAACCTAATGCCGCTCTTGATAATCACGAGCATTGTATGAGTAAACAGGAGTTATTCGATTTATTTTTGGCACAACAAAAGGATTTTGACGATCCCCAATCGCCAATTTTGTTCCATTCAATGCAGGTGATTTCTTCAATTATTGAATACCGTGAGCAAATTGAGCATCTCGAAACACTAATAACCAGCTTTCAAGCATTTCATAAGAATGATCATTAATGAAAAAAGTGGCTAAGATAGCCACTTTTTTTAATATGGAAATTGAGAAGAATAGCCGTTAAATTGCTGATAAGCCTGGTCAATTTTTTGTTGTTCCTCAGCCTCCAGCTTATACCAACCTTTTTGGAACATTAAATTAAATAAATCTCGAGAACATTGATGAGTTTCCGTTAATATTTGAAGGAAATCTGCATGCAACTGAGTATGACTCGCTTCCCGAACTGCACTGTTTAAGCTATCCGTAATATATTTACACGTACTTAATCCATCATTTACAAAATCCCGATCGTTCATTTCAGGACCTTTAACTTGTGGCAATTGACCAGTTTGTTGATTTGCGATTTGATTTTGGTTTTGCATAACATGAATCCCCCACTCTTTTATTGAAGTTGTTGTCCCCCAGGCATGTTAGCTAAAGCACTTTGATTATTAACTTGTAAGTGGGACAGAAGTTTTTGATAATGCTGTTGGTGCGTTTGCCCAACCTTTTCTAATGCTTGTTGAATTTCTTGATCTTGGACCTGGCCCGCTAAGTAATGAAACTTCTTAAACGCAAGTAATTCCCAAGATAATGCATCCTTAATGTAAGAAAGATCCTTCGTTGTAATTGCTTCAGGAGGCGTTTGCATTATTGATTGTGATTGCATATGTTGTTGACCCCTTTCAAGAATAACTCGTAACATTCTTTAGAGTTATCTTGGACTGAATGAAATATGTTGGTGAAAAATTGGGATTTTGTATCAAAAAAAAACCAAACTGGCTCTATACGCCAGTTTGGGCTTCATTTTTTTCTTTTGGCTCCAGTTGTTGAACTTGAAATAATCGATAGTATCCGCCCTTTTTCTGCATTAATTCTTCATGTCTGCCAATTTCAACAATTTCACCATGTTCAATTAAGACAATACGGTCAGCATGCGTTATTGTAGATAAACGGTGTGCCACCACGAAGGTCGTCCTTTCTTTTGCAAGCTTGTCGAGTGCTTCCTGGATGAGGTGCTCACTTTCTAAATCTAATGCGGAAGTCGCTTCATCGAGGACAAGTATTGGTGGGTTTTTCAAAAAGACCCTCGCAATCGCAATCCGCTGCTTTTGACCACCAGATAGCTTTACGCCTCTTTCGCCAACCTTTGTATGATAGCCCTCGGGAAGATTCATGATAAATTGATGTGCATTAGCTGCTTTTGCAGCCTCAATTACCTCTCTCTCAGTCGCTGTGGGTTTACCTAACAGGATATTCGTCATGACGGATTCACTAAATAGGATATTATCCTGGAGCACCATGCCGATTTTATCCCGAAGCGAACGAACTTTTAACGTTGTAGTATCTACTCCATCGAGAAGAATTCTTCCGTTCGTGACATCGTAAAATCGAGGGATCAAGCTAACTAAAGAGCTTTTTCCGCCACCGCTCATTCCGACAAAGGCAATGGTTTCTCCCTTTTTCACATCTAGTGAGATGTTCCTAAGAACTGGCTCTTCACCTTCATTATAAGCAAATGAAACATTCTCAAAGACGATGTTACCTTTAACATTTTTACACTCAATCGCATTCTCAGAATCCTGGATATCATACTTTTCATCCATAAACTCAAACACCCGGTCCATTGATGCAATTGCTTGAGTTATCGTTGTCGATGAATTAACTAATCTCCTTAATGGACTATAAAGCTTTTCGATGTATGAAATAAATGCAACCATTGATCCTAAGCTTAAATTACCTTGAATGACTAAATAGGCGGAATAACCAATTACGATTAATGGCGCTACATCTGTAATTGTATTTACCACGGCGAACGATTTGGCGTTCCAGCGTGTATGGTCAATGGCTTTCGTTAAAAAATTACGATTTTGCCGATCGAATTGGGTTTGTTCAAAATCCTCAATCGCAAAACTTTTAATAACAGGCATACCTTGAACTCGCTCATGTAAATAGCTTTGCACCTCTGCTAATGCTTGGGAGCGAACCTTTGTTAATTTTCTTAAGTTGCCGAAAAAATAACGAACAGAAAAACCATAAAATGGGAATAAAATCAATGAGACCAAGGTTAATGAAGGGTCCATCGAAAACATAATGATGATGGCAATAACAATCGTTGCAACATCAAGCCATATGTTCATTAATCCAGAAATAACGAAAGTTTTCGTCTGCTCTACATCATTAATAACTCTAGAGATAATTTCTCCTGATCTCGTATTTGCATAGTATTTGAAGCTCAGCTTTTGGATATGATTGAACAGACGGTCCCGGATATCATACAATATCCTGCTAGCTGTCCACTGCGCAAAATATTGCCGATAATATTCAATCGGCGGACGTAACACCACAAATACAAGAATCATCAATCCCATTAACACAAAAAGCTTATCAATTTTTTCCTGATTGGAAAGAAATTCGCTCCCAATAATATCATCTAAAACGTATTTTAGTATCAACGGGATAATAAGGGGAATCGCAAATTTTAAAATTCCAATTAAAACTGTACCCATTATTTGAAATTTATAAGGCTTTACGAATTGTAAGTATCGAAATATGCTGCCCAATAGTTCCTTCTCCTCCTAAAAAGAAAACCTGTTGAATATCTCAACAGGCATTTCGTGCATACCACTTTATCTATTTTAACATTATCGTCTGTAAGTTAAATACCTTTCATACCAAATATCAATAAAATCTGGGGCAAACGGTCCTTTACGTTGTCGTATCCATTGGATAAGCTGATCGACATTTCTTTTTAAAATTTGATCAATAATATCTGGATACTTCATTTCCTTACGATGACGTTCATACTCGTCTTCATCAAGTAAATTAAAGGTCATATCTGGAAATACTTTAATATCCAAGTCATAATCAATATATTTTAATGCTTCGTTATCGAAAATAAACGGCGAGCTAATGTTGCAATAGTAATAAATACCATCCTCCCGTAGCATTCCAATTACATTAAACCAATATTGAGAATGGAAATACACAATGGCTGGTTCGCGAGTAATCCATGTTCTTCCATCCGACTCGGTCACCATTGTTCGATCATTACCACCAATAACAAGATTTTGCGTCCCTTTCAAAATCGTTGTTTGTTCCCAGACGCGATGGATGTGCCCATTGTGTTTATAGCTATGAATTTGTACTGTTTCACCTTCGATGGGAACGCCCAATAATCTCCCCTACTTTCATCCCGGACGCTTTGTAACCTACGCATAATATAAATTAAATAAATTATTAATAAAAATAAAAAAGGCACAAAGAACTATTCCTATTTTCTACTATTATAACGGTAAAACACAGAATTTAAAACAAAGAGCCATTGAAAATGGGATCAATGGCTAAATTTTCGTTACTTTTTATTGAAAATGGCAAATTAACAAATAGGATTGAGTTCCTGATAGGTACGAATAACATCCTCAGTTTGCTGCTCAAAAATTTCATGTATTTCACGTAATTCTTGTTTTTTGCGGATGATTTCGGATTGTACTAACGCCAATTTCGTTGCATCTTCAAGCTTTAGCAATTCTTGTTCGATTTTTTGTGATGATTCCAATTCTGTTTGGATTTCCAACAATTTGTCCATTGTTTTCATTTGCGCAGAAATTAAACGGTTAAAGTCGTTCATTTCCTCCACCGTCCTCAAGTATTTTCGTAGTATATATGTATTCGTTAAATGTACTTAAATACCTTTGACTAGTTATGTTGAGTTAACTGTTGTTTTGTCGAAACTAACGATAAGTTAAAGATTGTTAGTCATGGACTTTTGAGGACGTCAAAAAAGACACCTTCACGATGAAGAGTGCCTTTTTTAGTCATTCGCCTTAAGCTGTAATTAGCTTTGGCCGAATTGACCAGAGTTTTGAGATTTTCTTGATTGAGACTGTTGGTTTTGACGTCTCACCTCTGCAGCGTTTGTTTCGCTAGCAAATTCAGTACCGAATTGCCCAGCGCCACCTTGTGCAGATTGAGCGTTTTGTTGTCTCACTTGCTGAACATTAGTTCCAGCAGATGTTTTGTTTGGCTGATTGTTGTTTGCCATTTGTATCACCTCCACGCTAATTAATATAACCAGCAGCGGAGGAACAAGTCGTGCCATATATTTCCAAATTTTCAAGCTGATTTATCCAATCGGATAATTATAAAAGCAATGAAATACCACCATCGACGATGATGACTTGTCCGCGAATCATGTCTGTCTCACCTGATAGCAAGAACATTACCGTGTTAACCATATCTTCAATTTCGACCATTTTTCCAGCTGGAGTTTTGCGCGTCGCTTCGGAAATCATTTCTTCACGATTTGGGAAGTGCTTTAATGCATCCGTATCGATTGCTCCACCGGAAACAGCGTTTACGATGATATTTTTTGGAGAAAGTTCAACTGCCAAATATCTTGTCAATGCTTCAACAGCTGCTTTGGATACACCGACCGCCGTATAATTATCGAGTGCACGAATCGAACCTAATGAACTGATGCTAACTATTCTGCCTCCACCGTTTTTCTCCATAAGCTTAGCAGCTTCTTGAGCACAGAAAAGTAAGGCTTTACTGTTGATATTCAAAGTCCAATCCCAATGAGACTCTTCTAGCTCCATTAATGGGCGTTGTACCCCTGAAGCAGCATTGCTAACAAATACATCTAAACGACCAAATTCTTGATCAATTTGCTCAAACATTGCTTTAATTTTGTCTACATCCCCAACATTAGCACGGAGGACTAATGCTTTTCGTCCAAGAGCCTCTATTTCGGCAGCAACTTCAAGTGCAGCCGTTTTACTTCTAGCATAGTTAACAACAATGTCATAGCCTTCTTTGGCAAGCCGCAGTGCTGTTGCCCGGCCAATTCCCCTACTACTGCCAGTTACAAGTGCTACCTTTTGTGTCATTTGTCTTTTTCCTCATTTCTATCTAGTTCTAATACTTGGTACTATATTTATTTTAGCTTTTCCTTGTATAGATGACAATGATAAGAACAAACTAAATCGAAAATCGATATTTTTGAAAGGAGTAAATATATGTCAATAACCAGAGATATGACTGAATTACAAATGATTTCCAAAACTGAGTGGAATGATCACGAGTTGGCCTATTATCATAAATCGCTTCAGCAGGTTGTACCATTCTTAAATGTAGAAGGCCAATCTATCCACGCTCAAATAGTAAAAGAAATTGAACGCCGCAGAACACAAAACTAAATCAACGCTTTAAAGCAGTGGGGGACAGTCCCCCACTGCTTTAACGCGTTAGTGTTTTAGGTATTTTTTGAGCATTTTTTGATGCGAGACTGGGAATGCGTGGTTTTCTAGTTGGTCAAGGGTCACGAGCTTCAGCGTAGTAGATTCGGCTACATCTTCAAGAATTTGACCTTGATAAACATGAATATTCCATTCTAAATGGGTAAACACATGGTCAATTTGGCCAATATGTTCATCTAATGTAACAACCGTTTCATATTGCTCAAGCATAAATTTCTGAAAGTGCTGTTTATGATTTGAAAAAGATAAGTGAGTTTCGACATTAGGAAATTCCCATAAATCAGCTAACAGACCTTTGCTTGGTCGCTTATGAATCAACAGCCTTCCGTCTTTGTCAGATAATACCGCAGCGATAAGTGATACAAGTCGTTGTTTCTTCTTTTTCGTTTTTACAGGAAGCTCTCCCTGTACTCCCTCAGCAAATGCCTGACAATGTTCGCGAACAGGACATAATAAACAAGATGGTGAGGTCGGGGTACAGATTAAAGCGCCAAGCTCCATTAACGCTTGGTTAAAGAACGATGGATTTTCATGGGAAATTAGTTCTCGCACAGCATATTCAAAGATTTTTCTTGATGAAGGTTTTGCGATATCATCCCAAATAAGCAGAATTCGTGATAATACCCGCATAACATTCCCGTCAACTGCAGGTTCTGGAAGCCCATAAGCAATACTTAAAATCGCTCCTGCAGTATACGGACCAACACCTTTTAATGCCGATATATCTTTTGGCGTATTAGGTACTTGACCACCATAATGTTCATGAACTTCCTTCACAGCACTGTGGAGGTTACGAACTCTTGAATAATACCCTAAGCCCTCCCATGCCTTTAATACTTTTTCCTCATCAGCATTTGCAAGAGCTTCAATGCTTGGGAACTGCTCAATAAAAGAATTAAAGTAGGGAATGACCGTATCTACCCTTGTTTGCTGCAGCATAATTTCAGACACCCAGATCCGATATGGGTCCTGATTTTCTCGCCATGGTAAACGTCTCTGTTCCATAGCAAACCAATGAATCAAATCATGCTGGAATGCTTCAATAGAAAATTGCTCCAAAATTTTTAAATTGTGGTTATTCACTTTTTCCTCCATAAGTAATAAGTTGATTTAAGTTGCATACCCTATAAAATATCTATAAGGCGTATGATGATTATTGTTTTACAAAAGTCTAAATATTCAAAGCTTTCATACTGTAAAAAACAGCTAATTACTGTTACACTATTCTTGAAAGCTACCTAATTGTCTAAACGAGTATATGAGGAGGTTTTTCCTTTTGGATACAGGTACACATGTTGTAATGGGACTTGCTTTGGGCGGATTAGCAACAATGGATCCAGTAGTCGCCGGCAGTGCCGCAACAACAACGAGTGTTCTAATTGCAACCTTAATTGGATCGCAAGCACCTGATATTGATACTGTTTTAAAGCTTAAGAACAACGCAGTTTATATACGCAATCATCGTGGGATTACACACTCTATTCCCGCAGTACTATTATGGCCGATTGCGATTTCATTTGTCATCTACCTTTTTTCACCAGAAACTAATTTGCTGCATTTATGGCTTTGGACTTTTTTAGCCGTATTTTTGCACGTATTTGTTGATATTTTTAATGCTTATGGAACCCAAGCTTTGAGGCCGTTTTCTTCAAAATGGCTAGCACTGGGTGTTATCAATACATTTGATCCATTTATATTTGGCATACATGTAGTCGGTTTATTATTTTGGGCTTTTGGAACCAATCCCGGCTATACATTCCTTACCATTTATGGAATTTTAGTTGTATATTATATCCTTCGCTTCATCGCCCAAAGACGTGTTTATCATGAGGTACGACGTCTTATACCAGATGCTACCGAAATCATCATTGCTCCAACAATGAGATACAGTCAATGGCGATTAGCGATAATGAATAAACACCAGTTCTTTGTTGGGAGAGCTCACAATAATGAAGTCAACATACTAGATCAATTTAACCGGGTTCCAGTTCCGGATTCACCGATACTAGAAGCAGCTAAAAAGGATAAGAATCTATCAGCGTTTTTGTCCTTCTCGCCAGTTTATCGCTGGGAGCTTGATGAGTATGATGATTATTACGAAGTCCGTTTTATTGATTTGCGTTATCGCAGTAATGATCATTATCCATTTGTAGCTGTAGTTCAGTTGGACCTGCAGCTTGAGATTATCAAATCCTACACTGGCTGGATTTTCAGTGAAGAAAAGCTTCGAAGAAAACTCGATTTGCTTCCAGGATAGCACGTAAAGCGGAAGCGGCTTGCCCAGGGGCGACAGGCATAAGGCGAGCCGGCTAGAAGGTCGTCCTTTAACCTTCTGGACGGATTGACTTATGACCCCGAGCCCCTAGCCGCTGTAGCTAGACAGTACGAAAAGCGGAAGCGGCTTGCCCAGGGGCGACAGGCATAAGGCGAGCCGGCTAGAAGGTCGTCCTTTGACCTTCTGGACGGATTGACTTATGACCCCGAGCCCCTAGCCGCTGTAGCTGGACATTGTTCTAGAAAAAATATGAAAGCGATGCTGACAAGGCATCGCTTTTTTTTAATGAAGAATTTTTGGTTTTTGATTTAGAAAATCCTTATATTTCGGATTCTTAGCTACAAATTCATGTAATTTAGTACCATAAAGATCAATCCATTGCCGCACAATTCGCTCCGTTGTTTCACTGCCCATATACTCTTTACCCGCTTTTGCATAAGTCGTTTCAAAATCATCCCATAATAGCTCAACCCAAGTAATTGCCTGATCGTAGGATAATTGATTATTTTTCTCCAGTAAAAGATTGGCCAACCGCTGATGGTAATCATTCATCTCCCATTCCCCCATTTCCAATGATTAAATGACATACCTTTAAGCTTAACTCCAAATACTAATAACACGTATGAATGGATACTAAGATTCATTCACACGTTTTCTTAAAACAAGAGGCGGGGGGTAGACACTAATGCGAAATAAAGAACGTGGATTTCCTAACCAAAATAACCAAAAGCTCGAAGGTGAACCTCGAGCAAAAGCTGAATTCGCTTCAGTAAGGGCTGACGGAACGATTAATACGCATCCTCAAGAACGGATGTATAATTCCAGTCACCGTGAAAACGGAACCCTTGACTTTAAAAATAAATAATATGAAGCCTAAATATTTGCTCGGAGCGTAATCTTGCCTCCGGGCACCTTTTTATTTAGCATTATTATTCAGCATTGAAATTGGTAGTCCCTCTTCTTTGCCATCGCCATCTAAACGGTATCCCCAAGCAAATACACCATTTAAATAGTCTACTTTAAAATACGATCCAGGTGCGCCAATTATTTCGTAAATTGAGCCTGCAGAAAAATCGTCTGGGTTTAATAAATAAGCCTTTGCCATAAAAGCCTTTCTTTCAAGCACGGCGTACTCATTTACCATACCTAACTGCTCTGCTTTTCTTGCCTTGTCATTTAATAACGCAATCTCTTGCTGTAATTCATATGCGCTCATATCACTGTACCGTTTTTCCTGTTGTTCCATGTCCCCACCTCGCAAGTTTTCTTCTATATTTTAAGTATAGTCATTTTTTGTCGATAAATAAAGAAAGTTGGCTTATGAAACCAATGCTATTCCTCAGAAAGTCCATCCGAAAGCTCAGCTAAATATTGATCAATCAGTTCAAGCGGAAATCCCTTTCGGTACAACGCTTGTTTCATCTTTTGACGAAATTCATAGCCCTCGTATTTACGATATTTACTGATTAGTTTATCGCCTTGCTTTTGCAAAGCTTGTAGCTCTTGAAAAGTGTCTTCTTCAAACTCAACTGAACAAAGTGCTTCATGAATGATTTCAAACGGATAGCCTTTTCGAATTAATAATTGTTCAAGCTTTTGCTTACTCGCTTTCAGTGATTCATGACTCTTTTTTTGTAAAAATTTTTCTGCCAAATTACAGGCTTTCGCCAATTGTTTTTCGTATGGATATTCTCGCAACGCTGTCTCAACTTTAAATTCAGCAATTCCCTTTTCCTTTAATTCCTGAGTAATCACAACTACACCTTTATCAGTAGTGTTCATTTGCGTCCGCACATATGCAATTGCAAATTCCTGGTCGTCTAAAAACTTGTATTGATATAGCTTATGTATAACCTCATTGATGATTTCCTCTTGAATTTCCTTCTTAAGTAAGTGTTTTCTTACTTCGGCCTCTGAACGCATTCTTGCCGCTAAGTATTGAACCGCTTGTGAATATGCTTTTCGAATGTCATCCTGATAAAATATTTCCGTTACCGTAAAATCATCAAGCTCCATCCCTTTTTTTAGCTGGTATTTAATTAATACATCCTCATCAACACTAAATCCGTATTTTTCACCTTTTCCATCGTCAATAAAGATATTATAGCGGTCCTTTAGCTTTTGTTGAGCAGTAATTTTTGTGATGACTGGCATTCTCTTCACCTCCATATTAATGTACCACGAAATTTTTCCAAATAGGTATGGTTCTTTTTGATTAGGGAAAAATGGAAACTGTGTTCAATTAACCGATATGAAAGGATGATATTGAATGGAAAAGAAAAAACGTGAAAAAATGAGAAGTTCTCTAACAAGTGCTCAAGAGGTAAATTACCAGCGCGAATTTAGAATGGCCGACCGTGCCGCAGGGTTTACTGAAAGACGCCCTCGTTCATAATTTTTCCATTCATATGAGCTCCCCTTCAAACAAATGATAAGGTAGGGAAACAATTTGTTTTCAAACTTTGAATTATGAAAGGGGAATGACGAATGGGTAGAATGCATGGACGACATCACACACGTGACAGCAATAAGAACTCACTTCCTCAGGTTCCAAAGAACATGAAATCGGATGGAATTGATGAGGAATATTCAGCTGAACTTGCTGATCAGGCAGATTTAGAGGCTCAAGCACGAGCAAATGCTGCAAATCAACGAGTGCAACTCCGGAAAAATAAGCGATAATAATAGTGTGAATAATAACAGACCGGGTTTGTTTCAGCCCGGTCTGTCTCATTTAGACTATTCACAATATAACAAATTGTGCACAGGTTTATCCACAACGCTGTGGATAATGTGGATTAATTTAATAAATAACTAATATATTAACAATTATCGTTGTGGATAAATTCAGTCTTATTACTGTGGAAAACTTCGCGTGCTTGTGGATATTGTGGATAATATTATGGATAAGTGTTAATGCTCTTTTTCATCGTTCAGATATCTATCATTTTCTTCACATTTCAATAATATATGGCGTATTTTTTTCATTTGCACATTTATAGAGACGATCTTTAAAATTTCTCAACTTAATGATTTTCATTGCTTCATCGTAGCTAAAAAAACCAACATCTTCATTTTCACTCGAGGTCGTCAATGTTCCACCAATCTTTTTTCCTTCAAAAACAAATACGGATACGGACCTGTTCATATCATGCTCTACACCAAGCGTCTTCTTAATGACGATGTCAATTCCTGATTCTTCCTTTACCTCCCTAATGGCCGCTGCTTTAATCGATTCACCCCGATTAACATAACCACCTGGAAATTCCCATCCCCTCCGAAAGCCTTTCACTAGTAAAATGTTACTTTGATCATCCAACACATAAACGGCAACTGCTAATGAATGACTAGGAATTTGAATCACCACCTTTTAATCCATGTAAATAGATTGCCAACAGGTCGATGAAACGTCCGATATCCCTATAATCAATATTGCCAATGTTTGCAACTCGAAAAGTATTTTGCTGATCGAGCTTGCCTGGATAAATCGTAAAGCCCTTCTTGTAAAAATAATCATGCATCTCATTAAAATTATATTGAGGATGTTCCGGTTCAATGATAGAGGTAATAATTTTCGAATGATTCTTTACAGGAACTAAATGCGAGAGACCTAACCCAGTTATTCCAGAAATCAGAGTCTCCCATGACCTCGAATAGCGGGCATATCGATTTTCGATTCCTTCCCAATTCGTCTCAATAATAGCCTGCTTTAAGGCATACAGTATCTGAACTGGTGGAGTAAAACGCATTTGCTTTGTTTCTTGGAAGGAGCGGAATTGCTCGTAAAGATTCAAATATAAATTGCGCGGTGTGTTTAGCTTTGTTTTTTCTAAAGCAAACTTATCCGCAATGACAAACGAAACACCTGCCATACCTTGAAGATTCTTGTTAGAGCTGGCTGCTAAATAGCTAATGTTCATTGCCTTCATATCAATTGGTACAGCAGCAAAAGAGCTCATAGCATCAACAATCATCGTAATTTCATGCTGCTTACAAAGGGTACCAACCTCATGAAGCTGATTTAATAGTCCCGTTGTTGTTTCGCAATGAATGATGGCAAGATGGGATACTTTCACCTTTTGTGCCACAATATACGCTTCAAGCTGCTCTAGATTAATTGGTTGATCAGGAGGGCTCTTAAACTCTAAGTAATTTAATTGATAAATCTCTGCAATTTGACACATTCTTTTTCCGTATGCACCATTATTTACGATTAACAAAACTTCGTCATCATCGATAACCGAGCTTAGTATCGCTTCAACCGCAGCTGTCCCTGATCCGGCAAATAGGACGGTTGTAAATTCTTCGGTATTTCCAACTAGCTTAGTGAGCTCACTTGATATAAACTCCATTACGGTGCCAAAATCTTGTTCCCGCGGACAGATATCGGGAACAATCTGGGCATACTTCACTGTATCTGTTGTCGTTGCTGGACCAGGATTCAGTAAAACCTTCCGCTCGACAGGGATTTTTTGTGCCGTGCCTTCACGAGCTTTTATTAGAGGAAATACTACCGTTTTTGCCCGTTGCCAATGATGCGGATCATCAACCTCACACCAAACTAAATCGTTCTCTTTCGTAACGATAACCTCTTCAATTTTAGCTAGTTGAATCAAGCCCTGCTCATAATCTATTTGCAAATTAGTCTTAAAACGCGGCTCTACAATTCTAGTTAATGCCTGAAAGCCTTGATAAGACAGCTTAGTAATCCCGACTAATTCGCCAAAAATATCATGTAAATGAGCGGAATTTTTAGACATATTAAGCAGATGATGGGATTCATCTACTTCAATGAATACCTCATCACCTGATTGAGTCAATCGACTCGCCAAGATCACATTGTCATGTTCATGCTCTATGAGCGCAGTTAAAGCCTTTTTTTCATATATTAAGTCAGATTCCAGCAATAAGAAATCGTCCTTCACGACATCTTTTAACTGATAGAGTGTGTACATGCTCCCAGAGTCTTCATAATTTGGATTGTGGACGCAATGCAGCTGTGGATATTTTTCAGCGAGCGCTTGATAATCCTCCTGCTTATAGCCCGTTCCTAAGTAGATTTTTGTGATTCCTAATTCAAGTAATGTTAGAATCGAATGTTCGATGATTGGTAAACGATCCAGCAGCAAAAAACCCTTTGGATGATTCCCACTATGCTCGCGAATCCGACTTCCTAGTCCAGCCGCTAGAATGACTGCTGTGCTAATCACGTAAAAACACCTGCAATCTATTTTTAACCTCGTAAGGTTTCATTTTTGGTCTCCCCAAATCATTTTTTGAACCCTTTGCGATTTTTAAATAAACGAAGGTTAATTGCTTATTCTTTTGCCAGTTGTCAATCGCATCCTTTAATTCATGAAGATTATGTGCATAGATGGAGTTAGGATATCCACAGGCTGCAGCTAGTTCTGTAAATTGAACATTAGCAGACACCGTTTGCTGTCCCCCCGTTGAATCATGGCTTTGATTATCTAATAAAATATGAAGCAGATTTTCGGGTGCATAAGTGCCGTTTGTTGCTAAATTTCCCATTCTCATTAACAAAGCACCATCCCCATCGATAGCAACAACCGCCTTATCAGGTCTCGTGAGTGCAAGGCCGAGACCTAACGCACTGACACACCCCATTGAGCCAACCATATATAAGTTATGTTTGGAATCTTCAAGATCATACAGTTCCCGACCTGTTTTTCCTGTTGTGGCAAGCTGAATAGTATCAGCATTTTTACAAGCATTAATGATGGATAAGGCTTCGTAACGAGTTGGCAGCAAATCATCGTCTTTTTTTTGATAATGAAGGAGATTTTGCTTTTGAGAAAAAGACCGTTCTTTTAACTCAACGGCAGCAAATGTCGCTTTTTTTACAATAAAGAAAAACGATTGATTGGCTTCAATGTAGGAATTAGCGTGCGCTAATTGACGCTTAGCCTCGGCAACATCACCTGATAGATATTCCCAGTTTATATTCATAACGGTCAGCATTTCTGCCGTGATTTGCCCCATTAATTCATGTTGTGGTTCATCCTTGTGGCCAGGTTCGCCTCGCAGACTGACAAAGCCTAATATCGGAATTTGGAATGGATGTGTGAGTGAGATGAGTGGTGAGGTAGCATTTGTTAAGCCTGAGTTTTGCATTAACACGACTGATTTTTTTCCGCCAAGGCTGGCTCCAGCTGCAATGGCAATCGCGTCACCTTCATTTGTTGCCATAACATATTCACAATCATTGATGGCAAAATTGATGAGATTTTTTAAATAAGAACACGGGACACCGCTAAAAAAATCAAAACCTAGTTGTTTTAATTCAAAACCAAATTCTGCTGTTTCAATCATCCTTTTTCACCAGCACTTTGGATTTTCTTATAAGTATTAAAATCAAGCCAGGCTCCCTTCACATATTTTACGTTTACTTGCTCAAGGGAGTGGAGGTAATTAAATAAGTCTAGCATGGTTAGCTCATGGAAATCGTCCCGTTTTGCTAACGCTTCTAACGCTGCTTTTAACAATACTGAACCTTTATCCGATACCTTCCATAATCCGATAAATTCACCATGAACATCTTCAGCAGTTGCATTTGAAGTCATGTTAGTAAATTCTACATTTCCGTTGTAAAGCATTTTTGTATAAGGGAGCTTCGTCGAGACAAAGAACTTCCCTGATGTATTTGCATCAATATCAGGATCGACCACAATCGTTATTGTACTAGCGTCGTCAAGTAGTTCATTTATTACATATGGTTTATAAACGATATCCCCATTCGAAATAATCGTCGTTTGAGTCAAGCTTTCTCGAGCTGAAAACAGTGGCGCTAATTCCCCACGAGCTAATGTGTTCTTCTCCATGTTCCCTCGGGGCTCTGAATTTTCTATGCGGACAATATCGCTTATCCCTAAACCTTTTAAACTATTTACTTGTTCTAAAACGAGCGGAGCTGCTTCTGGTTTATTTTCGATGATGATGGCAGTTCGATTATTTGCAGCACTATTTAAATAAATCTTTTCTGCCTGGGCCAGTTCTTCAGCTCCTTGAAGTCGGAAAACCTCTTCGAGCGGAGTGACATTTTTCTCAACGTTCATTAAGCTTTCTTCTTGATAAATTTGAGAAGCAGTTTGCTTGATCGCCTTGATGGAAGCTCGCAAGTTGTGATTAGCCCAAATACATAGACCAACCCCGATTTCTCGGAAACGGTCCGTTGGCACCGAATAGTATTTAGTTGGGACGATGACGACCGGTAACCTTCCCGCCCATTCCTTCATAAACGCTTCAATTTCAGTAAAATCAGCCCGTTTGCTATGCATGAGAATCGCATCTGTTCCTGCCTGACGATATGCCTCAGCTCTTTTTAACGCTTCGCTAAGTCCCCAACCAGCAATAAACGCCTCAACCCTCGATACCACGACAAAATCATCATCTGTTTGGCTATCCTTCATCGCTTTAATCTTCCCGGAAAATTCATCGATATCAGCTAATGGCTGGGCTTCACCTTTGATGAATGAATTGGTTTTCGGAAAAATTTTATCCTCAATACAGACGCCGCCAATGCTGCGCTGTTCAAGTTTTTTGACTAATCTACGAGCATTATTGAAGTTGCCATAGCCCGTATCCCCATCGAGTAAAATTGGAATCGATGTCGCATCACTCATAAACTCTAAAACATCCAATACTTGAGTCCAAGATGCCTCGTTATTATCGCGAACACCCATGCTTGCCGAAATCGATAAGCCGCTCCCCCAAATGCCTTTGAAGCCAGCCTCCTCAACGATTTTTGCACTTAGAGCATTATGTGCTTCCATAATAAACTCAAGCGGTTTATTTGTAATTAAGTTTCTTAGTTGTGTCGTTTTCTTCATGTTTACGCTCCTTGCTGTTTTTCACTAGTCCTCATTTTTGATGAGCTTATTTCGAAGCTCCTGAAAGCTTGGTTTTTTCATAACGCGATGGGTAATTTTTAATAGAATATTAGTATCTGGCTCAAGATGAGCTTGAATTACTTGATAAATCTCCTCACCTGTTTCGCAAAAATGAAGCTGCTCCGCCGGATACCCATGTTTAAGAGCTGATTCCCCAATCACCTTTGCTTTTTCACCAACAATGACCAACAAATCAACCTCAGCTTCTGCAGCACGTTTGCCCATTTCACTGTATTGTTCAAAGGCATGGGTGCCAGTTCCAAGCTGCGGCATATAGCCTAACAAGGCAATCGATTTCTTTCCGATTGACACATTTTTTAACACTTGAAGCGCGGAATCCATCGATAACGGGGCCGAGTTCCATGTATCATCAATGATCGTAGAGCCGTTTGTACCATGATTAAATTCTAGATGCGACTTTACCTGCTTAAAAGAGGCCAGCCTTGTTATCGCAGTTGGTATTGAAATTCCGACAAATGAAACAGCCGCAATTGCCGCCAGTGCATTATAAACATTGTGCTCACCATAACCCGGGACGAAAGCCTGATATTGCTTGCTTTCATGGGTGAAGGTAAAGTTCATTCCGCCATTACCGAAATGAGACTCATCAATTCTAAATTGCGCCCTTTGAGTTTTGCCAAAATAAATCACTTTTTTATAAGGACTTGGGTCAAGAACCTTTCTAATATTTTCATCATCAGCATTTACAATCAGAACATCGTTTTGCGGATCCATCCCATCAACAATTTCTCCCTTTGCTTTCATATATACCTCGGGAGTGTCGCAATCAGCCAAATGATGGACACCGATATTTAAGAGAATACGAATTTGCGGTTTAAAGGCACGACAAGCTACCCTTAAATAGCCAGGATAAGCAACCGGCATCTCAAACACAGCAACTTCAGTATCCTCCTCGATTCCCGTTACATAGCGAAGATTGACCGACATAGAATTCATACTTTTCCAGGTTGCTTTTACCTTGAAATCTTCACTGAGTATTTGCTTCATCATTTCTTTAGTTGTTGTTTTTCCGCAAGTCCCTGTCACACCAATGACCGGAATATCGAACATCCCACGATAGTATTCAATGAAATTCCAATATGCTCCTTCTAAATCCTTAGTCTCGATTAGAGTTATCTTACCTCCTAGATTTGTACAAAGCTCAGGCTTATCAGTAATAATGGCGATATCTTGATTATTTTTCCAATACTTTCCCCTAATTTTTTCATGATCCATATGGAAAACCAATGTGTGGTCATCGATATCCTTTGCCGTCCAATCCATTGCGCGCTGTATGATTGGATTACTTGCCAAAGCTGAACTGCGGATAATATGTGGGCCAATTACATTAAGAATTTCGTTAAGACTTAAGCTTTTCATGTGACATCACCTCGATGAGTTCATACTTTAAAATCTTCTCCCTCATATCCAGCAAGTGAAGCAGCATAATTTAGGAGTCGGATTCCTGCTAAATTTCTGAGCTGATATGCTCCAATTTGTGAAAACAGATTATCAGGCTTTGAGTTCACCTCAAGGAGCTTGATGGAATTATATTGATCTATACATAAATCCACAGCCATCTCACCAAAGGTCCCGACGTTATTTTCAATAGTTGTCACAATACTCCTGGCAATATTTCCAAGCTTTTGGGTGATACTGCGTCGTTCAGACGGATCTTCATATAGGAGCTTTAACACTTTACTTAAGCGCAAATTAATTTCTGTATCTTCCGTCATGACATCCTCGGCTGTTAAGCGAGTTACCATGCCCGTTCTAAACCATTTATGCTGACCGTTCTTCTGCATATAAACACGTATTTCTAAATTCTTTCCTCTGTATTGCTTTCTCCTGATTCCTTCCTGAATGAGGTAAGTCTGTTCCTTCATAAGTGGGGCAACAAAAGATAGTAATTGCTCGTTTGTTTGCAGGTGATAGGTCTTTTTTTCTTTTATATTTAAAAGAAATATACCGGTTGGGCGTCTTATCACACGCAGAATTCCTTTTCCAAGTGAACCACCGACAGGCTTCAAATAAATTTCCCCATATTCATTGAGCTTCTCAATCAAATCGCCCGTATCTTGAAGTAGACAAGCATCAGGTAATATTTTTTCATGCTTCTCATAAAGTAACTTATGTGTTTCCCATTTGTTGCGGGTAAGAATGGATAACTTAGTTGGATTAATGAAGGGAATATGATACACATGCTGAAGCTTAGCTCGAATCCGATCAATAATCGGGTCTTTTTTTCCAACTACTAATCGATCATAAATAACTGCTGGAAACGGGAAAATACCTTGACCTTTGCTTGTTTCCCCTTTAATAATTTGTTGATTCCAGTCGATATCCTTCGGTTCAAATACATACACGAGCATTTGTTTTTCAGTTGCTAATCTTTCGATATGGTGAAAATATGTTGTTTGCCGATCGAATGGTCTTTGGGCAAGAATGCCAATAATTGGGCCGAGCGTAATTACGCCGTTGACCAAGGAAATTTTCGGATTCCAGTCCATTGGTAGCAGCAGACTTTCCTTAAGTGCTTTCGAGAGCTGAATGATATTTGAATTACGAAATGTGAAGGGATATGGGCGGATGGTTGCCTCGGTGATTCGATTTCCAGCACAAATATATGTTGTTGATCCTTCAGTCAAATCGTGTTTTAATCTTATTTTTTTCGGTATGAGAATGACCTTGCCTCGGTCAAAGCTTTGTTTAGTAATAGAAAGCCCCCAGTTGATACGAAAGTCACTCTTTTCTGAGTATGGATATCCATTTTCAATTGAATCAAACAGAAACAATAGATTCTCTTCATATTCAGGGTAGCTAGATGTATTTTGTAATTGCTTTTTAATTTCAGGCCACAATTGTTTTAAGATTACATGATTGCTATTATAATAGGCGCGTTGAATGATGGGGTTCTCCAAAAAATCCCCCGTTAATTCGTGATGATGAAGAGCAACGAGTTTTGCAAGACTTAGCACTCCTAACGCTAATTTCGGGTCAATGATCCACGAACTTAAGCCAATGTACTCGAATCCATATGGCTTTAAACGATAGCGTCCTAAGCCACCATGATTGGTCCTTCTTCTTTTTTTGGCAGTTTGCGGATCTTCTATCAATGAGAATGGAATGGCTACAAATTGATCAAATGCTCTAAGGATAGATAATGTAATAGGCATACCTATATGGATATGCCCTCCGCATTGATAACCTGAAAAGGGCATACTACCTGACCTAAATTCCACATTTTCATAAGGTACTATCTCTGATGCCTGATGGATGATTTGTTTAATGTGCTGAAATAGCTCTTGTGGTGTATTTGCTTTTTCCGGACGAATTTCTACCAGTGCATAATCACCACTGTCCTGTTCGATTTGCCGTTCGTCACAGCCAACTTCACCACCTGGTGAAAAGAAGGTTGATGCTGGAAGTAGGTCAGCATCACAGCTCAGCATAAACTCTATATCCGCCCCCATTGTAAATGAACCCTTTGGCACAGTAGTGGCTTCCGTATAGGTGGAATTTGCCCTGTTAATATCAGTTACAATGATTGATTCATTCTCTAACAGGCCAAGCTTAACGAACCCATTATTTAATCCGGTAACATAAAGTGCTCGTATCGCGACAGCTAGCCACTCCTCCGGTATAGTGTCTATTTCGCAAGCTACCCATTTCCAGCCAAATGCTTTAGTACGGATTGGTACTTCATTAAAAACGACTTCCTGACCTACGGCGATATAAACACCTTTTACGGTTAATCCTTCAATTTCTAACATGTATTCCGTTGAAATGGCATACATTTTGGTAAAAAAATCAGCTTCTGTATTTGCAATCTGTTCATTTGTGTTAATGATGATTAAATCTTTTCCATTGTGATGACCATACTTCCTGCCAACAATCGGATACTTACACGTTTTTGGATCAATTAATTCTAAACAAGGTACATTATTCATATGAAGGATTTGTAGCATTAGTTCTTTGTCTGTCACCATACAGAATCGCTTTCCCGTCAATTCCATATGTAAAACCCCCAATACTTTAGAAAATCACATGCTGCATTTTCTAGTTTTTTTCATTAAACCGGTTAATTACCAATATATTATGAAAACGCTAAGATGTTTCTGGATAGTTTTTGCAGAAACAAATAAAAAGTGCTCATTTACTGAAACACTTTTAAAATACTTGCATTTATATTAGAAACACTCCCTTAAACGTTAATGGAGGCTGATTTAGATGACAATTCCTTATATTGAACAAACCTTTATAAAATACCATATGGGTAAGGGCTATATTTGCGCACTTGTCGACGCCCTGCACGCTGCCCCCCCAGCTGCAGATAAATATACTGACAAAATCGTCGAGAAATTAATTAAAGAAATTGGCTGTGCCGGAATAATCAGTACGGTTTCGAGGTTATATTGCGATTTAAACCGTGCGCCAACTAGGGAAAATCAAGCTGGGATTACAGAATACAGAAAGGCAATTCACGACATATTAGATTATTTGCAAATCGTAGATTTCGCTAAGCACACGCTTCAGACTCCATTTTTACATCTTTCCTTTCACGGTATGAAGGATGCAAACTATGGTCCTTTTGCAATTGAAATCGGTACCCAAAGAGGTAAATCCTGTTCGCGGGAGGTGCGAAAATGGTTTGAAAAGAAATTGAAAAGTACTTTTTCAAATATTTCTCCAGAGATGAATATCGTTTTTGATAGAAAATTTAAAGGGAATGAATCGATTGTTTCCCATCGCTTCGGAGATACCGATCATTACTCAGGTTACGGCGCAAATTTTCACACGTTCCAAATCGAGCTATCTCGAACATTACGTGTGAAGTACTTGAAAGAGACAGTAAAAATTTTCGCTGGAATTATCGCTGAATTCCAGGATACCTTTGTTCACCCAGCTAGTTGATGCTTGTGCTTGTACTATATCTCGAGTAAATCATGAACATATTTTGGCAAGACAAACGACGCTAAAAACATTTCAGGGCAAATGTATTTCGTATCACTATAATGTAATTTGCTTAAATTGGCCTGTAGCGGATCATACCTCTTTGAGGCAAGTGTAAAGCTCCATAAACCACATGGATACAAAGGAATCGACATTAAGTAGGTTCGAACGATTGGAAAATGAGTACGTAATTGCTTCACTGTTTTTTTTAGTATTGATTGATTATAAAACGGTGAACCCGATTGAAAGACCACCACTCCATCATCGGACAATGCATTATACACATACTGATAAAACTCTGGTTCAAACAGTTTTTTCCCTGGACCTACTGGGTCTGGTCGATCAATCATTAACACATCATACTCCCCTTGTTGCTCTTGAATCCATTCAAAGCCGTCCCGATGAAAGATTTGAAAACGCTGATCCTGTTCGTAAACCTCTGCTGGTGTCAGCCATTTCTGACATAGCTCGGTTACCTGCGGATCAATTTCAATTACATGTATCTTTTCTATTTCAGCATATTTCATTGCTTCGCGGGCGTTGCCACAATCTCCTCCCCCAATCATTGCCACCTTTTTAGGGTTATGGTGGGTGACAATCGGAATGTGACTAATCATTTCATTATAGATAAAACCCTCGCCCGTTGAGATTTGGGGAATGCCATCTAGTACGAGCATTTTTCCAAACGCCACACTGTCAACTATGCTAATTTGCTGGTATTCAGATTGCTTATAATCCAATAACTTCTTAATTTTATAGTTTATTCTCAGCTTTGCATTACTAACATAATTCGAAATCCACCACACACCCTTATCATCCTGCTTAAAGCCTGACATTGATTTCTTGTCTGCCACTCTCAACACCTCCTTACAAATACATAACTCTCCTTATATAAACTATGTAACAATAACAAATCTCGTCCTATGGTAAACGCACAATTTGTCCTTTTACACAGTAAAGCAGTGGGGGACAGTCCCCCACTGCTTTACTGTCATAAAATATTTGGTTTTTCACTAATGTTAACTTATTAATTGTCGGTTGTTTGTAATACAATATAATAGTATCTATCGAAACATTCTATAATCATTAATCTAATATTCCGATAATGAGGTGATTTTTCTGGATTTTCACCAACTGCAGGTATTCACAAAAGTCGTCGAGCACCGTAGTTTCTCCAAAGCAGCCGATGACATATTTCTAAGTCAGTCTACTGTTAGTTCTCATATAAACTCGCTGGAGAAAACGCTCAACGTACAACTATTCGACCGGGTAGGTCGGGAAATTATCCTGACACCACAGGGAGAACGCCTTTATCATTGGGCCCAACAAATAATATTATTAAAGGATCAAGCATTGCTCGATCTGAATCAAGAAACGACGGCCTTCCGTGGCAAAATTCAAGTAGCAGTCAGCTCTGTCCCTGGACAATTTATTTTACCTAAAATGGTGAAGAAATTTAGAGAGGAGTACTCACAAGTAACCTTTCATATAAAGCAGTCTTCATCCAAGCTTGTAGCTGATAAAGTCCTTAATGGTCTTGTTGATTTTGGTATATTGGGAGAAAAATATGAAAATGACCGACTCCACTATATCCCATTATTGAAAGAAAAATTAGTACTCATCACGTCTACTCAAACTAAAATCAACAACCCGATCAAACTTAAGGACATCATAAACTATCCATTTGTGATGCGAAATGTCGGTTCAGGGACCAATGCAATGCTAGAACGCTTTTTGAAGAAGCAGCACATTTCAAAAGACAAGCTCAATATCATTGCCTATACCGATGACGGACAGAGCTTGATTCAATACGTAATCCAAAATATCGGCATTTCAATTATCTCTGAAATTGCGGCAAAGGGTTATGCTGATAACCAAATGATAAACATGTATGAAATACCAGAATTCAATGACGAGCGCTATTTTTATCTTGTGTATAACAAGCAAAAAACGCTGTCCTTAATATCGAAAACCTTCATTGAACAAGCGTTGAAATGGCTACCTTAACAACAAGATGTCAATGTTAGCTTTTTTCGTAGTGCTGCTTCGTCAGCAATAATCGTAACTTTGGGATGATTTTTTAATACTGAGGCTGGGAAGCTCTCACACACTCCATCATGCAAAAGTCTGTGTAGCGCATCGCTTTTTGATTCTCCAGAAATAAGCAAAAGAATTTCCTTACTTTTCATGATGGTAGAAATCCCCATCGTAATAGCTTTTGTAGGAACTTCATTTGGAGTGTTAAAAAATCTTGCATTCGCCTCTCTTGTTGAAGGAGCAAGGTCTACAATATGGGTTCTCGAATCGAACTTTGTTCCAGGCTCGTTAAAGCCAATATGACCATTGCTACCAATGCCAAGTATCTGCAAATCAATTCCGCCCTTTTGATTAATTAATTGCTCATACATATTACATTCGTTTAAAATATCGTCTGCAGCACCGTTCGGGATAAAGGTATTTATTTTTTTTATCCCAATATGATTAAATAGCTTTTCGTTCATAAAATAGCGATAGCTATTCGGGTGATTTCCGGAAAGTCCTACATATTCATCGAGATTAAACGTAGTAACATTTTTATAAGAAGTATGATTCTTCCGATAGTCTTCAACCAATAACTTATACAAACCTATCGGTGTCCCGCCGGTCGCCAATCCGAGATTAATAAATGGTGCTTCACGCACCTTATCAATGACATATAGTGATGCCTTTTCACTCATCGCTTGATAATCTTTTACTTCAATGATATTCATGATGTTATCCCCCTCTGTGATAGGCTATTTTTCCGCGACAAATTGTCATATATACATCATTGTTATAGTCTAAAATAACCAAGTCCGCATCTTTTCCAACAGCAATGCTACCTTTTTGCTCAAACATCGATAATTGCTTTGCCGGATTAATTGATGCCATTTCGATGATGTGTGCTAAGGAACATCCAGTATACTGAAGCATATTTTTAACTGCCTGCCCCATTGTTAATACACTACCTGCCAGCGTTCCATCAGCTAAGCTTGCTCTTCCACCTTGAACGGTAACCACTTGACCTCCAAGGTCATATGTTCCATCCCCCAAGCCTTTTGCCCTCATCGCATCGGTTATTAATATCATTCCATCACTGCCTTTTTGCTTAAAGCATAGCTTTACCATTTCAGGTCTAGAATGAATTCCATCTACGATGATTTCCGCCTTTAATCCATCCTGCAATAATGCAGCACCTACAACTCCAGGTTCACGATGATGCAAAGGACTCATTTGATTATATAAGTGCGTCACTTGGCGTGCACCTTTGGCAACAGCTGTCTCTACCTCTGAAAAACTGGCATCACTATGGCCAATTGAAGCGATGATGCCATTCTCATGTAAATAATCGACCAGCTCTAATCCGCCGGGACATTCAGGCGCTAAAGTAACCTGTTTAATCTGACCACCCGCTAAATTGTTCCAATGTTTAAATTGCTCTAAATTAGGATTAACAATATACTGTAAAGGCTGTGCCCCAGCGCGTTTAGTGTTGACAAATGGACCTTCAAGATGAATGCCAATCACCTCAGCTTTACCTTGGTGCTGATTTAGATTCATATAATTTGCTGCATTACGTAATGCAGCTTCAATTGCTGCTTCGCTTTGAGTCATCGTTGTCGCTAAAAAGCTAGTGGTGCCTTCCTTAGGAAGAACGTTGGCCATCGTTTCCAATGCTTGGAAAGTGGCATCCATTGTGTCAGCGCCACCTGCCCCGTGGATATGAAGATCGATAAAGCCAGGAACTAGACTATAACCTGCATTTACATCGATAACAGTTTCAAATTCATCCCTACTGTTACGTAAATCGGCAGCATCACCATATTGATTTATTACTGTGTCATTTATGATTAAATAACCATTGTCGATGATGTTACCTTCAGCATATATTTTCATGCCTATGAGTAAAATTTCACTATTGTTTTGTGTCATTTTGATTCAACCTTTCAGGTGAACATTTCAAAAATAAAGGGAACCCCTACTGTAAGCATGGATCCCCTTCGAATTTTTATCAATTAATTAGCTTAATTTTATAGCCTGGTTGGATAAAACGAAGGATTGGTAAATCTGCTTCGATTACTTTTCCGACAACATTGACGCGTGTATCAGCCTCTAAATCCTGAAGCGCAATTTGTACTTCGCCCCGATAACGTCCGTATAAATCATTATCAACCGTGATAGTTCCAAAGGGCCGCTCAAGCGTTGCATGAGGTGGTACGGGTTCCGTACATCTAGTGTCCATCAATCGTAATACGTCACGAGCAAAGTCCGGACGCAATCGAAAATCACCTGCTTGAAAGCCGTCAATTCGAAGCGGCACTGTATTTTTCGAATCAAACATGATTAATTTTTCTAGCAATTCCCCACTTACTTCCGGATCACCAATATATACATCCTTCACACCCATTTGAACTAAATCAAGCGCACTGGCAAATGGATCAATACTACGATGATTTTCTAATGTTGGCAACCCCGCAAATAAAGGACCTCGTTTTTCCCCATCACCGCAAATATAAGCACTTACAGGAATTCCAAATCGTTGAAACAAAGCATTTTGCTTTAGAAAAAATGGTTCTGACAGTCCAGTTTCGACTCGTGGGTAAAAATTATGCCAGGCAATGAGCTGTTTAGGGTCCAAGCCTGACTCGATTAATGCCATTAATTCTTCTTCCAAAATGATGCTTGAGTTTAAAGCAATTTTAAATTTTTCCGCTAAGCGTAAAATTGTTTCATGATTAAAAAAATCATCTAACCTGAGCCCTACAACACCAAGCTCCGCTAATTGTTCTAAGCTCGTTAGCCCTAAATGAGCTGGAGTTCTACTTGAAACGTCCGAAAAAACTTCAATACCAAATTGCTGGGCCAGTTCAAGCAAGTGTTTAGCCCGCACAGCTAAATCTCCAGACTCTTCAGGAATATGAAGCGAGGTAAACGCTCGCTTCACTCCTTTCTCTGCAGCAAATTTGATTCTATCCTCGGCTTTAGGGTCATTCAAATAGAATGAGATACCGATCATTCAAATTCACTTGCCATGCTATCATTATAGCCAAATAAATAAGTTAGAACGAAGCCTGCAATGTAAGCAATTACTAACCCTGCAAGATATAGCAGTACCTCACCTGGATTTACGATGAATGCTAATGGTAGACCTGAAACACCGATTGCGACAGTTGCTACTTCAAATGATGCCTGGAATGCAGCACCGACACCAGCACCTAAGCATGCTGTTAAGAATGGGCGTCCTAATGGAAGTGTAACACCGAATATTAATGGTTCCCCAATTCCTAATAAACCTGATGGAAGACCGCCACCAATTGCTCTTTTTAAACGAGTTTTCTTCGTTTTAAAATAAATCGCAAAGGCTGCACCCACTTGTCCTGCTCCACCCATTGCTAAAATTGGCAGTAAGGGATCATCTCCAAGCGTATTGATTAACTCTAAATGAATAGGTGTCAACCCTTGGTGTAAGCCGGTTACAACTAATGGTAGGAAAGTTGCACCAAGCACAAAGCCCGCAAACGCTCCACCCATATCTAAAATTGATGTAAGACCGTTTGTAATTGCATCTGATACGAAACCACCGATTGGCATAAAAACAAGATAAGTAATAATACCAGTAATCAATAATGAAACAGTTGGGGTAATAATAATATCAAGTGACGCTGGAACGTACTTACGAACTCGTTTTTCAACTAGAGCAATAAAGATTGCGGCTAACAGGACACCGATTAAACCGCCACGACCTGGTAGCAATGCTGTGCCAAATAGTTCAATTCCAGCAGATGCAGGGTTAATAATCAGGATACCCGCTAGACCACCTAGTGCTGGTGAACCGCCAAATTCCTTCGCTGCATTGATACCTACTAAAATTCCAAGGTAGCTAAATAACCCACCACCGATGACCGTTAAAATCATCGCTAGCTGTGACTCTCCATCTAGCCAACCTGCTTGAATGACAGCCTTCGTAATCCCGTTAATTAATCCTGATGCGACAAGTGCCGGAATTAATGGGATAAAGATACTGGCAATCTTTCGCAAAAATAATTTAAACGGTGTTGCATTCTTTTTATTAATTTCCGCTTTTTTGTCAGCTGCTTTGCCTTTTAAATCAATCCCGCCTGCTGCTTCTATTAATTTACCAAACTCTTCACTAACTTTAGTTACTTTTCCGGGACCAATAATAATTTGTAATGTTTCTTCTTCTACAAGTCCCATAACTCCATCTATTTTCTTAATCGCTGTTTTGTTGACAATCGATTCGTCTATAGGGGTAACACGAAGTCGCGTCATACAATGCGTATAAGAGGCAATATTGGACGGACCCCCTAATTGTTCAAGCAATTTCTCAGCGAGCAATTTAAATTCTCCAGCCATTCTGTTTCCCTCATTTCCCTTTTTTTCTTTGAAAAGCTATAGAAGTACGGTTAGTGAAATGATTTCCCCGATTGATGATTTTTCGGCATCACCTCCAAAAAGTATTCATTCTATTTTCCTTCTTTTAAAAAACGAATCGCTTCTCTTGTTTTATCAATATAGCTAACGGTTTCTCCATACTGGGCAGTCGCCATCGATAAAAATAAAATATCGATCATGTATAGCTGTGCCAACCTTGACGAGGTCGCAGCACTTCGGAATGGTGCCTCAGCCGTCCTAGATGTAAATAGCTTTATATCAGCTAAGCTGGATACGGTTGATTGACCATACTGCGTAAGACTTATGGTCTTAACGCCGCGCTCTTTGGCCAGTGACATGATTTTAATAACCTCCGGTGTCTCACCGGAATGGGAAATTCCGAAGACAACATCGTCTTTTTCTGCATTTCCTATTAATGTTGCCGCTAGATGTGTATCAACAAAGGCTGAAGCGGTTTTATTAATCCGGATAAATTTTTGCTGAGCATCCAGCGCAATGATATGTGATGCTCCAATCCCGAACAAATGGACATGCTTCGCATCGATTAAGGTATGGACCGCCTTTTCAAGCTCCTCATAATTAATAATTTCTTCAGAATCCCGTAAGGTTTGAATGCTGTTACTCGTTGTTTTTTGAACGATAGAATAAAAGGATTCATCTGGTTCAATATCGCGATATCCATGCTCAGCTGGTTTTGCTAAATCACCAGCAACGCGAACCTTTAAATCCTGAAAGCCATTTAACCCCAATGACTTACAAAGCCTGATCACTGCCGCAGCACTCGTATTTGCTTGGACACCCAATTCATTTGCAGTCGTGTTGACGACAGCTTCCGGATTATCCAAAATAAACTGAGCTATTTTCCGCTCTGAAGCTGGCAGAGTTTCGAGCATATTTTGAAGCATTTTTAAGCCGCCTTTTGCCATTTGCCCTGACCACCTTTTTCATTATCCTTTAGCGATTTCAACCGCCTTTTTCACATATCCATCTGCTTCGGCTAACAGTCTTGTTGCCTCTTCTACAGTTGTTTTCGCCATAATCATGACAATCGCAATTTTCACTTGATTATTAGCCTTTTCTAGTGTTTCTAATGCTTCGTCATAAGATACATTTGTGATTTTTCGGATGATATTAATCGCCCGTTCTTTTAGCTTTTTATTGCTAACATGTACATCTACCATTAAATTTTCATACGCTTTTCCTAATAAAATCATCGAAGACGTTGAAATCATGTTAAGAATCATTTTCTGAGCAGTTGCAGCTTTTAAACGAGTGGACCCAGTTAATACTTCCGGACCTACGACAACCTCGATTGCTTGATCCGCCTCTTTGCTAATCGTTGCATCTTTATTGCAGGATATCGCAACTGTTTTTGCGCCAACGCTTCTGGCATACTGCAACGCACCGATCACATAAGGAGTACGACCACTTGCTGCCAATCCAATTACAGTATCATTTGCTGTTAAATGAATCGCTCTTAAATCATTTTCGCCGAAGTCAGGTCGATCTTCAGCACCTTCAACTGCCTTTACATACGCCCCGTCACCGCCCGCAATTAAACCTTGTACCAAATTTGGGTTGGTGCTGAAGGTTGGCGGACATTCAACGGCGTCGAGCACTCCAAGTCGCCCACTAGTTCCAGCTCCCATATAGATGAGCCTTCCTCCGTTTTTCAAAGATTTTACGGCGTAATTTACTGCTACTTCTACATCTGGCAGGACTTCCTTAACTGCCAAGGCAATTTTCTGATCCTCATCGTTCATGATTTGCAAAATTTCAATTGGTGTAGCACTATCTATATTCATTGAGTATTGATTACGAGATTCTGTTGTTAATAAGCCAAGCTTTTCTTTCATCATCTTGTAAACCTCCTGTATTACGATTCGTGGTGAAAGCGGTTACCCACAAACTCATTATAATTCTACTGAAATAATATTTCAATATATTTATTTATTTTTTAAAATAAAATTTCAGAAGGGGGTTCTTTCTTTCTGATTCGGTTCAGTTAACGTTTTTTTCTTTTTAACAAACATAAAAAATTGGCCACGTATTAATACGTGACCAATCCTATTATTTACAAATTCAATTAATTTAATATCCGTCTCGCCTCCAGCAGTCTTTGTAAGCCAGTAATGATTTCTACAACAATAAACACAATCGTCCATAAGACAAGCTGGTTTTGAAATAATGCTAACAGCGAGAATAAAATAAACCCTTCCGTCCGCTCAGCCAAACCTCTTTCTGTTTATGATGATGCATGTGATTTAAGCGGACATATTGTACCTTATTTTCAATCAAATGCCTTCTTTTAGATGTTTTACGGACACCAGGTACCCTATTTAGTCAATACGCTTAAGGCTAGACCCGTTTTTGGCTCAATAGCGGATTCTATGTCCGCTTCCAGCTCAAAAATGCTGATTTTAGCACAAATAGCGGATCCTATGTCCGCAAAAACTATGATCAGCGAATTGCAGCTGAAGGGTACCAGATGATTTTTGCGATTGGAATACCAATTTCAACAAACTCCATCTGTTTCGGAATAATGTCCCACACCGTCAACTCCACTTCAAAGATGATCCCAGACGTTTCGATTAATGCGATATTCCCCTTTTGTTCATGCCTGACTCTAGTCACGATCCCTTCCCGCCAGACAATCGTCTGATTACGATCATCTTTTTCTATTGTCAGTTCTTGTTTCTTTTTTCTAAGAAATAATGCATTGGCAGGAATCCGGCTCATATCATTTTCGTTATTGCTAGGCCATTGTTGTTGAAGTGTTTCCTCCCAGCGTTGTTTACTAAAACGATTTGGCAATGAAAAGAAAGCTGCAATCTTCTCTGATGTCGGATTTTGATAAAAATCAAGCGGTGTTCTGGTCTGAAGAATTTTAGGAGAGCCTGTTTTATTTTATTCATCCAGGTTATGAATAACCAGCCAAACAACAAACCGTTTGCAAACGTAATGACAAACCCCGGCAATGGAGCAATGATTGACTGAAACACCATCAGCAAACCGATACAATGGCTGCATATGGACCAAAAGATAGTAAATAATCGCGGAAACCTTCTACATCGGCATTCCTTAAATATGTAATGGAATCAATCATGATACTGTTAGCTCCAGCTTGGACAAAATAAAAGATGGTGGTAAAGAAGGAGATAGCTACAAGGAGGTAAATACATTTAATTAATATTTGTTTCAATGGTAACCCGACCTTTTCAAATACAAATTTCCAGCCCGACCCTTTACTCTACAAGTATATCGGACATTTTGAATCTTAATAAATTCATTTTACCGATTAAAAAGATGACAACCTATCGCTTTTATCTATATTAGAATAATATTTTCCACAAAAAAAGAAACGGCAGGTTATTCCCACCGCTCCTTTTTCCATTAAGAAAACGAAGGATCACTTTACATTCACGTAAATAAGAGTTCATACCAAATTTTTATTACAGTTGCCACGATGATAATAAATAGTATTTTTTCTAACGACTTAGTATTTATTTTTTTACTTAGTCGTGCACCGATTGGAGCTGCAATTAAGCTTGAGATTACCATGACTATTGACGGGACCAACAGCATATGACCACCAAATACCTTCCCAATTGTCGCTCCTATCGAAGAAATAAATGTGATCGCCAAAGATGATCCAATGGCAACCCGAGTTGGGATTTTTAATATAACTAGCATGATAGGTACCAGGATAAAGGCACCTGCAGCTCCAACTATTCCTGAAGAAATTCCGACAACCAACGCAAATATTATTGCCAAAAAACGATTGAAGGATACTACTGTAGTTTTTTCGTCTCCATTTGTATTAGGTCTTGGAAATAACATCAACACAGCGGCCAATAATGCGAGGATTGCATAAACTAGGTTTATCGTCCCGTTACTTAAAAATTTAGAGCCATATCCCCCAATGAAACTTCCTATTATTATAGTACCTCCCATATATGCAACAAGCGGAATTGAGATATAGCCATCCTTTTTAAAGACTAGCATTCCTGAGAGCGTTGCAAAAAACACCTGTATCGCACTAATTGCAGAGACTTCCTGTGCAGTAAATGCCATAAATCCGAGAAAGGGCGGAATATATAGCAGCATCGGATATTTTATGATAGATCCGCCTATTCCCACCATACCTGATAATAATGATCCGATTGAACCGATAATAAATAAGAGGATTAATAGCCATATAGAATAATCCATTTATAGCTTTCCTTTCTATAAAGGACTTTCTTCGCTAATAATGACATAGTAGTTGTTTAAAGCGAATTTGACAAGCTCATGCTTCCCCTTTAAACCGAGCTTTGACATAATATTCGCTTTATGATTTTCGACCGTTTTTGGACTTATTCCTAGCTTTTGGGCTATTTCCACATTTGTATATCCTAATGACGTCAACCGTACAACCCCCTTCTCTCTTAAAGACAATATTGGCTTTGATTGCTTTTCTTTAAGAAGCTTCTCCATATGCTCCTCCGGAAGATTTGTTTGAAAATAATGCTTCCCAGCTAAAACTGTTTGAATCGCTTCGTACATTTCGGTTGCTTGGCTTGTCTTTAACAGATAACCGTGAAGTTGCTCTGTAATACACTTCCGAACATAAATCTCACCATCATGCATAGTAACAAGAATAACTTTGACATGCTCCACATCGGCCATGATTGCTTTCGCTGCCGTAAACCCATCCAGTCCGTCTGGCATTGATAAATCCATTAGCACTATATCCGGTTGATGCTTATTGGCTAATATAATCGCCTCTGCCCCTTCACTCGCTTCCCCAATCACCTCTATATCCGAAAATTGTTCCAAAAGAAGCTTAATCCCTTTGCGAATCAATACATGATCATCTACAATCAGCACTTTTGTTTTATCCATGTAACACCCCTTGACTTTCCGGAACGATGATCGATATCATAACACCCTTATCCAGCTCAGATTCAATCAAAACCGTCCCGTTTAACTGAGAGATGCGTTCTTCTATATGCGTAAGTCCTAGACCTTCGCTTTTCCCATTATTATTAAACCCTACTCCGTCATCGATGATATTCAAATAAATCATGCCATCTCTGCGGTAGAGATCTACATTAACAGCTCTTGCCATTGAATGTTTCATAATGTTATGTAACGCCTCCTGTGTTACTCTGTATAAATTTATTTCTACAATTGGCTCAAGACGCAGTTCTATATTCGAATTGAATTGAAATAGGGTATGAGGCATTTTTGTTTGAGTAGACTCAACGAGTGCTTCAATGGTCGGTACCAACCCAAGTTGATCCAAACTTCGCGGCCTTAACTGATGGGAATATAGCTTCACATCCTCCATCACTTTTCCTAATTCAGTTCTTACCTCCATGACATATTCATGAAGTTTCATATCATCGATACGGTGGACTATATTATCTAAAGCGATTGATACACTGAAAAGCGACTGACCTACATTATCATGGAGTTCTTGGGCAAGCCGCTTTTGTTCACTTTCCCTTGCCTCAATTAATTTTTTTACCATTAGCTTTGATAATCGTGCTTCCTCTTCTTTCTTTTTCACAGTTTGATCACGAAGAACTAATAAATAATATTTTTCGTTATTTAAATCATCATTAAAAATTAATGCCGTGCTCATTTCAACATCGATTTTTTCCCCATGGTATGTTGGCATTTGTGATAAAAAATAAGGGACCTCTTGACGATCAATCAAATAACATCTTCCCTCGTTTTGATGTAATTCTCTACATTCACAGAATGAGCAAAAGGGAACATTTCCACCAATTTTCCACCCAGTCATCTTGCGGGCAGCAGGATTCATCTTGATAATGCATCGATTATCATCCATAATAATGATTCCATCTTGAATTACTTGATAAATCTCATCCATAAAATCATTGCTATGCAAATCCTTCATCATATTTCCTCCACTCGCAATCTAGCGCTCTTTTCAATTAGTTTAATAGGCAGAGGAAACAGGCGCAATAGATTAGCAAATGGACCCCCTTAACAAAAGGGGGCTCTTAAGAGATTTCTTTGATAATGTAATATATCTGACTATTAAGCTTAGGCTTTAATAATCGGTAGTTTTTCTTTAGCCCAGTCCAAGTATCCACCTTTTAGGTTTACAACCTTTTTTATTCCGTATGCTTGGAGCAAACTTGCGGCGATGGCAGACCGTGCACCAGATCGGCATTGGAGAATACACGTCTTTCCACTAGGGATTTCATCCAAGCGCTTTGGTAAAGTACCAAGCATGATGTGGATAGCATTTGGTAATCTACCTTCCTCCCATTCGCTCTGACCGCGAACATCAATAAGACAATATTGGTCATTTGATAAATAGTCTTCTAATTGGTACACATCAATTTCCGAATAAGATTCAAGCTCATGGCTACTAGTTACTAATAACGGATTGACCACACCAATGATTCGATCAAGACCAATTGAAGTTAATGCTTGTTTCATTTGTACTAAATTTGTTTCTTCTGCAATTAAGACAATGTCCTGTTCATAGGTTACGAACCATCCCGCCCAATTGGTAAACGATTTATTGTAAGGAATATTAATCGTCCCTGGCAAATGACCTTGGGCAAATTCCTTGGCAGGGCGTGTATCAATGATAACTGTACTCGGTTGACTAAGTTTTTCTAGCGTTTCGAGACTATTAATAAACGGAATTTCTCTTGTTGGTAGATAGGCTGGACCAATTTTATTTAATTTTTTCATCATCGCAAAATAAAGCGGTGGCTCAGGTTGACCTGATAAAAGAACTTTTACAAATTCGTCTTCATTATTTATTCGAAGCGCCCAGTTATTCATTTTTTCATATCCGACTGTCGAGACCGGTACTGCCCCTAACGCTTTACCACAAGCACTACCTGCCCCATGTGCCGGCCAAACTTGAAGATAATCTGGAAGCTGTTTAAATTTTTTCAAGGATTGGAACATCTGTCTTGCCCCAGGCTCTGCCGTACCTTCAACTCCTGCAGCCTTTTCAAGGAGATCTGGGCGGCCGATATCACCAACGAAAACAAAGTCACCCGAGAAAATTCCCATCGGTTTAGTTGCCCCACCACCAATGTCTGTAAGAATAAAAGATATACTCTCTGGTGTGTGACCAGGTGTATGAATGACATCAAATTTCACGTTCCCGACCATAAAAGAACTACCTTCCTTAACGAGCTCATACTTCACTTCATTCAGGTACTGATATTTCCAGTTTTCATCCCCTTCATCAGATAGGTACAGCTTTGCCCCAACAGTCCTTGCTAATTGCTTACAACCAGATACAAAATCGGCATGAATATGTGTTTCCGTTGCCGCAGTTATGTTTAGGCCTTCTTTTTCGGCTTCTTTTATATAGACTTCAATATTACGAGCTGGGTCAATAACGATTGAATCTCCAGTTCGTTGGCAGCCGATTAAATATGACATATGTGCAAGGTTTTCATCAAAAAAAGAGCGAAATAGCATTTCCTATCATCCTCCAATTATTATTTTTTCGTTTGGATTACTCCTAATAAAGTCTCGATATACCGAAATCCTTTTTGTAGCATAGGATCCTTAAGCAAACGATACATTTTTAAAATCGTGATATTCGTATCACTCTCTTGGGAGAAACGCTCATTTGTTTCGTTAAAAATTTCTAGCCCTCGTTGTAGAGCTACATTATCGTTCAAGGAACGAAGGAAATAGTCAACTGATTGCTTATCGTGCAACACATTTTCGACAAATTGGACTGCTTCCTCTAGTTTTTCAAGTCGTGGCACGATCCTTGGCAATAAATGTGTTATTTTAACGAGACTATCAAAGTGCTCATTTGTAATATGCAAAGAGTCCCAACGGCTCTCACATTCTGCGGCAAGCGTGGATAGCGATTGTTTATCAGCTAATACTGATTGGATAAAAGACAACTGTTCATCAACTGCTTGGGTAGCTTTTACAAATTCAGGTAGCTTTTGTACCAAGTAATGAAGGGAATTCAATTGTTCTTCTTTTTCTAGTTCACCCAAGATTCTTTCTATTTCATTATGCTCATTTTGCTTTTGGATTGTTTCCAACTAAGTCCCTCCCCCCTTCAGCACTACATCGTTCCTTTTAACATTCCGTTCCAATACATAATCGGGAGCAGACTCTTTTTCATAAAGTACATGCTAGCCCGTTCCTTCGATTGATCAATTGGAAAAGATTCCTTCGCTAATTTATCGTAATCAAATTCTGCTAATACTAGACGGTTATAACCAGTTACAAGCGGGCAAGATGTATAACCGTCATATCTTTGTTTCATATCCTTATTTTCCATAACCGCAAGGAGGTTCTCAGCAACAGTCGGTGCTTGTTTGCGAATAGCAGCACCGGTTTTAGAGGTAGGTAAATTGGTACAATCTCCTGCTCCGAAAACATTTTTAAACTGGTTGTGTCTAAGTGTATACGGATCAACGTCTAACCAACCGGCTACATCCGAAAGTGGACTTTCTGCAATAAATTTTGGTGGTCCCATCGGCGGGGTTACGTGAATCATATCGTATGCTAGAGTTGTTTTTTCCTTTGTTTCGATATTCTTAAAAAAAGCAAGTTTTTCTGAACCATTTATTTCAATTAATTCTTCTAAGTAATTTGCTTTGATTTGCTTCCTTTGAATCACTTCCTCGAGGGTATCGGCATAACGTTTTACTTGGAAAATATTTGCTATACCTGACATAAAACGAATTTCCGTCTTGTCACGAATTCCATTTTTCCGAAAGTAATCATCAGCTAAGTACATTATTTTCTGAGGTGCGCCACCACATTTTATTGGAGTACTCGGTTGCGTGAAGATCGCAGTACCCCCATTGAATTGTTCAATATTTGACCAAGTATCACTAACATATTCATAAGAGTAATTACTACAAACTCCATCTTGTCCAATCGCTTCTTTCAGACCCTTAACCTTATCCCAAAGAATCTCAATGCCTGCTGCAACGACGAGATAGTTATAATGAATCGTCAATCCACTTTGTAATTGCACTTGATTTTCAGTTGGATTAAATTTTACTACCTGATCTTTGAGCCATATAGCCTCATTTGGGATTACATCCTTTTGATCTCTTACAGTATCTTCCTTTAGAGCTGCCCCGCCACCTACCAGTGTCCAAAGAGGTTGATAATAATGCTTTTCAGCTGGATCAATCAGTACAACTTTTTCCTTTAGGTGCGGAGCCATTCGTAATATTCTTGCGGCAATTGAAATCCCGGCTGTACCAGCACCAACAATGGCAATGCTATAGTATTTTGTACTGCCCATTAACATAATCCCTCCCGTAGAAAGCGTTTTCATTCGCACTATATTCATATTTTAAATACAGGAAAGATAATAAGACCATAGGGGGGTTCACCTAAAAAATTTCCTCGAATATTGACAAAATGCCTGTAACGGTTGATATCATTGAGGTGTTTTCTACACAGAGATATTCGTGGATTTAAAAATAGTTCATCATACCTATAAGGGTATACTTACTCGCATTAACGCAAGCGGGGACAGTCCCTCACTGCTTTAAAGCAGTGAGGGACTGTCCCCCGTTACGCTGATGCGGTGATGTGTTGTTAGGCTGGTTCTGATTCGAAGTTTCCTTGAGTAAATTGGCTGCTGTATAGGTCAGCATAGAAGCCTTTTTGTTGTAACAGTTCGTCATGTGTGCCTTGCTCAATTACTTGTCCGTGGTTCATGACAAGAATTAAATCTGCTTCACGAATGGTTGAAAGTCGATGGGCAATGACAAAGCTAGTTCTCCCTTTCATTAACGCTTCCATTGCGTGTTGAATTTGAACCTCTGTCCGCGTATCGACGCTACTCGTTGCTTCATCTAATATTAAAATCCTTGGATTGGCGAGGATTGCCCTTGCTATCGTTAATAATTGCTTTTGCCCTTGCGAAATGTTTGAAGCCTCTTCATTTAATATCGTATCATAGCCTTCAGGAAGAGTCCGAATAAATTGATCAGCATGTGCCGCTTTGGCTGCAGCCACAATATCTTCCTCGCTTGCCCCAATTCGCCCATAACCAATATTATCGCGAATGGTCCCATTAAATAACCATGTATCTTGAAGCACCATCCCAAACAAGGTCCGCAATTGTTGCTGCTTCAGCTTGGTAATATCCATTCCATCAATCATAATTTTTCCACCGTCAAGCTCATAAAACCTCATTAATAAATTGACCAATGTCGTTTTTCCTGCACCAGTAGGACCGACTATCGCAATTGTTTGGCCTGGTTTGACGTCAATCGATAAATCGGTGATTAAAGGCTGCTCTTTTTTATAGGAGAATTGAACATGGTCGAACACCACAGCTCCTTTAGGTATTTCAAGAACATTCTTCTCTCCTGTCTCAACCATTTCCTCTTCATCTAAAATTTCAAAAACACGTTCCGCAGAAGCGATAGTCGATTGAATAATATTAGCTATTTGCGCGGTTTGCGAGATTGGATGTGAAAACTGACGTGCATATTGAATAAATGCTTGAATATCGCCGATTTCGATCGTTCTTTTTGTCACAAAAATCCCACCTATGACACAAATTAGCACATAGCCAATGTTACTAATAAAGAGCATCGCCGGCATAATGATCCCGGAAATAAATTGTGACTTCCATCCTGAATCATAAAGTTCCTCATTAATCTTCTTAAATGTATCGACTGATTTCCCTTCCCGACCATATGCTTTAATAATCGGATGTCCTGTATACATTTCTTCAACATGGCCATTAAGAATGCCTAACGTTTTTTGCTGCTGTTTAAAATATTTCTGTGATCGCTTCGCAATCATGATTGTACCAATAAAGCTCAGCGGCAGCGTCACTAAACTAATAAGCGTCAAAAGAGGGCTGATTGTCAGCATCATAATGATTACGCCAACGATTGTAATGACTGCAGTAATCGATTGAGTTAAGCTTTGCTGCAAAGTGTTCGCAATATTATCAATATCATTGGTGACACGGCTCAAAATTTCACCATGAGTTCTTGTGTCAAAATACTTTAACGGCAGCTTCGTAAGCTTTTCATTAACCTCCTCGCGCAGCTTATAGACTACTTTCTGTGCCACACCTGCCATAATATATTGCTGTATATACATAAACGCCGAACTTATCACATATAACACTACTAAAATTAAAAGAATATACCCGATATAACCAAAGTCGACCCCAGCACCAGGCACGCCTTGGTACTTTGCCATCATCCCTTCAAAAAGTTTTGTCACGGCCTTTCCTAATACCTTGGGGCTAACGATTGAAAAAATCGTACTTAAAATTGCCGCTAAAAATACTAGTAATAATTGAATTCTTAATGGTTTTAAGTAACGGATGAGTCGATTAAAGGTCCCTTTAAAATCCTTCGCTTTTTGAACTGGCATTCCCATTCCGTGCGGTCCACCTGAGCCAGGTCCCCGAAAGCCTGGCCCACCTTGCGTTTTCTTTCCGAATTTTCTTTCGCTCATGCTGACTCCTCCTCTGACATTTGAGAAGACACGATTTCACGGTACACTTCACAAAAGTTTAATAACTCCTTATGCGTGCCCATACCGGCAATTTTCCCTTCATCCAATACAATGATTTGATCAGCATTCATGACCGTGGTAACACGTTGTGCGACAATAATAACTGTTGCATGTTCTGTTTCGCTTTTTAGATTCTCACGTAACTTTGCATCGGTTTTTAAGTCTAATGCTGAAAAGCTATCATCAAACAAATAAATTTTTGGTTTTCGGACGATGGCCCGCGCGATAGCTAAACGCTGTTTCTGTCCACCTGAAACATTTGTGCCACCTTGAGAAATTTCAGACTCAAACCCTTTTTCTTTTTCCGAAATAAATTCTGCTGCTTGGGCGATTGTCGCCGCAAAACTGATTTCTTCCTCTGTAGCGTCCTCTTTCCCGTAACGAATATTTTCAGCTATCGTGCCACTAAATAAAACTGCCTTCTGTGGTACATAGCCCATTTTTTCGCGCAGCTCTCCTTGGGCTTGCTCCCGAACATCGACACCATCGATGAGTAATTCACCATCTGATATATCGTAGAAACGCGGAATTAAACTCAATAACGTTGTTTTACCTGAACCGGTTCCGCCGATAATTGCAGTTGTTTCACCTGGTTTTGCTGTAAAAGAAATATTAATTAATGCAGGAAACTCTGCCCCTGGGTAACTAAATGATACATCCTTAAACTCTACTAAACCTCTGTTTTCGTTTGATTGGATTGGCTGGTTCGGGTTTTCTATTGATGGTGCCAATTCAAGCACCTCGTTTATTCTTTGAGCAGAAACCGAACCGCGTGGAACTAACACTAACATGAAAGAAGCCATTACAATCGACATCATAATTTGCATCGCATACTGGATGAAGGCCATTAAATCACCGACCGCCATTTCTCCACTATCAATGCGAACACTACCAAACCAAACAATTGCCACAATCGAAACATTCATAATCAGCATCATCATCGGCATCATAAAAGCCATAATCCGATTCACTTTTACAGCTGTATCTGTTAAATCAAAATTCGCTTCACTAAATCTTTGCTTTTCATACTCATCACGATTAAAGGAGCGAATAACTCGAATTCCCATTAATTGCTCACGTACCACTTGATTTAAGCGGTCCAATTTCACTTGCATTGCTTTAAAAAATGGAATTCCTTTTTTGCTAATAATCAATATCACCACTGCAAGAACAGGAATAACACCGACAAACACCCATGTTAGCTCAGCATCTTGATTGAGGGCCATAATCATTCCACCAATTAGCATAATTGGTGCCATAATCATCATTCTAAGCATCATCATCAAGACGTTTTGTACTTGAGTAATATCATTTGTTGTTCTTGTGATTAAGGATGCAGTTCCAATTTTATCAATTTCCTGTAAAGAGAAATTTTGCACGAGCGCGAATACTTTCTCACGTGTATTTCTTCCAAATGCTGCAGAAACTCTGGCAGAATAAAAACTTACTAGTATGGAACAAATCATTCCACCCGCTGCAACAAGCAGCATGTATCCACCAATTTTCCAAATGTAATTCGTATCCCCACTGACAACCCCCTCATTGATAATATTTGCCATCAGCCTTGGTAAATATAAATCTGCTAGCGTTTGTAAAAAGACAAATAGAAACACTAGAGCAACCTGAAATTTGTAAACTTTCAAAGATCTGAATAATTTCAGCACTTCCTACAACTCCAATCGTCATTCTGACATACGTTTATTTTTTGAAAATCCGCTGTTTATTCTTGTTGACCTTTTTTCATTTGATCGAGAAAATAGTCCTGCATTTTCTTTAAAGTATGAATGAAATCAATAGTTTCTTGTTCGCCAAGGTGGTCAATTAACCCACTATAAGTAATTTGGATTTCTTTCTCGACTTTCTTAAGTACCGTTTTCCCTTCATCGGTCATTCTAATCCACACAGAACGACGATCCGTCGACCTAGTTATTCGTTCTACCTGACCTTTAGCCTCCAACTCGTTTACGAGCTGAGTAACTGTTGGTGCTTTCACATGTAATCTATTACTTATTTCTGAGACTTTCATTTCACCTTCAGCTGATTTATTAATACAAACCAACACCATAATTTCACTTCGTTTTTGTCCAACGTTTGTACGCTGTGAAAAAATCTTTGGAAATTGTCTTAAAGTCGTTAATAATTCCTCAACTAATTCCTTTTTATTATCACTAATTGTAATCACCGCCAATTTTTAGTCAGGTTCCTTAAAACTTAGGTTAACTAACACTTAGGTAACCTAACATTTAACCTACCTAATTAAACAATATTTATTTAGGATTCGTCAAGAAATAATCCTTATGTTTTGCTTGGAGAAATGTCCCTATTTTGTTAGAATAACCCGACACATATGTGTTGATTAGTTTACAATTAATATGAAGAATGTATGAATATAGAGATTTAATTCCCGAACTATAGGAGGTTTCATTATGTGGATTTTCTTAACGGTTCAGCTATTTACAATTAGTCTATTTCTAATTCTCGGCTGGGCTATTCGTAACAAAAAGGCCTACTCGCTTATTTCAGGATTTGCGACTCGTCCTGAAGAAGAACAACAGCAATTAATCGATAATGGATATCCGCAAAAAACTGGAGCAATGCTTCAATTAACCGCCATCGGAATGCTATTATTATTACCGCTTGCATTTACCAAGTTTAAATTTGCGATGGAGTTTGAGTTTGGATTCATGCTTTTCTTCTTACTTGGTGGTTTTATTTACTTATCAAAATTTGAACTTCCTCACAAACGGAAGCGCGCTTATATTATTAGTACTTCTTTCTTTGTTCTCATAACTGGATTTGTTGTCGGACTTTATGTGCTAGGTTATCAAGACTATGAGTTAGTGACTAAAGAACAATCATTTGAGATTACCGGAATGTATGGAGATGAATGGGAGATTAGTGATATTAAGAGAGTTGAACTACTTGAGGAGATACCAAAGGTTACTTCCAAACAAAATGGATTTGGTTTATCCACTTTGGCAAAAGGCTATTTTACTGTGACTGGATACGGGCGTAGCTTGTTATTTATTCAAAAAGACCATTCCCCGTATCTTTATATCGAAGTAGGAGACCAAAAAATCTTCATCAACCACGAACAACCAGACATAACAAAACAATGGTATGACGAACTAAATATCGCTGTAACGCATTAACGTGCTGGGGGACAGTCCCCCAGCACGTTAATGCGTTAAAAGGTTGATAGCGCCGGCAAATCGCCAGCGCTATCACAATAACCTAAATATCCTCTAGACGATCTTTTGTCGTGTCTTTTTGTAATTCTTTAACTACAGAAACTTCCGACTCAATATTTTTTCGAACAGGTGATGCTTTTCCTGAGAAGTTTTCAATAAGTTCTTTCACATCAATCCCTGATGATGCCTTCAACGATTCCTGTAATGTGGCCATCAGGTTAGTCGCATAACCGGTTACCTTATTAGCACCGCTGTTTGGACCGTTAGAGCCTGTATCAACAACCGTAATTTTATCAATATTACCGAGTGGTGCAGCGACTTGCTTTGCGTATTCAGGAAGCATTTTCATAATCATATCGAGAATCGCTGCTTGCCCGAACTGCTCGAAGGCTTCGGCAATTTTTTCCTTTGCTTCTGCTTCAGCAACCCCTTTTAAACGAATAATTTCAGCTTCTGCTTCCCCTTGAGCTCGTTGTGCATCAGCTTTCGCTAAACCATCAATACGCACTTTTTCCGCTTCAGCTTTTGCCATTGCCTCAATCCGATACTTATTAGCATCCGCATCGTAAATTTGCTTAGCCTTTTGCGCGGCAGCTGACTGCTCTACGGAGTAACGGTCTGCGTCCGCTTTCTTTTTAACCTCTGAGTCATATTGCTTTTCACGACGTAAGATTTCTTTTTCTTCAAGCTCGATTTGCTTTTGACGTTCAATGATTTTAACTGTCATTTCTTGTTCAGTTACTTCCTGCTTCGAACGTGCCGTTTCTAAATCATAGGCTTGGTCAGCACGAGCTTTTGCAATATCCTGCTCACGGCGGAACTCCGCGATTTTTAACTGATTTAATTTTTCTGCTTCAGCAATTTCTGTTGCTCGTTCAAGCTCAGCCTTTTTCGCTTCTTTTGCAGCCTCTGCTCGTCTGATACGGGTTTCTTTTTCCGCATCTGCAGTCGCAATATCGGCATCACGTTTCACTTGGGCGATACGTGGTTTACCAAGCGAATCTAAGTATCCATTTTTATCTCGAACATCTTTAATGGTAAAAGAAACGATAACAAGCCCCATTTTCGCTAAATCCTGGGAGGCAACGCGTTGCACTTCCTGTGAAAATTTATCACGATTTTTATAGATTTCTTCGACGGTCATTGAACCAAGTATTGAGCGCAGATGACCCTCTAATACCTCACGTGCTTCATTTTCACGATCCTGCTTTGTTTTTCCAAGAAATTGCTCTGCAGCTGTGGCAATTTCACTTATGGAGCTACCAATTTTTATGATGGCAGTACCATCTGCTGTAACCGGTACACCTTGCTCGGTATATTATCTTTATATTAACATTGTACAAAATTATATTGTTCTATCTAATCATTGATATTATAGTGTTTTCTCAATTAACCTTAGTGTACAACACAAAAAAACGTACATAACTCTATAAATTATGTACACTTATTATTTTTATCTCTCCTATTTTATCGTTAATGAAAACCTCCAATATTATTGAATTTATATCTAACCAATAATCCAAATACATTTTGTGGTTATTGATATCGACACTATATTCTAAGAGAAATCCCCCCACAAAGTTTTTTAAAACTGATCCTCGTTATTGAGCAGTATACCTCTTTTGCCCAGTAGATGTTAAAAAATAATGAAGCGTAAGTCAATTTGACTTAGGCCTATTTCATATTACGTTAGCTAACGAAAATGAACAATAGAGTAAAAACAAGCATTACATTTGCTCCATCTCTAACTCTTTATTATCTAAAGAACAAATGTCTCATAATTTGTCCTTAAACCTTGATGTTTTGACGTTCGTAATTTGTAACAAGTAGCCTGATGCATTTTGTTTATTTAAGCAGTAAGGAGTGGATGAATTTTATACCCGGTCAATCCTCCATATCATATTCACTTTATATGCAAAGCATGTTTATCATTAAATTGTTTATCAATTTTTTGAGTTATTATACCTATACTCCTTACCGATGGCTCTTCTCTATTTATACTCTTTCCTACAAGACTAAAAGATGTTGGTATTAGACAAATAGTAATGTTTTTATTGACCTTAAATATTTTAGAGAATCTAATCAGTAATCCAATAAATCGAGTCTGTATAATAAAAAATACTAGATTGTCTTTGTTTCGATATTTTAAAGATAAATAAATTGTTGAAATAACCTTCGCAATTACAATATTCAAATCGGACGATAAATTTACTTCATTAATATTATTGTATTTACATAATTCCGTTTGAAAATTACTCGAGATTTCTTTTGATATATAATCGGAATAACCATATTTTTTAAAATAGATTTTTCTTGTAGTAGACGACATAACAACTTTCTTTCTTTCCTGAAAAGAAATCAAAGAATGTAAAGTACCACCAGAATTATACTTCTTTTGATATTCAATTGCTTTTTCTGATTTATCAATGATTGTTTTTCTTTCGTAATAGTGAATATTATTTTTTTTAACGACAAAGTAGATTTTTTGTAATTCATAAATATATTCATAAGTATTGGATAAATAATTAAATTCATACTTATTCGTATACCACTCAATTAGTTTAGAGTTTTTTAATTTTGTTAAATACTTGAATAATTTAGTGTCGTTGACAAAATAGCTTTCATAAGTAAAGATAACATTTAAGCTTGCTTCTATGTTTCTAAGAGAACCACGAACAACATTATTTAAGTTGCTTGGTTGCATGACAGGATCTGGAATATAATAATTATTGCTAACTTTACATTTTTTATTCTTAAAAGATCTTTCATACATTATAAACTGAGAAGATGTTGTATCCCTTCTGTTGAGCATAATCTTCCAGTCTCTTAATACTATATCTTCGAGTTCTTTATCAATTGAGAAAAAGTCTTTATTTATACTTAATATGGTTTCTATATTCGCAATAATACTCGAAAGCTCTACTTGAATTAGTTTAAATCCCATCAGTTTTTTTCTATGCTCAGGGACGTAATCGACAATAAAGTAGATAGTAAGGGCCAATAATATACCCATTGATGCATCATATAAAAGCTTATTATTATCTACTATCCCTCCACACCACAATTTGACTATAACAGTAATGCAACCTATAGCGATAAAGAATATCAAGTAATTAATTTTCTCTTTCAAAATATCATCCTCACCTAACGTACCGGGAACAAGGCCCGACTTCTAATCTCCAAATTAAATATTAACAACAAATACCCTTTTATTCATTTTTACACAAGTTACCGTTTGACTTATTATTACAAAACGTAAATATATTATTAATTTAACTTAAATAATATAAAAGCATCATTCATGGATTAATAGATAAACTACCAAGGGTATGGATCGATAATTATTAAACATTGAAGTTAATTGTTTACTGAAATTTGTCTTGTTTCTGGATTGTATCTCACACACTTATCAGTGGTTTTGTCAATCGTATAACCAATCATTTTTTTATGAGAAGGATTATAATTCCTTCCCATGTTAAACTCTTTTCTTATTGTTAATATTAGCTCATGTGCAATTTGTCTTATAGCAGCATGGAGCGGAGACCTTATAGGAATTCCAGGTACATATTTGTCACCTGGTTTATAAGAATCTAGAGATTTAACATCATGGTATTCCATACTACTTAATGCTTTTTCTAAATAATACATATCAAAATTCACCTTAGAATCTATATGCGCTCCTCCACTTTTGTTTACAAAATACTTTATTAAGTCTAAACGAGAAATCACAAGTTTACTACCTGGTTTCTGTTCTAACATTATAAGCCCATCATTATTATCCTTGTTGTAAATAAAGATAGGGGAATTAGCCCAATCATCAAAACTAACCCAAGTTTTGTGATTTATATTTCTATTAAGATTAGGAACAAAGATTAATTCTTGATTAACAACACGGCCATTTTCAATTTCCGGTTTAAATACTGGAGTTATTAAGGTAATCAAATGAATTATATCGTCTTGTTTAGGGTAAGTATTAGATGTTGAACAAAACATCATATCTTCCTTCCTTTTCAGTAATGAAAAAAGGCTTTTAGAACTAGGTCCATCATATGCTAACACCCTAATAAGAGTTGCAAGCGGTAAAGCATAGTTCATTTTCCCCGAGTCTAATTGAACGCAGTAGTCAATAAGTAAATCTAATTGATTCGATAAATCTTCTATTAAATCACTTTCAGTTCTTCTATAATTCATTTTAATAGGCTCCAATCTATCAAATATTGTCAATTATAAATAAAAATAGTTAAAATTAAGCCACTTGAGACAAAGAGATTTCCCATTTAGTAAGTACCACTACTGCCATAACCTCGATTGACAAGATATTTACACAAGTCACCACCATTATTACCAATTTAGAAACGTCAAAAGACCGCGTTTACAACTTTATAGATTTAGTTAAATAAAAAAGTCTAATCCCACTGTAAAGGATTAGGCTTTTTTCTGATATTATGGCCATTTAAATCAGAACACGTTTTTTATATTTAATTTTTTTATTCTTAAAACGACATGTGAGAACGCGGATTTCAGCACACTTTTCATTACGACGTGTGCGGTTGGTAATATCTCTTTGCTATAATAAATCAAACTCTAATTGTGCCATTAATTCAGCTTGTTTGATTACTGTTTCAACAGCTTCCTTCTGTAGATCAGGTGGATACCCATATTTTTTTAGTAATCTCCTTACAGTTACCCGCATTTTCGCTCTTGCTGATTCTCGCAAGTTCCAATCAATACTCATATTCTCTTTTATTGACTTTGTGAGTTCATGTGCAATGAGTTTAAGTGTATCGTCTCCCAAAACTTGTTCTGCTGTTTCATGCGATGCCAAAGCATCATAGAATGCAATTTCCTCTTTAATTAAGCCTGTTTGTTCTCCTCGTTTATGAGCTAAATCCATATCTTTTGCTAAAGCAATTAGTTCTTCTATAACTTTTGATGTTTCAATCGCTCGTTTATTGTATTTATTTAACGCTCCTTCTAACATCTCGGAGAATTTGCGTGCTTTAATTAAATTTATTCGTTGGATACTCTTTACTTTGCCATTTAATAAACGGTTCAATAATTCAACTGCCAAATTTTTATGTTGCATAGCTTTAACGTCTTCCAAGAACTTATCCGATAGTATTGATATGTCTGGATTTTCTAAACCAAGTGTTTCATAAATATCAACTACTTCTTCTGAGATGACTGATTTGGAGATTAATTGATTAATCTGAGCTTCCATTTGTGCGTTTGTTTTCTTTTTACTGCCATCCCCAATGTTTTTTACAAGACTTGCTTTTACAGCTTTAAAGAAGCCTATTTCCGCATTTAGGTCTTGTGCTTCGGGTGTAGTTGCACATAAAGCAAATGCCTTAGAAAGTTCTGTTACTGTATTTAGAAAGCGTTTTTTCTCTTCTTCACCGAGACCTAAAACATAATCCATTGTAGAAATTATGGAGTTCATTCTTTCAGTTGCTTTTTCAGATAGATACCCTTTGTATTCATGCTCATACAACATTTCAAGGATAACTTCATATTTTTCTAACATGATATTCACTGCAACTGATGTATCAACACCTGCTGTCGCCTTATCGCTTTCCGTATATTGATGTAGAGCTTCTTTTAAATTTTCCGCAATACCAATGTAGTCAACAATTAATCCACCAGGCTTATCTTTAAATACACGATTCACCCTTGCAATTGCCTGCATTAAGTTATGCCCTTTCATCGGCTTATCAACGTACATTGTGTTCATTGAAGGCACATCAAATCCTGTTAACCACATATCTCGAACAATAACAATCTTTAACGGGTCATCATTATCCTTCATCCTTTTTGCTAAATATTCACGTCTCTTTTTATTACCGATAAATGGTTGCCATTCAACAGCGTCACTTGATGAGCCTGTCATAACAATTTTTATGACTCCTTTATCATCATCATCTGAATGCCAATCAGGTCTCAGTTTCACGATTTCCTTATATAAATCAATTGCAATACGTCTCGACATAACGACTATCATTGACTTTCCAAATATCGCTTGTTGACGTTCTTCGAAATGTTTTATTACATCTTCTGCGAAACGCTTTAACCTGTTTTCAGCACCAGCTAATGCCTCTAAACGTGACCATTTTGATTTTAAACGTTCTTTAACCGACTGTTCTTGGTCTTCTGTAATTTCCTCGTATTCATCATCTAAATGAAGATCACTCGGTAAATTAAGAGGGATAATTCGACTCTCATAAAAGATTTTTACTGTTGCACCATCTTCAACAGCTTGTGTCATATCGTAAATATCAATGTATTCACCAAAAACTGCGGGTGTATTTTTATCAGTAGCTTCGATAGGTGTTCCAGTGAATCCAATGAACGAGGCGTTTGGCAAAGCGTCTCGTACATATTTTGCAAATCCATACTTCGTATCGGCATCATTGCCACGAATTGTTGCTCCGAAACCGTATTGAGAACGGTGAGCTTCATCTGCCATGACTATAACGTTACTACGATCTGTTAAGCAAGGCATGATGCCAGATTCCTCGTCAGGAGCGAATTTCTGTAAGGTCGTAAAAATAATACCACCTGATTCAACGGACAAAAGTTGTCGAAGTTCATCACGCCCATTCGCTTGGCTTGGTGTTTGACGTAGGATGTCGCTTGAAATAGAGAATGTATTAAATAATTGATCGTCTAAATCATTTCGGTCAGTTAGTACAACAATGGTTGGATTGTTCATTGCTTGGATTAACTTACCTGCATAAAAAACCATCGACAAACTCTTCCCAGATCCCTGTGTATGCCACACAACACCTATCTTACGGTCTCCTTGAACAGCAATCTTCGCCTTTTCTACGGCTTTATTTACAGCATGGAATTGATGATAGGCAGCCAATATTTTATATGTATTCTCTCCATCAGACTGAAATAAAATAAAGTTGCGTATGATGTCCAAAAATCTTGATGGTTCCAACATTCCTTTTAATAACACTTCCAGTTGCGAAAGTGATGTAGGTGCAAGTTCAAGTCCATCAATTGTACGCCATTTCATAAAACGTTCTTCATTTGCAGTCAAAGACCCACAACGAGCATTTACTCCATCACTCGTTATCATAAATGCATTGTAACGGAATAATGAAGGAATTGTTTGCTTATATGTTTGGAGTTGATTGTACCCTTCTGAAATGCCTGTAGCCTCGTTTGTAGCGCTCTTTAACTCAATTACTACTAATGGTAGACCATTTACGAAAACAAGCACATCAGGTCGCTTATTTTGATTTCCTTCTATGACTGTAAACTGATTTACTGCAACAAAATCATTATTTGCGAAATTTTCAAAATCAAATAACCATACTTTTACTGTTGGATTGTAACCATCCTTACCTTGCAACTCAATATCCAAACCATCTGTAACCATTTGATGGAATTTTTGATTGTTAATCACTACATTTGGTGATTCATTTGCTTCAATTTTTTGTACTGCAAGTTCTAATGCTTCTCTTGGAACTCTGTGATTAATACGAAATAAGGCTTCCCTTAATCGGCCTGTTAAAACCACATCTCGGTAACTATCTCGTTCAGGATAATCTCCTTCGTGAGCAATATCAGGGCCAGCTAAAATGGAATAATCCATTTCAGCTAACCATTCAAGTGTTGCTTCCTCTAAATCTGACTCCATATACTTAAACATATTAGTCAACCACACTTTCGTCTGGAACTTCAATCGCTCCAGAAAGAAGTTTTGGCAGTAGAGAATCTCTTAAATCTTCCAATATCCCTATCTCCACCGTCATTGAATAAATTTTTTCAAATAACGAATTTACACTATTTTTAAATGCCATCAATAATTCATTAGAAGGCTTTATAACGGGGATTTTTCTAAGTTCACTTAAACTTATATATTGTTGAGTGCTTCCAGCCATACGCTCACTTATGTATACTTTCATTGAACTCGATTTTAAATAACAATATATGAATTCGTAATCTGTTATCTTAGATGATTTGATAAGACCTATATTCTTAATTGCGAAATTCACAAATTTATCTTGTACTAAATAAAGTCTACCAACAGTACCAATCATACTAATTAAAATATCATGTCTTTCAACAAGGCTTCTTTTATTTACTTTTTCAAAATCTTTCGATGAAATAAGTTTAGCTGAGGAAAAGTCTATACTATTTTTTCTCAAATGTTTTGAAGTAACCAATGGAAATCCTTCTACAACTTGTTTAGGTGATTCATGAGTTCCATCTTTAACTTCACAAATTTCGTTTAAGCCTACATAATTCCATCCTTCTGGGATCTCTCCTAATTCACACTCAACCATAACACCACCACTTGATTTATATGGAAGACCATCCTTATTCGGAAACTCAAAATCAATGAACCATTGCTTAAATAACGAATCATAAATATTTTCAATGCAATTTATTATTCTAATATTTGTATTAATTTTTTTATCTATCGTTTCTAATATCTCAACTATTTTATTTTGCTTTTCTAATCCAATAAGTGGTACATCGAATTCCACAAAATCCTTTTGATATAAATGTGGTATAACACTCCCCTCTTTCCTAGATTCAATAAAATTTTTAAAATATGGAGATTTTAAAATATAATAAATAAACATTGTGTTAAAAATATCTGGTCTAATATTTCTCAATACAAATAATCCTGAAGCAACTGTGGTCGGAAAGTCTAATTCTCTAATAATGTCTACCTTCCCTATCGTTCCATCTTTTGTAATTACTATATCGTTTTCCTGTAGCATTATTTCAGGGGATTCTTCATATCTTTCTTTTGAAATATAATCACACTCTTCCCAATCTATCCCATTCTCAGTCAAACTCTTCCCGTTTATTATCCTATAATCGCTATAATCCAAATACTCTCCTTTTTTTAGACCTTTCCAACCGATTCTTCCTTTTATATAGAGATAGTCACCGATTTTGACAGTATTATATTTCATAACCAATTCCTCTTAATACATAGCGAATTTTGTCCTCTAAGTTCCTTGATATTGCTAATTGCTCTGACAACTCACCTGTTAATCGTACCATTTTATCCTCAAATGCTTCACCGTCATCCTCTGTTTCCTCTAACCCAACATAACGACCTGGTGTAAGAACATATTCATTGTTTTTTATATTTTCTATTGTCGTAGACTTACAAAAACCCTTTATATCTTCATACTCTTCATTTACGTTTCCTCTCCACTTATGGAATGTATCCGCAATCAATTTAATATCTTCTTCTGAAAATTCCTTATGAGTACGATCAGCCATGAATCCAAGTTTACGGGCATCTATAAATAGAATTTCATTATTGCGTTTTCTCTTACCTGTTTTGTTTTTATCCTTTGATATAAACCAAATACACACAGGAATCTGTGTCGAATAGAATAATTGACCAGGTAATGTAACGATACACTCTATTTTGTCTGCTTCGATTAAATTTCTTCGAATATCGCCCTCACTTGATACATTGGAAGACATTGAGCCATTTGCCAGAACAAAACCTGCTGTTCCTGATGGCGAAAGTTTTGAGTACATATGTTGAATCCAAGCATAGTTCGCATTTCCAATTGGAGGTACACCAAATTGCCATCGAACGTCTTCACTCAATTTTTCTCCACCCCAATCTTTAATATTAAATGGTGGATTTGCTAAAATATAATCAGCTTTTAAACCTTTGTGCAGATCGTTAAGGAAGGTATCTGCATTATGGGAACCGATATTACCATCAATACCACGAATAGCTAAATTCATCTTACAAAGTCTCCACGTTGTAGGATTTGATTCCTGTCCATAAACAGCAATATCTCCAAGTCTTCCTTGATGTTCCTCAACGAACTTTTCACTTTGTACAAACATTCCACCTGAACCACAGCAAGGGTCATAAATGCGGCCTTTATATGGTTGGAGCATTTCAACTAATAATCTGACTACAGATGAAGGAGTATAAAATTCTCCACCGCCTTTTCCTTCTGCACTTGCAAACTTACTCAAAAAATATTCATAAACACGACCTAATACGTCTTTAGAACGACTATCGGCATCGCCAACTTTAAAGGAGAATAAATCAACAGTTTCCCCCAAACGCATCTTGTCCAAAGCTGGTCGTGCATAATTTTTTGGTAATACCCCTTGCAATGATGAATTTTCTTTTTCAATAGCAATCATAGCTTTATCAATTAATTGTCCTATTTCTGGTTTTTTCGCATTATCTTTTATGTATGACCAACGAGCTTCTTTCGGAACCCAGAATATATTTTCTGCTAAATATTCGTCTTTATCTTCTGGATCTGCATATTCATCTTTTGCTAATTCATCATATTTTTCTTCAAATGAATCAGATACATATTTTAAAAATAGTAAACCTAATACTACATTTTTATATTCAGATGCATCCATTGAACCTCTTAATTTATCTGCCATGCTCCATAACTTTTCTTCAAATCCTATATTTGCAGTTGCCATATTTTTTCCTCCTAAATGCTCTTAACTATATGATGTCAATTTTAGGTAATGAAGTAAAGACATATTCCTTTTATTCGTTAATTTGTCGTATTAAGTAAGAAATTAGACAAAAAAATAGACTACGTTCCTTTTACCGGAACGAAGCCGTTTGTATATATAATTATTATACATAATGACAAATTTTCTGAAAAAATTTTATATCAATATCGAATATTTAATCTGATATTCCCACTAACTTTTCGACTTCAACAATTAGTTGACTAGGTTTTATATCTAATTCATTTGCTAATTTAAAAATATTGCCGAGGGATGGATTTCTCTTACCTCTTTCAAGCAAACTTATATATGTCCTATCCAATTCACAATTAATTGCAAGTTTCTCTTGGGATAACGATTGTTTATTCCTGTATTTTTTTAGTACAATTCCAAATGCTTCCTCCGTCCTCATGAACATCACCTTATACTTTTTTATTAATACTCAAAGAAATGTGTTGTTCAGTCTACGGACAATAGTCTGCAATTTGTTAGAAAATATGTTAAAATAATTTTATGCCTACAAAAAATCATAATATGGAGAAGTAGAATGACTGAAACCCTAAAGATTATAGAGACCTCAGCATTGCCAATACAACTAAAAGAATACTTTAGAGGTAGTAGAAGAATTCAAAAGTTAATAACAGCAGAAATAATCGAGGATATAGAAGATTTATTTTTATACTATGACTCCTTATATCATTTTGATCTTTCTAAGTTTGGTGTATGTACAATTGATTCTTTAATAAAATGCAAAGACTTTTCTTCGTATTATTTTTACCTTAAAAAAATCTTAGAAAACCATTTAGATGTTGAATTGAAGGATGACAATAACAGCGTAAGGATTAAGAAGGATATTATAAATGATGAGTTTGAAAAATCTGCATTTGAAACTTTTAAATTAATTCCAATTGAATCCCATGAACAATTGACTCAATTAAATTTTTATTTAGGTAAATTAGAATTAATCAACAAGTTAATTGTGGATGAGAACTATATCAGCATTTATGATAAAATACTACAGTTGTTGGATAACTATAATACTATGAAAAAAGCAACCAATAAGATGGACAATTAAAAATAAAGTAATAAAAAGCATTTGAATGATACATTGTAAATATAAGGTTGAAACATGAAAAACTTGTATATGTCTGTAATAGGTTAATCAAAATTACAAAAGTTACTGATTACGGCCTTAAGAATGTGCCAATTCTACCATTATTCTTGCTGGTAATTTTCAAATTTTCACCATCTGATGCCACCCCATTTACCATCGGAATAACCTCAATGTTTGAGAATTTACAAGGTTAAGGATTTTGAAAGGTAACAAGCCTACATTCTCGGTGTATAAGTGAGAATGTAGGCATTAGTTACTTCATTAAACGCACCCGATTGCGGAATATCGTTATTGAATAGTTATCTATACACTTTCAAAATCCAAACTTTCACCCTCAATCATAGTAACTCACCACTTGTTTCTTCTGCGCAAACATCGAAAAATGTTTGCTTTTTCTATGGATATCATAAATGAGTAGGTACATACTAATACTAATCCAAGACTTGGCAGTTTTACAAAAAAAGGCGGTGATTTCATGAAGAAATTTATTGTATTAATGCATTTAATTTCAGGCACTTTTGCAGCTTCCTTCGTTTTATACTTTGTTAGGAAAAACTCATCCGAACATAGAAGAATTATGACATCTGTTATAGGAACTCAACTTCTATCGTGGGTATTTCACTTTATTACACCTATGATAAAAAAAGCGAAATCTTAAAGGCTTCGCTATTAACCCCTTTTAAACACCAACATTCAAATACTTTACAAAATCTTTTTCCGAGCTAAATCCCTAAACTTTAAACGTTCATGGACACCCCGACTATTTTACCGAATTCCATTCAAATTCACTAGTTTTGACTTCGGCGTGAATTGTTATTAGGTTCACCTAAAAATCCAAATTTCTTTAAAGGCCTTACTACACAATTAGGCCCAAACATAAAGAAAGAGCACAATTCTTGCTGGTGAAGTGCGCCCTTTTCTGAAATATCTTTCCTCTTATATTAGCTAGTATAATGGAACAACAAGAAGCTTCCATTAGCTGGTTTAATTCAACTACAGTTCCTGATTCTTCATCTCCATAATATCACTTGCCTTTTTTAACAACCTTCCTACATAAGCATTAAGCTTTTGTTGAACAAGTGCATTTTCTATTAAGTCTCCATTTATAGGTTTCATATCATAATCCCTAGACGAAAACAGGACTGTTTCTGGGAAAAAATTAAGTCCATCAAAGGAATATAAGGCTTCGTGGGTGGACATATCCGCACCAGATGCAATGTTCCCTATGAATATAAAATTTAATTTCCTCAGATATTCTTTTTCATAGTTCAAATCCTGACTAACAAGTGCTTGTGACCTTTCCGATAGTATAAAATACGTTGAAGGAAGATGTCCACAATAGGTCGGAAGCGAGAATAGAAGTAAATCTGCTTCTAAGCATTTTGTAATCAAAGAAGGTATGTCATCATTGATTGGACATACTAAACTTTTGCAACATTCTAAATTACAATTACTACAAGGGTTGATATTCAAATCATTAATATTAACGATTTCCACCTCGTAGGAATTGTCCTTAAATTTTTCCATACAGTAATGAATCATCCTCGTTGAATTCCCATCATTCCTTGCACTGAAAACTAGACCAAGTATTTTCATTCTATTCCCCCAAAACATATACCAGTTATCTAATATAATTCTATCTGCTCTTATGATTAATAGAATTAACAATTTGTTGAACTATCCAGTTCCGCAATTGAATGGTCCAAAACAAAAATAGGCGCATCTCTTGTTTGAGATTTGCGCCCGATACTTTAAGTGGGTTATTTCACAAAACTAATGCCTGTTTGTTTGTAGTATGTTATTTGGTAGGCGTTCCCTGATGGAATATCATTTGCCATTCACCTTGATTTTTTTTCCAAATGGAGCTTCTTAAAGCATATTTACTATCGTTATGTCTAAATGTTTGATACGTAGCCAATAAAACATCTGAAGCTAACATTTTAATTTTAAAATCTATTCTGTAAATTTTATCAAATTGTTAGCATCAATTCCTTTAACTACACCAAGTTGTGCTTTTTTATCATAATAATTTCCTGAACTCCCAAATTCTAAAAAGTCATCTGCAAGAAGCTCATCAAAATCTTTATATTTATAGTTCATTAAACTCTTTTCAAGATTAAGAATATGATCTGCCAGTACGGAATGCTCCATCAAACTCTCTCCCTTTTAAAACATTTTACTTGTAATTCTCCAAGAAGAATTAGTTATCCTTCTTTCAAAACCTGCCTTTATAATTTAAGTGCACTCCTTCACAATGTCCATTAGTGTTACTAAACAATCTGGGCCCAAAACGTAAAATTGGCGCTTATCCTTGCTATGGATAAGCGCCCGATTGTTGAATATAGGTATTGAAGTTAAGCTATCATTCTACATTGTTGAAAATCTTGTTCAACTAACCACTTACTTAAATAAAACGACTCCCCAATAAAGAAAACTCATAGAAAGAAAAACAAACACAAAAGTAGTTATCGCTTTTGGTAATTTACGATAAAAGTATATTAATGCTAAACCTATGAGTATGTGAATGAAAGCAAAAAGAATAAGACTCATATATCTCACCTCTTACCTAAAATGAACCATTATCCTTAATAAAAAATAAGCAATCTTTCACAAGCCTACCCCTCTAGTCAATATGAATTACAACAAGTAAGGGTATTAGACAAGGTAAAATTGACAATAGATAACTCCGCTGTTATCCCATAGCCTAAACTTTCATATACCCGAACAGCGGGCAAGTTATCTGCAAACACCCCCAGATAGACATCTGGTGAAAGTTTTTTACCGAGTTGTGTCAATTCACTTGTCAGATGCTTAGCTAATCCTCTTCCTCTGTAATCTAACCTGGTAACAATGTTCCCCAGCTCCACGAGCTTAGAGTCATAAAAATGATAACCACCTACAGAAACAAAAGCCTCCCCTTCCTTAACTCCGAGAAAAGGACAATACTCTAACTCGTTCTTAGTAAAAAACTTCATTCCGCCCTTATGTAGAAAATCAATTACCTTGGAAAATTCATATTCCCTAACCTTTTCCGTTATTTGTGAATCAAGGAGTTTCGATTCATCCTGATGCTTCATGGTTAAAAAACGTTGAGGGGTTCCCCTGATAAGACCAAAAGATTGAAAAAGCTCCAGGTCCCGTTGACATAGTATCGTGCCACAAACAGCATTTTCGTCAAGTTTGATTGTTTCACTTGTAAAAGCAACGAGATCTGGAAAAAAGATGTTATTTTCTTCAAGTCGGAAAAAGGAAAACGCAGGGAAGGAAAGTTCGCTAAAATAAGCTAATATGGCAGTAAGTTTTTCTTCAACGAATTGGCAAATAAAAAGGGCTTTTTCCCTTCTTTGAACTAAATAACTATAAAAAAGTAAATCCTGATCTGGACTAATGTGGGGCAATAGTTCGATGATTGTATCGTGAGTAAGTAATCGATGTGAGATCAATTTGGTCACCTCTTAATCAATATATTTCCATTTTAAAGTAATTTATTGGTTTAAATTATCAATATTTCAAATGATTTGTTAATCTTTTTATCTAACTATCTGCCCCAAAAATGAAAAAGCGCTAATCCTCGCTACAGGAAAGCGCCCATTTGTGGAAGATCATTTGTTAAATCTTCTTCGAGATAATCAGTTGTTTATGTGGAGAACTTTATTTATGTCGTAAAGGTTTTTCGGGCCTGTTTGGACAATAATCACAGTCAAGGTCTCCACATTTAGATTCGGTCCAGGAGTTACAATTTGGACAGAAATAAGCATCGAAATCTTCGTAATAAACTAAGTTGAATTTACAAAAAGAACAACGTTGTTTTTTATCAATAAAACCTTCAATTTCAACGTCATCAATAATAACTAAGTCATCTTTTTCTTCTATTTTCATAAGTCCTCCCTTAATCTTTTTCCTTCTCCCCTCAACTGCTACCTGCCTAAACATGAAATAAACTCGACCATCTTTAGATAATCGCGCCCTTTCGTATTATAAGGTCAATCAGATATTTCTGGTTGGCCTATTTTTTATAGGTTATTCTTTAGGTAGCCGGGGTAGGACGTTCGCGCCCTTGGAACTTTGATTCCGTCCATTATACTGTCCACCCCCTACTTGTAGAAACATGTTTGAGGCTGGTTGGGACGTTGATCCCGCATAACAAGCGAAGCTATGAAACTACAAGATAGACAGGGGCTGCCGGCAAATACAGTAAAAGGAGATGTGATAAAGCATGGATCCAGTCATTGGCCTGGATGTTGCAAAAGGAGAAAGCCAAGTCCAAGCTTTCCTGGCAAGAAAGCAACCTTTTGGAAAAACCTTTAAATTTAAGCATGATACCAATGGTTTACGTGATTTTCATGTATTTTACCAGGAGGTCAAATTAAACGCTGAAACAGATCCTGTAGTCATTTTTGAATCTACTGGACACTATCATGAACCTGTACTTCAGTATCTTGAGGAAAGGAGGATAACCTACTATTTAGTGAATCCAGTGGTTTCTTACGAAACTAAAAAGAGTAGTCTTCGAAAGGTTAAGTCAGACCCAGCTGATGCTCGACATTTATGCGAACTTTACTACAAAGAAGATCTAGAAACATTCCACCGAAAAAATGTTCAAACCATGAACTTACGTAATTTATCTAGACAACATGATTCATTAACCCGAAATTACGTACAGTTAAAGCTGCAGTTTCAAACGATTCTAGATCAAGTTTTTCCTGAATATAAAGGCGTTTTTGGGAATTTGTATTCACAGGTATCTTTAAAAATTTTGCTTTTATATTCTACTTCCGACTGCATTTTAAAAGCCCCAACAGATGAAATAGCAAGTATGATGCATAGTCTAGGAGGAAAACGTTCATATGCATGGTTTTGGGAAAAAGCGAATAAGCTTAAAGAGGCAGCAGAACGAAACCCGTTTAAGAAAACCCTATATAAAAGCCACTTAGTGACCTTAAAGATGTACATCCAAATGCTTCTTCAACAAAAAGAGTTTCTATCCATCCTAGAGCAAGAGATAGATGCATTGGCCACGGAGTTTGAAGAGTATAAGATTCTCCGTTCTATACCAGGAGTAGGATGTAAGATTGCGGCTACACTCATCTCCGAAATCGGGGAAATCACGCTATTTAGTCATCCTAAAAAGCTAGTGGCCTATGCAGGAATTGATCCAAGGATTTTTCAATCAGGTAAATTTACAGCTACCATAAACCGTATCACGAAGAGAGGCTCTACCAAGCTACGACAATCTTTATATACAGCCGTTCAGTGTGGATTAACGAACAATCGAAACACCAGGCTTAGAGAGTTTTACGACAAAAAAAGAAGTGAGGGAAAACCTCACAAAGTAGCCATAATAGCCTGCGCCAACAAGCTATTACATTGGATTTATGCAATTCTTAAACATAAAGAGCCTTTTAAAGTGTAATGAATGTTAATTTATTACACTAATTACAAAAACTTCAAATTAGGGCTTTGAAGTTTATTTGTCATGCCTAAATTCATTATACCATGATTAATTTTAATATTTTAAATGAAAAATGTTGACTTATATTAGCTGGTATTGTTGAATACGGAGGCTTGATTATTTCTTGATTTTTTTATTAGCCTTTTGATACTCTTTCATTACCTTAACAAAGCCATTAATGAAATGTATATTGTATGGCAACTTAAGTTCTGATACTAAACTTTTGGTGTAGTGCCTTCTCTTACGATCATTTGTTAGGCTAAAAAAAGAATCTGTTCCTTTTATCTCATTTAATATTAAATCCGCAACTTTTGGGTAATCATAATTGTTGAAAAAAGGTTTATCCATTATATTACCCGGCATCCTATTATAACCTTTTGCAAATGAATCATAAGCCCTAATTGCATTATCCTCTAACTCGTTTAAAGATGTAAATGAGGTATTCTCTAAAGGGATTAAACTAATACTGAATGTTTCTCCACAACTATAATCATTATATATTTCAGGATTTCCTGTTGGTTCTTGAAGAAAGTGCTTATAAGCCCTGTCGAATACGTTATCGGATTTTCCAACATAATACTTATCATTTACACGATTATGGATAATATAAATACCAGCGAAATTTTCAATACCCCTGCTTTCTCTTACATATTTATTTTTAAGTTCAAACAACTCATGTGGAGTAAATTTTTTTATCTTATCTCTAAGAACATCTAAGTTTTTTCTCACAATATCTTTACTTGCATTGCGTTCAAACTGTGCTTTTTTTAGACGAACATAGTGTGCTGGTAGTGTAGTAGGATCATATTCATAATCCTCACCTATAACCATCTTTAACCAATTCAGTTCATCCTCTGTTAGTTTTGAATCGGAATGGAAATCGCTACTCAAAACCTTCCTTATCCAATTCAGTTCATCTTCTGTTAACATATAACCACCTTCCAAGGGCTAATATTTAACATCAATGTCTGAAAAAATTCCACATTTGAAGTTATTTTCCTTTTCTTTCGATAATCTGTAGACTTAATTGATTAGAGAGCAAAAAAAAGGGACTGCTAAAAAAAAGCCCCAGTTGTTCGATTGTTGCGCCGATTGCTGAATATTGAGAAACCGAAAAGTTGTACAATAGTTTTGCTAAAGTACCATTAAAATAAATAATAATTTCTGTGAGGAGATGAAAAACAGAATTACTAATTATCACACTTACCAACTAATTTTGATTTTATTTCCTCTAATAATTCATTCTGCTTTTTTTGATTTTCTAGAACCTTGTCTGTTAATTTTTCAAGAGTTTTAGTAATAGACCATAAAGAAAGGAGAATTACAAGAATAATTGCTAAAGTATCCACTCTATCCACCCCTAAATCTTCCATTTAATAAATTATATCATAGGTAATTTATCTAATATTTTGTTGAACAAAAAGAAAGAGCGAATTTCCCGTAGAGCGCCCAAATATGAAATAGGCGCAATCATCTTTCGATAATTGCGCCCGTTTACGGAATAAAAGTTATTTATGTTAAACCTTTGATAAAGGCTGTTACGTTTCCTAAACAACAACTGCCTTGTGGATTGTTCACCTCACAACCACAACGATTCTCTTTAATGTTTTGAC
>NZ_LR656201.1 GCF_902168435.1 Bacillus marasmi
TAATCTGCCCACCGGCTGGAATGGCGTTGGGAGCTGTATACGGTGCTTATGAATTGAGTTCAGCTGTGTCTGGAAAGGATTTAGTCTCAGGTCGGGAACTCGGCACATCTGAACGATGGGTGCGAGGACTGTTGGCGCCGCTCGATATTGTCCCAGGCGTCAGCGGCTTAACGAAATTCAGCAGCACCGTTCGTCTCGCAGGTGTTAGTGATAATATGGGAAAGCTTGGCTTAAGTTCCGGTGTGAAAGGTGGCGTCCAACAGGGAGCTACTTCTGGTATTAGTAACTTAGTAGAAACCGCATCCAAGTTTGGAACAGACCGCCTACGACGAGCAGAAGCAGCCTTCCAAAACGGCGCCAATATCGTGAAAAATAAGGTCATAAAAGATACAATAGAGGTAGCGCAAGTAGCGGATAAGGGGGTTGCCGGGTTAAGAAAATACCTCCATGTTCCCCGAGAAGAACCTGTATTAGCGGGATTTGGTCTTGCAGGAAAACCGCGAGATGTAATTGAAAATACACATACGATTGAAAATGGTGTTAAAATTTTATTTAACACGAGCGATGGAGTTAAGGTTGGTAGTGGGGGAACTAAGGGTGCGGGTAATGTAAAGAAATTAGACGATGTACCTAGAATTAAAGAAATTCAGGTTAATTTTAAAAGAAATGTAAAGCATGATTCCGAAGAGTTTGCAAGACAACTAAAAGACCAAGAAAAGGGAATGAATGAACTTACGGTTGAGGAGTATTTAAAAAATCGTGAGAAGTATCTTGAACATGGGCGTGCAATTGAAGGTAATGCCGCACAACAAGCTGCTAGAGAAAAGGCTTTAAATAAAAAGATAGAAGAATTATTTGAAAATGGTATGTCTTGGGAAGAAGCTGAGATAAAAGCAAATAGTTGGCTGAAGACGCAAGCAGCACTTCACAATCCAGACCAAATAGCTGGAGGTAATCCCCTAAATATTGGCGGTATGGGAGATAAAAGAATAAACTCATCAATTGGATCGCAATGGAAGTATAGAATAGATGTTATCGATGAAAAAATAGGCGAATTAGCTCAATTAATGAAACCTGAGCAACGAAAAAATACCTATTTAAATGTTAAACTTACATATTAGAGGAGGTTAGTAATTTGAACTTATTTAAAGATTTTAAGAAATTAAGTGAAGTAGAGGAATATACAATTAAGAAATATAAAGATTTGCTCCCATTAGAATTGATTGAAATATGGAAAACATATGGGTATGGTACATTTATGAATGGGTATTTAAAAATAATTGACCCGGATGATTTTATCACTTTAGTAAATGACACTTATTTAAGAAGACAAGGTACAATACCTATTTTAAGTACATCCATGGGCGATGTTATACTTTTTGAAAAGGATGAAAACCAAGAGTCCTATGTTGTAATGATTAACTACAGAAAAGGTAAAACAAAAGTGGTAGCTTCAAAATATTCCTTGTTTCTTAGATTTTTAGAGGAAGAGGCCTTTAGACAAAAGGCATTAGATTGGTTACCTTATCCAGAAGCAATTGAAAAATATAAAGAGCCAGAGTATGATGAGTGCTTTGGCTATACACCTTTACTAGGTTTAGGTGGAGCAGAAAAAGTAGAGAATCTAAAAAAAGTCAAATTGAAAGAACATATTCTATTTATTACTGAATTTATGGGACCAGTTAAGTAATAATCAGGAATATGTATTAGAATACCCTAACACTTGATTGCCTTTTAGGTAACGAGTGTTTTTTTTTTTAGAAATTTATATAGATGATATGAAAAATATTTTTGTACCCAGACGACATCTTCAGTGGTGACAATTTCTATGGTAAACGGCTGAAATTGGAATGGGTTCGAGGGCTGTTAGCACCGCTCGATATTGTCCCTGGTGTCAGTGGCTTAACGAAATTCAGCAGCACTGTTCGTCTCGCAAATGTCAGTGATAATATCGGGAAGCTGGGATTAAGTTCAAGTGTGAAGGGTGGCATCCAACAGGGAGCTACTTCTCGTATTAGTAACTTAGTAGAAACCGCATCCAAGTTTGGAACAGACCGCTTGAAACGTGCAGAGGCAGCGTTCCAAAACGGCGCCAATATCGTGAAAAATAAGGTTATAAAAGATACAATAGAGGTAGCACAAGTCGCGGATAAGGTGGTTACTGGAGCGAAAAACCTTAACCCACTTCGAATAAAGCTCGTGGAAGATACAATGGGCAATAAAGTATTAACTCATGATTTAGCCGTAAATACACATAGTATTGAAAATGGTTTAAGAGATTATGTAAGTAGGATTGAAGGGGTTAAGAGTAGTAGTGGCGGAAATAAGGGTACTCACATAGATATTTACCGTTCCGAAATTGATGAAGTAATAAAAAACGATTATGATATAAACGGAAATTTAATAAATAGGTCCATTGTTCCAAAAGGTTATGAAAGTGTGGAAGACTTTTTGAAAGTGGTAGATGATACAACAATTAAGGAATATGGTTATGATAGTATAG